>NZ_QGSL01000107.1:750320-755052 GCF_003176655.1 Pseudomonas sp. RW407 | reverse complement strand
TTGCCGGCTGACGCTGCGTTATCCGCTTGCTCGGGACAGCCCCCTCTCCCTTCAGGGAGAGGGTTGGGGAGAGGGGACGGACTTCGCTCACGCACCTCTGCCAACCCTGACGCCGCTCCCCCTCCCTAACCCTCCCCCGCAAGCGGGAGAGGGGACCGTTCGGCACGAGGCGGAACCACGAAGCTCCCGGGCTCCCCGTAGGGCGCATAACGCCTACGGCGTTATCCGCCAAAATCGCGGATAAGATCCTACGCCGCCCCACCGCACCATTCCCATGTAGGAGCGCGCCCTGCGCGCGATTTCGCGGGCAGGGCCCGCTCCTACAGGCTACCGTGAGGCATGGCATTTCTCCGGTAGAAGCGGCACGAACGCCCTTCAATCATCCCCCTTCGGATCCAACCCCGGGAACAACACCTCGGTGAAGCCGAACTTGCCGAAATCCGTGATCCGCGACGGATACAGCCGGCCGATCAGGTGGTCGCATTCGTGCTGCACCACCCTTGCATGGAAGCCTTCCACCGTGCGGTCGATGGGCTGGCCCTGGGGGTCAAGGCCCTGGTAGCGGATGCGCTTGTAGCGGCTCACCGCGCCGCGCAGGCCGGGGACCGACAGGCAGCCTTCCCAGCCCTCCTCCATTTCCTCGCCCAAGGGCGTGATCACCGGGTTGAGCAGGATGGTCGGCGGCACCGCCGGGGCGTCCGGGTAGCGTTCGCTGCGTTCGAAGCCGAAGATCACCAACTGCAGGTCCACGCCTATCTGCGGTGCGGCCAGGCCGACGCCGCCGGCGTGGTGCATGGTGTCGAACATGTCGTCGATCAGCCGCTGCAGTTCGGCGCTGCCGATCATCTGCGGCGGCACCGGCGGGGCGACGCGCAGCAAGCGTTCGTCGCCCATCTTGAGAATCTCGCGGATCATGCCCCTGGGCCCCTGGCTGGCGGTTGTGCGTGAACTGGCATCCTCGCCCCTCGCCGGGCACCTGGCAAGGCCCGCTACGCCCGTCGCCGGCGGCGCCGCCCCTTCACCGCGGGCGTAGAATCAAAGGTACGGGGCGTGGCCGTGGGGCTGCGTTCCGCATGGAACTGCAGCGAACGCTGGAGCGTTTCGTGGGGGGACCCGGGGGACTGACCTGGAGGTGCTCCATGAACAGGCACTACTACATCAGCAACGACCTGGACGAGCTGGAGAACGTCGAGAGCGAGCTGAAGGCCAACGGCATCGCCGAGGAGCAGATGCACGTGCTCAGCGAGCAGGACGCGCAGCTCGACCAGCGCCACCTGCACGAAGTGCCGGACGTGATGCGCAAGGACCTGGTGCGCGGTGGCAAGTACGGGCTGGGCATCGGCGTCGCCCTGGCGCTGCTGGTGCTGGCGCTGGGCTACTTCGGCGGCTGGAGCGAAAGCGCCGCCGGCTGGATCCCGGTGCTGTTCCTGGCGGCCGTGCTGCTGGGCTTCAGCCTGTGGGAAGGCAGCTTCTTCGGCCTGCAACGGCCCAGTGGCGACGTGCGGCGCTTCGCGCCCTCGCTGCAGGCCGGGCGGCACGTGTTCTTCGTCGACGTGCGAACGGACCAGGAGCCGCTGCTGGACATGGTCGTCGGGCACCACCCGCGCCTGGAAGTGGCCGGGTTCGGCGCGCCCATGCCGCGCTGGGTGCTGGCCTGGGAACAGGCCTGGCACCGCTTCAGACGCATGATGTAGCGACCGCGGCGGCCGGACCTGCCGCCGCATGATCGCGCTGCGGGCGGCCGCGAGGCTGCCGGGGGGAGCTGCGGCCCGGTGGAATCAGCGCAGCTCGATGCGCTCGTCGAGGATGGTGATCAGGCCCTGCTTGAACAGCCCGCCGATGGCCTTCTTGAAATTGCCCTTGCTCACGCCGAACTCGCGGCTGATCACGTCCGGCGGGCTCTTGTCCGACAGCGCCAGGCTGCCGCCGGCCTCGCGCAGGGCGGCGAGGATGCGTTCGCCGAGGTCGTCGCGGGCGGCCTGGCCGACCGGCTGCAGGCTCAGGCTGATCTTGCCGTCGGCGCGCACTTCCTTGATGTAGCCCTTTTCGCGCATGCCGCTGCGGACGAACTTGAACAGCTCATTCTTGTGGATGAGCCCCCAGTGCCTGCCGTCGATGATGGCCTTGAAGCCGAGGTCGGTGCGCTCCACCACCAGCAGGTCCACTTCCTGGCCCGCCTGGTAGTGCGCCGGGGTGTTGTCCAGGTAGCGGTCCAGGCGCGCGGTGGCGGTGATGCGGCGGGTGCGCTCGTCGATGTAGCAGTGCACCACGCAGTAGTCGCCGACCTGCAGCGGGCGCTTCTCTTCCGAGTGCGGCAGCAGCAGGTCCTTGGGCAGGCCCCAGTCGAGGAACAGGCCGACGCGGCTGACCTCCACCACCTTCAGGCTGGCGAAGCCGCCGACCTGCACCTTGGGCTTCAGAGTGGTGGCGATGATGCGGTCTTCACTGTCGAGGTAGATGAAGACGTTGAGCCACTCGCCCGGCTCGGTGGGCTCGTCCTTGGGCACGTAGCGCTTGGGCAGGAGGATTTCGCCATGGGGGCCGCCATCGAGGAACAGGCCGATCTCGGTGTGCTTGACCACCTGCAGGGAATTGAAGCGGCCGATGGCTGCCATGTGCGTGACTCCGGGGAAAAGGCCGGCATTCTACACGCTCTGCACCTGGCCGAACTGCAATTCCGCCAGGCGTGCGTACAGCGGGTTGCCGGCCACCAGCTCGGCGTGGGTGCCCAGTGCCAGCAGGCGGCCCTGGTCGATCACGGCGATGCGGTCGGCGCCCAGCACCGTGGCCAGGCGGTGGGCGATGACCAGGGTGGTGCGCCCGCTCATCAGCTGCGGCAGGGCCTGCTGGATCAGGTGCTCGCTCTCGGCGTCCAGCGCGCTGGTGGCTTCGTCGAGCAGCAGGATGGGCGCGTCCACCAGCAGCGCGCGGGCGATGGCCAGGCGCTGGCGCTGGCCGCCGGAAAGGCCCACGCCGCTCTCGCCCAGGTGGGTGCGGTAGCCCTCGGGCAGGCGCTGGATGAAGCCGTCGGCATGGGCCGCGCGGGCCGCCGCGCGCACCGCCTCGTCGCTGGCGTCGGGGCGGCCGTAGCGCAGGTTGTCCTCCACCGTGCCGTAGAACAGCGCCGGGTTCTGCGACACCAGGGCGAAGCAGCGGCGCAGGTCGGCGGGGTCGAGGCGGGTGATGGGCGTGCCGTCGATGCGGATCTCGCCCTGCTGCGGGTCGAAGAAGCGCAGCAGCAGGTCGAACAGGGTGGACTTGCCGGCGCCGGAGGGGCCGACCAGGGCCAGGGTCTCGCCGGGACGCACGTCCAGGTCGATGCCGTCGATGGCCCAGTGCTCCGGGCGCGACGGGTAGGCGAAGCGCAGGCCGCGCAGCTCGATGCGCCCCTCGACGCGCCCGGGCAGGCGCAGCAGCCCTTCCTGCGGCGCGACTATCTGGTTGCGCGCGCGCAGCAGCTCGGCGATGCGCTCGGCCGCCCCGGCGGCGCGCTGCAGCTCGCCCAGCACCTCGCTGAGGGTGCCGAAGGCCATGCCGACGATCAGGCTGTAGAACACGAAGGCCGCCAGCTCGCCGGGGCTGATGCGCCCGGCGATCACGTCCATGCCGCCGACCCACAGCATCACCCCCACCGCGCCCAGCACCAGCAGGATGACCACGCTGACCAGCCAGGAGCGCTGCAGGATGCGCTTGCGCGCGGTGCCGAAGGCGGCCTCCACGGTGCGGCCGAAGCGCTCGCGGTCCTGGGCCTGGTGGTTGTAGGCCTGCACCGTCTTGATCTGCCCGAGGGTCTCGCCGACGTAGCTGCCGACGTCGGCCACGCGGTCCTGGCTCTGCCGCGACAGCTCGCGCACGCGGCGGCCGAACAGGAGGATGGGCACGATCACCAGGGGCAGCGCGGCCACCACTATGCTGGTCAGCTTGGCGTTGGTGACGAACATCAGGATCACCCCGCCGGCCAGGGTCAGGGCGTTGCGCAGGGCCATGGACAGCGAGGAGCCGATCACCGTCTGCAGCAGCGTGGTGTCGGCGGTCAGCCGCGACTGGATCTCCAGCGCGCGGTTGCTCTCGTAGAAGCCCGGGTGCAGCTCGATCAGGTGGTCGAACACGCGCTGGCGGATGTCGGCGACGAAGCGCTCGCCGATCCACGACACCAGGTAGAAGCGCACGAAGGTGCCGAAGGCCAGGCCCAGCACCAGCAGGAAGAAGATGCCGATGGAACGGTTGAGCAGGTGCTCGGACTGGGTGACGAAGCCCTGGTCCACCAGCAGGCGGATGCCCTGCCCCAGGGACAGGGTGATGGCCGCGGTGAACAGCAGCGCCAGCAGGGCGCCGAGGGCGCGCCAGCGGTAGGGGCCGAGGAAGGCTCGGGCCAGGCGCAGGGCATTGCGCTGGCGGGATGACAGCAGGGGCATGGGCGGCTCGCGGCGACCGGGAATAGGCCGAGGTTAACACCCCGCCGCGGGCCCCGCGATGGCGCTGCAATGGCCCTTCGGTCGATTTTCACCCCGAAGGACGGTCATTTCCTGTACAATGGGCGGCCATTTCGCGAATGAACAGGTAATGGCAAGCATGTCCAGCAAAACCATCTCCCGCCAGAAGTCCGCCCCGAAACCCGCTGCGGCCGTGACCAGCCGCGAGGCCCTGGAAGCCCAGGTGGCCGCCTTCCTCAAGTCCGGCGGCGAGATCCAGCAAGTCGCCAAGGGCGTCACCGGCCAGCCCAACGGCGCCG
>NZ_QGSL01000107.1:702330-750310 GCF_003176655.1 Pseudomonas sp. RW407 | reverse complement strand
CGCCGCCCTGCCGGACCAGGTGATCACCGCCAACCCGCTGGGCGAGGTGCAACCCGCCGCCCCCAGCAGCGTGCTGCAGGGCGATGAGCTGACGCTGCGCCAGAAAGGCAGCCTGGGCGAGACGCTCGATGGCCTGCCGGGGGTGTCCTCCACCTGGTTCGGGCCCGGCGCCAGCCGGCCGATCATCCGCGGCATGGACGGCGACCGCATCCGCGTGCTGCGCAACGGCGTGGGCGCGCTGGACGCCTCGTCGCTGTCCTACGACCACGCCGTGCCGGAAGACCCCAACGTAGTCGAGCGCATCGAGGTGGTCCGCGGCCCGGCCGCCCTGCTCTACGGCGGCAACGCCATCGGCGGGGTGGTCAACAGCTTCGACAACCGCATCCCCAGCGAACCGGTGGACGGCGTGCACGGCCAGGGCGAGCTGCGCTACGGCGGCGCCGACACCACCCGCAGCGCGGCCGGCGCGCTGGAGGCCGGCGACGGCAACTTCGCCCTGCACCTGGACGCCGGCTCCCGCGAGTTCAACGACCTGCGCATTCCCGGCTACGCCCACTCCAGCCGCCAGCGCGCCCTCGACGGCGACGACGCCAGGCACCGCGTCGAGAACAGCGACGGCCGCCAGGACAGCGGCGCCATCGGCGGCAGCTACCACTGGGAGCACGGCTACGCCGGCCTGTCCTACAGCGGCTACGACAGCAACTACGGTTCCCCGGCCGAGGACGACGTGCGCCTGAAGATGCAGCAGGACCGCTACGCCTTCGCCTCGGAAATCCGCGACCTCGAAGGCCCGTTCAGCTCGGTGAAGCTGGATGCCGCCTACACCGAGTACCAGCACAAGGAGATCGAGGACGGCGAGACCGGCACCACCTTCAAGAACGACGGCTACGAGGCGCGCATCGAGGCCCGCCACAAGCCTATCGGCCCGCTGCAGGGGATGGTCGGCGCGCAGGTGGCCAACAGCCGCTTCTCGGCCCTGGGCGAAGAGGCCTTCGTGCCGCACACCGAGACCGACAGCGCGGCGCTGTTCTTCCTGGAGAACTGGCAGGCCACCGAGCGCCTGGCGCTGAGCTTCGGCGGCCGCGTCGAACACAGCCGCATCGACCCGGACGCCAAGGGCAACGAACGCTTCGCCGAAAACGACGGCGGCCGCAGCTTCACCGCCGGCAGCCTGTCCTCCGGCGCGGTGTACCAGCTGACGCCGATCTGGGCCCTGGCCGCCACCCTCAGCTACACCGAGCGCGCGCCGACCTTCTACGAGTTGTACGCCAACGGCCCCCACGCCGCCACCGGCACCTTCGAGGTGGGCGACGCCGACGCGGACAAGGAGAAGGCGGTTTCCACCGACCTGGCCCTGCGCTTCGACAACGGCGTGCACAAGGGCAGCGTCGGCGTGTTCTACAGCCGCTTCTCCAACTACATCGGCCTGCTCGCCAGCGGCCGCTACCGCGACGAGGAAGGCGAAGTGGTCGCCGCCGACAGCGACGAGGCCCTGCCGGAATACCTCTACAGCGGCGTGCGCGCGGAGTTCTACGGCGTCGAGGCGCAGGACCGCATCCACCTGCTGGAAAGCCCCTACGGCAACTTCGACCTGGAACTGTCCGGCGACTACACCCGGGCGAAGAACCGCGACACCGGCCAGCCGCTGCCGCGCATCGCCCCGCTGCGCCTGAACAGCGCGCTGATCTGGGAACTGCAGCAATGGCAGGCGCGCCTGGACGTGGAACACGCCGCCTCGCAACACCGGGTGCCGGACGAGGAATTCGCCACCGACGGCTACACCACCCTGGGCGCCAGCGTCGGCTACAAATTCGACGTGGGTGGCAGCCAGTGGCTGGCCTTCGTCAAGGGCGAGAACCTGACCAACCAGACGGTGCGCTACGCCAGCTCCATCCTGCGCGACAGCGTGCCGGCGCCGGGACGCGGCATCGAGGCGGGGGTGAAGGTGGCGTTCTGAAGAACGTAGGGCGAATGACGCCCGGCGTTATCTGCCGCTTGGCCTTGGCCTCATCCCGCTCGCTGCCGAGCACGGAGCCGCCGTCAAAGCCGCGCCAGGCTCAACCACGCAATGGCCGGCAAGGAAGGTGTAGCGGCGGATAACCGCGAACGGTTATTCGCCCTACGTCCATGGTCGGCCTGGCGTAGGGCGCATAACGCCTACGGCGTTATCCGCCGTTTGGCCTTGGCCTCACCCCGCTCGCTGCCGAGCACGGAGCCGCCGTCAAAGCCGCGCCAGGTTCAACCACGCAATGGCCGGCAAGGAAGGTGTAGCGGCGGATAACCGCGAACGGTTATTCGCCCTACGTCCATGGCGGGCCTGGCGTAGGGCGAATAACGCTCCGCGTTATCCGCCGCTTGGCCTTGGCCTCACCCCGCTCGCTGCCGAGCACGGAGCCGCCGCTACTGCCGCATCCCCCGCCCGCTCACCAGCAGGCGTATGCAGAAGAAGTAGAGGATCACCGTCGCCACCAGCATGAACACCAGCGCCGTGCCGATCGGGATGTCCGACACCCCGAGGATGCCGAAGCGGAAGGCGTTGACCATGTGCAGGATGGGGTTGGCCAGCGACACCGTCTGCCAGAACGCCGGCAGCATGTGGATGGAGTAGAACACCCCGCCCAGGTAGGTCAGCGGCGTCAGCACGAAGGTCGGGATGATCGAGATGTCGTCGAAGTTGCGGGCGAACACCGCGTTGACGAAGCCGCCCATGGAGAAGATGGTGGCCGTCAGCACCACCACCAGCACGGTGATGCCCAGGTGGTGCACCTGCAGCTTGGTGAAGAACAGCGACAGCACCGTGACGATGATGCCCACCGCCAGCCCGCGCAACACACCGCCCACGGTGTAGCCGAGGAGGATGGTGTGCGGCGACACCGGCGACACCAGCAGTTCCTCGATGGAGCGCTGGAACTTGCTGCCGAAGAAGCTCGACACCACGTTGCCGTAGGCGTTGGTGATCACCGACATCATGATCAGCCCCGGCACTATGTACTGCATGTAGCTGAAGCCGCCCATGCCGCCGATCTGCCGGCCGATCAGGTTGCCGAAGATGACGAAGTACAGAACCATGGTGATCGCCGGGGGCAGCAGGGTCTGCGGCCAGATGCGGGTGAAACGGCGGACTTCGCGGTAGACGATGGTGTTCAGGGCCACCCAGTTGGCGCGCAGCTCGCTCATACCGCCACCTTCGACAGGTTTTTCTCGACCAGCGACACGAACAGCTCCTCCAGACGGTTGGTCTTGTTGCGCAGGCTCAGCACCTCGATGCCCTGCGCGTTGAGCGCGGCGAACAGGCCGTTGATGCCGGCCGCCTTGTCCACCTGCACCTCCAAGGTGTGGTCGTCCAGCAGCCGCGCCGGGTAGCCGGGCAGTTGCGGGAGCTGGGCCACGGCACCCTTGAGGTCGAGCACGAAGGTCTCCACGTGCAGCTGGGTCAGCAGCTTGCGCATGCTGGTGTTCTCGACGATGGTGCCGTGGTCGATGATGGCGATGTTGCGGCAGAGCTGCTCGGCCTCCTCCAGGTAGTGGGTGGTGAGGATGATGCTGATGCCCTTCTGGTTCAGTTCGGTGAGGAAGTTCCACATCGAGCGGCGCAGCTCTATGTCCACCCCGGCGGTGGGTTCGTCGAGGATCAGCAGGCGCGGCTCGTGGATCAGCGCGCGGGCGATCATCAGCCGGCGCTTCATGCCGCCGGACAGCTCCCGCGAGGCCGAGTTGCGCTTGTCCCACAGGCCCAGCTGGTTGAGGTACTTCTCGGCGCGTTCCTTGGCGATCTTCGCCGGGATGCCGTAGTAACCCGCCTGGGTCACGACGATGTCGAAGACCTTCTCGAACTGGTTGAAGTTGAACTCCTGGGGCACCACGCCCAGGCAGCGCTTGACCTTCAGCGGCTCGCGGTCGAGGTCGTGGCCGAACACCGTGACCGTGCCGCTGGTCTTGTTCACCAGGGTCGAGAGGATGCCGATGGTGGTGGACTTGCCGGCGCCGTTGGGGCCGAGCAGGGCGAAGAAATCGCCCTCGGCGACGTCCAGGTCGATCCCCTTGAGGGCCTGGAAACCGTTGCCGTAGGTTTTCGTCAGTTGACGGAGGGTAAGCGCGGAACTCATGGAATTTCCCGTGGCTGGGCGGCGCAGAAAATGGAACAGCTAGATAAGGGCCGGCGCCGGCAAATGCAACCTTCGCCGGCGTCGCGGGCGGCTCAGGTCAGCGCGGTCATCACCGCCGCGCGGTAGGCCGGGCGCTCGCGCAGGCGGGCGTACCAGGCCTCCAGGTGCGGCATCGGCGGGCGCTGGATGGGCATCTCGAACCAGGCGTAGATGAAGCTGCCCAGGGGGATGTCGCCCATGCCGAAGCGCTCGCCGGACAAGTATGGCTGGCGCGCCAGGGCCTGCTCGGGCACCGCCAGGGCCTCCACGCAGGCCTCGATGCCGGCGGCGATGGCAGCCTGGTCACGCAGCTCCGGCGGGGTGCGCAGGGTACCCCAGAACACCGTGCGGAAGGGCCCGGCGAAGGTCGAGGTGGTCCAGTCCATCCACTTCTCGGCGCCGGCGCGCTGCTGCAGGTCCTGCAGGTAGAGACTGTCGGGCGCGTATTTGGCCGCCAGGTAGCGGACGATGGCGTTGGACTCCCAGAGCACGAAGTCGCCGTCCTCCAGGGTCGGCACCACGCCGTTGGGGTTGAGCTCGCGGTAGGCCGGCTCGTTCACCACGCCGAAGGCGCCGCCGGCGTCGATGCGCTGGTAGGCCACCCCGGCCTCCTCGGCGCACCACAGCGCCTTGCGCACGTTGGACGAATTCTTGCGGCCCCAGATCTTCAGCATGGCGTTCAGCCTCTTCTTGTTCGGCGGGTGGGCGCGGCCGAGGCAGGTCGGCCGGTGGATGCGAGCACCCTACCGGTCGGCGCGGCAAGAAGAAAGGCATGCGGACTGATGATGACTATCGATTGCCTTCATGCTTCGGCGCTTCGGCCTGCATGTCGCCGGACAACGGCGTGGGGCCGGCGTCGAACAGGTGCGGGTAGCAGGCCCGCAGGTGGCTGAAGAAGAACGCCTCGGGGATGTCGGCGAACTGGCCATGGTCGCACAGGTACTCCATGTGCCGCCGGCCGCCCTGGTCGAATTCGTGGAAGACGCTGTCCTGGCGCCCGTCGAACTCCAGCGGCAGAACGCCGAAGGCTTCGCACAGCTCGCGGTTGAAGGCCGGCGTGGCCTTCACCCAGCGGCCGTCCAGGTACAGCTCGGTGTAGCCGTGCATGGCGAACGTCTCGCTGCGCAGCAGCTCCACCATGCGCCCGCTGGCCAGGTGGTTCTTCACGTCGGCCAGGCCGATGCGCGCGGGGATGCCGCACAGGCGCGCGCAAGCCGCCAGCAGCGCGGCCTTGGGCACGCAGTAGGACTGCCCGGCCTGCAGCGCGTGGCTGGCCTTGAGCGTCTGCGCATCGAGGCTGAACACGTAGGGGTTGTAGCGGATGCCGTCGCGCACCGCGTAGTACAGCGCCACCGCCTGCTCGCGCGGCTGCGTCGAGGCGCCGCGGTGCCGGCGGGCGAACTCGACCACCGCGGGGTGGTCACTATCCAGGTAGCGGCCGGGTTCGAGGTAAGCCTGCATGGGGGAATCTCCTTCACGGTTCCGGCCAGTCTAAACAGCCCGTCCGCACGCCGTGGAGGACGATCCGGCCAAGCTCGCCGAGGAAGGCGCCAACACCCGGCTAAGCTCAAGGGGATCGTCCTGTCGTTCGTCATGGAGGAAAGCGCATGTTGTTGCTCTGGTTGATCGTTCTCGTGCTCGGCGTCGCCTGGCTCGCCCACCGCCGCGTGGCGCCGGCCCCGGCGCTGGGCATCGTCGCCGTGTACCTGATCTTCATGGGCCTGTTCAGCCACGCCCACGGCTGGATGGTCCTGCTCTGGCTGCCCTGGCTGGCGGTGGCCGCCGCCCTGGCCCTGCCCGAACTGCGCCGCAAGCTGTTCAGCGGCCCGCTGTACGCCTGGTTCAAGCAGGTGCTGCCGCCGATGTCCGACACCGAGCGCGAGGCCATCGAGGCCGGCACCGTGTGGTGGGACGGCGACCTGTTCAGCGGCCGCCCGGACTGGAGCAAGCTGCTGGGCGCCCCGGCGCCGCAGTTGAGCGAGGAGGAACAGGCCTTCATCGACGGCCCCACCGAGCAGCTCTGCGCCATGGTCGACGACTGGGACATTTCCCGGCGCATGGACCTGCCGCCCGAGGCCTGGGCCTTCATCAAGGAACAGGGCTTCTTCGGCCTGATCATTCCCAGGGAGTATGGCGGCAAGGGCTTCTCCGCCTTCGCCCACTCCCAGGTGGTGATGAAGCTGGCCAGCCGCAGCGGCGACCTGGCCTCCACCGTGATGGTGCCCAACTCCCTGGGCCCGGCCGAGCTGCTGCTGCACTACGGCACCGACGAGCAGCGCCAGCGCTACCTGCCGGGCCTGGCGCGCGGCGAGGAAATCCCCTGCTTCGGCCTGACCAGCCCGCAGGCCGGCTCCGACGCCGGCGGCATGACCGACATCGGCATCGTCTGCAAGGGCCAGTGGCAGGGAGAGGAAGTGCTCGGCCTGCGCCTGACCTGGGAGAAGCGCTACATCACCCTGGGCCCGGTGGCCACGCTGCTGGGCTTGGCCTTCAAGTGCCATGACCCGGACCACCTGCTGGGCGGCGAGGAAGACCTGGGCATCACCCTGGCCCTGGTGCCCACCGACACCCCCGGGGTGGCGATCGGCCGGCGCCACGTGCCGCTGGGCGCGGCCTTCATGAACGGACCGAATTCTGGCAAGGACGTGTTCCTGCCGCTGGACTGCATCATCGGCGGCCAGGCCATGATCGGCAAAGGCTGGATGATGCTGATGAACTGCCTGTCGGTGGGCCGCTCCATCTCCCTGCCGGCGGTGGGCACCAGCGCGGCCAAGGGCTGCAGCTACAGCAGCGGGCGCTACGCGCAGATCCGCGAGCAGTTCAACGTGCCCATCGGCGCCTTCGAAGGCATCCAGGAGGCCCTCGGGCGCATCGGCGGCAACGCCTGGATGATGGACTGCGCGCGCATCCTCACCGCCCACGCGGTGGACCTGGGCGAGAAGCCCTCGGTGCTCTCGGCCATTCTCAAGTACCACCTCACCGAGCGCGGCCGCGAGTGCATCAGCCACGCCATGGACATCCACGGCGGCAAGGGCATCATCCTCGGCCCGCGCAACTACCTGGGCCGCGCCTGGCAGACGGCGCCGATCTTCATCACCGTGGAAGGCGCCAACATCCTCTCGCGCAACCTGATGATCTTCGGCCAGGGCGCCATCCGCTGCCATCCCTTCGTGCTCAGGGAAATGGCCCTGGCCCAGCAGGAGGACCAGGGCCACGCCGCCCACGAGTTCGACCGCCTGCTGCTCAGGCACATCGGCTTCGCGGTGAGCAACGCCGCCAGCAGCCTGCTGCTGGGCCTGGGCTTCGGCCGCTTCGACCACGTGCCCGGCGACCGCGTGGCGCGCCCCTACTTCCGCGCGGTGAACCGCCTGGCGGCCAGCTTCGCCATGCTCGCCGACTTCAGCATGATGCTCCTGGGCGGCGAGCTGAAGCGCAAGGAACGCCTCTCGGCGCGCCTGGGCGACGCCCTCAGCCACCTCTACCTGGCCTCGGCGGCGCTCAAGCGCTACCACGACCTGAACCACGCCGAACACCTGCAACCGCTGCTGCGCTGGGCCCTGGAGGAAAACCTGGCGAAAGCCGAGGAAGCCCTGGCCGCGCTGCTGGAGAACTTCCCCAACCGCTGCGCCGGCTGCCTGCTCAAGCTCCTGGTGTTCCCCCTGGGCCGCCGCCACAAGGGCCCGGGCGACGCGCTGGACGCGGAGATCGCCGGCATCCTCGGCCGCCCGCTGGAAGACCCGGCACTGCAGGCGATCCTCTACGGCACCTTCCTGCCCACCGCCGAGGGCGACCCGCTGGCCGACCTGGAGCGCGCCCTCACCGCCCTGCGCGAGACGGCGCCCTTGCAGAAGCAGCTGCACAAGGCGCTCAAGGAAGGCAGGCTGCGGCCCGCGCCCGGCCAGTCGCCGATCGACGCCGCGGTGGCCGCGCGGGTGCTGGACGAAGCCCAGGGCCAGCAGCTGCACGCCGCGGAAGCGGCCCGGCGCCAGGTGATCGACGTCGACGACTTCGCCAAGGAGGAACTCGGCCAGCCGGGCAAGGTCTGACCTCGCAGAACCCTTCCCTACCCCATGAAGGGAGCAGTACGCCAAGGGCGCCGACACGGCGCCCTTGGCGTTTTCGGCCCGCGGGGCTGCCAGGGCCGGCGGATGGGTGCACACTGGCAGGGAATGGCAACCGGGAGAACGCCCATGCGCATCCTGACCATCCTTCTCGTCGGCCTGGCCGTGGCGGCCACGGCCCAGGCCGACTCCTGGCTCTACCCCAGCCGCAACAGCCCGCCGCCGGCGCCGCTGGTCGACCTGGACGCGCAACAGCAGCAGATCGACAGCCTGCAGCGCCAGGCCGAACAACGCCGCGCCCAGCAGCAGGACCAGCGCCTGCAGTACGAGGACCAGCGCCTGCAGCTCAAGCAGCAACAGCTCAAGGACCAGCAGCAGTCCCTGGACCGCCAGCGCCAGCAACAGCGCCTGCAGGACCAGACGATCGAGCGCCAGCGCACCGACCTGCAACAGTTCCGCCTGCAGCAGCAACAGCAGCAGCTCGACATGCAGCGGCGGATGATCGACAACCAGCGCCGGCAGACCCAGTCGCGGCCGCTCCGTTGAACGGCGGCGCGCGGCGGGGGCGGCGAAACCCGATATACTCCGCCCCCGTTTCAGCCGTTTCCGCAGAGGACCCCACCATGGCCAGCGCCTACCTTGACCACCACCTCGCCCTACTGCAGCACCTGCGCATGATCCTTGGCGCCCTGGGCGAAGCCGAGCAGGTCCCGGAGGAGAACCACGGCCTGTTCCTCGAGCGCTTCGACGAACTGCTGGAGGAACTGCCGCGCGACCCGGTGGGCGCCCAGTACCTGGGCCAGGACCTGATTGCCCAGACCTTCCATCGCTACCCGCAGATCGCCCACCTGGTGCCGCGCGACCTGCTGTGGTTCTTCGGCGGCGACTGCCTGCACTTCATGCCCGACGAAGAAATCGACATGTACCAGCAGCTGGACGAACGCCGCTTCGCCGCCGAGGAAAACGGCGTGCCCTTCGACTGGAACAAGGAAAAGGCCCTGCTGGCGCTGCCGGAAGGCTCGGCCAAGCATTGAGCCGACACCGGGGCGCCACGTAGGGTGAATAACGCGAAGCGTTATCCGCCGATCGCGGACAGAGTCCGCTCCTACGCCGCCCCACCCACGCCATTTCCATTGTAGGAGCGCGCCCTGCGCGCGAAATCGCGGGCAGGGCCCGCTCCTACAGTATGACTCCGTCCGCGATCCAGCCATCAGGCCGCCCTACCCCTCCTCCGGCACCCGTATCCGGTGGCAATCCTTGATCTCCCGCAGCGCCAGGGTCGACTGGATCGAGGCGATCCCCGGCTGCTTGCGCAGCACCTTCTCGACGAACTCCGCGTAGGCGTCCAGGTCCTTCTCCAGCACCTGCAGGAGGAAGTCCGCGTCGCCGGTGATCTTGTGGCACGCCAGCACCTCCGGCAGCTCACGCACGGTCGCCTCGAAGCGGTCCGAGGCGTCGTCGGAATGGGCGGCGAAGCGCACGTGGACGAAGGCCAGGATGTCCAGGCCCAGGCGCCGGCGGTCGAGGTTGGCCTGGTAGTCGCGGATGTAGCCCTCCTCCTCCAGGCGCTTGCGCCGCCGCCAGCAGGGCGTGACGCTCAGCGCCAGGCGCTCGCTCAGCTCGGCGTTGGACAGGCTGGCGTCCTCCTGCAGCAGGCGCAGCATCGCCAGGTCGGTGGCATCCAGGCTGGCCAGGCTGGAATTTCTTTTCTTCATTCCCTTCATCCTGAGTCTGTCTTTGCGCAGAAGACTAGCCCATGCAGTCGGAAAGCACAGTTATTCCTGGCCAGCGGCATAGACTGACCCCAGGCGCCCGATGAACGCGCGGCGCTCCCACTCAGGAGGATGGCAGCATGACCCGTTATCTGGATGTGCAGGACGTTGGCCGACTGCTCGGCGAGATCGGCCCGGGCGCGGCGATCCGCGCGATGGCCGGCTACATCGAGGCGGACTACCGACGCTGGGACGAATTCACCAAGTGCGCCCGCGTCGCCAACCATTCCGCCCTCGGCGTGATCGAGCTGATGCCCGCCGACGACGGCAAGCTGTATGCCTTCAAGTACGTCAACGGCCACCCGAAGAACCATCGCGTCGAGCTGCCCACGGTAATGGCCTTCGGCGTGCTGGCCAGGGTGGATACCGGCTACCCCCTGCTGCTCGGCGAACTGACCCTGACCACCGCCGTGCGCACCGCCGCCACCTCGGCGCTGTTCGCCGGCTTCCTCGCCCGGCCCGACGCCCGCAGCATGGCGCTGATCGGCAACGGCGCGCAGAGCGAGTTCCAGGCCATCGCCTTCCATGAACTGCTGGGCATCGAGGAAATCCGCCTGTTCGACATCGACCCGGCGGCCACCGCCAAGCTGCAGCGCAACCTCGCCGGCCTGCCCGGCCTGAAGCTGGTGGTGGCGGGCTCCGTGCGCGACGCGGTGCGCGGCGCAGACATCGTCACCACGGTCACCGCCGACAAGACCAACGCCACCATCCTCACGGCCGACATGCTCGAGCCGGGCATGCATATCAACGCCGTGGGCGGCGACTGCCCGGGCAAGACCGAGCTGCAGGCCGAAGTGCTGGAACGCGCGCGGGTGATAGTCGAGTTCGAACCGCAGACACGCATCGAGGGCGACATCCAGCAGATGCCGGCGGACTTCCCGGTGATCGAGTTCCAGCGCATCCTCGCAGGCAGCACCGAGGGCCGGCAGAACGCCGAGCAGATCACCGTGTTCGACTCGGTGGGCTTCGCCCTGGAAGACTTCTCCGCCCTGCGCTGGCTGCACGACGCGGCGCGCGAACGCGGCATCGGCCGCGACATCGAGCTGGTGCCGCGGCCACAGGACCCGAAGGACCTGTTCCAGTTACTGCAAGCCCCTCAGCCAGCAGCACGGGCAATTGGCTGAAGGCCGCAGAAACTTATAAGCGGCACGATACAGGGAAGACCATCGACCGCCGGGGCAACAAACGCTCAGGGTAACTGGATGCCCGCTGGTCCAAGGCAACAACGGCTCTCACCATGAACAATACCGGGCTGACTGGCCATTGATGGAGGTTCCCGCCTCATACGCCCGTCGAAGAGACAGGCGTATGAGATTGCGAAGCCATCGCTAAGTCAGACAAGCCGATCCAACGTATTAGCACGTGTACGCTTGGCCTCATGCTTCAGGCCATGGATACCTGCCACCTCGCCCTGACAGCCAGCATCCCTGAAAGCGATACCAGCAACAGGACGAAAAACACGCCGGCAATCGCCAGGTTCGACTCCAGCGGCAGGGTACTGACGACACCCGAGGTCAACGCCCCGAACACCAGCATAAGGCAACCCTGCAGACTCGCCGCCACCCCTGCGCGGTCGGGGAACAACGACATGGAGCGCGCCATGGCATTAGAGAAGATGAAGCCCTGGCCGAAGGCAATGAGCATGATGCCACCGAGGATGTTCGTCAGACTCAACGCATCCGGCACTGCAGCGATGCTGATGATGCCCAGCAAGAACAGCCCCAGGCCCGTCCACATCAGCGTCTCCGGAAAGACGACGCGGATCAGAACACGATTGAGCAGGGTTCCTGCCAGATAGCAGCTGCCCACCCCCAGTGCCGTGGTACCGAAGTATTGGGCGCTATGGCCCAGGCGCTCCTGGACGATATGCGGGCCAAACACGTTCCACAACAGGAAGGCCGAAAAGCTCGAGCCGAGAATGATCACAGAGGCGCAGAAACGGCTGTCAACGAGGATGAAGCGATACCCTCCAACGATCTGCAGCACACTACGCCGGGCAACTGGAGCGAGGGATTCCTTCAGCCCGGCCAGTACGAACGCCAGCACAATCACGGCATAGGCCGCATACAGGACGAAGTTGTAGCGCCAGCCCAGGTGCACCTCGATCACCCCCCCCACGTACGGCGCGACGACCGGTCCCAGGCCGAAGGCCAGGCTCAGGTAAATGATCGCCACATAGAAGCGAGGCCCCTTGACGACGTCCACCAGCAAGGCCCGAGCAACCACCTGGCATGCACCGATGGCAAAGCCTTGCAGGGCCCGGGCCAGTAACAGCATGTCGATGGAGGTCGCGACCGTGGCCAGCAAGCTACCCGCCAGGAACACGGAAAGCCCCAGCAGCACAGCCGGCCTGCGGCCTCGAGCATCGGCCATGATGCCGAAGAACAGTTGGCCGATGGCATAGAACAATAAGGTGATGGTAATGGTGTTCTGCATGAGCGAGGGGCCAGCCCCCAACTCACGGCCCATGGAAGGAATGCTGGGCGCATACAGGTCGATGGCGATACCACCGAGGCTGTTAATCAGCGGCGCCAAAAAGACGATGAAATTCTCGTAACGCTTGTTCGCGTTCATGGCTATCTCCGGAATTCCGGGCGTGGGTATGCCCGGAATGGGATGTGGTTAGGCAAATTTCCGACTGGCGAAATGAGACTGGGCTACTGGTTGCGTGGGCGCCGTGAGCCACGCGATGGGGGATGACAAACGAGCGGCTACTACCCGTGGTGCCTGATCGTAATAGGTGCCCCAATTGACACCTGGGTCCTTGACACGACTGCGCTCGGCACCGCCGAGGTCATCGAGGTTGTCAACAATCGGCGCCAGGAGTTGGCGTACCTGCGCTGTCGCGGTCAGTACCACCAGCCCAAAATTGCGTAGCGCCAAGGCCTTGATGACATTGTCGAGCAGGTACTTGCCTGCCCCGCTGCCGCTTTGGAACGAAGAGAAAGCACCGATTTCGGCAATGCGTGCACGGTCGATCGCATAACGCTCGTCCAGCTCCTCGTCCAGGTAGTACTCGCTGAACAACTTGCCGGAATCACCGTAGCTAACGCCTGCACAGGCATAGCCCGGAGCGCCGCCATTCGAGTTGGTCAGGCAGACGAACACGTCGGGCCGGGGCTCCGGTGTCGCGCCGTAGTGCTTGAGGTAATGAGCGTGCACCGCCTCCTGCAGACAACGGTAGCCGGGGCAGCCCTTGTAGAAATTACGCACGAGATACATGGCCATCCCCCTAAACATACATCTGGTCGATGAAATGGGCCTCTATCTCGGCGCGCCGTGGCCGACCGGTGACGGTGTAGAACTGGTCACGGAAGCTGGCGATATCGTCGATAACGCGGATACGCCTTACCCGGGCGAAATCGGCAAGCCGGTGCTCCAGGCGGGCCATCTCCTCGCGCACCCGTTCCTGGTCAGAAGTGCTGAGCACAACGGCACATGGCTCGTCCCGTCCTTCGCCCATGACGATTATGTCGTCCACCACCGGGCTTTCCTTGTAGACGCTCTCCACCCATTCCGGAGAAATGTTGCGAGCAGTGGAAAGGATGATCACATGCTTCTTGCGCCCGGTGATGTAGAGGTAGCCGTCGCGCAACTCGGCAATATCACCGGTGTGCAGATAACCGTCGGACAGATCGCAGGCGGTGTCGTCGGCGTTGTAGTACCCTGCGCATAGCGTCGGCGTCTTCACCAGTAACTCGCCATCGACCAGCTTGGGCTCGATGCCGTCGAGCAACTTGCCTGCCGATCCTATGCGACGCTCAACGGGCGAGTTCAGCGAGATGATCGAAGAGTTCTCGCTCAGGCCATACGCCTCGAACACCTGCACGCCTCGAGCGTCCAGGACTTCCAGCACGCTGACCGGAATCTTCGCACCACCTGTGATGATGTGCGGGCGCAGCGGGCCGAACAGTTCCTCCACCGAACAGTGCTCGAGCAACAGGTTGGCCTCCTCCAACAGCTTTGGCGGCAGATAGAGAAAGTTGGGTTGGTTAGGCGCAATCAGCTCCAGGTACTGCCTGGCATTTCCACTCGCGGCGCCGTATTCGGCCACGCCTTCGGGCATGAGTGTCAGGGTGCCGCCAGACAGAACCGGAATGAACACCCCCAGCACCTGCTCGATCAGAAGGCTCATTGGCACGATCGAGAAATAATGCAGTGGTTGCTGTGGCAGGCGCGCCATTACATTGTCGACCAGCAACCCGACCGCCTCGTCCCGGATCATCACCCCCTTGGGGCGGGAAGTGGTGCCGGAGGTATGGATGATCGACACGATGCCCGCCGGGATCAACTCATCTTGCTGACACCATGCCTCGCCGACCTCCTCGTTCATCAAGCGCTTGGGAATGAAGCAAGACTTGCCCGGGAAAATGTTGTGCAAGCGGCTGGCAGTCCTTTCATCGCTCACAAACACCGCTGTAGCCTTGCCCAGCAGACTGCCGATCTGGTCATCGGAGAACTCGATAGGTACGGGCAGCAGCACACCGCCAACCTGCTGAATCGCCAACAGGGTGTAGATCCACTCATAGCAGGAACGCATGGCGATCCCGAACACTTTGCGTTCGCAATGCCCCACACGACCTTCCAAGGCGCATGCCAGGCGCATTACGTCCCGACGCAACTCCTGCAGCCTATAAGCACGGCCATTCATTTCCCGAATCACCACACGGTCGGGTGCGCTCGCCAAATAATCTTGCATTTTCCTGCTGATCATTGGCTGTTCCCCCCATGCCGATAGCTCTGGGCACCAAAGATCCGGCGGGAAGTATCGTCCAGCCGACGGCGACCGTGCATAACACGGGTGTTGTCAATGACAACGATGTCGCCCTTTTTCCAAAAATGGCTGTAAGTGTTGCGCGCAGTTATTTCCTTGATCTCGTCCCAGATATCCAGCGAAATATCTTCACCATCGGCCCATGTAATGAGTGGAGGCTCGTAGTTGACACTGGGCCCAAGCATGGAATTGCAAAAAGCTTTCCTGCCGCTAAAGCGGCTTATTTCCAATGCAGAGACAACAAACTCCGAAGAAATAAGATTTTGATCAATGCGTTGATAAGCCTGACCTTTCACATGTTCGTTAACCTGGTATAAATGCTCATCCGTAATATCTTCGATCGGCAGGTTCAACTCGATACTGAGGAAGCGCTTTACATTTGCCCAGGGAATACGCCGGACATAACGGATATCGCGACTTTCGAAGTGCTTGCGGGTTTTCGCCGAAAGCTCAAACAGTACTCGCCAGCCGTCGCACATCGTCGTTTCGGATCCTACCAGCGCAGGCTCCAGGCAATAGAACCACTGCAGATCGGGATTAAATGGTAGGTTGCCGTTCTCACGATGCAGGCCCATCTCGTACACGCCCGCTTCGATTTCCGCAGTGTTCGAAGTCGCGGCCTTGCGCGCCGGGTCGAAGGTGACACGTGATGAATGCGCACTGACGAGGTTGTTGAAATCCTCGAGCGTATCGGCAAAGTCACGATAGATCACTGCACCGCTATGAGCGAGATCGCCATAGAGTGTTTCGCTGTTGATCGAGTCGGAAACACGCAGTCCCGACTCGACAGCATAGACACATTCGAATCCATAGCAGGGCACAGGCTGCCGATAAAATGGAAAAACTACCGACTGGACTTTATTTAGCATCTTCAATTCCTCTTCCTATTGTGAGCAGGCAGTAGTCTTGACCACCTGGGCAAATACACAATAAGTTAGTTTTCGAAGATACTGGTTTTAAGAAATCTAAATGCCTGTAGAAAATTTAAAAGTACATTCTCAGCGTTCTATCAGCATCCCCCCGGCCACGTCGTGAACCAGCTTGCGCAGACTGGAAATGTCCTTGCTCTGTCCACGACTCCGAGCCCAAACCATGTCTAATGTGAAGGAGGGGAAGCCCATCGGCGGTTGGCAGACCTTCAGTTCCTGCGGAATGCGTAAATACGGCAGAAGACGCGCGGGCATCGCTACGGTCGAAGGCACCGCAGCAACGATGTTGACGCAAGCCTGATAACCATTCGCCCGTACCAGAACATTGCGCGAACGGCCGACCTTTTCCAGCCAACTGTCAACCATGTTCTTCTCCGAGATCCACGGTGTCGGAAACACCTGAGGCGAAGCGCAGAATTCATCCAGGCTCATGGCCTCTTCGCTGGTGAGTGACGCTTGGCTGGTCAAGCACACAAACTCATCGTTGAGCACCGGCTGCCATTGCAACTCCGGATGCATCTGGTGATAACCAGGCCCGAAGCCAATGGCGATATCGATGTCGCCAGAGATCAGCCGATCTACCGGCAGGTCACGGCTCAATCGTTCAAGGTGCAGAGAAGTATTCGAAGCATGGGCGCTTGATAGCACGGCCAACGCCTGAGACAGAAACAACAGCTCGAAATACTCGGGGGCGCATAGCTTCCAGATCTTGCGCTCCGTCAGGGGCGAAGCTTCACCAATGCCCTCTGCGCAGCGGTTGACCGACTCGACCACCATCCGCAGGTAAGGCGCGATCTTTTCCGCCTTGGTGGTAGGTTTCAGTCCCCCTTGCGACGAAGCAAACAATGCGTCGTCGAAGCAACTGCGCAAGCGCTTGAGGCAGTAGCTAACAGTGGGCTGACTGACGTTCATGAGCTCGGCGGTACGCTTGGCGCTACGCTGCTCCAACAGGTTGAGGAACACCACGATGTCCTGCAAATCCAGCTGCTTCAGATAATTGCTGTGAAGCATGAAAATTCCTCCTGAACTTTCTGGCTCATTCGGCTGTGCAAATCCTCGGTGGGATGGGCAGCAAACATCTGCTTCAACAGCTTCAACAATCGACAAAAACCTCTAGTCGATCAACAGCTTATCCTGCGTGATCAGAGCAACTGATAAGCTGCATTCGGTGCAGTCGTCAGCAATAGGTTCAACCATGGCCATACGATCGAGCCTGGCAAGATGGCCTATCATGCCCCTGCAGCGATAGGCGGCTCGGTCAGTGCGAGCAGATGGCTGGCTCTTGCACTGCCCTTCCTCAGGAACAACAAGACTCTGCCGCTGAGCTGGACCAAACATTGAGGATTCATCCTATCCCCGGTCAATGCAAAGTAAGTGAGGCACTGAGATATAAGAGACTCCTTAAAGGGATGACCATCGGAACAAGCCTATATTCCCGTATGTATTTTCCTGCTATGTGTGGGAATGCGATCTAACACCCTCATCATTACTCACCATCTCACGACGACCCAATACCCGCACCAACAAGATGCAGCTCTAGCACAGCGGCAAGTTGGTGGCCGACTTCCCGGCGAGTTGCCCACCGACTAGGCGTGCTACTAGTTGCAGCCCCCAATGGCAAGCCACCGAGCCCAGCAGTACTACTTTCCGACAATAGCTGCTGGCTACCACTGGTGGTGGCCTAGGCAGCCACTAGCCGATCCGGCATCGGGAAGCCCGGATCGGCCGGCCTCTCGATCACTCCAGCACGTTGAACTGGATGCGCTGGTTGCGTGCCCTGCCCGCCTCGGTGGCGTTGCTGAACAGCGGCTGGCTGCGCCCGTAGCCCCTGGCCTGCAGGCGGTCGGGCGTCACGCCCAGCTCCACCAGGCGCGCCACCACGGCCTCGGCGCGGGCATGGGAGGCCTGCTGGCTGCTTTGCGAATCGCCGCTGTCGTCGGTGTGCCCGCCGACTTCCACGCGGGTGCCCGGCGGCGCCTGGCGGATGGCTTCGGCGGCCTCGGCCAGCACCTCGTCGCTGTCGCGGCTGATGGTGATCGACTGGTTGTCGAAACGGATGCCCAGCTGGTTCAGGGCATCCGCCAGCTGCTGGGCGCCGGAACCCGGCGGCAGGCCGCTGAGGGCGGCCAGGGTGCGGTTCCACAGCCCCAGGAACTCGAAGCCGCCGAAGGTCTCGCGCAGCTTCTGCGACAGCTCGATGCGCTCCGCCTGGGTCAGCAGGGTGGAATCCATGCGGATGCGCTCGCCGTTGAAGCCCAGCTTCAGCCCTTCCACCTTCAGTTCCGGCAGCAGCTCCAGCAGGCCATCGAGCCAGGCCGCCGGCGCGGTTTCCCGCTTGACGCGGATGTCGCCCCTCAGGTGCTCCGCGCCGAAGACCTCCTTCAGGCGCCCCAGCAGCGAGGCGCGCTCGTCGATGCTGGCGAGCTGGCCGTTGATGCGGACCTTGCCCTCGCGCAGTTCGAGCATGAAGCGCGGGGCCTCCGCGACCGCGCTGGCCTCGGGCTGCGGCGCCACCTCCACGGCGGCGGCCACCCGTTCCTGGGCCACAGGCATGGGCGAGCACTGGCGAAGCGACAGGCCCACGGTGAGCAGCGACAGCACCAGCACCCCGCCGAGCCATGGCGCCAATAGCAGCCGCCGCCCATTGTGCCGCGGCTGCACCGGCTCGGGGGCCGGTGCCTGCAACGCCGGCAGAAGCTCCGCGGTGTCGGCCATCAGCACCGTCAGGCCGGAGGCCCCGGCGTCGGCCTGCCCACCCGCGGCGTCGATGCCGGCCAGCAGCTCCGGCAGGCAGGCGGCGACCGCCTCGGCCAGCTGCTCGTCGGGCAGCCCCAGGTGACGGGCGAAGCGGCCCAGGGTCGTGGCATCGAACACCTGCTCCAGTTGGGCGCGGTCGAGCTCCCGGGACGGGTCGCCCTCGAGCCAGGCCCCCAGCCCCTGCCGCTGCAGGTGCTGGACGAAGCCATGCCAGCCGCCACGCTGCTCGTCGAGCACCCGGTGGGCCAGCAGGCCCAGGAGCTTGCCGGCGCTGTCCGGCGCCATGCCGAAACGGCGGACGAGCGCCTCCAGGAGCCGCCCAATGAAATCGTCATGCATAGAAGAACCACTCGAAATATCGATCGACCCGTGCGGGGTCTTGCGGCCGCACGGTCCTGCGCTGCCGCCCGGGCGAGGGTGCGCGCCGGGCAAGCCTGGCTATCACAGCAAATCCCCCCGGCGGACCAAATAAGGGCAATCCGAATTCACCCGCCGGCGCCCGCATTGCCAGGGGCGCGAGGAAACGTCTCACCGCTGGCCGCGCCCGCGCCTTATTCCACCGGCCGGGCAAGCCTTGCCAAGCTGGCGGAACACTTCGCCCAGGCGCTCTCGCAGGACACCCCAGATGCCCCACCTCCCTCCGATGACCACCGGCCATGGCGGCCTGCGGCTGCGCTCGGGCAGCGTCCTCGTCCTGCTGCTGGTGCTGCTGGCGGGCCTGGCGCCCAGTAGCCAGGGCCAGGGCGGCCAGCGCACGGCGAAGGGCGAGGTGGAAAGCTTCGTGCGCCGGCTGTATGGCGACGAGGGCCCGGGGGCGTTCTCCGCCGATAGCGGCGAGGCGCGGGCCCGGCGCTGGCTGAGCCCCGCACTGGCGCAGGCGCTGGCGGCCTACCGTTCGGCCCGCCACGCGGGGCCGGGGCTGCTGGAGAAGGACCCGCTATGCCTCTGCCGGCGCTCGCGGGCGCTGGAGCTCGAGCAACTGGACGTCAGCCTGGCCGGCGACGGCCGGGCCACGGCCCGGGTGGTCCTGGTGCACGAGCAGTGGCGGCGCGGCGTGCGGCTGCACCTGGTCAGGCGGGGGAAGGCCTGGCGCCTGGACGACCTCGCGCAGCCGGCCCTGCCGAGCCTGCGCCGGGCGCTGGAGCGCGCAACGCGGGGCACGCCGGCCAGCGGGGGGCCGCCTGCCGATGGAGGAAGGGGGCGCGGAAACGAAAAAAGGCTGCCCTGAGGCAGCCTTTTTTGCTTGGATCACCGCGAGGGCGATCCGGATTGGAGCGGGAAACGAGACTCGAACTCGCGACCCCGACCTTGGCAAGGTCGTGCTCTACCAACTGAGCTATTCCCGCATCAACTTGTTGCAACCCCCAGCTTCTGGCCGGAGGGTAACGCCATTTCGCTTTCCGTTCACCGCCGGGGCGATGACCGAGAATCTGGAGCGGGAAACGAGACTCGAACTCGCGACCCCGACCTTGGCAAGGTCGTGCTCTACCAACTGAGCTATTCCCGCAATGGCGTCCCCTAGGGGACTCGAACCCCTGTTACCGCCGTGAAAGGGCGGTGTCCTAGGCCACTAGACGAAGGGGACGCGGCCCGGAACTTACAACATTCTTTCCGGCTTCTTCGCTTTGCCTTTCGGCTTTCGCGTCGAAGTGGCGCGCATTCTATGGAGCCTTTGGAGGGGCGTCAACCCTTCCGGAAAAAATTTTTTAAATCAAAGACTTCTGGTCAAATTTCGATCCGCCGCTATGAGCAGTGTCAGCGAGCCATTACACTCGGGAAAAATCCTTCAGGGAGTTTCCAAGGTGTCGCCACTCGTCATCACCGCCCTGGTCGTCGCCGGCATCGTCATTCTGATCGCCATCGTCTTCATCAACCAGCAGCTGGAAAACCGCAAGCTGGAGAAGGCCCGGGAGAAAGCCGACCTGCAGGATCGCTTCCGCCGCTGCGGCGCCATCGCCGAGAGCCTGCCCGGCCAGTTCATCTCCGCGGACCTCAAGCTGCTGCTCAGCCGTTTCGAACTCAGCCTGGGCGAACGCCTGCTCAAGCTGGAAAAGACGCCCCAGGTGGCCGAGCGCGTCGCCGAGCTCAACCGCCTGGTGGGCCAGGGCAGCGCCATCGAGGTGCGCAACGCCCCGCAGCTGATCCTCACCGAGGCCAAGGCCAAGGAAGTGCGCTTCCTCTTCGAGGGCCTGCACGCCCAGGTCAACCGCTTCGCCCAGGACGGCCTGCTGCCGCGCAACGACGCCCAGCGCTGGCTGAAGGAAATCCGCCACCTGCTCACCCAGCTGCATATAGAGTTCTTCACCAACATCGGCCAGCAGGCGCTGCAGCAGAACCAGCCCCGCCAGGCCCGCCTGGCCTTCGAGCGCGGCGTACAGTACCTGCAGAAGCAGGCCGACCTGGGCCGCTACCAGGCCCAGCTGAAGCAGCTGGAACAGCAGCTCGAGCGCGCCAATGCCCTGGTCCTGGAAAGCAGCCAGCCCTCCCCCGAGGAAAACACCGAGCTGACCGAAGGCCTGAAGGCGCTGGACGAAGACGACATTTGGAAGAAGAAGAATCTCTACGACTGAGGAGACCCGCATGAGCCTGACCCTCTACGGCGCCGCCCTATCCCCCTTCGTCCGCAAGGTCCGCCTGTGCCTGGCGGAGAAGGGCCTGGACTACCAGTTGGAGAACGTCGACCCGTTCAACCCGCCGGACTGGTACGCCGACCTCAACCCGCTGCGACGCATCCCCGCCCTGCGCGACGGCGACATCACCCTGGCCGACTCCAGCGTCATCTGCCACTACCTGGAAGACCGCGATCCCCAGGCCACGCCCCTGTGCGGCGGCAGCGCCGTGGCCCGCGCGCGGATCAGCTGGCTGGAAAAATACGCCGACTACGAAGTGGCGCCCCTGGCCACCTTCACCGTGTTCCGCAACCGCGTGCTCAAGCCGCTGATGGGCAAGTCGTGCGACGAGTCGGCGGTGGAAGGTGCGCTGCAGGAACGGCTGCCGCAGCACTTCGACTACCTGGAAGGCTGCCTGGGCGATGCCGACTACTTCGTCGACGACCGCTTCAGCCTGGCGGACATCGCCGTGGCCTGCCAACTGGTGAACATGCGCCACGGCGGCGAAAGCCTGGATGCCGGGCGCTGGCCGCGCCTGGCCGCGCACTTCGACCGCATGCTGCAACGCCCTGCCCTGCAGGCGGTTCTCGAAGGCGAGGGGCGCATCATCGACAAGATCCGCGCCCGCATCGCCCAGGCGCCGGCCTGAATAGAAAGACGCCATGCAATTCCCTTGTAGGAGCGCGCCCTGCGCGCGAAATCGCGGGCAGGGCCCGCTCCTACAGGTGCGGGGGCAACGCCGTGCATAGGAGCACGGAATCGAGCGAGCAGGCCTGCGGCCCCCTCACCCTAACCCTCTCCCGGAGGGAGAGGGAACCGTTCGGAGTACATGGGTGTTTCGGCGTTAGCCGGCTAGCACAGGGATCCCCAGTTGAAACCAGGCCTCTTCTCGGCACGGACTAGCTCCCTCTCCCCCCGGGAGAGGGCTGGGGTGAGGGGAAAGCCCGAGCGCCGATGCCATTCCCCTGTAGGAGCGCGCCCTGCGCGCGATTTCGCGGGCAGGGCCCGCTCCTACAATCCGCGGTTCAGCAATCGGTCAGGCGCAGGAAGATCCCGGCCAGGTGCTCGATGCCGGCCTGGTCCTCGGCGCTGAAGCGGCCGATGCTCGGGCTGTCCAAGTCGAGCACGCCGATCAGCCGGCCATCCTTGACCAGCGGCACCACCAGTTCGCTGTTGGAGGCGCTGTCGCAGGCGATGTGGCCCGGGAAGGCGTGCACGTCCTCGACCCGCTGCGTCTGGCGGGTACGCGCCGCGGCGCCGCACACGCCCTTGGCGAAGGGTATGCGCACGCAGGCCACCTTGCCTTGGAACGGGCCCAGCACCAGCTCCTCGTCCCTGTTCAGGTAGAAGCCGGCCCAGTTCAGGTCGCCCAGCTCATGGAACAGCAGGGCGGCGAACTGCGAGGCGTTGGCGATGAAGTCGCGCTCGTCGGCGAACAGCGCCTCGGCCTGCGCCGCCAGCAGCGCGTAGCCACCCAGCCCGGCGCCGGTCTGTTGCAGGTCGATCATGGTTCTTCTCCTTCGAGCAGTTGGCGGCCCACCCAGTAGCGGGCGAATTGATAGGCACAGCGGCCGTTGCGGTTGCCGCGCCCGAGGGCCCAGCGGATGGCTTCCTTCTCCAGCGGTTCGTCCCAGGTGAAGGCCAGCGCGGACCTGCCGGCCAGCACCTCCACCCAGTGCCGTACCACCTCCAGGAAATGTTCCTGGGTGAAGGGATAGAACGACAGCCACAGGCCGAAACGGTCGGACAGGGCGATCTTGTCCTCCACCGCCTCGCTGGGGTGCAGTTCGCCGTCGACCATCTTCCAGTTCTCGTTGTCGCTCTGCTTTTCCGAGACCAGGTGGCGGCGGTTGGAGGTGGCGTACAGCAGGACGTTCTCCGGGGCCTGCTCCAGCGAGCCGTCGAGCACGCTCTTGAGCACCCGGTAGTCGCCCTCGCCGGCGTCGAACGACAGGTCGTCGCAGAACAGCACGAAGCGTTGCGGCAGGCCGTGCAGTTGCTCCACCACCCGCGGCAGGTCGGCCAGGTGGTCGCGCTCGATCTCGATCAGGCGCAGCCCGTCGTGGGCCAGCGCGGCCAGCAGCGCGCGCACCAGCGACGACTTGCCGGTGCCGCGGGCACCCCACAGCAGGGCGTGGTTGGCCGGCTTGCCGGCGACGAACTGGCGGGTGTTGCGGGCCAGCTGCTCGCGCTGCTTGTCCACGCCCAGCAGGTCGTCCAGGCGCAGGTCGAGGTTCACCTGCAGCGCCTGCAGGTAACCGCTGCGGCCATCGCGGTGCCAGCGGGCGGCCAGGCAGCGCTGCCAGTCGATGGGCTCGCGCAGCGCCGGGAGCAACGGCTCCAGCCGGGCCAGCACGTTTTCCGCGCGGGCCAGGAAATCATTCAGACGGGAATCCACGGCTTTCTCCCAGGAGTCTTCAGCGTACCGACGCTGGTATTCGGTCATGTCACAGAGATGGCATCGCCTCTGCCGACAGCCTATCGGCTTGGGCTATGCTAGGCGCCAGAAAAGCACTCTCGAGGCGAAGTCCCGCACCTCATGGATATTGCGCTTACCCATCGCCTCTCGTTCAAGCAGGCCAGCCTGACGGTGCTGGTCGCCTTCATCCTCGGCACCCTGCTCAGCCTCATCCAGGTGGGCGTCGATTATGCCAGCCAGGACGCCTCCATCAACCGCGAAGTACGCGCCCTGCTGGACGTCAGCCACAACCCGGCGGCGCGCATCGCCTACAACATAGACGCCGAACTGGCCCAGGAACTGGTGGTGGGCCTGCTGCGCTCGCCGGCGGTGATCCGCGCGGAGATCATCGACAGCGCCGACGTCGCCCTGGCCAGCGCCGGCCGGCCGCCGGCGGAGAGCCGCCTGCGCCCGCTCAGCGACTTCCTCTTCGGGCACATGCGCGTCTACGAGGAGCCGCTTTACATAGAACACCAGCCCCGGGAATCCCTCGGCGTGCTGCGCCTGGAGATCGACACCTTCGTCTTCGGCAACGACTTCCTGCGCCGCGCCGGCATGACGCTGATCTCCGGCTTCGTCCGCAGCCTGCTGCTGTCGCTGATCCTCCTGGTGCTGTTCTACGGCCTGCTGACCAAGCCGCTGGTGAGCCTGATCGAGGTCCTCGCCCGCCACGACCCGCGCTCGCCCACGCGCCTGCGCCTGCCCTGCCCCCACGGCCACGAGCGTGACGAGATCGGCGTGCTGGTGGAGGTGACCAACCGCCAGCTCAGCCATATCGCCGTGGAGATGGAACAGCGCCGCGAGGCCGAGGACCGCCTGACCCGCTACCTGGCCGAGCTGGAGAACATAGTGGCGGCGCGCACCGCCGAGCTGAAGGCGGCCAACGCCCGGCTGACGCAGTCCAACCAGCAACTGGAAAGCGCTCGCCTCAACGCCCTGGACATGGCCCAGGCCCGCGCCACCTTCCTGGCCAACATGAGCCACGAGATCCGCACCCCGCTCAACGGCCTGCTGGGCATGCTCGGCCTGGCCCTGGACGGCCCGCTGAGCCCGGAGCAGCGCCAGCAGCTGTCCATCGCCCACGACTCGGGCAAGGTGCTGGTGGACCTGCTCAACGACGTGCTCGACCTGTCCAAGTTCGAGTCCGGCCAGTTGGAGCTGGAGAAGATTCCCTTCGACCTCGCCACCCTGGTGGAAGACACCGCCAGCCTGCTGTCGCAGAACGCCGCCCCGGCGGTGGAGCTGACCTGCCTGGTCAGCCCCGAACTGCCGGCGCAGCTGGAGGGCGACCCGACGCGGGTGCGGCAGATCGTCAGCAACCTGCTGTCCAATGCCCTCAAGTTCACCCGCCTGGGCCGCGTCGACCTGCGCGTCGAACCCTGGGAGGACGGTGTGCGCATCAGCGTCCGCGACACCGGCATCGGCATCGCCCCCGACGCCCTGCAGCGCATCTTCCAGCCCTTCACCCAGGCCGACGCCGGCATCACCCGCCAGTTCGGCGGCACCGGCCTGGGCCTGGCGCTGACGCGCAAGCTCTGCGAGGCCATGCAAGGCGAGCTGAGCGTCAGCTCGCAACCGGGCCTGGGCAGCGAGTTCGCCGCGACCCTGCCGCTACCCGCCCTGAGCCCCGCGCAGGCGCTGGAGCCCCTGAGCGGCAAGGTGATTGCACAGTGCCCGGCCAATAGCGGCCTGGCCGAGCTGTTGCAGGCCTGGCTGCCGCGCTGGGGCCTGGACTACCGGCGCCTGGACATCGACGCCAACCTGGTGGGCGTGGAGCTGGACGTGCTGCTGTCCGACTGCCCGGACTGCCTGGTCGGCCTGCGCCGGCACCTCAAGGAGCGCCCGGTGCTGCTGGTCACCGCCTACGGCAGCTTCGTCGAGGCCGAGCTGGCGCAGCAGCTGGCGCCCCTGCGCCAGCTGGCCCGCCCGCTCAGCCGCACCACCCTGCACCAGGCCCTGGAGCAGGCCCTGCGGCGCCAGGCACTGCAAGCCCAGCGGCAGGCGCCGGGCAAGGCCCCGGAGCAGTTCGCCGCGCGCGTGCTGCTGGTGGAGGACAACCCGGTCAACCAACTGGTGGCCAGGGGCCTGCTGCAGAAGCTCGGCTGCCGGGTGCGGGTCGCCGCCGACGGCGAGGAGGCCCTGGCCGCCCTGGCCCAGGAAGACTTCGAGCTGGTACTGATGGACTGCAACATGCCGGTGATGGACGGCTACGAGGCGACCCGCCTGATCCGCCAGGAGCCGCGCTGGAAGGACCTGCCGGTGATCGCCCTGACCGCCAACGCGCTGCCCGACGAGCGCGAGCGCTGCCGCCTGGCCGGCATGGACGACTACCTGGCCAAGCCCTTCCACCGCGACGAGATGGCGGCGATGCTGGAACGCTGGGCCCAACCCCGGCTGAATGCCTGAGGCCGGCGGCGCCTCAGGGTTCCAGCGCCAGCAGTTGCCCGAGCAGGTCGTCCAGGCGAACGCGCAACTCGCCCATGGCGTCGAGGTCCAGGCCGCTGGCGCACAGCAGCGCCTCGCGCAGCGGCGCCACCTTCTCGCGCAGGGCGATGCCCTCCCCGCTCAGGCCCAGGTGCACCTCGCGCTCGTCCTGCCGCGCCCGGCGGCGCTGTACCAGGCCGAGCTGCTCCAGGCGCTTGAGCAGCGGCGTGAGGGTGCCGGAGTCGAGCAGCAGGCGCTCGCCCAGGGCCTTCACGGTCGGCTGCGCGGGCGGGCGCTCCTGCCATTCCCACAGCACCAGCATCACCAGGTACTGCGGGTAGGTCAGGCCGAGGGCGTCGAGCATCGGCCGGTAGCCGCGGATGATCGCCCGCGAGGCGGCATACAGGCGGAAGCACAGCTGATTGTCCAGCAACAGCGCCTGTTCCGGTTCGCGGCGGCTCATCGCAGCAGCGCTTCGATCTCGGCGGCGAGTTCCTCCGGCCTGGTCAGCGGGGCGAAGCGCTTGACCCGGCTGCCGTCGCCGCTGACCAGGAACTTGGTGAAGTTCCACTTGATGCCCTGGCTGCCCAGCACGCCCGGCGCGCGCTTCTTCAACTGCACGTAGAGCGGGTGGGCGTCGGCGCCGTTGACGTCGATCTTCCTGAACAGCGGGAAGCTGACGCCGAAGTTCAGCTCGCAGAACTGCGAGATCTCGCCCTCGTCGCCCGGCTCCTGCTTGCCGAACTGGTTGCAGGGGAAGCCCAGCACCACCAGGCCCTTGTCGCGGTACTGCTCCCACAGTGCCTCCAGGCCCTTGTACTGCGGGGTGAAACCGCACTTGCTGGCGGTGTTCACCACCAGCAGCGCCTTGCCGCCGAAATCGGCCAGGGTCTTCTGCTCGCCCTTGATGGTCGTGCAGGGGATGTCCAGCAGTACGTCGCTCATGGAAATGGCTCCGGAGAAGTGGGGGTGCGAGCAAGATAGCGCCCAATTAAATTGTACACAATTTATTTCTGCCGAAAAAAGGCCCGCTGGTGACCAGCGGGCCTCGCGCCACTCAGGCCCCGTCGCGCGGCACCAGCTTCAGCGACGCCGAGTTGATGCAGTAGCGCAGCCCGGTCGGCCGCGGCCCGTCGGGGAAGACGTGGCCCAGGTGGGCTTCGCAGGCGGCGCAGCGCACCTCGATGCGGTGCATGCCGTGGCTGAAGTCCTCCAACTCGGCGATGGCCTGCTTCGACACCGGCTGGAAGTAGCTCGGCCAGCCGCTGCCGGAATCGTACTTGGCGTCCGAGTCGAACAGCGCCGCGCCGCAGCACACGCAGTGGTAGATGCCGGGGGTCTTGGTCGCGTAGTACTCGCCGGTGAAGGCGCGCTCGGTGCCGCCCAGGCGGCAGACGTGGAACTGCTGTTCGTCGAGCTCCTCGCGCCAGCTTTCCAGGGGCTTCTCGATCTTTTCCATCGTTGTACCTCGCAAGCTTGAAAAAAGCCCGTCCGCGCCCTTTCGCGGAAAACGGGCCGCACGTATGATGCGTGACGTCATCGCCGGATGCAGAATCTGCCGCTCAAGGGATCATCGACGATAAAAAAGCCTTTTTATGGGCTTTTTTTCGTTCGTTTCTCCGTCAACCAGGCGTTTTTTCAGTTTAACCGCCAGGACGCGCGACATTCCGCACCTCGTATTGACGCCAGTCTGTCACCCGCGTTACAGCCTGCCAAGCCGGGCCCGGCCGCGGGAACCTTCATTTCGGGAACGCCACATCATGCAGGTCAGCAAATCGAACAAGCTCGCCAACGTCTGCTACGACATCCGCGGGCCGGTGCTCAAGCACGCCAAACGCCTGGAAGAGGAAGGCCATCGCATCCTCAAGCTGAACATCGGCAACCCGGCGCCGTTCGGTTTCGAGGCCCCCGACGAAATCCTCCAGGACGTCATCCGCAACCTGCCCACGGCGCAGGGCTACAGCGACTCCAAGGGCCTGTTCAGCGCGCGCAAGGCGGTGATGCAGTACTACCAGCAGAAGCAGGTGGAAGGCGTCGGCATCGAGGACATCTACCTGGGCAACGGCGTCTCCGAGCTGATCGTCATGGCCCTGCAGGCGCTGCTCAACAACGGCGACGAGGTGCTGATCCCGGCGCCCGACTACCCGCTGTGGACCGCCTCGGTATCGCTGGCCGGCGGCAAGCCGGTGCACTACCTGTGCGACGAGCAGGCGGGCTGGTTCCCCGACATCGCCGACATGCGGGCCAAGATCACCAGCAACACCAAGGCCCTGGTGCTGATCAACCCGAACAACCCCACCGGCGCGGTCTATTCGAAGGAAGTGCTGCTGGACATCGTCGAACTGGCGCGCCAGCACAACCTGGTGATCTTCTCCGACGAGATCTACGACAAGATCCTCTACGACGACGCCGTGCACATCTCCACCGCCTCCCTGGCGCCGGACGTGCTCTGCCTGACCTTCAACGGCCTGTCCAAGGCCTACCGGGTGGCCGGCTTCCGCTCCGGCTGGATCGCCATCTCCGGGCCCAAGCACAAGGCCCAGAGCTACATCGAGGGCCTGGACATCCTGGCCAACATGCGCCTGTGCGCCAACGTGCCCAGCCAGCACGCCATCCAGACCGCCCTGGGCGGCTACCAGAGCATCAACGACCTGGTGCTGCCCGGCGGCCGCCTGCTGGAACAGCGCAACCGCGCCTGGGAACTGCTCAACGACATCCCCGGGGTCAGCTGCGTCAAGCCCATGGGCGCGCTCTACGCCTTCCCGCGCATCGACCCCAAGGTCTGCCCGATCCACAACGACGAGAAGTTCGTCCTCGACCTGCTGCTGTCCGAGAAGCTGCTGATCGTCCAGGGCACCGCCTTCAACTGGCCGTGGCCGGACCATTTCCGCGTGGTCACCCTGCCCCGCGTCGACGACCTGGAACAGGCCATCGGGCGCATCGGCAGCTTCCTCGGGAGCTACCGCCAGTAACCATGGACCTGCAGATAGACGACTTCTACAAGGATGCCGCCGCCGGGATGCTCCTGCTCTACCAGGCCTTCCCGCGCAAGGTCACCCTGTACGTGGAAGACCTCATCGGCCGCGAGGAGCACGACGAGTTCGGCCTGCCCAGCAAGCGCCACCAGGCCTGCCTGGGCGCGTTGCTGTGGCTGGCCGAGGAAGGCTACCTGCGCTACGACGACTGCATCCGCCACGAAGCCCTGGACCAGGCCGTGCTCAGCGAAAAGGGCTTCCTGCGCCTGAGCCGTGCCCTGCCCCGCGGCAGCGCCGACGATCCGCAGCTGCCCGCCAGCGTGCGCCGCCAGCAGGCCACCCTCGCGCAGCAATTGCGCGACGCGCTGGCCGATGGGCACGGCGAGCGCATCTCGCGCCTGGCCCGGATACTCTTCGAGTACGCTGGCGTGGAAAAAGAGACATAGTTTGAAATAGTCCCCACGTTGAATCGCCTAGGGGCCGACCGCATATACCCCGCATAATCCAGCCCGGCCCCGGAGCGCGCACGCCCGGGGCATCGGCGTGCCCCTGCGCGCCGTGCGCCCAAGTCGCGAGGAGAAGTCTTACCCATGATGCGCATCCTGCTGTTCCTGGCCACCAACCTGGCGGTCGTGCTCGTCGCCAGCATCACCCTGAGCCTGCTCGGCTTCAACGGGGTCATGGCCGCCAACGGCATCGACCTCAACCTGCAAGCGCTGCTGGTCTACTGTGCCGTCTTCGGCTTCGCCGGCTCGATCATCTCGCTGTTCCTGTCCAAGTGGATGGCCAAGACCACCACCGGCACGGAAATCATCAGCCAGCCGCGCACCCGCCACGAGCAGTGGCTGCTGCAGACCGTCGAGCAGCTCTCGCGCGAAGCCGGCATCAAGATGCCCGAGGTGGGGATTTTCCCGGCCTACGAGGCCAACGCCTTCGCCACCGGCTGGAACCGCAACGACGCCCTGGTGGCCGTCAGCCAGGGCCTGCTCGAGCGCTTCTCGCCGGATGAAGTGCGCGCGGTGCTCGCCCACGAGATCGGCCACGTGGCCAACGGCGACATGGTCACCCTGGCCCTGGTGCAGGGCGTGGTGAACACCTTCGTCATGTTCTTCGCGCGCATCTTCGGCAACTTCGTCGACAAGGCGGTGTTCAAGACCGAGGAAGGCCGCGGCCCGGCCTACTACATCGCGACCATAGTCGCGGAGCTGGTGCTGGGCATCCTCGCCAGCATCATCGTCATGTGGTTCTCGCGCCGCCGCGAGTTCCGCGCCGACGCCGCCGGCGCCCACCTGGCCGGCAGCAACGCGATGATCGCCGCGCTGCAGCGCCTGCGCGCCGAACAGGGCGTGCCGGTGCACATGCCCGACAGCCTGACCGCCTTCGGCATCAACGGCGGGCTCAAGCATGGCCTCGCCGGCCTGTTCATGAGCCACCCGCCGCTGGAAGAACGCATCGAGGCGCTGCGCAACGCGCGCTGATCGCGCCGATAAAGCAGAAGGGCGGCCCGGGGCCGCCCTTCTGCTTTTCAGTCCCGGTGCAAGCGGAACACCACTTCTTCCAGGCGCTTCACCCCGCGGTCGAGGAACTTCCAGTTCTCGCCCAGCACGTCCAGGCGCTCCAGTTCCACGACCTGCCACTGCGAAAAGCGCGCCCTCACTTCATCCGCCAGCACCGCGAACGGCGGCCCGGACATCTGCTCCTGGGGGTATTCCAGGGTGACGAGCAGACCCTCCAGCGGCCGCGGCAGGATGGCGGCCAGGTGCCGCGCGTAGTCCTCGCGCATGTCCGACGGCAGGGCGATGAGCGCGGCCCGGTCGTAGAGCGCCTGGCAATCGGCCAGGTGTTCGGCCGCCAGGTCGAAGAAATCGCCCTGGAGGATCTCGACGTTGCCATGCCGATAACTGCGCAGCGCACCCCGCTGCTCCACCTCGGGCTGCCAGCCCTGCTCGGCGAAGAAGTCCTTCACCGCGCGCTCGGCCAGCTCCACCCCCAGCACCCGGTAGCCCTGCTCCGCCAGCCAGACCAGGTCGCGCGACTTGCCGCACAGCGGCACCAGCACCCGCGCGCCCCGCGGCAAGGCCAGCATCGGCCAGTGGCGAACGAGGTAGGGGTTGACCTCGGCGAGGTGGAAACCGATTTCGTTGCGCGACCAGCGCGCCTGCCAGAAGTCTTCGTGCATGGGCTCCATTCCTGCTGCGGTGCAGGCCGGATTGCCTGCACGGAATCGACGGAGCGGCTCCGCCGGGTGCCCATGATCGCCCAGCGGGGCGTCTGCCGCTAGCGACCGCGCAGCAACGCCGGCCGCAGCGGCCAGTGCAGCCAGCCGTGGCGCACGGCCGGCTCATGCCGCTCGACCACCCCCAGGCTCACCCTCCCCGAGCGGATGCGGCGAACGATGAGCTCGGTACCGTCGGCGAGCACGAGACGGTCGCCTTCCCGGAGGATCAGCTCTTGCCTGAAGGTTTGCATGGATGGGACCTCGAACGCTGGAAACGACGACTGCATCGCGGGGCGCGCAGTATCTCCGCCCCCACCCCTCAGTCAAAGAGAAGCAGGCCGCAACTTGCTGTAGCTCTTTTCAGAGGATAGATGGCTTTGCGACGCAGCCTGCAAAACCACCTCGGCAACCGTCTTCGCCGAAGGCAGACAGTGGCTTGGAGCGGCCACTGGCCATCCAGGTTCAACCCGATCGTCGCCTCGGGCACAGCCTGGCAGCATCGAATTAACGGATGGTTATGGTCGAAAACCCATACTGGATTTCGATCTATCGCAGCGGGAACATAACGCCATCACTTTGGAGGTGTTCCATGCTCCCTACCCTGTTCATATCCCACGGCTCCCCCATGCTGGCGCTGGAACCCGGCGCCAGCGCGGCGCCGCTCAAGCGCCTGGCCGACGAACTGCCCCGGCCGAAGGCGATCCTGGTGGTATCGGCGCACTGGGAAACGCCGGACCTGCGCATCACCGCCAGCCCGCGGCCGGAGACCTGGCATGACTTCTACGGCTTCCCCCGCGCCCTCTACGAGGTCCAGTACCCCGCCCCCGGCGCGCCCGAGCTGGCCCGGCGGGTCGTCGAACTGCTGGCCAGCCGGCAGATCCCGGCCAGCCTCGACGCCGAGCGCCCCCTGGACCACGGCGCCTGGGTTCCACTGAGCCTGATGTACCCGGCCGCGGACATCCCGGTGCTGCAGCTGTCGCTCCCCAGCCGCCTCGGCCCGCGCCTGCAGGACCACGTCGGCAAGGCCCTGCGCCAGCTGCGCGAAGAGGGCTTCCTGCTGATCGGCTCGGGCAGCATCACCCACAACCTCGGCGAACTGGACTGGCACGCCGGCCCCGACGTGGTCGAGCCCTGGGCCCGGGCCTTCCGCGACTGGATCGTCGAGAAGCTCGCGAGCGAGGACGAGGCCGCGCTTCTCGACTATCGCCAGCAGGCCCCGTCGGCAGCGCGCAACCACCCCAGCGAAGAACACCTGCTGCCGCTGTACTTCGCCCGCGGCGCCGGCGGCCCCGCCATGCGCGTCGAGCACGCCGGCTTCACCCTGGGGGCGCTCGGGATGGATATCTACCGTTTCGGTTGAGGCTCGCCACGGCGGGAAAGATGGATTGTGCCGTGGTGATGGGTATCGCTTCGTCAACCCATCCTACGTAGCGGCCCCGTAGGGCGCATAACGCCTGCGGCGTTATGCGCTGATCGACTTACGGATGGGAATGTCGGGCTTCAAGACACCCTGTAGGAGCGGGCCCTGCCCGCGATTCGCGCGCAGGGCGCGCTCCTACATGGGGATGGCGTAGGTATGCGGCGGATACGAAAAAGGCGGAGCAGGTCACCCTGCTCCGCCTTTTCTCACAGCCGATGGATCAGTACTTCTCGACCTCTGCCTTGTCGCTCAGTTGACGACGGAAAGCGGCGAAGTCTTCCTGGCCGCTGCGCGAGGCGAGGAACTGGCGGTACATGGCCTTCTCCTGGTCGCTCAGGGTGGCGCCCGGCTCGCTGACGCCGTTCAGGCGCACCAGCACGTAGTCGCCATTGCCCAGGGTCACACCGGCGAAGGTCGGTTGCCCGGCCTTGGCCGGACGCGCCATGCGGAACACTTCCTGGAGCAGCAGCGGGTCGACGCCCTCCTGGCCACGGGAAGCGGCTTCCACCACTTTCCAGGTCTGGCCGTTCTGGGCCTGGGCCAGCGGCGTCTTGCCATCGCGCAGGCCTGCCAGCAGGGCTTCGCCCTGAGCCTTGGCGGCGTCGGCGGCATGCTGGCGCTGCAGCACTTCGCGGATGGAAGCGGTGACTTCCTCCAGGGTCTGCTGCTGCGGCTTATGGTGCTCCTTGACGCGCAGCACAACCACGGTCTCCGGGTCCAGCTCGATGGCGCCGCTGTTGGCGCCGTCTTCCAGCACCTCGGTGCTGAAGGCAGCCTGGATGACCTGGCGGTTGGCGGCGACGCCCTCGCCGCCTTCGCGGCCGAAGGGCTTGCTGGTCTCGACCTTCAGGCCCAGTTCCTGGGCCGGCTGGGCCAGGTCGGAGGCCTCGTAGGCGGAGCTTTCCAGCTGCTTGGTGGCGTCGACGAAGCGCTGCTCCACCAGTTGGCTCTTCAGGTCCTGTTCCAGCTTGGGCTTCAGGCTGGCGAAGCTCGGGACTTCCGGCGCCTGCACGCCGAGCAGCTTGACCAGGTGCCAGCCGTACTGGGTACGCACCGGCTCGGACACGTCGCCCTTGGCCTTCAGGCCATAGAGCGCATCCTCGAAGGCCGGGTCGTAGACGCCACGGCCGGCGTAACCCAGGTCACCGCCATTGCCGGCGGAGCCGATGTCGTTGGACTGCTCCTTGGCCAGCTTGGCGAAGTCCTCGCCCTTGGCCAGGCGCGCCTTGATCTCCTCGATCTTGGCCTTGGCCTGGGCATCGCTCTGCTTGGCGTTGACCTCGATGAGGATGTGCGCGGCGTCGCGCTGCTCGGAGAGGCCGGCGACTTCCTTCTGGTACTGGGCCTGCAGGTCCTCGTCCTTGGCGACGACCTGGTTGAAGAAGGACGACTTCTTCAGCTCGATGTAGTCGATCACCACCTGGTCCGGGCTCATGAACTCGGCCTTGTGGGCGTCGTAGTAGGCTTTGATGTCGGCATCCTCGACCTTGGCCTTGGACGGATCGGCCTTGAAGGTCAGGGTGGCGAAGTCGCGGGTCTGCTTCTCCAGGCGGGCGAAGGCCTGCAGTTCGTTGTCGGTGACGAAGCCGGAACCGGCGATGCCGGCGCGCAGTTGGCCGATGAGCATTTCCTGCTCGAGCATCTGGCGGAACTGCATGCGGGTGTAGCCGTTCTGGCGCAGTGCCTGGTCGAACTTGTCGGAGTTGAACTTGCCGTCGAGCTGGAACTCGGGGGTCAGCAGGATCAGTTGGTCGACCTGCTGCTGGGTGAAGGAGAACTTGTCGTTCTGTGCAGCCTGGAGCAACAGCTTGCGCTCGATCAGGCCCTTGAGTGCGGCGTCCTTGAGCAGCTTGTCGTCCAGGGTCGAGGCATCGAAGTCCTTGCCCAGGCGCTGCTGCAGCTGGCGGCGCTGCATTTCCTGAGCCTGCTGCAGCTCGGGGATGCTGATGTCGTCGCCATTGACCTTGGCAGCGACATTCTCGTGATGGGTAGCCCGGATGATGGCATCGAAACCGGTCAGCGCCATCAGCACGACGATGACACCGATGATGGTCTTGGCGATCCAGCCCTGGGAATTGTCCCTGATGTTTTGCAGCATGCGGCCCCCAAAAGCGGCCACGCACCTGCCGTCAGTGGCGGCGAGGCGTGGGTATTTAATATGCGGATATGAGAAAGGCGCATCCGAGGATGCGCCTTCTCGTAACGGGCGGAGCTAGCGAGCCTTGGCCCGCGACCCCCGGCGATGCAGGATGGTAACCCATCCCGAGCGCCGCTCCGCGGCCGATCCGACGCTAGGTCGGACCGGACAGGTCAAGACCGGAAAGACGCTTAGTTGACAGCATCCTTCAGGGCTTTACCGGCTTTGAAGCCCGGGATCTTAGCGGCAGCGATCTTGATCGGCTTGCCGGTTTGCGGGTTGCGACCGGTGCGGGCAGCACGCTCTTTGACAGCGAAGGTGCCGAAGCCAACCAGTACGACGGAGTCACCCGCCTTCAGGGCGCCAGTGACGGACTCGATTACCGCGTCCAGAGCGCGACCGGCAACAGCTTTCGGGATATCAGCAGATGCGGCAATTGCATCGATCAGTTCCGACTTGTTCACTCTAAGTCCCCTTATTTCTGTTGAGTATGTTTCTATGTGTTAGGTGTAAGCAAAAGCAGGTGCTGGTTTGCCAACTGACAAAGCGAGTGCCGCTTTATAACAAGGGCCCAAAAACAGTGTCAAGAAAGCCCCCCGGCTAATGCGTGCTGATTCGCTCCTTGGAATCAGACTCGCGTTTTTCATCCTTTGCAACCATCTCGGGAGCCGCATCGGGCAAGGGCTCCGGCGTGTATTGCAGCGCAATTTGCAGGACCTCGTCAATCCATTTAACCGGTTTAATAACGAGATCTGCCTTAATGTTATCCGGAATTTCCTTGAGATCACGGACATTTTCTTCCGGGATGATCACGGTTTTGATTCCCCCGCGGTGGGCCGCCAGAAGTTTTTCCTTGAGCCCGCCGATGGCCAGCACCTGGCCGCGCAGGGTGATCTCGCCGGTCATGGCGACGTCCGCGCGCACCGGGATCTGGGTGATCGCCGAGACCAGCGCGGTGCACATGCCGATGCCGGCGCTGGGGCCGTCCTTGGGCGTGGCGCCTTCCGGGACGTGGATGTGGATATCGTGTTTTTCGTGGAAGTCCGCCGGAATTCCCAGACTTTTCGCACGACTACGAACGACGGTCAGCGCTGCGGTAATGGACTCCGCCATCACGTCGCCCAGCGAACCGGTCTTGGTCAGCGCACCCTTGCCGGGGACGATGGCCGACTCGATGGTGAGCAGTTCGCCGCCCACCTGGGTCCAGGCCAGCCCGGTGACCTGGCCGATCTGGTCCTGCTGCTCGGCCAGGCCGTAGCGGAACTTGCGCACGCCCAGGTAGTTCTCGAGGGTCTCGGTAGTCACCTTGGCCTCGATGCGCCGGGCCTTGGTCCCCTCCTTCACCGCCTTGCGGCAGACCTTGGCGATCTGCCGCTCCAGGCTGCGCACGCCCGCCTCGCGGGTGTAGTAGCGGATGATGTCGCGGATGGCCGCCTCGTCGAAGGTCAGCTCGCCCTTCTTGAGACCATTGGCCGCAGTCTGCTTCGACACAAGATATTTCGAGGCGATGTTGACCTTCTCGTCCTCGGTGTAGCCCGGCAGGCGGATGACTTCCATGCGGTCCAGCAGCGGGGCCGGGATGTTCATGGAGTTGGCCGTGCAAAGGAACATCACGTCCGAAAGGTCGTAGTCCACTTCCAGGTAGTGGTCGTTGAAATTGTGGTTCTGCTCCGGGTCCAGCACTTCCAGCAGGGCCGAGGCCGGGTCGCCGCGCATGTCGCTGCCCATCTTGTCGATCTCGTCGAGCAGGAACAGCGGGTTGCGCACGCCCACCTTGGTCATCTTCTGGATCAGGCGGCCGGGCATGGAGCCGATGTAGGTGCGGCGGTGGCCGCGGATCTCGGCCTCGTCACGCACGCCACCCAGGGCCATGCGCACGAACTTGCGGTTGGTGGCGCGGGCGATGGACTCGGCCAGCGAGGTCTTGCCCACGCCGGGTGGGCCGACCAGGCAGAGCACCGGGCCCTTGACCTTCTTCACGCGCTTCTGCACGGCGAGGTACTCGAGGATGCGCTCCTTGACCTCGTCCAGCCCGTAGTGGTCGGCATCGAGGATGTCCTCGGCCTTGGCCAGGTCGTGGCGCACCTTGCTCTCGGCCTTCCACGGCACGTTCACCAGCCAGTCGATGTACGAGCGCACCACAGTGGCCTCGGCGGACATCGGCGACATCTGCTTGAGCTTGTTCAGCTCGGCGTTGGCCTTGGCCAGCGCCTCCTTGGTCAGGCCGGCGGCGTCGATGCGCTTCTTCAGTTCCTCGACCTCGTTGTGGCCCTCGTCGATGTCACCCAGTTCCTTCTGGATGGCCTTCATCTGCTCGTTCAGGTAGTACTCGCGCTGGCTGCGCTCCATCTGCTTCTTCACGCGGCCGCGGATGCGCTTCTCGACCTGCAGCAGGTCGATCTCGGCATCCAGCATGGCCAGCACGTGCTCGACGCGGGCGGCCAGCTCGGTGATCTCGAGGATTTCCTGCTTCTGCTCGATCTTCAGGGCCATGTGCGCGGCCATGGTGTCGACCAGGCGGCCCGGCTCGTCGATGCTGTTCAGCGACGACAGCACTTCGGCCGGGACCTTCTTGCCCAGTTGCACGTACTGCTCGAACTGGCTCAGCAGGCTGCGGATGAAGACCTCGGACTCGCGCTCGCCGACCGGCGCCTCGTCGATGATCGACACTTCGGCGCGGCAATGGGCGTCCTCGTCGATGAAACGCTCGACATGGCCACGCTGCTCGCCCTCCACCAGGACCTTCACGGTGCCGTCGGGCAGCTTCAGCAGCTGCAGCACGGTGGCCACGGTGCCCATGCGGTACAGGCCGTCTTCGCCCGGGTCGTCGTCGGCGGGGTTCTTCTGCGCCAGCAGGAGGATCTGCTTGTCGCTGGTCATCGCGGCCTCCAGGGCCTCGATGGATTTCTCGCGCCCCACGAACAGGGGAATGACCATGTGCGGATAGACCACTACGTCACGCAGGGGAAGCAGGGGCAACTCGACGAGTGTTTTCATGATATTCGGCTCTACAGCGGCACTTGGCCAAAAAAGATGGGGTTAGACCCTTGGGCCTAAGATGGGGTTAGGCCAGGGAAAAAACAAGCGCGGTAGACGGGAAGGAAAAAGGGGGCCCGAAGGCCCCCTTTTCTTTTATGCCTCAGGCGCAGCCTTGGCAGGCTGCTCGCTGTTCTCGTAGATCAGCAGGGGCTGGGACGAGCCGTCGATGACGCTCTCGTCGATGACCACCTTGCTGACCTCGGTCTGCGAGGGGATTTCGTACATGGTGTCGAGCAGGATGCCTTCGAGGATCGAGCGCAGGCCACGGGCGCCGGTCTTGCGCTCCAGGGCCCTGCGAGCCACGGCCTTGAGGGCGTCCGGGCGGAACTCCAGGTCCACGCCTTCCATCTCGAACAAGCGGGCGTACTGCTTGGTGAGGGCGTTCTTCGGCTCGGTGAGGATCTGCATCAGCGCCGCCTCGTCGAGTTCGTCGAGGGTGGCGATGATCGGCAGGCGGCCGACGAATTCCGGGATCAGGCCGAACTTGACCAGGTCTTCCGGCTCCACCTCGCGCAGCGCCTCGCCGACCTTCTTGCCCATGTCCTGGCTGCGAACCTCGGCACTGAAGCCGATGCCGCCCTTGGTGGAGCGGTTCTGGATGACCTTTTCCAGGCCGGCGAACGCGCCACCGCAGATGAACAGGATGTTGCGGGTATCGACCTGCAGGAACTCCTGCTGCGGGTGCTTGCGGCCACCCTGGGGCGGAACCGAGGCGACGGTGCCTTCGATCAGCTTCAGCAGGGCCTGCTGCACGCCTTCGCCGGACACGTCACGGGTGATGGACGGGTTGTCCGACTTGCGCGAGATCTTGTCGATCTCGTCGATGTAGACGATGCCCATCTGGGCCTTCTCTACGTCGTAGTCGCACTTCTGCAGCAGCTTCTGGATGATGTTCTCGACGTCCTCGCCCACGTAACCGGCTTCGGTCAGGGTGGTGGCGTCGGCGATGGTGAAAGGCACGTTCAGCAGGCGCGCGAGGGTCTCGGCGAGCAGGGTCTTGCCCGAGCCGGTCGGCCCGATCAGCAGGATGTTGCTCTTGCCCAGCTCGACGTCGTCCTTGCGGTCGCGCTGATTCAGGCGCTTGTAGTGGTTGTAGACCGCTACCGCCAGGGTTTTCTTCGCACGTTCCTGGCCGATCACGTACTGATCGAGGATGGAACGGATCTCTTTCGGCGCCGGAAGCTTGTGCGCGCTACTCTCCGCCTGTGCTTCCTGCACCTCCTCGCGGATGATGTCGTTGCACAGGTCGACGCACTCGTCGCAGATAAAGACCGAGGGGCCGGCAATCAACTTGCGCACTTCGTGCTGGCTCTTGCCGCAGAAGGAGCAATACAGCAGCTTGCCGTTGTCCTCGCCGTTGCGGGTGTCAGTCATTAGATCGTTCCAGTCGGATAGGCTTGAAACACAAGATGAAGGCAAATGCGGGCATTTTCAAGCCCGCGAAACGGCCGGTCGCCCGGCCGTGTTCGAGCGGAAAGACTCAGGCGGCCGAGGGGCGCTGAGTGTAAACCTGATCGATCAGACCATACTGCACCGCTTCCTCGCCGCTCATGAAGCGGTCGCGGTCGGTGTCGCGGGCGATCACGTCCAGCGGCTGGCCGGTGTGGTGCGCCAGCACCTGGTTCAGGCGCTCCTTGATGAAGAGGATTTCCTTGGCGTGGATCTCGATGTCCGAGGCCTGGCCCTGGAAGCCGCCCAGCGGCTGGTGGATCATCATCCGCGAGTGCGGCAGGCAGTAGCGCTTGCCGGCGGCGCCGCCCGCGAGGAGCAGCGCGCCCATGCTGCAGGCCTGGCCGACGCAGATGGTCGACACGTCCGGCTTGATGAACTGCATGGTGTCGTAGATGGACATGCCGGCAGTCACCGAACCGCCCGGCGAGTTGATGTACAGGTGGATGTCCTTGTCCGGGTTCTCGGCTTCGAGGAACAGCAGCTGGGCCACCACCAGGTTGGCCATGTAGTCCTCGACCTGGCCGACCAGGAAGATGATCCGCTCCTTCAGCAGGCGCGAATAGATGTCGTAGGAACGCTCACCGCGGGCGGACTGCTCCACCACCATCGGCACCAGGCCACCGGCGGCCTGGATGTTCGGAACTTGCGGCATGAAGGTATTCGGCATGTCCGACGATCACTCCCTAATGAAATAGATATGTCTCAAAGACATAAGCCAGCCCGAGGGCTGGCTTATGACGATCGAACGAAGGGTTGGATCAGGCCGCTACAGGAGCTTCAGCAGGCTTGACCGCGTCTTCGTAGGATACCTGCTTATCGGTCACTTTGGCCTTCTGCAGGACAGTATCTACAACTTGTTCTTCCAGTACAACCGAGCGCACTTCGTTCAGCTGCTGGTCGTTCTTGTAGTACCAGGCGACCACTTGCTCGGGCTCCTGGTAGGCCGAAGCCATCTCTTCGATCATCTCGCGAACGCGGGCTTCGTCGGCCTTCAGCTCGTGCTGCTTGACCAGCTCGGCGACGATCAGGCCCAGGACCACGCGGCGCTTGGCCTGCTCTTCGAACAGCTCGGCCGGCAGTTGCTCGGGCTTGATGTTGCCGCCGAACTGCTGGACGGCCTGCACGCGCAGACGGTTCACTTCGTTGCCGATCAGGGCCTTGGGCACGTCGATCGGGTTGGCGGTCACCAGACCTTCCATCACCTGGTTCTTCACCTTGGACTTGATGGCCTGGCGCAGCTCGCGCTCCATGTTCTTGCGGACTTCGGCGCGGAAGCCTTCCAGGGTGCTTTCCTTGATGCCGAACAGGGCGAAGAACTCTTCGGTCAGTTCCGGCAGCTTGGGCTCGCTGACGCTGTTCACGGTGACGCTGAACTCGGCGGCCTTGCCGGCCAGGTCGAGGTTCTGGTAGTCCTCGGGGAAGTTCAGGGTGAGCACGCGCTCTTCACCGGCCTTGGCGCCGACCAGGCCTTCTTCGAAGCCCGGGATCATGCGGCCGGAGCCCAGCACCAGCAGGGTGCCCTTGGCCGAACCGCCGGCGAAGGCTTCGCCGTCGATCTTGCCGACGAAGTCGATGTTCAGCTGGTCGTCGTTCTGCGCGGCGCGCTCGACGGCCTCGAAGCGGGTGTTCTGCTTGCGCAGGATTTCCAGCATGTTGTCGACGTCGGCGTCGGCCACGTCGGCCTGCAGGCGCTCGACCTCGATGCCGTCGAAGCCGGCGACCTGGAATTCCGGGAAGACTTCGAAGGTGGCCACGTATTCCAGGCCCTTCTCCTTCTCGAATACCTTCGGCTCCACCGACGGGGCGCCGACCGGGTTCAGCTTCTGCTCGACCACGGCTTCGTAGAAGGTTTCCTGGATCAGGTCACCGAGGGCTTCCTGACGAGCGGCGGCTTCGTAGCGCTGGCGGATCACGCTCATCGGCACCTTGCCGGGACGGAAGCCGGGAACCTTGGCGCGACGAGCGGTCTGCTGCAGACGCTTGTTGACTTCGGTCTCGATGCGCTCGGCCGGCACGCCAACGGTCATGCGGCGCTCAAGAGCGGAGGTGCTTTCAACGGAAACTTGCATGGATATTCCTCGTGGCACAGACGTAAGCCGGTCCTTCCGGCTCCCAGAATCAAGGGCAAGCATTCTAGTCACAAGAAATGCAGAAGTCACCCAGGCTGAAAGCGGCGGAAATACTCGGGCTGCGAGAGCTTCTGGAAAAGAATGGTGCGGACGGAGAGACTCGAACTCTCACAGCTTGCGCCACCGGAACCTAAATCCGGCGTGTCTACCAATTTCACCACGTCCGCAGGGAACCGCAGAAACGAAAACGCCAGGCTCTAGGCCTGGCGCTTCGGAATATGGGGTGGACGATGGGAATCGAACCCACGACACCAGGAGCCACAATCCTGTGCTCTACCAACTGAGCTACGCCCACCATATTACACGCTTTACCGCACGCCATAATGGCGCACCCGGCAGGACTCGAACCTGCGACCATCCGCTTAGAAGGCGGATGCTCTATCCAGCTGAGCTACGGGCGCTTTAGTGGCTGCAACCCTTGCTAAGCAGATCAGCGGAAACCACTGAACCGGTTTGCACCGCCTGCTGTTCTTGCTTCAGGCTGTGCTCGGCAAGCGGGGCGCATGTTAGCGACGAGCCCTACCCTCGTCAACGGTTTTTTCAAAAAAATTTCAAAGAGATAAAGGAGTTACGGCAAATCAGCGGACACCCGCCTTTGCCTTATGTGGGCGGCGTGCGAAAATGCGCGTCCTTTTTTCCCCGTCTCTATGGTTGCTCCTCCGACATGACCGCAAAACTGATCGACGGCAAAGCGATCGCCGCCAGCCTCCGCCAGCAGATAGCCCAACGCGTCGCCGAGCGCCGCCAGCAAGGGCTGCGCATCCCCGGCCTGGCGGTGATCCTGGTCGGCAGCGATCCGGCATCCCAAGTCTACGTCGCGCACAAGCGCAAGGATTGCGAGGAAGTAGGCTTCCTGTCCCAGGCCTACGACCTGCCGGAAAGCACCACCCAGGAAGAACTGCTGGCCCTGATCGACCGCCTGAACGCCGACCCGGCGATCGACGGCATCCTGGTGCAGTTGCCCCTGCCCGCCCACCTGGACGCCTCGCAGTTGTTGGAGCGCATCAATCCGGACAAGGACGTGGACGGCTTCCACCCGTTCAACGTCGGCCGCCTGGCCCAGCGCATCCCGCTGCTGCGCCCCTGCACCCCGAAGGGCATCATGACCCTGCTGCAGAGCACCGGCGCCGACCTGTACGGCATGGACGCGGTGATCGTCGGCGCCTCCAACATCGTCGGCCGCCCCATGGCCCTGGAGCTGCTGCTGGCCGGTTGCACCGTGACCGTCACCCACCGCTTCACCCGCGACCTGGCCGAGCACGTGCGCCGCGCCGACCTGGTGGTGGTGGCAGCCGGCAAGCCGGGCCTGGTCAAGGGCGAGTGGATCAAGGAAGGCGCCATCGTCATCGACGTCGGCATCAACCGCCAGGCCGACGGACGGCTGGTGGGCGACGTGGAATACGAGGTGGCGGCCGAGCGCGCCAGCTGGATCACCCCGGTGCCGGGCGGCGTAGGCCCCATGACCCGCGCCTGCCTGCTGGAGAACACCCTGTACGCCGCGGAAGAGCTGCACAAGTAACCAGCCCTGCCCCGACGCAGAAAAGGCCGCATCAGCGGCCTTTTTTCATGGCGAAACCATTGCCTCCCGGCAACCTGTAGGAGCAGGCCCTGCCTGCGATTCGCGCGCAGAGCGCGCTCCTACAGGGGATAGCGCGCCGGAACGCCCGGCCATCGCGGACAAGGTCCGCTCCTACGCTGCGGGCGGGCGCGGCTTCTCGTAGGAGCGAGCTTGCTCGCGAATGAGCCCCGCAGCGGAGTCCGTTCGCGAGCAAGCTCGCTCCTACGAAGAGCATCTCGGCGCGGCCGGCGAGGCAGAAAAAAGGCCGCATCAGCGGCCTTCCTTCATTTCAACGGCGGCTCACTCGGCCAGGCGCCAGGTGGTGCCGCCCTTGCCGTCTTCCAGGACCACGCCCATGGCGGTCAGCTCGTCGCGGATGCGGTCGGACTCGGCCCAGTTCTTCGCCGCGCGGGCTTCCAGGCGGGCCTGGATCAGCGCTTCCACCTGGGCGGCGTCGACCTTGCCGGCGGCGCCGGCCTGGAGGAAGGCATCCGGCTCAAGCTGCAGTACGCCCAGCAGGCCGGCCAGCTCGCGCAGCTTCGCCGCCAGGGCCGCCGCGCCCTGCAGGTCGGCCTCGCGCAGGCGGTTGACCTCGCGGGCCATCTCGAACAGCACGGCGACGGCCTCGGGGGTGTTGAAGTCGTCGTCCATGGCCGCGGCGAAACGCTCGGCGAAGGCTTCGCCGCCGGCCGCCTCGGCCTCGGGCAGGCCGCGCAGCGCGGTGTAGAAGCGTTCCAGCGCGCCCTTGGCTTCCTTGAGGTTGTCCTCGGAATAGTTGATCGGGCTGCGGTAGTGGCTGGACACCAGCAGGAAGCGCACCACCTCGGGGTGGTACTTCTCCAGCACCTCGCGGATGGTGAAGAAGTTGCCCAGGGACTTGGACATCTTCTCGCCGTCCACGCGCACCGCGCCGGCGTGCATCCAGGTGGCCGCGTAGGGCTTGCCGGTGGCCGCCTCGCTCTGGGCGATCTCGTTCTCGTGGTGCGGGAACACCAGGTCCGGGCCGCCGCCGTGGATGTCGAAGGTCTCGCCCAGGCAGCAGGTGGACATCACCGAGCACTCGATGTGCCAGCCCGGACGCCCGGCCCCCCAGGGCGACGCCCAGCTCGGCTCGCCCGGCTTGGCGGCCTTCCACAGGACGAAGTCCAGCGGGTCTTCCTTGGATTCGTCGACCTCGATGCGCGCGCCGATGCGCAGGTCCTCGATCTTCTTGCGCGACAGCTTGCCGTAGCCGACGAACTTGCCGACGCGGTAGTAGACGTCGCCGTTGCCCGGCGCGTAGGCGAAGCCCTTGTCGATCAGCGTCTGGATCATCGCGTGCATGCCGGCGATGTGGCCGGTGGCGCGCGGCTCGATGTCCGGGCGCAGCACCGACAGGCGCGCCTCGTCCTCGTGCATGGCGGCGATCATGCGCTCGGTCAGGGCGTCGAAGGGCTCGCCGTTCTCCTGGGCACGACGGATGATCTTGTCGTCGATGTCGGTGATGTTGCGCACGTAGGTCAGCTCATAGCCGCGCTGGCGCAGCCAGCGGGCGATGACGTCGAAGGCGACCATGACGCGGGCGTGGCCGATGTGGCAGAAGTCGTACACGGTCATGCCGCACACGTACATGCGCACCTGGTTGCCCACCAGCGGCTGGAAGGGTTCCTTGACCTTGCTCAGGGTGTTGTAGACGGAAAGCGCCATTTACTGCCCCCAGGAATCGCGCAGGGTCACGGTGCGGTTGAAGACCAGGGCGCCGGCCTTGGAATCCTTGCTGTCGGCGCAGAAGTAGCCTTCGCGCTCGAACTGGAAGCGCTCCTCGGCGCTGGCGCTGGCCAGCGACGGCTCGGCGCGGCAACCCTTGAGCACCACCAGCGAATCCGGGTTGATGTTGTCGAGGAAGCTGCCGCCCTCTTCCGCTTTTTCCGGGTTGGCCGAGCGGAACAGGCGGTCGTACAAGCGCACTTCGCACTCCACGCTCTCGGCGGCCGGCACCCAGTGGATCACGCCCTTGACCTTGCGGCCTTCCGGGTTCTTGCCCAGGGTGTTCTCGTCGTAGCTGCAGCGCAGTTCGACGATGTTGCCGGCGGCGTCCTTGACGGCTTCGTCGGCGCGGATCACGTAGCTGCCGCGCAGGCGCACCTCGCCACCGGGGACCAGGCGCTTGTAGCCGGCCGGCGGGACTTCCTCGAAGTCACCGGCGTCGATGTAGATCTCGCGGCCGAACGGCAGCACGCGCACGCCCATGTCCTGCTTCGGGTGGCGCGACAGCTCGAGGTTCTCGACCTTGCCCTCGGGGTAGTTGGTGATCACCACCTTCAGCGGCTTGAGCACGCACATGGCGCGGGCGGCGTTGGCGTCCAGGTCCTCGCGGATGGCGAATTCCAGCATGCCGATATCCACCACGCCGCCGGCGCGGTTCACGCCGATCATGTCGCAGAAGTTGCGGATCGAGGCCGGGGTATAGCCGCGGCGGCGGTATCCCGAGAGGGTCGACATGCGCGGGTCGTCCCAGCCGCTCACATGGCCTTCGTCGACCAGTTGCTTGAGCTTGCGCTTGCTGGTGATGGTGTAGTTCAGGTTCAGCCGGGCGAATTCGTACTGGCGCGGCTGGGCCGGCACCGGCAGGTTGGCCAGGAACCACTCGTACAGCGGGCGATGGTCCTCGAACTCCAGGGTGCAGATGGAGTGGGTGATGCCCTCGATAGCGTCCGACTGGCCGTGGGTGAAGTCGTAGCTGGGGTAGATGCACCACTTGTCGCCGGTCTGGTGGTGATGGGCGTGGCGGATGCGGTAGAGGATCGGGTCGCGCAGGTTGATGTTCGGCGAGGCCATGTCGATCTTCGCCCGCAGCGACTTGGCGCCGTCGGGGAACTCGCCGGCCTTCATGCGCGCGAACAGGTCGAGGTTCTCCTCCACCGAGCGCTCGCGGTAGGGGCTGTTCCTGCCCGGCTCGGTCAGGCTGCCGCGGTACTGGCGCATCTCCTCGGCGTTGAGGTCGCAGACGAAGGCCTTGCCGGCCTCGATCAGGTCCACCGCCCAGGCGTGCAGCTGGTCGAAATAGTTGGAGGCATAGCGCACCTCGCCGGCCCACTGGAAGCCCAGCCACTTCACGTCGGCCTCGATGGCGTCGATGTATTCCTGGTCTTCCTTCGCCGGGTTGGTGTCGTCGAAGCGCAGGTGGCAGTCGCCGCCGAAGTCACGGGCCAGGCCGAAGTTCAGGCAGATCGACTTCGCGTGGCCGATGTGCAGGTAGCCGTTGGGCTCCGGCGGGAAGCGGGTGACGATCTTCTGGTGCTTGCCGCTGTCCAGGTCTGCCTGGACGATGGGGCGCAGGAAGTTGGCGGCGACAGTGGCTTCTTTCGAATCGGCGGTGGGCTTGCTCATGGTGTCCTTGATCGTTACTGACGTTCAGCCAGGGTAGGCCGGCCAAACCAAAGCGCTTATCATAGCCGAAGCTGTCAACCCCCTGACAGGCCTTCGATTTTCCCGACAGAGTGGAATCCCCTCATGATCAAGCTGCACACCAACCATGGCGTCATCACCCTGGAACTCTTCGAAGACAAGGCCCCGGAGACCGTGGCCAACTTCAAGGAGTACGTGAAGAGCGGTCATTACGACAACACCATCTTCCACCGCGTGATCAACAACTTCATGATCCAGGGCGGCGGTTTCGAGCCGGGCATGAAGCAGAAGAGCACCCGCGCCCCGATCAAGAACGAAGCCAACAACGGCGTCGGCAACAAGGTCGGCACCGTCGCCATGGCCCGCACCATGGAGCCGCACTCGGCCAGCGCGCAGTTCTTCATCAACGTCGCCGACAACGACTTCCTCAACCACAGCGCGCCGACCGTGCAGGGCTGGGGCTACTGCGTGTTCGGCCAGGTCGTGGACGGCATGGACGTGGTCGACAAGATCAAGGGCGTGGCCACCACCATGCGCGCCGGTCACCAGGACGTGCCCAGCGAAGACGTGATCATCGAGAAGGCCGAGATCGTCGAGTGAGTCGATGAGCGTCCTGTTCATCTCGGACCTGCATCTGGAAGCGGAACGCCCGGACATCACCCGGGCGTTCTTGCATTTCCTCCGCAGCCGCGCCAGCCAGGCCGAAGCCCTCTACATCCTGGGCGACTTCTTCGAGGCCTGGATCGGCGACGACGGCATGGACGGGTTCCAGCACTCCATCGCCCGCGCCCTGCGCGAGGTGGCCGACGGCGGCACGCGCATCTACCTGATGCACGGCAACCGCGACTTCCTCATCGGCAAGGCGTTCTGCCGCGAGGCCGGCTGCACCCTGCTGCGCGATCCCAGCGTCATCGCCCTGAACGGCGAGAAGGTGCTGCTGATGCACGGCGACAGCCTGTGCACCCTGGACGCCGGCTACATGAAGCTGCGCCGCTGGCTGCGCAACCCGGTCTCGCTGTTCATCCTGCGCAACCTGCCGCTGTCGAAACGCCACCAACTGGCGCGCAAGCTGCGCAAGGAAAGCCGCGCGCAAACGCGGATGAAGGCCAGCGAGATCGTCGACGTGACGCCGGAAGAGGTGCTGAAGGTCATGCGCGAGCATGGCGTGCGCACCCTGATCCACGGCCACACCCATCGCCCGGCGGTGCACGAACTGCAGCTCGACGGCCAGCGCGCACGGCGCATCGTCCTCGGCGACTGGGACCGCCAGGGCTGGGCCCTGCAGGCCGATGCCAACGGCCTGGAACAGGCGCCTTTCCCCCTCGACGCAGAGCCGTCCGACCACTGACGCGAATCAAGTTCATGGCCCCGGGCCAGCAGCTATGCTCAAGCTATCCATAGCCAAACCGCCCGGGACCACCATGAAAAGACACCTGCTGCTCGCCGCTTGCCTGCTCGCCCTCGCCGGTTGCTCCAGCGAGTACATCATCAGCACCGCCGATGGCCAGATGATCACCACCGACAACAAGCCGAAGCTGGACAAGGCCAGCGGCATGATCCGCTTCGAGGACGCCGAGGGCCGGGAACAGATGATCCCGCAGTCGCAGATCCGGCAGATCATCGAGCGCTGAAGGCGCACGGGGCACGGGCGTCATCCGCCTATCGCGGACGGAGTCCGCTCCTACAGTTCCAGGGGGCACGATCGTAGGAGCAACTGTCTTGCGCCCCGCGCCGAT
>NZ_QGSL01000107.1:638176-702320 GCF_003176655.1 Pseudomonas sp. RW407 | reverse complement strand
AACAGCGACACCCACCCCAGCCCCAGCCCCTCGGCGCGGGCCGCCAGCCAGAGGTTCTGGATGGCGCAGGCCAGCGAGGCCAGGTCCATCTGCGGCAGGGTACGGCGGCCGAAGACGTGGGCCTCGCGGCCATCCGCCAGGGCCGCCACCAGCAGTTCGGCGCAGTCGCGGATGCCTTCGACCTTCAGCCGCATGAATTCTTCGGAGCGCTCGCCCAGGGCCTCGGCGGTCTTCACCCGCTCCCGCTCCACCAGGCCGTGGATGGCCTCGCGCAGCTCGGGGCGGGTGATGCGGATGAAGCGCCAGGGCTGCATCAGCCCGACGCTGGGTGCCTGGTGCGCCGCCTCCAGCAGGCGCGCCAGCAGCTCCGGGGCCACCTCGCCGCCGCTGAAGTGGCGCATGTCGCGGCGTTCGGCGATGGCGCGGTAGATGGCCGCGCGCTCCTCGGGGCTGTAGGCGTGCTCGGTCATGGGCGGAAGATCGCGGTGGCGGCCATCGGGTTCGACGGCAGGTAGAAGTGGATGTAGGACGCGGTCAGGCGGCCCAGGCGGAACACCGCCTCGGCCACCGGTTTGGCGTTCGGGCAGCTGCCGCGCAGGGCCGGCTCCAGGCCGGTGTCCAGCAGCGAGTGGTGGAAGGTGTGGCCGCGCAACGGGCCCTCGGGCAGCTCGACCTCCTGCAGGGCCAGGGCGGCCAGGCGCTTCTGCAGGGTGGCGCGGCCGGGCAGCAGGCCGAGCAGTTGGCCGCATAGGCCATTGGCGTCGGTCAGGCCGTCGAGCAGGTAGAGCATGCCGCCGCACTCGGCCAGCAGCGGCTTGCCGGCGGCGTGATGGGCGCGGATGGCAGCGGCCATGGCGCGGTTGTTCTCCAGTTGTGCCAGGTGCAACTCGGGGTAGCCGCCGGGCAGGTAGAGGCTATCCACCTCCGGCAGGCATTCGTCGCTGAGCGGGGAGAAGAAGCACAGCTCGGCGCCCAGTTCGCGCAGCAGGTCGAGGTTGGCCTGGTAGAGGAAGGCAAAGGCGGAATCGCGCGCCACGCCGATGCGCACGCCGGCCAGGGACGGCTGCACCTCGCGCGCGGCCGGCGCCGCGAAGCTCACCGGCGGCGGCAGGTCCACCGCGCTGCTGGCGGCCAGGGCATCGGCGGCGGCGTCCAGGCGCGCATCCAGGTCGGCCAGCTCCTCGGCCTGCACCAGGCCCAGGTGGCGGCTGGGCAGCTCCAGCTCGGCGCTGCGCGGCAGCGCGCCGTACCAGCGGATCCACTCCGGCAGGCTGTCGCGCAGCAGGTCGCTGTGGCGCTGGCTGCCGACGCGGTTGCCGAGCACCCCGGAGAACGGCAGGCCCGGCTGGTAGGTGGCCAGGCCCACGGCCAGGGCGCCGAAGGTCTGCGCCATGGCCTGGCCGTTGATCACGCCCAGCACCGGGACGTTGAAGGTGCGCGCCAGGTCGGCGGCCGAGGGCGTGCCGTCGAACAGGCCCATCACCCCCTCGATGAGGATCAGGTCGGCCTCCCCGGCCGCCTCCCACAGCAGGCGCCGGCTCTGCGCCTCGCCGACCATCCACAGGTCGAGCTGGTGCACGGGCGCGCCACTGGCACGGGCAAGGATCATGGGGTCGAGGAAGTCCGGGCCGACCTTGAACACCCGCACCCTGCGCCCCTGGCGCGCGTGCAGGCGGGCCAGGGCGGCGGTGACGGTGGTCTTGCCCTGCCCCGAGGCGGGAGCTGCGATCAGCAGCGCCGGGCACTGGCGCGCTTGCGGCATCAGAACTCCACCCCTTTCTGCGCCTTGATGCCGGCCTTGAAGGCATGCTTGACCAGGCCCATCTCGGTGACGGTGTCGGCGGCCTCGATCATCCCCGGCTGCGCGGCGCGGCCGGTGACCACCACGTGCTGGTGCGCCGGGCGCGCGGCGATGTCGGCGAGCACCGCGTCCAGTTCCAGGTAGCCGTGCTTGAGGGCGATGTTCAGCTCGTCCAGCACCACCAGGCCGATGGCCGGGTCGGCCAGCAGTTCGCGGGCGATGCCCCAGGCCTGCTGCGCCTTCTCGATGTCGCGCTGGCGGTCCTGGGTCTCCCAGGTGAAGCCCTCGCCCATCACGTGGTAGCGCACTTCCTCGGGAAAGCGCCGGAAGAAGGCTTCCTCGCCGGTGCTGGCGGCGCCCTTGATGAACTGCACCACGCCGGCCCGCATGCCGTGGCCGAGGGCGCGGGCGAGCATGCCGAAGGCCGAGCTGCTCTTGCCCTTGCCGTTGCCGGTGAGCACCAGCAGCACGCCGCGTTCGTCCCGGGCCTGGGCGATCTTCTCGTCGACCACTTCCTTCTTGCGCTGCATGCGCGCGCGGTGGCGCTCGTCCTTTTCCGGGGTCTCGCTCATCGTTCTGTCTCCTGGCCGCGGACGGCCGTGCTCGCGGCGCCGGGGCACCGTGGCTGATGGGGCATGCGGGAGTGACGAAGGAACGCAGCCGGGCGGCGCGGGGCCGGGGCTGGAGGGGAATTGCTCATCTGCCTGATCGCTCCACCGCTCTCACCCGCGCGGCTAAAAACCGGGATGACGCGGGGCGATCGGAGCGCGGCCTGGGCAGCGCCCGACGGCTTCCGGCGCGTCGTCGTCGCTACGGGCCGGTCTCCGGGCTCGCGAGTGGAGGTCCTGGGACTTCCCCGGCCGCGCCTTCCCATGCCGTTGGCACAGTGGCTGTTGCGACCGCGTGACTCGCCTACCGTTGCGGGGGCAGCGCCGGAATGACCGAAAAGGCTCGGTTCCACCGGCTTCCCTGTTTCACCTTCAGCCATGACTGAAGGCACCTGTAGCAGGCGCGCAGCTTAGAGGCTGGCGGGGTGGCCGGTCAATCGGCGGCGGCGATGGGTCGCGCCGCCGGCGCCGGCGTCGCGGCCGGGTCCTGGCGGCACCAGCGCAGCCAGATGAACTGCAGCTGGACCAGGGTGGCGCGGGCCAGTTCGCGGTCCTCGGCCGGCAGCCGGTGGTCGCCCTCCAGGGCCTGGAACAGCGCCACGCTGGCCGCATCCAGGGCCTGCTCGCGGCCGGCGCGCGGGCCACCGGCGAGCAGCAGGTCGTGCAGGCGCAGCAGGTAGGCGTCGCGGGCCCGCCGTACGGGGCCGCGGGCCGCGGCCAGGCGCGCGCGGAGGAACAGCAGCTCGTCGCCCAGGTCCAGCGCCAGCAGGCCGCCGCGCCAGCGCGCACGGCGTTCGGCCGGCAGGTTCCTGTAGAACTGCGCTAGGCGCAGCAGGCGGTCGGCGCTGCGGCCGTCGAACCACACCTCCGCCACCGGCAGCGGGCCGCGGGTGAGCCGCGCCAGGTCGGCGAGGATGGCCGCCAGCACGCGGCGGTAGTGGCGCTGCCCCGGCGCCAGGCGCACCAGGTTGAACACCAGCACGGCGAAGGCCACGCCGACCACCGTGGCCAGCGCCGAGTTGAGGAAGTGGCCGAGGTCGTAGCTCATCTCGTTGCTCGGCCCGATGTTCTTCACATAGAAAATGCAGAAGGACGAGGCGATGGCGGCGATGGCGGGCCGCGTCATGCACAGTGCGGCTATGAACAACGGCACGCCCAGCACCAGGGCCAGCGCCGGGAAGCCGTCGCACAGCGGCAGTATCACCAGGCCCGCGACGCCGGCGAAGGGTACCGACAGGACGATGCCGCGCAGGAAGTTGAGGCCGGCGCCGGCCGGGTTGTCGCGGCTGGCGAACAGGCTCAGCACCACGCCGGTGATGGACACCGCGCCCAGGCCGCTGGGCCAGGCCGTGGCCAGCCAGAACGCCGACACGCAGAGGAATGCCAGGGCACTGCGCAGGCCGTAGAGCAGCCCGCGTTCGATGTCGCGGTGCCAGACGATCACCCCCGGCGCGTTGCGCGGCGCCTCGCCGTAGACCAGCGCCTGCATGCTGCGCCGGGCCTGCCCGGCCATCGCCAGGGTGCGCCCCAGGCATTCCAGGCACAGGCGCTGCTGGGCGCTGTCGCGGGCCTGCGCGGCTTCGCCCAGGCGCTCGCGGCAGTCCTCGAAGGCGCGGTACCCGGCCTGCTCCAGCAGGTCCATGACCTCGCGCCGCCAGGGCTCCAGCGCGGTGGCGGACGCCTGGTCCAGCAGCCGCCATTCCCGCGCCACCTTGCGCGCCGCGCGCAGCAGGCCCAGCAGATCGGCGTTCAGCACCCGCAGCGCCTGGGCCCGGCGGCGGCCGCTCTCGCCCTCGAACCAGGCGTGTTCGCGCTGCGCGTCCACCGTCACGATGCGGCCCATGGCGCGGATCAGCGGGCCGCGCTCGTCGGCGCCGGTCAGTTCGGCAGCGGCCGCCTGCAGACCGGTTTCCCAGGCGCCCTTGCCCTGCTCCGCCAGTTGCTGCTGCACGCGCCGCGGCCACAGCACGATGCTCACCAGCGAGGCGCAGAGAATGCCCAGGCCGATCTCCGAGCAGCGCGCCACGGCCTGGTCGAACACCGTCATGGGCGCGGCGCTGGAAGGCAGCGCGATGATTGCCGTGGTGTAGCCGGCGAGGACGAAGCCGTAGGAGGAGAAGTTCTGCAGCAGCGAGGCGCCGGCGGTGCAGAACGCCAGCCAGGCGGCCATGGCCAGCAGGAACGGCAGCGGCGCCTGGCCGAACAGAGCAATCAGCGCCACCGAGACCATGGCCCCGATGCAAGTACCGAGCAGGCGGAACACGCTCTTGGCCAGCACCATGCCGCTCAGCGGCTGGCTGACCACGAACACCGTGACCAGCGCCCACTGCGGTTGCTGCAACTCAAAGCGGAACGCCAGGTAGAGGGCGAGAATACCGGCCAGCACCGACTTGGTGGCGAACTGCAGGTCCGTGCGGCGCGGCCGCAGCACGGCGCGGAAGAACTCGACGAATGGCGAAAGGAAGGCAGGCATGCAGACATACCGGCAAAATCGTTGATCGAACTATTAAATAGCTTGCTAACAATGTCAAGAAACATCCTGTAACCTCCTAGGGTGAAAGGCGACGGATGGTGCCGCCATACAACTCCGCTAGACTCCGTGGGATGACCGAAACCGCTCAAGCCGGCCAGCTGCGCCTGGACACCTCCGCCTCCCCGCCCCTGCTGCAAGTCAGCGGCGACTGGACGCTCGCCCATTTCGCCGACCTGCAGCGCCAGGTCGGCGCGCTGGACGGCCAGCGCGCCCATGCCGGGGGCTTCGACTTCCGCCAACTCGGCGCCCTCGATACCGCCGGCGCCAGCCTGCTCGCCGACCTGATCGGCGCCAGCGGCCTGCAACGCCTGGACGAGATCGCCGCGGACGTGCCCAGGGAGCGCCGCGACCTGCTGCGCGCGGTGGGCAGTTCCATCACCCAGTGCCGCCTGCACGAGAAGAAGCCGCCGCCGAACAACGCCCTGGCCGACCTGCTGGAACGCATCGGCTGCGCCATGGAAACCTTCTGGAAGGACTTGGTGGGCGTGCTCGGCTTCATCGGCCTGACCCTCGAAAGCCTGCTGCGCTGCGCCCTCGACCCACGGCGCTGGCGGCCCACCTCGCTGGCCGCGCACATGGAGCAGACCGGCCTGGACGCCGTGCCCATCGTGGCCCTGCTGACCTTCATGGTCGGCGCCGTGGTGGCCTTCCTCGGCGCCACCGTGCTGAACAAGTTCGGCGCGGCCATCTACACCGTCGACCTGGTGGGCTTCTCGTTCCTGCGCGAGTTCGGCGTGCTGCTCACCGCCATCCTGCTGGCCGGGCGCACCGCCAGCGCCTTCACCGCGCAGATCGGCTCGATGAAGTCGAACCAGGAGATCGACGCCATCCGCGCCCTGGGCCTGGACCCGATGGAACTGCTGGTGCTGCCGCGGGTGCTGGCACTGCTGCTGGTGCTGCCGCTGCTGACCTTCCTCGCCATGCTCTCGGGCATCGTCGGCGGCGGCGTGGTCTGCGCGCTGTCGCTGGACATCTCGCCGCGCATGTTCATGGTCATGCTGCAGAACGACATCGCCGTGCAGCACTTCCTGGTCGGCCTGGTGAAGGCGCCGGTGTTCGCCTTCGTGATCGCCGTGATCGGCTGCCTGGAAGGCTTCCGCGTCAGCGGCAGCGCGCAGTCGGTGGGCGAGCACACCACCTCGGCGGTGGTCCAGTCGATCTTCGCGGTGATCCTCATCGACGCCGTCGCCGCGCTGTTCTTCATGGAGATGGGCTGGTGAGCGACGAAGCCATCATCCAGGTCCGCGACCTGTGCAACCGCTTCGGCGACCACGCGGTGCACGAGCACCTGGACCTGGACGTGCGCCGCGGCGAGATCCTCGGCGTGGTCGGCGGCTCCGGCACCGGCAAGTCGGTGCTGCTGCGCGCCATCATCGGCCTGCGCCGGCCCCAGGAAGGGCGGATCCAGGTGTTCGGGCAGAACCTGCTGGAGCTGCCGCCGGAGCAGCGCTCGAGGATCGAGCGGCGCTTCGGCGTGCTGTTCCAGAACGGCGCGCTGTTCTCCTCGCTGACCGTCAGCGAGAACGTCTGCCTGCCGCTGATCGAGCACGCCGGGCTGGCCCGCGAGGACGCCGAGTACCTGGCCAAGGTGAAGATCTCCCTGGCCGGCCTGCCGCCGGAGGCCGGCGACAAATACCCCTCGGAGCTGTCCGGCGGCATGGTCAAGCGCGCCGCCCTGGCCCGCGCCCTGGCCCTGGACCCGGACATCCTGTTCCTCGACGAGCCCACCGCCGGCCTCGACCCCATAGGCGCGGCGGCCTTCGACCAGTTGATCCTGACCCTGCGCGAGGCCTTCGGCCTCACCGTGTTCCTGGTCACCCACGACCTGGACACCCTCTACACCATCTGCGACCGCGTCGCGGTGCTGTCGCAGAAACGCGTGCTGGTGGTCGGCAGCCTCGACGAGGTGGCCGCCAACCCCGACGCCTGGGTCCAGGACTATTTCCACGGCCCGCGCGGCCGTGCCGCGCAGCAGGCGGCGGACCGCCTGCGGGAGGAGAACTGAATGGAAACCCGCGCCCACCACGTGGTCATCGGCCTGTTCACCGTGCTGGTGGCCATCGGCGGCCTGCTCTTCGGCCTGTGGCTGGCCAAGAACAGCAGCGACCAGCAGTACAACTACTACGACGTGATCTTCACCGAGGCGGTGACCGGCCTGTCCCAGGGCGGCACCGTGCAGTACAGCGGGATCAAGGTCGGCGACGTGGTCAGCCTGCGCCTCGACCCGCAGGACCCGCGCAAGGTGCTGGCGCGCATCCGCGTGTTCGACCAGACGCCGATCCGCCAGGACACCCGCGCCAAGCTGGCCATCACCGGGGTCACCGGCACCGCCATCATCCAGCTCAGCAACGGCTCGCCGGAGAGCCCGCCGCTGGTGGGCAAGGACGGCCAGGTGCCGGTGATCAAGACCATCCCCTCGCCACTGAGCAAGCTGCTGGCCAACGGCGAGGACATCGCCACCAACGTCAGCAACCTGATCAACAACGTCAACCGCATGTTCTCCCAGGATAACGTCGACCGCATCAGCCGCACCCTCGACCACATCGACCAGGCCACCGCGGTGATCGCCGAGCAGCGCGGCGACATCCGCCGCACCGTGCAGGAACTGGCCGCGGCCAGCGAACAGGCGAAGCTGACCCTGGCCAATGCCAGCCAACTGCTGGGCAACGCCAACCAGTTGCTCGGCAGCCAGGGCAAGGACACCCTGCTCAGCGCCCAGCAGACCCTCACCGCGCTGCAGCGCAGCAGCGAGAAGATCGACCGCCTGCTGGACAGCAACTACGACTCGGTGAACGGCGGGCTGAACGGCCTGGGCGAGATAGGCCCGGCGGTGCGCGAGCTGCGCGCCACCCTGGAGAACCTGCAGCGGGTGACCCGCCGCCTGGAAGAGAACCCGACCAACTACCTGTTCGGCGGCAACCGCACCAAGGAGTTCCAACCATGAAGGCCCCCCTGCGCCTGCTCGGCTACAGCGCCCTCGCCGCCCTGCTCGGGGCCTGCTCGATCCTGCCCAGGGCCGAGACCCCGGACGTCTACCTGTTGCCGGCGCAGCAACAACCGCCGCACGCCACCCCGGCGGTGGACTGGTCGCTGCGGGTGCTGGCGCCCCGGGCCAGCCAGGTGCTGGACAGCAACCGCATCGCCGTGCAGCCCAGGGGCGACCTGCTCAGCGTCTACAAGGGCGCCCGCTGGGCCGACGGCGCCCCGCCGCTGCTGCGCGACCGCCTGCTCGACGCCTTCCGCGCCGACGGCCGCATCCAGGCCCTGAGCAGCGACGAGGTCAGCCTGCAGGCCGACCTGGAACTGGGCGGCGACCTGCGCGCCTTCCAGGGCGAATACCGCGACAAGGGCGTGGAAGCGGTGGTCATCCTCGAAGCCCGCCTGGTGCGCAGCGCCACCCAGCGCATCGTCGCGACGCGCCGCTTCGAGGTCCGCCAGCCGGCGGCCGGGGAAAAGGTGCCGGAAGTGGTCACGGCCTTCGGCCAGGCCACCGACCGCCTGGCGGCCGAAGTGGTGGGGTGGACGCTGCAGCAGGGGCAGGCGCAGAAGTTCGAGCGGTGAAAGACCGCCCCCCATGGCACGTAGGGCGCATAACGCCTACGGCGTTATCCGCCGTTTGGCCTCGGTCCCCGGCGGCGCCAAGGCCAACCTCGGTGTTGGCTGTGGCCCCGGTGTATCGGCGTATAACCGCGAACGGTTATACGCCCTACGGAGCGCCTTTCGCAGGATGGGTTGAGCGAAGCGATACCCATCGCCACGGCTAGTCGGAAACCCGCCTGCGCCAACCCGGATCGGTCAAGCGATAACACTGCAGGGGACTGCGCGGCGAATCCGGTTGGGTCATTTCCAGCAATCCGGACGCCATCGCCGGCCCCAGGTAGTTCTTCCGGAAGGTTGGCCGGTGCGACAACCCCAACCTACGCATGATTTCCGAGGACTTGAGGGCTTCTCCCTTGTTGAAAGCCTGCAACAGCTGTTGCACGCTCTCGTTTACTTGATCGGTAACATGATCGCTTACTTGTTCGGTCTGCGCGACTTCGTCCATGGCTGCCAGTAATGCCCGCAACATGTAGTCAACGAAGGGTGTCGCCTGTGCAACATGGTCGGCCTCGGCCAAGGCCGCGTAGTAGGCCTCCTGCTGAGCATGGATGACCGTCTCCACCGGCAAATAAGCCAACAGCGGATTCCAGCGACTGAGTATCAAGGTCTGCCAGAGTCGCCCCATGCGCCCGTTGCCATCGGCGAACGGGTGAATGAATTCGAACTCGTAATGAAAAACACAACTCGCCAGTAGCGGGTGCCAGTCCGTATGGCCCAGCCACTCCAGCAACTGCCCCACCAGCGTCGGGACACGGTTGGCCGGCGGCGCCATGTGTAGCAGTTGGTCACCCCGGTAGATGCCAACACCGCCCTGTCGAAAATGCCCCGCGTCGTCGATGAGCCCTTCCATCAGGCTGGCGTGGGCTGCCAATAGATCGGGTTGAGAGGTCGGGTGCCAGGAAGGCAGGTATTCATAGGCGCGAAAGGCATTGCGCACTTCCTGGATTTCACGGGGCAATCCCAGCACCCGCTTCCCCTCCAGCACGGCAGTGACCTGCTCGACGCTGAGGGTGTTGTTTTCGATGGCCAGAGAGGCCTGGATGGTACGGATACGGTTGCCGCGCCGTAGTTGAGGCGTCAATGCCGAGTCGCCACCCACCGAAAGTCGGCCGACCCGCTCGCAGATTTCACCGACCAATCGCAGCAGTGAAGCGGAAAGGGCAAGCGGTGGTTCATAGGCCTTCATGGCGATATCTGGTCCGAGTCTGCGCAGGCATCCGAAGCGATAGTGCGTACATTGGTGGCACTGCCACCCGTGGCAAACACCGAGCGCACGTTATTGATTCTCCACCCGCCGCAACAGATAGGTATCCATGATCCAGCCATTGGCCTCGCGGGCCTCCAGGCGGGTCTCGCGGATGCGCTCGGCGACTTCGTCCAGGCGCCCGGCGACCAGCAGCTCGTCCGGGGTGCCGACGTAGGCGCCCCAGAAGATCTCCAGGTCCTGGCCGCGCAGGCCGGTGTAGCTGTCCTGGGCGTCGAGCATCACCACCACGTCGTCCACGCCGGCGGGCATGCCCTCGCGTGCCAGGCGGCGGCCGGTGGTGATCTGCACCGCGCCGCCGATGTGGTTGAGCGGAATGCGGTGGCGCGCGGCCAGGGCCTGCACGCTGGTGATGCCGGGGATGACTTCGTAGTCGAAGCGCAGCCGGCCGCTGGCGAGGATGGCGTCGAGGATGCGGATGCTGCTGTCGTACAGCGCCGGGTCGCCCCAGACCAGGAAGGCGCCGCACCCGCCGTCGGCCACGTGCTCGTCGATCAGCTGCTCGAACAACGCCTGCTTGGCCGCATTGAGGTCCACCACGCTGCCGGCGTAGTCGGCCACGCCGCGCTCGCGCTCCGGCAACGCGGCTTCCACCACGCGGTAATCGGTGCGCTCGACGTATCGCTCGCAGATGTCGCGGCGCAGGTCGAGCAGCTTGGTCTTGCTGGCGCCCTTGTCGAGCAGGAAGAAGACATCGGCGCGGTTCAGCGCCTTGACCGCCTGGATGGTCAGTTGCTCGGGGTCGCCGGCGCCCACGCCGATCAGCAGCAGTCGTTTCATGGTCATTTGCAGTGGTAGGGGCTTTCGCCTTCCAGTTCCTGGTCGGCGTCGATGTCACGGATGATCACCGTGGCCTTGGGATAGCTGGAGCAGAGCGCGTTGCGCACCGTGTAGATGCCGCTGCCCTGGGCCAGGAAGGACTTCTTGTTGAGCTTCTGCCCGTTGGCGTCGACGGCGTCGATCTCGTAGTGGCCGCCGAAGGTCTTGCAGCCGCCCAGCACCAGCAGGCTGGCGCCGAGCAACAGGGGAATCGCTTTCATTGCCTCTCCTTGTCTGCGACCGGCAAAGGTGCGACGCCGGTCATTCTGAGGATGTCAGGCCTGCTTCGACAAGCCCGGCGGCCATTTGCTCCCTCAGCGCTTGCCCATGGAGCGGCGCGAGCCGCGGGGCGCCGGCGGCCGGCGCACGTCCTTGTCGTGGGCCTTGCGCGGCTGGTAGCCGGCGGCGGCGTCCTTCTGCGCGGCAAGGGCGGCACGGGTCAGTTCGGCCAGGGACAGCGGGGCCTGGGCCGGGGTGTCCGCGCTGTCGTCGCGCGGCGGCTGTTGCGAGGAAGTCATGGTGTGGACCGGATGAGGGATACGGAAACGGCGCCCATCATACCCGATAGGCGCCACGCCCGCTGCTGCTCAGGCGCCGACCGGTTGCCCCGCGGGCCCCGCCGGGCGCGCCTGGCCGAGGCTTTCGTCGAAGCGCAGCAGGCGCCCGGCGTTGCCCAGCACCAGCAGGGTGCTGAGGTTGTGCAGCACGGCGGCGATCATCGCCCCGGCGGCGCCGAGCAGGCCGAAGGCGGCGGCCGCGACTATCGCCAGGGTCCAGCCCAGGCCGATCGCCACGTTGACCTGCAGGGTGCGCCGGCACTGGCGGCTCAGCCGCACGCAGGTGCCCAGGCGGCGCAGGTCGCTGCCGATCAGCACCACGTCGGCCGAGGCCAGGGCGATGTCGGCACCGCCGGCGCCCATGGCCACGCCGACCACGCCGGCCTTGAGCGCCAGCGAGTCGTTGATGCCGTCGCCCACCACCAGCGGGCGGAAACCCTTGTCGATTTCCTCGCCGACGCGGCGCAGCTTGTCTTCCGGCAGCGCCTGGGCGCTGACCTCGGCGATGCCTACCTCGCGCGCCACGCCCTCGGCGACGCTGCGGCGGTCGCCGGTGAGCAGCAGCTGGCGGCCCAGGCCCAGTTCGCGCAGCTCGGCCATGGCCCGGGGCGCTTCCGGACGCAGGCTGTCGGCCAGCAGCAGCCAGGCGCGGAAACGCCCGCCCAGGGCCAGGCCGGCGATGGGGCCGTCGTGCTCGGGCACCGGCGCCGTGGCGATGCCCAGCTGGGCGAAGAGTTCGGGCCGGCCCAGGGCCGCCTCGCCCTGCGGGGTGTGGGCGAGCACGCCCAGGCCCTGGCGTTCGCGGATGTCTTCCAGCGGGTGGTAGGCGTCGTGGGGCACCAGCGCGGCCAGGGCGCGGCTGACCGGGTGGCTGCTGGCCGCGCCGAGGCTGGCGGCCAGCTGGCGCAGGGCCGCCGAATCTTCCCCCGGCTCGCCGCGCAGGGCCTGCAGGCGCAGGCTGCCGTGGGTCAGGGTGCCGGTCTTGTCGACCACCAGCGAGGTCAGGTCGGCCAGTTCCTCGAGGAAGGCCGAGCTGCGGATCAGGATGCCGTGGCGCGCCGCCACGGCGATGCCGGCGATGGCCGTGGCCGGCGCCGACAGCACCAGGGCGCAGGGGCAGGCGGCCACCAGCACGGCGAGCATGGCCTGGGGGTCGTTGGTGACGAACCAGGTGACCGCGGCGATCAGCAGCACCAGCACCATGTAGCGCCCGGCGTAGCGCTCCAGCAGGCGGGTGATCGGCGGCTTGGCGCGTTCGGCGCGCTGCATCAGGGCGATCACCTTGCCCAGGGTGGATTCCTCGCCGGTACGCGTCACCTCGATGCGCAGCAGGCCGTCGAGGTTGATGGCGCCGCCGTAGACCTCCATCCCCGCGCCGGCCTCCAGCGGCACCGACTCGCCGGTGATGGGCGCGGTGTCCAGGCTGGCCTGGCCGTCCAGCACCCGGCCGTCGGCCGGTACGCGGTCGCCGGCGCGCACTTCCACCTGGTCGCCGGCGCGCAGCTGGGCGTTGTCCACTTCCTCCACGGCGCCGTCGGCGCGGATCCGCCGGGCCTGGCTGCGGGTCAGGCGGCCAAGGGCCTCGATGGCCTCCTGGGAACCGATCACGCTGCGCTCTTCCAGCACGTGGCCGAAGATCATGATGATCGGCAGCAGCGCGGCGGTCAGCAGGTCGCCGGTGGCCCAGGCGCCGAGCATGGCCAAGGCGATCAACTGGTCGGTGATGCCGTGCAGGCTGGGGTGGCGCAGGCTGGCGGCGGCCGAGCGCAGCACCGGCACCGCCACCAGCAGCGAGGCGACGCCCAGCAGCAGCTGCGCCACGCCCTCCTGCTGCGGCGCCAGCCAGCGCCAGAGCAGGCCGAGCAGCAGCAGGCCGAGAGCGAGCATGGCCAGGCTCAGCTGGCGGGCGGCGGCGCGCTGCTCGTCGCGGCTGAGCATGGCCCCGGTGAGATGGCCATGGCTGTGGCCATGGTGATGGCCGTGGTGGTGGTGTGCGCTCATCGATGGCTCAGGTCATTGGGTCGACGCGGTGTCGTCATCCTTGAGGATGGTCGCCCGGGGTGGGAAGCGCGTGTCCGGGCGCTTCACGTATTCCTCGGCCTCGGCTTCGGTCAGCACCCAGATCTGGTTGATCTGGCCGCTCTGGCCAGTCTTCAGCGCGACGAACTTGTCCTTCAGCTGCGGCATCAGGCCGTTGACGATGAACAGGTTGTTCTCGGTGCGTATCCGCACCGAGACGGCCACCGGGTAGCTCACGGTCTTTTCGTACAGCCCCAGGCTGACCACCTGCTTGAGCAGGTTGGGCTTGGGCCGCTTGAGGGTGATGACCGGGAAGCTGGCGCTGTCCACCACGCCCACCAGCATGCCCGAGGGCAGCTCGCGGCCGGCCTCGGCGCTGCCGGCGCCGAGCAGCATGCCCAGGGCCAGCAGCAGTGCGCCCAGGGGGCGCCAGCGGTTGCCCCGCGACGGAGTGGAGGAGTGCCGGTAAGCGACAGCGTTCATGGAGTGTCCCGCCCTAGGTGTTTTCTCGGAATGTGGGTGTCGGGCCCGTGGCCCTCGGCGAGCCTAGCGCGTCCGTGTGACATCTGTCCGCCCATTGCTTCACGGCTGCGGCCCCTGGAGGATCAGGCGGCCGGCGTCGCGCGGATCGACCGTGGTCACCGAACCGGCCTTGGCGAGTATGCCCGGCACCCGCTCGCGGTACAGCCGCAACAGCAGGCCCGGGTCCTGGCTGGCGGCCAGGCTGGCGATGGTGGCGGTGTCGGCATGGGCCTTGGCCAGGCGCTCGCCGGCCTGGGCGCGGGCCACCTGCTGGGTGCGGTCGGCGGCCTGGGTGGCGGCCTGGGTCTGCCGCGCGGCGTCGTTCTGCGCGCTGGCGACGTTCTGCTCGGCCAGTTGGCTGGCGGTGAGCACGGCGTTGAAGGCGCTCACCGCCTCGCGCGGCAGCGAGGACTGCACGTCCACCCGCTCGATCTCGATGCCCAGCCCGCTGCCGGCGGCAGCCAGTGCCGCCAGGCTCTGGTTGACGCCCTGCTGCAGGTCGCCGCGCAGGCGCTCGCGGCGCTCGGCCACGGCGCTGTCGCTGCCGACCAGTTCGGGGCGGGCGACCAGGATGGTGTCCAGGTCGCGGGCCGCGCACACGGCCACAGCATTGCGCGCCACCAGGCGGTCCAGCGCCGGCAGCACGTGCTCGCCCTGGAGCACGTAGGCGTAGGGGTCGACCACCTTGTAGAACATCCGCACGTCCAGCTGCACGACGCCGGCGTCGCCGGTCAGCAGGTAGCCGGAGCCGGCCGTGGCGTCGTTGACCAGGCTGACGTCGAGGTCGGCCTTCTGCGCCTGGGCCGAGCGCAGCAGGGTTTCCACCCGGCGCTCGATGACCCGCTCGGCGGCCGGCAGCAGCACCACCTGCTCGAAGGGCCGCGGCCAGGCCAGCAGCAGGCCGGGGTTGGCGATGCGCTGCAGGGCGCCCATGCGCAGCACCACGGCGCGGCTGTCCGGGCCGACCTCGCGGACGTTGGACAGCGCCCAGCCGAGCGCCGCCAGCAGCGTCACGCCATAGAGTGCGACGAACGCCAGGCGCCCGGCCTGCAGCCAGGGGCTGCCGCCCTCCCCGCGCTCAGTCATGCTGCGCACCCGGCTTCGGCGCCGGCAGTTGCGGCGGGCCGTCCACCAGCACGCGGAAAGGCGCGGCGTCGGTGCGCAGGACCAGGCGGGTGCCGGAGTTGACGATGGTGCCCAGGGTGTCCAGCGAGCGCAGCAGGTTGTACAGCTCGGGCGAGCCGGCGTAGGCCTTGGCGTAGATCTGCGCCGCCTCGACGCGGGACTGCGCCTCGATGTCGGCGGCCTTGACCGTGGCGTCGGCCTGCAGGATGCGCGCGTCGCGCTCGGCGGCGGAGCGGATCTCGGCGGCCTTGCGCTTGCCCTCGGCGGTGCGCTCGGTGGCGATGGTCTCGCGTTCGGCGCGCATGCGGTCGACGGTGGCGCCGAGGGTCACCGAGGGCAGCGTCAGGCGCTCGATGCCCACCTGCAGCACGCGCACGCCGTAGGTGTCGCGCAGGGTCTTGTCGATCTGCCCGCGCAGGCGCTGCTCGAAGTCGGCGATGCGCACCTTGCCGCCGTCGGTGTTCACCAGGTCGGCCAGGTCGAAGCCGCTGGCGGTGGTTTCCAGGGCCGAGCCGACGAAGGTGCGGATCTGCCGCGCCGCCTCGTCCGGCTGGTTCTGCACGGCGCGCATGAAGCGCTGCACGTCGTCCGAATCGGGCTGCACCTGCCAGGCCACGTAGGCCTGGACGATGATGCGCAGGCCGTCGCGGGTGCCGACGTCCTGCAGGCCGCTGGAGGTGGTGCGCAGGCGCAGGTCCACCGGGATGGCCGCCTCGAAGGGCACCGGCAGGCGCCAGGCCAGGCCCGGCTGCAGCAGCACCCGCACCGGGTTGCCGAAGCGGGTGACCACGGTCGCCTCGCCGGAGCGCACCTGCACCAGGCAGGCGCTGGCGGCGGCGAACAGCACCAGCAGCGCGGCCAGGGCCATGCGCCGCCAGGGCATGGGTCCGCCGCCGGCGTGCTCATGGTCGTGATGAGGGTGGCCGTGCTCGTGGTCGTGGTGCGCGTGGTCGTGGCTGTGCGACGAACTCAAGGGGCGAGCTCCTGTTTGGCCGGCTTGCGCGCCGGGTCGAAGGGCGCGGCGAGGAAGCCGCGCAGGTCGAGGGTCGGCGCATCGCCGGCGCCCAGTCGGTGGTCGATGACCAGAGCGCTGGCACTGCCCAGGCCCTGGCCCAGGCGGGCGAAATACTGTTCCAGCAGGAACGACTGACCGGCGTCCTGCCAGGCCTTGCGCTCGGCGCCGAAGCGCAGGTCGGCGGCCCGGGCCGCGGCCAGCGTCTCGCGGGCGTCGGCGTTGGCCTTGTCCACCGCCTGGCTGGCGGCCAGGCGGGCCTCGTTGCTCTGTTCGGCGGCCTTGCCGCGCTCGCGGGAGATCAATGCCTGGGCGGTGATCTGTGCCGCCTGCACGCCGTGGTAGGCATTCGCCGCACCGGCCGGCGGGTGGATGGCCTCGACCACGGTGGCGAGGATTTCCACGCCGCTGTGCAGGTCGTCGAGGTCGGCCTGCACGGCCTTGCCGATGTCCTGCGCCAGGGCCTCGCGCTGGCCGCCGAGGACGCTGTCCAGGGTGCGCGAGGCGAAGTCGTGGACCAGCACGCGGCTGGCCGTGCTGCGGATCAGCGCCGGTACGTCGGCGCTGTTGTAGGTGGCGGCCAGGGCCGCGGCATCGCTCAGGCCGATGCGGTAGACGAAGCGCACGTCCATGTTGACCACCTGGAAGCTCTGCTTGCCGTCGGCGGCGCTGGCGATCACCTGGGATTTCTCGCTGCGGTGGGAAGCGTCCCACAAGCGGTTGGCGCTGTCCGGCGCGGGGCCCTCGGCCGGGCCCGGCGGGTCGGCGACGGCGGAATCGCCGGAGGTGGCCAGCTCGTGGATGACACCGTTCTCCACCGCGATCACCCGCCCGAACGGCCAGGGCAACCCGGAATGCAGGCCCGGCTGCAGCACCGCCTCGGGCTTGCCGAAGCGCTCGTAGACGCCGCGGCCGTCCAGGGGCACCTCGTGGATGCCGCTGAGCAGCCAGCCCACCAGCGCCACCAGCGCGGCCACCGGCAGGAAGGCGCGGCGCATGAAGGCGAACGCCCAGACCTGGCGCAGGTCGATGCCGAAGCGCTGCTGCAATTCGTCCTGCAGGAACTGCAGCGGCCGCGGCGGCCAGCGCAGTTGCCCGGCCACCAGGCTACGGGCGACCAGACGCGGCTCCTCGCGCCCGCGCTGCGGCAGGAAGGCGGAAAACACCGCGCGCGCCAGCAGCTCCACGGCCACCGCGGCGGGCAGCAGGCCGAGCAATACCAGCAGGCGCACCGGCCAGAGATTGTCGGCGCTGGCGAACAGCAGGCCGGGCAGCGACAGCAGCTGCACGGCGATGACCAGCCGCAGCAGCGGCGCCAGGGCGGCGGCCTCCGGCCACTGGGCCGCGGTGCTGGCAGCAAGGTGGCGCTCCAGCACCAACAGGCCGAAGGCGCCCAGCAACAGCAGGCCGGCGCCGACATAGGCCGCCTGGCCGAGGTCGGCCCCCGGCAGCGCCAGGCTCCAGCCAGCGCGGACCACCAGCAGCGCGGCGACGGCGAGCCCCGCCAGCCAGAGCGCGCCGGGACCGACGCGCAGCAACAACCCGCGGATGCCACGGCCGATGCTGTCGAGGAAGCGGTCATAGGCGCTCAGCGCCTCGGGCGGCAGCGCCTCCTGCGCCGCCTCGCGCCCGCCGAACCAGCGCAGCCCCGGCTCCTGCCCCAGCGCCCGCGCCCGCCAGGCGTCCACACGCCAGGCCGACTGCGCCGCCGCGGCCAGCAGCAGCAAGGCCGCGGCGTTGTTGCACAGCAATGGCAGCCAGGGCGAACGGGCAGCGAACAGGCCGATGAGGATCGCCAGGAGGAACAGCAGCCCAGCCAGCACGGCGCAGCCCAGGGCCAGGGCGAACAGGCGCCGGGCATGCACCGCGGCCTGCTGGAAGCGCGGCAGCGCCTGCAGGTCCTCACCCGCGGTGTCCAGGTCGACTCGCATCACAACTCCAGAGGCGGCCATGGGGCCAGCCGGTACATCGGCGCGCAGGGAAACAAAATGTAACCTTATAACAGTCGGGGTGAAATTCTCGTCGAGACTCGGCGCAAAGAAAAGCCCCGTCCGCGATTTGCCGCGCGGCCCCGCAGCGTTCTATCTTGGCGAACCGTTCAAGTACCGCCGAGGTCCCCGATGAGCTCCCTGCGCGAATCCCTCGCCCGCTTCCCCCGCCTCGACCTGGTCGGCGCCCCCACTCCACTGGACAAGCTGGAGCGGCTGTCGGCGCGGCTGGGCCGGGAGATCTTCGTCAAGCGCGACGACCTCACCCCGCTGGCCATGGGCGGCAACAAGGTGCGCAAGCTGGAGTTCCTAGCCGCCGATGCGCTGGCCGCCGGCGCCGACGTGCTGGTCACCGCCGGCGCCATCCAGTCCAACCACGTGCGCCAGACCACGGCGCTGGCCGCGCGCCTGGGCCTGGGCTGCCTGGCCCTGCTGGAAAACCCCATCGGCACCGCCGACGCCAATTACCTGGGCAACGGCAACCGCCTGCTGCTCGACCTGTTCGGCGCCCAGGTGGAAGCGGTCGCCAACCTCGACGACGCCGACGCCCTGCTGGAGCAGGCCTGCGAGCGCCTGCGCGCCCAGGGGCGCAAGCCCTACCTGGTGCCCATCGGCGGTTCCAATGCCCTCGGCGCCCTGGGCTATGTGCGCGCCGGCCTGGAACTGGCCGAGCAGGTGCGCGCCAGCGGCCGCCACTTCGCCGCCGTGGTGCTCGCCTCCGGCAGCGCCGGCACCCACGCCGGGATGGCCCTGGCGCTGGCCGAGGCACTGCCGGAAACCCCGGTGATCGGCGTCACCGTCTCGCGCCCCGACGCCGCCCAGCGGCCCAAGGTGGAAGGCCTGGCGCAACGCACCGCGGACCTGCTCGGGCGGCCGCTGGCGGCGCATTGCGCCGTGCACCTGTGGGACGCCTACTTCGGCCCGCGCTATGGCGAGCCCAACGCCGGCACCCTGGACGCGCTGCGCCTGCTCGCCGCGACCGAGGGCCTGCTGCTCGACCCCGTCTACACCGGCAAGGCCATGGCCGGCCTGCTCGACGGCGTGGCCAAGGGCCGCTTCGCCGACGGCCCGCTGCTGTTCCTGCATACCGGCGGCGCCCCGGCGCTGTTCGCCTACCCGGCGTTCCTGTGAATTCACACGGGTTATATGAATAAGAAATTTTATTATTTTATTGCATAACCATTGACCCCCTATAGTCCCGCGGCCTACTAACCTGCTTGAAACACCAAGAACGAGGGCAACCATGAACTTCTCCATCCTGCGACGCGGTTTCATCTTCGCCGGCCTGACCCTGGCCCTCGGCGTCAGCTTCCTCGGCCAGCAGGCCTCGGCCGACGAGGACCTGCTCAAACAGATCCAGGCCAACGGCGCGATCAAGGTCGGCCTGGAAGGCACCTACCCGCCCTTCAGCTTCGTCGACGAGAGCGGCAAGCTGTCCGGCTTCGAGGTGGACTTCGCCGAGCTGCTGGCCAAGGAGCTGGGGGTGAAGGCCAAGTTCCAGCCGACCAAGTGGGATGGCATCCTCGCCGCCCTCGAATCCAAGCGCCTGGACGTGGTGATCAACCAGGTGACCATCTCCGAGGAGCGCAAGAAGAAGTACGACTTCTCCGAGCCCTACACCGTCTCGGGCATCCAGGCCTTGGTGCGCAAGGGCGACGAAAGCAAATACGACAAGCCCGAGAAGCTCGCCGGGGTGAAGGTCGGCGTGGGCCTGGGCACCAACTACGAGCAGTGGCTGAAGCAGAACGTGCCGCAGGCCGACGTGCGCACCTACGAGGACGACCCGACCAAGTTCCAGGACCTGCGCAGCGGGCGCATCGACGTGATCCTGGTGGACCGCCTGGCAGCCTTCGACATGGTCAACAAGACCAAGGGCGCCATGGCCCTGACCGGCGCGCCCTTCGCCCGCCAGGAAGCCGGCATCGCCCTGCGCAAGGGCAACCCCGAGCTGCTCGGCGCGCTGAACAAGGCCATCGAGAAGTTCAAGGCCGACGGTTCGCTGAAGCAACTCTCGGAGAAGTGGTTCCAGGCTGACGTGACCCAATGATCGACGAAAGCCTGCAGCTTGCGCTGGATTCCGCGCCCTTCCTGCTCAAGGGCGCGGTCTTCACGGTAGTCCTCAGCGTAGGCGGCATGTTCTTCGGGCTGCTGCTGGGGTTTCTCCTCGCCCTGGCGCGCCTGTACGGCCACGCAGTGTTCAGCTGGCTCGCGCGCATCTACGTGTCCTTCTTCCGCGGCACGCCGCTGCTGGTGCAGTTGTTCATGATCTACTACGGCCTGCCGCAGCTGGGCCTGGAGCTGGACCCGCTGCCGGCGGCGCTGATCGGCTTCTCGCTGAACATGGCCGCCTACGTCTGCGAGATCCTCCGCGCGGCCATCGGCTCCATCGACCGCGGCCAGTGGGAGGCGGCCTCCAGCATCGGCATGACCCGCGCCCAGACGCTGCGCCGGGTGGTGCTGCCGCAGGCCGCGCGCACCGCCCTGCCGCCGCTGGGCAACAGCTTCATCTCGCTGGTCAAGGACACCGCCCTGGCTGCCACCATCCAGGTGCCGGAGCTGTTCCGCCAGGCACAGCTGATCACCGCGCGGACCTTCGAGGTGTTCACCATGTACCTCACCGCGGCGCTCATCTACTGGGTGCTCGCCAGCGTCCTGGCGCACCTGCAGAACCGCCTGGAAGCGCGGGTCAACCGCCATGACCAGGAGCACGAGGCATGATCGAGGTACGCAAGCTCACCAAGCGGTTCCGCGGCCAGGAGGTGCTCAAGGGCATCGACCTCTCGGTCGCGGCCGGCGAGGTGGTGGCGATCATCGGCCCCAGCGGCTCGGGCAAGACCACCCTGCTGCGCTGCCTCAACCTGCTGGAGATCCCCAACGGCGGGACCATCCGTGTCGGCGACATCGAGATCGACGCCTCGCGCCCGCTCAAGCCGCAGCAGGGGCTGATCCGCAAGCTGCGCCAGCACGTCGGCTTCGTGTTCCAGAACTTCAACCTGTTCCCCCACCGCACCGCGCTGGAGAACGTCATCGAAGGCCCCGTGATCGTCAAGAAGGAGCCCCGCGAGAGCGCCGTGCAGCGCGCCCGCCAGCTGCTGGCCAAGGTCGGCCTGGCCGGCAAGGAGGATGCCTATCCCAAGCGCCTCTCCGGTGGCCAGCAGCAACGCGTGGCCATCGCCCGGGCCCTGGCCATGCAGCCGGACGTGATCCTCTTCGACGAACCCACCTCGGCGCTGGACCCGGAACTGGTGGGCGAAGTGCTGGCGACCATCCGCGGCCTGGCCCAGGAAAAGCGCACCATGGTCATCGTCACCCACGAGATGAGCTTCGCCCGCGACGTCGCCAACCGGGCGATCTTCATCGACAAGGGGGTGATCGTCGAACAGGGCGACGCCAAGACGCTGTTCGCCCATCCCCGCGAGGAACGCACCCGGCAATTCCTCAGCAAGTTCCTCAACCCCGAGCAGGGTCGCTCCGAATAGATCATATTATTCGATACCAAAGCTCGGATATTTGCGCTTTTTTATCGACTTGATCGGGATCAACATAGCCTCCATGAACCGCGCAGGCCGGCCACTCCGTCGGCCTTGCGCCCCAAGAGGACTGATCCCATGATCGAACGCAGACCCTTCGACCAGCTCGGCGGCGCTCACCACGGCTGGCTCAACGCCAAGCACCACTTCTCCTTCGCCGAGTACTACGACCCCGAGCGCATGAGCTGGGGCAACCTGCGCGTCTGGAACGACGACGAGATCGACCCGGGCACCGGCTTCCCGCCGCACCCGCACCACGAGATGGAAATCATCACCTACGTGCGCCAGGGTGCGATCACCCACCAGGACAGCCTAGGCAACAAGGGCCGCACCGAAGCGGGCGACGTGCAGGTGATGAGCGCCGGCAGTGGCATCGTCCACTCCGAGTACAACCTGGAAAAGGACGTGACCAGGATCTTCCAGATCTGGATCCTGCCGACGCAACGCGGCGGCACGCCGTCCTGGGGCGCCAAGCCGTTCCCCAAAGGCGACCGCGCCGGCCGCTTCGTGACCCTCGCCAGCGGCTTTGAGAGCGACGAGGACGCCCTGCGCATCCGCGCCGACGGCCGCCTGGTGGCCGCCACCCTGAAGGCCGGGCAAAGCGCCGAGTACCCCCTGGGCGCCGACCGCCGCGCCTACCTGGTGCCGGCGACCGGCAAGGTGGAAGTCAACGGCGTGCCCCTCGCCGCCCGCGACGGCGCTGCCATCGCCGAGGAAGCGATGGTGAAGGTGACGGCGCTGGAGGACAGCGAGGTGATTCTGGTGGATGTTGCCTGACGGTCATGGCGAAACGAAAAAGGGCACGCGTCTACGTGCCCTTTTCTTCTCGGCGCATCTAGTGTTCGCCGCCTGGATTCTCCACAGCAGGGCAGGTACCGGGTAACAGATATATCTTCGCTCCGCCCATCACACCTGGTACCTGAACCTCCCGGTAATGCTGCTCAATGTACTCCAGCAACAGCCCGTAAGTGTTCTTCAACTTCAGACGCTCCAGACCATCCACGGTCGCCTCGGGTGCAAGGAGGATAAGCCTAGTTCGAGCGATGGCCGCAATATGCCTACGCTGGAACTCCACCGACCGGGGGTACAAGTAGTACATTTCCCAGAAAGGGGCCCGAACTCCGAGGAAAGCATAGATTCCTGGAAAGTGCGGGGCAGCCATGAACTCGTCTGGTGCAATAGCACACTCTTCTACGACACCACGCAATGCGTTCAACATTTCTACCGTTGGCCGCTCAACCTCGAATTTCCGATTTCCGATAACTATCTGCGAAACATTATCTGCATTGGCCAAGCGCATCCGCAAGAACCTCACTCCCGGCTCACTGGGAAGCCAACAGGCTAGAACCAGAGCGACCGAGAAGGCAAACAGGCATCGTGCGGCAACTCTGGATCTGGCGAAACCGTCGCAGTAGTACGCCAGAGACACGAGCGCGAGAATAAACGGCAAGGTGGCCTGCGCAATGTGACCGAAATCCGCCCGATCAAAGCCCTGCTGCAAATAAGGCAGTCCAGCGATACAAGCAGCCCCTAATAGCAGAATTACGGGTTTTCTCTCCCTCTGCTCACGTCTTTCTCGCCAGAGAAACAGAATGAATCCGCCGACATAGATCAGCGGTATCAACACGCAAGCAATACCAACTGCAACGCTCTGCAGTCCGTTTATGCCAAACTCTGCAGGAAAACCGACGCGCCATAGGAAGGGAATAGGCAATGGCAATTGCCAGTTCGCAGTGAAAAGCACTGAATCGACGAAGGCCCCGCGGAAATCAGCATTGAGCAATATCAGGAACAGCAGCGGCGAATAGCCAATGATGACACCTGCGCCAAAGAACACAGAGGTTCTCGGGAGCAGTTGCCACCTCTTCGTAATGAACAGATAACCTCCGCAAAGGAGGGCTGTAAAAACATAGAAAACACCATGATTCCGGCCAAAGATTGCAGCTATTCCCGTAATGAAGCCGAACCCCAACCAGCGTCGTACAGAATCCGGCCTGGATAGAATCCAGAACACCAGACCACAGAGCATGAGCGATAGGGATTGCTCGAACACCTTATGGCGCGGATACCCGAGACCGATGGTCAGCAAGGCGGCACAACCGAGGCGCCACGCGAACGGTAACCCTGCACGGCACATCGCAAACCAGACGACCGCCAGCCCCATGGTGCCGAACGCAGCACAGGCCAGCAGCATGGAGAGCAACCCGGAGTCTCCCAGAAGGTGGAAAAACAGGCCGTTCCAATAGTAACGGCCGGGGTCGTAGCTGAAGAAGTCCAGTATTGGTAGCTCTCCCAGCGCGGTTCGTTGCGAGGCATACCAGAGCAATCCCTCATCGGCCCAACTGAAGCCATATCGCCATTGCAGCAAGAAAGCCAAGCCGCAGGTCAAGGCTGAACCAAGCAAGGCCTCGACTACCGCACCTCTGATCCTGGAGGCTTCAGGTAAGTCATGGGTCATCTTGTCGATCCTTGGATTGGGAATGAGAGAGCCTGAACCCCCAGAGTCGGCTCAAAGTGTAGGTGATCAGTGGAATCACCAAGGCTGCGAAAACTACAGAAGAGGCGACAGGGAGAAGCTGTGAGCGCAACAAATACGCCAGGACAAGGTTGTTAATCAGGAACGCACTGAACGCTATCAAGAAAAAACGCAGCATTGCTCGGCGCTGGCTTCCTGGACGTCGAAACGTCCAGTAGTAGTTGCCAACAAACGACAATCCGAACGCACTGAGGAATGCCACCAGGTTGGCCAGCATAGCCGGCTGAGCGGCCTGGGTGATGAGTCCCCAGGCAACGAGCATATGAATGAGTGTCGCCAGACTGCCAACGACTGCGAATCGAAAGACTCTTAGGCATTCTTGGAGCAGCCAGGATCCGTTCATGAAGAAGGCCCTGTCACTCATTGAGTCTCAGCCAGACAGAACACCGATAGCCCGGCCAACCGATTATGGTGCATCCAGAAAGTCTCCACCTGGCAGATGCTTCTCAATGTGGCATTGACCAGCGGTGAGTGACGAGTCAACTGCGAACGTGGAGACTGAGAACCGCGGCGGACTCGCTCCAACAGACGCAATACCGCTGCCAACGGGAAGACAGAACCAAAAAAGTAGTTCGATTTTTTGATTTTAAGCCCTGCTTTGCGCAAAGTATCTTCCAGTTGACTCAGGGTATATCGACGTCGATGCTCCAAGAATTCGTCATGGCCACTCCAGAGAAACTGGAAAGCCGGAACCGTCACCAGAAAACGAGTGCCCGCCGGTACCTTGTCCCTATACAGAGCCAGTAGCCCGACATCATCGTCGACATGTTCGATCACATCCATCAGCAAAACCAGACTGGCATCCACATGATCTATAGCCTTGCGTAGATGCAGGCACTTGTCCGAAATCATTTCATCCTTTTCGGCAGTGTAACTGGTATCCACACACCATGCTTCACGGGCAGTTGTATGCGTCAATAAATAGCGTGAAAAAAAAGCAGAACCGGAACCTACATCGAGAATGCTGGGACCTATATCCCTCCCAACGATGGAGGATAATGCTTTCGCCTTGGAGCTGTAGTACCAGTGCCCTTCGACAGCAGCGCCAAGAATTTCGGACTCCTTCAGATCCATCAGTCATCCTTAGGTTCATAAATTTTGCGCACCAGATAGATGGGGCGTCTCTTGGTTTCCAGGTAAGTCCTCCCCAAATACTCCCCCAGTACCCCTATACCTACTAGCTGCAACCCTCCCAGAAACGTCACTGCAACCATCAGCGACGCGTAACCAGGTACATCAACCCCATGGATAATCACTTTCAGAGCGATGAACACGGCGAACAAGAACGACACCAAAGAAACGAAAGCGCCTAGATAGGTCCAAATGCGCAGTGGTTCAGTACTAAAACTGGTAATGCCTTCTAGAGCGAAGTTCCACAACCGCCAGCCATTGAATTTGCTTTTCCCGGCAATACGTTGCGGCCGTGAGTAATGGACTTGTGCAGTTCTGAAGCCTACCCATGCGAACAGACCCTTCATGAATCTGCGCGACTCAGGGAGCTTGTTCAGCGCATCGACCACACAACGGTCAATCAGCCGGAAGTCGCCAGCGTTCTCCGGTAGCTTCAAATCGGAGATCCGATTGTACAGTCGGTAGAACCAATTGGCCGAGGCCCTTTTCGGCCATGAGTCAGTATCCCTATCGACACGACAGCCAAGCACGACGTCAAAACCTTCCCGCCATTTCTCAATCATTGTCAGAATCAATGCCGGCGGATCCTGCAAATCCACATCGATAGGCACTACCACTCGCCCAGTGGCAACCTGTAACCCCGCAGTCAATGCCGCTTCCTTGCCGAAGTTCCTGCTCAAATCGACCACTCTCAACCTTGGATCTCGACGCTGTGCTTCTAACACTTCAGCAAGGGTTTCATCGGTGCTGCCATCATTGACGAAAATGACTTCCAGATGAATTTCGGAGCTCTCCGCAAATACTCGGCTCAACTCATCAATGAACAAACCTATTGTCGTCGCCTCGTTGAAAACCGGCACCACGAGTGACAAGGCCAATGGAACTTCCGAGCGAGGATCGGCAGTCAATTCATCACCATCCGTTTTCGTTTGGATTTTTCGCAATGGCCAATGGACCAGAAGCAGAGACAAGCCACAGCAGCACTTGAACTTCAAGGCCTTCGTAAAGGCAGGGGACTAAGTCGGTGCAGAAAACCACACCGACTCGATAGGAGCAAGGTTATCAAAGGAAACTGGTGGACCGAAGGAGGATCGAACTCCCGACCTCCGCATTGCGAACGCGGCGCTCTCCCAGCTGAGCTATCGGCCCGATAGGGTAGGAATCTAACCCAGGCATTACCTGCAGGCAACGATGGCACTGTCGGAAAAATAGACACCCCCTCAGCACCCATTCAACGCTTGCGACACAGCCCCATGCCATCGCCCAGCGGTAACAGCGAATAGTCCACCCGCGTGTCGCTTTTCAGCGCCAGGTTCAGTTGCTGGATGGCTCGGGTGTCGGCGCTTTGCGGGTTGGCTTCGAGCACCCGGCCGCTCCACAGCACGTTGTCGAAGATCGCCAGGCCGCCCTGGCGCAGCAGCGTCAGGGCGTGCTCCAGGTAGCGCGGGTAGTTGGCCTTGTCGGCGTCGATGAAGGCGATGTCGAAGCTGCCCGCCTGCCCTTCCCTTTCCAGGTCGGCCAGGGTGTCCAGTGCCGGGCCCAGGCGCAGTTGGATGCGGCTTTCGACGCCGGCGTCGCGCCAGTACGACTGCGCCGTGGCGTTGTAGTCGCCGGGCAGGTCGCAGCAGAGGATGTGGCCGTCTTCCGGCAGGGCCTCGGCCATGCACAGGGCGCTGTAGCCGGTGAAGGTACCCACTTCGAGGATGCGCCGGGCGCCGGTCAGCTTCACCAGCAGGGCGAGGAACTGGCCCTGCTCGGGGGCGATCTGCCAGCGTGCCGTGGGCAGGGCGGCGGTTTCCTCGCGCAGGCGCGCCTTCAGCGGCGTGTCGCGCAGGGAGGTGTCGAGCAGGTATTGGTAGAGCGCGTCGTCGAGGTTGAGCGTACGGGTGGTCATGGGCCCTCCTGAAGATCAGGGATGGAGGGCGAGGCTCTGTACCGCGAGGACGCGCTTGGCTTCCAGGAAGGCCCGCTGCCAGTAGGGGCTGTCGAGGCTGTCCAGGCGTACGGTCCCGCCCGTTCTGGGCGCATGCACGAAGCGCCCCTCGCCGACATAGATACCCGCATGGCTGACGTTGCGTCCACCGTTGGTGGCGAAGAACACCAGGTCGCCGCTCTGCAGGCCCTCGCGGCCGACCACGGGGGCACGCATGCCGATCATCTCGCGGGTGGAGCGCGGCAGCTGCAGGCCGGTGGCGTCGCGGTAGACGTAGCCGATCAGGCCACTGCAGTCGAAACCGCCGTCAGGGGTATTGCCGCCCCAGCGATAGGGCGTACCCACCAGGCCGATGGCGCGTATCAGCACGTCGTCCGCGGCCTGGGAATCGCTGCCGAAGTTGTTCGAGGGGGCGTAGACCACCGGCGGTGGCGCAGGCGGCGTATGGCTGGCACAGGCCGCCAACAGGGAGACCAGTGCGAGAGAGAGGATACGAAGGGAGGTATGCATGTGATGGCATCCCCGATTCAGGAATGCCATCACTTTGCACCGTCAAACGGTTAAGCGCAATACTTAAAGTAAAACTTTAAGATTAGCGCGTTACCGTCTGCTGCGCCTGGTAACCCGGCTCCAGGACGCGTTTGGCTTCCATGTAGCTCAGGCGCCAGTAGCTGTCGTCCAGGTTGTCCACCCGTACACCACCGCCGCGGCGGCTGGCGGAGTGGATGAACTGGCCATCGCCGATGTAGATGCCGGCGTGGCTCACGCGCCCGCGACCACGGTTGTTGAAGAAGATCAGGTCGCCCGGTTGCAGGTCTTCCTTGGAGACCAGCGGGACGTCCATGGTGATCATCTCGCGCGTGGAACGCGGAAGCTTGATTCCAGCCTCTTCGCGGAACAGATAGCCGACGAAGCCGCTGCAATCGAAACCGGTTTTCTCCGAACGGCCCCCGAAGCGATACGGCGTGCCGATCAGTTCGAATGCGCGATCCAGAATGCTGGAAACCCGCCCTGACGGGTTCCCGTTATCATTTCCTGCCCCCTCGTCTTCTACATCCGCCAGCGTTGCCTGATGGTGGTCAATCTGAGCCCAGCTGCGGGTGGCCTGCTCTACGGCAACCTGCTGTTGACCCGGCTGGGACTCCGGCGAATGGCTGGCGCAAGCGGCCAGCAACAAGACGAAACTCATGGGCACGAGGGGTGCGAAGCGTCTAAGCATGGGCACGACCGTGTCTCATTAGTTCCATTAGCGCGCTAATGTGCCCGCTCGATCGAGGCGATGCAAGTTTTTTATCGCGAAATGTGACCTATCAGTTGCGGCAGAATGTCTAAGGCTCGACCGACAATTCTCGCATCGACCCTCGCGCTGAGGTCGGTCAGCCCCGGATTCACCTCGGCGACGAATCCACCGGCGGCGCGGGTGCGCAGCACCGGCTCGACGATGTAGGGGAAGCTCGCCGTGGTCCCCACCAGCAGCACCACCTCGAAGCCCTTGCGCAGTTCGCCGTAGAGGCTGTCGATCGCCGCCTCCGGCAACATCTCCTCGAACAACACCACCGGTGGCCGCAGCACGCCGCCGCAGTCCGCGCAACGCGGCGGCAGCGGACGCTGCAGGTGCGCCTCCAGCTCATCGCTCTCGGCCCCGCACGACTGGCAGAACAACGGCCGCAGCTCGCCGTGGATCTCGATCAGCCGCTCCGGCGGCGAACCGGCGCGGCGATGGAAGCCGTCGATGTTCTGCGTCAGCACCCAGCCCCCCGGCTTGCGCCGCTGCAGTTCGGCGATGGCCTCGTGGCCGGCGTTGGGCGTGGCGGCGAGGCAGGCCCGGCCGAGCTGCGCCAGGTACTTCCAGCACAGCGCCGGGTCACGCCGCAGCATGGGCCCGGAGATGGCCGTCTCGATGGCGATGCCTTCCTCGGTCACGCCGTTGTACAGGCCGCCCAGGCCACGGTAGGTGGGCATGCCGGAATCCGCCGAGAGGCCGGCGCCGGTGATCACCAGGATGCGCTCGGCGCCCTGCAGGGCGTGGACGAGCGAGGCCATCGAAGCGTCCATGGGGGTGGTTCCTGTCAGGCTGGCGCGTCGCCAGCGGGTGGATGCTGCGCGGCGAGGCGTTGCAGACGCCCCAGCAGCGTCGTGCGCGGGATGCGCAGGCTGGCGGCCGCCTGTGAGAGGTTCCCGCGCGCCCGGCGCAAGGCCTCTTCTATCAGCTCGCGCTCGTGTTCCGCCAGCCTTTCGCGCAAGCCCATCGCCGGCGCCACGTCATCGGCCGCGACGCTGGCCGCCACGACCTCCGGCGCCTCATCGGCGAAGACCACCTCGTCGAGCACCGCGCCAGCCTGGCCATGCAGCAGCAGGCTGCGGCGGATCACGTTCTCCAGCTGGCGCACGTTGCCCGGCCAGGCGCAGGCCTGCAGGCGCGCCAGCGCCCTCGGCCCCAGGGCCGTCACCTGCGGGTTCAGGCTGCGCGCATCGCGGCGCACGAAGGCCCGGGCCAGCAGCTCGACGTCCGCGGGCCGTTCGCGCAGCGGCGGGATGCTCAGGCTACCGACCTCCAGCCGGTAGTAGAGGTCCTCGCGCAGGCGCCCCTCGGCGATTGCCTGGCGCGGCGCCTGGTTGCTCGCGGCGATCAGGCGCACGTCCGCCTGCATCGGCCGCAGGCCGCCCAGCGGCAGGTAGCTGCCGTCCTGCAGCACGCGCAGCAGCTTGCTCTGCAGGGCCATGGGCATGGAGTTGATCTCGTCGAGGAACAGCGAGCCGCCTTCGGCCAGGGCGAACATGCCCTTGCGGTTCTCGGCGCCGGTGAAAGCGCCGCGGGTAGTGCCGAACAGGGTGCTTTCCAGCAGCGTCTCGGGGATGGCCGCGCAGTTCAGGGCGATCATCGGGCCGCCGCGCCGCGGGCTCAGGGCATGGGCGCGGCGGGCGAAGAGTTCCTTGCCGGTGCCGGTCTCGCCATGGATCAGCAGCGGCAGGTCGGTCGCAGCGAAGATGTCCAGGCGCTGCAGTTGCCGCAGCAGGCCGGGCGTGACGCTGAGGATCGACGGGCAGTCCGGCTCGTCGCCCGCGGCGGCGCCCTCCGCCACCACCTCGCCCACCTCCATCGCCCCGAGCAACTGGCCATCGCGCCCCTGCAGCGGGATCGCCCGGTGCCGGTACTGCAGCAGTTCGCCGCCGGCGCCGACATAGGCCTGCAGCGTATCGATGGATGGCCGCCCCTGCGCCAGGCAGCGCAGCAGGGTGCTCTGCTCGGCCGGCAGCCAGGGCGCGCTCTGCAGCACGTGCATGCCCAGCGCCTGCCGGGGGTCGAGACCGTCGAGCAGGCCACTGGCCCGGTTGTAGTAGACGAAGCGCCCCTGGGTATCGACCACCGTGACCGGTTGCCGCAACCCGTCGAAGATCGGCGCCAGGCTGTCCACCAGCCAGCGCAGCGCGTCATTTCCCGCAGGAACCGTCGATTTGTCGACAACAGCCATGGCAGCCCAGCCTTTTATATCCGTCCGAATTTCGACAACTGTCCCAGTTTCGACGAAAGCGCGCGAGCCCGCACCGCTCCCGGTCAACGCCGGGCCAGTAAAACCGTCGCCGGCGCGCCGGCCCGCCTGGCGCATGCCTTGCAACGTGACGAGCATCCACCTGCAAGAGGAAACGCCATGTTCAAGCACATCATCGCCCGCACCCCGGCCAGCAGCCTGGTCGACGGCCTGACCTCCAGCCACCTCGGCAAGCCGGACTTCGCCAGGGCCCTGGAGCAGCACAACGCCTACATCCGCGCACTGCAGACCTGCGACCTGGACATCACCCTGCTGCCGCCGGACGAGCGCTTCCCCGACTCGGTGTTCGTCGAGGACCCGGTGCTCTGCACCTCGCGCTGCGCCATCATCACCCGCCCCGGCGCCGAGTCGCGGCGCGGCGAGACCGCGATCATCGAGCAGACCATCCAGCGCTTCTACCCGGGCAAGGTCGAGCGCATCGAGGCGCCCGGCACGGTCGAGGCCGGCGACATCATGATGGTCGGCGAGCACTTCTACATCGGCGAATCGGCGCGCACCAACGCCGAGGGCGCCCGGCAGATGATCGCCCTGCTCGAGAAGCACGGCTTCACCGGCTCGGTGGTGCGCCTGGAAAAGGTGCTGCACCTGAAGACCGGGCTGGCCTACCTGGAGCACGGCAACCTGCTGGCCGCCGGCGAGTTCATCAGCAAGCCGGAGTTCCAGCACCTGAACATCGTCGAGATCCCCGAGGAAGAGGCCTATGCGGCCAACTGCATCTGGGTCAACGAGCGGGTGATCATGCCCGCCGGCTACCCGCGGACGCGGCAGAAGATCGCCGACCTCGGCTACCGGGTGATCGAGGTCGACACCTCCGAGTACCGCAAGATCGACGGCGGCGTCAGCTGCATGTCCCTGCGCTTCTGATCGGCCGCCCTGCCGGCGGGCCCTGCGGCCCGTCGACGCCGGCGCGGGCCCCCTCCCCTTCGCCGGCGCTCACGCGTGGCGGCCCCACCGCCACGCCACCGGTTGCCGTCTCGGAGGCGCAAGATGTCGATTTCGGATAAAGGAAAGCTGGGCCTGCCGGCGCTGACCGCCCTGGTGGTGGGCGGCATCATCGGCAGCGGTATCTTCAGCCTGCCGCAGAACATGGCCGAAGGCGCCGGCGCCGGGGCCATCCTCATCGCCTGGGGCATCACCTTCGTCGGCATGCTGACGCTGACGCGGGTGTTCCAGTGGCTGTCGACCACCTGCCCGGAACTGGACGACGGCGTCTATGGCTACGCCCGCGAGGGCTTCGGCGAGTACCTGGGCTTCAACGCCGCCTGGGGCTACTGGATTTCCGCCTGGGTCGGCAACGCCGGCTACCTGGTGGTGCTGTTCAGCGCCCTGGGCTCGTTCGGCGCCCTGGCCTTCTTCGGCGACGGCACCACCTGGCCGGCGCTGCTCGGCGAGCTGGTGGTGCTCTGGCTGATGCACGCATTCGTCCTGCACGGGGTGCACAACGCGGCCATCACCAATGCCATCGTCACCCTGGCCAAGGTGGTGCCCATCGCCCTGTTCATCCTCTGCGTCACCCTGGCGTTCCGCGTCGAGGTGTTCCGCCTGGACTTCTGGGGCAGCCCGGCGCTGGGCAGCATCACCCGCCAGGTGGAAACCACCATGCTGTACACCGTGTGGGTGTTCCTCGGCATCGAGAGCGCCACCGTCTACGCCAGCCACGCGCGGCGCGCGGCCGACGTCAGCCGGGCCACCCTGCTCGGTTTCGTCATCACCCTGCTGTTGCTGGTCTGCGTCTCGGTGCTGTCGCTGGGGGTGGTACCGCAGCACGAACTGGCGCAGATGAAGAACCCGTCGATGGCCCAGGTGATGGCGGCCGCCGTCGGGCCCTGGGGCGCCACGCTGATCAACATCGGGCTGATCGTCTCGGTGGGCGGCGCACTGCTGGCCTGGACCATGCTGGCGGTGGAGATGCTCTACCTGGCCGGCCGCGGCGAAGGGCACACCGCGCCGGCGCTGTTCGGCAGGACCAATGCGGTCGACACGCCCGCCCCGGCGCTCTGGCTGACCAGCACGCTGATCTCGGTACTGCTGCTGATCGCCTTCCTCAACGCCTCGGGCTACAACGCGCTGATCCAGCTGGCCACCTCGATGGCGCTGATCCCCTACCTGCTGTGCGCCGGCTTCTGTCTCAGGCGCGTGCTGCGCCAGCCCACCCCGGCGCTGCTGGCGATGGCGACGCTGGGCACGGTCTATGGCGTCTGGCTGCTCTACGCCGCCGGCCTGAAGTACCTGCTGCTGTCGATGATCCTCTACGCCCCGGGGCTGGGCTTCTTCGTCCGCGCCCGGCGCCAGCGCGGCCTGGCGGCCTTCGGCAACGCCGGCGAACGGGCGCTGGGCGCGCTGGTGCTGGCCCTGGCACTGGTGGCGCTGTGGATGGTCGGCAGCGGCCGGCTGGGGCTCTAGTGGTTGACGGTGTACGACAACATCATCGAGAGCTGGCACAGCGGCCGGCCGCTCTGCTCGTGCCAGGCGTTGAAGGCGGCCTGCACGGCGGCTAGGTCCTTCTGGCTGGTGGGCGCCTTGTCGATGACTTCCTGGGCCTTGAGCGCGGCGACCACGTCGTCGGAGGGGATGAAGGTGTCCTTGCCGGCCATGCGCAGGAAGCGCGGCGCCGACAGCCCGCCCAACTGGTTGCCGCGCTTGGCCAGCAGCTTCCACAGGCCGACGATGTCGGTCACCGGCCAGTCCGCCAGCAGCTTGCCGAAGCTGCCGTACTCGCGGGCGATGTCCAGGACCATCTGGGCGTTGCGCGGCACGCTCTTGAGCTTGCCCAGGTGGCGGATCAGGCGGGTGTCCTGCATCAGGTTCTCCAGCCGCTCGCCGCCCATGAGCACCACCTTGTGCGGGTCGAAGCCGAAGAACACTTCCTCGAAGGCCGGCCACTTGGCGTCCACCAGGCTGTGCTTGAGGCCGGCGCGGAAGATGCGCAGGCTGATCAGCGACAGGTAGCGGTCATCGCTCACCGCGGCCAGCTCGGCCGGGCTTTTCGGCTGCGGCAAGCGCGCCTCCAGCGCCGCCACCGAGCCAAAGCGGTTCAGGCAGTATTCGTGCAGCCATTGGTAGTCGCGCATCGCCCTTCCTTTATTACAGGTTCATCACGTCGACGAAGCGCGGCGTGGCGGTGTCGTCGATACGCAGGCTGGCGAAGTCGAACAGGTTGCGGTCGGCCAGCTGCGAGGGCACCACGTTCTGCAGGGCGCGGAACATGATTTCGGTGCGACCGGGGGTCTTGCGCTCCCACTCCAGCAGCATCTCCTTGACCACCTGGCGCTGCAGGTTCTCCTGCGAGCCGCAGAGGTTGCAGGGGATGATCGGGAATGCCTTGAGCTGCGAGTAGGCCTCGATGTCCTTCTCGTTGCAGTAGGCCAGCGGGCGGATCACCACGTTGCGGCCGTCATCGGACAGCAGCTTGGGCGGCATGGCCTTGAGGGTGCCGCCGTAGAACATGTTGAGGAAGAAGGTCTCGAGGATGTCGTCGCGGTGGTGTCCCAGCGCCATCTTGGTCGCGCCTATCTCGTCGGCGTAGGTATAGAGGGTGCCGCGGCGCAGGCGCGAGCACAGCGAGCAAGTGGTCTTGCCCTCCGGGATCTTCTCCTTCACCACCGAGTAGGTGTCCTTCTCGATGATGTGGTACTGCACGCCGATGGATTCCAGGTAGGCCGGCAGCACGTGCTCGGGGAAGCCGGGCTGCTTCTGGTCCATGTTCACCGCGACGATCTCGAACTTGATCGGCGCGACCTTCTGCAGGTACAGCAGGACGTCGAGCAGGGTGTAGCTGTCCTTGCCGCCGGACAGGCAGACCATGACCTTGTCGCCGTCCTCGATCATGTTGAAGTCGGCGATGGCCTCGCCGACCTGGCGGCGCAGGCGTTTCTGCAGTTTGTTCTGGTTGACCGAAAGGGTACTGGCCATGGTGCTGTGGAATCCGGGGGGAAGACGAAAAGCTGGTTATTTTACGCGCACCCCGCCTTCATCGGTAGCCTGATGCTAGGCTCATGCCCATGACTTGCGACCTCGACGCCCGCCTCGACCTCGCCGGGCAGTTGCTCGAACTGCTGCGCGAGGCCCCCGAAGGCCTCTCCGAATACCAGTTGATCCAACAACTGAAGGCGCGGCATTCCACCCATGTCCCGCACCTGCCGCTGCTGGACAAGCTGGTGCTGTTCCGCACCCACTTCCTGGTGTTCAACGCCCTCTACCGCCTGCGCGATGAGCTTTGCGCCGAAGAAGCCGGCTTCCTGCAGATCGGCCCGCTGCAGATCCGCCTGCTGCCCTGGCAGAGCGGCGCGCCCGGCCTGGTGGAAAGCGACCCGCTGCGCGCCTACTACCTGGACGAGAGCAACCTGCGCGACACCACCGAGCGCGACGTGGAGAAGCTGCTGGAGAGCTTCTGGACGCGCATGCAGGGCGATGGCGAGAAGGCCGCCGCGCTAGCGCTGTTCGAGCTGGAGGACGGCCCCGTGGACTACGCGCTGATCAAGCTGCGCTACCGCCAGTTGGTCAGCCAGCACCACCCGGACCGCGGCGGCAGCACCACGCGCCTGCAGTCGATCAACAAGGCGATGGAAATTCTCGAGCGCTATTACAGCCGCCCATGAAACTCCGATTTGCTCTAACCCCAGGCAGGACGCGGCCCTGGGGCCTTTCCTATACTGCGACACAAGGTCGCACGAGTCTGACGGGCACCGGAAGGCGCTGTCCACGCGTCCCCGGCGCGGCGCTGGGAGGCGGCCTGCATAATAACGAGGAGGTTGCCGAGATGATCCATCATGTGTGGGGGCTCTTCACCCATCCCGATCAGGAATGGCAGGAAATCCGCGGCGAAGAAGAAAGCATCAGCCACATGTACCTGACCCATGTGCTGATATTGGCTGCCATCCCGGTCATCTGCGCCTACATTGGCACCACCCAGGTGGGTTGGGTGCTGGGCAGCGCGGGACCGGTCAAGTTGACACCGGCGAGCGCGATCCAGCTCACCGTGCTCACCTACCTGGCGATGCTCGCCGGCGTCGCCGTCATGGGCGCCTTCATCCACTGGATGGCGCGTACCTACGACGCCACCCCGAGCATGACCCAGTGCATAGTGTTCGCCGCCTACACGGCGACCCCGCTGTTCATCGGCGGCGTGGCCGCGCTCTACCCGCACCTGTGGCTGGGCATGGTCATAGGCACCGCGGCGGTCTGCTACACGGTCTACCTGCTCTACGTCGGCATCCCGACCTTCATGAACATTCCCAAGGACGAAGGCTTCCTGTTCTCCAGCTCGGTGCTGGCGGTGGGCCTGGTGGTGCTGGTGGCGATGATCGCGCTGTCGGTGATCCTCTGGGGCAGCGGCGTGGGGCCGGAATACACCTGAGGTTTGGCTGGCGAATGCAGACCGGGCCCTGGGGGCCCGGTTTTCGTTTTTTGGGGTTTGGTTTCTGGCTTGGCCACAGAGTGCTGTCGAAGTCCGCCCCCTCTCCCTAACCCTCTCCCTAAAGGGAGAGGGGACCGTTGGGCAGAATCTGGTGTTATGGCGTCAGCCGGTCAGCCCGGCAGGTTCCGGCTGAAACCATCACTTCTCTCGGCACGGACAAGCCCTCTCTCCCTTCAGGGAGAGGGCTGGGGAGAGGGCGCTCTTGAACCTGGCACCTACGCCGCCGGCAAACTCCGTTCGCGAGCAAGCTCGCTCCTACGCAGAGCAACCTGCCAGCCTTGCCTGAAACTCCACCCGGCTTGCCCGAACCTGCACGGCGGACGAGCGGCCTGCACAACGCCGCCGGCTCCGGCATAATCGGCAGCCGCCGGAGAAAATACTGTATGCCCGAACAGCTCAACGCCCGTGTCGAAGCCTGCTACCAGATGGCAGAAGGCTTCTTCCAGCGCCGCTTCCCGCGCCCGGAAGTGAGCTTCCGCCTGCGCGGGCAGAAGGCCGGGGTGGCGCACCTGGACGAGAACCTGCTGCGCTTCAACCCCCAGCTCTACCGCGAGAACCGCGAGCACTTCCTCAAGCAGACCGTGGCCCACGAGGTCGCCCACCTGATCGCCCACCAGATGTTCGGCCCGCGCATCCGCCCCCATGGCGAGGAATGGCAGCTGATCATGCGCGGCGTCTACGGCCTGCCGCCGGACCGCTGCCACACCTACGAGGTCAAGCGGCGCCGCGCCACGCGCTACATCTACCGCTGCCGCTGCGACGAGAACCCCGACTTCCCCTTCTCCGCCCAGCGCCACAACCTGGTGGCCCAGGGCCGCCGCTACTACTGCCGGCGCTGCCGCACCACCCTGGTGTTCACCGGCGAAGTGGTGCGCGAGTAAGCCCCTTCAGGCAATCACCTTGGCCGCCTTCAGCGCCGCCACCTGCTCGTCGCTGTAGCCCAGTTCGGCCAGCACCTCGGCGCTGTGCGCACCCGCGGCCGCGCCTATGTGCCTGGGCGCCGGCAAGCCGGCGGAGAAGCGGATCGGGCAGGCCATCTGCCGCTGGCTGCGGCCATCGCCGCGGGGCACCTCGGTGACCAGGCCGCGGGCCTGGATCTGCGGGTGCTCCACCGCCTCGGACAGCGGCAGCATGGGTTCCACGCAGGCGTCCACGGCGGCGAAACGTTCGCACCAGTCGGCGAAGTCGCGCTTCTCGAACTCGATGGCGATCTCGCGCTTGAGCACCTGCTGCTCCTCAGCCTTGGGCGACAGGCCGCGGGCGGCCAGTTCCGGGCGGCCGATGGCGGCGCAGAACTGCTGCATGAACTGCGGCTCCAGGCTGCCCACCGAGAACCAGCGGCCGTCGCGGGTGCGGTAGTAGTCGTAGAAACTGCCGCCGTTCAGCGCCTGGGTCTCCATGCCCGGCTCCACGCCGCAGGCCAGGTAGCCGGCGCCGGCCATGCCGTTCAGGCTGAAGGCGCAGTCGGTCATGCTGACGTCCACCTGCTGGCCCTCGCCGGTCTGCTGGCGGTGGATCACCGCGGCCAGCAGGCCCATCACCCCGTGCAGCGAGCCGCCGGCCAGGTCCGCCAGTTGCACGCCCAGGGGCAGCGGGCCGGTATCGCGGCGGCCGGTGTAGCTGGCCACGCCGGCCAGGGCCAGGTAGTTGATGTCGTGCCCGGCGCGGTCGCGGTAGGGCCCGGTCTGGCCGTAGCCGGTGATGGAGACGTAGATCAGCTTCGGGTTGATGGCCTTGAGCGCCTCGTAGCCGACGCCCAGCTTGTCCATCACGCCGGGGCGGAACTGTTCCAGGACGATGTCGTACTCGCGCACCAGCTGCTTCACCACCTCCACCGCCTCGGGCCGCTTCAGGTCCAGGGCGATGCTGCGCTTGTTGCGGTTGAGGTAGGCGTGGCTGGCCGAGACACCTTCGTCGTGGGGCGGCAGCACGCGCACCAGGTCCATGCGCGTGGGCGATTCCACGCGCAGCACCTGCGCGCCCATGTCGGCCAGCAGCAGCGAGGCGAAGGGCCCCGGCAGCAGGGTGGAGAAGTCGAGGACTTTCAGCGAGGCGAGCGGGCCGTTCATGGGCACTCCTGTGTCGTGGTTCTGCAGCCGGGCCTCAGAGCTTCATGCCGCGGCTGATGATTTCCTTCATGATCTCCGAGGTGCCGGCGAAGATGCGCTGGATGCGCGCGTTGGCGTACATCCGGCAGATCGGGTACTCCCACATGTAACCCCAGCCGCCGTGCAGTTGCACGCCCTCGTCGACCACCTTGCCGAGCAGTTCGGTGGTGAACAGCTTGGCCTCGGCGGCCACCTCGGGGCTGAGCTTCTTCTGGTTGTGGTCCATCACGCAACGGTCGGTGAACACCTGGGCCACGTCCACCTGGGTGCGCATCTCGGCGAGCTTGAAGCGGGTGTTCTGGAAGTGCGCGATGGGGCGGTCGAAGGCCTTGCGCTCCTTCACGTAGTCGATGGTCGCCTGCAGCGCCGCCTCGGCCCCGGCCACCGCGCCGCAGGCATTGGTCAGGCGCTCCTGGGCGAGCATGTTCATCAGGTAGTAGAAGCCGCCCTTGGCGTCGCCCAGCAGGTTCTCCTTGGGCACCTTGACGTCGTTGAAGAACAGCTCGGCGGTGTCCTGGCTCTTCATGCCCAGCTTCTTCAGGTTGCGCCCGCGCTCGAAGCCGGGCATGCCGCGCTCCACCAGGAACAGGCCCATGGCGTGCTTGTTGTTGGGGTCGGTCTTGGCCGCGACTATCACCAGGTCGGCCAGCAGGCCGTTAGAGATGAACACCTTGGAGCCGTTGAGGACGTAGTGGTCGCCCTTGTCCACCGCGGTGGTGCGCATGCCGGCCAGGTCGGAGCCGGCGGAGGGCTCGGTCATGGCCACGGCGAGGATGGTTTCGCCGCGGATGATCCCGGGCAGGAAGCGCGCCTTCTGCTCGGCATTGCCGTACTCGGCGATGTAGGGCCCGCACAGCGCCGAGTGCAGCGGGATCATGAAGCCCGGCTCGTTTATCCGCGCCAGCTCCTCGCACATGATCTGCTCGTAGCGGAAGTCCTTCAGCCCGGCGCCGCCGTACTCCTCGTCGGCCCAGGGCAGCAGGAAGCCCTGCTCGCCGGCCTTCAGCCAGACGCTGCGGTCGACCACCCCGGCCTCTTCCCAGGCCTCCTGGTGCGGCACCACCTCCTTGGCGAGAAAGGCGGCGAAGGCATCGCGGAACAGGTTGTGCTCGATCTCGAAGTGTATGCGCTGCATGGCGGCGAATCCTGGTCGTTGGAGGTGCCGGCAGGTTAGGTGCCAGCCCCGCCGCGCCTCAATGACGGCAGCGCTCAGCCTGGATTGACGCTTTCGTTCAAGCGGTGATCGACGCGTGGAGTTGAAGAGCATCGCGGACGAAGTCCGCTCCTACGGTTCCGGGGACGCACGGCCGTAGGGCGTATAACGCCTACGGCGTTATCCGCCGTTGACCTTCGCGCCAGTGTGCCGCTGGCGAAAAAAAGCCCCGCCAGGTGGCGGGGCCCAAACCATAGGAGTGACGTCTTGCTTCAGCGCGCTGTTACCACAGCGGCATGGTGTAGCTGAGGATCAGGCGGTTCTCGTCCGCCTTGTTGGACGAGGCGCTGTTGCGGGCGAAGTCGCTGCGGGTGGTCGCGTTGCGCCACTTGATGCCGAAGCCCTTGAGCGCGCCTTCCTGGACGACGTAGGCGATGTCGGTGTCGCGTTCCCATTCCTTGCCATCGTCGCCGCTGGCGTTGAGCAGGTCGACGTTGTCGCCCTTCACGTAGCGGGTCATGAAGGTCAGGCCGGGGATGCCGAGGCCGGCGAAGTTGTAGTCGTAGCGGGCCTGCCAGGACTTCTCGTCCTTGTTGGCGAAGTCCAGGATCTGGATGTAGTTCACCAGGTAGGGGTCGGTGCCGTTGATGTAGGCGAAGCCGGTGTCGCCGCTCATCTTCTGGTAGCCGACGCCGAAGGCGTGGTAGCCCAGGTTGTAGGTGACCATGGCGTTGAACGCCTTGTTGTCGACGTTGCTGCCGCCGTCGTCGGTGGACTTGGCCCAGCGGATATCGGACTTCAGCGACTGGCCTTCGGCGATCGGCAGGGTCCAGCCGACGGTCAGGTAGTGCTGCTTGTAGAAGTCGTCCAGCTGGCCGTAGTGGTAGCCGGTGCTGAAGTTCTTGGTCCAATTGTAGGTGGCGCCGGCGTAGTCGAACTCGTTGGTGGTGTTGCCGCTGCGCACGGTGATGTTCTTCTTGCCGCCGGTGGTGACGGTCATTTCCTCGTAGTCGGAAGAGTCGCGGCGGTTGGTCTGGTTCAGGCGGCCGGCGTCGAAGTTCAGGCCGTCGAGCTGGGTGGAGTTGATCGCGCTGCCCACGAAGAGCTGCGGCAGCAGGCGGCTGTCGTTGGTGACCACGACCGGCAGCTTGGGCGTCAGGGTGCCCATCTTCAGGGTGTTCTTCTCGTAGCGCAGCTTGAGGGTGGCGCCACCCTTGCTGAAATCGTCCGGAGCGTCGCCATCGGCGGTCTTGGGCAGCAGGCCGGTGCCGGTGCGGTCCGGGCTGGAGTCCAGCTTCAGGCCCAGGGCGGCGATGCCGTCGACGCCCACGCCGATGGTGCCGTCGGTGTAGCCCGATTCGAACTTCAGGATGAAGCCCTGGCCCCACTCTTCGGCCTTGCTCTGCTGGGCGGGGGTGGAACTGCGGAAATCCCGGTTGAAGTAGAAGTTGCGCAGTTCAACGTTGGCCTTGCTGTCCGAAATGAAGTCGGCATGAGCGACTGCGGGTACGACAATGCTGGCGCCGAGCACGGCCTGCGCCAGCCCGCCCATGGCAAAACCGGCGTAGTTCTTACGGATCATCAGGATTCCCCTTATGGTGTTTTAAGCGTTGAACACGCTGAGCGCCTGGCATGCAGGGCGCGGCCCCCATGGTCTCGCGCAGCCGTTTGGCGGCTCTTCTGTGTTGCGGGGAATCTTGGCCGGGGGTTATTTCAGATCGGCGGCATAGATATAAACTTTTTGTTACAGCTGAACTTTTCCGAAAAATTCGACTACGCGGTCATCGGCTGACAGTAGTGACTGTCAGCAATGACTGACGCACCGGACGGGCGGCAGTATGCTGTCGCCTCCCCCTCCACCACCGCGTCCATCCCATGCAAGAACTGCAACCGCTGATCGAGCGCTACGGCCCCGCCCTGCTCTTCCTCAATGTGCTGCTGGAACAGCTGGGCCTGCCGATTCCGGCCTACCCGGCGCTGATCGTCGCCGGCGCCCTGGCGCTGCAGGGGCACGGGGCATCCCTCGGCGAGGCGCTGGCAGTGGCCACCCTGGCCTGCCTGATCGCCGACACCGCCTGGTACTTCGCCGGCCGCCGCTATGGCGGCTTCCTGCTGCGCAGCATCTGCAAGGTGTCGCTGTCGCGCGACAGCTGCATCCGCCAGAGCCAGAGCCTGTACCTGCGCATCGGCCCGCGCGCGCTGCTGATCAGCAAGTTCCTGCCCGGCGCCGGCGCGTTGTCCACCAGCCTGGCCGGCATGACCGGCACGCCGCTGCGCCGCTTCCTCGGCTACGACTTCGCCGGCTCGGCGCTGTGGGTGGGCTCGGCGCTGCTGCTGGGCGCCGTCTTCAGCGACACCGTCGACAGCCTGCTGGGCTGGCTGCACGACTACGCCAGCCGCGGCCTGCTGTTGCTCCTGGCGGCCTTCGCAGCGTTCATCGCCTGGCGCCTGTGGCAGCGCTACAGCCTGCTGCGGCGCACCGCGCGGGTTCCCCGGATCAGCGTGGAGGAGCTGCGCGAGCGCCTGGACCAGGGCGATACCCCACTGATCCTCGACGTGCGCGCCGAGGCCGGCGAGGACGGCATCCCCGGAGCCATCCCGATGGCCCTGGACAGCCCACTGGACGGGCTCGCCGACAGCCTGGGCCGGGCCGACGTGGTCATCTATTGCGCCTGCCCCAACGAACTCTCCGCGGCCATGCTCGCCGAGCGCCTGCGCAAGCTCGGCTACCCGCGCGCCCGGGCGCTGTCCGGCGGGCTGGAGGCGTGGCATGCGAGCCAGGCCCGGTCCGATGGGCTTTCGTAGGATGGGTTGAGCTTGCGATACCCATCGGGCCACGGTGATGGGTATCGCTTCGCTCAACCCATCCTACGGTGTGCTACCTGCGCCATTCCCCTTGTAGGAGCGCGCCCTGCGCGCGATATCGCGGGCAGGGCCCGCTCCTACAGGTCATCGGGAAGGCATGGTGTTCCCCTCGCCCGTAGAAGCGACTGTCTTGCCGACTCGCCGAGGTGCTCTTCGTAGGAGCGAGCTTGCTCGCGAACAGACTCCGCTACGAGGTTCATTCGCGAGCAAGCTCGCTCCTACGAGAAGCCGTACTCACCGGTATGGTAGGGGCGGATCTCATCCGCGATTGCGCTCAGCGCCGCGAGTGATCCCGGCGCAGCTCGGCCAGCCGCGCGGCCAGCAGGTCCAGGCCGGCTTCGCGGTCTTCCGGCAGGCGGCGCAGGGTCGCCTGGGTCAGGCGCATCTGGCGGATGAAGCGCCGGCAGTGGCGACACAGCAGCAGGTGGCGGCGCACCGCCAGTTTCTCGCGCAGGCCGAGTTGGCTGTCCAGCAGGTCGCTGGAGAGGGCCACCAGTTCCTTGCAGGTCAGCATTGGCCGGTCTCCTCGAAATGCTCCAGGGTGGCGAACAGCTTCAGCCGCCCGCGGTGCAGCAGCACCCGGACATTGGAGAGGGAAAGCGCCAGCAGATTACAGATTTCCTGCAACTCCAGCCCCTGGCGCTCGCGCAGCAGGAGCACGCTGCGCTGCATGTCCGACAGGCTGAGCAGGGTCTTTTCCAGGCACTCGCGCAGTTCGTCCTCGGCCAGCAGGGCCTCGGGCGAGTCCGAATGCCAGGCCTGGGGCGCGGCGCTCCAGTGGCCGTCGGCGGCGAAGCGGCTGTCGTCGACGCTGCCGTGGGGCGCCGGCAGGTCGTCCAGCGACACTTCCCGGCGCACCTGGCGCAACCTGCTCTTGGCGGTGTTGGCGGTGACGGTCAGCAGCCAGGTCTTGAGGCTGGAACGCCCCTGGAAGCCGTCCAGGTGGCGCACCACCGCGAGCCAGGCGTCCTGCACCACCTCGTCGGCCAGCGAGGGGCCGACGATGGCGCGGGCCACGGCGCGCATGGCGCCCTGGTAGGCCGCGACCATCTCGCGGAAGGCCGCGTCCTCGCCGGCGCGCAGGCGCGCCAGCAGTTCGCCGTCGGCTTCGCCCACCCGGTCAGCGCTTGCGCAGGATCACGCTGCCGATGGAGTAGCCGGCGCCGAAGGAGCTGAGCACGCCGATGGAACCGGCGGGCAGGTCCTCGTGGTACTTGTGCAGGGCGATCACCGAGCCGGCCGAGCTGGTGTTGGCGTAGGTGTCGAGGATCACCGGCGCCTCGTGGGCCTCGGCGTCGCGGCCGAGCAGCTTGCGGGTGATCAGCAGGTTCATGTTGAGGTTGGCCTGGTGCAGCCAGAAGCGCTTGACCTCGGTGACCGGGATGTCGTTCTGCGCCAGGTGCTCGCCGATCAGCTCGGCGACCATCGGGCAGACGTCCTTGAACACCTTGCGGCCTTCCTGGACGAACAGCTTGTCGCGCTGGCCGATACCCTCTTCCGCGGCGCGGTTGAGGAAGCCGAAATTGTTGCGGATGTTGTTGGAGAACTGCGTCAGCAGCTTGCTGCTGACGATGTCGAACTGCTGCTTGCCGGCGGCCTGGTCGGCGCGCTCGACGACCACGGCGGTGGCGGCGTCGCCGAAGATGAAGTGGCTGTCGCGGTCACGGAAGTTCAGGTGGCCGGTGCAGATTTCCGGGTTGACCATCAGGATGGCGCGGGCCTGGCCCAGCTGCACGGCGTTGGCCGCGGCCTGCAGGCCGAAGGTGGCCGAGGAGCAGGCCACGTTCATGTCGAAGCCGAAGCCCTGGATGCCCAGTGCGGCCTGGACCTCGATGGCCACCGCCGGGTAGGCGCGCTGCAGGTTGGAGCAGGCGACGATGACCCCGTCGATGTCCTGCGCGGTGCGGCCGGCGCGGTGCAGCGCCTCCCTGGCGGCATGCACGGCCATCTCGCAGAGGATGCCCCAGTCGTCGTTGCTGCGCTCGGGGATGCGCGGGACCATGCGCTGCGGATCGAGGATGCCTTCCTTGTCGACCACGAAGCGGCTCTTGATGCCGGAGGCCTTCTCGATGAAGGCCGAGCTGGATTCGCTCAGCGCTTCCAGTTCGCCCTTGGCGATGGCTTCGGCGTGCTGGTCGTTGTACTGGCGGACGTAGGTATTGAAGGACTCCACCAGTTCATCGTTGGAGATGCTGAACGGCGGGGTATAGAGACCGGTTCCGCTGATCACGACTTTATGCACGGTCAATCCTCTCTCAATCTGGCTGCCGGCCCCGGCAGCATGGTTAGGCATCGATGTGCCCGCCCGCGGGCCGGCACTGCAAGGGTTCCGGCCGCTTGGGCCGGGGGCACGCTGCCTGATGACCAGGCAGTGTGCCATCGAAGGTGGCGCACTGGCATCCCCGGCCGCCCAACGGCGACGGCGCTGCACGGCGCTCGAATAACCGCCGATTATGCGACAAATCGCCAGGAAATGCCGCTGCCGAAGCGTAGTTTTCCAGCAAACGGACCTTGTACCGGACGGCTATTGAAAATCCGCGCCTGCTGGCGGCTGGCCACGCCACGACGCACCGCCGGGCGGCTGCGCTGAACCCCTGCGGGGAAACCGCTGTCGAGCAAAGGGGCGCCCGTGGGCGCCCCTTTCCATGTGCAACGACAGAGGTAGCGATGCTGGTTTCCCTTCAGGCGCTGCGGGCCCTGGCCGCCTGGCTGGTGGTGTTCCATCATTTCATGCAGGTGTTCTTCGATTTTCGCGCCGACAGCCTCGGCGGGCGGCTGCTGTCCACCCGCGGCCAGGTCGGGGTGGACATCTTCTTCGTCCTCAGCGGCTTCGTCATCCAGTTGTCCTGCGCCGGGCGCCAGGTGCCGGGCCTGACCTTCCTGGCCCAGCGGGTCGCGCGCATCGCCCCGGCCTACTGGCTGTACACCGCCATCACCGCGCTGATCCTCTACGCCTTCGGCAACCTGATGCCGGTCTACGGCGTGGCCCTGCCGCAGCTGCTGCTGTCGCTGCTCTTCCTGCCCAGCCAGAACCCCGGCGGCTTCGGCTTCTACCCGATACTGCCGGTGGGCTGGACGCTGAACTTCGAGATGCTCTTCTACCTGCTGTTCGCCCTCTCCTTCGCCGTGGGCGAACGCTGGCGCCCCTGGCTGGTGGGCGCGCTGCTGGCCCTGGTCAGCGGCGTGCTGGCGAAGGCGCCGTGGCTGAGCAACTTCTACCGCGACCCCATCGTCTGCGAATTCCTCTTCGGCCTGCTGCTGGCCGAACTCCACCGCCGCGGCCTGCTGCGCCTGCGCGCCTCGGTGGCGCTGCCGCTGGCGCTGGGCGCGGTGCTGGTGCTGCTGCACTTCCCCGCCGAGCATCCCTGGCGCCCGCTCACCTGGGGCCTGCCCAGCGCGGTGCTGGTGGCCGCCTGCGTGGCGCTGGAGCCGTGGTTCGCCGGCTGCCGCCCGCTCAAGGCGCTGGGCGACTGGAGCTATTCGGTGTACCTGGTCCACGTGATAGTGCTGTGGCTGGGCAGCTACTGGCTGCACCAGCGCCTGGGCCTGGGCCCGTACCAGACGCTGGCGCTGTGCCTGCCGGCGATCCTGTTGCTGGCCTGGCTGAGCTACGAATGGGTGGAGCTGCGCCTGGGCCGGCGCCTGAAGCGGGCCTGGGCGCCGCGCCCGGTGCCGGCCTAGCCGTCGCTGCAGACCAGGCGGTTGCGCCCCAGGGCCTTGCCGCGGTAGAGGCGGTGGTCGCAGCAGCGGTACAGGGCCTCGGCGTCGTCGCCGTCCTGCGGCCACTCGGCCAGGCCGAAGGTGGCCGACAGCGGGATGACATGGCCGCGATACAGCAGCGGGTTGGCCGCCAGGTCCGTGCGCAGGCGCTCCACCAGCGGCGTGGCGTCGAAGCCAACGGTGTTGCGCAGCAGCAGGGCGAACTCCTCGCCACCCAGGCGGCCGATCATGTCGCCGGCGCGCAGGTGCAGGCGCAGCCGGGCGCAGAGGTACTGCAGGGCCTTGTCGCCGGCGTCGTGGCCCCAGCGGTCGTTGACGTCCTTGAAGTGGTCCACGTCCAGCAGCACCAGCACCCAGCGCTGGTCGTTGCCGCGGGCCTCCTCCAGGCAACGCAGCACCGCGCGCTGGAAGGCCTCGCGGCTGGCCACGCCGGTCAGCGCGTCGCTCATCGCCAGGCGCCGCAGCAGTTGCTGGGCCTGGGCGCGGCGGGTTTCGTAGATGTGCACGAAGGCCATGATCAGCAGGCCGCAGAGGATGGCGTTGCCCAGGTCGATCATCCCCGGGGCGTCCAGGCGCATCGGGTGCTGGCGCAGGTAGAGCAGCGCGGCCACGCCGACGAAGGGCACCGAGAGCAGGAAGCCGCGCCACGCCCCCAGCAGCAGGTAGGCCATCACCGGCATCAGGTAGAGCCAGACGAAGGCCGTGGCCGAGGCCTGCGGCATGATGATGATGTAGACCAGGAAGCAGAAGGTGGGCAGCAGGTAGGCGTAGATCCACGGCGTCAGGTCGCGCACCCGCACCAGGCGCCAGGTGGCCCAGAGCAGCAGCAGGCAGACCAGCACCTCCAGGCCCGCCAGCAGGTAGTTGCCATTGAGGCACTGGAGCACCGAGAAGACGCCCAGGGTCAGTCCGGTGCAGAGGAAGATCAGGCGCATCAGCAGGCGCTGGTCGGCCAGGTCCAGTCCGCTGGTGCTGGCTGCCGGCTCCCCCGGCGCGTTGGCTTTTGCCTTGTCGTGCATGGCTACCTTTCCCTGGCCCCGCCCGGCATGGCGGAGCGCTGGACGAAACGACCGCCCATCCGCGTGGGTGGAGTCTAGCCAGTCCGCCCGCCCGGCATCACCGCCGGTCGTCGCCCGCCGGACGGTGCAACGGAGGCGCCCACCACCCCCACGGCGAATTCACGGCAGCTTCATCGCCGCTGCGCTAGCCTTCGAGGAACCCCAACCACGGAGGGCGCCCATGCGCGTACTGATCGCTTCGCTGTCCCTGCTGGCCCTGGCCGGCTGCTCGTCCTACCAGGCCAAGCAAACCGGCACGGTGCCCGCCGACCGCCTGCTGGGCTTCCAGCAGAGCGCCCAGGGCGGCGCCAAGGTCGAGGTCGAGCGCGACCTGGGCTTCCTCGGTGGCGGCTGCATGGTCGCCTTCAAGATCGACCGCCAGTTGGCCGCGCGTATCGCCGTGGGCGAGACCGCCAGCTTCCAGCTGCCGCCCGGCCAGCACATCGTCGGCATCGGCGCCGACGAACAGGGCGAGGGCCTGTGCAGCAAGGGCCTGCTGCGCCGCGAACTGCTGGTGGACCTCGCCGCCGGCGAGACCGCGCAGTTCCGCATCCTCAGCGACGCCAACAAAGGCTTCGACATCCTCCCGGCCCAGCGTTGACGCCCGGGCGGGGCCACGGCCCCGCCCTTCCCCGCTTTACCCGTCGATACGTCGCACCAGGCGCGCCTGCAGCTGCTCCAGCTCGGCGGGGTCGGCCTTCTGCGCGGCGTGGATGCCCAGGCCCTGGCCGGCATAGCGCGGCACTATGTGCACGTGGATGTGGAACACCGTCTGCCCGGCCGGCGCGCCGTTGAACTGGGCCACCTGCACGCCGTCGGGGTTCAGCTCGTCGACGATCGCGCGGGTCAGGCGCTGCACCACGCCCATCACCTTGCACAGCGCGTCGGGGTCGACCTCGAGGATGTTGCGCGCGGCGCTGCGCTTGGGCACCACCAGCGCATGGCCGTGGGACTGCGGGAAGAGGTCGAGGAAGGCGAGCACGTCGTCGTCCTCGTACAGCTTGTAGCAGGGGGCGTCGCCGCGAATGATCTGGGCGAAGATGTTCTGCGGGTCGTAGGTGCCTTGCAGGCTCATGGCGCTGTCCTTGAGCGGTGGATCGGAGGCAGCACCATACCGGCTCGCGGCGCCGCTGGCACCTCCCCCCAGCAGGTTCGGCGGCGTATGCTGGGCGTTCGACTTTCAGACCGGAGTTCCCATGCCTTCGCTCGCCGACTTCCCGATCACCCGCAAATGGCCCGCCACCCGCCCCGACGTCCTGCAGCTGTACTCGCTGCCCACGCCCAACGGCGTGAAGGTGTCGATCATGCTGGAGGAAACCGGCCTGGCCTACGAGCCGCACCTGGTCAGCTTCGAACGCAACGACCAGTTCAGCCCGGAATTCCTCTCGCTGAACCCGAACAACAAGATCCCCGCCATCCTCGACCCCGACGGCCCCGGCGGCCAGCCGCTGGCACTGTTCGAGTCCGGCGCCATCCTCATCTACCTGGCCGACAAGACCGGCCAGCTGCTGCCCCAGGACCCGGCCCGGCGCTACGAGGCGATCCAGTGGCTGATGTTCCAGATGGGCGGCATCGGCCCGATGTTCGGCCAGCTCGGCTTCTTCAACAAGTTCGCTGGCCGCGAGATCGAGGACAAGCGGCCGCTGAACCGCTATGTGGAGGAGTCCCGGCGGTTGCTCGGCGTGCTCGACCAGCGCCTGGAAGGCCGCGACTGGGTGATGGGCCAGGAGTACGGCATCGCCGACATCGCCATCTTCCCCTGGGTGCGCAACCTGGTGGGCTTCTACGAGGCCGGCGACCTGGTGCAGTTCGAGCGTTTCGGCAATGTGCAGCGGGTGCTGGAAGCCTTCCTGGCGCGGCCGGCCGTGCAGCGGGGGTTGGGGATTCCGGAGCGGGATTGAGGGGGCGCCTGTAGGAGCGGATTTATCCGCGACATTCGGTGCGCGGGCTCGGCCCATCGCGGACGGAGTCCGCTCCTACGTTCGTGGAACCCTTTGCCGGCGATTGGCACCCATCGTAGGGCGAATAACCGTTCGCGGTTATCCGCCGTTGGCCGATGCACCGAAGCCCAACGCGCTGGCGCAGCCGGACTCCGCAGCGGGATTGACGCTTTTGTGTAGGAGCGAGCTTGCTCGCGAACGATGGCGCCTAGCTCAGCTACGGAGTGATATCGAAGTCCGTCCCCTCTCCCCAGCCCTCTCCCTGAAGGGAGAGGGGGCTTGTCCGTACCGGCGGATGGGCATGGTTTCAACCTGCAACTTCGCTTCCGGCTAACGCCGAAACACCCGAGCACGCCGAACGGTCCCCTCTCCCTTCAGGGCGGGGCGCGCAGCCGAGGGTTAGGGAGAGGGAGCGGAGTCCCTCTCGAATACCGGAGCAGCCGGGAAACACTGTTCGCGAGCAAGCTCGCTCCTACGAAAAACCTCGTCAGGCCTCCACCTGGCTCCATTGCTTGGACAGGCGCTTGTCCGACACCGGCATCTTCGTCCCCAACTGCTGGGCGAACAGCGACACGCGGTATTCCTCCAGCATCCAGCGGTACAGGGTCAGCTGCGGGTCGCGCTTGCCTTCCTGGGCGTGCTTGGCCTGGCGGGCCTTGTACTGGTCCCAGTAGCCGGCCATCTCGCCGCTCCACACGCGGTCGCGCTGGACTTGCCCGGCGACCTTGTCCAGGCGCTGTTCCACCGCCTTCAGGTAGCGCGGGTATTCCTTCAGCCATTCCAGCGGGGTATCGCGGACGAAGCCGGGGTAGACCAGGTTGGCCAGTTGCCCCTTCACGTCGTTGAGCGGCACTGTCATGGCCAGGTCGACCTTGCCCTTGAATCGCTTCTGCAGGCCGTGCCACAGCTTGAGGATGTCCAGCACCAGGCGCGCCAGGCGTTCGGCGTGCTCGGTCCAGGCGCCGCGCTTCTTCTCCGCCAGCGAGGCCAGGGCCGCGCCGTCGCGGGGCAGGTTCGCCTCGCCTTCGAGGATGCAGCTGTCCAGGCTGGCCAGGAGGATGTCTTCCACCAGCGCCTCGACGCGGCCCAGCTCGCGGTACAGCAGGCCCATCTCGGTCTGCCCCGGCAGCTTGCCGCGGAGGAACTTGGCCGGCTCGGCGAGCTGCTGCAACAGCAGGCGCTGCAGGGCGCGGCGGTGCTGGTACTCGGCCTCGGCCTGGGTCGGGAAGCGGTTTTCCTTGACCGTGCCGCCCTCCTCCACCAGCGCCGGATAGACCGTCATCGACAGCCCGGCGACCTTCTGCTGGGCCTTCTCGGCCACCTCGGCGAAGCCCTTGGCTTCCACCGGTTTCTGCGGCTTGTCGGACTGCGGGATGGCCAGGGCGGCCTGGCTGGCTTCGGCGAAGCGCGCGGTGAGTTCGGCGAGGTCGCGGCCTTCGCCGAGGAACTTGCCGCGGGCGTCCACCACTTCGATGTTCATCCGCAGGTGGCTTTCCACCTGGGTCTCGGCTTCGGCCCAGGCTTCCTCGGCCACGCGGCCACCGGTCATGCGTTGCAGTTCGCGGCCGAGGGCCTCGGGCAGCGCGCCTTCGGCGAAGACCATCTTGCCCAGCGCTGCGCGGACGAAGTCCGGCACCGGCACGAAGTTCTTGCGGATGGCCTTGGGCAGGTTGCGCACCAGGGCCACGCACTTGGCCTCCAGCAGGCCCGGCACCAGCCATTCCAGGCGCTCGGCGGGCAGCTGCGGCAGCAGCGGCGCCGGCACCCGCAGGGTCACGCCGTCGCGCGGGTGGCCCGGCTCGAAGTGGTAGGTCAGCGGCAGCTGCAGCTCACCCAGGCGCAGGCGGTCCGGGTAGAGGCCGGCGGTGACTTCGCTGGCGTCGCGGGCGAGCACGTCTTCCTCGCGCATGATCAGCAGGTCGGGCTGCTGCTTGTGCTCGCGCTCGTACCATTTCTCGAAGCTGGCGGTCTGGTAGATGTCCGCCGGCAGGCGTGCGTCGTAGTAGGCGAACAGGGTTTCTTCGTCGGCGAGGATGTCGCGGCGGCGCGCCTTGGCTTCCAGCTCGTCGAGCTTTTCCAGCAGTTGGCGGTTGGCCGAGAGGCACTTGGCGCGGCTGTTGATCTCGCCGCGCACCAGCGCCTCGCGGATGAACAGCTCGCGCGCCACCGGCGGGTCGATGGGGCCGTAGTGCACGGCGCGGCGGCCGACGATGATCAGCCCGTAGAGGGTCACCTGCTCGTAGGCCACCACCTGGCCGCGCTTCTTCTCCCAGTGCGGTTCCAGGTGGTTCTTCTTCACCAGGTGGCCGGCCAGGGGTTCCAGCCAGTCCGGCTCGATCTTCGCCACCATGCGGGCGAACAGCTTGGTGGTCTCGACCAGTTCGGCGGCCATGATCCACTGCGGCTTCTTGCGCCCGATGACGCTGGAGGGGTGGATCCAGAAGCGCCGCTGGCGCGCGCCCAGGTAGTCGCCGTCCTCGCTCTTCTGGCCGATCTGGCTGAGCAGGCCGGAGAGGATGGCCTTGTGCACCGCGCCATAGTCGATGTCGCGCTTGGGCTGCTCCCCTTCCTTGTAGGAGCGAGCTTGCTCGCGAACGCTCTTCGCGTCTTTGGCCGCCTGGGGTTTCGGAGCGTTGGGTTGTTCGCGAGCAAGCTCGCTCCTACGGGGAGCATCGCCCTTGCCGAAGGGGAGTTTGAGTTCGCGGCAGATCAGGGTGAGCTGGCGGTGTGCGTCGCGCCATTCGCGCAGGCGCAGGTAATTCAGGAAGTTCTTCCGGCACCAGCTGCGCAGGGCATTGGAGCCCAGGGCCTGGCGCTGTTCCTCGAAGCCGCGCCAGAGGTTGATCAGCGCGGCGAAGTCGGAGTCCGGGTCCTTCCACTGCGCATGGGCCTGGTCGGCGGCCTGCTGGCGCTCGATCGGGTGTTCGCGCGGGTCCTGCACGGAGAGCGCGCTGGCCACGGTGAGCACTTCGTTGAGGCTGCCCTGGTTGGCCGCTTCCAGCAGCATGCGGCCCAGCCGCGGGTCTACCGGCAGGCGCGCCAGTTGGCGGCCCAGCGGGGTCAGCTGGCCCTCGCGGTTCACCGCCGAGAGCTCCTGCAGCAGGGTGAAGCCGTCCTTGATCGCCTTGCCGTCCGGCGGCTCGATGAAGGGGAAGGCCTCGATGTCGCCCAGGCGCAGGTGGAGCATCTGCAGGATCACCGCCGCCAGGTTGGTGCGCAGGATTTCCGGGTCGGTGAAGGCCGGCCGCGAATTGAAGTCCTCCTCGCTGTACAGGCGCACGCAGATGCCCGGCTCGACCCGCCCGCAACGGCCCTTGCGCTGGTTGGCGCTGGCCTGGGACACCGCCTCGATGGGCAGCCGCTGGACCTTGGCGCGGTAGCTGTAGCGGCTGATGCGCGCGGTGCCGCTGTCGATCACGTAGCGGATGCCCGGCACCGTCAGCGAGGTCTCGGCGACGTTGGTGGCGAGCACGATCTTGCGCCCCGGCATGGGCGCGAAAATCTTCTGCTGCTCCGCCGGGGTCAGCCGCGCGTACAGCGGCAACACCTCGGTGTGGCGCAGGTTGGCCTTGCGCAGCATGTCCGCGGCATCGCGAATCTCGCGCTCGCCGGGGAGGAACACCAGCACGTCGCCGGGGCGCTTGCCGATCTCGCGCTCGTGGGCGGCGATCTCGTCCAGCGCGCGGAGGATGCCTTCGTCCACCGAGAGGTCGTCGAACAGCGCTTCGCCGTCCTCGTCCACTTCGGCGGCCAGCGGCCGGTACCAGGTGTCCACCGGGTAGGTGCGCCCGGAGACCTCGACGATGGGCGCATCGCCGAAGTGCTTCGAAAAACGCTCCAGGTCGATGGTCGCCGAGGTGATGATCAGCTTGAGGTCCGGCCGGCGCGGCAGCAGGGTCTTGAGGAAGCCGAGCAGGAAGTCGATGTTCAGGCTGCGCTCGTGGGCCTCGTCGACGATGATGGTGTCGTAGCGCTCCAGGTAGCGGTCGTGCTGGGTCTCGGCCAGCAGGATGCCGTCGGTCATCAGCTTGACCAGGGTGCTGTCGTCGCTCTGGTCCTCGAAGCGCACCTGGTAGCCCACCAGCGAACCCAGCGGCGTGCCGATCTCCTCGGCCACCCGTGTGGCGACGCTGCGCGCAGCCAGGCGGCGCGGCTGGGTGTGGCCGATCAGGCCGTGGCTGCCGCGGCCCAGCTCCAGGCAGATCTTCGGCAGCTGGGTGGTCTTGCCCGAGCCGGTCTCGCCGGCGATCACCACCACCTGGCTCTTCTGCAGCGCGGCCTTGATCTCGTCGCGCTTGGCGGCGATGGGCAGGCTGTCGTCGTAGCGGATCGCCGGGACGCTGGCGCGGCGCGCCTCGACCTTGGCGCAGGAGGCCTGGAAGCGCTCGACCCACTGCGCCAGTTTGCCTTCGTCGGGGTGCTTGCGCAGTTCGTGGAACTGCCGGCGCAGGCGGTGGCGGTCGCGGATCAACGCCTGGTCGAGGCGTTGCAGGAGCTGGTCGGGGCTGGGCGTTACGTCGGTCATCGGCTGCGCTGGCGTTTCGGCGGAACGCGGCCGCGCGCCTGGCAGGCGGCCGCTCCGGAATGGGACAAATGCGGGGATTGTCGCAGACCAGCGGCCGGCGCCGCCATGCCCAATGCATGGCGGCGGCTTTTCAGGCGGGGGTCAGATGCGGAACTGGCCGACCAGTTGGCGCAGCCGCTCGCCCAGGCCGCTCAGCTCGCCGGCGGTGCGCGCGCCCTGCACGGAGTCCTCGGCCACCTGGTCCACGGCATCGGCGATCTGGTGCACGCTGCGGTTGATCTCCTCGGCCACCGCGGTCTGTTCCTCGGCGGCGCTGGCGATCTGCGCGTTCATCGAGTTGATGGTGCCGATCAGGTTGGCCATGGCGTCCAGCGACTGCCCGGCCTGGTCGGCCTGGCTGCGGGTGCGCCCGGCCATCTCGCTGGCGCGCTGCATGGCCTGCACGGAGCCGGCGGTGGTGGCCTGCAGGCGGTCGATCATCTGCTGGATCTCGCCGGTGCTCTGCTGGGTGCGGCTGGCCAGTGCGCGCACTTCGTCGGCGACCACCGCGAAACCGCGCCCGGCCTCGCCGGCGCGGGCCGCCTCGATGGCCGCGTTGAGCGCCAGCAGGTTGGTCTGCTCGGCGATGGAGCGGATCACTTCCAGCACGCCGACGATGCCGCGCACGTCCTGGCTGAGGGTGTCCAGGGCCTCGCTGCTGCTGCTCACCTCGCCGGCCAGGTCGTTGATCTGCGCCACGCACAGGTCCACCTCGCGCTTGGCCGCCTGGCCCTCGCGGTCGGTGTCGCGGGCGGCGTCGGCAGCGCGCTGGGCGCTGCGCGCCACTTCCTGGGCGGCGGCGGTCATCTCGTTGATCGCCGTGGCCACCTGGTCGGTCTCGCTGCGCTGGCCGGCCATCGCCTGCTCCGAGCGCTGCGCCTGCTGGGCGACGTTGCCGACCAGGCCGGACAGTTGCCCGGTGGTGCCGGCCACCTGCTGCACCAGGTTGTGGATCTTCTCGACGAAGCGGTTGAACGACTGCGCCAGTTCGCCCAGTTCGTCACGGCTTTCCACCGGCAGGCGGTGGGTCAGGTTGCCATCGCCGGCGGCCATGTCGTCGAGGTTGGCCTTGATCCGCAGCAGCGGGCGGACGATGGCGTTGCCGGTGGGCACCGCCACCAGGCCGATGACCACCAGCAGCGCCAGCGCCGAGCCGATCATCAGCAGCAGCAGGTCGTTGATATGGTCGTGCAACTGTTCGCGGGCCTTCTGCACGTCCTCCTCGATGTCGTCCAGGTTCAGCGAGGTGCCGAACACCAGGTTCCACTTCGGCAGGTACTGGGCGTAGCCGATCTTCGGCACGATGGCGCTGTTGCCCGGGCGGGTGAAGCTGTAGTGCACGTAGTGGCTGTCGTCCTGGCCGGCGCGCACCAGCTCGCGGATGGCATAGACGCCATTGGGGTCGCGGAAGCTGCTGAAGTCTTCGCCGATACGTTCTTCGGTGGTGCCCTGGAAGACGCGCACCGAGCGGGTGTCATAACCCCAGAAGTAGCCACCGTTGCCGTAGGTGAGGCGCTTGAGCAGCGCCACCCCGGCCTGGCGCGCCGCGGCGTCGCCCTCGGCCGCGGCCTGGTACTGCGGGCCGACCGCCGCCAGGGCGACGTCGACGAACTGCTTGAGCTGGACTTGGCGGTCCTCGATCAGGCTCTGGCGGATCTGTTCCTCCTGTTGCGTGGACAGCCGCTTCAGCGCCACCAGGGTCACGGCGCAGAGCACCAGGGTGAGGAGCAGGATGGGAATCAGCGCCAGGCTCAGGACCTTGGCGCGCAGGCGCAGGGAGGGAATCACGGGGGCGGCCTCCGTAGGCAGGGACGACGGCATCAAAAAACCCGCCGTGTGGCGGGTTTCTTGTTATCGGCTCAGGCCCTGGCCTTCTTTAGCTCTTCGTCACGCAATTCGCGGCGGAGGATCTTGCCGACGTTGGTGGTCGGCAGGCTCTCGCGGAATTCCACGAACTTCGGACGCTTGTAGCCGGTCAGGTTGTCGTGCATGTGCTTGACCACCTGCTCCTTGGTCAGGGTCACGCCCGGGCGCGGCACCACGAACACCTTGATCACCTCGCCGGAACGCTCGTCCGGCACGCCGATGGCGGCGCACTGCAGCACGCCGGGGAGGGTCGCCAGCACGTCTTCCAGCTCGTTGGGGTACACGTTGAAGCCGCTGACCAGGATCATGTCCTTCTTGCGGTCGACGATGCGCATGTAGCCGTCTTCCTGGATGATCGCCACGTCGCCGGTGCGCAGCCAGCCGTCCGCGTCGAGGATCTCGTCGGTGGCCTCCTGGCGCTGCCAGTAGCCCTTCATCACCTGCGGGCCCTTCACGCACAGCTCGCCGCGCTCGCCCAGGGGCAGCTCGTTGCCGGCGTCGTCGATGACCTTGCACAGGGTCGAGGGCACCGGGATGCCGATGGTGCCGATCTGGATCTTCTGGAACGGGTTCACCGACACCACCGGGCTGGTCTCGGTCATGCCGTAGCCTTCGCAGATGGCGCAGCCGGTGACTTCCTTCCAGCGCTCGGCCGCGGCCTGTTGCAGGGCCATGCCGCCGGAGAGGGTCAGCTTCAGGCTGGAGAAGTCCAGCTTGCGGAACGCCTCGTTGTTGCACAGGCCGACGAACAGGGTGTTCAGGCCGACGAAGCCGGTGAACTTCCAGGCCGAGAGCTCCTTGGAGAAGGCGTTCAGGTCGCGCGGGTTGGTCACCAGGACGTTGTGGTTGCCGGTGAGCATCATCGCCATGCAATGGAAGGTGAAGGCGTAGATGTGGTACAGCGGCAGCGGCGCGATGAGGATCTCGCAACCCTCCTGCAGGTTCGAAGCCATCAGCTCCTTGCACTGCATCATGTTGGCCACCAGGTTGCGGTGGGTCAGCATGGCGCCCTTGGCCACCCCGGTGGTGCCGCCGGTGTACTGCAGCACGGCCACGTCGTCGGCCTTGGGCGACGCCTCGCGCACGCTCTTGCCGCGGCCCTTGGCCAGGGCGTCGTTGAGCTTGACGGCGTTGCCGATGTGGTAGGCCGGGACCATCTTCTTGACGTACCTGACCACCGCGTTGACCAGCAGGCGCTTGAGCGGCGGCAGCAGGTCGGCGACCTCGGTGATGAGCACGTGGCGGATGCCGGTGCGCGGCAGCACTTCCTCGGCCAGGTGGGCCATGTTGGCCAGGCACACCAGCGCCTTGGCGCCGGAATCGTTGAACTGGTGCTCCATCTCCCGCGCGGTGTACAGCGGGTTGGTGTTGACCACGATGAGGCCGGCGCGCATGGCGCCGAACACCACGATGGGGTACTGCAGGACGTTGGGCAGTTGCACCGCGATGCGGTCGCCCGGTTGCAGGTCGGTGTTGTTCTGCAGGTAGGCGGCGAAGTCACCGGAAAGCTGGTACAGCTCGCCGTAGGTCAGGGTCTTGCCAAGGTTGCTGAAGGCAGGCTTGTTGGCAAAGCGTTGGCAGGACTCCTTGAGTACCGCGAGGATGTTCGGGTACTGGTCGGCATTGATCTCGGCAGCGATACCTGCTGGATATTTGTCCTTCCAGAAATTGTCGATCATGGAAGCCCACTCCGTAAGCAACAGCTGATACACCGCTATGCGGCTGTTTGTTGTGATTTTGACGCCTGCCGGCCCTTTCGGGGAAGCGAAGGCGCGCCGAGATTATCAGCTTTGCCGGGGAGCGACCAGCACAAAGACCGGTCAGCCGGTAAAAAAATGACCGAAAGCAATGCTTTCGGTCACGTTTTATGACAGTCGTCGGAAAGCCCCGGAACAGGGCCTTCGACGTCGGTTTCAGGCGCTCTCGCGCAGCTCGCGGCGGAGGATCTTGCCCACCGGGGTCATCGGCAGGGCCTCCTTGAGGACGATCTGCTTGGGTACCTTGTAGCCGGTGAAGTTTTCCTTGCAGTAGGCCTTCAGCTCTTCCACCGTCAGCCCCGGCTCACGGGCCACGACGAAGAGTTTGACGGCCTCGCCGGAACGTTCGTCCGGCACCCCGACCGCGGCGCAGTTGGCCACCTTCGGGTGGGCCATGACCACGTCCTCGATCTCGTTGGGGTAGACGTTGAAGCCGGAGACGATGATCAGGTCCTTCTTGCGGTCGACGATGCGCACGAAACCGTCCGCGTCTATCACCGCGATGTCGCCGGTGCGCAGCCAGCCCTCGGCGTCCAGCACCTCGGCGGTGGCTTCCGGGCGCTGCCAGTAGCCCTTCATCACCTGCGGGCCCTTCACGCACAGCTCGCCACGCTCGCCCAGGGGCTGCTCGTTGCCCTCGTCGTCGATCACCTTGAGCGCGGTGCCCACCACCGGGATGCCCACGGTGCCCAGGCGCGCCAGCTCGCCGTAGGGGTTGGTGCTGACCACCGGCGAGGTCTCGGTGAGGCCGTAGCCCTCGACCACGGTGCAGCCGGTGGCGGCCTTCCAGCGCTCGGCGGTGGCCGAGACCAGCGCGGTGCCGCCGGAGTTGGTGACCTTGAGGTTGGAGAAGTCCAGGTCCTTGAACTCCGGGTGCTCCATCAGCGCCACGAACAGGGTGTTCAGCCCCAGCAGCGAGGAGAAGCGCCACTTCTTCAGCTCCTTGATGAAGCCGGGGATGTCGCGCGGGTTGCTGATGAGCACGTTGTGGTTGCCGTTGTGCATCATGCACATGCAATTCGCGGTGAAGGCATAGATGTGGTACAGCGGCAGCGGCGCGATCATCACCTCGCCGCCCTCGTTCATCAGCGGGCGACCGTCGGGGCCGTGCTGCGACAGGCAGGCGTCCACCTGCAGCATGTTCGCCACCAGGTTGCCGTGGCTGAGCATGGCGCCCTTGGCCACGCCGGTGGTGCCGCCGGTGTACTGCAGCACGGCGATGTCCTCCAGGCCGACCTTGACCGGCTGCAGGGCGTGGCCGCGGCCCTGCTGCAGCACCTCCCTGAAGGGCACCGCCTGGGGCAGCTGGTAGTCCGGCACCATCTTCTTCACGTGCTTGACCACGGCATTGACCAGCAGGCCCTTGAGCGCCGGCTGCAGGTCGCCCATCTGCGCCTCGATCAGGTACTCGATGCCGGTGTCCGGCAGCACCTCCTGCACCAGCTTGCCGAACAGGTTGACGTAGACCAGCGCCCGCGCCCCCGAGTCCTTGAACTGGTGGCGCATCTCGCGGGCGGTGTACAGCGGGTTGGTGTTGACCACCACCAGGCCGGCGCGCAGGGCGCCGAACACGGCGATGGGGTATTGCAGGACATTGGGCATCTGCACGGCGATGCGCTCGCCGGGCTTGAGGTCGGTATTGCGCTGCAGGTAGGCGGCGAAGGCGGCGGACAGGCGGTCCAGCTCGGCGTAGGTGAGGGTCACGCCCATATTGCTGAACACCGGGCGGTCGGCGAAGCGCTTGCAGGAGCGCTCGAACACTTCCACCACCGACTTGTAGGCGCCCAGGTCGAGCTGGCTGGGCACACCGGCGGGACGTTTGTCGTTCCAGAATTCCGCTTGCATTGGCTGTTGTCCTCTTTATTACCTGCAAGACTGTTCCCGGCCGGCTCCCTCGGGCTTCCGGCGCTGGGGCATCCGTCGCAAAGTAGCAGTTGCCCGGAGGAGCGCAAATAGTTCGGGCCTTCCCATTTATTTCGTGAATCTCGCCCCACCGCGGGCGGGATTCACTGCGCATTGCCGGCCGCTGCTAGAATGCCGCCACCCCGAGCCGGCACAAGGATTGCCCATGCCGTACGCCGCCTACTGGCTGACCGCCAGCGACCAGACCCCGCTGTACACCCACCATTGGGCCGCCGACGCACCGAGGGGCGTGGTGATGCTCTCCCACGGCATGGCCGAGCACGCCGGGCGCTACGCCCGCCTGGGCGAGGCGCTGAACGCCGCCGGCTGGGCGCTGTTCGCCATCGACCAGCGCGGCCACGGCCGCACCGCCGAGCACGGCGACCTGGGCCACTACGCCGACCAGGGCGGCTGGGGCAAGGTGGTGGGCGACCTGCTCACCCTCAACCGCCACGTGCGCGAGCAGCACCCCGGCCTGCCGGTGGTCCTGCTCGGCCACAGCATGGGCAGCTACATCGGTACCGCCTACCTGCTGCAGCACAGCGCCACGCTGCAAGGCGCGGTGCTCTCCGGCTCCAACTACCAGCCGGTGGCGCTGTACCGCAGCGCGCGCCTGGTGGCCCGCTTCGAGCGCTGGCGCCAGGGCCCGCTGGGGCGCAGCGCACTGATCGAGTTCCTCTCCTTCGGCTCCTTCAACAAGGCCTTCAAGCCCAACCGCACGGAATTCGACTGGCTCAGCCGCGATACCCGCGAGGTGGACAAGTACATCAGCGACCCGCTGTGCGGCTTCCGCTGCAGCAACCAGCTGTGGATCGACCTGCTCGGCGGCCTGGAAGACATCACCCCGGTGCCGCACCTGGCGCGCATCGCCCCGGCCCTGCCGCTGCTGATCATCGGCGGCGAGCGCGACCCGGTCAGCCAGGGCAAGCGCCTGCGCGACCTGGCCCGGGCGATGACCCGCGCCGGGGTTCGCGACGTCCAAACGCAGATCTACCCCGAGGCCCGCCACGAGTTGTTCAACGAGACCAACCGCGACGAGGTCACCCGCAACCTGATCGCCTGGCTGGACGGAGTCCTTTCCGCAGGCCAAGGCGCGAACCACGAGGAAAAGCCATGACCCAGGTGCAGAACGTTCCCTACGCCGAGCTCGAAGTCGGGCAGAAAGCCAGCTTCCAGCGCCCGGTCGGCGAACGCGACATCCAGCTCTTCGCCGAAGTCTCCGGCGACCGCAACCCGGTCCACCTGGATGCCGACTACGCCGCCACCACCCTGTTCAAGGAGCGCATCGCCCACGGCATGCTCAGCGGCGCGCTGATCAGCGCGGCGATCGCCACCACCCTGCCCGGCCCGGGCACCATCTACCTGGGCCAGAGCCTGCGCTTCACCCGCCCGGTGAAGATCGGCGACGTGCTCGACGTGGAGCTGGAAGTGCTGGAGAAACTGCCGAAGAATCGCGTGCGCATCGGCACCCGCGTGCTCAACCAGAACGGCGAGGCGGTGGTGGAAGGCGAAGCCGAGGTGCTGGCGCCGAAGCAGAAGCTGGACATCGAACTGCCGGCGCTGCCGCCGATCACCATCGGCTGATTACATTTCCGCCGACGGATAATCGCGGACGGAGTCCGCTCCTACCCCGCCACCGCTGTCTCACCTGTAGGAGCGCGCCCTGCGCGCGATTCGCGGGCAGGGCCCGCTCCTACAATGGGGCGAGATGGGAGACGCGAATTTCGATCCAGTCACTCCCGCGAACGACGGAGCCCAAAAGACAGTTGCTCCTACAGGTTGACGCTGAAATTCCCATTTACGCCGGACAGCCCCCTCTCCCGCTTGCGGGAGAGGGTTGGGGAGAGGGCGCTCTTGAACCCGACACCTGGACCGCCGGTGAACACCGTTCGCGAGCAAGAGCTAGGCGCCCCCCTCGCTCCTACGAAAAGCGCCTCGGCGCGGCCTGTAAGCCACGAGATTCGCGCCCAGGGCGCGCTCCTACAATTTACCTGTGACCCGGATACCGATACCCATGACCGACCGAATCTTTTCCCTCGCCGCCCTGACCGTGCTCGAGCTGTCGCCGCCGGAGATGGTCGAGGTCGCCGCCCGCGCCGGCTACAGCCATGTCGGCCTGCGCCTGGTGCCGGCCACCGCCGAGGAGCACCACTTCCCGCTGGTGGCCGACGCCGAGCTGCGCCGCCAGACCCAGGCGCGCCTGCGCGACACCGGCATCCGCGTGCTGGACCTGGAGATCCTGCGCCTGAAGCCGGAAACCCGCGTGGCCGACTTCGAGCCCATCCTCGCCGTCGGCGCCGAGTTCGGCGGCACCGAGCTGCTGGTGGCCGGCAACGACGCGGACGAGGCGCGCATGACCGAGCGCTTCGCGCAGCTGTGCGAACTGGCCGCTACCTACGGCATCCACCCGCACCTGGAATTCATGCCCTGGACCGACGCCCCCGACCTGGCCACGGCCTGGCGCGTGGTGAAGAACGCCGGGCAGGCCAACGGCTGCGTGCTGGTCGATGCCTTCCACTTCGACCGCTCCGGCTCGTCCCTGCAGGACCTGGCGCAGGTGCCGGCCGAGCGCATGCGCTATGCCCAGCTGTGCGACGTGGCCGGCCCGCGCCCGGACGACATGCAGGAGATCCTCCGCCAGGCTCGCAACGAGCGGCGCTTCCCCGGCGATGGCGACTGCGACCTGGCCGGCCTGCTGCGCACCTTGCCGGCGACGGTGCCGCTGAGCCTGGAGATTCCCACCCGGCAACTGCTGGAGCAGGGCGTCAGCGCCCTGGAGCGCGCCAGCCTGGCCCTGGACAAGGCACGAACGGTGCTCGCCCGGCTCTGAGGCCGGCTGGGTCAGCCGCTGAAGCTGCGCGCGGTCACGTAGGCCCGTTTCCAGTAGGGCGAGTCGAGGGAGTCGATGCGGATCGTCCTGCCGGTACTGGGGGCGTGGATGAAGCGGTTGTCGCCGATGTACAGGCCCACATGGCTGGCACGGCCACTGCCGTTGTGGCTGAAGAACACAGCATCGCCCGGTTGCAGTTCATGGCGGGCTATCGTCGCGTCACGTTGCGCGATCATCGACCTGGTGGTGCGCGGCAGGCGCAGGTCGGCGACGTGGCGGTACAGGTAGACCAGCAGGCCGCTGCAGTCGAACCCGGTTTCCAGCGAGTCGCCGCCCCAACGGTAGCGCTGGCCGATGAGCTGGTGCGCGCGGGCGACGATGAGCTGGCGCGTGGTCGGGCTGACGGCGCTGTTCCGGCCCATCGGTGCTGGCTGGACGGTTGCCAGGGAATAACGGCGCCATTGCGGGGAATCGAGATCGTCGGCGTGGGCGAGGGGAACGATCAGGGCAAGCAGCGAAAGAGCAAGTAACCAATGAAAAACACGCATTTCGGAACACTACAGGGTGGAGTTTGAGTCGTGGCGCAATCCTTCTGCTGGCAAGCCCGCACCAGGCCCCCGGTCTATGCGGACGAGGGCGGTGCGGGTGAGGTGGGGTTGGCTGCTACTTCCCTGGTAGCTGCTGGCTCTCCAGCGTCCCTGCAGGCCGGGCATGGCCCGGCTCCGCAGCTGGGCGGCCAGGCGTTCGGCCAAGAGCATCGCGGAACAGGCCGGGGGCCTTTCCGTTCTGCGGCCTATCCGGGCCTGGAACTCCGGAGGCAAGAGGGATGTCGCAGCGAGCGGAGCCGGTCCGTTGGCGGGAGCGGTCGTTCGCACTGGAGCGCGGCGAGCACTGTAGCGGCGCGGGGCGGGCAGCCATATGGGATTAGTCCTGAATCCGCCGGGCATTCATCTGACCCCTGCCCGTTCCGGCGAAAGCGGCATGGCGCTGCGGCCCCGGCCGCGAGTCGCAAGCAGCCCGCCTACCTGGCGTATACGAGGATGCAGCTTCGTCGAAATCCCGGCACACTGCCGGGCGCCTTGCTTTTCCACCCACCGAACCGGAAGACCCGATGACCGCCGCCTCCGCGCTGTCCGGCAGCAGCCAGCCCCTGAAGGGCATCCTTCTGGTGATCCTGGCCACCTCGCTGTTCTCCACCCACGACGCCCTGTCCAAGTACCTCTCGGGCTTCTATCCGATCCTCCTGGTGGTCTGGGCCCGCTACGTGGTGCACACGCTGCTGATGGCCGGCATCTTCCTGCCGCAGTCGGGCCTGCGCGTGCTGCGCACCCGCCGGCCGGGGCTACAGGCGCTGCGCGCGCTGTGCCTGCTGGGCACCAGCCTGCTGTTCACCACCGGGCTGCAGTACATCCCCCTGGCCGAGGCCACGGCGGTCAACTTCCTCGCCCCGCTGATGGTCACCGCGCTGTCGGTGCCGCTGCTGCACGAGAAGGTCAGCGCCGGCCAGTGGGCGGCGGTGAGCCTGGGCTTCGCCGGGGTGCTGGCGATCGTCCACCCCGGCGGCGAGCTGTTCACCCCGGCGGTGCTGCTGCCATTGGGCTCGGCGCTGTGCTTCTGCTTCTACCAGTTGCTGACGCGCAAGCTGGCGGCGGTGGACAGCCCGACCACCAGCAACTTCTTCGCCGGCCTGCTGAACACCGCCCTGACCACGGCCATGGTGCCCTTCGTCTGGCACACCCCGAGCTTCGGCCATGCCCTGCTGATGCTCGCCCTGGGCACCTGCGGCATGTCCGCCCACCTGTTCCTCACCCAGGCCTTCCGCCACGCCGCCCCGGCGCTGCTGGCGCCGTTCGGCTACTGCCAGATCGTCTTCGCCGGGCTGATCGGCTGGCTGGTCTTCAGCCACGTGCCGAGCGCCAGTGCGCTGGTGGGCATCGCGGTGATCTGCCTGAGCGGGTTGGCGGCGGCGTGGATGCAGCGGCGGGGTTGAGGGGGCGGTGTAGGAGCGAGCTTGCTCGCGAATGGAGTTTCACGGTGGCGTCGGTGCTGGGTTCAAGAGCCCCTCACCCCAACCCTCTCCCAGAGGGAGAGGGGGCTGTCCTGGGTCGCTGGGAAGTCTGGAGTCAGACTGATACTCCTGACCACTCCTCGTCATTCCTGCGAACACGGAATCGTAGGGCGCATAATCGTTCGCGGTTATCCGCCGTCGTCCGTGCCACCGGGGCGTCCGGCCGGGGCGTTGAATCCGATCGCGGACGGAGTCCGCTCCTACGCCCGTGCGTCCTGGAACCGTAGGAGCGGACTCTGTCCGCGATCATGGCGGATAACGCTGTAGGCGTTATGCGCCCTACGAACTATCGCGAACGCGGAAACCCAGGGTTCGCGAGCAAGCTCGCTCCTACGAAAAGCAAAAGCGCGTCCGCTCTAGCTCTGGCT
>NZ_QGSL01000107.1:620929-638166 GCF_003176655.1 Pseudomonas sp. RW407 | reverse complement strand
CGGTGGCCAGGCCGAGGCTGGCGGTGACCACGCCGAAGGGGCTTTCGCGGTGTTCCAGGCGCTCGGCCGCCAGGCGTTGCAGGAAGCCGCGGGCCACCGCTTCGGCGCCGGCGCCGTCGGTGCTGGGCAGGATCACCGCCAGTTCCTCGCCGCCGTAGCGCGCCACCAGGTCGCCCGGGCGGCGCACGCAGGCGCTGAGCAGCCCGGCCACCACCTTCAGGCAGTCGTCGCCGGCCTGGTGGCCGTAGCTGTCGTTGTAGCGCTTGAAGTGGTCGATATCGATCAGCAGCAGCGACAGCGGCGCGCCTTCGCGGGCGCAGCGGCGGGCCTCGGTGCCCAGGGTCTCGTCGAAGCAGCGGCGGTTGGCCAGGCCGGTCAGCGCGTCCTGGGTGGCCAGCACGCGCAGCTGGTCGTTGGCCTGCAGCAGTTCCTCGCGGGCGCTGGCGAGCTGGCGGCTGGTGCGGGTGCGCCGGCGGATGCCGATGAGCAGGCGCTGGCCGGTCAGGCCGAGCACCGCCAGCAGCGCCAGGGCGATGCCGGCATTGAGCTCGGCCTGGGTGCGCCAGTCCTGCAGGACCTCCTCCTTGCTCAGCGCCACCGTGGTCACCAGCGGATAGTGGTCGTTGCGGCGAAACACGTAGAGCCGCTCCACGCCGTCCAGGCGCGAGGTGGCGCTGGCGCTGCCGGAGTCGGCGTGGCGCAGGTAGTCGGTGAACAGCGGCGAGTCCGACAGGTCGCGGCCCATGTCGGCCTCGCGGAAGGGATGGCGCACCAGCAGCTGGCCGTTGTCGCGGGTCAGGCTCATGGCGCCGTGGCGGCCGATGTCGAGCCGGCCGAACAGGCCGAGGAAGTTCTCGATGCTCAGGGTCGCCACCACCACGCCGGCGAAGCTTCCGTCCGGGTGGTCGAGGCGGCGGCTGACGGTGATCACCCACTGGCCGGTGGAGCGGCTGCGGATCGGCGGGCCGATGAAGATATCCCGCGAGGGGTCGTCGCGGTGGTGGATGAAGAAGGCGCGGTCCGCGCTGCTCGCCCCCGGCGGGACGCTGCCGCTGGACACCAGCAGCCAGCGGCCGCGCGCGTCGAACAGGGAAATGCCGAGCACCTGGCTGAGCACCTCCTGCTGGCGCCCCAGCAACCCCTGCAGGTGTTCCAGCTGCAGGGGCCCCAGGCCATCGCTCTCGATGCGGTCGGCCAGGTCCAGCAGCAGCACCTCGCACTGGCGGATGACACCCTCGGTGTAGGAGTCCAGCGCCTGGGTGAGGTTGAGCATGTCGGTGTTGACGTCACGCAGGGTGCGCTCGCGCGAGGACCAGGTCTGCCAGGCGGTCAGCAGTGCCAGGGAGACGCAGGTCATGAACAGCAGGAGGGACGCTACGCGGGTATCACGCTTCACGGCATCACGGGCTCAACACGGGGAAAACCGTTGCCGGACGGCGCGGCCCCCTGTCGGGACCGGCAGCGGCGATCGGGCGCAGCCGTCTGCGCGCCGGGTATTCTAGCCCGCTAGCGCGAATCCGCCCATGACCGGTCGGTCACGCCGGTGCATCGAGCAAGGCGCTGAGCACCGCGCGCAGCTTGCCCGGTTTCACCGGCTTGTTCAGCAGCGGGATGCCCAGGCGCTGCAGGGCGCGGCGGCAGTCGTCGCTGCGGTCGGCGCTGATCATCACCGCGGGGATCTCGCGGCCGTAGTGGCGGCGCAGGTCGCGCACCAGTTCGCAGCCGGTGGCGCCGTGGTCCAGGTGGTAGTCGGCGAGTATCGCCTCCGGCGGCCGCGGCCCGAGCAGCGCCAGGGCGGCGTCGCGGTCGGTGGCGGTGAGCACCTCGCAACCCCACTGGCCGAGCAGCGCGGCCATGCTGAAGAGGATCGAGGTCTCGTTGTCCACCACCAGCAGGCGCCGCCCCGGCAGCGGGTCGCCGGTGCTCGGGCGCGGCGCGGCATCGCCGCTGGCGCGCGGCGGCAGGGCCTCGGCCAGGGGCACTTCGAGGGCGAACAGCGAGCCGCGCCCGGGCACCGAGCGCACCTGCACCGCGCAGCCGAGCAGCCCGGCGATGCGGTCGACGATGGCCAGGCCCAGGCCCACGCCCTGGCGCTCGGCGGCGCGGCCGGCGTCGAGCTGGTTGAATTCGAGGAAGATCGCCTGCAGCTGGTCTGCCGGGATGCCGCGGCCGGTGTCCCACACTTCCAGGCGCACGCTGGCACCGCGCCGCCGCGCGGCCAGCAGCACGCCACCATGGCCGGTGTAGCGGCAGGCGTTGCTGAGGAAGTTGCGCAGGATGCGCGACAGCAGGCGGGCGTCGGTGCGCACCGACAGGTTGGGGATGCGCACCCGCAGTTGCAGGCCGGACGACAGCGCCACGCTTTCGAACTCCGAGGCCAGCGGGCCGAGCAGTTCGTCCAGGCCGTGCACGTCCAGGTCCGGGCGGATCGCGCTCTGGTCCAGGCGGGCGATCTCCAGCAGGTCGGTCAGCAGGTTCTCGGCGCCTTCCAGGGCCTGGTGGGTGCGCTCCACCAGTTGCTGCTCGGCGCCCGGCAGCTGCCGCTCGCGCAGGGTGGCCACCAGCAGCCGCGCGGCGTTGAGCGGCTGCAGCAGGTCGTGGCTGGCCGCCGCCAGGTACTTGTCCTTGCTGCGGTTGGCCGCCTCGGCGGCGTCGCGCGCCTCGCGCAGCTGCTGGTTCAGCGCTTCCAGCTCGCCGGTGCGTTCGGCCACTCGCTGCTCCAGCTCCTCGTTCAGGGTCTGCAGGCGCTGCTGGGCCAGGATGCGCTCGGTGATGTCGGCGACGAAGCCTTCCACCAGGCCTTCCTCGTCGGGCTTGAGCAGCAGGTTCATGAGCACGTCGACGTGGCTGCCGTCCTTGCGCAGCAGGCGCGTCTCGTAGCCGAACAGCCCGCCCTGCTCGCGCAGCAGGTCGCGGATGCGGCGCATCTCCGCCTCGCCGCCGGCGAACAGCTGGGTCGCCATGTCCTGCAGGTTCCACAGCACCTGCTGCGGGTCGGCGTAGCCGAGCATCCGCGCCAGGGCCGGGTTGGCCGCGCGCAGCCCGTCACTGAGGCTGGCCTGGAAGATGCCGTGCACGGCGTGCTCGAACAGCCACTTGTAGCGGTTGCGCTCGGTTTCCAGTTCCTCCAGGCGCGCCAGCAGCTCGGGGTAGTGGCTCTTGCGCGTGGAGTGGCTGCCCAGGCCGAGCAGCGCCGCCAGGGCGTCCTGCTGGGGCTCAGAGGGCCTCGCCATAGACCACCTCGACGTCGCGCTGGCTGGACTCGCGCGGGTTGGTGAGGATGCACGGGTCCTGCATGGCGTGGCGCGACAGGAAGGGGATGTCGGAGATGCCCACGCCGTGCGGGCCGAGGGTCTCGTGGAAGCCCACGGCGCGCTTGAGGGCGATCAGGTGCTCGACCAGGCGCTGGCGGATCTGCGCGTGGGTCAGGCCGCGGCAGTCGATGCCGAAGGTCTCGGCGATCACCTTGAAGCGCTCGGGCGCGGCGTTGTAGTTGAAGGCCACCACGTGCTCCACCAGCACCGCGTTGCACAGCCCGTGGGGCAGGTCGAGGTAGCCGCCCAGGCTGTGGGACATGGCGTGCACCGCGCCGAGGATGGCGTTGGAGAAGGCCAGCCCGGCCTGCATGCTGCCGAGCATGATCTTCTCGCGCAGGGCGATGTCGTCGGGGTTGGCGATCATCTGCACCAGGTTGCCGTCGATCAGGCGCATGGCCTCCAGCGCGTGGCTGTCGGTGAGCGGGCCGTGGCCGGTGGAGACGAAGGCCTCGATGGCGTGCACCAGGGCGTCGATGCCGGTGCAGGCGGAAAGGAAGCGGTCCATGCTCAGGGTGGTTTCCGGGTCGATCAGCGACACGTCGGGCACCACCGCCTTGCTCACCACCGAGAACTTCATGCGCTCGTCCTGGTTGGAGATGATGACGAACTGCGAGACGTCGGCCGAGGTGCCGGCGGTGGTGGGGATGAGGATCAGCGGCGGGCTGGGCACGCGCAGCTTGTCCACGCCCTCGAACTCGAGGATGTTGCGGCCGTGGGCGGCGACGATGCCGATGCCCTTGGCGCAGTCCATGGGGCTGCCGCCGCCGACCGCGACTATCACGTTGCAGCCTTCGCTGCGGTACAGCTCGGCGCCGCGCATCACTTCTTCCACGCGCGGGTTTGGGGATACGTCGGTGTACAGGCAATGGTCAATGCCCTGCCCGGCCAGGCTGGCCTGCACGTCGGCCACCCAGCCGGCGGCGAGCACGCCGGGGTCGGACACCAGCAGCACCTTGCGGGCGCCGAAGGTCTTGGCGTAGTTGGCGACGGTATGCCGGCAGCCGGCACCGAAGATGATCTCTGGCGAGACGAATTTGCGCAGCAGGCTGAGGTCGTGGCTCATGGGGTGCTTGTTCTTGTTATGAAATGTTTCCGCGAGCCTACTGCATCCGTCGGCGATTGCAATGCGACCTTGGCCAGACCGTCAGCCGCCCAGCAGCGCGCGGTAGAAGCGCCACTCGGCATCCAGCGCGTGGGCCAGGTTGGCCGCCTGTCGGAAGCCGTGGCGCTCGCCGGGGTACAGGTGGCATTCCACGGCCAGGCCGCGCTGGCGCAGGCTGGCGACCATGGCGCGGGTCTGCTCGGGCACCACCACCGCGTCCAGCTCGCCCTGGAAGAAGATCACCGGCGCCTGGATACGCGCGGCGTGCAGCAGCGGCGTGCGCGCCCGGTAGCGGCGGGCGTCGCGCTGCGGGTCGCCGATCAGCCAGTCGAGGTAGTCGGCCTCGAACTTGTGCGTCACCCGCCCCAGCGCCAGCGGGTCGCTGACGCCATAGAGGCTGGCGCCGCCGCGGAAGCCGCCGACGAAGGCCAGGGCGCAGAGCGCGCTGTAGCCGCCGGCGCTGGCGCCGCGGACGAACACCCGCTGGCGGTCGATCAGCCCGTCGGCGGCCAGCCGCACCACCGCCGCCCAGATGTCCTGCACCTCCACCCTGCCCCATTCGCCGCGCAGCCGTTCGCGGTAGGCGCGGCCGAAGTTGGCGCTGCCGCGGTGGTTGAGGTCGGCCACGGCGAAGCCGCGCTGGGTCCAGAACTGGATGCGCGCATCGAACGCCGGGTAGCAGGCCGAGGTCGGCCCGCCATGCAGGAACACCACCAGCGGCGGCCGCCGCCCCGCCGGGCCGCGGCACTGGGCATTGCGCGGCGGGTAGAAGAAGCCGTGGCCGCGCTCGTTGCCGGCCACCGGGTAGGCGAAGGGCTGCGGGCGCGACAGCTCGGCCTCCTGCAGCGGGCACTCGCCGCCGCAGAGCAGCTGTACGTGGCCATCGTCGCGGCCGATGGCCAGCACCGCCGGCAGGCGGTCCTCGGCGGCGGCGATGCAATAGAAATGCGTGGCGTCGGCGGCCAGGGCGCGGAAGCGCGAGAAGTCCGGGGCCAGGCGCCGTTCGCCGCCCTCGGCAGCGCGCAGGACCAGCAGCCCGCGGCCTTCCTCGAAGCGGCTCAGCAGCATTTCGCCGCCGGGCAAGGGCAGGTAGCTGCGCCCGCCCAGTTGCCAGGGCGCCGGGGCATGGTCGGCGGCGGCGAAGGCACCGGCTTGTCCATCCTCGACCTCGGGGCGCCACCAGCCGCTGTGGTCGCTCAGCCAGTGCAGGCTGCCCTGGCCGTCGAAGCGCGGTTGCTGGATCGACTCGCCGCCGCCCTCGCCCGCCAGGCAGCGGCGCAGGCCGTCCTGCAGCAGGCACAGGCGGGTCGCGGTCCAGGGTTGTTGCGGGCGGTCCCATTCCACCCAGGCGATGCGCGCCCCGTCGGGCGCGGCTAGCGGCGCGGCGTAGAAGTCCGCGCCCTCGGCGACGACCTGGCGCGCGCCGTCGGCCGCCAGGCGCACGATGCGGTGCACCACCGCGTCGCCCTCGCGGCTTTCCTCCACCGCCAGCAGCGCGTTCCAGGCCGCCACGTAGTGCAGGTCGCCATAGCGGCATTGCGGCCGCGCCGTCAGTTGCCGGGGCGGCTCGCCGAAGCGCAGCCAGCGCACCTGCTGGTCGCCCTCCTCCACCCAGGCCGCGCCGTCGGCGGTGGCGCAGCAGGCGCCGCCGCCGTACTCGTAGACGCGGCTGCGCGCCGAGGCACCGGGCGGCGTCAGCTCCCGCAGCTCGCCGGCGCGCCACAGGTACAGGCGGCAGCGTGCGCTGCGCGGCTCGAACGCCAGCCACAGCAGCCCGCCATGGGCCGCGTGCAGTTCGGCGAAGTCGCGCCCCGCCGCCACCGCGCGCTCGGCGCTCCAGGCGCTGGGCCAGTCGCCGTAGGCCAGGCTGCGCACCCTCAGGCCTTGCAGATCAGCTGCGAGGCACGCTGGTTGCGCCAGGTGAGCTGGTCCAGGCCCTGCGGCGCTTCCTCGGCCTGGCGCCGGGCGTCGAGGATCAGCCCGTGGTGCTCCGACTTGGCGCACACCGGGTCGGTGGCGTCGGCATTGCCGGTGAGCATGTAGGCCTGGCAGCGGCAGCCGCCGTGGTCGCGCTCCTTCTCCGAGCAGGAGCGGCACGGCTCGGGCATCCAGGCATCGCCGCGGTAGCGGTTGAAGCCGAAGGACTCGTACCAGATGTGCTGCAGGCTGTGCTCGCGCACGTTGGGGAACTTGACCGGCAACTGCCGCGCGCTGTGGCACGGCAGCGCGGTGCCGTCGGGGGTGACGTCGAGGAACACGCTGGCCCAGCCGCCCATGCAGGCCTTGGGCCGCTCCTCGTAGTAGTCCGGGGTGACGAAGATCAGCTTGCAGGGGTTGCCGGCGGCGGCCAGGCGCTCGCGGTATTCGTTGGTGATGCGCTCGGCGCGCTCCAGCTGCGCGCGGGTGGGCAACAGGCCGGCGCGGTTGAGTTCGGCCCAGCCGTAGAACTGGCAGGTGGCGAGTTCGACGAAGTCCGCCTCCAGTTCGATGCACAGCTCGATGATGCGCCCGATGTTGTCGATGTTGTGCCGGTGGGTGACGAAGTTGAGCACCATCGGGTAGCCGTGGGCCTTCACCGCGCGGGCCATGGCCAGCTTCTGGGCGAAGGCCTTGCGCGAGCCGGCGAGCAGGTTGTTCACCTCCTCGTCGGCGGCCTGGAAGCTGATCTGGATGTGGTCCAGCCCGGCCTCGGCGAACTGCGCCAGGCGCGCCTCTGTCAGGCCGATGCCGGAGGTGATCAGGTTGGTGTAGAAGCCCAGCCCGCGGGCCGCGCCGATCAGTTCGGCGAGGTCCTGGCGCAGCAGCGGCTCGCCGCCGGAGAAGCCCAGTTGCGCGGCGCCCAGCTCGCGTGCCTGGCGGAACACCTCGATCCACTCGGCGGTGGAAAGCTCGCCGCCCTGTTTGGCGAAGTCCAGCGGGTTGGAGCAGTACGGGCACTGCAGCGGGCAGCGGTAGGTCAGCTCGGCCAGCAGCCACAGCGGCGGGCCGGCGCCTTCAGTGCAGCTCGATCCAGAATTGCGCATGGGCCACCTCGAGGAACGCCAGGATGTCTTCGTCGATGCCCGGCACGCCGGGGAAGCTCTTGCTCAGCTCGGCGATGATCGCCGCCACGTCGCGTTGGCCATCGACGCGCTGGAGGATTTCCCCGGCGCTGTCGTTGAGCTTGACCATGCCTTCGGGGTAGAGCAGCACGTGGCAACCCTGGGCCGGCTCGAACTGCAGGCGGAAGCCGCGGCGGATGCGCGGCACGCTGTCCAGCGAGGGCAGGCTCATCACAGCAGCCCCCGGTGCCAGATGCGCTCGCGGGTGACCGTGTGGTAAGGCGGGCGCTCCAGCTCGTAGGCCATGCTCATGGCGTCGAGCATGCTCCAGAGCACGTCGAGCTTGAACTGCAGGATCTCCAGCATGCGTTCCTGGGCCTCGCGGGTGCGGTAGTGCCCGAGGGTGATGCGCAGGCCGTGCTCGACGTCGCGGCGCGCCTGGGACAGGCGGCTGCGGAAGTAGTCGTAGCCGGCCGCGTCTATCCACGGGTAGTGCTGCGGCCAGGCGTCCAGCCGCGACTGGTGGATATGCGGGGCGAACAGCTCGGTCAGCGAGCTGCTGGCGGCCTCCTGCCAGCTGGCGCGGCGGGCGAAGTTGACGTAGGCGTCCACCGCGAAGCGCACGCCGGGCAGCACCAGTTCCTGGGACAGCACCTGCTCGCGCTCCAGCCCCACCGCCTCGGCCAGGCGCAGCCAGGCCTCGATGCCGCCGGGCTCGCCGGGACGGCCGTCGTGGTCGAGGATGCGCTGCACCCACTCGCGGCGGGTGTCGCGGTCCGGGCAGTTGGCCAGGATGGCGGCGTCCTTCAGCGGGATGTTCAGCTGGTAGTAGAAGCGGTTGGCCACCCAGCCCTGGATCTGCTCGCGGGTGGAGCGGCCCTCGTACATGGCCACGTGGAACGGGTGGTGGATGTGGTAGCAGGCGCCCTTGGCGCGCAGCGCCTGCTCGAATTCGGCGGGGCTCATGGCGGCGTTCATCGCGTACTCCCTCTACAGGTGGATGGCCATGCCGTCCCAGGCCACTTCGACGCCGCGGGCGTCCAGCTGGGCGCGCTCGGGCGAGGCCGGGTCGAGGATGGGGTTGGTGTTGTTGATGTGGATGAGCACCTTGCGCGGCCCGGGCACGCCGTCCAGCACTTCGAGCATGCCGCCGGGGCCGCTCTGGGCCAGGTGGCCCATCTCGCTGCCGAGCTTGTCGCCCACCTCGCAGCGGCGCATCTCGTCGTCGCGCCACAGGGTGCCGTCCACCAGCAGGCAGTCGGCGCGGCGCATCCAGCCCAGCAGGGCGTCGTCCACCTGGCCCAGGCCGGGGGCGTAGAACAGCTTGCCGCCGCTGCCCAGGTCCTCGACGAACAGGCCGATGTTGTCGCCCGGGTGCGGGTCGTGGCGGTGCGGCGAATACGGCGGCGCGGCGCTGCGCAGGGGGATGGCGGTGAAGCGCAGGTTCGGGCAGGCGGGAACGCTGAAGGGTGCGCCGTCCAGCTCGATCAGGTGGTGGCGCAGGCCGCCGTTCCAGTGCTGCAGCATGCTGAACAGCGGGAAGCCGGTGGAGAGGTCCTGGTGGACCATGCGCGTACACCAGACGTCGTGCGGGCAGCCCTCGCGCAGGCTGAGCAGGCCGGTGCAATGGTCGATCTGGCTGTCCAGCAGGAGGATGCCGGCGATCGCCGTGTCGCGGACCTTGCGTGCCGGCTGCAGGGCCGGGAAGGCGGCGAGCTGGGCGCGGATGTCGGGTGAGGCGTTGCAGAGGATCCAGCGCTCGCCGTCGTCGGACAGGGCGATGGAGGATTGCGTGCGCGGTTGCGCCAGCACCTGGCCGGTGCGCACGCCATGGCAGTTGCGGCAGTTGCAGTTCCACTGCGGGAAGCCGCCACCGGCGGCCGAACCGAGAATACGGATGTGCATGACAGTGCCCCGTGGGCAGGGGCCCCGGAAGACCGGGGCCGGGTGGATCAGCGGTTGGCGAAGTACAGGGTCACTTCGAAGCCAAGGCGCAGGTCGGTGAAGCTAGGCTTGGTCCACATGGGTCTGTCCTCTTCTTGTTGGCCGGCGATTCCGGCAGGTCGAGTTAAACACCGGGGGTGGGTCCTCCGAATGATACTTTCGAAGGAGTTTTCCCCCTGATTTGGTAGGGAGGGGGGACGGCTTTTTTGTGGATGTGCCTCCCGGTTGCAGGGGTGCGAGCGTTGATGCCGTTCCCTCTCCCTAACCCTCTCCCTGAAGGGAGAGGGGACCGTTCGGCGTGCGCGGGTGTTTCGGCGTTAGCCGGCAACTGCGGGATTCCCAACTGACTCCATTTCCCTTCTCGGCACGGACTGGCCCCCTCTCCCTTCAGGGCGGGGCGCGCAGCCGAGGGCTGGGGAGAGGGAGCGGAGTCACACCAAGACACCGCGATCACCGCGAGGCACCCAAGCCCCCTCCCCCCAAAAACAAAAAACGCGGCCAAAGCCGCGCTCGACAGTCCCGCCGCGCCCGGAAGTGGGAGGGACGCACGGGTCGCCCACGGACGGGCGCATCGAAAAAAGGTGGCCCGGTGGAGCGCCGGGCGCGGGTGTTGAACACGCTTGCCGGAACCGGCCCGCGCCCCTCGGATGGGGACGGGTTCGCGGGCGGCCGGTCTACCTCAGAAGAAGCCCAGCGGGTTGACGTCGTAGCTCACCAGCAGGTTCTTGGTCTGCTGGTAGTGGTCGAGCATCATCTTGTGGGTCTCGCGGCCCACGCCGGACTTCTTGTAGCCACCGAAGGCGGCGTGCGCCGGGTACAGGTGGTAGCAGTTGGTCCACACGCGGCCGGCCTTGATGCCGCGGCCCATGCGCCAGGCGCGGTTGATGTCGCGGGTCCAGACGCCGGCGCCCAGGCCGAACTCGGTGTCGTTGGCGATGGCCAGGGCCTCGGCTTCGTCCCTGAAGGTGGTGACGCCCACCACCGGGCCGAAGATTTCCTCCTGGAACACGCGCATGCCGTTGTGGCCCTTCAGCAGCGTGGGCTGGATGTAGTAGCCGCTGGCGAGGTCGCCGGACAGGCGCTCGCTCTGGCCGCCGGCCAGCAGCTGGGCGCCCTCGTTCTGGGCGATGTCGAGGTAGGAGAGGATCTTCTCGTACTGCTGCTGCGAGGCCTGGGCGCCGACCATGGTCTCGGTGTCCAACGGGTTGCCGCGCTTGATCTGGGCGATCTTCTTCTGCACCTCGGCCATGAACGGCTCGAAGATGGACTCCTGCACCAGCGCGCGGGACGGGCAGGTGCACACCTCGCCCTGGTTGAAGAAGGCCAGCACCAGGCCTTCGGCGGCCTTCTCGATGAAGCTCGGCTCGGCGCGCATGATGTCGTCGAAGAAGATGTTCGGGCTCTTGCCGCCCAGCTCCACGGTGGACGGGATGATGTTCTCCGCGGCGCAGTGGAGGATGTGCGAGCCCACCGGGGTGGAGCCGGTGAAGGCGATCTTGGCGATGCGCTTGCTGGTGGCCAGGGCCTGCCCCGCCTCCTTGCCGAAGCCCTGGACGATGTTGAGCACGCCCGGCGGCAGCAGGTCGCCGGCGATCTCGGCCAGCAGCATGATCGACAGCGGCGTCTGCTCGGCCGGCTTGAGCACGATGCAGTTGCCGGCGGCCAGGGCCGGGGCCAGCTTCCAGGCGGCCATCAGCAGCGGGAAGTTCCACGGGATGATCTGCCCGACCACGCCCAGCGGCTCGTGGATGTGGTAGGCCACGGTGCTGTCGTTGATCTCGGCGGCGCCACCTTCCTGGGCGCGGATGCAGCCGGCGAAGTAGCGGAAGTGGTCGGCGGCCAGGGGCACGTCGGCGTTGAGCGTCTCGCGCACGGCCTTGCCGTTGTCCCAGGTCTCGGCCACTGCCAGCTGTTCCAGGTGTTGCTCGATGCGGTCGGCGATCTTCAGCAGGATCAGCGAGCGCTCCTGCACCGAGGTGCGGCCCCAGGCATCGGCGGCGGCATGGGCGGCGTCCAGCGCGCGCTCCACGTCCTCGGCGGTGGAACGGGGGAACTCGGCGATCGGCTGGCCGTTCACCGGCGAGGTGTTGGTGAAATACTGGCCCAGCACCGGCGGCACGAATTCACCGCCGATGTAGTTGCCATAGCGCGGCTTGAGGGTGACGACGGCACCGGGGGTTCCGGGTGGGGCGTAGATCATGGCGAAGCTCTCCTGTGGCGTCCCGGCGCACCAAGCCCGGGCCTTGCGGCGATCTTAGGCAGCGCCCGCGCCGGCCAGGAATGCGCCCATGGGCGTGAGGGGATAGTTATTTGGTAGTAGAGGGGGGTGTTCGTAGGAGCGAGCTTGCTCGCGAATGGCGTTAGCCGGCGGTATTGGCGTTTGGGGTTGCTCCGCGCCCTCTCCCCAGCCCTCTCCCTGAAGGGAGAGGGGGCTAGTCCGTGCCGAGAAGGGCTCTGGTTTCAGCCGGAGACTCGATGCAAGCCGGCTAACATCGAAATATCAGCACACGCCGAACGGTCCCCTCTCCCTTCAGGGAGAGGGTTAGGGAGAGGGAACGGCGTCAGTGCTTGCACCGCAGCCGCCGGGAGCCACCGTTCGCGAGCAAGCTCGCTCCTACAAAAAGCAAAAAGCCAAAAAGCCAAAAAGCAAAGGGCCGGCACCCGGCCAGCCCCCTGCCCTCACCCCAGCGAACTCAGCGCTTGCTCACCAGGTCCTTCGGCAGCTTGAAGGTCCAGATCATCCCGCCCTGGTCCAGGTCCTTGATGCGCTTGGCCACCTCGCCGCCCCACAGCGGCACGGCGCCGCCCCAGCCGGAAAGCACGGTAACGTATTGCTCGCCGTCCATCTCCCAGGTGATCGGCGAAGCGATCACGCCCGAGCCGGTGTTGAACTCGTAGAGCTTCTTGCCGGTCTTGGCGTCGAAGGCCATCAGGTAGCCCTCGGGGTTGCCGGTGAACACCAGGTTGCCGTGGGTGGCCAGCACGCCGCCCCACAGCGGCGCGTAGTTCTCGTAGCGCCAGACCTGCTTGCCGGTCTTGGGGTCGATGGCGCGCAGCACGCCGATGTACTTCTCGTTCAGCGGCTTGATGGTGAAGCCGGCGCCCAGGTAGGCCGCGCCCTTCTTGTAGGTCACGTTCTCGTTCCACATGTCCATGCCCCACTCGTTGGAGGGCACGTAGAACAGGCCGGTGTCCTGGCTGTAGGCCATGGGCATCCAGTTCTTGCCGCCGAGGAACGACGGCGAGACGAACACCGAAGAGCCCTTGGTAGCGTCGCCCGGCGCGCCGGGGCGGTGGGCGTCGTCGTAGATCGGCCGGCCGTTCTCATCCAGGCCCTTGGCCCAGGTGACCTTGTCGACGAAGGGGAAGCCGCGGATGAACTTGCCGTTGGTGCGGTCCAGCACGTAGAAGAAACCGTTGCGGTCGGCGGTGGCCGCGGCCTTGATGGTCTTGCCGCCATCCTTGTAGTCGAAGGACACCAGCTCGTTGACGCCGTCGAAGTCCCAGCCGTCGTGGGGGGTGGTCTGGAAGTGCCACTTGATCGAGCCGTCCTCCGGGTTCAGCGCCAGGCGCGAGGAGGAGAACAGGTTGTCGCCCGGGCGCAGGTGCGAGTTCCACGGCGACGGGTTGCCGGTGCCGATGAACAGCGAATCGGTGCTCGGGTCGTAGTAGCCGCCCAGCCAGGGCGCGGCGCCGCCGGTCTTCCACAGGTCGCCCGGCCAGGTCTTGCCGGCCTCGCCGCCGGAGATGCCGTTCTCGATGGCCTTGCCGTCCTTGTACACGTAGCCCATGTGGCCTTCGACGGTCGGGCGGCTCCACAGCAGCTCGCCGTTGCTGGGGTCGTACGCCTCGATCTTGCCGACCACGCCGAACTCGCCGCCGGCCACGCCGGTGATCAGCTTGCCCTTGGCGATCAGCGGCGCGGCGGAGATGGAGTAGCCGGCCTTGTAGTCGGCCACGGTCTTCTTCCACACCACCTTGCCGGTGTCCTTGTTCAGCGCCACCAGCTTGGCGTCCAGGGTGCCGAAGATCACCAGGTCGCCATACAGGGCCACGCCGCGGTTGATCACGTCGCAGCAGGGCATGATGCCGTCGGGCAGGCGCGCATCGTACTGCCAGAGCTTGCGCCCGGTGCGCGCGTCCACGGCGAACACCCGCGAGTAGGAGGCGGTGACGTACATCACGCCGTCCTTCACCAGCGGCTGGGCCTGCTGGCCGCGCTGCTTCTCGCCGCCGAACGACAGCGCCCACACCGGGCGCAGCTCCTTGACGTTGTCGCTGTTGAGGGTCTTCAGCGGGCTGAAGCGCTGGCCCTGCTGGTTGATGCCGTTGACCACGATCTGGTCGGTGCGCTTGGCGCTGTCACTGATGTCCTGGTCGGTAACCGCGGCCTGGGCGCCCAGGCTGGCCAGGGCGAGTGCGGCGAAGAGCGCGCTGCGCGCGAAGGAAGGGGTGGGACCTGCATGTCTCATTGCGGCTACCTCTGCGGATTTGTTGTTGTACCCGGGAAGTTTTCCCGGTCTGCCGCAGATTCTTGGCCCGGTGCGGTGGGCCAACAATTGACCGCTTTGCCGAATTCCCTAGTTCCTTGGTAGCAATACCCGAACCTCGGCGCAGGTGTAGCGGGCCTGGTGTAGGGCGCATAACGCCTACGGCGTTATCCGCCGTTTGGCCTCGATCCCCGGCGGCTTCGGGGTTGGCCTTGGCGTTGGCCATGGCCTCGGTGTATCGGCGTATAACCGCGAACGGTTATACGCCCTACGCGAGCCGGGGCGGCTCATTGTTGATCGATACGCGGCAGGGCCTGCTGCTCGTAGCGCGGGTACAGGTGGGTGACGCTGCGGATCAGCTCGTAGCGCGTCAGGCTGATGCCGGCGAAGCGTTCGGGGATGGGGGTGCGCAGCAGGTCGTTCATGTCCGCGCCTTCGCGGGTGCCTTCGCGCATCACGCCGTCGAGCCAGCCGAGGTAGTCGCGCATCTGGGCGAAGGGCTTGGCGTCGGTGGCGATGGGCCCGTGGCCGGGGACGATCAGCTTCCAGGGCAGCGCCTGCAGGGTATCGAGATCGGCCAGCCAAACGTCCAGGCCGGGGCTGTTGGGCGTGGTCAGGGCGCGCTCGTAGAACACCAGGTCGCCGGCGAACAGCACCCCGGTGGTCTCGTCGAGGATCGCCAGGTCCGCTCCGGTGTGGCCACGCAGGCCCAGCAGGCGCAGGCGGTGCGTGCCGACCTGCAGCTCACCCGGCTCCACCGCCTGCGTCGGCAGCACCACCTCGGTGCCGCGCATCCAGTCGCCCACCAGGCGATACATGTTTTCCGCCATGGCGTTGCCCTGTTCCTTCAGCAGCCTGGTGGTGCCGGCCAGCGCACCTATGGGTACGTCGGCAAAAGCCTGGTTGCCCAGGACGTGGTCCGGGTGGTGGTGGGTCAGCAGCACCTGCTTCACCGGCTTGCCGGTGGTCTGCTGGATGACCGCGCGCAGCGCCTCGCCATAGCGCCGCGAGGGGCCGGTGTCGATCACCAGGATGCCGTCGCCGGTGTCGATGAAGGCGACGTTGACGATGTTGCCGCCGTTGTCCTTGGCGAAGTTCCCGGTGCTGCCCTCCACCAGCCAGGTGCCCGCGGCGATCTGCCGGGGTTGCAGGTGGTACTGCAGGTCGGCGAGGACCTGGGTGCAGAGCAGCAGCAGGAAGGTCAGCAGGTAACGCATGGGCACCTCGCGGGCGGGCCGGCCGCCTCAGAGGGCGGCCTCGAATTCGTTGCCGTTGTTGTCGTGCAGGAACAGCTTCGCGTGGGGATGGCCGCGCAGTTCGAAGCTGAAGCTGGGGTTCTCGCTCACCGCCGGGAACAGGTCCAGGCGCGCCAGCACCTCGCCCTCGGGCGTGCGCAGTTCGGCGTGGTCGAGGTAGAACTCCGGAATGCCGCCGACCAGGCCGTTGTCCATCGGGTGGTCCACCTTCAGGCGCAGGCGCGTGTTCGGCCCGCGGGAAAAGGCGCCGCCGTGCACCTGGCCCAGGCGCTGCTCCCAGCCGGCCTGGGCGCGCACCACGCTGGGCGCGGTGCAGCCGCCGCCGGCGGCGTCGACCCAGGCCGAGCCCACGCGCCACACACCGTCCTCGCCGCGCAGGGCGGCGCGGATGGCAGTGGCCTGCTCGATGCGGATGCGCACCGCCAGCAGCGCCTCCAGGTCCTTGCCCGGGTAGAGCGTCAGCACGTGGGGGATGGGGTTCAGCTCGGCCCACAGCACCAGGCGCTCGTAGCGCCCGGGCAGCTGCCGCGCGTCCACCTCCACCGGTACCTGCCGCGAGTCCTCGGCGAAGGGCGGCACGCTCAGCTTCACCCGCTCGTCGAAGACGAAGGGCCCGCCGCCGAGCAGGCGCTTGTGGTGGTAGTCCCACATCACCGAGGGCACCGGGTCGCCCTCCACCGCCGCGGCCAGCAGCGGCAGGCCGCACAGGCCCAACAGCAGGCTACGTCTGCGCATCCCTCCTCCTCGTGCTATTGCACGTCCTGGTACAGACCCGGCAACTCGTAGCGCACGCCGTAGCCGGCGTAGAGCTTGGCCAGCTCGCCACTGCGCACCAGTTCCTCCAGCTCGCCGTCGAGGGCGTTGGACAGTTGGCGGTTGCTCTCGTGCACCGCCATGCCGATGTCCCAGTCCGGCTGGCCGAGGCTGGGGTAGGTGTTCTCGGCGTTCTTCAACTGCTCGTCATGGGCCTGGGCGCGCATCCAGTCCAGCTCGCCGCGCAGCGCCATCACCGCGTCCACCTTGCCGCCGCGCATGGCGTCGAAGGCCGCCTGGGTACTGGGGAAGTGCACGGTCATGGCGCTGAGCTGGCCGCCCAGCACCGAGGTCAGGTAGAACGAGGGCACGCTGTCCAGCTCCACGCCGATGCGGTGCTCGCGGAACGCCGCGATGGTGTCCACCTGCGGCAGCCGGCGGGCGTCGTTGACCACCTGCCAGCGCTCGCGCTGGTAGGGGCCGAACATCACCACCTGGTCGTTGGCCAGCTCGCCGACGTCGTTGCGCTTGTTCGAGTAGTCGCGGTCGTAGGGCACTCGCAGCATCACGTCGGCGACCACGCCCGGGCGCAGGTAGTGGCCCTTCCAGATGAAGTTGCGCAGGTCGTCGTCCAGGCGCTCGCCGGGGATCACCCAGAGGAACTCCGCGCGCAGCCCCAGGCCCTGCGCCAGGCGCGTGGCCAGGTCGACGTCGATGCCGTGGGGCTGGCCGCCCTGCATGTAGCTGTAGGGCGGGAAGTTCTGATAGACCGCCACCCGCAGCACGCCGGAAGCGACCATGTCTTCGTAGGGCCGGACCTTGGCCTCGGCCTGCCCCAGCATCAGGAGCAGGCCGCACAGCAGGCTGAGCAGGCGCATGGCGGCGTCACTCGTCCACGTGCACGCTTTCCAGGTAGCTGCGAATCGCCCACAGCCCTTCCTGGCTGATGTAGTCGGCCATCTTCGGCATGTACACGGCGCCATCGCGCACCGCGCCGTTGATCACCCGTTCCTTGAACCACTCGTCGCCCTCGGCGCCCAGGTCGAGCTTGCGCAGGTCGGGGGCGATGCCGCCGGACTTGGCTTCCAGCCCGTGGCAGCGCGCGCAGTTCTGGTTGTAGGCGGAGGAGCCGATCTCCACCGCCAGCTTGTGGTTGGCGTAGGGCTCGCGGTACGGGTTGGTGTCGCGCCACTCCTTGCCCAGGGGCTCAAGGCCCTTGGTATCCACCGCTTGCGGGGTCACGTTGCCGTGGGCCAGGGCCAGGGCCGAGACACTGAGGCCGGCCAGCACCAGCAGGCCGCGCAAGGAGTTCTTCTTGTTCATCACTTCATTCC
>NZ_QGSL01000107.1:605991-620919 GCF_003176655.1 Pseudomonas sp. RW407 | reverse complement strand
CGAAGCCGGCCTGGGCGCGGCGCGCCAGGGCCTCGCCGATGCGGCCCATGCCGACGATGCCGAGGGTCTTGCCGTGCACGTCGCAGCCGAACTGCGCCGGGCCTATGCCGGCCTGCCAGTGGCCGGCGCGGATCCAGCGGTCCAGCTCGGCCACCCGCCGGGCGCTGGCCAGCAGCAGGGCGAAGCCGGTGTCGGCGGTGGTCTCGGTCAGCACGTCGGGGGTGTTGGTGAGCAGCACGCCGCGGCGGTCCAGCTCGGCGATGTCGTAGTTGTCCACGCCCACCGAGACGCTGGACACCACCTCCAGCTGCGGCGCCAGGTCCAGCAGCCCGGCGTCCAGGCGCAGGCTGGCGCCCAGCAGGCCCCGGGCGCCGGGCAGCGCCGCGCGCAGGCGGGCCAGGCCGTCGGCGGCCGGGTCCTCGACCAGGGTCACGTCGGCGTGGGCCTGCAGGCGCTGCATCAGCACGTCGGACAGGCGCTTGTAGAGGACGATGCGTTTCTTCATGGTCGTGTCTTCCTAGTGGCCCAGCGCCGGTCGAAGGCGCTCGGCTTTCTGCGAGGGGTTGAGGACGGCGGTCAGGGCCACGGCCGCCAGCAGCGAGCCGCACATGAACAGGTAGGAGGCGCCGGGCCCGCCGGTGGCGCCGTTGAGGTAGCCCACCAGCCAGGAGCCGGAGAACGAGCCCAGCGCGCCCATGCTGTTGATCAGCGCCATGGCGCCGCCGGCGACGTTGCTCGGCAGCACCTCCGGGACGATGGCGAAGAACGGCCCGTAGGGCGCGTACATGCAGGCCCCGGCGAGCACCAGCAGCGCGTAGGAGGCCCAGAAGTGCTGGCTGCCCAGGGCGTAGGAGCCGTAGAAGGCCAGCGCGGCGACCAGCAGCGGCGGCCAGACGAAGCGCTTGCGCTTCTGCAGGCGGTCCGAGGCCCAGGACACCCCGAGCATGGCCAGCACCGCCACCAGGTACGGCAGCGCCGACAGCCAGCCGGCGCTGACGATGTCCAGGCCCGAGGCCTGCTTGAGGATCGACGGTAGCCAGAGCACGAAGCCGTAGACGCCGATGCTCCAGCAGAAGTACTGCAGGCAGAGGATGATCACCTTCGGCGAGCGGAACGCCTCTCGGTAGTTCTTCATCGGCTTGATGCCCTGCTGCTCGGCGGCCAGGGCGCGCTGCAGCGCGGCCTTCTCGGCCTCGTCGAGCCACTTGGCCTGGGCCGGGCGATCATCCACCAGGCGCCACCAGATGAAGGCCCAGAGCACCGCCGGCAGGCCCTCGATGATGAACATCCAGCGCCAGTCGAACCGGCTCACCAGGTAGCCGGAGAGCACCGACATCCAGAGGATGGTCACCGGGTTGCCGAGGATCAGGAAGGTATTGGCCCGCGAGCGTTCGGCGCGGGTGAACCAGTGGCAGAGGTAGATAAGCATGGCCGGCATCACCGCCGCCTCGACCACGCCGAGCAGGAAGCGGATGCCCACCAGCAGGTAGACGTCGCGGACCATGCCGGTCAGCGTGGCCAGGCCGCCCCAGAGGATCAGGCTGGCGAAGATCAGCTTCTTCACGCTGCGCTTCTCGGCGTAGATGGCCCCGGGCACCTGGAAGAAGAAGTAGCCGAGGAAGAACAGCGCGCCCAGCAGCGACGACAGCGCCGGGGTGATGTTCAGGTCCTCGGCCATCCCGGAGGCGGCGGCGAAGCCGTAGTTGGCGCGGTCCAGGTAGGCCAGGCTGTAGGTGACGAAGACGATGGGCATGATGTGCCACCAGCGGCGTGGGGCGAGTCGGTCGAGCTGCATGGGGTTTCTCCTGAGCTTGTTGTTCTTGTCGCAACAGGTGCCGGCCGGGCCGGCGGGTTTCGGGGTTCAGGCACGCAGGCGCGCGTCGTGGGCTTCCAGTTCGTGGCGCTGTGGCAGGCCCTCCATGTCGCCGCGCGACTGCACCGCGCGGCTGCCGCACCAGTTGCCGCGGGCCACCGCCTGGCGCAGGTCGCGGCCTTCCAGCAGGGCACTGATCACGCCGACGGCGAAGGCGTCGCCGGCGCCCACGGTGTCCACCACCCGCGCCACCGGCTGCGGCGGCACCACGCCTTCGCGGCCGTCGGCGTCGCGGAAGTAGGCGCCCTCGGCGCCGAGCTTGATGGCCACGCATTCCACGCCCTGCTCAAGGTAGAAGCCGGCGATGGCCTCGGGCGACTGGCGCCCGCTCAGCAGGCGGCCCTCCTCCAGGCCCGGCAGCACCCAGTGGGCCTTGAACGCCAGGGCGTTGACCTCGCGCACCATGGTCGCGCAGTCCGGCCACAGCGAGGGACGCAGGTTGGGGTCGAAGGAGACGCTGCGGCCGGCGGCGCGCATGGCGTCCAGCAATTGCCGGGAGAGTTCGCGGCAGCTCGCCGACAGCGCCGGCGGGATGCCCGTGGCGTGCAGGTGGCGCGCCCGCAGCAGGCCCGGGCGCAGCAGCGCCGGGGACAGGCGGCTGGCCGCCGAGTTGCGGCGGAAGTACTCCACCCGCGGGTCGCTGCCGTCGTCGCAGCGGGCCTTGAGCTGGAAGCCGGTGGGGTGCTCGGCGTCGATCTCGACGCCGTCGCAGTCCAGCCCCTCGCGGCGCAGGCTGGCGAGCACGAAGCGGCCCAGGGAGTCGTCGCCCACCCGGCTCAGCCAGTTCACCCGCAAGCCCAGGCGCGCCAGGCCGATGGCCACGTTGCTGTCAGCGCCGGCGATGCGCTTGCCGAAGCCCTCCACCTCGGCCAGGTCGCCGCACTGCTCGGCGACGAACATGGCCATGGTCTCGCCGAAGCAGAGCACGTCGTGTTCAGCCATGGCGCACCTCCGGGGCGCGGCCCAGCTGCGCCAGTTGCTCGACCTGCTCGCGGGTCAGGCTGGCCAGGTCGTCGCCGGCCAGCGGGTATTCGATGGCGCGCGGCACCCCGGGGGCGAAGCGCGCCAGCAGCGCCTCCCACTCGTCGAGGTCGGCGGCCTGCGGCGGCACCGCCACCAGGCGCCCGTCCTCGCGGCGGCGCACCGCCTTGCAGTGCACGTAGCGCACCCAGGGCCCGAGCAGGCGCGCCGCCTGCTGCGGCGACTCGCCCTGCCAGTGCCAGTTGCCGATGTCGAAGGTCATGGCCAGCGGCAGGCCCAGCTCGCCGGCGCGGCGGAAGAAGCGCAGCAGCGGCTCGACGCGGCCGCCCTGGGCGGTCTGGTCGTTCTCCACCAGCAGCACCGGCCCCTGCCCGAGCAGGGGGCGCAGGGCTTCGAGGTCGCACTCGTCACGGTAGTGGCCGAGGGAAACCTTCAGCGCCACCGCACCGGCCTCCCCTGCCAGGCGCAGGCGCCCGGCCAGCGCCGGCTCCAGGCGGCCATCGGCGCGCCACAGCTCCAGCGGCGCCGAGTACAGGCTTTCCAGGCCCTGGGCGGCGCTGGCCGCGGCCAGGGCGGCGGCGTCGGGCAGCGCGTCGAAGAGTTCTTCGCGCCATTCGACGCGGCTCGCGCCGGCCTCGGCCAGCAGTTCCAGGTAGGCGGCCTGGCCCCGCTGCCGCACGGCATCGGCGCCGAAGCTGGACAGGCTGATGGATACGGGGTTCGCGTGCATTGTTCTTGTCCTTCTCGTTCAGCCGGGATGAAACCGGTTTCATTTCTAGCCGAAAACCGCTGCGGCCTGGGCCGCAGCGGCTTCAGCCGCGTACTGGGGTGGAACCTCGGACGATGAGTTCGGCGCGCAGGTCCAGGCGCCGCGCCGGTTGCGTGACGCCCTGCAGGCGTTCCAGCAGGCACTGGAAGGCCGCCTGGCCGATGCGTTCGGTGGGTTGGGCCAGGGCGGTGATGCCGCCGCCGACCAGGGGGTACCAGTCCAGTTCGTCGAGGGCGACCAGGCCCAGGTCGTCGAACAGGCGCACGCCCATCTGGTGCAGGGTGCGGGTGGCGCACAGGGTGGCCACGCCGTTGCAGGTAAACAGGGCCTGGGGGCCGTGCCCGGCGCTGGCGAGGAAGGCGGCCAGGCGTTCGCGCAGGTCGTCGCCGGTCTCCAGCACCTGGCCGCGCAGGCCGGGCCGGCGGGCGATGGAAGCCTGGAAGGCGACCACCCGCTCCTGCCGCGAACTGGTGCCGTCCAGCGGCTCGCTGACCGCCAGGATGTCGCGGTAGCCGCGGGCCTGCAGGTGGTCCAGGGCCTGCTCCACGGCATCGGCGTTGTCCAGGCCCACCAGGTCCGAGCGCAGCTCTTCCAGCTGGCGGTCCACCAGCACCATGGGCAGCTCGCGCGCCAGGCTGGCCAGCTCGCCGGCGTGGTGGCCGAGGGTGTTCACGATCAGGCCTTCGACGTTGTACGACTGCAGCGCCTGCAGGTGCAGGCGCTCCTGCTCGTCGTCGCGGTCGGTGTTACACACCACCAGGCTGTAGCCGTGCTGGCGGCAAGCGGTCTCCACGCCATGCATCACGGCGACGGAGTAAGGGTTGCGGATGTCCGCCAGGAGCATGCCCACCAGGCGCGTGCGGCCGCGCTTGAGGCCGCTGGCCATGCGGCTGGGGCGGTAGCCGAGCTGCTCGATCACCGCCTCGATGCGCTGGGCGGTGGCATCGGCGAGCAGCTGCCGGTCGCCGCCGATGTAGCGCGACACCGTGGCCTTGGAGACGCCGGCGGCCCGGGCCACCTCGCTGATGGTGACCCGCCCGCGGGCAGGCGGAAGCATGTCGTTCACCCTGTCGATCCTTTTGTATTCACTTGTGCCGGAGGGTTATGAAACCGGTTTCAATAAATCAGGGATGGATCGGGGCGTCAAGCCCCCAAAGCACGACATCCCCTGCTCCGGGCCGTGAAAATAGGCGGACAAAAAAACAGCCCGTCATGTCAGCGGGCTGTTTTCAACTGTCTGCCCAGCGACGCTGATTACGCAATTCCAACGACTGTGACCCACGCGCTGGAAGCCCTGCCCGCACTCCAGAGGATGTGATCTACCTCACTGAACCCCTGACCTGCCCCTGAGTTCTCGGACCTTTCCTATTTACTTGCGACGCCCCATCCGTCGAGCCTTGGAAGAGGCAACGCTACTCCACGCAAGTCTGCTGGTGCCGTTGCTCGTCAACGGAAAAGCGCACCCTACATGCTTCGGGCGCCTTGAAAAAAGGGAATCTAATGGCTGTCGGATATTTCATTCGCCAGGGCGATAAGACCACCTGTGGTGGCGTCGTGCTGGAAGCGGATCACCGCGTCATGATGTTCGGCATCGCGCACGCCCGCCAAGGGGACCGGGTTTCCTGCGGCAAGGACGGAAAGGTCTACCGGATCATAGGCGGGGTCTCGTTCATCCGCAGTCACGGCCGTCAGGTGGCTGGCACCCTGGACAGCATCAGCGGCTGCCCATGCAGGGCCAGGTTGCTACCATCGCTGTTCAGCGCTACGTATAAGTCGAATCACGATGAAGCCAAGCCCCTGATAACGGCCCCTTCTCCTGCGGTTGCTGCGGTACCTCTCGCTGCGACTTCCTTGACGGCCGCCCCCAAGCCTGCCACGCAAAATCTGCAGGAAGAGGAGGAGGAAGAAGAGGAGCTGGAGAAGGCTGGCATCGTGCTGCGCCTGGGCCTGTTCTTCGACGGCACAGGAGACAATGCGCAGAACGTCCAGCTCGGGGCGCAATGCCAGGCTGGTGAGCTGGGCTACAGCGCTGAGGATCAGCAGGCCATGTTGATGCGCTGCCGCGACTTCCAGCGTGACCCGCGCAGCAGTTTTGGGCGGCAACCGACGAATATCGCGCGGCTGTATAACCTTTATCGAGATGACACAAACCGGCCAGATGCAACGTCGCACAGCTTACTTTCCATCCCAGTCTACGCACCAGGCGTGGGTACCCGGACCAATGAGCCAGATGTCACTTTTCCCGATATGGCGCTGGGAACAGGTAAGCGTGGAGTAGAAGCGCAGATCAGCTTTGCTGTACAGGAGGCTCTGAAACGCATACGCCAGCTCGCTGGTAACAACCCGGCATTGCAGATCGCATGTGTGAAAGTGGATTTGTTTGGTTTCAGCCGTGGCGCCGCCGCTGCGCGGCATTTCCTCAATGACCTGGCACGTGACACCAAATCCTTGCTAGCCCAGGCCCTGCATGCTGGGAAGGCACCACTGGCCCCGGGCTTTCGCTGGCAAATCGGGGATGGGGTGCAAGTCGGTGTGCTCGGCTTGTTCGACACCGTGGCAGCCATCGGCACCCTGGCCGATGGCTGGAACGTGCACGACGCACGCAATGGCGGCCTGGATCTGTACCTGGCCCCAGGCTGCGCCGAGCGAGTGATCCACCTGGTGGCTGCTGACGAGCGGCGCCACAACTTCTCCCTCAACAGCGTAGAGCCGGGGTTCCGCGATGCCTACCTACCAGGCACCCACGGCGACTTGGGCGGCAACTACCCAGCACTGATGGAAGAACGACTGCTGCTGACTCCACCCTACGTAAGCGAAGTGGACAAGGAGCGGCCCGATGAGGAAACCGAGGCCTATCGTCAAGCTGTCGTCGCCTTGGAGCACTGGCTCCAGTACGGGCTGATCGATCCTCGCCAGCCCAATGGCCGACTCTATGTCGATTGTTATTCGATTCGCTCCACGGAAAGTCCTTTGCGGCGCAAGAACGTCTATGCCCAAGTGCGCCTGGAGCGTCAGGTACGGGGTGAGTATGGGCGTATTCCTTTGCGAATAATGCATGCGCTGGCAGTGCGGGCGGGTGCCGCATTCAGAGCCATTGACGATGCCGATCCCGACCTAGCCATTCCTGCCCTCCTGCAACCAATTGCCGAGAAACTGATGGCGAGCACCGAGCAAGGCCACCCAATAACCTTGACCACAGCGGAGCAGGAATTGCTCTGGGCCCACTACATCCACCAGTCCGACAACTGGAATGTCTATCCCGGCATGAGCGGTGGCCTGAAGGTGCAGTTCGTCGATCGTCCCACTGCATCCGGCGAACGAGCCCGCCATCCGAATCGCAAGGGTTCCGCATGATGAAAGCAAGGCATTGGCTGCTCATTGCAGTCTTCTACATAGGCCAGGTCGGGGCGACGGAACCACCTATGCCATTTCCCTCTTGGTACCTGGGCTTCGTGGCGCCGGACTATATGGATGTCTGGCTGGAAACCGCAGACGTCACCGATATACGGGGAGACTTTCATGCTGGAGTAATGCGAGGTGTCGTCTCCATCTGGCAGCCAGAGGACGGCACGGGTGATCCAACACGGGCGCTGGGGCCATATATCTTGGGAAAAGGAATCAGCCAGTTCACCGAGCTGCCACAGCGCCTGTTCGTCCGCTGGCAATCCCTGGTGGAGCCCCAGACCTACCGTGCCACAGTGGAGATTCCCGACTCTGCCCGTGAGCTGATGCGCAAGCGTGAACGGGTCAACTGCCCCATCACCGGTTGGACCGACGAGCATCGCGACGCCTTGGCGGTGATGCTGGCCCCGGGAGGCATCGTCAAGGTCTGGGTCAGCGGCAGTTGCTTCCCGGCTATACCGGTTGCGCGTGTTCAGGCCGAAGTGGAACCGCTGGGGCCATACGGTGGAAAGTCAGGCGGTCGCTATCGCTCCTTGGAGCCTGCAGCCAAGGCTTATCTCGAGAAACACGGGATTCCCTATGGTTCCTGGTGAACTACGACTGCTGTCGGCAGAAGGATCCGATGGACTGCGCCATCGTTAAGACAATGGCGCTCCCTGAATGATTTTCTGCTAGGGTTGAAACCCAGGAGATGGCATTCCTCCTCATAACCGCCCCCGTGCTGATGATGCCTGCATGACCCCGGACGACATCCGCCCCCGGAGGAATGGATCATGTCATCAGCCATGCAGCCGCTTTCCGGCACCGCCGCGCTCGATCCGCACGTCGCGGACACGCCCCCCGGCGACTTCCACAGCATCCTCTTCCCCGGCGCCCGCCGGCCAACCCTGGCCGGCGCGCCGCCACCCTGCTTCAGGGACCTGAACCTCGACCAGGTGGTCGACGCCATCACCGCGGACCGCCACGAGTACGACCTGGAGCCCTTCTTCTACACCCACCTGGACGACCTCGACGCCATCGTCTACCGCCAGGAAGTGATGCACGACCTGCTGGACCCCGGCCTGCTCGCCGACCTCCAGGCCTTCGCCGCCGGCATGCGCGCCGTGCGCCGGCACCTGGTGCCGGAAGAGAAGCTCTACTACGCGCGCCAGCAGCAGCGCAGCTTCGTCGAGGCGGTGCGGGTGTATTGCGATACGCTCACGCAACTGGCGCGGGCCCTGGCCGCCCGCCCCTTCGCGTCGCGCGGCCTGCGCGGGCTGCTGGCGTACCTGGGGCGCTACCTGGCCTCGGATCGCTTCGTCGGCCTGGCCGGGGACACCCGCCACCTGCTCGACGGGCTCGGCGCCATCACCTACTCGATGCTCATCAAGGACAACCAGGTCCGCGTCCAGCGCTACGAGCCGACCGAGGACATCAGCGAAGCCATCGACAGGACCTTCGCTAAATTCCGCCAGGGCGACGTGCGCGACTACCACGCCAAGTTCAACGAATGGCCGGGCATGAACCACGTCGAGGCGGCCGTGCTGGACATGGTGGCGCAGCTCTACCCGGAGGTCTTCGCCGAGCAGGCCGGATTCTGCGAGAAGCACGCGGACTTCATCGACGCGACCGTCCAGGACTTCGACCGCGAGGTGCAGTTCTACCTGGCCTACCTGGCCTACATCCAGCCGCTGGTGGACGCCGGCATGCCCTTCTGCTTCCCCGGCGTGCGCACCGACAGCAAGGCCGTGTTCGCCCGCAACGCCTTCGACCTCGCCCTGGCCAGCCGCCTGGTGCGCAACAGCAACCGCCTGGAGGTGGTGTGCAACGACTTCGAGCTGGCCGGGCGCGAGCGCATCCTGGTGGTCTCCGGCCCCAACCAGGGCGGCAAGACCACCTTCGCCCGCCTGGTCGGCCAGCTGCACTACCTGGCCTGCATCGGCTGCCGGGTGCCGGCCGGGGCCGCCGAGCTGTTCCTCTTCGACCGCCTCTACACCCTGTTCGAGAAACAGGAGCGCCCCGGCGACCTGCGCGGCAAGCTGCAGGACGACCTGCTCCGCGCCCGCGGGATACTCGAGGGCGCCAGCGGCCGCAGCCTGATCCTGATCAACGAGATCTTCTCCTCGACCACCGCCAGCGACGCCGCCTTCCTCGGCCAGAAGATCCTCGCGCGGATCATCGCCCTGGACGCCCTCTGCGTGTGCGTCACCTTCATCCACGAGCTGACGCAGATGGGCCAGAGCATCGTCAGCATGATGAGCTGCGTCGACCCCGACGACCCGTCCCGGCGCACCTTCAAGGTCCTGCGCAAGCCCGCGGACCGGCTGTCCTACGCCCTCTCCATCGCCCGCAAGCACCGCCTCACCTACGACAGCGTGAAGGAGCGCATCCGGCCATGAAAGCCCACCTCATGTACCCGCAGGCCGACCTCGACCTGGACAAGCCGCCGCCGCTGCACGCCGAGGACCTGGTCCAGGACCTGGCCCTGGACACCCTGTTCGACGCCATGGCCGGCGACGACAAGTTCCTCCGCCAGGTCGCCCGCTGCGCGCTGCTGACCGCCTTCGACAGCACCCCGGAGGTGGTCCGCTACCGCCAGGCGGTGCTGCGCGACTGCCTGGCCAACCAGGCGGTGGTGCGCGACCTGTACCGCCTCGCCCTGGACGTGCTGGGGCTGGAGCAGAACATCTACCTGAGCTTCATGACCAAGTACCCCAGCAGCATCATGCACCGCTCGCTGAAGCTGCTGCACCTGCAGATCGACCTGCTCCGGCGCCTGCGGCGGATGGCCGACGAGCAGGCCGGGCACTTCGCCTCGGAGGGCTTCGGCAAGCTGTTCGCCCTGATCCGCGAAGAGATCAGCGACCAGTACTTCGCCGAACTGCAGGACCACTTCGAGCAGCTCAAGCTGCGCAAGGGTTTTCTCGTCAGCGCCCGCCTGGGCCCGCTGAACCGCGGCGTGGCCTACTGCCTGCGGCGCTACCCCAGGCCCCAGGGCAATTGGCTGAAGCGCCTGCTGGGCAAGAAGCCGGAGAGCTACGTCTACGAGATCGCCGAGCGCGACGAGACCGGCGCCACGGCGCTGTCGGAGCTGCAGGACAGGGGCGCCAACGAGGTGGCCAACGCCCTCGCCCAGGCCGCCGAGCACATCACCGGCTTCTTCGCCATGCTGCGCACCGAGCTGGCGTTCTACATCGGCTGCCTCAACCTGCGCGAACACCTGAGCGAGCTGCGCGGCGACATCTGCTTCGCCGACGTCAGCCCCGCCGGGCAGTACCGGCAGGCCTTCGAAGGCCTCTACGACATCTGCCTGGCGCTGAACATGCGGCGCGCGGTGGTCGGCAACGACCTGGCCGGCGACGACCGCCAGCTGTTCGTCATCACCGGCGCCAACCAGGGCGGCAAGTCGACCTTCCTGCGCAGCATCGGCATCGCCCAGCTGATGCTGCAGTGCGGCCTGTTCGTGCCGGCGAGGCAACTGCGCGCCAACCTCTGCGACGGCCTGTACACCCACTACAAGCGCGAGGAGGACGCCAGCATGAAGCGCGGCAAGCTGGACGAGGAACTCGCCCGCATGAGCGACATCGTCGACCACCTGAGCCCGCGCTCCATCCTGCTGTGCAACGAATCCTTCGCCGCCACCAACGAGCGCGAGGGCTCGGAAATCGCCCGCCAGGTGGTGCGCGCGCTGGCCGAGGCCGGGGTGAAGACCTTCTTCGTCACCCACCTTCACGACTTCGCCCACAGCCTTTACGAAGCGCCGCCAGCGGGCAGCCTGTTCCTCCGCGCCGAGCGCCGCGACGACGGCGGGCGGACCTTCCGCATCACCGAGGGCGCCCCGCTGGCCACCGCGTTCGGCACCGACCTGTACGCGCAGGTCTTCGCCGAGCCCGCGGCCGCCGGCTAGCCGCCGCGGGCCCGCAGCCGGGCCAGCGCGGCGGTGCCCGCGGCCATCAGCACGGCGGCGCAGACGAACGCCAGCACCGGCGAGACGGCGCTCCAGAGCAGGCCGACCGTCGCGCTGGAAACGAACTTGGCGGTGCCGTTCACGGTGCCGAGCGCGCCATAGCTCAGGGCCAGCGTCTGCGGCTGCACCATGTCGGCGGTCACGGTGGACTCCAGGGCCTCCTGCACCGACACGTACAGGCCGGCGACGGTGAACAGCAGCGCCAGCAGCGGCAGGCTGTCCACCCGCAGCCAGAAGGCCAGGGCCGCCAGCAGCGCCGTCAGGGCGCCCAGGGCATAGCCGGCGACCAGCACCGGCAGGGAACCCAGGCGGTCGGCCAGCGCGCCGACGGGATAGGACGTCAGCACCTGCACCAGGTTGCGCCAGACGTACAGCAGGCCGGCGACCTGCGCCGCCTGGACCACGCCCAGGCTGCCGGCCAGCAGCTGCGTGGCGGCGAGGATGAGCAGGCTGTGGCTGAAATCGCCGATGCCGAACAGCCCGACGGCCCCCAGGTAGCGCTTGAAGCGCTGCGGCAGGCCTTTCAGCGTCTGGAAGAACTTCAGCCCGGGGTTCGCCGAATGCTGCGGGTCCCTGACCAGGGTCAGGAACGCCAGCACGGCCAGCACGCCGGGAATCACGCTCATCCACAGCACCAGGCGGAACGGCCCGCTCGCATCGTCCCAGGGCAGCCGCTGGGCCCAGCCCAGCAGCGCGACGCCCAGCAGGGGCCCGGCCACGGCGCCCAGGGTGTCCATCGCGCGGTGGAAACCGAAGGCCCGGCCGCGGCTATCGGCCGTCACCGCCTGGACCACGATGGCGTCGCGCAGCGGGCCGCGCAGCCCCTTGCCGAACCAGGAGACCAGCCGCCCGAGGAGGATCAGCGGCCAGCCCAGGGCAAGGGCCAGCAGCACCTGCCCGACCGGCGTCAACCCGTAGCCGATCACCACGAGCAGCTTGCGATGCCCCAGCTTGTCGGCGATGTAGCCGGAGAACATCTTGGTGTAGGCGGCCAGGGCGTCGGCGATCCCCTCGATGATGCCCAGCGCGGCGGCGGGAATCCCCAGCACCGCGAGGAACCCGGGCAGTATCACGGTGGTGGTCTCGTAGCAGAAATCGCCCAGGGCGCTGGTCACCCCCGCCCCCACCACCGTGCCGTTGAGCCAGGCCGCGCGGCCCGCCTTGCCGGCCGTTTCCGGCGCCTGCTGCTGCGATGGGTGCATCATGCCTCCTCGGTGGCGGAGCACGCGCGCCGGGCCGCCGCTACGCGGCGCGGCGGGTGGCTCGCGGGTTCAGCGGTTCTCGTCCTGTGCCTCGAATACCCGCTGGGCGTAGGTGTCCAGCAGGGCCTCGCACGCCTGCAGGCGCTGCTGCGCCTCGGCCAGCAGCGGTGCGCCGTAGAAGTCCAGCCTGCGGATCTTCTCCAGCCAGTTCTGCAGCTTCTTCAGGTCGACGTCGTTCTCTTCCAGCTCGGCGTAGGTGAAGTGGGAAGCCGCGGTCTCCTTGGCGATCTCCGCCTCGAAGTCGTCGCACTTGTCGAGCAGCTCGCGGTATTCCTCGTCGCGATCGGCCCTGAAGCGGGCCACCACCTTGTCCTCCTGCAGGCGGTCCAGGGCGACGGTCTCGAGGATCACCGAGTCGCCCGCCATCGCCTCGATCTCGTGTTCCAGCATCTTCAGCTGGCGCACGTGCTCGTCGTTCTTGGGCAGCAGGCAGACGCCATTCTGCAGGTACACCGCGCCCATGCCCTTGAGCCTGCGCCACAGCGCGATGCGCTTCTTGGCCGGTTCGGAGGGGACCTTGTAGGTGAGCAGGAGCCAATTCTGGTTCGTCATGCGTGCAACTCTAATGTAACCGTCGTTACATTTTAAAAGAATCAAAACTCATAAGCTTATTGTTGCAGGCAACGCAAGTGATATGAAACAGGGGGCAACGCCGCCAGGGAGAGGCCGGGGGCTTTTCCCCGGTGCGGCAAAAGTGCTAGCTTTCGCCGCAGGAGATGGCATTCCTCCTTTAACCGCCCTCGTGCTGATGATGCCTACGTGAACCCTGGACAGGGTGCGTAGGTGTGCGTCCTGTCCTTTTGCAAAAGGACCGGACCGTGACCGCAACACCCCACCCTCAGCCCGGAATGGCGCCTGCTGCTGATCACCGGCTTCTGCGGCGGCCTGACCACCTTCTCGACCTTTTCCGCGGAAACCTTCTCGCTGCTGCAGACCGGGCGCGTGGCCTGGGCGCTGGGGGAAATCGCGGTGCACGTCGTAGGTTCGCTGCTGGCGACGGCCGCGGGCGTTCTAACCTACACATTGCTGGGCGCACGCTGACGGAGGCGTAATCATGAAAGGCTACCTGGTGACCTTCTTCACCCAACAGAGCCGCCGCCACGGCGGCAAGCTGATCACCGACTGGATGGTCGACCTGGCCCGCGGCATGAAGCTCAAGGGCGCCACCCTGGTCCTCGGCGCGGAAGGCTTCGGCCATGCCGGGCGGGTGCACTCCTACCACTTCTTCGAACTGGCCGACCAGCCGGTGGAAATCTGCCTGGCCGTCTCCGAGGAGGAATGCGAGCGCCTGTTCGAGCGCCTGGAAGCCGAAGACCTGGCGCTGTTCTACGTGAAGACGCCCGTGGAAATGGGCACCGTCGGCAAGCGCAAGGCCGACCGCGACACCCCCACAACCTGACGACCACGGAGACCCGCACCATGAGCTTCACCGACCTCCCCGCCGGCAAGGGCATCCCGGACGACCTCTACGCCGTGATCGAGATCCCGGCCAACCACGCGCCCATCAAGTACGAGCTGGACAAGGCCAGCGGCCAGCTGTTCGTCGACCGCTTCCTCAGCACGCCGATGTTCTACCCGGCCAACTACGGCTTCATTCCCTCCACCCTCAGCGAGGACGGCGACCCGCTGGACATCCTCGTCGTCGCCCCCTGCCCGGTCGCGCCCGGCACCGTGCTGCGCTGCCGCCCGCTGGGAGTGATGTACATGACCGACGAGGCCGGGCCGGACGCCAAGATCATCGCCGTACCCCACGACAAGCTCAGCACCCTGTACGCCGGCCTGCACCAGTGCAGCGACCTGAGCGACCTGCTGCTCAAGCAGATCCAGCACTTCTTCGAGAACTACAAGACCCTCGAGCCCGGCAAGTGGGTGCGCATGGAACGCTGGGGCAGCCTGGACGACGCGCGCGAGGAAATCCGCAAGTCGGTGGCGGCCTATGGGGCAGCACATTGAGCGCAAGCCTGACCCGCCCAGGGACAATCCGACTACCCGCGCTGCCCCTGCTCCTGGAATCCGGATGCCTGACGCTCGGCCTGCTCGGTGGCTGGCTGTTCGCCCAGTCGGCAGCCGGCCTGGCCGGCCTGGTGCCGCTTGGCATGGGCCTGGCTGCTGGTCCGCTTCGTCCCGAGCGGCCACCGGCAGTTCTCGGCCACGCTCTGCTTTTGCGGCGGCGTCACGGCCTGCTCCGCCAAGCTCACCGAGATCCTCGGCTTCTACATGGAAGGGCAATGTTCCCTGGCGTTCAGTGAAATACCCGAGCTTCTCCTCTGCGTCGTGCTTCCACCGGTCGTCGCCATGATCCTGGTGATGCTGGTGCATCTGGTGCTCAACGACTGAGACCGACAAGACAAGAAACCTTTCGATCAGCCGATCAGGAACCCCCATGCCAGACTACCGCTCGAAAACCTCCACCCACGGCCGCAACATGGCCGGCGCCCGCGCCCTCTGGCGCGCCACCGGGATGAAGGACGAAGACTTCAAGAAGCCGATCATCGCCATCGCCAACTCCTTCACCCAGTTCGTGCCCGGCCACGTGCACCTGAAGGACCTGGGCCAACTGGTCGCCCGCGAGATCGAGAAGGCCGGCGGCGTGGCCAAGGAATTCAACACCATCGCCGTAGACGACGGCATCGCCATGGGCCACGACGGCATGCTCTATTCGCTGCCCAGCCGCGAGATCATCGCCGACTCCGTC
>NZ_QGSL01000107.1:602468-605981 GCF_003176655.1 Pseudomonas sp. RW407 | reverse complement strand
CCGCGCCCTGGCCATGGGCGACCCCTTCGCCGCGCTGAACCGCGTGGCGCTGCGCGACGACGCCCCGGCGCTGGCCCTGCGCGGCATCGCCATGGCGCAGCTGGGCGACCTGGCTCGCGCCCGCGAACTGCTGCGCGCCGCCGCCCGGGCCTTCGGCCCGCGGGAGGCCGTGGCCCGCGCACGCTGCCAGGTGGCCGAGGCGGAAATCGCCTTCGCCGACCGCGAGCTGGGCTGGCCGGTGGCGCGCCTGGAGGCGGCATTGGCCACCCTGGAAGCCCATGGCGACCGCCTGAACGCGGCCCACGCGCGCCTGCTCGCGGCGCGCCGCCAGTTGCTGCTCGGCCAGCTCGATGCCGCCGGCGCGCAGCTGGAACGGCTGCCGCCCCAGGCCCTGGCGGCGCCCCTGCGGGCGATCCATCGGTTGACAGCGGCCGGCATCGCCCTGCGCCAGCTACGCGCAGGCGCCGCCCGGGCCGCCCTGCTCGAAGCCGCGGCCGCGGCCCGCGAAGCCGGCATCGCCGCGCTGCAGGCGGAGGTCGAGGCGGCGCAACGGCTGCTCGACGCCCCCGCCGCGCGCTGCATCGCCCGCGGCACGGAACGCCTGCTGCGGCTGGAGGAAGTCGAGCCGCTGCTGCAACGCCAGGCCCTGCTGGTGGATGCCTGCCGCTACCTGGTCGGCACGCCGCGGGCCAGGGTGCCGCTGGCCAGCCGGCCGGTGCTGTTCGCCCTCGCCCGCATCCTGGCCGAGGCCTGGCCGGCGGATGCCAGCCGCGCGCAGCTGATCGCCGGCGCCTTCCGCACCCGCCACTTCGACGACAGCCACCGCGCCCGCCTGCGGGTGGAGATCGGCCGGCTGCGCGCGGCCCTGGAGGGGCTGGCCGGCATCGCCGCCACCCGCGCGGGCTTCGTGCTCGACCCCCTGCAGGTGGACGAGGTGCTGGTCCTGGCGCGCCCGCTGGAAGACCGCCACGCCGCGGTGCTGGCCTGCCTCGCCGATGGCCGGGCCTGGTCCAGTTCGGCCCTGGCGCTGGCCCTGGGCAGCAGCCAGCGCCAGGTGCAGCGCGCGCTGGAAGCCCTGGCGGCGGACGCCCGGGTGCAGGCCTTCGGCCAGGGCCGGGCGCGGCGCTGGCTGAGCCCGCCGGTGGGTTTCGCGACCACCTTGTTACTCCCGGCCCCCGTCAATGGCTGACTAGGATGGCCCCAGGCACCACACGAAGGAGGACGCCACCATGAAAACCCGACCTGCGGAAATCCTGCGCGAATACGGCCCCTTCCCGGGCATCGACAAAGTCCACGGCCTGACCTGGGACGGCCAGCACGTCTGGTTCGCCTCCGGCGAGCGGCTCAACGCCCTGGCCCCGGACAGCGGCGCCATCGAGCGCACGATCGAGGTCCCCGCCTACGCCGGCACCGCCTTCGACGGCCGCTACCTGTACCAGATCGGCGAAGAACTCATCCGCAAACTCGACCCGCGCACCGGGGAAGTGCTCGCCACCCTCCCCGCCCCCGGCCACGGCGGCGACTCCGGGCTGGCCTGGGCCGAAGGCTCGCTGTGGGTGGGCCAGTACCAGGCGCGGCGCATCCAGCAGATCGACGCGCAGACCGGCGCGGTGCTGCGCACCCTGGAATCGGACCGCTTCGTCACCGGCGTCAGCTGGGTCGACGGCCAGCTCTGGCACGGCACCTGGGAGAACGACGAGAGCGAGCTGCGGCGCATCGACCCGCGCAGCGGCGAAGTCCTGGAGGCCCTGGCGCTGCCGGCCGGCACCGGCGTCTCCGGGCTGGAGGCCGACGGCGGCGACCGCTTCTACTGCGGCGGCGGCGCCAGCGGCAAGGTCCGCGCGGTGCGCCGGCCCAGGGGCTGAACGGCCCGCCGGGCCCCGCAGGCTCGGCGGCCCTAGTGGTCCGCCACCGCCACCCGCGCCTTGCCGGTGAACGGCGGGCGCGTCAGCCAGATCACGCTCATCAGCACCAGGAAGATCCAGCCCAGGGCGTGGAACAGCTCGTTGAAGCTGATCTGGTAGGCCTGCTGGGTGATCATCTGGTTCAGCAGGCTCGCCCCCAGGTGGGGGTCGCCCTGGCCCAGCAGCTCCAGGCTGTGGCGCGTGCCGCTGTCGAAGGCCGTGACGCTTTCGCTGAGCTGGGCGTGGTGCAGCACCGCGCGGCGGTCCCAGAGGAAGGTGGTGAGCGAGGCCGAGAAGCTGCCGCTCAGGGTCCGCAGGAAGGTCGACAGCCCGGAGCCGGCGGCGATCTCGTGGGGCTCCAGGTCCGACAGCAGGATCACCGTGGTGGGCATGAAGAACAGCGCCACGCCCACGCCCATCAGCGCCTGCATCAGGGCGACGTGGCGGAAGTCGATGTCCAGGGTGAAGCCGGCGCGCAAGAAACAGGTGGCGCCCATGGCGACGAAGGCCACCGAGGCCACCAGGCGCAGGTCGAAGTTGGCCGCGTAGCGCCCCACCAGCAGGCTCAGCAGCAGAGGCGCGATGCCCAGCGGCGCCGCCGCCAGGCCCGCCCAGGTGGCGGTGTAGCCGAGGTTGCGCTGCAGCCACTGCGGCAGCAGCAGGTTGATGGCGAAGTAGGCCGAGAACGACAGCACCAGGGCCAGGGTGCCGTAGCGGAAGTTGTGGTGGCGGAACAGCCGCAGGTCGACGATGGGCTCGCGGTCGGTCAGCTCCCAGATCAGGAAGGCCGCCAGGCTGATGGCCGCCACCACCGCGCAGCCGATGATGAACGGCGAGGCGAACCAGTCCTCGTCGTTGCCCTTGTCCAGCAGCACCTGCAGGGCGCCGACGCCCACCACCAGGGTCGCCAGGCCCACGTAGTCGATGCGGGTGCGCTGCAGGCGCTCGGGGCGGGCGCGCATCTGCCGGCTGATGACGAACACGGCGAAGGCGCCGATGGGCAGGTTGATGAAGAAGATCCACGGCCAGGAGTAGTTGTCGGTGATCCAGCCGCCGAGGATGGGCCCGGTGATGGGCGCCACCACCGCCACCATCGACAGCAGCGCCAGGGCGATGCCGCGCTTGTGCGGCGGGTAGATGCTGATCATCAGGCTCTGGGTGATCGGGTACATGGGCCCGGCCACGGCGCCCTGCAGGGCGCGGAACAGGATGAGCATGGGCAGGTCGCGGGCCACGCCGCAGAGGAACGATGTGACCACGAACAGCAGCGCGCAGCCGATGAACAGCGGCACCTCGCCCAGGCGCCGGGACAGGAAGCCGGTCAGCGGCAGGGAGATGGCCTGGCTGACGGCGAACGAGGTGATCACCCAGGTGCCCTGGTTGGCGCTCGCCCCCAGGTTGCCGGCGATGGTCGGCAGGGCCACGTTGGCGATGGTGGTGTCCAGCACCTGCATGAAGGTGGCCAGGGCCAGGCCGAGGGTGGCGAGGGCCAGGCTCGGCGGGCGGAATTCGGTGCTCATGGTGGGGGACCTGGCGTGGCGTCAGTGGGGCCGGCCGCGCGCTGGCGGCGGCTTCGGTGGATTCTGGAATCCGGGATCAATAGCTGTCA
>NZ_QGSL01000107.1:535621-602458 GCF_003176655.1 Pseudomonas sp. RW407 | reverse complement strand
CTCGTGCTGCGAACACCGCGGACCTGCAGCTTGCCTCCCGTCGCTCTCACCTTCGATCCTATCGAAAGTCGCAGACACAAGCGGACCTTGTCCGCGATAGCCGGAAGTATCGGCGCGATTCGCGGATGAGATCCGCTCCGCCGCCTCGCCCGCGCCATTCCCCTGTAGGAGCGCGCCCTGCGCGCGATATCGCGGGCAGGGCCCGCTCGCCAGGCGCTTTACAGGTAACGTTTGAGCGTCTGCAGGAACTCCGCCGGCTCCACCGGCTTGAGCAGGAAGTCCAGCACGTTCAGGCGCATCGCCTCGACCACGTCGCGGGCGCGGGTGGTGCCGGAGAGCACGATGATCGGCAGGAAGGTGCCCTGGGCGTGAAGCTGGCGGATCAGCTCCAGGCCCGCGCCCTCGCCGTCCATGCACAGGTCGGTGACCAGCAGGTCGATGGCCGATTCGTCGCGGCCGATGCGGCGCAGGGCCTGGGCGCTGTTGCGGGCGGTCAGGCACTGCAGGTCGGCGCTTTCGATCAGCTCGCGCATCTCGGCGAGCACCTGCGGGTCGTCGTCCACCAGCAGCACCGTCGGGGGGCGCTCGGGGCGGACGGTGATCTCCAGCAGCGCCTCGATCTCTTCGTCGTCGAGCAGGTTGCGGTACGCGTGAGGCAAGGGCTCACCCATGGCGGCGTTTTGCCGGGAGTATAGCGGCATTTCGCCACATCGCCGTAGCCGCGCCGGGCCCAAGAAAAAGCCGGCCCGAAGGCCGGCTCTGTCAGCAAGGGCAACCGACCTTAGCGCACGCCTTCCTGGCGCAGCGCCGCGGGGGTGAAGTCGCTTTCCGAAGCGCTGTAGTTGAAGTCGTAGGCGGATTTCTCCTCGTTCTTCAGGCCCAGCACCAGGTAACGGCTGGAGAGCAGGTCGTACAGGGTTTCCGCGGTGTACCAGGGCACCTGGTTGTTGTAGTAGTACTGCGAGAAGGCCTCGGCCACGCGCCACAGGGTGCCGCGGCCGTCGTAGTGATCAATCTCGGCGGCTTGCCAGGTGTCCTCGTCGATGTAGAAGTCGCGCTTGGCATAGATGTGGCGCTCGCCCGGCTTCAGGGTGGCGACCACGTGCCAGACGCGGTGCAGCTCGTAGCGGGTCAGGTCCTGGTTGAGGTGGCCGGGCTTGATGATGTCCGCGTACTTCAGCTTGGGATCGTCGAGCTTGTAGTTGTTGTACGGGATGTACAGCTCCTGCTTGCCCACCAGTTTCCAGTCGTAGCGGTCCGGCGCGCCGTTGTACATGTCCAGGTTGTCCGAGGTGCGCAGGCCGTCGGCGGCGGTGCCGGGGCCGTCGTAGGACACCTGCGGGGCGCGGCGCACGCGGCGCTGGCCGGCGTTGTAGAGCCAGGCCAGGCGCGGTTCCTTGACCTGGTCGAGGGTCTCGTGCACCAGCAGTACGTTGCCGGCCAGGCGGGCCGGGGCGGTGACCTGCTGCTTGAAGTAGAACAGCACGTTGCTCGGCTTGCTCGGGTCGTAGTCCTTCAGGTCGGTGCGGAACACGAACTCGTCCTGGAAGTACACCAGCGAGTAGCTGCCGTTGACCTGCGGGGTGGCCTGGGTCACCAGGCGACGCACGTGGCCGCCGCGGTAGCGGGTGATGTGGTTCCAGATGACTTCCAGGCCGTTCTGCGGGATCGGGAAGGGGTTGGCGGTCTGGAAGTTCTGCAGGCCGTTGCCGCCCTGCACCAGGTTGGTGGCGGTGGCGTTCTTCCTGGTCGCTTCCAGCACCGAGTCAGGCAGGGTGGCGGTGCGGTGCGACGGGTACACCGGCATCTTGTAGGTGTCGGGGTAGCGCTTGAACATGGCCAGTTGGCCGGGGGTCAGCTTGTCCTTGTACTGCTCGACATTCTGCGCGGTGATGGTGAACAGCGGCTTCTCGCTGGCGAAGGGGTCGGCGAGGAAGCCCTTGGCGTCGACGGCACCGGCGTTCTTCGGCAGGCCGCCGGTCCAGGCGGGGATACTGCCGTCGGCGTTGCCGGCCTTCTCGGCGCCGACCGGAGTCAGGGTGGAGCCCAGCTTGGCAGCGTCGGCGGCGGATACCGCGGCCATCACCTGGGTGGCCAGCAGGCTCAGGCCCAGGGCCAGCGCGCCGGTTTGCAGCAGTCTCTTTGTTGTTCTCATTATCGCGTCGTCCTCGATGAGTCGTTACTGCTCGCGCAGCGGCCGCGCCGCCGCGCTCGCGATCTCTGTCTGCTGGCGCCCCGCCCGGCAGCGGGCGGGGCGCGGGTACCGCTTAGAAGTTCACGCCGAAGCTGAGCGCGACGAAGTCGCGGTCGACCAGGGTGGAGTACTTGCCGTCGAAGTAGTTGGTGTAGGAAAGGCTCGCGGTGTAGGTGTTCAGGTAGTCGGCGTCCACGCCCAGGCTGATCGCCTTGCGACCTTCCTCGAAGTTGCCGCCCGGGCCGGGGGAGTAGCCGTCGACGTCGTGGGACCAGGCCACGTTGGGCTTGAGGTTCACACCGGCGAACACGTCGTTGTAGTCCCAGATCGCCCGCATGCGGTAGCCCCAGGAGTCGGCGGTGGTGAAGCCGTCGTTCTCGCAGTTGCGCGACAGGTTGTTCTGCGGCCCGTTGGCCCCAAGCGTCGAGGCGTTGAGCACCTGGCAGGTACCCCCCGGCAGCGGGCCGGGGCCGAACACCGGGTCGCGGCCGTAGCGGGCCTTGGAGGTGCTCTCCAGGCCGCCGACGTGGGTCCAGCCCACCTCGCCCACCAGGGTCAGGCGCTCGGCGCCCATGACCTGGTCGAAGAAGTGGGTGAAGGTGGTCTGCAGCTGGGTGATTTCCTTGCGGGTGTAGCCGTGCAGGTCGGTATCCGGGGCGCCCTCGAGCACCGAGGCGTTGCCGAACACCGGGCCGCCCAGCGGTACCACGCCGGCGAACAGGATGTCGGTGGTGTTCAGCTGCACCGGGGCGTTGGGCCGGTAGCTGATCTCGCCCTGCCAGGCCGTGCCGGTGGGCAGCGTGGTGGAGAAGCTCAGGCCGTACAGGTGGATGTCTTCCGGGTACTCGACGAAGTACGAGGAGTTGCCGGCCACCAGCAGCGGGGCGAAGGCCTGCAGCGGAGTGCCGCTGAGGGACCTCGCCAGGTTGTAGGTGCCCTGGGAAGCGCCACGGCCGCTGAAGATCGGCAGGCGGCTGTGGTAGTTCATGTAGTAGCCGCCGAACTCGGTGTTCAGGGTATCGGCGTAGTACTTCAGCGACAGGCCGTACTGGCCGCTGTCGCGGGCGTCACGGTCCGGCCCGCGGCGCACCAGGGCGCCTTCGTTGTTGATGTCCACGCCGAACTGCTTGGCCAGCGCAACGTTCGCCGGCCCCAGCGCCTGGGCGTTGGTCAGCACGCGCAGGTTGTCGGTGCAGCCGTCGGCGATCACGTCGGGCTGGGAGAAGAAGGTGCCGCAGTTGTCCACTACCGTCTGGTCCCACTCCAGCTGGTAGAAGCCTTCGGCGGACAGGTTGTCGGTGATGTTCTGCGACAGGTAGAACATGTTCACCGGCACCAGGGCTTCCTTGATCTCGGAGCCCGGGCGGCGCAACGCGGTGACGTCGAACGGGTTGATCGAGTTGATGCCGCCCTGGATGAAGGTGCTCTCGCCCCAGTTCACCACCTGCTTGCCCAGGCGCACGTTGCCCGGCAGGTCGGCGATGCTGTACTTGTGGTAGATGAAGGCGTCGAGCAGTTCGGCGCCGGAGGCCTGGGCGGCTTCCTTGCGGCCGCTGTCGCTGAGCGGCTTGAACTCGGTGCTCTCGTCCTTCTGCTCGAAGTCGTACCAGTACTTGCCGCGGACGAAGATGCCGGTGTCGCCGTACTTCAGCTCCAGGTCGTGGATGCCCTTGAAGATCTTCGAGAAGGTCTTGCCGGCCTTGTAGTTCAGGTGGCCGTCGTCGGAGGTTTGCGACAGCCCCTTGCCGCCGTTGTTCACGCCGATCAGGTTCTTGTCCGGATTCTGCGTCGACCAACTGGCGCCGACCGACAGGCTGGAATCGAAGGAGCCCTCGATCTCGCCGATGTTGAAGGTGACCGCCGAAGCGGGAGTGGCAAGCGTGGAAGCCAGGCTGACGGCCAGCGGCAAACGCGCCAGGCGCCAGATCTTCTTCATTTGTGTCATCGACGCTACTCCATGTGTGATTTTTGTTATGAGTGGCAGCGACTATAGCCAGCCCCCCGACGGGCTTGATCCCTCGAAAGTGTGATTTAGCGCGTCGCTGCGGCAACGAGCCGCAAGCTAGACGGCTCGCAGAAAGGATTAGCAGAGGCTGCGCCCCGTGCCAAGCGCTTGCTTGGGGGACGCAGCCGGAGGGAAGGGATTACAGGGCGGAGAGGAATTCGCTGCCGGATTCCTGCCAACGAGCGATATCCACACGGATGCGCTTCTTGTCCAGCTTGCCCACGCTGGTCTTGGGAACTTCAGTAACAACGGCGATCTGCGAGGGAATCGCCCACTTGTTGATGTGGCCCTGCTCGACGAAAGGCTTGAGGTGCTCCTTCAGCCCCTTGGCGTCCAGTTGCTGGCCCTCGAAGAGCACCAGCAGGGCGAACGGGCGCTCGCCCCATTGCGGGTCCGGCACCCCCACCACGGCCACCTCGCGCACCGCCGGGTGACGGCTGATGAGGTCCTCCAGCTCCAGCGAGGACAGCCATTCGCCGCCGGTCTTGATCACGTCCTTGATGCGGTCGCGGATGTCGATGAAGCCCATGCCGTCGAGGGTGGCCACGTCGCCGGTGTGCATCCAGCCGCCGGCCCACAGCTCCTCGCCCTTCTGCGGCTCGCGGAAGTAGCCCTGGGTCAGCCAGGGCGAACGCAGCACCAGTTCGCCCTGGGACTCGCCGTCGGCCGGCAGCAGCTGGCCGTGTTCGTCCATGATCGCCGCGTCCACCAGCGGCACCGGCACGCCGGCCTTGATGCGGTAGGTGGTGCGCTCGTCCTCGCTGCCGGCCTTGAGCTCCTCGTTGAGGTAGGCGCAGGAGATCAGCGGGCAGGTCTCGGACATGCCGTAGGCGGCGGTCAGCTGGATGCCGCGGGCCTGGGCCGCCTCGTACAGCGAGCGGGTCAGCGCGCTGCCGCCGATGATGATCTTCCAGCCGTTGAAGTCCAGGCCCTGGGCGGCCTTGGCGTTCATCACCATCTGCAGGATGGTCGGCACGCAGTGGGAGAAGGTGACCTTCTCGCGCTTCCACAGCTCCACCAGCAGTTCCGGGTCGTAACGCCCCGGGTACACCTGCTTGATGCCGAGCATGGTGGCCACGTAGGGGGTGCCCCAGGCATGCACGTGGAACATCGGGGTGATCGGCATGTACACGTCGCTGTTGCCCATCAGGCGGATGCTGTCCAGGCTGGCGATGGTCGAGGCCATGGCCAGGGTGTGCAGCACCAACTGGCGGTGGGTGAAGTACACGCCCTTGGGGTTGCCGGTGGTACCGGTGGTGTAGAAGGTGGTGGCCACCGAGTTCTCGTCGAAGTCGGGGAAGGCGTAGCGCGGGCTGGCCGCGGCCATCAGCGTCTCGTATTCGCCGATGCAGTCGGGCAGCGCGCAGGTCTTGTCGGCGCCGTCGGTCAGCAACAGGGTCTTCTGCACCGTGGTCAGCTGCCCGGCGATGCCCTGGTAGAGCGGCACGAACTCGCTGTTGACCAGCACGAAGCGGTCCTCGGCGTGGTTCATGGTGTAGAGGATCTGCTCCGGCGAGAGGCGGATGTTGATGGTGTGCAGCACCGCGCCGATCATCGGGATGGCGAACATCGCCTCCAGGTAGCGGTGGCTGTCCCAGTCCATCACCGCCACGGTGTCGCCGGCCTGCACGCCGGCCTCGGTGAGGACGTTGGCCAGGCGCGCGACGCGCTCGTTGAAGGTGGCGTAGTTGTAGCGCACCAGGTCGCGATAGACGATCTCGCGGCTTTTTTCGTAGCGCGCGCCGGACAACAGCAGGCTCTTGACCAGCAACGGGTACTGGTAGGCATTGCTCGCAGCGGGGAGGAGACGGGTCTTGAGCATGTTCGGCTTACCTGTGGGACCTTCATGGGAGTCGATGCCGGTGACTGTAGAGGCGCGATCATGACCAATCATCCATCCAAAGAGTGATTTGCGGGTGACTCTTTGGCCTGATCCGGTCACGCGCTAGAATCGCCGCCACCCGGTCGTTCACGGCCGCCCCCAAGAACAAGAGCCACGAGGTAGTTTTCCATGTCCGAAATCGTCATCGTCAGCGGCGTCCGCACCCCCATGGGCGGCTTCCAGGGCAGCCTGGCCGCGGTCCCCGCGGTGGAACTGGGTGCCATCGCCATCCGCGAGGCGGTCGCCCGCGCCGGTATCGACGCCGCCGATGTCGAGGAAGTGATCATGGGCTGCGTGCTGCCGGCCGGCCTGAAGCAGGGCCCGGCCCGACAGGCGGCACTCAACGCCAGCCTGCCCGCCGCCACCGGCTGCACCACCATCAACAAGCTGTGCGGCTCGGGCATGAAGGCGGTGATGCTGGCCCACGACCTGCTCAAGGCCGGAACCAACACGATCATGGTCGCCGGCGGCATGGAGAGCATGTCCAACGCCCCCTACGTGCTGGAGAAGGCCCGCACCGGCCTGCGCATGGGCCACGCCGAGATCAAGGACCACATGTTCCTCGACGGCCTGGAAGACGCCCGCAGCGGCCGCCTGATGGGCTCCTTCGCCCAGGACACGGCGGACAGCAACGGCATCACCCGCGAGGCGATGGACGCCTACGCCATCGAGTCGCTCAAGCGCGCCCAGGCCGCGATCCACGACGGCTCCCTGGCCAGCGAGATCGTCCCGGTGACCGTCACCACCCGCAAGGGCGAAGTGCTGGTGAAGGACGACGAGCAGCCGCTGACCGCCAACCTGGACAAGATTCCCAGCCTGAAGCCGGCGTTCAAGAAGGACGGCACCATCACCGCGGCCAACGCCAGCTCCATCTCCGACGGCGCCAGCGCCCTGGTCCTGATGACCGCCGAGGAAGCCGCCCGCCGCGGCCTGAAGCCGCTGGCGAAGATCGTCGGCCACGCCACCCAGAGCCAGGACCCGAGCGAATTCACCCTGGCCCCCATCGGCGCCATGACCAACCTGTTCAGGAAGACCGGCTGGAGCAAGGACGACGTCGACCTGTTCGAGATCAACGAAGCCTTCGCCATGGTCACCATGCTGGCAATGCGCGAACACGGCCTGGACCACGCCAAGGTCAACGTCTACGGCGGCGCCTGCGCCCAGGGCCACCCGGTGGGCTCCACCGGCTCGCGGATCATCGTCACCCTGATCAACGCCCTGCAGAAGAAGGGCGGCAAGCGCGGCGTGGCCTCGCTGTGCATCGGCGGCGGCGAGGCCACCGCGGTGGCCATCGAGCTGCTGTAACGCTGTTACCGGTAACAGAAAAAGGGCGCGACCATGGTCGCGCCCTTTTCGTTTCGGCTCCGTGCAAGCCGCTGTGTATGCCATTCCCTGCGCGATTTTCGGCTGCTGGCCGGAACATCGGTGGCAGGTCTGAGAGCCCCTCTCCCCGTGCCGAGAAAGGATTTGGTGTTAGCCGGGTAATCGGTACAAGCCGGCTAACGCCGAAGCAACCGAACACACCGAACGGTCCCCTCTCCCTTCAGGGAGAGGGTTAGGGAGAGGGCGCTCTAAAGCCCAATACCCAAAGCCCCAGCCAAGCACCATTCGCGAGCAAGCTCGCTCCTACGAAAAGCGCAAGCACCCAACCCTCAGCGCAGTTCGGTGAAAGCCAGCTTGACCCCCAACCCCACCAGCACCACCCCCATCATCCGGTCGAACCAGTGCCCCATGCGGGCGAAGCCGGCGCGCACGCGCTGCTGGCTGAACAGCAGGGCCACGAAGCTGAACCAGGCCGCGGTGGCGCAGGCCAGGTAGACGCCGTAGCCGGCCTGCACCAGCACCGGGGTGTGCGGGTTGATGACCACGGTGAACAGCGAGAGGAAGAACAGCGTCGCCTTGGGGTTCAGGCCGTTGGTGACGAAGCCGCTGACGAAGGCCCCGCGCGGGGTGCGTTCGCTCGGCGCAGCGACCTCCACTCTGCCGTCGCCGCCGGCAGGCTTCGCCCGCAGCGCCTTGATGCCGATGTAGAACAGGTAGGCCGCGGCCAGCCACTTGAGGGTGTTGAACAGCATGATCGACTGCGAAACGATCAGGCCGATGCCCAGCAGCGAGTAGGTCACGTGGATGGAGATCGCGCAGCCCACCCCCAGCGCCGTCCAGGTGCCGGCGCGGCGGCCGTGGGTCACGCTCTCGCGCACCACCACGGCGAAGTCCGGGCCGGGGCTGGCCACCGCGAGCAGGTGGATCAATGCCACGGTGAGGAATTCCGTCCAGTACATGCAACCTCCGCAGGGGTGTGATTAACGCCGTCAGGCTGGCAACCTTACGCCAGCCCCGCTTCCCGCAAAAGGTACAGCCAGTGATGAACAGCTCCCGCGCCGTGTTCCTCGACACCGCCTCCCTCGACCTCGGCGACCTCGACCTGCAGCCGCTGCACCAGGCCTTCGGCGAACTGCTCCTGCACGCCGCCAGCGCCCCGGGCGAGATCGCCGGGCGCCTGCACGGCGCCCAGGTCGCCATCACCAACAAGGCGCCGATCGATGCCCGGGCCATGGCCAGCAACCCGGACCTGAAGCTGATCCTGGTCACCGCCACCGGCACCAACAACATCGACCTGGCCGCCGTCCGCGAACGCGGCATCGCCGTATGCAACTGCCAGGGCTACGGCACCGCCTCGGTGGCCCAGCACGCCATCGGCCTGCTGCTCGCCCTGGCCACCCGGCTGCCCGACTACCAGGCGGCGGTGCGCGCCGGGCGCTGGCAACAGGCCACCCAGTTCTGCCTGCTGGACTACCCCATCGTCGAGCTGGAGGGCAAGGCCCTCGGCCTGCTCGGCCACGGCGAGCTGGGCGGCGCGGTGGGCCGCCTGGCCGAGGCCTTCGGCATGCGCGTGCTGCTCGGCCAACTGCCCGGCCGGCCGCCGCGCGCCGACCGCCTGGCGCTGGACGAGCTGCTGCCGCAGGTCGACGCCATCAGCCTGCACTGCCCGCTGACCGACCAGACCCGCGGGATGATCGGCCAGCGCGAGCTGGACCTGATGAAGCCCGGCGCCTTCATCGTCAACACCGCCCGCGGCGGCCTGATCGACGAGCAGGCCCTGGCCGACACCCTGCGCCGCGGCCACCTGGGCGGCGCCGCCACCGACGTGCTCAGCGTCGAGCCGCCCAAGGACGGCAACCCGCTGCTGGCCGGCGACATCCCGCGGCTGATCGTCACCCCGCACAACGCCTGGGGCAGCCGCGAGGCGCGGCAGCGCATCGTCGGCCAGGTGACGGACAACGCCGCGGCCTTCTTCCGCGGCGACAGGCTGCGGCGGGTCGACTGAAGCGCGAAGTGCTAAACTCGCGCCCTTTTTCAGGAGGCCGCATGTCCTACGCCCCTACCAGCGAGGTGCTGCTGCGCCAGATCGAACGTTTCGCCGGCCGCGTGCTGCTGGCCGGCCTGCCCGCCGACGGCCTGCTCGGCGAGCTGCCCCAGGCCCTGGGCTGGAGCTGGCACGCCGGCGAGCAGCGGCTGCTGGACGGCCGCTACCCGGGGCGCTGCCATTTCGGCGTGACGCCGCCAAGCGGCGAGTTCGACGCCGCCGTGCTGTTCCTGCCCAAGTCCCGCGAGCTGACCGACTACCTGCTGGCCGCCCTGGCCAGCCGCGTGCCCGGCGGCCAGTTGTACCTGGTGGGCGAGAAACGCGCCGGCGTCGAACGCGCCGCCAAACAGCTCGGCGCCCTGGCCAAGGCCGCCAAGCTCGACAGCGCGCGGCACTGCCAGCTGTGGCACGCCAGCGTCGATGGCGCCCTGCCCTGTCCCGACCTGCACGCCCTGGCCCAGCGCTACAGCCTGGAACTGGCCGACGGCGAACTGCAGGTGGTCACCCTGCCCGGCGTGTTCAGCCACGGCCGCCTGGACCGCGGCAGCGCCCTGCTGCTGGAACACCTGGACGGCCTGCCCGAAGGCCACGTGCTGGACTTCGGCTGCGGCGCCGGCGTGCTCGGCGCGGTGCTCAAGCGCCGCTACCCGGCCAGCCGCCTGAGCCTGCTCGACGTCGACGCCTTCGCCCTGGAAAGCAGCCGCCTGACCCTCGCCGCCAACGGCCTGGAAGGCGAGGTGATCGGCGGCGACGGCATCGACGCGGCGCCCCCGGGCCTGGCCGCCATCGTCAGCAACCCGCCCTTCCACCAGGGCGTGCACACCGACTACCAGGCCAGCGAACGCCTGCTGCGCGAGGCCGCGCAGCACCTGCGGCCGGGCGGCGAACTGCGCCTGGTGGCCAACAGCTTCCTCAAGTACCCGCCGCTGATCGAACAGCACCTGGGCCCCTGCCGCAGCCTCGCCGAGGGCGACGGTTTCCGCATCTACAGCGGCCGCCGCCCCTGAGCCCGGGCGCCTCGTCGCGGGCCCACTACACTCCACCAGACCGAAAAGGGCGCGCCCAGCCGGCGCGCCTCACGAGCCGAGGATCGCCGTGAAAAGCACCGTGAAAGAAGCCGAGCTGACCTTCGTGAAGTCGCCGGAAAAGACCCCCGCGCACCTGAAGCGCTCGCTCAAGCCCAGGCACCTGAACATGATCGCCATCGGCGGCTCGATCGGCACCGGGCTGTTCGTCGCCTCCGGCAGCACCGTCGCCACCGCCGGCCCCGGCGGCGCGCTGCTGGCCTACGCGCTGATCGGCCTGATGGTGTTCTTCCTGATGACCAGCCTGGGCGAGATGGCCGCCTACATCCCCGACTCCGGCTCCTTCTCCACCTACGGCAGCCGCTTCATCGACGACGGTTTCGGCTTCGCCATGGGCTGGAACTACTGGTACAACTGGGCGGTGACCATCGCCGCGGAACTGGTGGCCGCGCAGTTGGTGATGCACTTCTGGTTCCCCGACGTGCCCGGCCTGTACTGGAGCGCGATCTTCCTGGCCATCATGTTCGGCCTCAACTTCTTCTCGGTGAAGGGCTTCGGCGAGAGCGAGTTCTGGTTCGCGCTGATCAAGGTGGTGGCCGTGGTGATCTTCATCGGCATCGGCCTGGCGAGCATCTTCGGCATCATGCACGGCATCGACTCCCCCGGCTTCAGCAACTTCACCACCGGCGATGCGCCCTTCGTCGGCGGCCTGCAGGCCATGGTCGGGGTGGCGATGATCGCCGGCTTCTCGTTCCAGGGCACCGAGCTGATCGGCGTCGCCGCCGGCGAGTCGGAGCACCCGCACAAGTCGATCCCCATCGCCATCCGCCAGGTGTTCTGGCGGATCCTGATGTTCTACATCCTGTCGATCTTCGTCATCGGCATGCTGATCCCCTACACCGATCCGAACCTGCTCAAGACCGACAGCAGCGACATCAGCACCTCGCCCTTCACCCTGCTCTTCGAGCGCGCCGGCCTGGCCGCGGCCGCCGGGGTGATGAACGCGGTGATCCTCTCGGCGATCCTCTCCGCCGGCAACTCGGGGATGTACGCCTCCACCCGCATGCTCTACACCATGGCCCTGCATGGCCAGGCGCCGCGCCTGTTCCGGCAGATCTCGCAGAGCGGCGTGCCGCGCTATGCGCTCTACGCCACCACGCTGATCGGCGGCCTGTGCTTCCTCAGCAGCTTCATCGGCGACAAGACCGTCTACACCTGGCTGCTCAACACCTCGGGCATGTGCGGCTTCATCGTCTGGCTGGGCATCGCCATTTCCCACTACCGCTTCCGCAAGGGCTACCTGCTGCAGGGTGGCAAGCTCGACGACCTGCCCTACCGCGCCAAGTGGTTCCCCTTCGGCCCGCTGTTCGCCTTCGCCCTGTGCCTGGCGATCACCCTCGGGCAGAACTACCAGGCGTTCGTCGGCGAGCACATCGACTGGACCGGGCTGGTCGCCACCTACGTCAGCCTGCCGCTGTTCCTCGCCATCTGGTGGGGCTACCGCCTGAAGAACGGCAGCCGCTTCGTCCGCTACGAGGAGATGGACGTCACCTCCGGCCGCGACGTCGACTGAAAGTCAGGCTTGCCCAAGCCGGACGACTTGGGCAGAATGCGCCCCGTCCTAGGGGAGTAGTCTCCCGCGAGCGGCTCCCGCCCTCGCCCGGCACGCGTCAACACACTTGGTCCGCAGACCATGGCGCGTGCGGCCCCAAGGCCCGCAGCAGTCGGGCCCGGGTTTGACAAGACCTATGACACGAGCGATCCGACCCGGGGTGGGCGGATGGCGCGTGTCATCGGTGATTAGTCGACCCGCCCCCTTAGGAAAGCCTGATGGAATCCCTGTTCGTCCCCATCCTGGTGGTTGCCCTCGCCGAAATCGGCGACAAGACGCAACTGCTCGCCCTCGTCCTCGCCGCGCGCTTCCGCAAGCCCTGGCCGATCATCGCCGGCATCGTCGTCGCTACCCTGGTCAACCACTTCGCTGCCGGCGCCGTGGGCAAATGGGTCTCCACCTTCTTCTCCGAAGCCGCCCTGAGCTGGCTGCTGGCCGCCTCCTTCCTGGCCGTGGCGGCCTGGACCCTGGTGCCGGACAAGCTGGATGACGACGAAGAGGGCGGCCTGAAGAGGTTCGGCCCCTTCCTCACCACGCTGATCGCCTTCTTCCTCGCCGAGATGGGCGACAAGACCCAGGTCGCCACCGTGATGCTGGCCGCGCAGTACCCGCACTTCTGGCTGGTGGTGCTGGGCACCACCATCGGCATGCTGCTGGCCAACGTGCCGGTGGTGCTGGCCGGCAACTTCGCCGCCGAGCGCCTGCCGCTGGCGCTGATCCGCCGCCTGGCCGCCTGCGCCTTCGCCGTGCTGGGCCTGGTCGCGGCCTGGCACGCCGCCCAGCTGTCAGGGCTGTTCTGACGGCCGCTTCGGCGTGGCGGCCAATGCCGCCGCCATGCCACAGGCCTACAGTGACAACTGTCGTCCCTAGCTGAAGGAAACAGCCATGACTGACAAGGACCTGAAACGCCTCGCCCGCCAGCACATCGACCTGAGCTGGAACAAGGGCCGCCTGGCCCTGGCCACCCAGCTGCACAGCCCGGACTTCCTCTACAAGAGCAGCTTCTCCGCCCAGCCCCTGGACAGCGCCGGCTACCGGCAGCTGATCGAGGGCATCCGCACGTCCATGGACGACCTGGAAGTGGTGGTCGAGGAATGCATCGGCGAGGGCCACAAGGTGTTCACCTGGAGCACCCTGGTCGGCACCATCAGCCGCCCCGCCTTCGGCTACCCGGCCAGCGACAAGGTGCTCAGCATCCCCGGCATGGCCCTGTGGGTATTCAACAGCCACGGCAAGCTGCAGGAGCTGTGCACGCTGATCGATATGGAAAGCTTCCGCAGCCAGATGGGCCTGCAGAACCGCCCGCTGGCGGAGCAGGCGCTGCCCTGAGGCAGCGCCCTTCTCTTGTAGGAGCGGACCTTGTCCACGATAGCCGGACGTATCGGCGCGTTTCGCGGATAGGATCCGTGCCTACACCCCCCACCCACGCCATTCCAATGTAGGAGCGCGCCCTGCGCGCGAATCGCGGGCAAGGCCCGCTCCTACAGTTTGCGGTAAGGCACGGCATTTCCCGTGCGGACATGGCGCAGTCGGCAAGACTGTTGCGCCTACAGGTACCCGTTGGCGTGGAACCAGTCGATGGCGCGGTGCAGGGTGTCTTCCAGCGGCACGTGGCTTTCGAAGCCGATTTCCTCGCGGGCCTTGCGGCCGTCGAGGAACTGCCCGCCGGCCATCACCTCGATGGCGGTGTCGTCCAGCAGCGGCAGCTTGCCGGTCAGGCGGTAGCGCCAGCGGCCCAGGGTGGCCAGCGCGCGGGCGCGGTGCAGCGGCATCGGCTGCGGCGCCGGGCGGCCCAGCAGGCGGGCGATGGTGGCGGTGAGCTCGGCCATCTCCACGTTGTGCCCGGTGAGCAGGTAGCGTTCGCCGATGCGCCCGCGCTCCAGGGTCATCAGCAGGCCGCGCCCCGCTTCGCCGGCGTCGATCACGTTGCGTCGGCCCGGCACGTAGTGGGACATCTCGCCGCGGCCGATGGCGGTGATCAGGCGCCCGGTGGTCGGCCCCATGTCCAGCTCGCCCAGCACCATGCCGGGAATCCCGATCACCACCGGCAGGCCGCCGCGGGCCTGTTCGCGGGCCTGTTCGTCCAGCGCCCACTTGCACATCACATAGGCACTCTTGCCGGTGGGCAGGCTCTCGTAGAACAGCCCCTCGTGGCCGGGCAGCCCCTGGGGGTGCATGGGCATGGCGAAGGCCGAGCCGACGTAGAGGATGCGCGACACCTTGTTGTGCTGGCAGGCCGCGTAGAAGTGGTTGGTCTGGTCCAGGGCGCTGGCCACCTCCTCCTGCCAGCGGCGCGGCCGCTGCGGGTAGTAGCCGGCGCTGAAGATCACCGCGTCCAGCCCGCTCAGGGCGCGTTCCAGCCCCTTGTAGTCGAACAGTTCGGCGACCCGGCATTCCGGCTCCAGGTAGGCCAGGCGCTGGATCTGCGAGGACGGACGGTGGATCAGCACCAGTTGGTGGCCGGCGGCCTTGATGGCGCGCGCGGCATGATGGCCGAGGAGCCCGGTGGCTCCGAGTACTGCGATTTTCACTGGCGCTCCCTGGTGATGGTCGAACCGGCCGCGCGGGCGGCCGGCTGCAACGGATCGACGGCGTCGATCCCCCCGCTCGTCAATTGCGGCCCTTGGCCTGCTCGTACAGCGGCATCACCTTGGGAATGGCGGCCTGCAGGTTGGCCATGCGCGTGCTGTCCGCCGGGTGGGTGCTGAGGATCTCCGGCGGCGCATCGCCGCCCGCCTTGCCCATCTTCTCCCACAGGGTCAGCGCGGCCTGGGGGTTGTAGCCGGCGCGGGCGGCCAGCTCCAGGCCGATGAGGTCGGCCTCGGTCTCGTTCTGCCGGCTGTTGGGCAGGGTCAGGCTGTACTGCACCACCTGGTCGGCCAGCTGCATGCTGGTCTGGCCCATGCCCAGCAGCGCGCCGCCGAGGTTCTCGCCCATCTGCACGGCGTAGGCCCGGGACATCTGCTCGCGGCCGTGCTCGCGCAGGGCGTGGGCGATCTCGTGGCCCATCACCGCGGCGATCTCGTCGTCGGTGAGCTTCAACTGGTCGATCAGGCCGCTGTAGAAGATGATCTTGCCGCCGGGGCCGCAGTTGGCGTTGAGCTCGTCGCTCTTGATCACGTTGACCTGCCAGTCCCAGCCCGGGGCGTCCTGGCGGAACGAGCCGGTCTGCGGGATGAGCCGCGCGGCCACGGCCTTGACGCGCTTGGCGTCGCTGCTGCCGTTGTCCAGCTTGCCCGCGGAAGTCGCGTCGGTGAGGGTCTTCTGGTACGACTGCGAGTACATCTGGTCGACCTGCTGGCTCGACAGCATGCTGAACATGTACTGCTTGCGCTCGACGCCGACGGCGCCGCCGCTGGTGGTGTTCACCTGTTGGCAGCCGGCCAGCAGCAGGGCCGCGGCCAGGCCGGCGAAACGGAATACGCTGGACATGATGCTCTCCTGAAGCATTGCATTCTCCCTTGGACAGCGCGCAATGGTAGGCCGCCCCCCGATGGCCGGCAACCGCTGTGCGAGGGAGACGACACAAGGGCGTTACAACCCATTACAAGGCATTTCCTAAGGAAACGCTGAAGTCCTGCCGATACAGCGGAACAGGCTGTCCCTGGTACGCGGGTATTTCGTCATGAAGTTCAAGTCGATCCAGTTTTCCGTGGTGGCGCTGGCGGGGGCCAGCGTGCTGGCAGTGGTGGTGGCGCTGGTGCTGTATGCCCTGTTCGCCGGCGGGCGCACCCAGACGCTGGTGCAGGAACGTACCCAGGCGCTGCTGGAAAAGGTCATCAACGAACGCCTGGTGGCCCTGGCGCGCGCCCAGGCCAGCCAGATCCAGCGCGAACTGGAATACCCGCTGACGGTGGTCAAGGGCCTGGCCCAGGCCAACATGCTGATGGACGGCAAGGACGCCGAAGGCAAGCCGCTGCTGGGCATCAGCCGCGGCGAGATGTCCAACCTGCTGCGCCAGACGGTGCAGCAGAACCCCAAGCTGCTGGACGCCTTCGCCGGCTGGGAACCCGGCGCCTTCGCCGGCCCCGACAGCCTCTACGCCGGGCAGACCGGCGCCGGCTACGACGCCAGCGGGCGCTTCATGCCCTGGTGGTACCGCAAGGCCGACGGCAGCCTCACCGTGGAAGCCATGGGCGACACCCTGGAAAGCCAGAAGGTGCTGCCCACCGGCGTGCGCGAGGGCGAGTACTACCTGTGCCCGAAGGAACGCCACAAGCCCTGTGTGATCGACCCGGCGCCCTATGAGATGGGCGGCAGGATGGTGCTGATGTCGTCCTTCAACGCGCCCATCCTGGTCGACGGCCAGTTCCGCGGCGCGGTGGGCGCCGACCTGTCCCTGGACTTCATCCAGGACCTGCTCAAGGCCGCCGACAGCACCCTGTACGACGGCGCCGGCGAACTCGCGCTGATCTCCGCCAACGGCCGCCTGGTGGCCTACACCAAGGACGCCGGCAAGCTCGGCGAACCGGCCGACAAGGTACTCGACGCCTCCCAGGCCGCCAGCCTCGGCAAGCTGCAGGGCGAGCAGCCGCTGTACCAGCAGGACGAAGCCCGCGATACCATCGCCGTGTTCCTGCCCTTCGCCATCGGCGACACCGGCACACGCTGGACGCTGATGCTGGAAATCCCGCGGCAGGCCGTGTTCGGCGAACTCAAGCAACTGCAGGGCGCGCTCAAGGCGCAGAGCGATTCCGACACCCTGGGCATGACCCTGGTCGGCCTGCTCATCGCCGCCGGCGGCCTGCTGGTGATCTGGCTGGTGGGCCACGGCATCGCCCGCCCGCTGCGCCAGCTGGTGGGCATGCTCGACGACATCGCCCAGGGCGAAGGCGACCTCACCCGCCGCCTCGCCAGCGAGCGCGCCGACGAGCTGGGCTCCATCGCCCGCGGCTTCAACACCTTCCTCGGCAAGCTGCAGGGCATGATCGGCCAGGTGGTGACCTCGGTGCAGCACGTCAGCGACTCCTCCGAGCACACCGCGGACATCGCCATCCGCACCAACCAGGGCGTGCAGAAGCAGCTGGCGGAGATCGAGCTGGTGGCCACCGCCGTCCACGAGATGACCGCCACCGCCCAGGACGTGGCGCGCAACGCCACCCACGCGGCGGAAGCGGCCAGCCACGCCGACCAGGCCGCGCACCAGGGCAGGCAGATAGTCGAGAGCAGCTCAGCGGCGATCCAGGCCCTGGCCACCGAGATCGGCCGCGCGGTCGGCGTAGTGCAGTCGCTGGCCCGCGACAGCGAGAACATCAACGCCATCCTGGTGGCCATCCGCGGCATCGCCGAGCAGACCAACCTGCTGGCGCTCAACGCCGCCATCGAGGCGGCGCGGGCTGGCGAGCAGGGCCGCGGCTTCGCCGTGGTGGCCGACGAGGTGCGCAACCTGGCGCAGAAGACCCAGCAGGCCACCCAGGAAATCCAGACGATGATCCAGCAACTGCAGAACGGCACCCGCGAAGTGGTACAGGTGATGCAGCAGAGCCAGGAGAAGACCGACGACAGCGTGCGCCACGCCCACGAGGCCGCCCAGGCGCTGGAGTCGATCACCCAGGCGGTATCGGTGATCAACGACATGAACACCCAGATCGCCAGCGCCGCCGAGGAACAGAGCGCGGTGGCCGAGGACATCAACCGCAACGTCGCCAACATCGGCCTGGTCGCCAACCAGGTGGCCGGCGGCGCCGACGAAGCCTCCCAGGCCAGCGCCGAGCTGACCAGGCTGGCCGAGCAGCAGCGGCGGCTGGTGAATCAGTTCAAGGTCTAGAGAGCCCCTCTCCCCAGCCCTCTCCCGCAAGCGGGAGAGGGGGCTGTCCCGAGTGGCCTGGAAGCCGGGCATCATCCCCACACCACGCACGCGCTAACGGCATGCGCGTAGGGCGCATAACGCCTACGGCGTTATCCGCCGTTTTCGCCGGGCGCCGGCATTCCGGGCCAACGGCGGATAACCGCGAACGCTTATTCGCCCTACGAACCAGGTGCCGGGCCCAAGAGCCCCTCTCCCGCAAGCGGGAGAGGGGCTGTCCCGAGTGGCCTGGAAGCCAGGCATCATCCTCACACCACGCACGCGCTAACGGCTGCGCGTAGGGCGCATAACGCCTATGGCGTTATCCGCCGTTTTGCCTCACAACGGCTCCGGCAACCGCTCGCACAACCGCGCCAGCGCCAGCGCCCAGGCCTGCTGGTCGTTCAGGCAGGGGATCAGCACCAGCTCCTCGCCGCCGGCGGCGATGAACTGTTCGCGGCCGCGCTGGCCGATTTCCTCCAGGGTCTCGATGCAGTCGGCGACGAAGGCCGGGCACATCACCAGCAGGCGCTTCACGCCCTGCTTCGCCAGGACCTCCAGCTGCGCATCGGTGTAGGGGCCGATCCATTTGGCGCGGCCCAGCCGCGACTGGAACGACACCGACCAGCGGCCCTTCTCCAGGCCCGCGCGCTCGGCGAACAGCTCCGCGGTGCGCAGGCACTGGCTGCGGTAGCACAGCGCCAGGACTTCCGGGCGCACGTGGCGGCTGTCGGCGGCGTCGAGGTCGTGGTTGCGGTCGCCCACCAGCTTGCGGATGTGCCGCTCGGGCAGGCCGTGGAAGCTCAGCAGCAGGTGGTCGTAGGGCTGCTCCAGGTAGGGCTGCACGCTGGTCACCAGTGCCTGCTGGTATTCCGGCTCGGCGTAGAACGGCGGCAGCACCATCAGGCGCATGCCATGCAGGCCGAGCTGGCGGATCAGCCGCCGGGCCTCCTCGATGACGGTGGTGGTGGTGCTGTCGGCGAACTGCGGGTACAGCGGCGCCAGGGTCACCCGGCGCACGCCCTGCTCGTAGAGGTCCAGCAGGGCGTTCTCGATGGACGGCTGGCCGTAGCGCATGGCCAGCGCCACCGGGCCATGCGGCCAGTACTTGCGCATGACCTGCTGCAGGCGGCGGCTGATCACCACCAGCGGCGAGCCCTGGTCCCACCAGATGGAGGCATAGGCATGCGCCGACTCCTCCGGGCGCTTGCGCAGGATCAGCGACACCAGCAGGCGCCGCGCCGGCCAGGGCAGGTCGACGACGTACGGGTCCATGAGGAACTGGTCCAGGTAACGGCGCACATCGGCCACCTCCGTCGAGGCCGGCGAGCCCAGGTTGACCAGCAGCAGGGCGTTGAGGGTCATGCAGCATCCTTAGTGACGGTGGGCGGCGGCCGCCGGGCGATGCGCGAGGACATCGCCGAGGGCGGCCGGCAGATCGTTGTAGCGGAACACGAAGCCGGCTTCCAGCAGGCGCCGTGGCTCCACGCGCTGGCCGCCGAGCAACAGCAGCGACAGCTCGCCGAGCAGGGTGCGCAGGGCGAAGGCCGGCACGCCCAGCAGGGTCGGGCGGTGCAGGGCCTGCCCCAGCGCCCGGGTGAAATCGCGGTTGCGCACCGGCTGCGGCGCGCAGGCATTATACGGACCGCTGGCGTCGCTTCGCTGCAAGAGAAAATCGATCAGGCCGATCATGTCCTCGATGTGCACCCAGGACATCCATTGCCGGCCGTTGCCCAGCTGGCCGCCCAGGCCGAAGCGGAAGGCCGGCAGCAGGCGGGCGAGGAAGCCGCCCTCCGGCGCCAGCACCAGCCCGGTGCGCAGGCGCACCACGCGGATGCCGAGGCCCTCGGCCTGCAGGGCGATCTGCTCCCAGGCCAGGCACAGCTCGCTGGCGAAATCCTCGCCTGCCGCCGCGCTGCCTTCGTCCAGTGGCCGCTCGCCGGCATCGCCGTACCAGCCCACCGCCGAGCCGCTGATCAGCACCGACGGCCGCTGCTTGCGCCCCTCCAGCCACTCCACCAGGCGCTCGCTGAGGCGTACCCGGCTGTCCCACAGCAACGCCTTGCGCCTTGCCGTCCAGGGCCGCTCGGCGATGGGCTCGCCGGCCAGGTTGACCACCGCGTCGACCGGCTCGTCGCCCACCGCCTCGAAGCTGGAAACGCCCCGCACCTCGCTGCCGCAAAGGTCGGCAACGCGCTCCGGGCGGCGGCTCAGCACCGTCAGCCGATGGCCGGCGGCGCTCCAGTGGCGGCACAGGCGGCGGCCGATCAGGCCGGTACCGCCGGTAATGAAGATGTGCATCTGAACCTCCTTGCGCTGAACTCCCACACCTACCATCAGTCTGGACGAGGGAACGGCGCTTGCATTACCGCACCCGTCCGAGTGTGGCGAACGTCTACGCTGTAAATGCCGGAACCGATACGCGACGCCCCCGAAGGAATGGCCACGAAGCGTGGACGGAATTCCGCTCGACCGTTCGAACGGCGACCGAACAACTATACAAATAAAACCGATTGTACAAGGTTGTTCGACTCGCTAACCTGAACACAACAACCTACGAGGCATGTCATGAGCGCCCCCATTGCCATCATTGGCACCGGAATCGCCGGACTCTCAGCCGCCCACGCCCTGCTCGACGCGGGACAGGAAGTCCAGCTCTTCGACAAGGGCCACGGCAGCGGCGGCCGCATGGCGAGCAAGCGCAGCGACGCTGGCGCGCTCGACCTCGGCGCCCAGTACTTCACCGCCCGCGACCGCCGCTTCCTCGACGCCATCCAGCACTGGCGCGACGCCGGCTGGGTCGCCGAGTGGGACCCGGCCCTGTACCAGTACCGCGACGGCATGCTCAGCCCGTCGCCGGACGAGCAGCCGCGCTGGGTCGGCACGCCGCGCATGAGCGCCATCACCCGTGCGCTGCTGCAGGGCCTGCAGGTCACCTTCTCCTGCCGCATCACCGAAGTCTTCCGCGGCGAGCACCACTGGCACCTGCAGGACTCCGAAGGCTGCAACCACGGCCCGTTCAGCCACGTCCTGGTCGCCACCCCGGCGCCCCAGGCCGCGGCGCTGCTGGCCGGCGCGCCCAAGCTGGCGGCGGCGGCGGCGAGCATCGCCATGGAGCCGACCTGGGCCGTGGCCCTGGGCTTCGCCGACCCCCTGCAGACGCCGGTGCAGGGCTGCTTCGTCCAGGAAGGCCCGCTGACCTGGATGGCCAGCAACCGCTGCAAGCCCGGCCGCGACGAGCACATGGACACCTGGGTACTGCACGCCAGCAGCAGCTGGAGCCGGCAGAACATCGACAAACCCAAGGAAACGGTCATCGAGCACCTGCTGGGCACCTTCGCCGAAATGATCGGCTGCGCGGTGCCGGCGCCGGTGTTCGCCCTGGCCCATCGCTGGCTCTATGCCCGGCCGCTGGAAGCGCACCAGCTGGGCGCGCTGGCCGACGCCGACCTGGGCATCTACGCCTGCGGCGACTGGTGCCTTTCCGGCCGCGTCGAGGGCGCCTGGCTGAGCGGCCTGGAAGCGGCCCGCCGGCTGCTGCAGCACCTCTGAGCCCGACGGCGCCCACCAGGGCGCCGCACCCTGTACAAGCAATTTGCCGCTGTACAACTCCCGGCCTATGCTGAAAAATAGTTGTACACGTGAAGCCTACTTGTACAGGGCCAGACCATGTCCACTTCCCCTCCCCGGCCCAGGCTCGGCATCAGCGCCTGCCTGCTCGGCGCGAACGTCCGCTACAACGGCGGGCACAAGGCTTCGCGCCTGTGCCTGGAGGACCTTGCCCGGCATTTCGATTTCGTCCCGCTGTGCCCGGAAGTCGCCATCGGCCTGGGCGTGCCGCGCCCGACCCTGCGCCTGGTCGGCGAGGCCGCCCGGCCGCGCGCCGTGGACAGCCGCGATGCGACCCTGGACCACAGTGCGGCATTGCGTCGCCATGGCGCGGAGCAGGCCGGCCAGCTGGACGAACTGGGCGGCTTCATCTTCATGCAGAAGTCCCCCTCCTGCGGCCTGCACCGCGTCAAGCTCTACCCCGACGACGGCCAGCCGCCCCTGGCGATTGCCCGCGGCCTGTTCGCCGAAGCCTTCTGCGCCGCCCGCCCCGAGCTGCCGGTGGAAGAGGAAGGCCGCCTGCACGATCCCCGCCTGCGCGAGAACTTCGTCACCCGCGTCTACGCCCATCTCGACTGGCTCGCCCTGTGCCGCGCCGGGCTGACGCACAAGGCGATCCTCGATTTCCACTCGCGCTACAAGTACCAGCTGCTCGCCCACCACCCGCGCCTGTACGCCGAGCTGGGCCACCAGCTGGCGGATATCGGCCGGCACCCGGCGGAGCATTTCGGCCCGCTGTACTACCGCACCTTCAGCCAGGCGCTGGGCCACTGCGCCAGCCGCGGCAGCCACAGCAACGTGCTGCAGCACCTGGCCGGCTACCTCAAGCGAGCCCTGGCGGCGGACGACCGCGCCGAACTGCAGCGGCTGATCGAGCAGTACCGCCACGGCGACGTGCCGCTGGTGGTGCCCCTGGCGCTGCTCAAGCACCACTTCCGCCGCCACCCGCACCCGTACATCGCCCGCCAGGCGTACCTGCAACCCCACCCCGAGGCCCTGGGTCTACGCAATGCCATCTGAACGAAGCGACACCCTTCCCGACGATTATCGCCAGGCGCTGGCCGCCGGCTGGCTGCCCATCAGCGAAGTGGCGCGGCGCACCGGGGTGAACCCGGTGACGCTGCGCGCCTGGGAGCGCCGCTACGGGCTGGTCGTCCCCCAGCGCACCGCCAAGGGCCACCGCCTGTACTCCACCGAGCAGCTGGAGCGCATCCGCCACGTCCTCACCTGGCTGGAACGCGGCGTGGCGGTGGGCAAGGTGCGCGACCTGCTCGACGAACCGCCACGGGCGGCAGCCGCAACCCACTCGCCCTGGGACGACCTGCGCCAGCAGGCGCTGGGCGCCATCGCCCGGCTCGACGAACAGCGCCTGGACGAGCTGTTCAACGGCGCCCTGTCGATCTACCCGGCGCAGACGCTGTGCGAGCACCTGATGCTGCCATTGCAGCGCGACCTCCAGCAGCGCTGGCAGGGCCAGTTCGGCAGCGGCCTGGAGCGCCTGCTCTACCATTCCTGGCTGCGCAGCAAGCTCGGCGGCCGCCTGTACCACTACAACCGCCAGCAGCAGGGGCGGCCACTGCTGCTGGTGAACCAGTCGGAGCACCCGCGGGAGACCGGCCACTGGCTGTGCGCCTGGCTGGCCAGCGCCGCCGGCTGCCCGGTGCAGGTGTTCGACGGCCCGCTGTCCTGCGCCGAGATCGCCCTGGTCGAACAGCGCCTGAACCCGCGCGCCCTGCTCCTCTACTCCGACCAGAGCCTGAGCCCGACGCACCTGGCGCGCCTGCTCGACGGCTGCATCTGCCCCACCCTGCTGGTGGGCGCCAGCGTGAACATCCACGCGCGGGAGCTGGCCGACCTGCAGCGCGGCAGCCACCCGGGCCTGCACCTGGCGCAGGACCCGCTGCAGGCGCGCGCCACCCTGCAGGCACTGGGCCTGCTCAACGGCGGGGGCGGCGAATGAGGCGCCAACTGCTCTGGCTGCGCAGCGACCTGCGCGTGCACGACAACACCGCCCTGGCCGCCGCGGCGCAGGCCGGTCCGGTCATCGCCTGCTACCTGCTCAGCCCCGGCCAGTGGCGCGCCCACGACGACTCGCCGAACAAGGTCGACTTCTGGTTGCGCAACCTGCAGGCGCTGCGGCACGACCTGGCGCGGCTGAACATCCCGCTGCTGGTGCGCGAAGCGGATACCTGGTGCCAGGCACCCGAAGTCCTGCTGCAGCTGTGCCAAACGCTGGGCATCGCCGCGGTACGGGTGAACGAGGAATACGGCCTCCACGAAAGCCGCCGCGACGAGACGGTGAAGCGGCGCCTGGCCGAAGCCGGGGTGGGCTTCCACAGCCACCTGGACCAGCTGTTCTTCGCCCCCGGCAGCCTGCTCACCCGCGGCGGCGCCTACTTCCAGGTCTTCAGCCAGTTCCGCAAGCTCTGCTACCAGCGCCTGGCCAGCGCCCTGCCCGCCTGCCTGCCGGCGCCGCCACCGCAGGCGCCACTGGACGTGGCCAGCGACCCCGTGCCCGACGAACTGCCCGGCTTCGCGCCCAGCGCCGCCCAGGCGCGCGAGTTCTGGCCCGCCGGGGAAAAGGCCGCCGGCGAGCGCCTGGCCGGCTTCGCCGAGGACGACCTGGCGCATTACCACGAACGACGCGACCGCCCAGACCTCGACGGTACCAGCCAGCTCTCCGCCTACCTGGCCGCCGGCGTGCTCTCGCCGCGCCAGTGCCTGCACGCGGCGCTGGCGAACAACCGGGGCGAGTTCGAGAGCGGCGGCCCGGGCCCCGTGGCCTGGATCAACGAGCTGCTCTGGCGCGAGTTCTACAAGCACATCCTGGTCGGCTTCCCGCAGGTCAGCCGCGGCCGCGCCTTCCGCGCACAGACCGAGGCACTGCCCTGGCGCCACGCGCCGGCGGACCTGGAAGCCTGGCAGCAGGGGCGTACCGGTTTCCCCATCATCGACGCGGCGATGCGCCAGTTGCTGGCCACCGGCTGGATGCACAACCGCCTGCGCATGCTCACGGCCATGTTCCTCAGCAAGAACCTGCTGATCGACTGGCGCGAAGGCGAACGCTGGTTCATGCGCCACCTGGTCGACGGCGACCTGGCGGCGAACAACGGCGGCTGGCAATGGAGCGCCTCCACGGGCACCGACGCCGCGCCCTACTTCCGCCTGTTCAACCCGCTGGCGCAGTCGCGCCGCTTCGATCCCCACGGGCGCTTCCTGCGCCAGTGGCTGCCGGAGCTGGCGCAACTGGACGGCGAAAGCCTGCACGAGCCATCGCGCCTGGGGCTGTTCGGCGCGCCCGGCTACCCGGCGCCGATGCTCGACCTGGCGGCGAGCCGCGAGCGGGTGCTGGAGGCTTTCCGCAATCTGCCGGGGGCTGAATCCGCCCAGGCGAGCACGGCTTCTCGTAGGAGCGAGGGGGGACGCCTAGTTCTTGCTCGCGAATGAGCCCCGCAGCGGAGTCTGTTCGCGAGCAAGCTCGCTCCTACGAAGAGCACTCCGGATGCGGTGCTACCCGCTCCTACATGGGAACGATGTGGGCGAGACGTCGGAGCGGATCTCATCCGCGAATCGTGCCGGGTTATCCGCCGTCGGCCGGAACACTAACGTCCGCCCTACGGATTTCCGGAGAATGGCTCGTAAACCCAGGGCATGAAAAAACCGGCCACCTGGGCCGGTTTTTTCGTACAGCAAAATTCTTACAGCGGATGGCTGTAGAACAGGCTGTAGGACTCGATGCCGTCGTTGGGCATCGACAGCCCGGCATTCGAGTAGTGGATGGCACGGATGCCCACCGACTGGCCGCCGGCGAACTTCAGGCCGAAGCCCAGGCGGTCCTCGAAGGCGAAGGCGCTGCCCAGGTCATGGTCGCCGACCTCGGAGCCGCTGAAGCCGGCGATGCCGATGCCGGCCTCGATGAAGGGCTTCACGCTGTCGCCATTGAACTGGTAGACGAACACCGGCGAGAAGGACAGCGAATAACGGGCACCCGCGCGGTCACCGGCGCCCCAGTAGGTGACGCCGGTGTCCCAGTAGCCGGTCAGGTGGCCGGTACCGCTTTCCCACCAGGTCTTGTCCCAGTCGAAACTCGCACCCAGGCGCAGGGCCACGTCGCCCTGGCCGGTGGCGCCTGCCGCGGCGGTCAGATTCGCGGCCTGCGCTGCGCCGGCGGCACCCACCATCATGATTGCGGCCAAGGCGGCCTGCGAGAGTAGCTTCTTCATCGAAAGATCCTTATGGATAAGCTGAATGAAAAATCCCCGCGAATAGCTAACGATTATAAGGCGAATTGCCAGATTAGGCCTGGGAATTGTCAGCAGATTGTTACGCCTCTTCAGAATCTGCTTTGCTTAATCGGCAAAAAATCTGACCGATCCATCAAGGCCCCACAACACCGGCAACACCCTCTCGAACATCTCGACCGCCCCGCTGGTGAAGAAGTGCGTTTTTTTTGCCGGCCCCAGTGCCTGCTGGCCACGGCCGACCAGCGATGCCTGCAGGTGGCGGGCCACCGCGGCGCCGGTGTCGATCAGCGACACCCCGCTCGGCAGCATCCGGCCCAGCAGCGGGCGCAGGAAGGGGTAATGGGTGCAGCCGAGGATCAGGGTGTCGCAGCCTTCGGCCAGCAGCGGCTCGACGAAGCCCTGGAGCAGTTCGCGGGTCTGCGGCCCGTCCAGGTCGCCGGCCTCGATGCGCTCGACCAGCCCCGGGCAGGGCTGGGTGACCACCCGCACGTCGCTGGCGAAGCGGTCGAGCAAGGCGGCGAAGCGTGCGCTCTTGAGGGTGCCGGTGGTGGCCAGCACGCCGACCACGCCGCTGCGGGTCGCCGCCGCGGCCGGCTTCACCGCCGGCTCCATGGCCAGGATCGGCAGCTGTGGATAACGCTCCCGCAGGTCGGAGGCGGCCGCCGCGGTGGCGGTGTTGCAGGCCAGCACCAGGGCCTTGCAGTCCTGGGCGATGAGGAATTCGGCGATACGCCGGCAGCGCTCGCGGATGTATTCCGGGGTTTTCTCGCCATAGGGCACGTGGCCGCAGTCGGCCAGGTACACCAGCGATTCGTCGGGCACCCGCGCGCGGATCTCGCGCAGCACCGAAAGGCCGCCGACGCCGGAGTCGAAGACGCCTATCGGCCGCTCGTCAGCCATGCGTTACGCCGCAGACCGAGCACTGCGGGTCGCGCTTCACGCGCAGCTCGCGGAAGCGCGTGCCCAAGGCGTCCACCAGCAACAGGCGGCCTACCAGCGGCTCGCCGAAGCCGGCCAGCAGCTTCAGCGCCTCCAGCGCCTGCAGGCTGCCCACCAGGCCCACCAGCGGCCCGACCACGCCGGCCTCGCTGCAGGTCAGCTCGGTTTCGCTGCCATGGCCGTAGAGGCAGTGGTAGCAGGGGCTGTCGTCGCGGCGCGGGTCGAACACCGAGAGCTGGCCTTCCAGACGGATGGCCGCGCCGCTGACCAGCGGCTTGCCGGCGGCGACGCAGGCGGCGTTGACCGCCTCGCGGGTGGAGAAGTTGTCGCAGCAGTCCAGCACCAGGTCGACCTGGGCCAGCACCGCGGCCAGGGAATCCCCGTCCAGCGCCTGGCGGTGCGGCACCAGCTTCACCTGCGGGTTGATGGCGGCCAGGCGGGCCATCGCCGAGTCCACCTTGCTGCGCCCGACCTGGGTGCTGTCGTGCACCACCTGGCGCTGCAGGTTGGTCACATCGACGCTGTCGAAGTCGGCCAGGTGCAGCTCGCCGACGCCGGCCGCGGCCAGGTACAGCGCCACCGGCGAGCCCAGGCCGCCGAGGCCGACGATCAGCGCACGGGCATTCTTCAGGCGCAGCTGGCCGTCGATGTCGATCTGCGGCAGGAGGATCTGCCGGCTGTAGCGCAGCAGTTCTTCGTCGTTCAACATGGCAGGCGCCCCAGACTGATGCGTTCGTGGCCGCCGAGGTCGCGGCGGCTTTCCACCTCGCGGAAACCATTGCCCAGCAGCAGGTCGCGCACCGCCGGGCCCTGGTCGTAGCCGTGCTCCAGCAGCAGCCAGCCGCCCGGCTCGAGGAAGCGCGGGGCCTGGCCGACGATCAGGCGGATGTCGTCGAGGCCGTCGGTGCCGGCCACCAGCGCGCTCTTCGGCTCGAAGCGCACGTCGCCCTGCTGCAGGTGCGGGTCGTTGCCGGGAATGTACGGCGGGTTGCCGACGATCAGGGCGAAGCGCTCGCCTTCCAGCGCGGAGAACCAGTGGCTCTGGCGGAAGCCGACATTGGCCAGGCGCAGGCGCTCGCGGTTGCGCTCGGCCAGGGCCACGGCCTCGGGAATGCGGTCGACGCCGGTGACCTGCCAGCTCAGGCGCTCGCAGGCCAAGGCCAGGGCGATGGCGCCGGTGCCGGTGCCCAGGTCGAGCACCCGCGCCGGGCTGGCCGGCACCAACTGCAGGGCGGCTTCCACCAGCAGCTCGGTGTCCGGGCGCGGGATCAGGGTGTGCGGCGCCACTTCCAGGTCCAGGCTCCAGAAGCCCTGGCGACCGAGGATGTAGGCCACCGGCTCGCCGGCGCGGCGGCGCGCCAGCCAGCCTTCGAAGCGTTCACGCACCTCGCGGTCGACCACCCGCTCCGGCCAGGTGCGCAGGAAGCTGCGCGGCTTGCCCAGGGCGGCGGCCAGCAGCAGCTCGGCGTCCAGGCGCGCGCTGGGCGAGTCGGGCAATTGCGCTTCGGCGAGCAGGGTCATGATGGTGGCCATGGCGCCTCAATCCCCCAGGGCGGCCAACTGGTCGGCCTGGTATTCCTGCAACAGCGGCTCGATCACCTGTTCCACTTCGCCTTCCATGACTTCGCCCAGGGAGTACAGGGTGAGGTTGATGCGGTGATCGGTGACCCGCCCCTGCGGGAAATTGTAGGTGCGAATGCGCTCGGAGCGGTCGCCCGAGCCCACCAGCAGCTTGCGGGTGCTGGCGATGGCCTGCTGCGCCGCGGCCTGCTGCTGGTCGTTGAGCTTGGCCGCCAGCCAGGCCATGGCCTTGGCGCGGTTCTTGTGCTGCGAACGCTCTTCCTGGCACTCCACCACGATGCCCGAGGGGATGTGGGTGATGCGCACGGCCGAGTCGGTCTTGTTCACGTGCTGGCCGCCGGCGCCGGAGGAGCGGTAGGTGTCCACCCGCAGGTCGGCCGGGTTGATCTCGATGGCCGCCTGCTCGTCGGGTTCCGGCAGCACCGCCACGGTGCAGGCGGAGGTGTGGATGCGGCCCTGGGACTCGGTCGCCGGCACGCGCTGCACGCGGTGCGCGCCGGATTCGAACTTGAGCTTGGCGTAGACGCTGTCGCCCTCGACGCGGGCGATCACTTCCTTGTAGCCGCCGTGCTCGCCCTCGTTCTCCGAGAGCACCTCGACGCGCCAGCCCTGGCGCTCGGCATAGCGCGAGTACATGCGGAACAGGTCGCCGGAGAAGATCGCCGCCTCGTCGCCGCCGGTGCCGGCGCGGATTTCCAGGAACACGTTGCGCCCGTCGTTCGGGTCCTTGGGCAGCAGCATGCGTTGCAGGCGGTCTTCCAGCTCGATCAGGGAGGCCTTGGCGCTGGCGACCTCTTCCTCGGCCATCTCGCGCAGGTCCGGGTCACTGTCCTTGAGCAGCGCCTGGGCGCCCTCGAGGTCGGCCTGGGTCTTGCGGAAGTCGCGGAACGCCAGGATCACCGGCTCGACTTCGGCGAACTCGCGGGAATAGGCACGGAACTTGGTCTGGTCGCTGATCACCTCGGCGTCGCCGAGCAGAGCGGTGAGCTCCTCGTAGCGGTCGCTGAGGTTGTCCAGCTTGGTCAGCAGGGAGGCTTTCATCGCTTCTCAAGGCCCTCCTCGAGGGCGAACAGTTCCTGCGCCAGGGCCAGCGCATCGATGCGGCCCTCGGCGGAGAGTTTCTTCATCTGCACGCTGGGGGCGTGCAGCAGCTTGTTGGTCAGGCCGCGGGCCAGCTGGGCGAGGATGTCGCCGGGGTCGCCGCCGTTGGCCAGCAGGCGCTGGGCCTTCTGCAGTTCCTCGTCGCGCAGGCGCTCGGCCTGCTGGCGGTAGGCGCGCAGCACGTCCACCGCGGCCAGCTCGCGCAGGCGCTGCATGAACTCGACGACGCCCTCGCCCACCAGTTCCTCGGCGGCCTGGGCCGCGCCCTGGCGGCTCTTGAGGTTCTCGGCGACCACTTCGTGGAGGTCGTCGACGCTATAGAGGTAGACGTCGTCCAGCTCGCCGACTTCCGGCTCGATGTCGCGCGGCACGGCGATGTCGACCATGAACATCGGCTTGTGCCGGCGCTGCTTGAGCGCCCGCTCCACCGCGCCCTTGCCGAGGATCGGCAACTGGCTGGCGGTGGAGCTGATGACGATGTCGCTGTGCGCCAGGTGCTCGGGCATGTCCGCCAGCAGGATGGCCTCGGCACCCAGCTCCTGGGCCAGCAGGCTGGCGCGCTCGAGGGTGCGGTTGGCCACCACGATGCGCTTCACGCCCTGCTCGTGCAGGTGACGGGCGACCAGGGTGATGGTCTCGCCGGCGCCGATCAGCAGCGCCTGGCTGCGGTGCAGGTCGCTGAAGATCTGCCGCGCCAGGCTGACCGCGGCGAAGGCCACCGACACCGGGTTCTCGCCGATGGCGGTGTCGGTGCGCACGGTCTTGGCGGTGCTGAAGGTGGCCTGGAACAGGCGGCCGAGCATCGGGCCTATGGTGCCGGCCTCGCGGGCCACGGCGTAGGCGGACTTCATCTGGCCGAGGATCTGCGGCTCGCCCAGCACCATGGAGTCCAGGCCGGCGGCCACGCGCATCATGTGGCGCACCGCGTCCTCGTCCTCGTGCACGTAAGCGCAGCTGCGCAGCTCGTCCAGGCTCAGGCGGTGGTAGTCGGCCAGCCAGGCCAGCACGTCCTCGGCCTCCGGGTGCTCCAGCTCCAGGTAGAGTTCGCTGCGGTTGCAGGTGGAAAGGATCGCCGCCTCGCGGCTGGCGGTCAGCCGGCAGAGCAACTGCAGGGCCTCGACCATCTGCCCGGGCGTGAACGCCACGCGCTCACGGACGGCCACCGAAGCTGTCTTGTGGTTGATGCCAAGGGCAATGAAGGCCATGCGGGATCGCTGAGGTAATTCAGGAAGCCCGCAATTGTCCTACGTCGACCGGTAGAGGACAACCACCGCAATACAAGCAGTCGATCTGTGCGTCTATGCTGGGTTTTGGCTGCCCCCACCCCATGGGCTTGCCGAATGGCTTATGTCATGATGGGGCACAACCCGCCGTCCAGGTCCCTCTCTTTCGTCTATGAACAAATCCCTAGCGCTGCTGACCGCCCTGTTGCTGCTCGGTGGCTGCCAATCCATGCTGCACAAGGAACCGGCGCCGAAGCCGGCCAAGGACAGTGCGGCCAGCGCGGAGAAGGGCCGCAAGTACGGTTCCTTCAGCGAGGACACCCTGTATTCCCTGCTGGTGGCGGAGATCGCCGGCCAGCGCAACCGCTTCGACATCGCCCTGGCCAACTACGTCGACCAGGCCAGGCAGACCCAGGACCCGGGCGTGGCCGAGCGCGCCTTCCGCATCGCCGAGTACCTGGGCGCCGACCAGGAAGCCCTGGACACCTCGCTGATCTGGGCCAAGGCCGCCCCCGACGACCTCGACGCGCAGCGCGCCGCCGCCCTTCAGCTGGCGCGCACCGGCCAGTACGACGAATCCATGGTGTACATGGAGAAGGTCCTCAACGGCCAGGGCGACACCCACTTCGACTTCCTCGCCCTGTCCGCCGCGGAAACCGACGCGGACACCCGCGCCGGCCTGCTGCAGAGCTTCGACCGCCTGCTGAAGAAGTACCCCGACAACGGCCAGCTGCTGTTCGGCAAGGCCTTGCTGCTGCAGCAGGACGGCCGCCCGCAGGAGGCCCTGAGCCTGCTGGAGAGCAAGCCGGCCAGCCGCCATGACGTGGCCCCCATGCTGCTGCGCGCGCGCCTGCTGCAGAGCATGAAGCGCAGCGACGAGGCCCTGCCGCTGCTCAAGGCCGGCATCAAGGAACACCCGGACGACAAGCGCGTACGCCTGGCCTACGCCCGCCTGCTGGTGGAGCAGAACCGCCTGGACGACGCCAAGGCCGAGTTCTCCGCCCTGGTGCAGCAGTTCCCCGACGACGACGACCTGCGCTTCTCCCTGGCCCTGGTGTGCCTGGAAGCCCAGGCCTGGAACGAAGCCAAGGTCTACCTGCAGGAACTGGTCGAGCGCGACAGCCACACCGACGCCGCGCACTTCAACCTCGGCCGCCTCGCCGAGGAACAGAAGGACCCGGAAACCGCGCTCAAGGAATACGCCCAGGTCGGCCCGGGCAACGACTTCCTCCCGGCGCAGCTGCGCCAGAGCGAGATACTCATGGACTCCGGGCGCAGCGCGGAAGCCTCGCGACGCCTGGCCGAGGCCCGCGAGCGCCAGCCCGACTACGCCATCCAGCTGTACCTGATCGAGGCCGAGGGCCTGTCCAACCGCAACCAGGCCGACCGCGCCTGGCAGATCATCGAGCAGGGCACCAAGCAGTTCCCCGACGACCTCAACCTGCTCTACACCCGCTCCATGCTGGCGGAGAAGCGCGACGACCTGGTGCAGATGGAGAAGGACCTGCGCCTGATCATCCAGCGCGAGCCGGACAACGCCATGGCGCTCAACGCCCTGGGCTACACCCTGGCCGACCGCACCACGCGCTACGACGAGGCCCGCGAGCTGATCCAGAAGGCCCACCAGTTGAACCCGGACGACCCGGCCATCCTCGACAGCCTGGGCTGGGTCAACTACCGCCTGGGCAACCTGGACCAGGCCGAGACCTACCTGCGCCAGGCCCTGGAGAAATTCCCCGACCACGAAGTGGCCGCGCACCTGGGCGAAGTGCTCTGGGCCCGCGGCAAGCAGCGCGAGGCCCGCGAAGTCTGGAGCGCCGCCCTGCAGAACCAGCCCGACAGCCCGGTGCTGCGCGACACCCTGCTGCGCCTGACCGGGTCCAAGACCCCCTGAGATTTCCCATGCGTCTGATTCACGTCCTTGGCGCCGCCGCCCTGCTCCTGCTCAGCGGCTGCGCCGGCTTCACCACCCAGGAAGCCCTGCAAGGCCAGGGCAACGCCGACAGCTGGAAGACCCACAAGGAACGCGTCGCCGCCCTCGACGGCTGGCAGATCGACGGCAAGGTCGGCATCCGCGCCCCGAAGGACTCCGGCAGCGGCACCCTGTTCTGGCTGCAACGCCAGGGCTACTACGACATCCGCCTGTCCGGCCCGCTGGGCCGCGGCGCCGCGCGCCTGACCGGGCGCGAGGGCGCGGTGACCCTGGAAGTCGCCGGGCAAGGCCGCTACCAAGCCGAGTCCCCCGAGGCCCTGCTGGAGCAGCAGATGGGCTGGCGCCTGCCGGTGTCCCACCTGCTCTGGTGGGTGCGCGGCCTGCCGGCGCCGGACAGCAAGAGCCGCCTGACCCTCGACAGCGACAGCCGCCTGGCGCGCCTGGAGCAGGACGGCTGGGACGTGGAATACAGCAGCTACGCCCAGCAGGACGGCTACTGGCTGCCCGAGCGCCTGAAGCTGCACGGCAAGAACCTGGACGTCACCCTGGTGATCAAGAGCTGGCAACCGCGCCTGCTCGGCCAGGCGCACTGACATGCAAGCGCGCCTGACCCTGCCGGCCCCGGCCAAGCTCAACCTGTTCCTGCACGTCCTCGGCCGCCGCGCCGACGGCTACCACGAGTTGCAGACGCTGTTCCAGTTCCTCGACCACGCCGACGAACTGCACTTCGCCCCGCGCGAGGACGGGCAGATCCGCCTGCACACCGAAATCCCCGGCGTGCCCCACGACAGCAACCTGATCGTCCGCGCCGCGCGCCAGTTGCAGGAGCAGTCCGGCTGTCGGCTGGGCGCCGACATCTGGCTGGACAAGCGCCTGCCCATGGGCGGCGGCATCGGCGGCGGCAGTTCCGACGCCGCCACCACCCTGGTCGGCCTCAACCACCTCTGGCAACTGGGCTGGGACGAGGACCGCCTGGCGGCCCTGGGCCTGGGCCTAGGCGCCGACGTGCCGGTGTTCGTGCGTGGCCGCGCGGCCTTCGCCGAAGGGGTGGGCGAGCGGCTCACGCCGGTCGAGCTGGAGGAGCCCTGGTTCCTCGTCGTCGTGCCGCAAGTCTTTGTCAGCACAGCAGAAGTTTTCTCCGATCCCGAGTTGACACGGGATACTCCGCCCATTAAAGTTCGCAGCCTTCTCGGGGTGGACGGTCGAAACGACTGTCAGACGGTCGTCGAGAAACGTTACCCAGCTGTACGTAACGCGCTGATGTTGTTGAACAAATTCACATCGGCCAGATTGACCGGAACCGGAGCTTGTGTGTTTGGGAGCTTCCCAAACCAGGGCGATGCTGATAAAGTTCGCCGCCAACTTCCGGCCACTCTGCCAAGCTTCGTCGCACGGGGTCGCAACACCTCTCTGTTGCATCGCAAGCTTCAAGAGCTGACCTGAGAAGGAATGCAGAGCATTCGGTTGTACGATACAGGGGCGTCGCCAAGCGGTAAGGCAGCAGGTTTTGATCCTGCCATGCGTTGGTTCGAATCCAGCCGCCCCTGCCATTAACCCCACGGGGGGTTGCGTACGACGGTAACGGAAGCGCTGCACAGCAAAATTCATAGGGGCGTCGCCAAGCGGTAAGGCAGCAGGTTTTGATCCTGCCATGCGTTGGTTCGAATCCAGCCGCCCCTGCCATATACAAAAAAGCTGTTCAAAAGCCACGGCCTTTGAACAGCTTTTTGGTTCATCAGGCCCACCCTCAGCCGGCAGGTACTGCGCGTGTCCAAGATGATGGTCTTCACGGGGAACGCCAACCCCGACCTGGCACGCCGAGTCGTGCGTCAACTGCACATTCCCCTCGGTGATGTTTCCGTCGGCAAGTTCTCCGATGGCGAAATCAGTGTCGAGATCAACGAAAACGTCCGCGGCAAGGACGTCTTCCTGATCCAGCCGACCTGCGCTCCGACCAACGACAACCTGATGGAACTGGTGGTGATGGCCGATGCCTTCCGCCGCTCCTCGGCCACTCGTATCACCGCGGTCATCCCCTACTTCGGCTATGCCCGCCAGGATCGCCGTCCGCGTTCCGCCCGCGTGGCCATCAGCGCCAAGGTCGTGGCCGACATGCTGACCGTCGTGGGCGTCAACCGCGTCCTCACCGTCGACCTGCACGCCGACCAGATCCAGGGCTTCTTCGATATCCCCGTCGACAACATCTACGGCTCGCCCGTACTGGTCGACGACATCGAGGACCAGCGCTTCGAGAACCTGATGATCGTCTCCCCGGACATCGGTGGCGTGGTGCGCGCCCGCGCCGTCGCCAAGTCCCTGGGCGTCGACCTGGCCATCATCGACAAGCGTCGTCCGAAGGCCAACCAGTCCGAAGTCATGCACATCATCGGTGATGTCGAAGGCCGTACCTGCGTACTGGTCGACGACATGGTCGATACCGCCGGCACCCTCGGCCACGCCGCCAAGGCTCTGAAAGAGCACGGCGCCGCCAAGGTCATCGCCTACTGCACCCACCCGGTGCTGTCGGGCCGTGCCATCGAGAACATCGAGGGTTCCGTACTGGACGAGCTGGTGGTGACCAACACCATCCCGCTGTCCGCCGCTGCCCAGGCCTGTGGCCGCATCCGTCAACTGGACATCGCGCCGGTCGTCGCCGAAGCCATGCGCCGGATCAGCAACGAAGAATCGATCAGCGCCATGTTCCGCTGAGGAACAGGGCCTGACGAAAGCGCCCCGCCGCGGCGGGGCATTTGAAGAGTCGCCCGAACGCTGGTCGCAAGCGCTCGGGCGATCTTGTCATTGTGGAGATAGTGTAATGGTTGACTTTGTTCTGAATGCCCAAGCGCGTTCCGACCTGGGGAAAGGTGCGAGCCGCCGCCTGCGTCGTAATGCCGGTCTGGTTCCCGCGGTCATCTACGGTGGCGAGAAAGCCCCGGTTTCCGTGACCCTGGAACTGCGTGAAATCGCCAAGCTGCTGGAAAACGAGGCTGCCTTCAGCCACGTCATCGCCCTGAACGTCGATGGCGCCAAGGAAACCGTGCTGATCAAGGCCCTGCAGCGCCACCCGGCCAAAGGCTTCGTCATGCACGCCGACTTCCTGCGCGTCGTCGCCGACCACAAGCTGACCGCTCACGTTCCGCTGCACTTCCTCAACGAGGAAACCGCAGTCGGCGTCAAGCAAGGCGGCGGTGAAGTTTCCCACGTCGTCTCCGAAGTCGAAGTTTCCTGCCTGCCGAAAGACCTGCCGGAATTCATCGAAGTCGACCTGGCGAAAGTCGAAGTCGGTCAGATCGTTCACCTGTCCGACCTCAAGCCGCCGAAAGGCGTGGAACTGGTTCAGCTGGCCCATGGCAACGACCTGGCCGTGGCCAACATCCACGCTTCCCGCGTAGTCAAGGAAGAAGGTGAAGGCGCTGCCGAGTAATCACTCGCCAGCCTCTCAGCCTCCAAGGAAAGGGCCCTCGTCGTGACCGCCGTGCAACTGATCGTTGGCCTGGGCAACCCAGGCCCGGAATACGACCAGACCCGGCATAACGCGGGGGCCCTTTTCGTCGAGCGCCTGGCCGACCGCGAACGCGTCAGCCTGAACTTCGACAAGAAGTACTTCGGCCTGGTCGGCAAGTTCAACCACCAGGGCCGCGACGTTCGTCTGCTCATCCCCACCACCTACATGAACCGCAGCGGCCAGGCCGTGGCGGCGCTCGCCGGTTTCTTCCGCATTCCGGTCGAAGCCATCCTGGTGGCCCACGACGAACTCGACATGCCTCCCGGCGTCGCCAAGCTCAAGAAAGGCGGCGGCCACGGCGGGCACAACGGGTTGCGCGACATCATCGCCCAACTCGGCAACCAGAACGGCTTCCACCGCCTGCGGCTTGGCATCGGCCATCCGGGGCACAGCAGCCTGGTCTCCGGCTTCGTTCTCAGCCGCGCCCCGCGCAGCGAGCAGGAGCTGCTCGACACCAGCATAGATTCCGCCCTCGGCGTGCTGCCGGAGATGCTCGCAGGGGACTGGACCCGCGCGATGCAGAAGCTGCACAGCCCGAAGGCCTGACCCGTCTCCGCCAGAGGTACACAGCATGGGCTTCAACTGCGGCATCGTCGGCTTGCCCAACGTCGGCAAATCCACCCTGTTCAACGCCCTTACCAAATCCGGTATCGCGGCGGAGAACTTCCCCTTCTGCACCATCGAGCCGAACAGCGGCATCGTGCCGATGCCCGACGCGCGCCTCGACGCCCTGGCGGAGATCGTCAAGCCCGAGCGGGTGCTCCCCACCACCATGGAGTTCGTCGACATCGCCGGCCTGGTGGAAGGCGCCTCCAAGGGTGAAGGCCTGGGCAACAAGTTCCTCGCCAACATCCGCGAGACCGACGCCATCGCCCACGTGGTGCGCTGCTTCGAGGACGACAACGTCATCCACGTGGCCAACAGCGTCGACCCCAAGCGCGACATCGAGATCATCGAGCTGGAACTGATCTTCGCCGACCTGGAAAGCTGCGAGAAGCAGCTGCAGAAGGTCGCGCGCAACGCCAAGGGCGGCGACAAGGACGCGATCGCGCAGAAATCCCTGCTGGAGAAGCTGATCCCGCACTTCAGCGAAGGCAAGCCGGCGCGCTCGCTGATGAAGAACCTCGGTGACGAAGAGAAGCGCCTGGTGCGCGGCTTCCACCTGCTGACCAGCAAGCCGGTGATGTACATCGCCAACGTCGCCGAAGACGGCTTCGAGAACAACCCGCACCTGGACGTGGTGAAAGCCATAGCCGAGGAAGAAGGCGCCATGGTGGTGCCGGTGTGCAACAAGATCGAGGCCGAGATCGCCGAACTGGACGACGGCGAGGAGAAGGACATGTTCCTCGAATCCCTCGGCCTCGAAGAGCCCGGCCTGAACCGCGTGATCCGCGCCGGCTACGAACTGCTGCACCTGCAGACCTACTTCACCGCCGGGGTGAAGGAAGTCCGAGCCTGGACTGTCCGCGTCGGCGCCACCGCCCCACAGGCCGCGGCGGTGATCCACACCGACTTCGAAAAAGGCTTCATCCGCGCCGAAGTGGTCGCCTACGACGACTTCATCCAGTTCAAGGGCGAACAGGGCGCGAAAGAAGCCGGCAAATGGCGCCTGGAAGGCAAGGACTACATCGTCAAGGACGGCGACGTGATGCACTTCCGCTTCAACGTCTAAGCCCTGCCGGCGCGCCAAAGCGCCACTCCAGGCCTAGAAAAGGCCCCGCGCACCCCGCGGGGCCTTTTTCGTTCCCGCCCTACCGCTCGTCCCGCTAAACGCTTGAAAGAACAGAAAAATATCTAGCCAAAGGGGGTTGACAGTCCCCCGAAAGATCCGGAAAATGCGCGCCACTCGGCTACATAGCTCAGTCGGTTAGAGCGCAGCATTCATAATGCTGATGTCCCAGGTTCAAGTCCCGGTGTAGCCACCATTATTTTCAAGGGGTTAGCGAAAGCTAGCCCCTTTTCTTTTGGGGCGGCAGACTACAACCTATCTCCCCTCTTCCGCCCGCATCGCCATTCGCGAGGCCCTTGCATTCCCTCGGTAGCTAGCTCTAGCCACGACCGGCCAGTGGCTCAACTTCGTGCACGATTTGCTCACCATTTGCCGCATAGGCAGTGGCCAGCGCGCACGCGCTCTGCAGGTTCATCCAGAAATCAGCCGACGTGCCGAAGTAGCGAGCCAAGCGGATAGCCATATCCGCGGAGACATCTCGACGCTCGCGAATGATGTCGTTGACGGTCGGAACCGACACCTTGAGGGCTCGTGCCAAGGTCGTCGGAGTTATCCCCAGCTCCAGCAGGAACTCTTCATGGAGGACTTCCCCTGGATGGACGGGGCGCATTCCGTTGGTTTTCATGATCTCCCCCTCGTGGTAGCCCACTAATGGCCTGACTGAGTTAGCGATGGGAAGCGCAAGGCAGGCTACTTCTTCCAAGGATCGACATGGGCTGCGCATCGATCCAGATGCATAACGGCCGATTCCAGCTCAGCCCGTCCCAATACTGAAAGAACACGGGTATCGAGCAGGATCATTCGTCGAAGTCCGCCGCACGGGCCTTGCACTTGCTAACAGGAGGCTCGATGTCCAACTCGCTTATGGATGCAAAGCGTGCGTGAATCCGACTACCCAAGCCTCCCCGCTTTTCACTCCCGGAGAGCGCCTGAGCCAGGATCACCAGAATCTCCTCCTCCATCGAACGACCATGGCTAGCAGCAACCACACGAAGTTTGGCCTCGAGGTCTGCTTCCAGGTTTCTGATGGTGACGTTGACCATAGGAACCTCCAATGCGATCGGGATCAAAGCTCATCCAACGAAACATCCCTGGAAGGCTCTTCGCGACGCTGCTCCACGATCAGGCACAACTCGACATCGTCGTCAGCCGTTTCAGTAACGTCGGATATCTCGATCGACTGCATTAACGTAGATAGAGGCATGAAGGGCTCCAAGTGCTCAGGTGACATGCTCATGATGTTCGAGGAGCGTCCCGGAATGCTCTGCAAGATTAGGGTGCCCCTTCCTTGCATCCTGTAATGCCTGGCGAAGGTGTGCCGTAGGACGTGAACCGTCGACCTGGAGCCTCCACCTCCCCGTCCGCCGATGACCAGGCGGTTGATGTCATCTACTCCCCTTATCCCCCTTACGCGTCCTTTTACGACGATTCGGCTTGCCTGCCTCCATCTGAGCCAGCGAGCGTGCCAGGTGAGCGGCGTTAGCCGGGGACCTCAGCAAGTGGAAGGTTTCCACCAGGCTGTTGAAGTCATCGAGCCTGTCCATAAGCCGCATCTGTCTTTGCTCCCTATGCGGATATCGTCTTCCCCTCACAGGTACCTCACCCACTTCGCCCTGGCGCTGGCCTTCACGTCGCAGTTGGACAAGCACGACCCCATACCCGGAACGTCATCCGGCCTGTAGTCCGGCGGGAGGTCCGCCAGGTCGAGTTCGAGGTCGTTCAGGAAGTCGCTGCTGCCCTCTCCCCAGCCGGCGGCGGTGATGTAGCCGCGGATCTTGCTGTCGCCCGTGGCGGACAGGCGGTTGCCGGCGATGACGCTGCCGTTGATTTCGCTCTGGCTGCCGAGGCTGATGTCGCCGCCCTGGAACTGGCTGTCGACCACGCCGCCGGCCAGCAGTCCTATGTTGCCGATGGAGTTGCTCTTCAGCTTGCCCGTCGCCATGTCGCACAGGTTGCTGGGGTAGAGCCCCGTGAAGTCGATGTGGGGGTACTGGATGCTGCAGATGAACTTGAAGCCGCTGTAGTTGACCGCCGAGACGACCACCTGGCCGCCGGTGCTGATCGAGCGGGTCGACAGGAAGCTGTTGTGGTAGTTGCCGTTGGAGATGTGCAGGTCCCCTTCGAACCACAGGACGCCGGGCGCCAGGCTCTTGCCCGCCAGGGTCCACTTCCTGTTCCGGCTGTCGTAGGACAGGCAGCCCTGCTCGCTCGCGTGGCCCTGGCAGATCGTCCGGGCCTGCCGGCGATCGGCCGGGGCCGGGTCGAGGCAGTTGGCGCTGGTGTCGACCTGCAGGCAGAGGAAGTCCCTCCAGCCCCTGCCGTCGTGGGAGTAGTTGCCCAGGAAGTACTCGCCATCGGCGAGGCCGTTGACGTTGCGCACGGTCACCCGGCGTTGCCCCGCCGCGAATTCGAAGACGTAGTTGGCCCCCGCCTTGAGGGTGTAGGCGTCCACCGTCGGTTTCTGCGGCATGACGTAGGGTTCGAGCTTGGCCATCAGTTCGAAGCTGACTTCCGCCGGCGCCTGGACCTTGTCGATGGCCGGGCAGTTGCTGACGGCCAGCGCCCTGATGCTGTCGAACGTGGTCCAGCCTACCGCCGGGCAAGTGATGGTCGCCCGGCTGTTGATGGTCCGCACGTTGAGCCAGGCGTTGATGGCGATGTTCCCCACCGCATTGGCCGTTTCGGCCATGCCGTTGCGCAGGGTGAGCGTCCTGCCGGCGGTCAGGCTGCCGTAGCCGGAGCCGCCGGCGCGGATCTCGCCCAGGGCGTTGCCGGTCTCCACGCGGCCGTTGTCGATGAGCAGGTTGCCGTTGGTGTTCAGTTCTCCGCTCTGCGCCCCGCTCTGCATGGCGATGCCGCCCAGCGCCGAGCCCTTGAGCACGGAGGCCGAGCCTTTCAGCGTCAGGGTGCCGTTGGCGTAGGCCTCGCCGACGCTGGCGCTGCCTTCGAGGGTGATGTCCTTGGTCGCGCGCAGCGCCTCCACGCCGTTGACCGAGCCCTTGAGGGTCGCCGAGCCATCGACGTTGAGCTTGGCGTTTTCCTCGCCCTCGATATCGATGTCGCCGGAGGCGTTGAGATCGCCGTGGATGTCGATGACGCCGTCGTGCTCCGGGCTGGGGGCGCTGCCGGGCGTCACCTGGTAGACGACCCGCAGCAGCGTCGCCGCCTGCGCCACCGCATGCCGGTTGCGCAGGTCGGCGGTGATGCTGTACGCCCTGTCCTCCTCCGCCTCCCCGGGCGGCTCGACGTCGATGATCTTCAGCGTCAGCGCATTGCTTCCCAGGCTGGCCTCCCGCTCGTCGCCCACGGCCAGTCGGGCCAGCCGGGATTCGTCCTCGGGAAATTGCGAATCCTCCTCCGCCAGCTTCAGGAAGTACCGGCGGAAGACCTCCACGCCGGTCCAGACGCCGGCCTGGGACTGGCTGGCGGCCTGTGCCGCCACTTGCCGGTCTTGGTTGCCGCGCACACTGAAGATCAGCGACAGGGCGATGACACCCAGCGCCAGGGCGCTGACCAGGACGGTGAGGATGGTTGCCGCGCCGCGTTGGCGAGAAGGTGCATTCATGGTGGACGATCCCCGTCAGGCGTCGGATGCAGGAAGGTTGAGGAGGCAGATGCGATAGCTGACCGGAGGCACGTCGGCCCCGGCCTGCTGCGTCGAGCTGGGCGCGGAGAGGGTGACCGTGGGGTGCCTCCGGGCCTCGCCTATCGCGCCGAACGGCGAGCACACCTCCTCCGCCAGTTCGATGCGCAACTGGCTTTCGTTGCGGTTGCGGAACAGCAGCAGGTCCTCGGCCGGCGCCCAGGCGAGGCTCGCCAGGCCGGTACCCAGCGAGCAGTCGGGCGCCCGCAGGCGCGAGAGGATGCGCAGGGGCTGGCCGTTTTCCGCATCGCGCCCCGCCCGCTCGACGAGGCCGCCGCAGGTGGGCCGCGCGCCGTCCCGGAAGCGCCAGAGCAACGCCTCCCGGGGCTCCGCCTGGCCGTCCAGGGCGAGCCGGGCCACGGCCAGGGCCTCGCCCGCGCCTGCCGCCATGCCGTAGCCCGCCCCCTGGATGTCCATCTGCAGCGAGGCCAGGGCCGTGGCCAGCTCGCCGTCCTGGTTGGCCTCGCGCCTGGCCTGGGTGCCGATGGACGAGAAGGTCCTCAGGCTGGTCATCAGCACCAGCATCACCAGCACCGAGATCAGCAGGCCCACCATCAGGCCGACCAGGCTCATGCCCCCTTGCCGGCCGCTCATGCCCCGCCTCCCACGGCGATTTCGTCGCCATCCAGGGAGACCTTGAGCAGCAGCGGCGGGCTGATCTTCCCGAGGGTGGTGCCGGCCACCTGCACGGTGGTGGCGGCGCAGCCCGTGACCGTCACCGGGATCGGCCGGGCGGAGCCGGGCAACTGGATGACGGCCCCTTCGCGGGCGCACAGGTCGACGCCTTCCTGGCCATTGCGCTGCAGCAGGTCGCGCATCTGCGCCACCGCCAGGGCCTGCAGGTTGCCGTTGCGCTGGTTGGCCAGGGTCATGGCCATGCCCAGCGCCAGCCCCAGGCAGAGGATCGACATCAGCACCACGCCGATCAGGGCATCCAGCAGCACGTAGCCCTGCTGGCCGCGGGCCTCAGTGGAGGGAGACGGAAATACTGGAGCGTCCATAGACAAGTTCGAGCTCGTTGCCGGCGCAGGTGGCATCCATGCTGGAGCTCCCGCGGTTGTTGAAGGACATGCAGACCAGGGCGTGGCTCCCGGCCTTGGGGCGCGTGGTCAGCTTCTCGGGCAGGCGGGCCTGCCAGAGCACTGGCGAGGTACAACTGGCGGGGGTGTCGGCGTCCCTTGCCGAGCGCACGGTCAGCTGGCCCTTGCCCAGGCAGACGAAGCTGGCCGCCCGGTCCCCGCCGATGCCGTGCGGGTTGCGCAGCGCGGCGGCCTTGGCCCGGCCATAGGCCTCGCGCCAGATGCCTTCGGCGGTGTTCAGCCTGGCGTGCTCGACCCAGGCCGTGGTGAAGGGGGACGCGAGCATCGCCAGCAGCCCGATCAGCGCCACCACCACCATCATCTCGATCAGCGTGAAGCCGGCGTGCTTCGGGTTCATTTCCAGTCCCTGCCGCCGCCATGGGGGCAATCGCCCCGGCGCACGCCCTTTTCGTCGATGCTCATGTTGCAGTCCCTCGCCGAGCCGCTGAGCCCGGCGCCCCTGGCCTTGGCCCGGTAGCCACCAGGCAGCGAGCTCACCGAATAGCTGAAGGCCCGCTCGGACGGGCGCCAGCCGTCGAACTGCCGCATGACCGCGGAGGTGCCCTTGAACTCGCCCTCGGGAAAGGCCATCGCGCGCTGGTAGCCGGCCTCGATGACCATGCTCAGGGCGACGAGGTCCACCTGCGCGGAGCGGATCCGCGACTTGTTGATGTAGTGGTCGTACGCCGGGAATGCGATGGCGGAGAGGATGCCGACGACCGCAACGGCGACGAGCAGCTCGATCAGCGAAAAACCGCGCTGTCGACAATCGAGTGGACGATGACGCATGTCTGGACTTGCTCTGGAGGAGTGGGAAACGGTTCCGCGCGGCATTGCGCGTCTTTTTCCACTTAAAGTCACGGAGCGGGGAAAAGCCACCGGGAGAAAGCAAAACAACGGAAGGACTCACATTTAAGCGGCCGAACGGAATAAGTCCGCACTCGCTCTGCAAACCCCGTCAATCAAAAAGTCCAGCTTGCTTCTCAAAACGTTATATTTCTTAGGAATCTTCCGTAATACGGGCGCCCCGAATCGACGCGGCGTATATCCATGGGATCTCGAAAAAGCATCAGCCGGATGAAAAGTACAATCTAAAAACCGTAAATTACCGGGCGACTTGGATATCGCACCGAACTCACCAGGCAGAAATCACGCTTATCAACTTCCCCATATATTTCCTACAAACTTTCGAGAATAAGACTTCCTGAAAAGTAACGATTGTTTCACCCAGGGAAAAACTCCTTCGCACGCTCGTTAGCTAGCTAACGGCAACCCCGGACGCTACCTTTGTCCCGGCAGGTTCTTCCATTTCCTGCACTCCCGCATGGCCATTGCCCGCCCCCGCTCCGAGCGGGCAATGGTCTCTTTTTCCCGCTCGTTCAGGACGTCGCCATGCGTTACCTCGTCCGCACACTGGTTGTGGTTTGTCTTTCCCTGTTCCTGGGGCTGGCGGCCCGGGAATGGACCTTGTTCGTCCAGGCGCTGCCCATGGGCGGTGGCCTGCGCGCGATGCTCGCGGTGCTGCCGCTGCTGGCCGTGGGCAGCGGCAGCGCGACCTGGCTGGCCGCCCATCCCGAGCAGGGGTAGCCCTAGAGCCGCTGCAGCACGCCCTCGCCCACCACGCGGGTGGTTTCCAGGCCATGGTCGAGATGGCCTTCGTCGCGCAGGAAGCCTTCCACCGCGCGCTCGATGCGCGCGGCGCCGGCTTCGTCGTGCCAGTGGAAGCGCAGCAGCATGGCGGCGCTAAGGATGGCTGCCAGCGGGTTGGCGCGGCCGCTGCCGGCGATGTCGGGGGCGCTGCCGTGCACGGGTTCGGCCAGGACCAGTTGGTCGCCCATGTTCAGCGAGGGCGCCAGGGCCAGGCCGCCACCCCAGTGGCTGGCGAGGTCGGAGAGGATGTCGCCGAACAGGTTGCTGGTGACGATCAGGTCGAAGGCTTCCGGGCGCTCCACCAGTTGCAGGGCGGCCACGTCCACCAGGCGCTCGTCGAGCACGTCGCCCCAGCCTTCGGTCACCAGCAGGTCGCGGCAGGTGTCGCGGAACAGGCCGCAGGTCAGCGGCAACACGTTGGCCTTGTGCACCAGGGTGATGCGCCGCGCCTGGCGCTGCCGGGCGATGCGCGAGGCGGCCTGGGCCAGGCGGGTGCAGGCGGCGCGGCTGATCACCCGTTCGGCGACGGCCACGCCGTCGGCTTCCCAGTGCTCGCGGCCGCTGTACAGGCCTTCGCTGTTCTCGCGCAGGACCAGCAGGTCGACGCCGGCGCGGGGCGACACCACCGGCCAGGTGCGCACCGGGCGCAGGTTGAGGTACAGGCCCAGTTCCTGGCGCAGGCGCAGGATGGCGCTGCGGTAGCCTTCCACCTTGTGGCTGGGCGAGGACACCGCGCCGAACAGCCCGGCCCCGCATGCCCGCAGGGCCTCCAGGGTGGCTTCCGGCACCGAGGTGCCATGGCGCTGGAAGCAGTCCCAGCCCGCCTCGGCCTCGCGCAGGCGCAGCCCGGGCAGCAGCTTCTGCAGCACGGCCACGGCCGCCGGCAGCACCTCGCGGCCGATGCCGTCGCCGGGGATCACGCAGAGTTCACGCATGCTCGTCTCGTCGTGGACAACCTACCCACTATCTTCGGGCCAGCCGGCCCGCCCGGCGAGGCAGGCCGGACGACCGGCAGGGACGGCTCAGAGCTGGCCGATGGGGCGCAGGCGGTACTGCGGCGGCAGCTGGTCCAGGCCACTGACGGTGACGTTGAGGTTCTTCCAGCGGCCGTCCTTGATGCCGTAGATGCAGCCGTGCACCGACAGCGGCTGGCCGCGGTGCCAGGCGTTCTGCACGATGTTGGTGTGGCTGACGTTGGCCACCTGCTGGATGACGTTCAGCTCGCACAGGCGGTCGACGCGCTCTTCCTCGGTGGCGAACTGCGCCAGGTGCTCGCGGTACTCGTAGGCGAGGTCGCGGATGGTCCGCAACCAGCCGTCGATCAGGCCGAACTGCTGGTCCTGCAGCGAGGCGCGCACGCCGCCGCAGCCGTAGTGGCCGGTGACCAGGATGTGCTTCACCTTGAGCACGTCCACCGCGTACTGGATCACCGACAGGCAGTTGAGGTCGGTGTGCAGCACCACGTTGGCGACGTTGCGGTGGACGAACAGGTCGCCGGGCAGCATGCCGACGATCTCGTTGGCCGGCACCCGGGCATCGGAGCAACCGATCCACAGGTACTCGGGGGCCTGCTGGCGTGCCAGTTTGGCGAAGAAATCCGGGTCTTCGCGGTTGATCGCCTCGGCCCAGCGGGCATTGTTCTCGAACAGCTGTTCCAGGTCGCTCATGGTGGCTCCTCCTCTTCGGCTGGCGCACCTTACGTAACGCCGGCGGCCTTTGACAAGCGCTACCGCTCAGGGCGTGGCGTGCTGCCGCCACCAGCGCGGCAGGCGCGGCTCCAGTTGCCCGGCCAGCTGCTGCCAGGCAGCGTGCCAGGCCTCCGCCTCGGCGGCCAGGCGCGCCCAGTCGGGGTTGCGGCGGTCCAGCGCAGCGAGCTGCTCGGCCTCGAGCCAGGCGTGCCCGGCGCGCAGGGCCGCGGCGAACTCGGGGTCCACCAGGGCGCGCCGATGCACCGCCTCGAAGCGGCACCACAGCGCCTGCTCCAGCGGATCGTCGGCCTTGCTGAGCAGGCTGGCGCCGGCGGCCGCCTCGAAGCCCAGTGGCTGGAACAGCGACAGGCACGGCGCCGAGGTGCCGGTGGCGGCCAGGCGCGGACCGTCCGGGCCCAGGCGGGCGATGAGGCTGGCGGTGGTCTGCGAGGGGCGCCAGAAGCTGCCGGCGTGCATGCACACCTGGCGGTTGTCGTGGCGGGTGAAGTTGTGGTCGCGCCGGCCATGGTTGCGCAGGGCTACCACCAGGGCTTCCCAGCCGGGCTCGCGCGGGCAACTGGCGAGGAACTCCTGGTTCAGCCGCCGGCGCTGGTGCGCCCCGGCCACCCAGGGCAGCAGGCGGCCATCGAAGGCGCGGGCGAAGTGGAAGTCGCCGCGGCCGTTCCAGCAACCCAGGCGGCGCGCGTGGGCCGGCAGGTCGTGGCTGCACAGGTCGTACTCGTGGCCGATGCTCAGGGCGTTGGAGATGGCCCAGCGCTGCACCCGCCGGGCGGCCCACAGGCGGCCGGCGGTCTCCAGCACCCAGGCCTCGCCGGCGTCGGCGATGACGAAGCTGTTGTCGTAGCGCAGGCGCTTGTTGCGAAAGCCCGCCGGCCCGCCCTGGCCGTGGCGCTCCAGCAGGCCGGTGATCACCTCCAGGGCCTCGCGCGCGCTGGCGCCGCGCTCCAGGCCCAGGCGTACCAGGTCCATGCCCAGCAGCGCCTCGCCGCCCTGGTCCACCAGGCGGGTGAAGACCGCTTCGTTGCCGATGGCCACGCCATGTTCGTTGACGCCCATTTCCGCCCCCCACAGCCAACTGGGCTGGCTGAGGATGACGGCCTGGCGGTCAGGCACCTGGGGGATTTCCAGGTAGGTGGTGCGCAGTTGCCTGGCCGTATCGCCGTGCACCGCCGGCAGGCGCAGCAGGCGCTGCGGCTCGGAGGGCTCGCGGTCGCTGTTCTTGGCGAACCAGGTGCAGCCGTCGGCGCGCAGGACGAGGGTGTCACACATGGACACCCCCCTGCCGCGCGCCGGCGGCATGTGAGGCGGGAAGCGGATGACGACGGGCAGGCGCCGCCGCTGCAGCGGTTGGCTTCATGTCGCGACCTTGTTCTTGTTATTGATCGCCCAGCCTACGCCTGTGCGCGGCGGCCGGATATGGCCGGGATGCCGGTCAGTCGAGCAGCGTGCAGGCCATCACCAGGGCGTCCTCGCGCCCGCCCACCGCCGGGTAGTAGCCGCGCCGGCGGCCGATCTCGTTGAAGCCGAAGCGTTCGTACAGGCGGTAGGCGCTCTGGTTGGTCTCGCGCACCTCCAGGAAGCACTCCCGCGCGCCCAGCTCGCCGGCCCGCGCCATCAGGTGCTCGAGCAGGCGCAGGCCGAGGCCGCGGCCCTGGCTCTCCGGCTTGACCGTGATGTTCAGCAGGTGCGCCTCGTCGAGGATGATCTGGATGACGCCGTGGCCGACCTGCTGGGTGCCTTCGAACATCAGCCAGCAGTCGTAGCTCTTCAGGCCGTCGGTGAAGATGCCGCGGGTCCAGGGGTGGCTGAAGGCGGCGTACTCGATCTTGAGCACGGCATCGAGGTCCGCCTCGGTCATCGGGCGGAAGGAAATCGCGTCGGTCATTCTGCGTTCTGGTCCATCCAGCGCTGGCGCACCCGGCGCATGGCGCGCCACAGCTCGCCCTTGAGGGCGGGTTCGTCGCTCAGCCGCTCCAGGCCCGGGATGGCCCAGGCCACGCCGAGTTCCTCGATCTGCAGCTCGCGCAGCAACGCCTCGTCGTCCGCCTCGCCGGCGAAGCGCACGGCGGGCCGGCCGACCAGCCACAGGCAGCGGCACGGGCCGCTGTCTTCCAGGCGCGCGGCGACGAAGCCCTGGACGAATTCGCGGGCCGCCTGCGGACCCTGGTCCATGTTGCCGCCGGAGAGCAGCGGCCAGCGCACCGGCTCGCCGAGCAGTTGCGGGCTGTCCGGCAGGCCGGCGGCGCGCAGCAGGTCCTTGAGCAGCAGGTAGGCCGGGTCGCGGCTGGCCAGGGGCTCGCCGGTGGGCAGTTCGACCAGCAGCGCACAGGCGCCGGCGCGCAGCAACTGCAGGCTGAAGCGCGGCGGCGGCTCGACCGGCGCGCGTGGCGCAGGCGCCTCGGCTTCGGCAGGCGCCTCGGCGGCCACCGGCGTGCGGGCCTGGGCGGCGGGGCGCGGCACCACCACCGGGATCGACGGCCGGGCCTCGGGGGTGGGCGCCGGCTTCTCCGGCGCGGCGGCCGGCGTGCTGGCGACTTCGGGCGCAACGCTCGGCGCCGGGGCCTGGACGGGCTCCGGCGCTTCCAGCAGCTGCGGGCGCGAAGGCGCGGCGAAGGGCAGCACCACGCGCGGCAGCCAGGAGGCGACCTGCATGGCGCCAAGATAGGCGCGGCGGCGGGCTTCTTCGATCAAGAGTCCTGTACCTGTGGGCATCCTGCGGGCGCAGGGCTAAACGCAACGGAGCGGAATTGTCGCGTGAAACGCGCCCGACGGAAAGGCCGGCCGGCGGATGGGCCGCTCAGCAGCCCTTGTTCATGCCGACGCAGGTGTCCTGGCGGGGGATGCCGTTGAAGGCCTGGTTGAAGTCGATGTTGATCGGCGAGACCAGGTTGCCGTTGGCGTCGCGGTACTTGGGCATGTTCATGAAGGCGCCCTTGAGCGCGGTGATCATCTGCCCGGTGTCCATGTCGCGCCACTGCACGTCCTGGCTCTGCAGGGAGATGAAGAAGCCCTTGGCGGCGCCGGCCATGCCGGCCTGGCTCAGGTCGCCCACCGGCAGCGACTGGAACTGGCTGAGCTTGAAGCAGGTGGTGATGCCGAGGATGGCGCAGCTGTTGGAGGTGAACAGGCCGGTGACGATGTCCGTCCACAGCGGCACGCAGCCGTTGGTGCAGTCCAGTTGCGAGCCGTTGGTCATGCCGGCGTAGGTGCCGCGCACCGGGTCGCTGGCGCCGCCGGAGGTGACCAGGCCGGCATCCGCCTCCACCGTGCTGCTGCGGTAGATGCCCGCCAGGCCGAGCAACAGCTGTTGCCCTACCGTGGCCTTGTTGTAGATGGCGTCGGCAGTGCCCTTGATATGCACCGGAATGTTCCCGGTCAGCGACTGGATGTCGCCGGAAAGCACGCCCTTGGCCTGGTTGAAGCCGATGCGCACGCCGACCATCTTGTTGCCGTCGTAGGCGAACTCGACGTACGGATCGACGATGGTGAAGGGGTTGATCTGCCCGGTCTGGTTGTTCACCGTGCCCAGGGCGAAGTTGTTGATGGAAATGTCCGCGCTGTTGGCGGCTTCGCCGGCGCGGTCGTAGAGGCCGAGCTGCAGCTTGTTCATGTTCAGCTGCGTCTCCACCGTGGCGCCGATGTTCAGCCGGGTGTAGTTGATCCCCGCGGCGGCGTCGGTGGCCAGGTTGATGAAGGCCTGGCCGGTGACGTCGGACAGCTGGCTGTCGCTCAGCGCCCGCAGCTCGGCATTAGCGCCGCCGGCCAGGCACAGCAGCAGGCCGGTCAGCAGCAGGCGCCGCATGGAGCGCCGCATGGAAAAGAGCCTCATTGGTTTTCCCCCTGGAGCTTGGTCCCGGCCATGCGAGCTCCCCTCATCGTGCCGGGACCTGGAACAGGTTGAGGTTGCCCTGCACGTGCAGCACGCCGTCGACACGGGCGCTGAGCAGGTCGGTCTGCACCAGGCCCGCATCGGTGCTGCGGGCCTTGTTGGCGCCGGCCAGGGTCATGCTGACGCCGTTGAAGTTGACGTCCTTCAGGCCCACCCGCAGGACCTGGCGGTTGAAGGCGGCACCGTCGCCACCGAAGCCACTGTTGATGGACAGGATGTCGACCGTGACCTCGTCGAAGCTGAAGGTCCCGCTGATGTTGTCCAGCACCAGGAAGTTGTTGCCGCTGCCCGCCGGCTGGATCGCCACGCGCGCGCCGCAGCCACCCGGGCAGCGGGTGATGCTGGGGGTCTTCTGGACGTTGACCGTGACGCCCAGGCTCAGGCCGTCCTGGCCGACCACCCGGCCGAGATCGTCGTCCGGCAGGGTGCGCAGCTCGGCCTGCGCGGCGGTGCCGGCCAGCAGCGCCAGCAGCGCGACGGCGCCGGCCCGTGACAGGCGCCTGGTCGGCAGCAGCGGTGGAAGGTTCATCGTGCCGTGCTCCGCTCAGAGGTTGTGGGACGTGACTTTGAGGTAGTTGAAGCTCAGCCCGGACAGCTCGCTGCGCCCCAGGTTGACCCCGCCGGTTGGCACCGCGCCGTAGGAGGCCCGGGTGCCACCGATGTTCAGGTTGTCGATCACCAGGCTGGTGCGCGGCGCGTTGGCGTAGAAGTCCGCGGCGTTGGCCGCGGTCAGCATGGGCAACTCGAAGGTGAAGTTGCCGTCGGCGGTCACCGACAGCAGCAGCGGCTGGGACTTGCCGTAGCCCAGGGCGACGCTGGCGTAGGCGTTGGTCAGGTAGACGCTGCGCGCGGCCTTCTCCGCCGCGCTGGCGCAGCTGGCGTTGCCCGCGGCGCAGGAGAGGATGTCCAGGGTCTTGGCATAGAGGTTCAGGCGCAGTTCGCCGACCAGTTGGCTGCGCGCGCTGGAGCCCCACAGGCGCAGGTAGCTGCCGTCCATCGCCAGGTCCTGGAAGTCCAGGGCCAGCACGTCGGTGCGGGTGCCGCCGCTGACCGGCACGGTGAAGTCGAAGCGCGCCCCCAGGTCGACCTTCTCGCTGGCGCGGCTCGAACAGCCGCTGCCGGCGCCGGCGAAGCCGCTGATGCAGGGCTGCCCGGCGTTGTTGGCGATCAGCGGCGGGAAGGCCAGTTCGAGCACGTCGGCGTCGCTGGGCAGGGTGTTGACCACGCGGCCGTCGTTGAGCTGGGTGGTGAGCACCGACCCCTTGGCCAGGTTGAGCTTGAAGGGATAGGTCAGGCGGCCGATGGTGACCGGCTGCAGGTTGCTGCCGTGGTTGCTGCCGGAGGCCCCCAGGTAGAGGTTGCGCACCGCGATGGACACGTCCTTGCCGTTGGGGTCCTTCAGCCCGGTGACGGTGGTAGTGGCCTTGCTGCCGTCGATCATGGCGTTGTCCACCACGAAGCCGATGCCGGCACCCTGCACGTCGGATAGCTGATCGTCGTCCAGGGCGACCATGTCGGCATGCGCCGCCAGGGCCATCCAGGCAAGGCAGGCGCCCGTCGCCAGCGCAAGGCGGGTGGGGCGCGGAAGGCTGATACGGCTGCTGGCCATGGCCACCTCTTGTTCTTTTCTCGTTCGCCGATCCAGGGACAAAAGCCCTGTCTGCCACTATAGGGAGCCGTCGGCCCTTGCGGCCCGACCCATAGTCGAGAATCGCCTGCTGGCAGCTGGCCGCCGTGTTACCCAAGGTCACACCGGCGTAACAACCCCGTCAGCCGTGGCGGAACAGCCCGATCAGGTGCTCGGCGATGGCGCCCTTGATGGCCTCGAGGTTCAGCCGCGACTGCGCCTGCAGCTTGGCGCTGTTGAGCCGGTGCAGGTGCAGCGAGGGCATGCGCGCCTCGTACTCGCGCAGGTCACCCTTGACCAGCACCGGCAGGAAGGGCTCGTCGCGCATGCGGTAGCGGCGGATCAGCAGCTTCAGGCCGTCCTGGAACGGCAGCTCGGCGGAGCCCACCAGGCGGTGTTCGCCGGGGATCTTCAGGTACAGGCCGCGGTGGCCCATGGTTTCACCGGGCAGGATGTGGATGCCGGTGGGCTCCACGGCGCCGGCGGGGATGTCGTGGAAGGTGTCGAACCAGGCCTGCTCGTTGGGCAGGATGGTGATGCCGCCCTCCTGGCTCTCCGGGATCACGAAGCTGTAGTTGCTGTAGAGCTTTTCCACGTAGGAGGAGTAGATGCACAGGCGGTTCTCGAAGCGCCTGAGGAAATCGATGGCCTCGCTGCGGTCGGTGATGGCGTCCAGGTCCCAGTCCAGGTCATCCTGGCGCTCCAGTTCGGCCCAGCGGGCCTTGGCGAGTGCGGCGTCGTAAGTCATGGCGGCAATTGGCTATTGGCTGAGAGCCAACTGGCAGAAAACATGCCAGCAATTTCAGGGGGTTAACGCCAGTTTTCAGGGCCATGGCGGCACCCCGCACGGCGTAAACTGCCGCGTTTCGTCACCCCTTCCGCCGCGGGCGGACCTTTGCAGTACAATCGCCCCCTTTACCCGTCACCTGCGGTTACCCGATGATCGACCCCCGACGCGTACTGCGCGCCCTCGCCGAACACTGGGCCCTGCTGGAACCGCTCTGCGAGCGCTTCGACAGCGGCACCCTGAGCCTGGCCGAGCTGCGCCTGCAACTCACGGCGCAGCTGCCCGAAGGCAGCCCGGCGGATGTCACCGCCCTGCTCGACCAGTGGATCCGCCTGGACATCCTGGTGCCGGTGGCCAAGAGCCCCAACCGCTTCGAGCTGAACGCCCAGATCCACGACTTCCTCGCCTACCTGCGCCACGAGCACCGCCTGGGCCTGTGCCTGGAGATCGAGGCCTACCTGCGCCACCTGGAACGCCTGGCCGGCTACATCCGCGACGCCTTCGAGGTGCGCGACGGCAACGACCTGGCGCGCCAGTTGCGGCTGCTCGACATGCGCGTGCGCGACGTGCTGAAGAAGCTGGCCAACGACGAACAGGCGCTGATCGCCGTGGCCGAGCGGGCCAAGACCAGCGACCGGCAGATCCCCCTGCGCCAGCGCTACGCCGAAGTCCTGGCGACCTGGGACGAATACGTCGAGCCGATGATCCAGCTGGTCTCCGCCGACGGCGCCTTCGAGCAGGGCGTGCGCCGCGTCGAGCAGGTGCTGCTGCGCCTGCTGGGCGAACAGCAGCGCCTCGGCCAGCTGGTCGACGACGACCAGTTGCTGCGCACCCACGCGCGCATCCTGGAGATGCAGACCACCGCCCAGCTCACCCTGCGCCGCGCCCGCGAACTGCTGCTGCCGCTGCGCGAGGAGGCCCGTCGGCACAACGCCATCACCCGTGGCGCCGCCCTGGCCCTGTCGGTGATCCGCCGCAAGGGCATCGAAGCCGTGCCGCAGGCCTCCATGCCGCTGTTCACCCGGCCGCAGAGCACCTTCCTCGGCAGCGCCTCGCAGGTGGAAAGCTACGTCTTCGCCCTGGCCCGCTTCGAGCCCAAGCCGGCGCACTTCCCCAAGGCGACCGGCAAGCGCGGCGGCGACGGCCCGCGCGCCGCGCCGCGCACCGCGCGGGAGATGCTCGAGCGCTGCCAGGCCGCCCTGCCGCTGCCGGACCTGATGGTCTGGCTGCTGGAGCAGGAGCCCGAAGGCGCCACCGACGAGCTGCTCTACTGGTTCTCGCGCCTGTCGCGCGACGGCCGCTTCCAGCGCGAGCGCCTGGAGCGCCGCGACTACGATACCGCCCAGCACAGCGTCAGCCTGTGCTCCTTCGCCCTGCTGGCCGCCCAGAGCGGCAAGGGCGACAAAGCGAGCGAAACCCATGCAGATTAATCTTTCCGAACTGACCCAGCTCGGGCCCATCTTCCGCGAGCTGTTCAAGGGCTTCCACATCAGCCGCCGCGACCCCGAGCTGTACAGCCAGCTGTCCAACCAGCAGGACCAGTACCGCGCGCTGTTCCGCTCGCTGGGCTTCGAGCTGGTGTGCGACACCCGCGGCTTCTACTACTTCGTGCCCGAGCAGGTCGGCGCCCAGGTGAACAAGACCGCCCAGCGCCTGGCGCTGTTCACCTTCATCCTGGTCGAACACCTGGCCGACCAGAGCCGCGACCCGCTGGCCGTGCTCGACGGCGGCAGCATCGGCCGCGACGAACTGCCGCCACTGCTGGAGAAATACCGCGACCTGTTCCTGCAGGCCGAAGTGACCACCCAGGAAGAACTGGAAGAAAAGGTCATGCGGCGCATGACCCAGCTCGGCTTCGCCGCCGAGGACAACGGCGTGTACCGCTTCCTGCCGCCGATGCACCGCTTCCTCGACGTCTGCCTGTCGGTGCAGCAGGACCGCGATCTGGCCGCCAGCCTGCACGCCAAGGACCTGGCCTACGTCGCCCCGGCCCTGGCCGAGGAAGACGAAGAGCCCATCGTCAGCCTGGAAGAGCCCTGCGAGCCGGCGCCGCTGCTGGCCGAAACCGCCGCGGTTGAAGCCGGGGAAAACGAGGAAGACGCCATCGCCCGCGCCATCGCCGAAGAACAAGCCGACATGGAGGCCCAGGCATGACCCAGGAACGCTACGGCATTCGCCGCTTCGCCCTGCTCAACACCGCCGGCTACAGCCTCGGCATCTTCCCCCTGGAACAGCCGCTGTCGGTGTACGGCGCCAACAACCTCGGCAAGTCGGCGTCGATCAACGCGCTGCAGTTCCCGATCCTGGCGCGCATGTCGGACATGAGCTTCGGCAAGTACAGCCTGGAAGCCTCGCGCAAGTTCTACTTCGCCACCGACACCAGCTACATCCTCATCGAGCTGGAACTGCCCCACGGCCGCCACGTCATCGGCTGCGGCGGGCGCGGCCCGGGCGGCGGCTTCGGCCACCAGTTCTTCGCCTACCAGGGCGAGCTGGACCTGGAGCACTACCAGAAGAACGGCACCTGCCTGCGCCTGCGCGAGCTGTACGCCAGCCTCGAACGCGCCGGGCTGAAGGCCTACGAACTCAAGCCCGACGAACTGCGCCGGCTGCTGGTCGGCGGGCATACCTCGGTGCCGCTGGACCTGACGCTGATCCCGCTGCGCTCCACCAGCGAACAGAGCCTGAAGACCTTCCGCTCGCTGTTCATCAACCTGCTGCACATGCGCGAGATCACCGCGGCCAAGCTCAAGCAGCTGTTCCTCGACGCCTTCGAGCACAGCCTGCGCTCGGGCAGCGTCGACTACATCGCCGCCTGCGAGGAAGCCTTCCGCGACGTGCGCCGCATGGAAGGCGACTACCAGGCCCTGGTGGCCGCCGGCCCGCTGGTCGAGGCACTGGCCAACGGCGTGCAGCAGCGCGAGTTCCTGCGCGGCAAGATGCACCGCCTCTCGCCGCTGCTCGACAACCTGCTGGGCACCTGGGAAGACTACGCCGGGGCACGCAAGGAAGAGCTGGTGATCCAGGCCGAGCACTACCGCAACGAGCAGGACGGCCTGCAGAACGAACAGCGCGGCGGCACCGCCGAACTGATGCGCCTGGAGCGCGAGATCAGCGAGATCCAGCGCTGGATGGGCGAGCTGGCGGTACTGAAGAACCGCTTCGCGCTGGTCGAGGACGCCAAGATTCTCGAGCAGCAGTTGCTCGCCGCCAAGGACGCCCACGACGAACTGGCCGGCGCCCTGGCGCACTCGCGGCAGTTCACCAGCGAGGACCTCGACGAGCGCGTGCGCGACCTGGAGAAGCGCGTGAAAAGCGTGCGCCAGCAGCTCGAACACGCCGACAACAACAGCTACGCCCGCCTGCGCGAAGAGTTCTCGCAGCAGGACGTGGAACGCCTGATGCGCCTGTTCAACGGCGCGCTGTTCAGCCTGCCGCTGGGCGACAAGGGCGTGAGCCTGGACGAGGACGGCCAGTGGGTCGGCAGCGTCGAGAAGATTCTCGACCACTTCAAGGGCGAGCGCTTCGAAGTGCCCGGCCTGTCCATCGACCTGTCGCACATCGAGCCGCCGGCGCTGCAGGCCCTGGCCGACCGCGCCGCCCTGCGCGACCAGAAGGAGCGCCTGGAGAAAGAGCTCAAGCAGCTCAAGACCCAGCAGGCCGTGGCCGCCGACCGCCACGCCAGCAAGGCCCAGGCCGACAAGCTGTACCAGGAGGTGCTGGATGCGCAGAAGGCCCTGGAAGACTACCGCCGCAGCCAGACCCTGAGTGCCGAGGAGCCGGCCAAGCTGGAAACCCTGGCGCAGCTGGAAGCCACCCAGGACGAGCTGAAGCGCTCGGCCGACGCCTTCACCGAACGCGTCCAGCAGCTGTCCGCCAAGCTGCAGCTGGTGGGCCGCCAACTGGCCGACCTGGAAGCCAAGCAGCGCACCCTCGACGACGCCCTGCGCCGCCGCCAGCTGCTGCCCGCCGACCTGCCGTTCGGCACGCCGTTCATGGAGCCGGTGGACGACTCCCTGGACAACCTGCTGCCGCTGCTCAACGACTACCAGGACACCTGGCAGCAACTGCAGCGCATCGACGGCCAGATCGAGGCGCTGTACGCCCAGGTGCGCCTGAAGGGCGTGGCCAAGTTCGACAGCGAGGACGACCCCGAGCGCCGCCTGCAACTGCTGATCAACGCCTACGCGCACCGCACCGACGAGGCCCTGACCCTGGCCAAGGCGCGCCGTGCGGCGGTGACCGACATCGCCCGCACCCTGCGCAACATCCGCAGCGACTACGACAACCTGGAACACCAGCTGGCGCTGTTCAACCGCGAGATCAACAAGCGCCAGGTCTCCAACCTGCAGAGCTTCCGCATCGTGCTGGCGCCGAACAAGGACGCCCTCAAGCACATCGACCAGATCATCCACAGCGCCGGCCAGTACGAGGAAGGCGAGAACCTCTCGGTGTTCGACCTGACCCAGAGCGCCGAGCAGGATGCGAAGAACGAGGAAGCCAAGGACTACCTGTCGCGCCTGGTGGCGGCGAACAACAACCAGCTGGGCCTGAAGGACCTGTTCGAGCTGGCGTTCGAGATCACCAAGGTCGGCGGCCAGCCGATCGTCCACACCGACATCGACGGCGCCGCCTCCAACGGCACCACCATGACCATCAAGGCGCTGACCAACATGTACCTGTTGCTGCACCTGATGGACCGCGAGCAGGCCGGGCGCATCCGCCTGCCCTACTACCTCGACGAGGCCGCCGACATCGACGAGCGCAACCAGGCCGCGCTGCTGGAGACCAGCCTGCAGCTGGGCTTCGTGCCCATCCTGGCGAGCGTCAAGCCGCAGGTGTCGGCGCAGGTGGCCATCGACCTGGAAGGCGGCAGCGGGCCCAGCGGCATCTACATCGACGAGGCGGACTGGAAGTTCATCCGCCGCCGCGAACTCGCCGTCGACCGCCCCGCCGCCGAGGCCGAGGAGGCCGCGGAACCGGCCTGACCGCCCGCCGCCGCCGGCACGCAACCGGCGGCGGCGTTCATGAGCAGGCTATGGAGTTTGGCCGGAAAGGCCAGGTTACATATAATGGCTTGCATTCTCATTGGCGACACCACGGGAGTTTCCATGTCTGTTCGTCTGCTCGCCGGCGTCAAGGGCGCTGTCCTGGCCTGCCTGCTCGGCGGCCTGTCTCTGCATGCCGCGGCCGATCCGGTCACCCTCACCCTGTACAACGGCCAGCACGCCGCCACCGGCATCGCCATCGCCAAGGCCTTCACCGACAAGACCGGCATCCCGGTGAAGATCCGCAAGGGCGGCGATGGCCAACTGGCCAGCCAGATCACCGAGGAAGGCGCGCGCTCGCCGGCCGACGTCATCTACACCGAGGAATCACCGCCGCTGATGCGCCTGTCCGGCGCCGGCCTGCTGGCCCCGCTGGACGCCGGCACCCTGGCCCTGGTCGAGGCGCAGAACGCCGGCGGCAAGGGCGACTGGGTGGGCATCACCGCGCGCGCCCGGGTGCTGGCCTACAACCCGAAGAAGATCGACGAGAAGGACCTGCCCAGGAGCCTGATGGACCTGTCCGACCCGCAGTGGTCCGGGCGCTTCGGCTTCGTGCCCACCAGCGGCGCCTTCCTCGAGCAGGTCTCGGCCGTGATCAAGCTCAAGGGCCGCGACGCCGCCGAGGACTGGCTGACCGGGCTGAAGGCCTTCGGCGCCATCTACACCAACAACGTCACCGCCATGAAAGCCGTGGAGAACGGCGAGGTCGACATGGCGCTGATCAACAACTACTACTGGTACACCCTGAAGAAGGAGAAGGGCGAACTGAACTCGCGCCTGTACTTCTTCGGCAACCAGGACCCGGGCGCGCTGGTCACCGTCTCCGGCGCCGCCGTGCTCAAGTCCAGCCAGCACCCGAAGGAAGCCCAGCAGTTCGTCGCCTTCATGCTCAGCGAAGAGGGCCAGAAGGCCATTCTCAGCCAGTCCGCCGAGTACCCGCTGCGCAAGGGCATGCAGGCCGACCCGCAGCTCAAGCCGTTCACCGAGCTGAACCCGCCACAGCTCAGCCCCGCCGACATGGGTGAGGCCAAGGACGCGCTGGACCTCGAACGCGACGTCGGCCTGAACTGATGTCCATCGCCGCGCCCGTGGTCCAGTCCCGCGGCGGCCACGGGCGCAAAGCGCCGCTGTGGCTGCTGCCGCCGGTGCTCCTGCTCGCCCTGCTGGCGGCGCTGCCGCTGTTCTACGTCGCGGCCAAGGCCTGGGACTCGGGCTGGCACGTGGCCTGGGAACTGCTCTGGCGGCCCTACGTGTTCCGCCTGTTCGGCAACACCCTCAAGCTGCTGGTGCTGGTCACCGTGCTCAGCGCCCTGCTCGGCCTGGCCTGCGCCTGGCTGGTGGAGCGCAGCGACCTGCCCGGGCGGCGCTACTGGAACGTGCTGCTGTGCCTGCCGTTCGCCATCCCCTCCTTCGTCAGCAGCTTCACCTGGGTGTCGCTGAGCCCGGCCTACGAGGGCCTGGGCGGCGCGGTGCTGGTCATGGCCATGTCCAAGTACCCGTTGGTGTACCTGCCGCTGGCGGCCACCCTGCGCAACCTCGACCCGTCGCTGGAAGAAAGCGCGCGCATGCTCGGCGTGTCGCGCCGCCAGGTGTTCTGGCGGGTGACCCTGCCGCTGCTGCGCCCGACGCTGGCCGCCACCAGCCTGCTGGTGGCGCTGCACATGCTGGTGGAGTTCGGCGCGCTGTCGATCCTGCGCTTCCAGACCTTCACCACGGCGATCTACCAGGAATTCGAACTGGAATTCAGCAACGCCACCGCGGCCATGCTCTCCTCGGTGCTGCTGGCGCTGTGCTTCCTGCTGCTGTGGCTGGAACTGCGCATGCGCGGCCGCGGCCGCCTGGTGCGCACCGGCCAGGGCAGCGCGCGGCAGGCCGGGCGGGTGCGCCTGGGCGCCTGGAAATGGCCGCTGCAGCTGCTGCTGGTGGCGCTGGTGGTGGTCGGCACCGGCATCCCCATGGCCATGCTCGGCTACTGGCTGCTCACCGGCGCCTCGGCGGCCTTCCCGCTGCTGGAGATCGGCCAGGCGCTGCTGTCGTCGCTGTCGCTGTCCTTCGGCGGCGCCCTGCTCGGCTGCCTGCTGGCGCTGCCGGTGAGCATCCTGGTGGTGCGCTACCCCGGGCCGCTGGCGCGCTGGGCGCAACGCCTGCCCTACCTGCTGCAGGCCCTGCCGGGGCTGGTGATCGCCCTGTCGCTGGTGTACTTCGCCCTGCACTACGTCCCGGACCTGTACCAGACCAACGCCCTGCTGCTGATCGCCTACGCCCTGCTGTTCCTGCCCCTGGCCCAGGCGCCGATCCGCGTGGCCCTGGAAAAGGCCTCGCCGCAACTGGAGGAGGCCGCCCGCACGCTGGGCCAGACGCCGCTGCGCGCCTTCCTGCGCATCACCCTGCCGATCATCTCCCCGGCCATGGGCGCGGGCTTCGTGCTGGTGTTCCTCGACAGCATGAAGGAACTGACCGCCACCCTGGTGCTCGGCCCCACCGGGCTGACGACCCTGGCCACGGCGGTGTGGGTGCATACCTCGACGCTGGAATACGCGGCGGCGGCGCCCTATGCGGCGCTGCTGATCCTGATCTCGGGGGTGCCGGTGTACCTGCTGACCACCCGGGCGGCGCGCAGTAGCCGCTGAGGCGCCAGGCTTTTCGTAGGAGCGAGGGGGGCGCCTGGCTCTTGCTCGCGAAAGGTATCATCCCGAAGAGCACCCTCTCCCCAGCCCTCTCCCTGAAGGGAGAGGGGGCTTGTCCGTGCCGAGAGAAGATCCGGTTCCAGCCGGCAGTTTTGGGTGTTGCCGGCTGACTCCAGAACACCAGCGTCTGCCCAACGGTCCCCTCTCCCTTCAGGGAGAGGGTTAGGGAGAGGGAAAGGAGCCAGACCCAAGCACCGAAGCCACCGGTGAACACGATTCGCGAGCAAGCTCGCTCCTACAAAAAGCCCAAGGCCCCAAAAGAAAACGCCCCGCCCGGTCTCCCGGCGGGGCGCTTGGCCTCGGATAAGCGGCGTATAACCGCGAACGGTTATACGCCCTACTCGCCCACCGCCTTCCCCAGCGGAATCTTCGGCGCCCACTGCAGCCATTCGTCCTGGTACTCGTCGAACAGCGCGAAGGTCTGCCCCGGCCGCGCCGCGGCGCCCATCTGGGCGTTGTCCGGGGTGGCGAAGGCCACGCCGCCGGCGAGGATGGTCTCGAAGGACTCGGTGCGCACCTTCACGCCCTTGAACAGGCCGGCATCCACCCCGACCCCGCTGGTGTTCCAGAAGCGGCTGCCGGTGCGCACCAGGGGCGCGTAGCGCGGCTCGATGAGGATGTGGACGAGCACCCGGTCGCCCTGCTCGCCCAGCTCGAAGGAGGTGACCTTGCCCACCTGCACCTCGCGGTAGGTCACCGGCACGCCCGGCTTCAGCGAGCCGCGGCGGGCGGCGCTGAGGGTCAGGCGCAGGCCGTCGGCGTCGAGCAGGCGGTTGGGCTGCTGCGCCAGCAGGCTGAAGCTGTTCTGCGCCGGGCCCGGCTTGGCTGCCGGCAGCACCTCGATGTAGGGGCCGCTGACCAGGGTGCCGAGGTTCTCCGCGCCGCCCAGGCCGAGCTGCGCCGAGACCACCCAGAAGCGGCTGCCCTGGCGGGCGATGCTGTCCTGGGCCTTGACCAGGCGGGCCTTGAGCACCACGCCGCCGAGGTCGCGGCTGAGGTCCACCTGCTCCACGCGGCCCACGTCCAGGCCGCGGTAGCGGATCACGGTGCCCTCGCGCAGGCCGTCGGCCGAGTCGGCGCGCAGTTCGATCACCTGGCCCTTGGCGTGGGCGCTTTCCTCGCTGTCGTAGAGGGCGAAGCGGCGCACCTTGGTGATGGGCGCGGCCTTGGGGTCCGGGGTGTCGAAGGCGATGCCGCCGCTGATCAGCGTCTGTAGCGACTCGCTCTTGAACTTGATGCCGTTGAGGTCGCCGCTCAGGGTCACGCCGCTGACGTTCCAGAAGCGCGTGGAAGTGTTCACCAGGGCCGCGTATTCAGGCTCGATGTGCACGCCCACCACCACCCGCTGGCGGTCGCGGGACAGCTGGTAGCTCTGCACGGTGCCGACCTTCATCTGCCGGTAGAGGATGGGCGTGCCCACCTCCAGCGAGCCCAGGCGGTCGCTGGTCAGCACCAGGTGCAGGCCCGGCGCGTCGAGGTTCAGCGGCGGCGCCTTCGGGCGGATGGTGAAGTCGCGGGTGGGCTCACCGTCCTTGGCGAAGCGCACGGCGATGTAGTTGCCCTTCACCAGCGCCTCCAGGCCGGTGATGCCGGCCAGGGAGATGCTCGGCTTGACCAGCCAGAACTCGGCCTTGGTGTTGAGGAAGTCTTCGGTGCGCGGGTCCATCGACAGGGTCGCGGTGGCGCCGTTGAAGTCCTTGTTCATGTCGATGGTCTTGACCGTGCCGACCTGCACGCCGTTGTACATCACCGGGGTGCTGCCGGCGGAAAGGCCGCTGACGTCGTCGACCTTCAGGCGCACCGCCAGGCCCGCCTGGGCGGCGTCGTAGTCCTCGTAGAGGCGGAACGGCTTGGTCGGGTCGGTGGGCGGGCTGTCCGGGTAGCTGTCCGGGGTGGCGAAGGCGATGCCGCCGGCGGCGATGCTGGCCAGCGACTCGGTGCGCAGCTTCAGCCCGCTGAGGCTGCCGGACAGGGTGATGCCGCTGGCGTTCCAGAAGCGCGTGTGCTTGCGCACCAGGTTGGCGTAGGCCGGCTCGATGTGGACCTTCACCTCGATGGTCTTCTGGTCCTCGGCCAGTTGGTAGCTCTTCACCTGGCCGACCTGGATCTGCCGGTAGTAGATGGGGCTGCCCTGCTCCAGCGAGCCCAGGCGCTCGGCCTTGAGCACCAGGTGCAGGCCGGGCAGGCTGTCGGACAGCGGCGGCGGCTCCTTGAGCGCGACGAAGTCGTGGTTGAGCTCGCCCTTCACCGGGTCGATGGCGATGTAGTTGCCCGACACCAGTGTCTCCAGCCCGGTCACCCCGGCCAGCGAGACCCGCGGCTTGACCAGCCAGAAGCGCGTGCGCTCGCTCAGGTACTCGATGGCCTCCTTGCGCATCTCCACCGTGGCGGTCACGCCCAGCGTCGGCTTGTTCACGTGCAGGTCGATCACCTTGCCCACGGCGATGCCCTTGAAGATCACCTCGGTCTTGTTCGCCTGGATGCCGTCGCCACTCTCGAACTGGATGTTGATCGTCACCCCGGCCTGGTCGTAGGCCCGCCAGGCCAGCCAGGCGCCGATCGCCAGGGCGATCAGCGGCAGGATCCAGATCGCCGACCAGTTGGTGGTCTTGCGCAGCTTGGGGGTGGGGAGTTCACTCATCGTCGTTTTCCGCGTCCGTGTTATCCCAGATCAGCCTGGGATCGAAAGTCACTGCGGCCAGCATGGTCAGCACCACCACGCAGGCGAAGGCGGCCGCGCCGAGGTTCGCCTCGATGCTGGCCAGGTTGCCGAAATTCACCAGGGTCACGAGGATGGCGATGACGAAGATATCGAGCATCGACCAGCGACCTATCCATTCGATGAAACGGTACATCACGATGCGCTGCCGCGCCGACATCGGCTGGTGGCGCTGCACCGAGTAAAGCAGCAGGGCGATGCCGACCAGCTTGAAGGTCGGCACCAGGATGCTGGCGACGAACACCACCGCGGCCACCGGGATCATGTCCGCGTGGATCAGCTCCACCACCCCTTCCATGATGGTCGCCGGGGTGCCGCTGCCGAGGAAGTTGACGGTCATGATCGGCAGCAGGTTCGCCGGGATGTAGAGGATGGCCGCGGTGATCAGCAGCGCCCAGGTGCGGGTGAGGCTGTTCGGCCGCCGCGCGTGCAGCGCCGAGCCACAGCGCGAACAGTGCTGCGGCTCCTCGTCGGTGGCGCGGTTGAGCTGGTGGCATTCGCCGCAGGTCAGGATACCGGCGTCAATGGCCCTCATCGTCGAACTCCCCGGCCAGTTCTTCCCACACCTGGTGGCGCGACATGGTCACCTCCAGCCATATCTGGCTGAACAGCAGGCCGATGAAGCAGGCCAGGCCCACGCCGATGTGCAGCTCGGCCATGTCGATCAGCTTGACGATGGCCACCAGGATGCCCATCAGGTAGACCTCCAGCATGCCCCACTCGCGCAGGTGCTGGTACCAGCGCAGCAGCTGCATGGCCTGCCCGCGTGCCACGTCGAAGCGTAGGCTGCAGAGGACGAACAGCTGGCACAGCAGCTTGGCCAGGGGGATCACCATGCTGCACAGGAACACCACGATGCCGACGCCTTGCATGTTCGAGTTGTAGAGCCCCTGCACCCCGCTCCAGACGGTGTCGACGCCGGTCTGGCCGAGGATGTTGATCTTCATGATCGGCAGGAAGTTGGCCGGCACGTACAGGATCAGCGCGGTGAGCACCAGCGCCAGGGCGCGGCGCACCATGTGCGGCCGGTGGATCTCCAGCTCGTAGCCGCAGCGCGGGCAGACCGAGCGGTTGCCCGTGGGGACCGGCTCGCGGCGCATCAGCAGGTCGCATTCATGGCAGGCGATCAGCTGCTCCAGCGGCAGGTCTTGCAGCGCTCGGCTATCGGTTTCGGACATGGGGGGACTCGCGGCGATTTGTGCCTATTGTAGCCGAGGCGGCCGCTCTGGCGCTGCGCCCGGGCGCCCTCGAAAGCCTGCGAAACGCCCCCGCGGTGCTGGCCATGGGTGCGCCTTCAGGCCTTGCTCTTCCCGGCAGGCCCGGCCGCTGCCCGGCGCTTCGCCATGGAGGGGCTGGTACCGCGAGGAAGGGGCCGGCCCTCGGCCTTGCCGGACCGCGCCGGGAACGCCGCATCGGCCACGATCGAAGCCAGCGCCATCCTCATGCCGAACTTGTTGAGGATGCCGTTGAGCGTTCCGAGGGTGGGATTCCCCTTGTCGTTCTCCAGCTGGTAGAGCGCCTTCGTCGACATCCTGCACATGGCGGCGAAGGTGTCCTGGTCCAACCCGGTGACCTCGACACGCAGCCGACGGATGGAAACACCGAGCGACTCCCGGCCCTGCACGTTCGCCCGGAGGATGTCGTCGATCAGCCGTTGGCGCTCCTCGACGGTGATGTCTCTCATAGCAGCCCCCATTCGCCCAGGCGTCTGTCCAGATGGTTGAGCGGGATGTTCGCCGAGCGCTTCACCTCGTCGGGCAGGTCCGCGAGCAATTCGGGAAGGGCCCTGAATGCCTGTGCGGCCTTCTTCAGGCGAGCCATCAGGGCGTTCGGCTCGGCAATGCCCTTCAGGGCGGCGCAGACCTCGGCCCAATCCGGATTCCCCCTGCGTTCGCTCTCCCACTTCGTCGCGCGCGTTATGCCCTCGGCATCGAGCACCATCGGCGCCAGGTCATAGACAGGCGCCAGCTGGAACCGACCGGCGCTGCGGAAGATCGCAGTGTTCCGACCATGGTTGTCCGAATTGCCGAGGATCTTGTTCAGCAGGTCGCGCCGGACATATTCGAATACCAGGTCCTCCACTTCCGCGCCCTGGCCATTGGCAGTCCAGAGGGCAGCCAGGCGCTGGAGAACGTCCTCGTGGGCCATCCTCTGCCCCTGTTCGGTCACCTGACAGACCGAGTAGATCGATTCCATGGGAATGCGCTCGACCCGCCCATCGACTATGCGGCGGTCGAAGCGGGGCATCCACAGACTCGGCCGCGTCCCCTCGCAAAGCGCCAGCCCATCGATGGGAACGGTGTCTAGCCCCAGTTCGGCGATGGCCCGGTAGTAGTGGTATTCGGCCCGAAGAATGGCCTTGTCGGTCTCGCTCACCCGGTTGCGGGCGAACTTGATCAGCCAGTGCCGGCGCACCTGGTCGTCCGCGAGCATGGCGTCGGCATGAAGCTGCCCCTGGTCGTCCTCGGCCATGAGCAGCTTCGGCGCCTCGCCTTGCGCCCCCGTGGCGCCGCCCAGCGCGGCCCCCGTCTCGTAGGCGTATTCGAGGAACTCGTTCGTCCTGTCCTCCACCTCCTGGCGCGCGAAGGCCTCTTTGCGCGTGGTATCGAGATAGTCGAACGACTCCTTCACCCGCAGATGCCCGATGGGCGACGGCGTGCAGCGCTTGAAGATGAAGAGCCCCACGTCCATCCCCTCGGGCTTGTCGCCGCCGAACCGCTTGAGCAGGGAACGGTATGCCGCGCCCGCGGGAATGATGTCGTAGACGAAGGCCGGGTACCCGGTACCTCGCACCGAATTCCAGCCCAGCGGCAAGTTCACGCTCACCGCCGGCTCCATCACCGAGTCCATCCGCTCGATGAACGTCACGAGGTAGTCCGTGGCATAGCCGGCCGAGGTCGCTCCGAGCGAAACCTTCTCGGGGTTCTCGACCGTCAGCACCAGGGCATCGTGCCACTGGCCATCGACGTAGGTCTGGAGCGTGAGTTGCTCGGACATGTGGGCGCCTGAATCGGAACTCTGATACCGACCAATTTAGCTATACCCGCATTTTCCGGCAATACAATTCCGATTCAAGTAGTGAGCAGACAATAAACCAGCATTTTAATTCCGACTCATGCTCATCTGCGCGGCTTGGCCCGCGCGGTCGGCTCGGCGATCAGCGGGTCGTCCGGCCAGTAGTGCTTGGGGTAGCGGCCCTTGAGGTCCTTCTTCACCTCGGCGTAGGTGCTGCGCCAGAAGTTGGCCAGATCCTGGGTCACCTGCACCGGGCGCTGCGCCGGCGACAGCAGGTGCAGTTTCACCGCCAGGCGGCCGCCGGCGATGCGCGGGGTGTCGGCCAGGCCGAACAGCTCCTGCAGGCGCACCGCCAGCACTGGCGGGTTTTCGCTGTAGTCCAGACGGATGTTCGAGCCGGACGGCACCTGCAGGGTGCGCGGCGCCAGTTCGTCCAGGCGCTGCGGCAGCGGCCAGGACAGCAGGCCGTGGAGGATGCCGGGCAGCTCCAGGTTGGCGAAGTGGGCCAGGCGCGAGACCTTGCCCAGGTAGGGCAGCAGCCAGGCCTCCAGGCTCGCCAGCAGGGCCTGGTCGCCGACGTCGGGCCACTCGCTCTCGCCCTTGCTTTCCAGGTCGAGCCGGCGCAGCAAAGCGATCCGCGCCTGCCACTGGCGCAGCTCCGGGGTCCAGGGCAGCAGCTCCAGGCCCTTGCGCCGCACCAGGCCGAGCAGCGCGCGGCTGCGGGCCTCGGCGTCGAGGTTGGGCAGCGCCTCGCTGGACAGCACCAGCTCGCCGACCTTGCGCTGGCGCTCGGCGCGCAGCACGCCTTCGCGCTCGTCCCAGTCCAGCTCGTCGTGCACCCTCACCTGCTCGGCCAGCACCGAGTCGAACAGCGCCGCGTCCAGGGCGGCGGCCAGGTAGATGCGCTCTTCGCGCTGGCCCTGGCGGCTGCCGAGGTCGGCGACCACCAGCCAGGGCTCCTTCATCAACGCGTCCGGTTCGCCGAACTGCGCGGCGCGGCCGTTGGCCAGGCGGTATTCGCCACCGCCCCCGCGGCGCTGGCGGGCCACGCGGTCGGGATAGGCGAAGGCCAGCAGCGCGCCGAGCCAGCGCGGGTGATCGGGGTCGGCCACCGCTTCGACCGGCTGGCCGCGCAGGTAGCCGCGGAATTGCCGGGCCAGCTGCCGCGCGCGCTGCACCGCGCCGCGGCTGGCGCGGTTGCCGGCCGACTCCCCGGCCAGCAGGGCGGTGCGCTCGTGCAGGTCGGCGCC
>NZ_QGSL01000107.1:481991-535611 GCF_003176655.1 Pseudomonas sp. RW407 | reverse complement strand
CCGCCGTACACCGCGGCCTGCGCGGCCGCAGCCTGCCCACCCGCGGCGTGCGCGCGCCGGTGATGGTCGATGCCCGGCACCTGGAGCGCTATCGCCAGGTGTGCGGCTTCAGGAACGACCACCTGCTGCCGCCGACCTACCCGCACATCCTCGCCTTCGGCCTGCAGATGGGCCTGCTCACCGACGCCCGCTTCCCCTTCCCGCTGCTGGGCCTGGTGCACCTGGAGAACCGTATCAGCGTATTGCGCCCGCTCGGCGGCCTGGGCCCGTTCCAGGCCAGCGTGCGGGTGGCCGACCTGCAGCCCCACGACAAGGGTGTGACCTTCAGCCTCATCACCCAACTGCACGACCAGCTCGGCCTGCTGTGGGAAGGCGACAGCCGCATCCTGTTCCGCGGCATGCGCCTGGAAGGCACGCCGCCGGAACGCCAGGAGCCACCCGAACTGCCGCTGGAGCAGATCGACCACTGGCTGTGCCCGGCGGACATCGGCCGGCGCTACGCCCGGGTGGCCGGCGACTACAACCCCATCCACCTGTCGGCGGCCAGCGCCAGGCTGTTCGGCTTCCCCCGCGCCATCGCCCACGGCCTGTGGAACAAGGCGCGCAGCCTGGCGGCCCTGGGCGAACGCCTGCCGGCGGCCGGCTACCAGGTGGAGGTGCGCTTCCAGAAGCCGGTGCTGCTGCCCTCCAGCGTCACCCTGCTGGCCAGCGAGGTGGCCCCGGCCGGGCAGTTCGCCCTGCGCGGCGAGGACGGCCTGCCGCACATGGCCGGCGCCTGGAAACCGCTCGACGCTTGATGCGGCGCCGCCGAAGCCGGAAGCTATGGGGCTCTCAAGGAGCCCCCGATGAACCTCGACGAACTCACCGCGCGCCTGCACGCGATCCGCGACCACAACCACTGGAAGCGCTTCCACAGCCCGAAGAACCTGGCCATGGCCGCCAGCGTGGAAATGGCCGAGCTGGTGGAAATCTTCCAGTGGCTGAGCGAGGACGAGTCGCGCCGCCTGCCGGCCGACAAGCTCGCCCACGCCGGCCAGGAGGTCGGCGACATCGTCCTCTACCTGCTGCTGCTCTGCGCCGAACTGGGCCTGGACATGGACCAGGTGGTGCGCGCCAAGCTGGCCGACAGCGAAAGGCGCTTCGTGCATGGCTGACCGGCATTTCGACGAACTGGCCACGCGCTTCGCCGAGAAGATCTACGGCGGCGCCAAGGGCGCCATCCGCCTGGCCGTGCTGCAGGCCGACCTGGCCGAAGCGCTGCCCGAGCACCCGCTGCGCGTGCTCGACATAGGCGCGGGCCTGGGCCACATGGCGCTGTGGCTGGCCGAGCGCGGCCACCAGGTGACCCTCGCCGAACCCGCCGCGCCCATGCTCGAAGGCGCCCGCCAGCGCTTCGCCGAGGCCGGCCGCGCGGCCACCTTCATCGAGGCGCCCTGGCAGGAACTGCTAGGCCAGCTGGACGAGCCCTACGACCTGGTGCTGTGCCACGCCGTGCTGGAATGGCTGGCCGAGCCCCAGGCCATCCTCCCCGTGCTGCACCAGCTGACCGCCCGCGACGGCTGGCTGTCGCTGGCCTTCTACAACCGCGACGCGCTCATCTACCGCAACCTGCTCAAGGGCCACTTCCGCAAGCTGCGCAAGCAGCGCTTCGCCGGCGAGGGCCAGAGCCTGACGCCGCAGCAGCCGCTGGACCCGCGCGAGCTGGAAGCGGCCATGGCCGCCAGCTGGAACATCGAGGCGCGCAGCGGCGTGCGGGTGTTCCACGACTACATGCCGCAGGAGTTCCAGCACAAGGCCGAGCCCCTGGACCTGGTGGAAATGGAACTGGCCTACCGCCGCCACCCGGCCTTCGCCGGCCTGGGCCGCTACCTTCACTGGCTGTGCCGCCCGCGCGAATAGGTGCACAATCGCCGCATCACCGTCGTCGCCCGTGCCCCGGCGCGGGCGGGAGCCCCGCATGTCGCCACGCCTGATCCTGCTGCCGCTGCTCGCCGCACTCGCCGCCTGCCAAAGCCAGAACCCCTACACCAGCCAGTCGCTGCCGCCGCCCCCGGTGCCGGCCCAGGCCAGCGCTCCGGGCTTCGACCCCGGCGCCTACCCGGCCGCGCCACCGGACTACGGGCGCTACCGCTCGTGGAACTGGACCGGCGCGCCCAGCGGCGCCACCACCTATGGCAGCTCGCTGCAGGATGCGGTCAGCGAGGGCCTCGACCAGGTCGGCCTGCGCCCGGCGCGCCCCGGCGCCGCGCCGGACCTGCGGGTGAGCGCGCGGGTCAGCAGCGAGCAGCGCACCCGCCAGGTCACCGACTACTATGGCGGCGGCTACTACGGCGGCTGGAACGATCCCTGGTACGGCGCCTCCATCCCGGTGACGCGGACCTACGTGGTACAGGTCAACGTGGTGCGCATCGAACTGTACGACGCCCATGACAACCACCCCGTCTGGGACGCCTCGGCCGAATACGAGCCCAGCGGCAACCAGAGCGAGCAGGCCCGGGGGCTGCGCGAGGCGGTGCGCAAGGCATTGTCGGGCTACCCGCCGCACTGACCGGACACCGGCCGCGCCGTCCGGCTTTGTTGCCAGAAAACTGCGGAATAGGGCCGTTTCGAGACATTTCGGCACTTGCCTTTGCCGACACTCTGAGCTTCGATGAAGACTCTGTCTGGAGTATGCCGACCATGATCCGCCGCCTGCTGTTGCTGGGCCTGCTGCTGGGCCTCGCCGCCTGTGAGACCGTCAACCTCAACCGCGACTACGATTCCAGCCGCGACTTCGCCATGTACCGCAGCTGGGCCTGGGCGCAGCCGGCCTTCGAGTACCGCCCGGACGACCCGCGCATCAAGAGCGACCTCACCGAGCAGCGCATCCGCTCGGCGGTGGCCGACCAGCTCGACCAGCGCGGCCTGCGCCCGGCCCAGGCCGGCGCCGCGCCCGACGTGACGGTGCGCACCTACCTGATCGTCGACCAGCGCCAGGACCAGGTCACCACCTACACCGGTGGCTACTGGAACGGGTACTGGGGTGGCTACTGGGGCGGCCCGGCGATGGCCGAGTCGCGCACCGTGACCTACAAGGTCGCCACCATCCAGGTCGACCTGCTCGACGGCAAGGACGGCAAGCTGGTGTGGCGCGGCAGCGGCGAGCAGATCATGCGCAGCAGCCCGCCGACCCCGGCCGAGCGCGAGGCGGCCATCCGCGAGACCGTGCAGAAGGTCCTCGCCCAGTACCCGCCGCGCGGATGAGCCTGCAGCACCGCCCGGTGGAAGCCGGCGACCTGGCCGAGGTGGCCGGCTTCGTGCGTGACGCCGACGAGCTCTTCTACGCCTACCCCAAGGCGCAATGGCCGTTCAGCGTCGAGCAACTGGCCGCCGCCGTGGCCGAACGCCGCGCCAGCACCCTGGCCCTGCTCGACGGCCGCGCCGCCGGCTTCGCCAACTTCTACCAGAGCCTGCCGGGCGAATACTGCGCCCTGGGCAACATGATGGTCGCGCCCTGGGCCCGCGGGCACGGCGTGGCGCGCTACCTGATCGGCGTCATGGAAGGCCTCGCCCGGCGCGACTACGCTGCGCCGCTGATGAAGATCTCCTGCTTCAACGACAACGCCGGCGGCCTGCTGCTCTACGCCGGCCTGGGCTACCGCCCGGTGGGCATCGTCGAGCGCCAGGCGCCGGACGGCCGCCGCGTGGCCCTGGTGCAGATGGAGAAAGCCCTTGAACCCGCCTGACCCACAGCGCGTGCTGATCATCGTCAGCAGCGGCCCGAGCACCCCGGCGCGCTGCGCGGCGCCCTTCTACACCGCCACCCTGCTGGCCTGCATGGACGCCGAGGTGACCCTCTTCCTCAGCGGCGAGGGCGTGCAGCTGGCGCGCCAGGACGTGGTGGACAACCTCTACGCCGCCCCCGGCGGCGAGCCGCTCAGCCACTTCATCCAGCAGGCCAAGGAAGCCGGCGCGCGCTTGCTGATGTGCCGCGCCCCCGGCGTGCCCATCGACGAAAGCGCGCTGATCGACGAAGTCGACGAAATCGCCAGCGGCGGCGAGCTGGCGCGGATGATCCTCGAATACGACCGGGTGCTGACCCTGTGAAGCTGCACGACCTGGACTTCCCCGACGACCTGCTCTACGCCCCGGACTACAACCTGTGGCTGCGCGAGGAGCCCGACGGCGCCGTGACCCTCGGCCTGAGCGCCTACGGCTGCGCGCTCTACGGGCAGATATTCGCCTTCACCCCCAAGCGCGACGGCTGGCACGTCGAGCGCGACCGCAGCTTCGGCGTGGTCGAGTTCGCCAAGGCCGCCTCCTCGGCGCGCAGCCCGCTGGCCGGCACCCTGCTGGTGAGCAACGAGGAAGTGCAGCGCCGCCCCGGCCTGATCAACCTCGACTGCTACGGCGAAGGCTGGATGGTGCGCCTGCGCCCGGACGACTGGGCCGCCGCGCGCACCGGCTTCGTCAGCGGCCAGGCGGCGCTGGACGCCTTCGCCGAACGCATGCGCCTGGACGCCTTCGACCCCCGGGGCGACGACGTCCAGGCCCTGCGCCGCGACTGAGCTTAAGCAAGCCATAAGCATCGCCGGCCTAGCCTGGGCGATCGCAAGCTCCCCCACAGAAGGAGTCCGCCATGCCCCGGCTTCCCGCCCTCGTTCTCGCTCTACTCGCTCTCTCCGGCTGTGCCGGGCAGAGCAGCTACAACCTCGGCGCCATCGAGTCGCCGGTGAAGGAATCCTTCGGCCTCGACGACCTCGAACGCCAGCCCATGATGGGCGTGCAGTTCCAGCAGCAGGGCGGCTTCTCGTCCCAGCAGCAGCGCCTGCTGATGGGCCCGTGAGCGCGCCCTAGTCCACCCGGAAGCCCGCCAGCTGCTGCTGTTGCTCCACCGCCAGGCGGGCCAGCTCCAGGCTCGCGGCGGCGCTCTGTCCGGCGTTCTCCACCACGCTCTGGATGCTGTCGTTGAGCTGGGTGATGTTCTGGCTGATCTCGTGGGCCACCGCGGTCTGCTCCTCGGTGGCGGTGGAAATCTGCGCGTTGCCGTCGGCGATGCGGTCGATGGCGTTGGCGATGTGCCGCAGCGCCTCGCCGGACTCGCGCGAATGCCGCACGCTCTCCCCGGCCCGCTCGCGGGACTCCTGCATCACCCCCACGGCCTGGCGCGCGCCGTTCTGCAGCGCGTCGATCATGCCGCGGATCGACTCGGTGGCCTTCTGCGTATTGCTCGCCAGGCTGCGCACCTCGTCGGCCACCACGGCGAAACCGCGCCCGGCCTCGCCGGCCCGCGCCGCCTCGATGGCGGCGTTGAGCGCCAGCAGGTTGGTCTGCTCGGCGATGCTCTGGATCACCCCCAGCACGCTGCCGATCTCGTCGCTCTGGCTGTGCAGGCGGTCGATCACCCCGGCGCTCTCCTGCACCGCCTGGGACAGCCGCTCGATGGCCCCCAGGTTGGCCTCCACCAGCTCGGTACCCTGGTGCGCCTCGCGGCGCACGTCCTCGGCCACCCGCGCCATGTCCAGGGCGTTCTCCGCCACCTGCTGCACCGCGGCGCTCATCTCGTGCACGGCGGTGGCGACCATGGCGGTCTGCTCGCCCTGGCCGTTGGCGGCATCGCTGACCTGGGCGCTGATGGCGCTCATCTGCTCCGAAGCGCTGGCCAGCTGCACGGAGGCGCCGCCCAGGTGGCGGATCAGCCGCTGGAAGTGCTCGAGCATGGTGTTGAAGGCCCGGGCGGTCTGCGCCAGCTCGTCACGGCCCACGGCCTCGGCGCGCAGGCTCAGGTCGGAATTGCGCTGCACCGTGGCGATCACCCGGCTCAGCTGCTCCAGCGGGCGGTTGATGGAACGGCTGACCAGCAGGCTGAACAGCAGCATGCCGACCAGCACCACCACGGCGATGACCACGAAGCTGTGCTTCATCGCCTGGTAGCGCGCGGTGGAGGCCTGGTTCAGCGCATCGCCCTCGCGGACCTGCAGTTGCGCCAGCTCCTCCAGCGCGTCCCCCAGCGGGTCGAAGGCCGCATACAGGCGCCGCACGAAGCTGCCGTCGCTCTCGCTGCGCAGGCTGCCGTCGGTCTGCCCCAGCAGCGCCTCCACCAGCTTGTCCACCTCGGCCATGCGCGCGCGGATGCCGGCCACCATCTGCCGCTCGGCATCGGTCATCTTGCTGCCCTGGACGATGCCCCAGGAATCCTCGATGCTCGTACGCGCCTCGCCGATGGCGCCACGCAGCGCCTCCACGTCGATCACCCCGGCGCGGTACTTGTGCAGCGCATCCACCATGTTCACCGCATAGGCGTTGGAAATCAGGTTGAGCCGGTTCACCGGCCGCATGCGGTCGCTGAACAGCTCGTCGAAGTCATCGTTGAGCTGGCCGGCGTTGTAGGCCGCCAGCGCCATCACCCCGGCCAGCACCAGCAGGGGCAGGAACGCCAGCGACAGCAGGCGGGTACGTACGCGGAACTGGTTGAGCATCGCATCTCTCCTGGGCTGCTCGAACTCGTGCGCGGACCACGCCACCGCGATCCGCTCGTCTCGGCGAATGGATCGGCCTTCCAGGGGAGAACTGGACCTGAGGGTTAAGTAGGAAACATCCCTCCATTTCGAGAGACGCTTCCCAGGAAAGGGCTGCTAGGGTGAAAGAAACCCCACGCCCGGGAGGCCGGATGCTCCGCCAAGCCCTCGCCCTGCTCCTGCTGCTGGCCAGCCTCGGCGCCAGCGCCGACCAGCCGGCGCAACCCGGCTTCGTCTACCTCGACCAGGTCCTGAAGAACGCCCGCTACGAAGCGCGCTACTACAGCGGCGACAACTTCGTCGGCACCCGCATCGACGGCTACGAGAGCCCGCGGGTGATCCTCACGAAAGAAGCGGCCACGGCCCTGGCCGACGTGGAACGCGACGTCGCCCTGAGCGGCCTGCAACTGAAACTCTTCGACGGCTACCGCCCGCAACGCGCCGTGGCCCACTTCCAGCGCTGGGCCGCGGACCTGGCCGACACCCGCACCAAGGAGCGCTATTACCCGCAACTGGACAAGGTGGCGCTGTTCCGCGACGGCTACATCGCCAGGAAGTCCGCCCACTGCCGCGGCAGTACCGTGGACCTGACACTGGTCGACGCCAGCACCGGCCAGGAACTGGACATGGGCAGCCACTTCGACTTCTTCGGCCCCATCTCCCACCACGGCACCGGCCTGATCACCGTGCAACAGACACGCAACCGCGAAACCCTGCGCAGCGCCATGCAACGCCACGGCTTCGAGCCCTACGCCAACGAGTGGTGGCACTACACGCTGAAGCAGGAGCCCTACCCGAACACCGCCTTCGACTTCCCCGTGAAATAGCCTGCCGGCTTTTCGTAGGAGCGAGCTTGCTCGCGAATGGAGCTTGCCGGCGAGCGTGGGAGGTGGGCTTTAGAGCGCCCTCTCCCTAACCCTCGGCTGCGCGCCCCGCCCTGAAGGGAGAGCGGACCGTTCGGCGTGCTTGACTGTTATGGAGTTAGCCGGCAGCACTAAAGGTTCTCAGCTGAAACCATTTGTTCTCTCGGCACGGACAAGCCCCCTCTCCCTTCAGGGAGAGGGCTGGGGAGAGGGCAAGACGTCAATCCCCGCACCAGGCTCCCAGGCGAAACACCGTTCGCGAGCAAGCTCGCTCCTACAAGAGCATGGCCAACCCGCCCACCTCAGGAATAGGCTCAGCCCAAACCTGCAAACGGGAAGGCCCATGAGTACCACCAACCCACACGCCAGCGACCAAAGGACGCAAGACTGCAATCGCTTGCGAAACCTCCTTCTGGCCGGCGCCGAATCCGCTCCCACAGGGCACGCCGATGCGGTCTTCTTCGAGCACCTGCGCAACCGAATCAAGGAACAGAGGAAGAAGCCCTAACAACGACGATGAACCTGCGCACCGGCCCGAACGTCGAACGACAGCCCCTCAGCCAGGACACCCCATGACCCAGCCCCCCACCTTCGACGGCCAATGCTGGAGCAACGCCGAAGCCGACCGCATCGAACTGGCCGAGGCCAACCCGGACTGGCCCCGGCGCTTCGCCGAGGAAGCCGACGCCATCGCCGGCGCCCTGGCCCTGCCCGGCCTGAAGATCGAGCACTTCGGCAGCACGGCGGTGCCCGGCCTGAAGGCCAAGCCGATCATCGACATCCTCCTGCTACCGCCGCCGGGGGCCGACTGGCAAAGCCTGGTCGCCCCGCTGGAAGCCCTCGGCTACCAGTACTGGCGCGACAACCCGGCGCCGCAGCGGATGTTCTTCGTCAAGGGCATGCCGCCGCAGGGCCAAGGCCGCACCCACCACGTCCACGTGATGAACCTGGCCGACGCCGACCGCCACCTGATCTTCCGCAACTGGCTGCGCAACCATCCGCAGGACGCGGCGGAATACCAACACCTCAAGGAACAACTGGCAGAACGCTTCCCCACCGACCGCGAGGCCTACACGCAAGGCAAGGACGAGTTGGTGGCCCGGATACTGGGCAAAGCCCTGCAAGAGGGCCGCGACTCAGGTGGATCGGTACAGGGAGCCAGGACGTAGGATGGGTTGAGCGCCAGCGATACCCATGCGGTCACGGTGATGGGTATCGCTACGCTCAACGCCATCCTACGCAGTGCAATGCCGGCAGGTTCGCCACTAAAATCCGCCCATCCCCCAGGACTCGGTGAACCTCATGAAGAAATGGATTCTGCTGATCGCCCTCGCCCTGCTCGCCTGGCAGTACATGGACAACCCGTCCTGGCAGAACCATTTCTCCCGCTCAAAGCCGGCTCCGATGAGCGTCGCGGAAGATACCGACGAACCGACCACCGACCTGATGCCGCCAGCGGCAAACACCACACCCGCCAGCCCTGCTCTCGATGTCCGCTGCGATGGCCGCAAATACTGCTCGCAAATGACCTCCTGCGCCGAAGCCAAGGCGTTTCTGCGCAGTTGCCCGGGAATGAAGATGGATGGGGACGGCGATGGGATTCCCTGCGAGGAGCAGTGGTGCAGGATGTAGCAGCCCGCCACAGGAAGGGCGCTGCCGGGGTTACAGGGGAAATGGCGGAAGGCAGTGGGAGTCGAACCCTATAAATGTCTTGGTTATCAATGCTCTATGCTGGGCTTTATAGGGTTTGCGGTGTTGTCTTGTTGTCTTTGTAGCCTATTGCTGGGCTACGTTTTCGACACTTTTTCGACACTATTTTTCGATGAAAATGCATCGTGTGTTGATGGCGGGTGCGCCAGGGTTGTTGTTGTCGCTTCTCAGGCCTTGTTGGTGTCGTACGTCGCTGCCTATGTTGATTAGCTCTATGGCGATTTTTTGACCAGCTTTTTCGCATGTCTGCTGGCTGTGAAAGCCAGGGAGGATGGTAGGGGAGACGTCTCTGATTTCTCCGATTGGGGCGACAAGGTTAAGTGTGACTATCAGTATCCATTCATTCATGGCCTTCTTCCTCTGTTGTTTCCTGTCCTAAACCTCGGGCGTACCAGCGCCTAGTCACTTCCTTGGTGATCGCTATCCCGCGTTTTGACTGGCCAAGTTTCGGTTTGCTTCGTCGTATTCAGGGCTTGTCTGTCCGCATTCCGGTGCTATTTGTCCGCTTGCTATCCATAGAGCGTAATGTGGGTAAATTTTGACCAGCACCTCTATTTCTTCGGTGCTGAGTCTCGCCTTTTTGTGGCGCAGGTTCTTCCATCGGCTGTAGTTGATATCGGATTGCCGCACTAGGTCGTCGAGTCCAACCTTATAAATTAAGGTTATTGCCCTATCCTGGATTGATTCCATAAGGTTCTAAAAAGACTCCAAGTTCAGTATTTACTCTCTTGGAATGCACTATTACTATGTCTCTACCGGTTCACTATTTACTCTCTATAGTTGAACCAAGCGCATTACCTATAGACCAACATAGTGCAGCAAAGCCCATGGAACTGGAACAGATAAAGGTTAAGGAACTGACAGCAGCCCCTCCCCTCCTGCCGTGGAAGGTTTTTTGCGCCTGGATTGGCATGGGTTCGGAGACTGAAACGGTGCGTGGCTGGATTCGCCAGGGCTATCTGCCGACTCGTCGTGTTGGGAAATACCTGATGGTCAATGTGGCTTTGCTGAATAAGCAGCTGCTGGAAGAGGAGGATTTCTGATGGATCGGAAGCATCTTGAACATTTCCTTGCAGAGCTTTCCTACGCATATAACTCCCGTAGTTTTGGCGTTTTAGGGCTGGTGGTTTATCGTTTCGAGGGTTATTGCGAGGCTCTGTACCAGTGCGATGTTATATCGCTTGAAGTTAAACAACGTCTTTTCCGGCTGTCTTCTTCTGTCTTAACTAAGTGTTCCGCTCCTTATCTTCCTGACCCGTTGAATGCTGGCCCTGTAATGCCGTCTTGGATTGCTTGTCAGCGGAGGGCTTCGGTGTGAATATTTTGAAATCCATGCTTGGCTTGGGATTTTGGTTTTTCATTCTTTTTGCCTCGATTGGTTCGTTTTTTAAGTTTACTGCTGACTTGTTTGACTCGGGTTTTTCGGCTTTTCTTTGCTACTTAATCTGGATTGCCGCTCTCTTTTTGTTGCTTATTCCGGTTGTTGTTTTCACGCTTAGGCAAATGACTCAAAGCAAGGCTTGGGATTTCCTGGGCGAATAGTCATGTATGCGCGCAAATATTCGGGGCGGTCTCATGCTGAAGATTGTGATTGCTCGGTTTGTTGGGTTAAGAGAATGGGCCCTAACCCTGTTCGTATACATGGCCCTTTCTGTCGCAAGCACCGTATTTATCTTCAAGATGGTGTTTGGCGACTTGTACGTGGACCTTGCTATTGCGGTGGTCGTAGTCGCTCTGATTGGCGTATCTCTAGAACTGAGGGATTTGATTCTAGGGCGTTCTATGCGGGAGATATCTTCCGTAGAGCCTAAAAGGGTTGTTCAGCTGTATTGCTTCTTTGTTGTCGTAGTTACGACTTACTTGGGGATTCCTCTTTATTTCTTTTTCTGGTGGTCATTATGAGCGCGATTATTCCCCCGCGCCGGGAAACTCCGGGCGACCCGCCCAAGAAGTTCCTGGTTCAAGTTAAAACTTCAGATTTTCTTCTTCTGCAACAAGAGGCGGCTAATCGTGGGACTGATCTTCTCAAGTTGGGTGGTTTCGTCCTTAGCGCTTGGCTTGCTGCTGGCTGTCCTGATTTCAGTAGTTAGTTTCGGCTGCCGGGCTATCTGGAACTATCAGGATAGCAAACATGAAGTGGGTGAACCGTTTCTGTTGTATCTGTGGCATTGCCGGCAAAGTCCGCACACTTTTGATCCGGGATATGCCGCAGCGCTTGTGTGGTCGATTAGGTGTCGGCGTTGTCGTCACCGTTATATGCCTTTGGCGCGAATGCTTCAAAGGGAGCGTCTCGAAAAGAAGGGATTTGAGTCTTTTCGTGATGAAGCGATACGGCTCGGATTTAAGTTTTAACGCCCAATCGGGCACTTCAAAAACCCCTAGGAGGTAATTCCTATGTTCGATCAAGTGATGAAACAAAACATGCTGGTGCTCGGTGTTGAGCGCACCACGGTGGAACGCTCGGTGTTCGTTTCGGCCTTCGTGGGTCGCCAGCCGGAAACGGAGCGCGTTGGGGACACTCGCGGTTACGCGATTTCGAAAATCGGCGTCGAACCGTCCGTTTTCGACAAGTTTCCGGCGGTGACTGAGCCGGTGGAGCTTCAGCTGCATATCCGCCTGGTCAAGGCTGCGGGCGGCAAGATGCAACCGCGCATTGTGGACGTGGAAGTCGTCAAGGCGGGGGCTGCTGCATCGCGTCCTGCTGCTAGCGACAAGGCTGGGGCCTAAGCATGTGCGCCGCCTGGGTTGCATCGTCTGACGTGGCGCCGCTTTCCGGCCGCGCCCCTCTGCCGATGTTCTTGGACGAAAATGGGGGCCGTGGCGGCCTAGCAGGTGTGGCCCGCGGCTCCATCGCGTGGCCCGTTTCCTGCGAGCCGCCGCGCTCTGCCCCCGCACCGTCTGACGATGCTCCCGGCGTCTGCGCGGCCTCGGCCGGCGCCGATCTTGCCGTTTATGTGCTCGCCAGCGGCGCCACTCTTGCCCCCGTCAAGGGCCGCGCCCCCGGCTCGTCGGAACAGCTTCATCGTTCCGGCGAACGGAGGCACGGGCGAAGCGAACCCTTGATGGCCCCCCGACAAAAAAGCCTGCGAGTCATAGGGGCGGGGGAAGCTCTATCCCCCCGCCCCTCTGACTCCCTGGCGAAGGGCGGGATGGTAAGGGCAGAGCCCTTACGACTTTGCTCTTTGATCTGCGTTCCAAGGGCGCAGCCTTTGGCCCCCGGCGGGCCATCAATAAAGAGTCTCCGGCGTAGCCGGGCAACTTCTATCGGTCTTTCAGCCGCCTGTGAAGGCAAGGGGGACGCGTAAATGTCCGCTTGGCTGGCCAATGTCACGTTGGGCGATCTGTTCGCCCTTCAACTTGTCCTCGGCCTCGTCCAGTGCGCGGCTTTGGGCCTCATTCATGGGCATCAGAGGTAACGGCTATGTCGCTCTCTTGGGATACGTATCTGTATATCGCTGGGCTCGCTGTGGGTTCTGTAGGTATTGGCATCGCCTACGGGCACTTCCGCCTTGGGTGGAAGGAACTGATTGATGCCGCATCGTAAGAGGAAAAACCTCATGAAACTGCAAAGCAAGCTGCCGGCCATGCCGGTTGGTGTGTCCAGCGAAGTGACTCCGGCCGGTAAAGCCGGGGGCCAAATTCTGGCCGCTTCCAGCGTCAAAACCCTCGCCATGCTCGGCGTTCTCTCCGCTGCATCGACGGCCGGAATGGCAAACGCGGCGATCACCATTCCGCCCGAGATCATGGATGTGTTCACCGATCTGGCGGTTGCCTTCGGCTCCCTGATGGCCGCCGGTGGCATCCTCTTCGGTGTGATCCGTGGCGGCGTCGCCCTCTTCAAGCTGGCGAGCCGGGTGTTCTCGGCCGCTGGCGCCTGACGGGTGGGCGGGTAGATGCGCGCGGCTATCCGCCTACTGGTTGCCCTCACGCTTCTGGCGTGGGGGCAATTTAGTTTTGCGACTGATTATTACTGGTATTGGGGGACTACCAGCATCACTATTTATAAGACTCCTCTTGCGGCCTGTACTGCCTTTTATGCAGGCAAGGGGTATTCCGATTATCGTGTTACTCCTGTTAGTGCCTCTAAATTTAAGTGCGAGGGTTATCATACCCAAAATAAGGATTGGTATTTTGATGCCTATATGAACCGCTATGGTGATTCATGCCCGGCTGGTTCAACTTATAACGCCTCTACTGGTGCTTGTGATGCACCTAAAGATTGCTCTGCTGCGGCAGGAAAAAAGATTTTTGCTGCTGCTGAGTGCGCTAAGGTTTCTGGTTCAAAGCTGTACTCTTGCCCAAGATCTTTTTCTAAGGATGGTTGTGAATATTTGCCTAGTGGCACGGGCAATATGCGTTGTCAGTCTGATGCTCTTGCCAATGGAAAGTTTCTTTGTGCCCCTACTTATATTGGCTCCGGTGCTGAAGCTGGTGAAGGGGTAGAAGAATGTACTGAGTCTACTTGCGTTACTACTCCGGGTACGGAGGGTTCTGGGGAGTCCCCTTCCGATGGCTGTATTTCTGCGGGTGGTAAGCAAGTATGTATTACTGATGAAGAGAAAGGTTGCGGAACTATAAATGGTCAATATGGATGTTTTGAGCAAGAGAAAAACTGCGGAACATTCAATGGTACTTTTCAGTGTGTTGATCAAAATAAGTCGCAAAACAACTGCGGCTATTTTAATGGCAAGCAAATTTGTTTTGATCCTAGTGATCCGACAAAGATAATTGATCCTTCCTCGCCGGATCATCCTGCCAATGGTGGTAATGCCGATGGCAATCAAAATAATGATCCCATGGCTCCTGGCGGCACGCCTGGCAGTTCGCCTCAGTCTGGTAGTTCTGGTGCCACTAATCAAGCCATAAATGATCTTGGCGAAAAGCTGGGCCCCAAAATCGATAAGACAAATAGTCTGCTAGAGACCATTATCGATAAGCTTTTCGGAACTGATTACGACAATTCCGGTGATGGCTCTGATTCTGAGGCTGAAGTTAAGGGTGGTAATGCCGGTGATGCAATTGCCGCCAAGCTTAAGTCCGAGGGCGATAGGGTCCAGCAAGAGCATGAGGGTGAAGTTCAGAGTAAGTTAGATGGTATTCCAACAACTGTTGACTCTTGGTTTGGTGGTGGAATTGATCTTGGCAATGCGCTTAATCGCATTTTCCCTTCTGCTTCCGGCTGCGGCATTTATTCAATCAACTTCGCGCTTGGCAAATATACCGTCAATATGTCGTTAGACACTTGTATTCTTAGCCGCATGAAATCGTTGCTTGAATGGCTTGTTTGGTGCTGGACGATTATTGCAGTTTGGAAGATTTTCTATTCTGGTCTTCGCCTTGAAGATGCGAAGGCGGCTAAGCAGGGCTGACTATGAACTGGATTATTGGCTTCCTTAAAAAGCTGTTTCCGCGCTTCTTCTCCCAGCTGACCAAGTGGGTAATCGGATTTGTATCTCCGCTGATTGCCCCTTTCCTTGAATATATCGCCAAGTTTTTTAGCAAGCTGGGCGTTATTGTTATGGTTATTGCTTCTATTGGGGCTGCTATTACTGCGTTTACTGTAGCATTGAACGCTATTGGCGCTGGTATCACTGCGCAAGCGCCTAATGACTTGATTGTCATTGGCCGGATGTTCCTTCCTAGCAATCTCTCCATTGCTATATCTACTATTCTGCTGGCCCGTTTGAAGTCGCTTATTTTTATGTGGGTCGTTCGAATTACTGAAAAATTCGAAAACGCATAGGTATTCCCATGGCTGTTTATATCGTCACCGGCAAGTTAGGTGCTGGGAAGACTCTTCTTGCCGTCATGAAGATACTTGAGTATCTCAAGAAGGGGCGCCGCGTGGCTGTAAATGTTGATGTTCGCATGAACAAGCTGTGTAAGCCGGGCAATAAAAGCTCTCGTCTTGTACGGCTTCCTGACCTTCCTACGGCTGATGATCTTGTGGGGCTTGGTATTGGCTGCGATGTTTATGATGAAGAAAAATTCGGCGGCATTTTTCTTGATGAAGCTGGTGTTTGGCTTAATTCCCGTGATTGGAACTCGGGTGGGCGCACTGACCTTTTAAAATTCTTTCTTTTTCTTCGTAAGCGCCGTTGGGACCTTTGGCTTATTGTTCAAAATATTAATGTAATTGATAAGCAAGTTCGCGAATCTATTGCTGAGCACGTTGTTTATATTAATCGTCTTGATCGGGTAAAAATTCCGTTCCTTAGTGCGCTGGGGCGTTTTTTGACTTTTGGTTTTTGGAATGGATGTTTGCCCAAAATGCACTATGCGATTGTTAAGTACGGTGCAAAGTTCAATTCAATTAAGGTTGATGAATGGTTTTATCGCGGTTCGGAGTATTACGATTTCTACGACACTACCCAAGAGTATGACAAGGAATATGACAAGGGTAGTTATTCGATGCTCCCTCCTGGCTATTGGCGTAGAAAGCTTCCGGTGGCTATTCGGAACCTGGGGTTCTATATGCGTACAACGAAAATCTTTTTCCGTCGCACTCGTGTAATTACGGGTTTCTTTATTGGTGCTGTTCTTGCCGCCTCTGTGACTTTCGCGGCTATGTATCGTCCTGCCGCAGCTATTTCTACGGCTGAAGATATTAAGCCTCAGGCTGCGCCTGTTCCGACAAAGAAACTTAAAGAAGAATTTGCAGATTACAAGATAGTTTCTTACCAGCGCTTTCCGGACGGTGTTCGTTATACTTTTGAGACCAAAGATGGCAAGCGCATTAACTCTAAGGATTTTGTCGTAAAGAACATTACTGTTAAAGATAGGGGGCCTTCTGAGGCGCTGCTAGTTCGTGACAGTGATTATCTTTCAATCTATCGCTAGGGCCTAATCATGATCTATATAGCAAGGGGGCTATTAGCTCTTGGGATGGTGTTTGCTCCGGTGGTCAATGCTACTGAGGCAATTGATATTTCAGAAGGCACCGTAATGGATTTGGTGGACTGGGCTTCTGCCCATCTTGGTAAGTCGTTGATCGTTGGCGCTGACTTGAAGTCGGCGCCTTTGTCTATTTATGCAAAGTATGATACGCCCCAGCAGCTTGAGGAATTGGTTGGTCAGGCGGTCCGCACGGCCGGTTTTTATTTTTCGAGTGACGCAAAAACCATTCAAGTTAGTTCGAAGGAAATGCCGACTCCGCTTTCATTTAAAACGGAGGTTATTCAGCTACAAAATCTTCAGTCTGATTTTGCTTTTGAATCCGTGCGTGATGTTTTGAACTCTCGCATGGCTGCCGATCAAGCTTCTAGCAAGGGCTCGATGCCTGGCCAGGCGCAGGCAATGGTTTCGCCCTCTCCTACGTCCAATGCGTTGATCGTTACGGCCACGGCGGATCAGCTTGATGTGGTGCGCCAGGTCGTCAAAGAAATTGATCGGCCTAGGAGGCAGGTGATGATTACTGCTGTCGTGGCTGAACTTTCCGATGATGATTTTCAGTCGTTGGGGCTTAATGTCACGGCCGCGAATAATCATTTGAGCCTTAGTGGTACTGCTTTCGGTAAGGTGGACTATTCGGACCTTGGTTTTAGCTTGACGTTTGACGGGCCGACGCTGGGAGCCTTCTTTCAAGCCGTTAAGTCAACTGGGCGTAGTCGCATTCTGTCTACTCCGCAGCTGCTTACGTTGAATCGTGAAGAGGCCAGCATAGTCGTTGGTCAAAATGTTCCTTTCATCACTGGTAGCACTACCTCTGGTGCTACGCCTGCTGATAACCCCTATCAAACGATCACTCGGCAGGATGTGGGCGTTACGCTGAAGGTTAAACCGTTTATTACTCCTTCTGGCTCTATTGAGCTGACTATTGAGCAGGATGCGTCCAGCGTCTCTAACGATAAAACGGCGGCTGACATCATTACCAATACCCGGCGTATATCGACAAAGGTTCAGCTGGCTAATGGTTCCGGGATCTTGCTTGGCGGTCTGCGTTCTGAGCAGACCGATAAGTCGACCTCGAGGGTGCCGGTCCTTTCGGATGTTCCTGTGCTGGGGCGTCTATTCCGCTTCGATTCTGAGCGTACTAAGGCTTCCAATCTGGTGGTCATGCTTTCGGCGCGGGTGTTCGATCCCGCTAAGCCCCTCTCTGACCTCTCTCAAGCCCCGTTTACGTCGCCGCAGGTAGCCGCCCAACTGGCGTTGCCTGTGCTGAGCATTGGCGATTCTGAGGCCTCCGGGCGAGCCGCTAGGGGGCAGCGTCGGGCGCAGCACGGGGATGCTCCCTAGCGGCCGCCCTTGGGGCCCAAAGACGCCCCTGTAGCACGTCTTATAAACAGTTTTTCAAGTGGTCATTACTGCACATTGTTGAAGGAAATGGGGAATGAAAAAGGCTAAGGATCAGGTACGCCTGGATGTGTTTACGGGTGAAGAGAGCACGCGGGGGCGGCTTTTTATTGATCCTTCTTCGGCTGCTCTTACTGATTTGTCAGCCGTTCGCATTCTTCGGTGTGGTGTGGATACGGTTCGTCAGCTTTACAAGGGGCTGATTCGTCCTCAGGTGCTGGCGCTTTTTGAAGAGCCCGGCATGGTGGAGTTTGCGGGCGAGTGGTGGCATGCCGGTCGTGTGGGGCGCGATTCGGGGTATCAGTGCAAGCTCCAGAATGCTGACCTTGGCTTGATTTTGTTGATCAAGAATTTTAATGAGAAAGCTGATGTGGTGGGCTCGCACCTCAAAATTGAGGTATCTCCACACGCGATTGACTCAAAGTCGCCTGAACAGCTTCAGGCGTGGCTTGATGGGTTTGCTGCTCAGGTGCTTGATCAGTGCGAGGTGAATCAGTGTGCGGTTCACATTGCGTTGGATGTGCAGGGTTGGACGCCTCCTGTTGATTTCGTGGCGCGTCTGCATTGTCGTGCCAGGGCTCAGCGTGACCATTCGGGTATTCAGTCGGTTTGTTTTGATGAAAACGTGGCGACCTATGGGCGTGGCCAGTCGTTTCTATTTGGCTCGGTGTCGGGTATGCAATTGGCGATTTATAACAAGACGCTACAGGCACGTGCCATCGACAAGCTGGACTATTGGGAATCGGTTTGGCGTCGTTCGGATAATCCCTTTGATGCGGGTGACAGCTCCAACTATGACCCGGAAAAGCCGGTCTACCGTATCGAAGCGCGTTTTCATCACTCGGTGGTTCGTCAGTTCGCTGATGGTTCGGTGTCGCGTCAGACTGGCGAGTGCATTGGTACGCATTCTTTCAGCACGTTGGCTAGGCATCTGCAAGGGCTTTGGACCTATGCGCTTTCGTCGTTTCGCTTGCTGTCCCGGCCGGGAATGTATGACGCCTTTTGGACGTTGATTCGTGATGATGTGGTGGTTTCTGTCGAGGCTGATTCGCTGCTTGAGGACACGGTTTACAGGCGTTACTACAAGACTGCTCGGGGCTTTTCAGGCAAGAACGTGGAGTTATTTCTGGGAAATTTTCTTTCTATTGTGGCGCGTGATCGTATCGGGGCGCAGCGTGCGTTTCAGCAGCTGAAGCAATGGGATTGCTGGTCTGTGATTCGGGATCACTATGCGTCGAAGGGCAAAGAAGAGCATCAGATTTACAAGCATATTGCTGAGTTGTTGCGCGAACGGACGGTGCGTTGGGGGAGGGCCGTCTAGTGACTATCAGTAAGCTCGGGGATGGTCGTTGGTTGGCTGACGTTGAGCCTATTAAGGGCCGTCGGTTTCGCAAGAAATTTAAAACAAAGGGTGAGGCGCAGCGTTTTGAGTCGATGGTTCGGTCTCAGGTTGCGCTTAATCCTGCTTGGAACCCTAAGCCTAAGGATCGTCGCAGGCTGTTGGTGCTGATTGAACGTTGGAAGCTGCTTCATGGGCATGCTTTGGTCGATGTGGAGCGTACTGATCTTGTGTTGCGTCGCATGGCTGAGGCGTTGGGTGATCCGGTGGCTTCGGAGCTTACTGGTGCTCAATACACGGCTTACCGTGCTTCTCGTTTGGCGGCTGGGATCAGTGGTAAGACGGTCAACATTCAGCTTGGGTATCTCAAGTCGATGTTTAGCGTTTTGTTGCACCTGGGGGAGATTGAATTTTCATGTCCTCTCGCCAAGGTTAAGCCGCTGAAGCTGCAAGAGCGTGAGCTTTCTTTCCTGTCGAAGGCTGACATTGCCAAGGTTTTTTACTCGCTGCGGCATCATTGCAAGACTCCGCATGTCGAGATGGTGGCGACGATTTGTTTAGCTACTGGCTGTCGTTGGGGTGAGGCACAATCGTTGGTTCCTGAGCGTGTGCGGGCCGGTGCTGTCCATTTCGTCAATACTAAGTCGAAGCGTCGTCGTTCGGTTCCGATACCTGTAGAGCTTGAGGCTCGGATTCATGCTCACTTCAAGGTCTATGGCTTGTTTTCAAACTGCCGGGATAGCTTTGACTATGCGGTAAAGGTGTCTGGGGTGTCGTTGCCGGCTGGCCAGAAAACTCACGTTCTGCGGCATACTTTCGCCAGCCATTACATGATGAATGGCGGCAACATCCTGACTCTGCAGCGGGTGCTAGGGCACGCTTCGCTTAACATGACGATGCGCTATGCGCACCTTGCGCCTGATCATTTGCAGGATGTGTTGACGCTTGGACCGATCAGGGATTTTCGACACTTTTTCGACACTGGTGCCGAATTGCCAAAGCTTGCTGAGCTGGAAGCCTAGAGCTATGCGGGCTACGGGGTGTGGAAGTGGCGGAAGGCAGTGAGAGTCGAACCCACCCAGGAACGGCTGCCGTCCCCCACCGGGTTTGAAGCCCGGCCACGCCACCGGGCGTGATTGCCTTCCGTGTTGGCTTGCGCCTTTTGCGCCAGAGAGTGGCGCCTGGATGTTGCCATCTTTGTGTCGATGCTGGCCACAGCCCGTGGCCCTTCATACCTCCTAATTCCCCATTGCCTGCAGCGCCAACGCCGAATCCTCCCGAACCCTCCGCTCATTGCCAAATCGCCGGGTAAAGCCGATGCGGTCGAAGTACTCCAGCAACTGGATGCTGCGCTTGCGCCCTATGCCAATGCGGTCGCGGAAGGCGGCGGCGCGGATCAGGTCTTGTTCGGTGCGTAGCTGCAGGGCTTGTTGGGCCAGTTGGCGGATCGTTTCGTCGGGGTAGAACAGGTCTTTCACCACCTGGTGCAGTTGGCCCAGGCGGGCAAGTTTGCGCAGCAGCAGGCGCATGGCGGCTTCGTCGACTTGCAGTTCGCGGGCCAGGTCGCGGGTCCAGGGGGGGTCGTAGGCGCCGGCGAGCAGCAGCGGCCAGGTGCGTTGGCGCAGGGCTTCGTCTTCGGTGCCGAGTTGTACGCGGTGGTCCGGCAGGTGCAGCCAGGGGCCGCTGCTTTCCACGGCCTGGCTGGCCAGGGCCTGTTCCAGCAGGGCGATGAAGACTGGGCGTTCCAGCTGCGCGAAGGCGTAGCGGCGCAGGCGGTCGCGGTCGGGGCCGAGTTCGTCGGGCTGTTCGGCGTGGAAGCGGGCCAGGGCTTGCAGCAACTGTTCGCCGAGGGCGCGCCAGCGTTCGCCGGTGAACAGGCGGGGGCCGCCGCGGGTGGTGATTTCCACCAGTTCGGCGGGCAGCCGCCAGCTTTCGCGGGGGCGGTTGAACTGGCGCGCCAGCAGCTTGGGGTCGAGGCCGTTGTCGGCGTGTTCGAGCAGCACCGGCAGGGCCTGTTCCAGGCTTTCGCCACGCAGGGCCTGGAGTTGCGCCAGGCGTTCGGGGCTGCGGCGGTTGCGGGCCGGGGCGAAGGGGTCGAGCACGCGGCCGCCGCCGAGGGTGCGTTGGGCGGACTGGTCGCGCAGCACCAGGCGGTCGCCGTGCACGGTTTGCACGGGAGCATTGAGTACGAGTTGGGCGAAGGCGCGTTCGCCCGGCGCCAGGCGTTCGTCTTCCAGCAGGGCGACGCGGCCGGTGATGTCCTGGGCGCCCAGGTGCACGTGCAGCGGCGTCCAGTGGGCCAGGGCGCGGGGTTCGCCGGGGAGCAGCTGCAGGTCGATGTCGATGCGGGTGGTGGGCGCGTGCAGTTCCGGCGCCAGCAGCCAGTCGCCGCGTTTCACCTGGTCCGGGCCAAGGCGGTCGCCGGCGAGGTTGACCGCCACCCGCTGGCCGGCATGGGCCTGTTCGGCGGCGCGGTTCTGCGCGTGCAGGCCGCGCACGCGCACCGGGCGGCCGGCGTTGCCGAGGAGGAGTTCGTCGCCCACCTTCAGGCTGCCGGAGAAGGCCGTGCCGGTGACCACCAGGCCGGCGCCGCTGACGCTGAAGGCGCGGTCCACGGCCAGGCGGAAGCCGCCTTGGCTGGAGCGCTCATGGACCTCGCGGGCGGCCTTGGCCAGGGCCTGGCGCAGGGCGTCCACACCTTCCCCGGTGACGCTGGAAACCGGGTAGATCGGCGCGTCGGCCAGCGGCCCCGCAGCCAGCAGGCTTTCCACTTCGGCACGGGCCTCGGCCAGGCGCTGCGGGCTGACGCGGTCGGCCTTGTTCAGCGCCACCAGGGCGCGGGGGATGCCAAGCAGTTCGACGATGGCCAGGTGCTCGCGGGTCTGTGGCATCACGCCGTCGTCGGCGGCCACCACCAGCAGCACCAGGTCGATGCCGCTGGCGCCGGCCAGCATGTTGTGGACGAAGCGCTCGTGGCCGGGCACGTCGATGAAGCCGGTGAGGCTGCCGTCGCCCAGGTCGGCGTAGACGTAGCCCAGGTCGATGGTGATGCCGCGCTCGCGCTCGGCCGGGCGGCGGTCGCCCTCCACGCCGGTGAGCACGCGCAGCAGGGCGGTCTTGCCGTGGTCGATGTGGCCGGCGGTTCCGACGATCAAGCCGCGCCCTCCGCCAGCAGGGGCAGTTGGGCGAGGAAGGCGGCCTCGTCGTCGAGCTGGCGCAGGTCGAGCCACAGGGCGTCGTCGTCGATGCGCCCGAGCACCGGGATGGGCAGGCCGCGCAGGCGTTCTTCCAGCTCGCGCAGGGCGCGGCCACGCAGGCGTTTGTTGCTCTGCGGGCGCAGCGCCAGGGCGGCGCTGGGCAGGCGTGCCACCGGCTGGGCGCCGCTGCCGATCATGCCCAGGGCGGCTTCCGCGGCCACCGCCCAGCCTGCGCCCAGTTGCGCGGCGAGCAGCGGCGCCAGGCGCGTGGCCTGGGCCTGGATGTCGGCCTGGGGCCGGCTGAGCAGGCGCAGGGTGGTGAGGCGTTCGGCCAGGCGGTCGGGGTCGCGGTACAGGCCGAGCACGGCCTCCAGCGCGGCGAGGGTCAGCTTGTCGACGCGCAGGGCGCGCTTGAGCGGGTTCTTCTTGATCCGCCCGATGAGTTCCCTGCTGCCGAGGATGAGCCCGGCCTGGGGGCCGCCGAGCAGTTTGTCGCCGCTGAAGGTGACGATGTCGGCGCCGTCCTTCAGGGCTTCCTGCACCGTCGGTTCCTTGGGCAGGCCCCAGCGGGTCAGGTCGACCAGGGTGCCGCTGCCCAGGTCTTCCAGCAGCGGCAGGCCGTGGGCGTGGGCGATGCCGGCGAGGTCGCGGGTGGCGACGCTGGCAGTGAAGCCCTGCACGCTGTAGTTGCTGGTGTGCACGCGCATCAGCAGGCCGCTGCGCGGGCCGATGGCGGCTTCGTAGTCCTTGGCGTGGGTACGGTTGGTGGTGCCGACCTCCACCAGCTTCACGCCGGCGCGGGCCATGATGTCGGGGATGCGGAAGGCGCCGCCGATCTCGATCAGCTCGCCGCGGGAGATGATGCCTTCCTTGCGCGCGCCCAGGCTGTTGAGCGCCAGCAGCACGGCGGCGGCGTTGTTGTTGACCACGGTGACCGCCTCGGCGCCGGTGAGCTCGCGGATCAGCCCGGTGATGAGGTCGTCGCGGTCGCCGCGCTTGCCGCTGGCCAGGTCGAACTCCAGGTTCAGCGGGTAGCGCGCGGCCAGGGTGATGGCTTCGATGGCCTCGTCCGGCAGCAGGGCGCGGCCGAGATTGGTGTGCAGCACGGTGCCGGTGAGGTTGAACACCCGGCGCACGCGGCTGGCGTGGTGCGCGGCCAGGCGTTCGCCGGCGCGGCCGGCGAGCACCGCTTCGCTCAGTTCGATGGCGGCGAGCTGGCCGTGGCGGGCCGGCTCGCGCAGTTCGTCGAGCAGGTCGCGCAGGGTGCCGAGCAGGGCTTCGCGGCCGTAGCGCTGTTGCAGGGGGGCGCAGGCCGGGCTGCGCAGCAGGCGGTCGATGGAGGGCAGGCGGGCGGAGGTCATGCGCGGTCCTGTCTGTCGTCACGGGGCGATTTGGGTGGGCGGCGGGCGATGGGTATCGTCGCAGGCTCCTCCACCCATCCTACGGGTGGGGGCCTGGTTGCAGTCTAGGTCAGTCGGAGCCGCCCGGGGACAACAGCAGGTTGGGCGCGCTGCGCAGGTAGCCCTCCTCGGCCAGGCGCACGTCCAGGGCCAGGCTGGCGAGGTCGTCGGCCTGGGGCTCGGCGGCCTCGTCGTGCTCCAGGTAGCACTGCTTGAGGTAGCTCTGGCAGTTGGGGCAGACCTCTGCGCGCAGCGGGGCGCGGATGACCTCGCGGCTGTCGTGCTGCTCCGACAGGTAGAACAGCCCCTTGCTCTGCCGGCAGTGGCTGCACTTGATGCGCACGTAGTGCCACTGGCAGGAGCACAGCGAGCAGGCCAGGTAGCGCAGGCCGTTGTACTTGCCGCGGTTGTGGATGACGCCGGCCACCGGCGGCGAGCCGCAGGCCGGGCAGAGGGTCTGTTCCTCGCGCTCGCTGAGCAGGCCTTCGGGCAGGCGCAGCAGCCAGTGGCTGAAGGCGACCTGCAGGGTGGCGCCGAGGAAGGGCACCAGGGCCGCCGGCAGCAGGTCGAACTGGCCGTTGAGCAGCGCCAGGGCCCAGGCCTTGCGCTGGCCGGCGTCGGCCTTGCGCAGCTGTTGCAGGGCGTTGGCGATGGGGCTGGCCGGGGTGGTGGCGAAGGCCTCCAGCAGCGGCTCGAGCAGGGCCAGCCAGGCGCCTTCGCGCACCAGCACCTCGAAGCCCAGCGGCGGCATGCCGTGTTCGACGCTGCGGCGCAGGGCGGCCTCGTCGGGCATGGGCAGCGTGGGTGGGGCGTCGAGCAGGTTCTGCTGGATGTCGCACAGCTCGGCCAGCAGGCTCAGGTAGTCGCCCAGGGGGTGGCCTTCGGCGAGCTGGCGCAGGCGCTGGCCGCGCTGGGCGAAGAGTTGCGCCGGGGGCAGCCTGAGGAACGGGGGGATGTTGGCGGCGGCTTCGATCTGGCCGGGTTCGAGGATTTGGCCTGGCACGCAGGACTCCTTTGCGATGGGCTTTGGAGAGGGGTTGAAGATCGTGCCCTGGGCTGGCGTGGGTTCCCTCTCCCTAGCCCTCTCCCTGAAGGGAGAGGGGATTGTTCGGTGCATGGGTTGGATTACTGTGCTCGTCCCATTGATGGGTATCGCTGCGCTCAACGCCATCCTGCGGGTGGTGCGGGGCGGTCAGTGGCCCTCGCCCTTGTCCACGCTCTTCAGCCAGGCGGCGTGGTGCTTGCGCGCCCAGGCGCGGCTGACCCAACCATAGAGCATCGCGCCCATGGAGCCCTTGACCCAGATGCCGGCGTAGATGTGCACGATGATGCTGCTGACCAGCACGAAGGCGGCGAAGGCGTGCAGCAGCGCGGCCAGGCGGATGACATCGATGCCGAACCAGGCGCTGAAGTACTGGCGCCAGATCACGAAGCCGGTCACCAGCAGCACCAGCATGCACAGCAGCAGGGTCCAGAACAGCAGTTTCTGCCCGGCGTTGTAGCGGCCCACCGCGGGGAGGTTCTCCTCGTGGTTGCCGACCACGTCGCGCCACTGCTTCAGCCATTGCACGTCGCTGCGGTCGAGCAGGTTGTGGTGGGCGAAGCGCAGCACCAGGCCAAGGAAGAACACGAACATCGCCAGCCCCAGGAAGGGGTGCAGGATGCGCGTCCAGGGCCCGCCGCCGAACAGCTGGCTGAGCCAGAACAGCGCCGGGTGGAACAGCGCCAGCCCCGACAGGCCGGCGAGGATGAAGAAGATCGCCACCAGCCAGTGGTTGCTGCGCTCGTTGGCGGTATAGCGTTGGATGTATTTTTTCATGCTGCTCTCCCGGCCGCGCTCCCGGGGGAGCGCGGCGGTTCGTCATGGCCGCTCAGCGCGGGTCACGCGGGTCATAGCTGTGTACCGAGGGGTCGACCTTGTGCACCGGCGCTTCCGGCCCAGGCCCCGGCTCCTCGTCCTCTTCCGTGCGGTTGGGGCCGATGCGGGTGTAGTGGAAGAACCCGGCAAGCACCACCGCGCCCATGGCCAGCAGGCCCAGCGGCTTGGTGATGCCCTTCCACAGGCTGACCATCGGGCTGATGGCCGGCTTGTCGGGCAGGCCGGCGTACAGCGAGGGCTGGTCGTTGTGGTGCAGCACGTACATCACGTGGGTGCCGCCCACCCCTTCGGGGTCGTACAGGCCGGCGTGCTCGAAGCCGCGCGACTTGAGGTCCTCGATGCGTTCGGCGGCGTGCTCCTTCATGGCGTCCTTGGTGCCGAAGACGATGGCCCCGGTCGGGCAGGTCTTCACGCAGGCCGGTTCCATGCCCACGCTGACGCGGTCGGAACACAGGGTGCACTTGTACGCCTTGTGGTCCTTCTGCGAGATGCGCGGGATGTTGAACGGGCAGCCGGTGATGCAGTAGCCGCAGCCGATGCAGTGGTCCTGGTTGAAGTCGACGATGCCGTTGGCGTACTTCACGATCGCCCCCGGGCTCGGGCAGGCCTTCAGGCAGCCCGGCTCGGCGCAGTGCATGCAGCCGTCCTTGCGGATCAGCCATTCGAGGTTGCCGTTGGGGTTCTCGTGCTCGGTGAAGCGCATCACCGTCCAGGAGTCAGCCGTCAGGTCCAGCGGGTTGTCGTACACCCCGTGGTTGTGGCCCACCTCGTCGCGCAGCTCGTTCCATTCCGAGCAGGCCACCTGGCAGGCCTTGCAGCCGATGCACTTGGACACGTCGATGAGCTTGGCCACCTCCTGCTGGTTGCGCACCGAGGGCATCGGCGTGGTGGTGGCCGAACGGGCATGGATGTCCTGGGTGCTCATGCCTCACCTCCGCTGATTTTCTCGACGTTGACCAGGAACGACTTGAACTCCGGCGTCTGCGTGTTGCCGTCGCCGACGAAGGGCGTCAGGGTGTTGGTCAGGTAGCCGTTGCGCGCCACCCCGGCGAAGCCCCAGTGCAGCGGGATGCCGACGTGGTGCACGGTCTTGCCGTCGACCTGCAGCGGGCGGATGCGCTTGGTCACCACCGCCACGGCCTTGATGTAGCCGCGGTTGGAGGAGACCTTCACGCGGTCGCCGGCCGCTATCCCCAGCTGCTTGGCCAGCGCCTCGCCGATCTCGACGAACTGTTCCGGCTGGGTGATCGCATTCAGGCGGCAGTGCTTGGTCCAGAAGTGGAAGTGTTCGGTGAGGCGGTAGGTGGTGGCCGCATAGGGGAACTCGTCGGCCTTGCCGAAGACTTCCATGTCGTTCTTGAACACCCGCGCGGCCGGGTTGCTGGTGGCCTTGGGGTTGTCCTTGTGCAGCGGGTTGATGCCGATGGGCGTCTCGAACGGCTCGTAGTGCTCGGGGAAGGGCCCCTCGGCCATCTTGTCCACGGCGAAGAAGCGCGCCACCCCCTCGGGGTTCATGATGAAGGGGTTCATGCCCGCTTCCGGCGGCACGTCGGCCTTGTAGTCGGGCACGTCGGTGCCGCCCCAGGCCGTGCCGTTCCACCACACCAGGCGTTTCTTGAGCGGGTCCCACGGCTTGCCGGAAAGGTCGGCCGAGGCGCGGTTGTAGAGGATGCGCCGGTTGGCCGGCCAGGCCCAGGCCCAGCCGAGGGTCTGGCCCATGGCGTAGGGGTCGGCGTTGTCGCGGCGGGCCATCTGGTTGCCCTGGGCCGTCCAGGAACCGGCGAAGATCCAGCAGCCGCTGGCGGTGCTGCCGTCGTCGCGCAGCAGCGCGAAGCCGGGCAACTGCTCGCCGGCCTTGGCCAGGACCATGCCGTTCTTCGGGTCCACCAGGTCGGCCAGGGCCTTGCCGTTGAACTCCTTGGCCAGCTCTTCGGGGCTCGGGTCGTCCGGCCGCAGGTAGGGCCAGTCGAGGCCGAGGATGGCATCGGGGAACTTGCCGCCCTCCTTCGCGTACAGCGTGCGCAGGCGATGGTACAGCCCGGCCATGATGGCGATGTCCGGGCGCGCCTGGCCCGGCGGCTCGCCGCCCTTCCAGTGCCACTGCAGCCAGCGCCCGGAGTTGACGATGGAGCCGTCCTCCTCGGCGAAGCAGGTGGTGGGCAGGCGGATCACCGTGGTCTGGATGGCCTGGGTGTCGACGTTGTTGAAGTCGCCGGCGTGGCGCCAGAACTCGGAGGTCTCGGTGGCCAGCGGGTCCATGATCACCAGCCACTTGAGCTTGGCCAGCGCGGCGCCGACCTTGCCCTTGTTGGGGAAGGAGGCGATGGGGTTGAAGCCCTGGCAGAAGTACCCGTTGACCTTGCCCTGGTACATCATGTCGAACACCCGCAGCACGTCGTAGCCGGCGCCGGGCATGTCGAGCTTGGGCAGCCAGTCGTAGCACCAGTTGTTCTCGGCCGTGGCGGCCTTGCCGAACCAGGACTTCATCAGGCTGACGTGGAACTTGCCGTAGTTCTGCCAGTAGGACAGCTGCCCCGGGCGCAGCGGCTTGGCGGTGCGCTTGGCGATGTAGGCGGCGTAGTCCTGCTCGGCGTCCATGGCCAGGGTGAGGTAGCCGGGCAGCGAGTTGGACAGCAGCCCCAGGTCGGTCAGGCCCTGGATGTTGGAGTGGCCGCGCAGCGCGTTCATGCCGCCGCCGGGCATGCCGATGTTGCCCAGCAGCAGCTGCACCATGGCGCCGGTGCGGATCATCTGCGCGCCCACCGAGTGCTGCGTCCAGCCCAGGGCGTACATGATGGTCATGACCTTGTCCGGCCGCGAGGTCTCGGCGATCTCGGCCCAGACCTTGAGCATCATGTCCTTGGGCGTGCCGCAGATGTTGCTGACCACGTCCGGCGTGTAGCGGCTGTAGTGCTGGCGCAGCAGGTTGAACACGCAGCGCGGGTGCTGCAGCGTGGGGTCGACCTTGGCGAAGCCGTCCTCGCCGCGCTCGTAGTTCCACGAGGACTTGTCCGGGTAGCTGCGCTTCTCGGCGTCGTAGCCGTTGAACAGGCCGTCCTCGAAGCCGAAGCCTTCCTGCACGATGAAGGCCGCGTCGGTGTAGTGCTCGACGTATTCCTTCTGGTACTTGCCGTTTTCGATCAGGTAGCTGATCAGCCCGCCGAGGAAGGCGATGTCCGTCCCCGTGCGGATGGGCGCGTAGTAGTCGGCCACCGAGGCCGAGCGGGTGAAGCGCGGGTCCACCACCAGCAGGCGCGCCTTGTTGTGCGCCTTGGCTTCGGTCACCCACTTGAAGCCGCAGGGGTGCGCCTCGGCCGCGTTGCCGCCCATGATGAGGATCAGATCGGCATTCTTGATGTCGGTCCAGTGGTTGGTCATGGCTCCACGGCCAAACGTCGGGGCAAGACTTGCCACCGTCGGGCCGTGTCAGACACGCGCTTGGTTATCGAACCCCAGGATGCCGAGGGAGCGCACCACCTTGTGGGTGATGTAGCCGGCTTCGTTGGAAGACGCCGAGGCGGCCAGGAAGCCGGTGGTCAGCCAGCGGTTCACCGTCTGGCCCTGGGCGTTCTTCTCGATGAAGTTGGCGTCGCGGTCGTCCTTCATCAGCCGGGCGATGCGGTCCAGCGCCTCGTCCCATTCGATGCGCTTCCATTCACTGGAACCCGGCTCGCGGATCTGCGGGTACTTCAGGCGGTTGGGGCTGTGGACGAAGTCGAGCAGGCCCGCGCCCTTCGGGCAGAGGGTGCCGCGGTTGACCGGATGGTCGCCGTCGCCCTCGATGTGGATGATGTTCTGGGTGACGTTCTTGGCCGCATCCCCCTGGCTGTACATGAGGATGCCGCAGCCTACCGAGCAGTAGGTGCAGGTGTTGCGGGTCTCGGTGGTGCGTTCGAGCTTGAAGTGGCGAATCTGTTCGGCGAAGGCTTCCGGTGGCGCCATGCCGAGGGCCGCAAGGCTGGATCCTCCAAGGCCGACGGCGGCGACCTTGAAGAATTGCCGACGGTTCATGTCCATCGTGCGTCTCCTGATCAGGCAAAGGGCGCCCAGTACCTGGCCAGGCGCCTCTGATTAAAAGATAGCCAACCTGACGCATTGCGCCAGGCAGCGCCAGCAGGCGCGGCCGAGCACTCTGCCTGAAAAGGCCGAGCCGCTTCCCTGACCCACGTCAGCCCGCGCAGGCCTGCTCAGCGGAAATAAAGCAGTACCTGCAAATCGGTACGCGAGGGGTAGGAACAGATCAATTGGCCGTCGTCGCCCAGGCAGGAGGGCTGCAGGTCCTGGTTGACGGTCTCGTGCAGGCCCAGCAGGAGCAGGCCCAGCAGCGCGGCGAGCAGGTAGTGGCGGTAGTGCCGCAGGTGCTTTCTTCTTGTGCCGTTCATGACAACCTCCCGCGGAAGCCGGTCAAGGAACCGGGGATGGCGAAAGCTGCCTTCCCGCTCTTTCCAGTGTGTGCCCGCCACGCCGGCTGTCAAGCGCGGCGGCTTGGCCCAAATGCCCGGCGCGGCCGTCAGCCGGGCCGTTCACCGGCGCCGCGCAACTTCCTATGGTGCCGTCATCGCCCTGCCGATGAGGCCAGCATGCACGCCACCGACGCCAGCCCCTACCCCCACCTGCTCGCCCCGCTGCAGATCGGCCCGCTGCACCTGCGCAACCGCGTGGTGATGGGCTCCATGCACACCGGCCTGGAGGACCGCCTGTGGGACTTCGGCAAGCTCGCCGCCTACTACCGCGAGCGCGCCCGCGGCGGCGTGGGGCTGATCGTCACCGGCGGCTTCGCGCCCAACCGCGAGGGCTGGCTGCTGCCGCTGGGCAGCGACCTCACCAGCAGCCTGCAGGTGCCGGCGCACCGCCGCCTGACCCGGGCGGTGCACGCCGAGGGCGGGCGCATCCTGCTGCAGATCCTCCACGCCGGGCGCTACGGCTACCACCCGCTGGTGGTCTCGGCCTCGGCGCTCAAGTCGCCGATCAGCTGGTTCGCCCCGCGCGAGCTGTCCGAGCGCGGCATCGCCCGCACCATCGCCGCCTTCAGCCGCTGCGCGCGCCTGGCCCGCGCCGCCGGCTACGACGGCGTGGAGATCATGGGCAGCGAAGGCTACCTGCTGAACCAGTTCCTCTGCCCGCGCGGCAACCGCCGCCGCGACCGCTGGGGCGGCAGCCTGGAGAACCGCACGCGCCTGCCGCTGGAGATCGTCCGGCGCATCCGCCGCGCGCTGGGCGAGCGCTTCGTCATCGGCTTCCGCCTGTCGCTGCTCGACCTGGTGGAAGGCGGCAACACCTGGGACGAGGTGCGCCAGGTGGCGTTGGCGCTGCAGGAGGCCGGCGTCGATGTGCTCAACAGCGGCTTCGGCTGGCACGAGTCGCGGGTGCCGACCATCGTCACCTCGGTGCCGCGGGCGGCCTTCGCCGAGGTGACCGCGCGCCTGCGCCGCGAACTGCGCATCCCGCTGATCGCCAGCAACCGCATCAACACCCCGGAAGTGGCCGAGGCGCTGCTCGCCAGCGGCCAGGCCGACCTGGTCTCCCTGGCCCGGCCGCTGCTGGCCGACCCGCAGTTCGTGCAGAAGGCCGCCGCCGGCCAGCCCGGGCGCATCAACACCTGCATCGCCTGCAACCAGGCCTGCCTCGACCATGCCTTCGCCAACCGCCGCGCCAGTTGCCTGGTCAACCCGCGCGCCGCCCACGAGACCGAGCTGCGCTACCGCAAGGTGCGCCAGCCCAAGCGCATCGCCGTGATAGGCGCGGGGCCGGCCGGGCTCTCGGCGGCCTGCGTGGCGGCCGAGCGCGGCCACCGCGTCAGCCTGTTCGAGGCCAGCGGCGAGATCGGCGGGCAGTTCAACCTGGCCAGGCGCATCCCCGGCAAGGAAGAGTTCGGCGAAACCCTGCGCTACTTCGCCGGGCGCCTGGCCGAGCTGGGCGTGGACCTGCAACTGAACCGGCGCATCGCCCGCGGCGAGCTGCAGGGGCAGTTCGACGAGGTGATAGTCGCCACCGGCATCCGCCCGCGGGCACTGAAGCTGCCGGGCATCGGCCATCCCAGGGTGCTCGGCTACCTGGACGTGCTGAAGGGCGCGCCGGTGGGCAGGCGGGTGGCGCTGATCGGCGCCGGCGGCATCGGCTTCGACGTCGCCAGCTACCTGCTCGCCGAGGGCGAAGGCCCGCAGCCGCTGGGCCAGTGGCTGGGCGAATGGGGCATCGACCTGGACAACAGCACCCCCGGCGGCCTGCGCCAACCCACCCCGGCCGAGCCGAAGCGCCAGCTGTGGCTGCTGCAGCGCAAGCCGGGCACGCCCGGCGCCGGCCTGGGCAAGACCAGCGGCTGGGTGCACCGCGCCCACCTGAAACACCACCAGGTGCGGATGCTGGGCGGCGTGGAATACCTGCGCATCGACGACGCCGGCCTGCACATCCGCGTGGAAGGCCGCGAGCAGTGCCTGGAGGTGGACAACGTGGTGATCTGCGCCGGCCAGGAACCGCTGCTGGAACTGCAACCCACCCAGGCCGCGGAGAACCTACGCCACCACATCATCGGCGGCGCCCGCCTGGCGCGGGAGCTGGACGCCAAGCGGGCGATACGCGAGGGGGCGGAGTTGGCGGCGCGGTTGTGAGGGGGTGTGTTTCGTTGGGGGGCTTGGTGCGGTTCCGAAGAGCGCCCTCTCCCTAACCCTCTCCCTGAAGGGAGAGGGGACCGTTCGGCGTGCTTGATTAGTCCTGAGTCAGCCGAAAACACCTCCATGTTTCCCGGTTAAAACCTTATTCCCCGCCGGCACGGACAAGCCCCCTCTCCCTTCAGGGAGAGGGCTGGGGAGAGGGAACGTGCTCAAACCCAGCTCAAGAGCAACCGGAAAACCCCATTCGCGAGCAAGCTCGCTCCTACGAAAAGCAGCGACGCCTACAAGTGGCGTAGGGCGTATAACCGTTCGCGGTTATACGCCGCCTGACCTTGGCCCCAGGCATGCACGGCGTTCAACCTCGAAGCACCAACCCGGTCACGGCGACCACCCCATCGGCCAGGGTAGCTCCTCGGACTCCAGCAGCGCCTTGATCGCCCCCAGGTCCTTTTCCACCCACTGCGCGTCGCGCGCGAAGGTGGCGTCGTCCATCGCCGGCTGGCGCAGCAGGGTCAGCAGCAGTTCGCAGCCGTCGCCGTTGGCGATCAGGCGCAGGGGGATGTGCACCGGTGGCGCGTCGTCCGGCAGCACGTCGTGGTCCAGCACGCCGAACGGGTTGCGTGGCGAGAAGTGCACCCGCAGCGCCCCCTGCGGCGTCTGCGCCAGCCAGTGATCATCGTCCAGCGGCTCGATGGCGCTGCACAGGCCCGAGGCCCAGCGCGGGAAGTTGCGCGGTTCGGCGAGGAAGTCGTAGGCCACCTGCCAGGGGCGCTCGATGCGCACGGCCAGGGTGCGGGAAGCGAAGGTGCCCATGGTTTCTCTCCAGCGAGGCGGGAGCGTTGCTCCGGTCTGGTGCATACTAGCCGGCTGTTCTTTTCGCTTCGACTGCCAAGGAGTACCCCATGCCCACGCCGCCCTGGTGGATGTTCGTCCTGCCGCTGATCGCCGGCGCCTGCCTGCCGCTGCAGGCGGGCATCAACGGCCAGTTGGCCAAGCAGGTGTCCAGCGTGCTGGCCGCCGCGCTGATCTCCTTCTTCGTCGGCACCCTCGGCCTGCTGGTGCTGACCCTGGCCAACCGCGAGTTCCCCGCCCTGCAGGCGCTGCGCTCTTTGCACTGGTGGCACTGGTGCGGCGGCTTCCTCGGCATGTTCTTCATCTTCATCGCCGCCTTCGCCGCGCCGCGGGTGGGCGCCCTGCTGTTCATGGTGCTGGTGCTGGCCGGCCAGCTGGGCATGGCCATGAGCCTGGACCACTTCGGCTGGGCCGGCTTCAAGGAGAACCCGGTCAGCGCCATGAAGCTCGCCGGCCTGGCCGCCATCGGCGTGGGCATCTGGCTGATCCGCAAGGGCTGAGCGCCATTTCGTCGAAAGCGCGCGCAATCCGCCGTCGAGGTCACTATGATTGCGCGCCCCGCAACGCACCGTGCCGCCGCCATGAGAAAACCGCCGCTGATCGCCGACGCCGACCTCGACCGCCTGGAAACCTGGGCCAAGTACAGCTCGGGCCTGTGCCGCGACTGCCATGCCAGCTGCTGCACCATGCCGGTGGAAGTGCGCATCGGCGACCTCATCCGCCTGGGCGTGGTGGACGAGTTCGAGCGCGAGGAGCCGGCGAAGAACATCGCCAAGCGCCTGAGCAAGGAAGGCCTGATCGAGCGCTTCAACCAGAAGAGCGGCATCTTCACCCTCACCCGCAGCAGCAACGGCGATTGCCTGTACCTGGACCGCAAGACGCGCCTGTGCACCGTCTACGCCAAGCGCCCGGACACCTGCCGCAACCACCCGCAGGTGGGCCCGCGCCCGGGCTACTGCGCCTACCGCAAGAAGCAGGTGTAGGACCGCGGGCGCCGCGGCCCCGCTATACTGCGGCGCTGTTCCGGAGCCCTGCATGAACCCACTGAGCGACGCCTGGCGCGATCGCCCGACCCACCGGCGGGTCTGGGCGCTGGCCGCGCCGATGATCCTGTCCAACGTATCCGTGCCGCTGGTGACCCTGGTCGACAGCGCGGTCATCGGCCACCTGCCCCATGCCCACCAGCTGGGCGCCGTGGCCGTGGGCGGCAGCCTGTACACCCTGCTGGTGGGCGTGCTCGGCTTCCTGCGCATGGGCACCACCGGCTTCGCCGCCCAGGCCGCCGGGCGCGACGACGGCGGCGCGCTGCGGCGCATCCTCGGCCAGGGCCTGCTGCTGGCGATGGGCCTGGCCTTGCTGCTGGGCCTGCTGGCGGTGCCGCTGACGCCCGCGGCCATGGGCCTGATGAACGCCTCGCCGGAACTCGACGGCCTGGCCCGGCAGTTCTTCCACATCCGCCTGTTCGGCCTGCCCGCGGCCCTGGCCAGCTATGCGCTGATCGGCTGGCTGCTGGGCACGCAGAACGCCCGCGGGCCGCTGGCCATCCTGCTGACCACCAACCTGGTGAACATCGCCCTGGAACTGCTCTTCGTGCTCGGCCTGGGCTGGGGCGTGGCCGGCGCCGCGCAGGCCTCGGTGATCGCCGAGTGGAGCGGCGCACTGCTCGGCCTGTGGCTGGCCCGCGGCGCGCTGGGGCGCTTCCCCGGGGTGCCGGACTGGCGCCGTCTGCGCCGCTGGGCCAGCTGGGCGCCGCTGCTGATGGTCAACCGCGACATCTTCATCCGCAGCCTGGCGCTGCAGGGTGTGTTCTTCCTGGTGACCGTGCAGGGCGCGCGCCTGGGCGACGCCACGGTGGCGGCCAACGCCCTGCTGCTCAACGGCCTGATGATCACCTCCTACGCCCTCGACGGCCTGGCCCACGCGGTGGAGGCCCTGTGCGGCCATGCCATCGGCAGCGGCGACCGCCGCACGCTGCGCCGCTCGCTGGTGGTCGCCTGCGGCTGGTCGCTGCTGGCCAGCCTGGCCTTCGTGCTGTTCTTCGGCAGCGCCGGGCACCTGTTCATCGCCCTGCAGAGCGACATCCCCGAGGTGCGCGCGGTGGCCGACCAGTACCTGCCCTACCTCGCCGTGCTGCCGCTGATCGGCATGTGGAGCTACCTGCTCGACGGCCTGTTCATCGGCGCCACCCGCGCCCGCGAGATGCGCAACGCCATGCTCCTGGCCTGCGCCGTGAGCCTGCCGCTGGGCTGGCTGCTGCAGCCGCTGGGCAACCACGGGCTGTGGCTGGCGTTCCTGTGCTTCATGCTGCTGCGCGGGCTGATCCTGGCCCTCTACGCCTGGCGGCTGACGCGCCGCAACGCCTGGGTGGGCGTGCCCTCCACCTGACTGGCAGGCGCCGCCGCCGCGCTCTACAGTGCGAGGCGGCGCATTCGCGATCGCGCCTATGACAACGAAGCCGTGGCCGCGACCACGGCCCATGCCTGACAAGGACCCCACGACATGGCCTCAGCCCTGGTTGCCTACCTGCACTTCGTCTCCATCTTCGTGATGTTCGCCCTGCTGGTGCTGGAGCACCGCCTGTTCCAGCTGCCGCTGGACGCCAAGCGCGCCCGCAGCCTGGTGATCATCGACCTGGCCTACGGCGCCAGCGCCGGCGTCGTGCTGCTCAGCGGCATCGCCCGCACCCTGTGGTTCGCCAAGGGCCTGGACTACTACCTGCACAACGCCGCCTTCCATGCCCTGGTCGGCCTGTTCGTGCTGGTGGCGCTGCTGTCCATCTACCCGACCATGACCTTCCTCAACTGGCGCAACGCGCTCAAGGCCGGCCAGGCCCCGCAGGTCGGCGAGGCCCAGGGCCGGCGGGTGACCCTGGTGATCCGCATCGAGCTGCTGGCGATGCTGATCCTGCCGCTGCTGGCCAGCCTGATGGCCCACGGCATCGGCATGACCGGTAGCTAGAGCAGCCGCGCCAGGCGCTCGCGCAGCGCCTCGCCGGTGGCCGGCGGCAGGCGCAGATGGAAGCGCCCGCGCAGCACCTCGATCAGCTCGTCGACGTCGAGGATGCGCCGCTGCTCGGCGTTGCCCCGGGCATCGCGCCAGCCGAACTGGCCGTCGAGCAGGGTCAGGCGCATGCCGCCCTCGCTGAGCGCCACCCGCAGGCTCTTGCGGAACACACTGTCGGGATGGGTCGAGGTGTACCAGTTGCGCGGCAGGTAATCGACCCAGTACTGCGGTTGCAAGGTGAAGCGGTACAGCGCCTGCCAGCCGCTGGCGGTGTGCAGCGCCAGCTCCAGTTCGTCGCCGTCGTGGGGCGCGATGCGCCAGCCGCCGGGCAGTTCCTCGCCGATCACCAGCGGCAGCGGCCGTGACGGGTTGGCGCCGCCGAAGCCGACGTCCGCCAGGTAGGGCCCCTCCTCCAGCTCGATGCGCAGCAGCAGGTGGCTCTGCTGGGTGCGCTCGACCTCCGCCGGCATGCCCCAGCGCACCCGCGCCACCAGCAGGCTGACGCGGTAGCCGAGGCTGACCAGCAGGCGCGCGAACAGGCTGTTCAGCTCGAAGCAGTAGCCGCCGCGGCCGCCCTCGACGACCTTGGCGAAAACCGCCTCCGGCTCGATGGCGACGGGCCGCTCCAGCAGCACGTCGAGGTTCTCGAAGGGCAGGTGGTGCAGCGCGGCGTCGACCAGGCGCTCGAGCGTCTCCAGGGTCGCGGCCGGCGCCTGCGGCGGCAGGCCCAGGCGCGCCAGGCAGGCCTGCAACTGCTGCGGCGCGAAGGGGGTGAGCGGGGTCATGGGGTTTCTCCTTGGGTCATGGCGTGGGCCTCCAGGCGAAAGCCCGGTTGCCAGCCGAGCCGGTGGCGCGCCAGTGCGGTGCTGACTTCGCCGTCCTGCTCGGCCAGGTTGTAGCACCCGGGTGCGCCCCACTCCAGCGCCAGCAACGCGGCGCGGGCGGCGTCGTCGACGTGCAGGGCCAGGCGCGGGTCGGGTTCGTCGAAGCCGGTGCCCGGGCCGTACAGGCGCCCGTAGCGCAGCACCAGGCCTTCCAGGGGCGCGGCGCCGAGCACGGCGTTCTCCAGCGCGGCGACGCCGCCGACGCTGATGGCGCGGGGGCCATCGGCCGCCAGGTCCAGCGGCTGCCGCTCGTGGTGCGGCAAGGGCCCCGGCGCATAGGCCCAGGCGATGCTCTGCGCCACCAGGCGCCGGGCCCCGGCGGCGCGGGCCGCGGCCACCAGGTTGGCGGTGCCTTCGCGGCGCACCCGGGCGTTGCGCGGCGTGGCCTCGGCCATGCGCGCCGGGTCCAGGCCTGGCGGCAGGTCGGTGAGCTGGTGCATCACCCACTGCGGGCGGAACTCCAGCATGGCACTCTCCAGCGCCGCGCCATCGAAGATGTCCAGCACCAAGGCCTCGGCGCCGGCCGCGCGCAGGGCCTCGGCCCGGGCCGGGTCACGGCTGCTCGCCAGCACCCGGTAGCCGCGCGCCAGCAGCAGGGGCAGCAGGCGCCTGCCCACGGCGCCGGTGGCGCCGGCGAAGAAGATTCTCGTGCACATGTCCGCATCTCGTCTGGGGGTGGATGGGGCCACTCTAGGTGCGCCATGGCACAGTCGACAGAGCCAAGAATCGATCAACAGACTGGGACATGCTCGCGCGACCGATCCGCGCAGCGCCCCCGCGAATGCCACATTTCTCGTCTATAACGAAGGTTCCCGACTCCCCTCGCAACAAGGAAACACCATGAGCAAAGTCTTCGACGTCGCCGTGCTGGTCGGCAGCCTGCGCAAGGAATCCCTCAACCGCAAGGTGGCCCTGGCCCTGGCCGAGCGGGCTCCGGCGAACCTGAAGCTGGAGATCGTCGAGATCGGCCAGCTGCCGCTGTACAACGAGGACCTGGACGGCGACAACGCCCCGGCCAGCTATGCGCCCTTCCGCGAGCGCATCCGCCGCGCCGACGCGGTGCTGTTCGTCACCCCGGAATACAACCGCTCGGTGCCGGGGGCGCTGAAGAACGCCATCGACGTGGGTTCGCGCCCCTATGGCAAGAGCGCCTGGGGCGGCAAGCCGGGCGGGGTGGTCAGCGTCTCGCCGGGGGCCATCGGCGGCTTCGGCGCCAACCACGCGCTGCGCCAGTCGCTGGTGTTCCTCGACGTGCCCTGCATGCAGCAGCCGGAAACCTACCTGGGCGGCGCCGGCAACTTCTTCGACGCCGCCGGCAAGGCCAACGACCAGGTCGGGCCCTTCCTGCAGACCATCATCGACAGCTATGCCCGCTGGGTGGAGAAGATCGCCGGGGCCTGAATCGCGAATTGTAGGGGCCCTGCCCGCGATTCGCGCGCAGGGCGCGCTCCTACATTTGAATGGCGCGGGTGGGGCAGCGTAGGAGCGGATCTCATCCGCGATCCGCGCCGATACGTCCGGCTATCGCAGACAAGGTCCGCTCCTACGGGGAAGAATACCGCGCCTCCCGGCAACCTGTAGGAGCGGGCCCTGCCCGCGATTCGCGCGTAGGGCGCGCTCCTACATTTGAATGGCGCGGGTGGGGCAGCGTAGGAGCGGATCTCATCCGCGATCCGCGCCGATACGTCCGGCTATCGCGGACAAGGTCCGCTCCTACGGGGAGGAATACCGCGCCTCCCGTTCCTACATGGGGAATGTGGGGCGGGGCGGCCTCCCCGCCCCTTCAATCTTCCTCGTAACGCGCCAGGCGCTGGCGCAGGCGGGCGTTGTCGGTGCGCAGTTGCTCCACCTCGTCGAGCAGGCGCAAGGCCAGGGCGATGCCCGGCCAGTCCACCTCGAACTCGCGCTGCAGGCGTACCGCGCGGCGCACCAGGGTCAGCGACTCGACGCTGAACAGCCAGGTGTCGCCACGCCGCTCCAGGGGCTCGACGATGCCCACCTCGACTATCTCCAGCAGCGTCTCGCGCGGCAACCGCGCGCCCTCGCAGAGCTCTTCCAGCTCCAGGCTCAGCAGTATCTCGCTCATGGCCGTTTACCCCACTGGCTGCGTGGATCGAAGGCCGCGCGGGCGGCCAGTTCTTCCCAGTGCTTGCGCGTCTCGCCCTCGGGCGCGCCCTTGGGCATCACCACCTTGAGCACCGCGTAGAGGTCGCCGGCGGCGTCCCCGCCCTTGCCGGCCAGGCCCTTGCCGCGGATGCGCAGGCGCTGGCCGTTCTGGCTGCCCGGCGGCACGCCCAGGGCGATGCGGCCGTTCAGCGTCGGCACCTCGATCTTCGCCCCCAGCGCCGCTTCCCAGGGCGCCAGCGGTACGCCGAGGACGAGGTCGCGGCCGTCGACGTCGAACAGCGGGTGCGGCGCCAGGCGGATGATCAGGTAGAGGTCGCCGGCCGGCGCGCCGCCCAGCCCCGCCGCGCCCTGCCCCTTCAGGCGGATGCGCTCGCCATCCACCACGCCGGGCGGGATGCGCACCTTCAGCGTCTTCTCCACGTCGGGCAGGCGCCGGCCCTGCTCGTCGTAGCTGGGCAGGCTGAAGCGGATCGGCTGCGGCTCGCCGGACTGGCTCTCCTCGAGGAACAGCGGCACCTCCAGCTCGATGTCGCGGCCGCGCCTTTCCCGCCGGCGATGGGCCTGCGGGCCGGCATGGGCACCGAAGATCGATTCGAAGAAGTCGGAGAAGTCCTGCTCCTGGAAATGCTCGGCGCCCTCGAAGCCGCCGGACGGCTGCCAGCCCGGCGGTGCCTCGAAATGGCCGCCCTGCTGGTACTGGCGCAACTGGTCGTACTCGGCGCGCTTCTCGGGGCTCTTGAGCACCTCGTAGGCCTCGGAGACTTCCTTGAAATGCGCTTCGGCGTCCGGTTCCTTGCTGACGTCGGGGTGGTACTTGCGCGCCAGTTTGCGGTAGGCGGTCTTGATCGCCTTCTCGTCGGCGTCCGGCGCCACGCCCAGCGCCGCGTAGTAATCCTTGAAATCCATCGCCTTGCTGCTCCCGGGTCTGGAACTGCAAGCCTAGCCGCTGGCGCGGCAGTCGTCCGCTCGCGACGGCTGATCCGCGTCATGGCATAGTCATTTATCCCCAATGCCCGCAGCGAACCAGGCCATGACCGAGCCCCTCGCCCTGCGCCTGGACCCAAGCCTGGCGCAGCCGATCTACCGCCAGCTCTACGAGCGCATCCGCGAGGCCATCGCCCGCGGCACCCTGCGCCCGGGCGAGCGGGTGCCGCCGGTGCGCGGCCTGGCCAGCGAGCTGGGCGTGGCCCGCGGCACCGTGGAACTGGCCTACCAGTTGCTGACCAGCGAAGGCTACCTGCTGGCCCGCGGCCCGGCGGGCACCGTGGTGTCGCCGCAACTGGCCGGGCGCAGCGCCGAACGCCCGGCGCGCCTGGCGCCCCAGGCCGAGCAGGTGTTCCCCGGGCTGATCGCCCACGGCCCGCAGGTGCTGCCGCTGCAGCTCGGCCTGCCGGCGCTGGACGCCTTCCCCCGCTCGCTCTGGTCGCGCCTGGCCGGGCGCCGCCTGCGCCATGGCACCAGTGTCGAGCTGGCCTACCCCGATCCCTGCGGCTACGCGCCACTGCGCGAGGCGCTGGCCGGTTACCTCAACGTGTCCCGCGGCATCGCCTGCGAGCCGGCGCAGGTGCTGATCTGCGCCGGCTACCAGGGCGCGCTGGACCTCATCAGCCGCACCTTGCTGCAGCCAGGCGATGCCGTCTGGCACGAGGACCCCGGCTACCCGCGCGGGCGCCAGCTGATGGCCGCGTCCGGCGCAGCACCGGTGGCGGTGCCGGTGGACGCCGACGGCCTGTGCGTGGAGGAAGGCCTGCGCCGTGCGCCGGACGCCCGCTTCGCCCTGGTCACCCCTTCGCAGCAGAGCCCCACCGGCGTGGCCCTGAGCCTGCCGCGGCGCCTGGCCTTGCTGGACTGGGCGGCCCAGGCCGGGGCCTGGATAGTCGAGGACGACTACGACAGCGAGTACCGCTACGCCGGCTTCCCGCTGCCGGCGCTGAAGAGCCTCGACCGCCAGGGCCGCGTGCTCTACGCCGGGACCTTCAGCAAGGTGCTGTTCCCGGCCCTGCGCCTGGGCTACCTGGTGGTGCCCGAAGCGCTGCTGGCGCGCTTCGTGCGCAGCCAGCAGACCTTCGCCAACGGCTGCGCCGAGCTGCAGCAGGCGACGCTGTGCGATTTCATCAGCGAGGGCCACTTCGCCCGCCACCTCAAGCGCACCCGCACGCTCTACGCGCAGCGCCGGCAGTTGCTGCGCAGCGCGCTGGAGCGGCGCCTGGGCGAACGCATGCGCTTCGCCGAGCTGCCCGGCGGCCTGCACCTGATCGGCCGCATCGACGGCGACGACAAGGCCATCGCCGCCCGCGCCCGGGAAGCCGGCCTGGGCTTACAGGCGTTGAACAATTGGTGCGTAGAGGCGAAGCGCGAACCGGCACTGGTGATGAGTTTCACCAATGTAAAAGACGAGCGGCAGGCAACCGAATTGGCCAGGCGCGTGGCGGGGGTAATGGAAACGTAGGGCGTATAACCGTTCGCGGTTATACGCCGCTACACCTCACTTATCCCACGCGCCACGGCTGGGCTGGACACCCCAGGCCAGACCCCAGGCCAGCCCGGAAGCGGCTCCGAGGTTGAATCCAGTGCGCGCCTATGGCCAAGGTCAATCGGCGGATAACCGCGAACGGTTATTCGCCCTACGAAATCGCGGACAGAGTCCGCTCCTACGCTGCCCCACCTACCGTTCCTACTAGGAACACCGTCAGGACGACAGGTACGCCGAGCGCGTCAGCCCCAGGCGCAGCGCGTCGAGGAACTGGGTGCGCTCGCGGGCGGTGAGCTTGGCCCCGGCCACCTTGTCGCGGTAGTGGGTCATCAGTTCCTCGGGCGACAGGTGCACGTAGCGCAGCATGTCCTCGATGGTGTCGTGGGTCTCGATGCCGGCGTGGTGGAAGCTGCCGTCGGCGTCCTGGTAGACGTTCACCGAGTCGGTGTCGCCGAACAGGTTGTGCATGTCGCCGAGGATTTCCTGGTAGGCGCCGACCAGGAACACGCCGATCAGGTAGTCCTCGCCTTCCTTCACGTCGTGCACCGGCAGGCTGGTCTCGATGCTCTGCTCGTCGACGTACTGGGTGATCTTGCCGTCGGAGTCGCAGGTCAGGTCCTGCAGCACCGCGCGGCGGTCCGGCTCCTCGCCCAGGCGGTGGATCGGCAGGATCGGCAGCACCTGGCCGATGGCCCAGGTGTCGGGCAGGCTCTGGAATACCGAGAAGTTGCAGATGTACTTGTCGGCGAGCTTGTCGTTGAGCTCGTCGAGCACCTGGCGGTGCGAGCGCTGGCGGGCCTTGAGCTGGTTGTGCAGGCGCCGGCAGATGGCGAAGTAGCACTGCTCGGCCAGGGCCTTCTGGGCCAGGCTGATCTTGCCCTCGGCGTACTGGCTGGCGGCGTCGCTCATGTAGTGGGTGGCGCGCCAGTAGGTCTCGGTGACCATCTCGGCGTCGGTCGGGCCCAGCAGGTCGGCCAGGTACTGGACGATCTCCGGCTGCTCGGCGCGGTCGGTGATCTTCGGCAGCTCGTCGTTGTGCCGCTCGACGTCGGTGACCTGGGTGATCAGCACCGCGTGGTGCGCGGTCAGCGCGCGGCCGCTCTCGGAGAAGATGTGCGGGTGCGGCAGGCCCTGGGCGTCGCAGAACTCCTTGAGCATGCCCACCACCACGCCGGCGTAGTCGTCGATGTCGTAGTTGATCGAGCTTGCGTTGCGCGAGTGGGTGCCGTCGTAGTCCACGCCCAGGCCGCCGCCGACGTCCACGTGGTCCACCGGCAGGCCGAGGGCGCGCAGTTCGCCGTAGTAGCGGATGGCTTCCTTGAAGCCGTGCTGGTAGTCGGCCAGGTTGGCGATCTGCGAGCCCATGTGGAAGTGCAGCAGGCGCACGCCCTGGTCCAGGCCGGCCTTGCGGAAGCGCTCGACCACCGACAGCAGCTGCGCGGCGGACAGGCCGAACTTGGCCTTCTCGCCGCCGGTGTCGGCCCACTTCGAGGACGCCAGCGAGGACAGCCGCACGCGCAGACCGACCTGCGGCAGCACGCCGACGTGCTCGGCCTCCTCGATCACCAGCTGCACCTCGGACTCCTTCTCGATGACGATGAAGACATTGTGCCCGAGCTTCTGCCCCATCAGCGCCAGCTTGATGAACTCGCGGTCCTTGTAGCCGTTGCAGACGATGGTCCCGCCCTTGGGCGCCAGCGCCAGCACCGCCATCAGCTCGGGCTTGGAACCGGCCTCAAGGCCAATGGAGACGTTCTGCGTGGCGATGATGCTTTCCACCACCGCTTCCTGCTGGTTGACCTTGATCGGGTACAGCGCGGTGTAGCGGCTGCCGTACTCCAGGCGCGCGATGTTGGCGTCGAAGGCGCCGGTCAGCTTGCGCACGCGGTCCTGCAGGATGTCCGGGAAGCGCACCAGCAGCGGCAGCGACAGGCCCGCCTCGCGCAACTGGCCGACCAGCGCGTGCAGGTCGATCGGCTGGGCGTCGGCACCCTGCGGGCGCACCTCGACGTTGCCGGCGTCGTTGATCGCGAAATAGCCGGCGCCCCAATGGCGGATACCGTAGATGCTGCGGCTGTCCGCCACCGTCCAGTTGCTGCCGTCGTCTTTGCGGGTCCGTCTTGCGGCCATGCGCGGGTGTCTCCTGAAAAGAAAGTCGAGCGCCCGGCGCGGGTAGCGCGCGGACGCAACAAGCCTATACGTCGGGTATGACGTTGCCGTGTTGACCGCCATCTCTGGCGGTAGTTTAGGAAAGCGTGGCGAACTCGCGAGCGCGGCGCATCTCCCATCTAGGGAACGGGCTGGCCGGCATGCCGGCGCCGTGCGCCGCTGCCTAACCCGTTCCCTGCAGGGGAGAGACGAATCAGCCGCCGGATTTCTTAGCCTTGAAGCCGCGCTTGGCCAACTCTTCGAGGAGCAGCTCGACGTGGTCGCCCTGGATCTCGATGATGCCGTCCTTCAGCGCGCCGCCGGTGCCGCAACGCTTCTTCAGCGCGCTGGCCAGTTCCTTGAGGGCATCTTCGGCCAGGGGCACGCCGCTGACCGTGGTCACGGTCTTGCCGCCGCGGCCCTTGGTCTCGCGGCGCACGCGGGCGATGCCATCGCCGGCCGGGACCACGGACTGCTTGCAGGTGCAGGCGCCAATGGGCTGCTTGCAGTCCGGGCAATGCCGGCCCGCATCGGTGGAGTAGACGAGCCCGCCGAGGGCGGACAGGGAGGATGCTTTCTTGACCACCGGGCGTTTTCCCCAGGATTGGCCTCTAAGGGCCAGGTCAACGAATGATCGGCTGGCGCCGACCGCGACGCCCCACTCAGGCAGGGGCTGCGCATTCCCGCCGGAGGACCCGGGCGGAAAGGTCGCGCAATTTACCAGCATTGGAGGCAAATGCTAAGAGTGGAAATGCGTCATTGATCGGCGGATTGGCGACATGCCCCCATGGCACCCTCAAAAAGCACCCTCACCCCGGCCCTCTCCCGCTTGCGGGGGAGGGCCGGGGTGAGGGGCTCTTCAGCTTTCCGCTTGCAGCCTGCCGCCTGCCGCCTGCCGCTCAAGAAGCCAAATAAAGCCTCAAAGCCTGCAAAGAGTCCGGACAGTACAAAGCCCCGGCACCAGCCTCCTCCAAAGCCACCCCCGGCGCGACGAAGCGCGCCTCCAGCACCTCTTCCGGCTGCAGCTTCAGCGGCCCGTCCCAGGTGGCGGAGAACACCGCGCACCACAACCGATTACCCGGCTCGTCGAAGAAGAAGGTGCCATGCTCGCGCAGCTCCACGCCGGCCACGCCCAGTTCTTCCTCCAGCTCGCGGCGGGCCGACAGGGCGTAGCTCTCGCTGGCCTGGACCATGCCGCCGGCGGCGGCGTCCCAGTAGCCCGGGTACACCGCCTTGCTCAGGCTGCGGCGGTGCACGCAGAGCTGCCCGGCGCCGTCGAACAGCAGGATGAAGGTGCCGCGGCCGATCAGCCCGCGCTCGCGCAGCTGGGCGCGCGGCAGCTCGCCCAGCAACTGGTCGCGCTCGTCCACCCAGGCGATCAGTTCCCGGTCCGAGGCCAGCCGGTGGGCGGCCTCGGCGGCGCTGACGAGGTCCATCAGCCCTGCGCCAGCAGCTGCCGCAGATCGATGATCGCGGCGTTGGCCCGGGAGATGTAGTTGGCCATCACCAGCGAGTGGTTGGCCAGCACGCCGAAGCCGCCGCCGTTGAGCACCATCGGGCTCCACAGCGGTTCCTGGGTGGCTTCCAGCTCGCGGATGATCTGCCGCACGCTGACGGTGGCGTTCTTCTTCGCCAGCACGTCGGCGAAGTCGACCTCGATGGCGCGCAGGATGTGCGACAGCGCCCAGGCCTGGCCGCGGGCCTCGTAGAACACGTTGTCGATCTGCAGCCAGGGGGTTTCCTGCAGTTCCTCGTCGACCTGCGGCGCCTGCCCGGGGGCCAGCGGCGCGGCGGCATTGATGTTGGTGTTGAGCTTGACCCGGCCGACGCTGGCCGAGAGCCGCTGGGACATCGAGCCCAGGCGGGTGGAGACGTCGCCCAGCCAGTTGTTCAGGCTGTCGGCGCGGGCATAGAACTGCGCGCTCGGCTGCTCGGCGGAAAGCCGCGCCAGGTAGCGGTCCAGGGACTTGATGCCCTCGGCGTACTCCGACTCGGAGGACGGCAGCGCCCAGCTTTTATTGTCGAAGTTGAAGCGCGGCTCGGCGCGGGCCAGGTCGGCGTCCTCGGTGGACTGCGACTGCGAGCGGGCGAAGTCCTTGCGCAGGGCGCGGGACAGATCGCGGGTCTGCACCAGCACGCCGTATTCCCAGCTGGGCATGTTGTCCAGCCACAGGCCCGGCGGGAAGATGTCGTTGGACAGGTAGCCGCCCGGCTTGTTCAGCACGGTGCTGACCACTTCCTTGAGGGTTTCCACGGTGGTGTAGCCCACCACCATCTGCCGCCCGGCGCGCTCGGCGGCCTGCTGGGCGTGTTGCTGCACGGGGAACAGGTCCGGCTCGCGGCTCCAGTACCAGCCGACCAGGCCGGCGACCACCAGGTAGGCGCCCAGCAGCCCGCCCACCACGCGCGCCAGCCAGGGCCCGCCGAAGTAGGCGCGCACATCGTCAACCCTGTCGTCGACGCGCTCGCGCACCGAGCCGCCGCGATTCTTCCAGTTCCACATGGCAAAGTCCTTGGTTCGACTAACGGAAAGAGGTTGGACCGCCAGCCTCGCCACAGGTGCCGGACGATGCCGCGATCCAGGCGCACTAGCATGCCGCAGTCGGCGCCCTAAGGGCAGCCTACCCTCTGCATGGCACGCGTGGCGATCCTTGACCGACATCACTGGAATTGCCAGCGGCAAATGGTAGCATGATGCCATCATCGCTCCGGCGACTCTCGCCACCGCGTCAGCCCCCACAAGAAGCGCGCCATGACCGAGCACGACGATCCGACCCGTGATCGCTTGAAACACCATTTCGCCCAGCGGGTGATCCACCAGGCCCGGCACGTGCTGGAGATCTGGCAGCAGCTGAGCCGCTCGGAATGGACCGCCAGCGGCATGCTCGACCTGCGCGAGGCCGCCCTGCGCCTGCAGCGCTACGCCGAACGCTTCGAGCAGGCCGAACACGCCCAGCTGGCCGCCGCCATCGGCGCCGGGCTGGACGCCGTGGCGGAAAACCGCGGGCGCCTGTCCAGCGAGCTGATCAACGAGTTCGCCCAGCTGATGCTGCGCCTGTCGCGCACCGGCCTGCGGCATGGCGACCAGCTCGAGCACACCCAGCTGCCGCCGCTGCGCAAGCCGGTCTACCTGGCCCTGCAGGACGCCGAGCGCGCCGAGCGCCTGGCCCAGCAGTTGGAGTTCTTCGGCGTCCACGCGCAGTTGTGCGAGAACGCCGCGGCCTTCCGCGCAGCCATGGCCGAGCGCCACCCGGCGGCGCTGCTGATGGAGGTCGACTTCGCTGGCGCAGGCCTCGGCCTGGCCCTGGCCGAGGAGGTGCAGGCGGGCCTGACGCACAAGCTGCCGGTGCTGTTCTTCAGCCACGAGGAAACCGACACCCCGACGCGCCTGGCCGCGGCCCGCGCCGGTGGCCAGGAGTTCTTCAGCGGCACCCTGGACGCCTCCGGGGTGCTGGAGAAGATCGAGCTGCTCACCCGCGTCGCCCACTACGACCCCTTCCGCGTGCTCATCGTCGACGACTCGCGGGCCCAGGCGGCGCACACCGAGATGGTCCTCAACGGCGCCGGCGTCGTCACCCGCGCGCTCACCGCGCCGCTGTCGGTGATGGCCGAGCTGGCCGAGTTCCAGCCCGACCTGATCATCCTCGACATGTACATGCCCGAATGCCTGGGCACCGAGCTGGCCAAGGTGATCCGCCAGCACGAGCGCCACGTCAGCGTGCCGATCATCTACCTGTCGGCCGAGGACGACCTGGACAAGCAGCTGGACGCCATGAGCGAGGGCGGCGACGACTTCCTCACCAAGCCGATCAAGCCGCGCCACCTGATCGCCACCGTGCGCAACCGCGCGGCGCGGGCGCGCAGCCTCAAGGCGCGCATGGTGCGCGACAGCCTCACCGGGCTGTACAACCACACCCACACCCTGCAGTTGCTGGAAGACGCCAGCTACCGCTCGCGCCGCGAGGGCCGCCCGCTGACCTTCGCCATGCTCGACATCGACCACTTCAAGAAGGTCAACGACAGCTACGGCCACCCCATGGGCGACCGGGTGATCAAGAGCCTGGCGCTGTTCCTCAAGCAGCGCCTGCGCAAGACCGACCACATCGGCCGCTACGGCGGCGAGGAATTCGCCGTGGTGCTGCCGGACACCGACAGCACGGCGGCGCACAAGGTGCTGGAGGAAATCCGCCAGCGCTTCGCCGAGATCCGCTACCCGGCCAAGCCCGCCGACCTGGCCTGCACCTTCAGCTGCGGCATCGCCCAGCTGGGCCGGGACGAGGACGTCACCGTCCTGGCCCGGCGCGCCGACGAGGCGCTGTACCGCGCCAAGCACGGCGGACGCAACCGCGTCGAGGTGTTCGCCTGATCCCGCGGATCGGCGGATAACGCCGTAGGCGTTATCCGCCCTACGCCGGGGGTGGGCTCGGCGTAGGGCGCATAACCGTTCGCGGTTATCCGCCGCTTGACCTTAGCCATGCCCCGCTCGGTGATGGGCACGAAGCGCCCTTGAAGAGCGCGCCAGACTCAACCACGACGCCCCGTGGGATGGGTTGAGCGAAGCGATACCCATCGCGACTCCGCCCCCCATCGGCCCACACGCACGGCTTTTAGTAGGAGCGAGCAAGCTCGCTCCTACTAAAAGCATTTCGACGCAGCCGGCAAGCACTTGCGCGCCCGATTGCCGCAGGCCCGGGAACCCCGGCGGCGCGCGCCGGTCGCAGTGCGGTCGCTCACGTCTTGTCACAGCCGGCCCCGCCGGGGTGGCCAGGGGCCGGGCGCATTCGGCTATCATGCCGCCACCCAGAAAGCCCGCGAGAGTTCCATGCGCCGCCTGCTGACCCTGCTCCTGTTCCTGGTCGCCCTGCCCGCCACGGCCGGCCTGTTCGACAAACCGGCCCCCGCCGCCCCCGGCTTCGGCGCCACGGCGCCGGCCGACGGCAAGTTCCTCCCGGTGGCCGAGGCCTTCCACCTGAGCGTCGAGGACAGCGACGCCCAGCAGGTGTTGCTGCGCTTCGTCAACGCCGAGGGCTACTACCTCTACCGCCACCGCATGAAGTTCCAGGTCGAGCCGGCCGAGGTCAGCCTCGGCGAGGTGCAGCTGCCGCCGGGCAAGGCCCACCACGACGACTACTTCGGCGACTCCCAGGTCTACTACGCCATCACCGACGTCAGGGTGCCGGTGAACAACCCGCGGAAGCTGCCCTACCGCCTCACCGTCACCTACCAGGGCTGTGCCGACAAGGGCCTGTGCTACGCCCCGGAAACCGCCCAGGTGCAGGTCTCCGCCAGCGGCGAGGCCAGCCTCGGCGCCAAGCCCGCCGCCGCGGCCAGGGCCGCCGTGGATTCCGGCGAGCCGGCGGTGGTCGACGACCTGCTGGCGCTGCTCAAGGGCGAAGGCAGCGGCAAGATCAAGAAGCTCGACCGCGGCCTGCTGATCGCCTTCCTCGCCGGCCTGACGCTGACCTTCACCCCCTGCGTGCTGCCGATGCTGCCGATTCTCTCCGGCGTGGTGCTGCGCGGGCGCCCGGGCGGCATGCGCGGCTTCACCCTGTCGCTGGCCTACGTGCTGCCGATGGCGGTGTGCTACGCCGTGCTCGGCGCGCTCATGGGGCTGTTCGGCGCCAGGCTCAACCTGCAGGCGATGCTGCAGTCGCCCTGGGTGCTGGTGCCCTTCGCGGCCTTCTTCGTGGCCTTCGCCATCGCCATGTTCGGCGTCTTCGAACTGCGCCTGCCGGGCTTCCTGCGCGAGCGCCTGGACCGCATGGCGGCCGACACCCGCGGCGGCTCCATCGCCGGCGCGGCCACCCTCGGCGTGCTTTCCAGCCTGCTGGTCTCGCCCTGCGTCTCGGCGCCCCTGGCCGGCCTGCTGCTGTACATCGGCAGCACCGGCGACGCCCTGGGCGGCGGCCTGCTGCTGTTCGCCCTGGGCCTGGGCATGGGCACCCCGCTGGTGATCTTCGGCGCCGGCGGCGGCGCCGTGCTGCCGAAATCCGGGGCCTGGATGACCGGCGTGCGCAACTTCTTCGGCGTGCTGCTGCTGGCGGTGGCCATCTGGCTGCTGGAGCGGGTGCTCTCCGGTCCGGTGAGCCTGGCCCTGTGGGGCGCCCTGGCCGGCGGCGTGGCCATCGCCCTGGGCACCCTGGAGCTGGTGAACAAGACGCCGCTGCAACGCGGCGCCCAGCTGCTGGGCCTGATGTTCCTGGTCTACGCCCTGGCGGCCTGGGCCGGCGCCCTGCGCGGCGAATCCGACCCGCTGCACCCGCTGGGCCGCTCCGAACCCTCCAGCCACGCCGGGCCGCCCAGCTCGACGCCCGGCCAGTGGCAGAACCTGACCACCCCGGCGCAGCTCGATGCCGCCCTGGCCGATGCCAGCGCCAATGGCCGCCCGGTGCTGCTGGACTGGTACGCCGACTGGTGCATCAGCTGCAAGATCATCGAGCGCCAGGTGCTGCCGGATGCCGACGTCCAGGCGCAACTGGCCGGCTACCGGCTGCTGCGCTTCGACATGACCGAGAGCACCGCCGAGCAGCGCGCCCTGCTCGACCGCTACAACCTGTTCGGCCCGCCGGCGCTGCTGCTGTTCGCCGCGGGCGGCCAGGAACACAGCGACCTGCGCATCGTCGGCGAGACCAACGCGGCCACCCTGGCCGCCCATCTGCGGCAGGCGGGCGCGCGCTAGAGCGCGCCTCATATTTCTGCAGCAATCATCAGGCAACATGCCGACATCTACTGCAAAACCGGCATGACTGGACAGTCACGACCGGTTTCCGGCATAGTCCCGGCCAATTTCCAATCCGCGCGACGAGAGAACAATAAGCCGATGGCCACCCTACTGGTCCTGCACGGGCCCAACCTGAACCTGCTCGGCACCCGCGAACCCGGCGTCTACGGCTCGGTCACCCTCGAGCAGATCAACCAGGACCTGGAGCGCCGCGCCCGCGAGGCCGGCCATCACCTGATGTACCTGCAGAGCAACGCCGAGTACGAACTGATCGAGCGCATCCACGCCGCCCGCGGCGAAGGCGTGGACTTCATCCTCATCAATCCGGCGGCTTTCACGCATACGAGTGTCGCCCTACGTGACGCGTTGCTCGCGGTGAGCATCCCATTCATCGAAGTGCACCTGTCCAACGTGCACAAACGTGAACCTTTCCGGCATCACTCCTACTTCTCCGACGTGGCGGTAGGGGTGATCTGCGGCCTGGGAGCCACAGGCTATCGCCTGGCCCTGGAATCCGCCCTCGAACAACTTGAACGCCCGTGACCATCACCTGGGAGTGCGAACGCTAATGGACATCCGTAAAGTCAAGAAACTGATCGAACTGCTCGAAGAATCCGGTATCGACGAGCTGGAAATCCGCGAAGGCGAAGAGTCGGTACGCATCAGCCGCCACAGCAAGGCCGCCGCCCAGCCGATCTACGCCGCCGCGCCGGCCTACGCTCCGGCTCCGGCCGCGGCGCCCGCCCCGGTCGCCGCCGCCCCGGCCGCCGAAGCCGCACCGGCCGCCGCCCAGCTGAACGGCAACGTCGTCCGCTCGCCGATGGTCGGTACCTTCTACCGTTCGCCGTCGCCGACCGCCGCGCCCTTCGTCGAAGTCGGCCAGAGCGTGAAGAAAGGCGACATCCTGTGCATCGTCGAAGCCATGAAGATGATGAACCACATCGAGGCTGAGACCAGCGGCGTCATCGGGCAGGTCCTGGTGGAAAGCGGCCAGCCGGTCGAATACGACCAGCCGCTGTTCACCATCGTCTAAGCCGCGGGGAACCTGCGATGTTGGATAAAGTACTGATCGCCAACCGCGGCGAAATTGCGCTGCGCATCCTGCGCGCCTGCAAGGAGCTGGGCATCAAGACGGTCGCGGTGCACTCCACCGCCGACCGCGAGCTGATGCACCTGTCCCTGGCCGACGAGGCCGTGTGCATCGGCCCGGCCCCGGCCGGGCAGTCCTACCTGCACATCCCGGCGATCATCGCCGCTGCCGAAGTCACCGGCGCCAACGGCATCCACCCGGGCTACGGCTTCCTCGCCGAGAACGCCGACTTCGCCGAACAGGTGGAGCGTTCCGGCTTCACCTTCATCGGCCCCAGCGCCGACGTGATCCGCCTGATGGGCGACAAGGTCTCGGCCAAGGACGCCATGAAGAAAGCCGGCGTGCCCACCGTGCCGGGCTCCGACGGCCCGCTGCCGGAAGACGAGGAGACCGCCCTGGCGATCGCCCGCGAGGTCGGCTACCCGGTGATCATCAAGGCCGCCGGTGGCGGTGGTGGTCGCGGCATGCGCGTGGTGCACAGCGAGGAAGACCTGATCAAGTCGGCCAAGCTGACCCGCACCGAGGCCGGCGCCGCCTTCGGCAACTCCATGGTCTACCTGGAGAAGTTCCTGACCAACCCGCGCCACGTGGAAGTCCAGGTACTCTCCGACGGCCAGGGCAACGCCATCCACTTGGGCGACCGCGACTGCTCGCTGCAACGCCGCCACCAGAAGGTCCTCGAAGAAGCGCCGGCACCGGGCATCGACGAGAAGGCCCGTGCGGAAGTCCTCGAGCGCTGCGTTCGCGCCTGCGTCGAGATCGGCTACCGTGGCGCCGGCACCTTCGAGTTCCTCTACGAGAACGGCCGCTTCTACTTCATCGAGATGAACACCCGCGTGCAGGTGGAGCATCCGGTGTCGGAGATGGTCACCGGCATCGACATCGTCAAGGAGATGCTGCGCATCGCCTCCGGCCAGAAGCTCTCGGTCCGCCAGGAAGACGTGGTGATCCGTGGCCACGCCCTGGAATGCCGGATCAACGCCGAGGACCCGCGCACCTTCATGCCCAGCCCCGGCAAGGTGAAGCACTTCCACGCCCCCGGCGGCAACGGCGTGCGCGTCGACTCGCACCTGTACAGCGGCTACACCGTACCGCCGAACTACGATTCGCTGGTCGGCAAGCTGATCACCTACGGCAAGGACCGCGACGAAGCCATGGCGCGCATGCGCAATGCCCTGGACGAGCTGATCGTCGACGGCATCAAGACCAACATCGACCTGCACAAGGACCTGGTCCGCGACAAGGAATTCTGCAAGGGCGGCGTGAACATCCATTACCTGGAGAAGAAGCTGGGTATGGACAAGCACTGATATCGGCTACAGGCTATAGGCTTCAGGCGACAGGCCGGTATGTCGCCCCCTGGGCCTGGAACGATTATCGACGGGAGCGACCAAGGTCGCTCCCTTTCTTTTTCCTGCGGCCTGCAGCCTGAAGCCTGCAGCCGCTCCCGAAGGGAGCCTTTCATGCCCTGGGTTCAAGTCCGCCTCGCCATCACCCCGGAGCAGGCGCCCACCTACGAGGACGCGCTGCTGGAAGTCGGCGCCGTCTCGGTGACCTTCATGGATGCCGAGGACCAGCCGATCTTCGAGCCGGACCTGGGCACCACCCCGCTGTGGACCCACACCCACCTGCTGGCCCTGTTCGAGGACGGCACCGACGAGGCCGCGCTGCTGGCGCACCTGCAGTTGCTGACCGGCGGCGAGCTGCCCCGGCACCAGGTCGAAGTGGTCGAGGACCAGGACTGGGAACGCAGCTGGATGGACAACTTCAAGCCGATGCGCTTCGGCCGCCGCCTGTGGATCGTGCCCAGCTGGCACGAGGCGCCGGAGCCGGACGCGGTGAACCTGCTGCTCGACCCGGGCCTGGCCTTCGGCACCGGCACCCACCCGACCACCGCGCTGTGCCTGGAGTGGCTGGACGGCCAGGAGCTGGCCGGCGACACCGTGCTGGACTTCGGCTGCGGCTCCGGCATCCTCGCCATCGCCGCGCTGCTGCTGGGCGCCAGGCAGGCGCTGGGCACCGACATCGACCCGCAGGCCCTGGAGGCCTCGCGCGACAACGCCACGCGCAACGGCATCGACCCGGCGCTGTTCCCGGTCTACCTGCCGGCCGACCTGCCCGCCGGGCAGGCCGATGTGGTGGTGGCGAACATTCTCGCCGGTCCCCTGGTCTCACTGGCAGGCCAGCTGACTTCCCTGGTCAAGCCGGGCGGCCGCCTGGCCCTGTCGGGCATCCTCGCCGAACAGGCCGAGGAAGTCCGCGCCGCCTACGCCGACGCCTTCGAGCTGGACCCCACCGCCGAGCGCGAGGGCTGGGTACGCATCAGCGGCCGCCGCCGCTGAACCGCGGTGGCGGCCAACTGCCCGCACGCCGAGGCTTGAGTTAGACTAAGCGACCGTTTATCGCCGGACCGCCGCATGAGCGACAGTTTCATCACACAGTGCCCGCATTGCCTCACCAGTTTCCGCGTCAACCAGGCGCAGCTGGGTGCGGCCAATGGCGCTGTGCGCTGCGGCGCCTGCCTCAAGGTGTTC
>NZ_QGSL01000107.1:475833-481981 GCF_003176655.1 Pseudomonas sp. RW407 | reverse complement strand
CCCACCCAGGCGTCGGCGGTGTCGGCCAGGCCGTCCAGGTGCAGGGCGCCGCTGAAGGCCACCCACACCGCCAGCAACAGAGCGGCGTGCAGCAGCAGGTAGGTCTCGCCGAAGAAGTAGCCCAGGGCATAGAGCCCGCCGCCCATCAATGCCCCTACCAGCGGGTAGAACAGGGTGGCGCGGCCGAACTGCTCGGGCGTGGGCACCTCGCCCAGGCGGATCGGGATGCGGCTGAGGAACTGCAGGGCGATCAACGGCAGGAACAGGTTGCTCATCGGGGCGCGCTCGCGGCGGACTCGACCGGTTGGATGCTCCAGCCGCCGGCCTGCGGCTCGATGCGCAGCGCCAGCCGTTCGCCGTGGGCGACGCTCACCTGCAGCAACTGCTCGCGCGGCAGGCCCAGGGCGCGTGCGCCGAGCAGGCGCATCACGCCGCCATGGGTCACCAGCAGCAGGTGCTTTCCGGCATGCGTCGCGTACAGCCGCTCCAGGGCCGCGAACACCCGCGCCTCGAAGGCCGCGAGCGGCTCGCCGCCCGGCGGGGTGAAGGCGTAGGGGTCGTTCCAGAAACGGGCTAGCGCATCGCTATCAGTCTCCATCAGCTTAGCTGCGCAAAGCCCTTCCCACTCGCCGAAATCCAGTTCGCGCAGGTCCGCCTCCAGGTGCAGCGGCAAGCCGCTGGCGGCGGCCAGGCGCTCGGCGAAGGCCGCGCAGCGGCGCAACGGCGAGCTGACCAGGGCGTCCCAGGGCGAGGCCAGGCCCAGGCCGGCCTGCATCTGCGCCCAGCCGGCGGCGGTCAGGGCGTCGTCCAGGCGGCCGCGGAAGCCACCGCCCAGCTCGGTTTCGCCGTGGCGCAGCAGGTCCAGGCGCAGGCTCATGCCGGGCGGTCCGACACCGCCGCCTCGGCGAAGGTGGCCATCTCGGCGTGCAGCCGGCAGGCCTGGCGCAGCAGCGGCACGGCCAGGGCGGCGCCGCTGCCCTCGCCCAGGCGCAGGCCGAGGTCCAGCAACGGCTGCGCCTCCAGGGCCCGGAGCACGCGCTGGTGGCCGGGCTCGGCGCCGCTGTGGGCGAACAGCAGCCAGTCGCGGCACTGGGGGTTGAAACGCACCGCGCAGAGCGCCGCGACGCTGCAGATGAAGCCGTCCACCAGGGCGACGATGCCCTTCTGCGCGCAGGCCAGGTAGGCGCCGGCCAGGGCCGCCACCTCGAAGCCGCCGAGGCGGCACAGGGCCTCGAAGGGCTCGGCGCAGTGCGCGCCATGCAGGGCCAGGGCGCGCTCGATGACCTCGGCCTTGTGCGCCACGCCCCTGGCATCCAGCCCGGTGCCCGGGCCGACCAGGGACACGGCGCGTTCGCCGAGCAGGCCGCAGGCCAGGGCGGCGGCGCAGGTGGTGTTGCCGATGCCCATCTCGCCGCCGATGAACAGCTCGCTGCCGGCCTGCTGCGCGCGGCGCACGGATTCGCGCCCGGCCTCCAGGGCGATCAGACACTGCGCGGCGGTCATCGCCGGCTCGCGGGCGAAGTTCAGGGTGCCGGCGCCGACCATCAGGTGCAGTACGCCGGGCAAAGGCTCCAGCGGCACGGCGGTGCCCAGGTCGATCACTTCCAGGCGTGCGTCCAGTTGGCGGGCCAATACGCTGATGGCCGCGCCGCCGCGCACGAAGTTGCGCAGCATCTCGCCGGTCACCGCCTGCGGGTAGGCCGAGACGCCCTCCTCCACCACGCCGTGGTCGCCGGCGAACAGGGCGATCCAGGTGTGATCCAGGCTGGGCCGCTCACGCCCCTGCAGGCCGGCGAGGGTGATGGCCACCTCCTCCAGGCGGCCCAGGGCGCCGCGCGGCTTGGTCAACTGGTCCTGGCGCGCGGCGGCCTTGTCGCGCGCCACGCGGTCCACGGGTTGGCATGGCTCGCGCCACCATTGCAGGCTCATACGGGGTCTCCCTTGAGGGTCATGGGCAGGCCGGCGACGGTGAACAGCACCCGTTCGCTGACCTCGGCCAGGGCCTGGTGCAGCCAGCCGGCCTCGTCGACGTAACGCCGCGTCAGCTCGCCCAGGGGCACCACGCCCAGCCCGGTCTCGTTGCTGACCAGGATGATCCGCCCGGGCAGCCCGGGAAGCGTGGCCAGCAGCTCATCGATTTGCGGTTGCAGGTGCGCGCCGTCGTCGGCGAGCAGCAGGTTGGTCAGCCAGAGGGTCAGGCAGTCCACCAGCAGGCAGCGGTCCGGCGCGGCGTGCTCGGCGAGGACCCGCGCCAGGTGCAGCGGCTCTTCCACCAGGCCCCATTCGGCCGGACGGCGTTCACGGTGGTGGCGGATGCGCGCGGCCATCTCGCCATCGCCACTCTGCGCGGTGGCGAAATAGGTGACCGGCAGGCCGCTGCCCTGGGCCAGGCGCTCGGCCAGGCGGCTCTTGCCGGAACGGGCGCCGCCGAGGATGAGTTCAAGCATTGGGGTTCTCCGGGGAAGTCTTGGCCTGTAGGGGGCGCGGCGGTGCTGGTTCGCGAGCAAGCTCGCTCCTACGAAGAGCAGCAGCTTCGTAGGATGGGTGGAGCGAAGCGATACCCATCTCAAAGACCGCACAGGGCTTTCAGTTTGGCGGTATCCAGATACGCCTCCACCTGGTCGGCCAGGCGCTCGATGTCGCGCTCGCGCAGCCCGTGATAGTCCAACGGCTGCACTTCGCCCAGGCCGGCCCAGCGCAGCAATGCGGCACAGGCGTCGGGGGCCTCGAACAGGCCGTGCAGGTAGGTGCCCATGACCTGGCCGTCGGCGCTCAGCGCGCCATCGCAGCGGCCGTCGTCGAGCCGTACCGCCGGGTTCTCCAATGCGGGCCCTGTGGTGACGCCGGCGTGAATCTCGTAGCCGCCGACCTCGGCGTCTTCCAGCGCCAGCCGGCCGCGCACGTTGCGCAGCTGCTTCTCCGGCTCCAGCACCGTGTCCAGCGCCAGCCAGCCGAGGCCGGCGCTGTCGCCGGCGGCACCCTCCAGGCCGTGGGGGTCGGACAGCGTGCGGCCGAGCATCTGCAGGCCGCCGCAGATGCCCAGCAACTTGCCGCCATAGCGCAGGTGGCGCTCGATGGCGGCGTCCCAGCCCTGGGCGCGGAGGAAGGCCAGGTCCGCGCGCACGCTCTTGGAGCCGGGCAGGATGACCAGGTCCGCCGCCGGCATGGCCTGGCCGGGGCCGACGAAGGTCAGCTGCACCTGCGGGTGCAGGCGCAGCGGGTCGAAGTCGGTGTGGTTGCTGATGCGCGGCAGCACCGGCACCACCACCTTCAGGCTTTCCCCCGTCTTGGCGGCCTGGCGGACGTCAATGGCGTCCTCGGCCTCCAGGTGGAAGTCCATCAGGTACGGCAGCACACCCAGCACCGGGATGCCGGTGCGCTCTTCCAGCCAGTCCAGGCCAGGCTGCAGCAGCGCGATGTCGCCGCGGAAGCGGTTGATGACGAAGCCCTTCACCCGCGCCCGCTCGCTTGCCGAAAGCAGTTCCAGGGTGCCGACCAGGTGGGCGAACACGCCGCCGCGGTCGATGTCGGCGATGAGGATCACCGGGCAGTCCACCGCCTCGGCGAAGCCCATGTTGGCGATGTCGTTGGCGCGCAGGTTGATCTCCGCCGGGGAGCCGGCGCCCTCCACCATCACCACCTGGTAGGCGTCGAACAGGCGCTGGTGGGATTCCAGCACGGCCTGCTTCGCGACCCGCTTGTAGTCGTGGTAGGCGGCGGCGTTCATGCTGGTCACCGCGCGGCCGTGGATGATCACCTGGGCGCCCACGTCGCTGTTGGGCTTGAGCAGCACCGGGTTCATGTCGGTGTGCGGCGCCAGGTGGCAGGCCTGGGCCTGCACCGCCTGGGCGCGGCCGATCTCGCCGCCGTCGGCCGTCACCGCGCTGTTCAGCGCCATGTTCTGCGGCTTGAACGGCGCCACCGCCACGCCCTGGCGGCGCAGCCAGCGGCACAGCGCGGTCACCAGGGTGCTCTTGCCGGCGTCGGAGGTCGTGCCTTGCACCATCAAAGTAGTGCCTTGCGCCATCAGGGGGGTCATGGGGTGCTCCATTGCCCGAGGGCGCTGGCCAGGCGCGCCCAGCCGGCTTCGTCGGCGGGCAGGCCAAAGCGCAGGCTCGGCGGGGTGTCGAAAAGGCGCACGAGGATGCCGCGGCGGGCCAGGTGTTCGTGCAGTTCAGCCGCCCGAGGGTAGGCAAGCCACTGGAACAGCGCGGTGCCCTGGGTCAGCAACCGGTGGGTTTTCAGAAGCGCGGCCAGGCGCGCGCCGGCCTGTTCCAGTGCAGCGCGGCGTTCGTCTTGCAGCGCGTGGTCGGCCAGCGCGCGTTGCGCCACCCAGCGGGTCGGCCCGCTCACCGCCCAGGGCCCGAGCAGTTCGGCCAGGCGTGCCAGCAGCGCCGGCTCGGCGAAGGCGAAGCCCAGGCGCGCGCCGGCCAGGCCGAAGAACTTGCCCAGCGAGCGCAGCACCACCAGGCCCGGCCGGCCGCCGGCCAGGGGCAGCAGGCTGTGCCCGGGGGCGCAGTCGATGAAGGCTTCGTCCACCACCAGCCAGCCGCCACGAGCATGCAGGCGCGCGTGCCAGGCGAGCAGGCGTTCGGCGTCGAAGCGCCGGCCGGTGGGGTTGTTCGGGTTGACCAGCAGCAGCACGTCGAGCTGGTCGATCAGCCCGTCCACCTGCTCGTCGGCCAGAGCCAGCAATTCATGGCCGTGGCGTTTCCAGGCCGCCGCGTGTTCGGCGTAGCAAGGCGCGAGCACGCCGACCCGGCCGGGCGCGCGTAGGCGCGGCAGGGCCTGGATCGCCGCCTGGCTGCCGGGCAGCGGCAGCAGCGAATCGCAGCCGTAGTAGTCGCGCGCGGCCTGCTCCAGGCCGTCGTCGTCCTCGGGCAGGCGCTGCCAGGCGCTGGCGGGGATGTCCGCCACGGGCCAGGGCCAGGGCGCGATGCCGGTGGACAGGTCGAGCCAGTCGGCCAGGTCGATGCCGTAGCGATGCGCCGCCGCGCGCAGCTTTCCGCCGTGCTCAAGCATGCAGCAACGCCCCCAGGCCGAGGATCGCCAGCAGCCACAGCAGCACGCCCTGGCGCACCAGGGCCAGGGCCCGCCAGATGTCGCGGGCGCCCGGCGCCGGGCCTTCGCCCAGTTGCGGGCGCTGGTACAGTTCGCCGTGGTAGACGGCATTGCCGCCCAGGGCCACGCCGAGCGCACCGGCGCCGGCGGCCATCACCGGGCCGGCGTTGGGGCTGTCCCACTGCGGCGCCTGTATGCGCCAGCTGCGCAGGGCCAGGCGGGTATTGCCGAGCAGCGCGTAGGTCAGGGCGACCAGGCGCGCGGGGAGGTAGTTGAGAGCGTCGTCGATCTTCGCCGCGGCCCAGCCGAAGCGTTCGAAACGCGGGTTGCGGTAGCCCCACATGGCGTCCAGGGTGTTGCTCAGGCGGTACAGCACCACGCCCGGCGCGCCGGCCACGGCGAACCAGAACAGCGCGGCGAACACCGCGTCGCTGCCGTTCTCCAGCACCGATTCGGTGGCGGCCTTGGCCACCGCGCTGCCGTCCAGTTCGGCGGTCTCGCGGCTGACCATGTAGCCCACGCGCTTGCGTGCCTCGGGCAGGTCGCCCTGGCGCAGCGCCAGCGCCACCGGCTCGGCGTGCTCGCCCAGGCTGCGCAGGCCGATGGCGGCGTAGAGGGCGATGGCGGAGACTAGCCAGCCGAGATGCGGGAGCAGAGTCAGCAACCAGGTGATGAAGGTCAGTGGCAGTACCGCCAGGGCCCAGGCGGTGACGCCGTGGCTGCGCCAGCCTAGGCCGGGGGTGTTGCTGTCGGGAAGTACGGAGTTGGGCGTAGCACCCTCTCCCCAACCCTCTCCCTGACGGGAGAGGGGGCTATCCGTGCCAACCGTCGACAATGGCACTCGGGCTCGGTTGAAGCGGCGCTCCAGGCGATCGGCCAGGCGCCCGAAGGCCACCAGCGGGTGCCAGCGTTTCGGCTCGCCCAGCAGGCCGTCCAGGGCCACGCCGGCGACGCTCAGCAGGGCCAGGCTCATGGGCGTTCCCCCCAGTGGTTCTCGTAGAGCAATTCTTCCAGCGGGCGCGGCTCGCGCCAGCCCTCCAGGGCCAACATGGGCGCTGGGTAGAACGCCTCCACCGGGCCCAGGCAC
>NZ_QGSL01000107.1:472648-475823 GCF_003176655.1 Pseudomonas sp. RW407 | reverse complement strand
GGGGCTGCTCCTGCAACAGGGGGTAGGGGAGGGCGAAAAAAGGAGCGCCAGTATGCCCAAGGCGGTGGGCAGCGTCACTACGCGGCCTTCACAGCGCCAGGGGCAGCAGCCGGGCGGTGTTGCGGGCGTCTTCCAGGGCGCGGTGCTGCTGGCCCTGGAAGTGCAGGCCGGCCAGTTGCAGCGCGGTGTTCAGGCCCACCGGGCGCTTGAGCTGGCGGGCCTGGGCGAAGCGCTGCTTGAGGTTCAGGTGCGGCACCTGGCTGAGGTGGCTGGCGATGCGCTGGTTGCGCCATTCCAGTTCCAGCTGGTGGCGGTCGTAGTCGCCCCAGCTGGCCCAGCCGGCCAGGCGCGGGCTGTGCTGCGCGAGCCAGCGTTCGAATTGCGGCCAGACCTCGGCCAGCGGCGCGGCGCCGTCGACGTCGGCCTGGCTGATGTGCGTGAGTTCGCGGCAGAAGCTGGTCAGCAGCGGACGGCGCTGCGGCCGCACGAAGCGCTGGAAGTGGTCCAGCTCGCGACCGTCTGCGGCGGCCACCAGGGTCGCGCCGATCTCGATGATCTCCATTTCCTCGACCGGCCAGCCACCTTCCTCGGTGGTGGCTTCCAGGTCGATCACCAGCCAGTGGGGCATAGGGCCTGCTCGCGCGAGTGGGACGGTGGGGCCGCAGGGGCGGCGCCTGGCATGCAGTATGGAAGGCCTTTCGGGGCTCGGCAAACCGCTGCTAGGCTAGCCCGATCGACAACAGGGAGCTGGAGCCATGGCGAAAGTCGCGTTCATCGGCCTGGGCGTCATGGGCTACCCCATGGCCGGGCATCTGCAGGCCAAGGGGCATGAGGTCTGCGTCTACAACCGCACGCCGGCGCGCGCCGCGCAGTGGGTCGCCGGGCACGGCGGCAGTTCCGCGCCGACGCCGCGCGAGGCTGCGGCGCAGGCGGAATTCGTGATGTGCTGCGTGGGCAACGACGACGACCTGCGCAGCGTGGTGCTGGGGCCCGACGGCGCCCTCGCCGGGATGCAGCCGGGCAGCGTGTTCGTCGACCACACCACGGCCTCGGCGGCGGTGGCCCGCGAGCTGGCGGTGCAGGCCGCCGAGCGCGAGCTGGGCTTCCTCGACGCGCCGGTGTCCGGCGGCCAGGCCGGCGCCGAGAACGGCGTGCTGACGGTGATGGTGGGCGGCGAGGAGGCCTTCTACCGGCGCGCCGAGCCGGTGATCGCCGCCTATGCGCGGATGGTCCGGCTGATGGGCCACAGCGGCGCCGGGCAACTGACCAAGATGGTCAACCAGATCTGCATCGGCGGCCTGCTCCAGGGGCTGTCCGAGGCCCTGCATTTCGCCCGGTGCGCCGGCCTGGACGGCGAGGCCGCCATCGAGGTCATCAGCAAGGGCGCGGCGCAGTCCTGGCAGATGGAGAACCGCCACAAGAGCATGCTGGAAGGGCGCTTCGACTTCGGCTTCGCCGTGGACTGGATGCGCAAGGACTTCGCCATCGTGCTCGACGAGGCGCGGCACAATGGCGCGCAATTGCCGGTGACGGCGCTGGTCGACCAGTTCTACGCCGAGGTGCAGGCCGCCGGTGGCGGGCGCTGGGACACTTCGAGCCTGATCAGCCGGCTGAAGCCGCGCGCCTGAATCAGCTGCGGAAGATGAAGTAGACCGCGCCCAGCAGGCACAGGCCGGCCCAGAGGTAGTCCAGCTTCAGCGGCTGCTGCATGAAGAACACGCTGAAGGGCACGAATACCGCCAGGGTGATGACCTCCTGCATGATCTTCAGCTGGCCCACCGACAGCGCGGTATAGCCGATGCGGTTGGCCGGCACCTGCAGCAGGTACTCGAACAGCGCGATGCCCCAGCTGACCAGGGCGGCGATGATCCAGGGCTTGGTGTTCAGCGTCTTCAGGTGGCCGTACCAGGCGAAGGTCATGAACAGGTTGGAGAACGCCAGGAGGGTGGCGGTTTGGGCCCAGACCGGCATGGGGAGCTCTCGGAGGTGAGGAGGGCGCCAGCCTAAATCGCCGCGCCCGCGCCGCCAAGGGGCAGCAGGCGATGCAAGGCCCTTGGCGGCGGGCGCCGCTGGGCTTATCCTCCGCGCCGCGCACCGGCCCTGCGGTGCGCCATCCCTGTCGCACCCTTCCGAGAGCCCACAACGATGCAATGCCGTGCCGGCTGTGGCGCCTGCTGCGTGGCGCCGTCGATCTCCTCGCCCATCCCCGGCATGCCCGGCGGCAAGCCCGCGGGCGTGCGTTGCGTGCAACTGGACGAGCGCAACCTCTGCCGCCTGTTCGGCCGGCCCGAGCGCCCGGCGGTCTGCGCGGCCTTCGACGCCGATGCCGAGGTCTGCGGCAGCAGCAACGGGGAAGCCCTGCGTATCCTCGCCGAATGGGAACGGATCACCGCCGCCTGAGTGACTTGGAAGTCACGTTTTCAGGGGCCATACTGGCGCCCATCCTGACTGCCGAACCGCTCAGGATCGCGGATTTGCACGGGCCCGGCGCTTGGCCGGCCCGGCCAGACCAACAATAACCAGAGGAAGATGACGATGCGTGGCATCCTGCGTATGACCCTGTTGAGCGCCGCCCTGCTGGGCGCCTGTGGCGCCGCCATGGCCGAGGATTGGCAACTGGCCAAGGACGAGGACGGCGTCAAGGTCTACCTGAGCAGCGTCCCGGGCTCGAAGTACAAGGCCTACCGCGGCGTGGTCGACATCAAGGCCGACGTGGCCAGCATCAACGCCCTGCAGGAAGACGTGAAGGGCTCCTGCAAGTGGATCCACGCCTGCGCCGAGATGCGCCTGCTCAAGAGCGAGGGCGACAACTCCTGGACCTACTCGAAGATCGACATGCCCTGGCCCGTGACCGGCCGCGACGTGGTGATCCACGTGAGCACAGAGAAGACCGCCGACGGCGGCCTCATCCGCCACCTGCAGGCCGAGCCGACCTACATCCCCGAAGAGAAGGGCGAGATCCGCGTGCCCAAGCTGGTCGGCGAATGGAAGCTGGTGCCCAAGGGCACGGGCGTCACCGAGGTGACTTACCAGGTGCAGACCGAGCCGGGTGGCAGCATCCCGTCCTGGCTGGCCAACAGCTTCGTGGTGGACGCGCCGATGAACACCCTGAAGGGGCTGCGCGCGGCTGCCGAGAAGCGCTGAGGCCGGGCGTTCGCGTCGAAGAGGCCGCCTT
>NZ_QGSL01000107.1:415344-472638 GCF_003176655.1 Pseudomonas sp. RW407 | reverse complement strand
CAACAACGCCTGGCGCGCGGTTTCCGACCTGGCCCTGGTGCTGCTGGCGGCCTTCGTCGTGTACCTGATCTTCGTCGCCGTGCGCTGGCCCATCGAGCGCGCCGCGCGCAACCGCCGCCAGCGCGCCGAGGCGGAGAACGAGCCGACCATGCGCCAGCTCATGCAGCCGCAGCTGATGCCCGACGTGGACGACAGCCGCGCCGACGAGCGCGCCGGCAACCGCGGCATGCGCATCGAGCCGCGCCTCTGAGGGAAACCGGCGCCGCCCTTGCGCGGCGCCGGATGGGCGTTCAGCATGGCGGCATTGCCGTAGCGGAACGAGCCCGAATGCAGCCCCAGACCTTCGCGCCAGGCCGGCGCCTGATTTCCCTTGCCACCTTCCAGTCCGTGCCGGGCCTGTGCCTGCCACAGGAGCGCTGACCATGTGCGAACTGCTCGGCATGAGCGCCAACGTCCCCACCGACATCGTCTTCAGCTTCACCGGCCTGATGCAGCGCGGCGGCGGCACCGGCCCGCACCGCGATGGCTGGGGCATCGCCTTCTACGAGGGGCGCGGCGTGCGCCTGTTCCAGGACCCGAGCGCCAGCGTCGACTCGGAAGTGGCGCGCCTGGTGCAGCGCTACCCGATCAAGAGCGAGACGGTGATCGGCCACATCCGCCAGGCCAACGTCGGCAAGGTCTGCCTGTCCAACACCCACCCCTTCGTGCGCGAGCTGGGCGGGCGCTACTGGACCTTCGCGCACAACGGCCAGCTGGCCGACTTCGCACCGCCGCCGGGGTTGTACCGGCCGGTGGGCGACACCGACAGCGAGGCGGCCTTCTGCGACCTGCTCAACCGCGTGCGCCGGGCCTTCCCCGAGCCGGTGCCGGTGGAGGTGCTGCTGCCGACCCTGGTGTCCGCCTGCGCCGAGTACCGGCAGAAGGGCGTGTTCAATTGCCTGCTGAGCGACGGTGATTGGTTGTTCACCTTCTGCTCCAGCAAGCTCGCGTACATTACCCGCCGCGCGCCCTTCGGCCCGGCGCGGTTGAAGGACGCCGACCTGACCGTGGACTTCCAGTCCGAGACCACGCCCAACGACGTGGTCACGGTGATCGCCACCGAGCCGCTGACCGACAACGAGCACTGGTCGGTGCAGCAGAGCGGCGAGTGGATGCTCTGGTGGCGCGGCGAGATTCTCGACCAGGGCCGCGTCTGAGAGGGGGACCCCCATGTTGCGCAGCTACATCCGCCTGGTGCTTTTCGCTCTCGGCCTGCTGGTCGGGGTGCAGGTGCCGGGCTTCATCAAGGACTATTCGATCCGCGTCGACGCCCACCGCCAGGAGGCGCTGCAGGCCCTGGAGGGCTACCGCAACACCGCCGGCCAGTACTTCCAGGGCGACCTCGACGCCCTGGTGGCGCACTACCGCGGCAGCCCGGACCCGGTGTTCCAGCGCGACGGCGACAACGTCGAGCGCCTGCTGCGCCGCGCCAAGCTGTTCGACAACGAATGGCAGGCCCTGCAGGGCCCCTGGTACGCCCGCGCCTGGCACCTGCTGAGCGCGCCGAACCGCGAGCTGCTGCAGGAAACCCTGGACGGCTACAGCTACCAGGTGGTGCTGGCGCCGGAAGCCATCGGCTGGGCCCTGGGCGGCGGCTTGCTGCTGGCCTGGATCGTCGAGCTGCTGATCGTTTCGGTCGGGGCCCTGGCGGGGTTGGGTGACAACCGCAATGTGGCGCGCCGGCATTGGAGTTGAACGCCGCGCGGGACGGGGAGTGCGGTCAGGCGGCGGATAACCGCGAACGGTTATTCGCCCTACGTCCATGATGGTCCTCGCGTAGGGCGAATAATGCCACGGCGTTATCCGCCGTTTCCTCAGCCCCGCGCCGCGAGGGCCCGTTGGTTGGAGGCGTAGATGTTGTCGCGCTCCAGGGCCTTGCCGCTTTCCACGGCCGCCAGCCATTGCGCCGTGCTGCCCACGGCGGCGAAGGACGACTGCAGCACCACGCTGAACACCCGGTGGATTTCCTCGGCGCTGGCCGCGCCCGCGCTGTTGGCGTAGGGCAGCGAGCCGCTGGCGTCGTCGAGGAACTCCACCTGCCAGCCTTCGTGGGCGGCCTGGCGGGCGGTGGAGTCGTCGCAGTTGTGCGTCATGTAGCCGACGATCGTCAGGGTGTCGACGCCGCGCTCGCGCAGCCAGTCGCCCAGCCCGGTGCCGCTGAGGGCGCTGGCCTTGCTCTTGTCCAGCAGCAGGTCGCGGGGGCGCTCGGCCACCTGCGGGTGCAGTTCCACGCCGTGGCTGCCGGGGGCGAAGATGGGCGCGCCGGCGGGGGCCTGGTGGCGCACCACCACCACCGGGATGCCGGCGGCGTGGGCGGCGTCCATGGCGCGCAGGATGTTCGGCAGCGAGTCGCCGACCGGCGGGTATTCGATGCGCAGGTTGCCGCTGAAGTACTCGTTCTGCACGTCGACGACGATCAGGGCGCGTTTCGGGGCGTTGCTCATGCTGGGTGTCTCCGCTGGAGTGGGGGTGGGGCCATTCTGCGCAGGGGCCGGCGGTCGGCGTGAGTGGCCCGCAAGACAGCTTTCGCTAGAATCGGGCCAAACCCTTGCCCGGAGGATGCCCATGCAAACCCACCGCGTGGCCGTGGTGGCCTTCGACCAGATCAGCCCCTTCCACCTCTCGGTGCCCTGCCTGGTGTTCGGCGAGGGCGACCCGGGCGGGGCGCGTATTCGCTTCGAACTGCAGGTCTGCGCTGCCGAGCCGGGGCCGCTGAACACCACGGCCGGTTTCGCCATCGATACGCGCCACGGCCTGGAGGCGCTGGAGAGCGCCGATACCCTGATAGTGCCGAGCTGGCGCGACCCCGCGGAGCCGGCGCCGCCGGCCCTGCTCGATGCCCTGGTGGCCGCCGAGGCCCGCGGCGCGCAGCTGGTGGGCCTGTGCCTGGGCGCCTTCGTCCTGGCCGAGGCCGGCCTGCTCGACGGGCGCCGCGCCACCACCCATTGGCTGTGGGCGGAATTCTTCGCCCGGCACTATCCGCGGGTGCAGGTGGAGCCGGACGTGCTCTACGTCGACGATGGCCCGATCCTCACCTCCGCCGGCACCGTGGCCGGCATCGACTGCTGCCTGCACCTGCTGCGCCAGCGCTGCGGCGCCGGCCTGAGCAACCAGCAGGCCCGCCGCCTGGTGGTGGCGCCACACCGCCAGGGCGGCCAGGCGCAGTTCATCGAGCAGCCGCTGCCGGCCACCGCGCGGGACAACCGCCTGTCCGGCCTGCTCGACTGGGTGCGCGAGCGCCTGGACCAGCCCCACGACCTGAACAGCCTGGCCGAGCGCGCGCTGATGAGCCGGCGCAGCTTCAGCCGGCACTTCCGCCAGCTTACCGGCAGCACCCTGGGCGACTGGCTGCGCGGCGAACGCCTGGCCCTGGCGCAGCGGCTGCTGGAATCCACCGAGCAACCGATTCCGGAGGTGGCGAGCCTGGCGGGCTTCGGTTCGGTGGCTTCGCTGCGGCAGCATTTCAGCGCGGCGCTGGGGGTGTCGCCGAGCGCCTATCGGCAGGCGTTTCGGGGGTGAGGTCGCTGTAGGCGCGGATTTATCTGCAATCGGTGCGCGGGATCGGCCCATCGCGGACGGAGTCCGCTCCTACGATCGTGCTTTCCTGGAGCTGTAGGAGCGGGCCCTGCCCGCGAATCGCGCGCAGGGCGCGCTCCTACAGGGAATGGCGTAGGTGGGGCAGCGTAGGAGCGGACTCCGTCCGCGATTATCCGCCCCGCGGGGCGCACGCCCCTGGCTCATTCCGCCAGCGCCTTCTCCGGCAGCTCATTGCGCCGGTAAGGGAACACGTCTATCACCTTGCCCGCCCGTATCTGCGCCTGCAGGCCCTTCCAGTAATCGGCGTCGTAGAGGTCGCCGTGCAGCTTGGCGAACAGCCGGCGCAGCTTCAGGTCGACGAACAGGAAGCGCGGGAACTCCTCGGGGAACACGTCCATCGGTCCCACCGAGTACCAGGGCTCGGACGACATCTCGTCCTCCTCGTAGCGCGGCGGCGGGATGTGGCGGAAGTTCACCTCGGTGAGGTAGCTGATCTCGTCGTAGTCGTAGAACACCACGCGGCCGTGGCGGGTGACGCCGAAGTTCTTCAGAAGCATGTCGCCGGGGAAGATGTTCGCCGCCGCCAGCTGCTTGATGGCCAGGCCGTAGTCGTACAGCGCCTCGTGCACCTGGGCCTCGGTGGCGTGCTCCAGGTAGAGGTTGAGCGGGGTCATGCGGCGTTCGGTCCAGCAGTGGCGGATCAGCACCACGTCGCCCTCCAGCACCACGGTGGAGGGCGCCACCTCCAGCAGCTCGGCCAGGCAGTCGGGGTCGAACTTGCCCACCGGGAAGCGGAAGTCGGCGAACTGCTGGGTGTCGGCCAGGCGGCCGACGCGGTCGTGGTTCTTCACCAGCTGGTATTTCTGCACCACGGTGGCGTGGTCGACGGTCTTGGCCGGGTTGAAGTTGTCCTTGATGATCTTGAACACGGTGTTGAAGCCGGGCAGGGTGAACACGCTCATCACCATGCCGCGCACCCCGGGGGCCATGACGAAGCGGTCGTCGGTGGTCGCCAGGTGGTTGATCAGGGCGCGGTAGAACTCGCTCTTGCCCTGCTTGTAGAAGCCGATGGAGGTGTACAGCTCGGCGATGTGCTTGCCCGGCAGCAGGCGCTTGAGGAAGGCCACCAGCTCCGCCGGCACCGGCACGTCGACCATGAAGTAGGAGCGGGTGAAGGAGAAGATGATCGACACCTCCGCCTCGTCGGTGATCACGGTGTCGAAGCGGATGCCCTGGCCCTCGCGGTGGATCAGCGGGAACACCAGCGGCCACTGCTCGTCGGGGGTGTACAGGCGGCCCACCAGGTAGGCGCCCTTGTTGCGGTAGAACACCGAGCCGATCAGCTCCAGGGCCAGGTCCGGGTCCTTGCACACCCAGTCGGGCAGGTTGCTGTGCAGCAGGGCGTCCAGGCGCGCCAGGTCGCCTTCGGCGTCCTCGTAGGGCACCTGGAAGCGGTAGTCGGCGAAAACCTGCTGCAGCGCCCGCCGCAGGTTGCCCTGGGGCCGGTAGAGGCGGGTGTGCGGGTCGCGGGTGTGGGCGCGCAGCGACGGCCGCGTGGTGTGCACGAACATGGTGCCGTCGCTGATGTTGTCGTGGCTGAACAGCCCGCAGAAGATCGAGTTGAACCAGGTTTCCGCCAGCTCGTCGTCGTTGCGCGGGTCGATCAGGCCGATGTAGGCGCTCTTGATCAGCGGCCAGCGCTCCACGTCCAGCAATGCCCCCGGGTCGAAGTCGGCGGTGACGCGGGCCACGGTCTCGCCGACCTTTTCCTCGTAGAGGTTGATGCGCTCGGCGGAGGTGCGCTGGATTTCCTGCCACTGCGCCCGCTCGAAGCGTTCCTGGGCGTCGTCGGTGATCTGCTTGAAGCGCTCGCGGTAGATGTCGAAGCCGTCGAGGATGGTCTGGGCGATCTGGGCGTGGAGCATGGCGCGCCTCTCGTGCGAGTCCTGTGCAGCGAGCTTAGCCAGACTCCGGGGGCGGCGAAAGCGCCGTGGGTGACCGGGCGGTCGGGGAAGCGGGGGCGCTGCCGCCCCCGTCCGTTCAGCGTCGCTCGGCCAGTGCCTCGGCGCGCTCCGGCCGCGGGCGGAACACCAGCAGCAGGCCGAGCACGATCAGCCCCATGCCCAGCAGGCTGAGGGCGCCCAGGCGGTTGCCGAAGGCCAGGTAGTCCAGCAGCGCGGTCACCGCCGGCACCAGGTAGAACAGGCTGGTGACCTGCACCAGGTTGCCGCGCGCGATCAGCCGGTAGAGCAGCAGGGTGGCGCCCACCGAGATCAGCAGGCCCATCCACAGCAGGCTGGCGATCAGCTCCAGGCTCCAGTCGAAGTGCAGCGGCTGCGTCGGCAGCAGCACCAGGCACAGCGCGAGGCCGGCCACGTACTGCAGCGGCAGGCTGCCCAGCGGGCTTTCGCTCAGGCCCTTCTGCAGGAGGGTGCCGAGGGTGATGCCCAGCAGCGCCAGCAGCGCGCAGCCCAGGCCGGCGAAGGACAGCCCGGCGAGGCCCATGCCTTGCCAGACCACCAGTACCAGCCCGCCCAGGCCGAGCAGCAGCCCGGCCAGGCGGGTGGCGCCGAAGCGCCGTTCGGTGAGCAGGCCGGTGAGGATCGGCTGCACGCCGAGCAGGGTGGCGATCATCCCCGGGGTGACCTGCAGTTGCAGGGCCCAGACGTAGAAGATCGGGTAGAAGCCCAGCAGCACCAGGCCGGTGAGCAGGGCGCGGCGGCGCTCGCGCGGCTGCCGCGGCAGGCGCAGGCCGAGCAGCGGGCCGAGGGCCAGCAGGGCGGCCAGGGCGATGGCGAAGCGGCCGATGAGGAAGGCCAGCGGCGAGGCATGGGCCAGGCCCCACTTGGAGGCGATGGCGGCGCTGCTCCAGAGCAGCACGAAGAGGCTGGAGCTGGTCACGCCGACCAGGGTGGAAGCGTTGATTCGGGACATGTCGTCACCTGTCTTGCAAGCGGTGGCCGGCTGGCGGGCAGGCGGCCGGGTGCAGTCCGCGGCGCGCGGACGCGGCGGCGATGCGTTCAGGAAAGGCGCTGGGGCGCTGTCAGAAAGCGCTGGCGCCCGGCGGCGGGCAGGCCGCTACGCACGGGGGCGGAGGCGCTGCGACAGCAGCGGCGACGGGAGGCGACAGGTGGGCGACGGCACCACGCGGGCGCGCACCGGCCTCGCCGCGGGCGGCGATGGAGAGGGCGAGGTTCGCGTGGGAGAGGGGCATGGCCGGGCTCTGGCTGGTGGTGGCGTCGAGGCAGACTATAGCGGCGCCTGTGGGCGAAGGCGAGGGGGAACGAGAGTTTCGCGCCAGGCGCGCGAGCCCGGCGACGATTCGCCAGGCAACGGGCCCCCGCCGCGGCGGGAGCCCGTGGGGCCTTACTTGCCGGTCTTGACGTTGGTCCAGATGCGGGTGCGCAGGCGGTCGATCTTCATCGGCATGGACTGCAGGGCGAACAGCTTGGCCATCTTGTCCTGCGGCGGGTAGATCGCCGGGTCGGCCTTGATCGCCGCGTCCACCAGCGGCTCGGCGGCCAGGTTGCCGTTGGCGTAGTGCACGTAGTTGCTGATGCCGGCCATGACGTCGGGGCGCAGCAGGTAGTTCATGAAGGCGTAGGCGGCCTTCTCGTCGGGCGCGTCGGCCGGCATGGCGACCATGTCGAACCACAGCGGCGAGCCTTCCTTGGGCGTGGAGTAGTGGATCTCGATGCCGTTGTTGGCTTCCTTGGCGCGGGTGGCGGCCTGCAGGATGTCGCCGGAGAAGCCGACGGCCACGCAGATGTTGCCGTTGGCCAGGTCGCTGACGTACTTCGAGGAGTGGAAGTAGGCGATGTAGGGGCGCACCTTCAGCAGCGCCGCCTCGGCCTTCTTGTAGTCCTCGGGGTTCTGGCTGTGGTGCGGCAGGCCCAGGTAGTTCAGGGCGATGGGCAGCAGCTCGGGGCCGTTGTCCAGCACGGCGACGCCGCACTTGGCCAGCTTCTGCATGTACTCGGGCTTGAAGAACAGGTCCCAGGAGTCGACCGGTGCATCTGCGCCCAGCACTTCCCTGACCTTGGCCGGGTTGTAGCCGATGCCGGTGGTGCCCCACAGGTAGGGGAAGCCGTACTGGTTGCCCGGATCGTTGACCTCCAGGGCCTTCATCAGCACCGGGTTGAGGTTCTTCCAGTTGGGCAACTGGCTCTTGTCCAGCTTCTTCAGCGCGCCGGCCTGGATCTGCTTGGCCATGAAGTGGTTGGACGGCACCACGATGTCGTAGCCGGACTTGCCGGTCATCAGCTTGCCATCCAGCGTCTCGTTGCTGTCGTAGACGTCGTAGGTGGTCTGGATGCCGGTTTCCTTGCCGAAGGTGGCGACGGTGTCCGGGGCGATGTAGTCGGACCAGTTGTAGATCTTCAGTGTCTCGGCCTGTGCGCCGGCGGCGCCCAGGGTGAAGGAAAGCGCGAGGGCACTGGACAGCGGTGCGGTCGTTTTCATTGTTGTTTCCTGACGGCAAGCGGTAGTGGCGCGGCCGGGGTTGGGCCACGGCTGCTCAAGGAATAACCGGATTGCCGGAGGATGTGGAGGGGGCGCGGTTGCCCGCGGGTCCGCAGACAGTGGCAAAGGGCCGCCGGGCGGGGCGCCGCCCCGGAGCGGGGCGGCGCGCAGGGCCTACTGGACCATTTCCTGTTCTTCGAACACGCCCTCGAAGAGCATGCTCGACAGGTAGCGCTCGGCCGAGTCGGGCAGGATGACCACGATGGTCTTGCCCTGCATCGTCGGCTCCTCGGCCAGGCGCACGGCGGCGGCCATGGCGGCGCCGCAGGAGATGCCGCAGAGGATGCCTTCCTCGTGCATCAGGCGCTGGGCCATGCTGCGGGCCTCGTCGTCGCCGACCAGCTCGACGCGGTCGACCATGGCCAGGTCGAGGTTCTTCGGCACGAAGCCGGCGCCGATGCCCTGGATCTTGTGCGGTGAGGGCTTGACCTCCTCGCCGGCGAGGGTCTGGCTGATCACCGGCGAGCTGGTCGGCTCCACCGCCACCGAGAGGATCGGCTTGCCCCTGGTGTTCTTGATGAAGCGCGACACGCCGGTGATGGTGCCGCCGGTGCCGACGCCGGCCACCAGCACGTCCACCGCGCCGTCGGTGTCGTTCCAGATCTCCGGGCCGGTGGTCTTCTCGTGGATCGCCGGGTTGGCCGGGTTGTCGAACTGCGCCGGCATGAAGTACTGCCCGGGGTTCTCGGCCACCAGTTCCTCGGCCTTGGCGATGGCGCCCTTCATACCCTTGGCCGGCTCGGTGAGGACCAGTTCGGCGCCCAGGGCCTTGAGCACCTTGCGCCGCTCCAGGCTCATGGAGGCGGGCATGGTCAGCACCAGCCTGTAGCCGCGTGCGGCGGCGACGAAGGCCAGGCCGATGCCGGTGTTGCCGGAGGTCGGCTCGACGATGGTCATGCCCGGTTTCAGCCGGCCGCTGGACTCGGCATCCCAGATCATGCTGGCGCCGATGCGGCACTTCACCGAGTAGCCGGGGTTGCGGCCCTCGATCTTGGCCAGGATGGTGACGCCGCGCGGGGCCAGGCGGTTGATCTGGACCAGCGGCGTGTTGCCGATGGACTGCGCGTTGTCTGCGAAGATGCGGCTCATGATGGGTGTCCTTGTGGATCGATGCTGACCCACCAGCCTATTCCCCGGCGCCCTGGCCGTAAAGCCGTGAAACCGGCGGAAAGATCGGTCCCGCGACGGCGGCGGGATGCGAGGGTGGAGCGGCGCCGACGGCGTTCGACGAATGGATTGGCGGCCGTGCATTCAGTGACTGAATGCCATGCCTGCGTTCACACTCGCCCGAACTGCGCGGTATAGTCGCAGTCTGTCTCCCTGTTCCCGCAGCCCGGGCCGCGGCCCGGCCGATACCGTTCGAGGATTCCCCGATGAAGTTCGAAGGCACCCAGTCCTACGTCGCCACCGACGACCTCAAGCTGGCGGTCAACGCCTCCATCACCCTGCAGCGCCCGCTGCTGGTGAAGGGCGAGCCGGGCACCGGCAAGACCATGCTCGCCGAGCAGCTGGCCGAAGCCTTCGGCGCCAAGCTGATCACCTGGCACATCAAGTCCACCACCAAGGCCCACCAGGGCCTCTACGAGTACGACGCGGTGAGCCGCCTGCGCGACTCGCAGCTGGGCGTGGACAAGGTCCACGACGTGCGCAACTACATCAAGAAGGGCAAGCTCTGGGAGGCCTTCGAGGCCGACGAGCGCGTCATCCTGCTGATCGACGAGATCGACAAGGCCGACATCGAGTTCCCCAACGACCTGCTGCAGGAACTCGACAAGATGGAGTTCTACGTCTACGAGACCAACGAGACCATCAAGGCCAGGCAGCGCCCGATCATCATCATCACCTCGAACAACGAGAAGGAGCTGCCCGACGCCTTCCTGCGCCGCTGCTTCTTCCACTACATCGCCTTCCCCGACCGCGAGACGCTGCAGAAGATCGTCGACGTGCACTACCCGGGCATCAAGGCCTCGCTGGTCAGCGAGGCGCTGGACATCTTCTTCGACGTGCGCAAGGTGCCGGGCCTGAAGAAGAAGCCCTCCACCAGCGAGTTGGTGGACTGGCTGAAGCTGCTGATGGCCGACGACATCGGCGAGGCGGTGCTGCGCGAGCGCGACCCGACCAAGGCCATCCCGCCGCTGGCCGGGGCCCTGGTGAAGAACGAGCAGGACGTACAGCTGCTGGAACGTCTCGCCTTCATGAGCCGCCGCGCTTCGCGCTGAATTTGACCGGCTCTTCGTAGGAGCGAGCTTGCTCGCGAAGCTCTTTGCGGGTTCGCAGGGTTCGCGAGCAAGCTCGCTCCTACAAGAGCAATGCTTCATGAGAGGGTGCAGCCATGCTGCTCAACCTGTTCAACGAAATGCGCGCGACCAAGGTGCCGGTGTCGGTGCGCGAGCTGCTGGACCTGATCAATGCGCTCCAGCAGCGCGTGGTGTTCGCCGACATGGACGAGTTCTACTACCTCGCCCGCACCATCATGGTGAAGGACGAGCGCCATTTCGATAAGTTCGACCGGGCCTTCGGCGCCTACTTCAAGGGCCTGGAGAAGCTCGACGACCACCTCAAGGCGCTGATCCCCGAGGAATGGCTGCGCAAGGAGTTCGAGCGCCTGCTGACCGACGAGGAGCGCGCGCAGATCCAGTCCCTGGGCGGCCTGGACAAGCTCATCGAGGAGTTCAGGAAGCGTCTCGAGGAGCAGAAGGAACGCCACGCCGGCGGCAACAAGTGGATCGGCACCGGCGGCACCAGCCCGTTCGGCTCCGGCGGTTTCAACCCCGAGGGCATCCGCGTGGGCGATGCCGGCAAGCGCCAGGGCAAGGCGGCCAAGGTGTGGGACCAGCGCGAGTACAAGAACCTCGACGACCAGGTCGAGCTGGGCACCCGCAACATCAAGATCGCCCTGCGCCGCCTGCGCAAGTTCGCCCGCGAGGGCGCGGCGGAAGAGCTGGACATCGACGGCACCATCGACCACACGGCGAAGGACGCCGGGCTGCTGAACATCCAGATGCGCCCGGAGCGGCGCAACACCGTGAAGCTCCTGCTGCTGCTGGACATCGGCGGCTCGATGGACGCCCACGTGAAGGTCTGCGAGGAGCTGTTCTCGGCCTGCAAGACCGAGTTCAAGCACCTGGAGTACTTCTACTTCCACAACTTCATCTACGAATCGGTGTGGAAGAACAACCTGCGCCGCGGCAACGAGCGCACCGCCACCTTCGACCTGCTGCACAAGTACGGGCCGGACTACAAGGTGGTGTTCGTCGGCGACGCGGCCATGGCGCCCTACGAGATCACCCAGGCCGGCGGCAGCGTCGAGCACTGGAACGAGGAGGCCGGCTACGTGTGGATGCAGCGCTTCATGGAGAAGTACAAGAAGCTCATCTGGATCAACCCCTACCCGAAGGACACCTGGAACTACACCGCCTCCACCAACCTGGTGCGCGAGCTGGTGAAGGACCAGATGTACCCGCTGACCCTGCGCGGGCTGGAAGAGGGGATGCGCTTCCTTTCGCGTGGGTGAGCCCACTGCACTGCGCCAACCATCGCGCTCCCCTGTAGGAGCGCGCCCTGCGCGCGAATCGCGGGCAGGGCCCGTTCCTACAATTGCCGCCTTTGCCTTGCCAAATCCCATGCCCGCGACGGTAACATCGCGGGCACGGCGCAGCGCACCGATGGGCAAGACATGACTGGAACCAGCTTCTCCCGCAACACCTGGCTCAACTCCCTGCACATGACCACGCTGACGGTTTCCCTGCTGGAAGCCGAAGGCCATGAACGCGACAGCATCCTCGAAGGCAGCGGCATCACCGCCGCCGACCTGGTGGACCTGCGCCGGCTGGTCAGCCCCTGGCAGGAGCAGCAGGTGTTCGCCAACGCCGAGCGCCTGGCTGCCGAGCCCGCCCTGGGCCTGCGCCTGGGCCTGCGCACGCGGATTTCCGCCTACGGCCTGCTGGGCTATGCGCTGCTCTCGGCGCCGACCCTGGGCGAGGCCCTGCGCATCGGCCTGAGCTACCCGGTGCTGCTGGGCACCTACTTCCACCTGTCGCTGCAGGTGGAGGGCGAGGTGGCCTGGCTGGTGGCCACCGGCTACAGCGAGGACGAGGCCCTGCGGCCGTTCAACACCGAGCTGTGCCTGGGTTCGATGAAGGTCACCTGCGGCGACCTGCTGGGCCAGCCGCTGGAGCTACTGTGCGCGGAGTTCGACTATGCCGGCCCGCCCGAGCGCGAGGCCGCCTACGCCGAGGGCTTCGCCTGCGACCTGCGCTTCGGCGCCTCGCGCAGCGCCTTCGGCTTCCCCGCCACCTGGCTGGAGCGCCGCCTGCCACTGGCCGACCCGGTGACGCACCGCGAGATGCTCGAACAGTGCCGCCGCCAGAACGTCGACCTGGCCGCCCGCCGCGCCTGGCTGGACAAGGTCCGCGGCATCCTCGGCGAGCGCCTGCAGTCGCCGCCGGGCCTGGAGGAACTGGCGCGGCGCCTGAACTGCTCCTCGCGCAGCCTGCGCCGCCACCTGCAGCAACAGCAGACCAGCTACCAGCAACTGCTCGACGAACTGCGCTTCGCCCGCGCCAAGGAGCTGCTGCAGGACGGCGACATGCCCATCTACCGCATCGCCGAGGAACTCGGCTTCAGCGAAACCGCCAGCCTGCGCCACGCCTTCCAGCGCTGGAGCGGCCAGCCGCCGAGCCATTTCCGGGCCTGAGTGGCACCCACCCACGCCATTCCAACCCGTAGGGCGGATAACGCCTATGGCGTTATCCGCCGTTGTCGTCGGGCAGCGGTGTTTCGGCCAACGGCGGATAACCGCGAACGGTTATTCGCCCTACGCAATTCCACCTGCGCCATTCCCATGTAGGAGCGCGCCCTGCGCGCGATTCGCGGGCAGGGCCCGCTCCTACAGGAGGCACGGTGCCGGGAATGGCGTAGGAGCGGATCTTATCCGCGATAGCCGAACGTACCGGCGGGCACGGCTTCTCGTAGGAGCGAGCTTGCTCGCGAACGGAACCCCGCAGCGGAATCTGTTCGCGAGCAAGCTCGCTCCTACGAAGAGCAGCCCGGCGCGGCCTGCAAGACAGTTGTTCCTACGACCGACCCCTCATGGCCGCGCTTCGAGGATCAGGTTGAACGGCGTTTCCGCCGCCCGGCGGAAGCGCCTGAAGCCGGCTTCCTCGAACACCGCGCGCAGCCTTGCCTCGCCGGCCTGGGCGCCCAGGCCCAGGCCCACTTCCTGGGACAGCGAGTTGGGTGTGCAGATGAAGGTCGAGGCGGCGTAGAACAGCTTGCCGATGGGCGTCAGGTTGTCCTCCAGGCGGTCGCCGGCGTAGGGCTCCACCAGCAGCACCGTGCCGTCCGGCGCCAGGTGGCGCAGGGCGTGGCGGGCGGCGCCCACCGGGTCGCCCATGTCGTGCAGGCAGTCGAAGTAGCAGATCAGGTCGTACTCGCCCAGGTAGTCCTTGGCGCTGGCCCTGGCGAAGCTCACCCGGTCCTCGACGCCGGCCTCGCGGGCGCGCTGGCTGGCGGTTTCCACCGAGGGGGCGTGGTAGTCGAAGCCGGCGAAGCGCGAGGCCGGGAAGGCCTGGGCCATGATCACCGTGGAGGCGCCGTGGCCGCAGCCGATGTCGGCCACCTGGGCGCCGCGCTGCAGCTTGGCCACCACGTCGTCCAGCGCCGGCAGCCACTCCTCTACAAGATGCGCGCGGTAGCCGGGGCGGAAGAAGCGTTCGGTGCCGCGGAACAGGCAGGGGTGGTGGTCGCCCCAGGGCAGGGCGCCGTCGCCGCGCATGGCGGCCACCAGCTTGTCCTTGTCCTGGTACAGCGAGGCCAGCACGCCGGCGCCGCCGGCCACGTACACCGGCGAGTCCTCGACGGCCAGGGCCATGGCCTGTTCCTCGGGCAGGCGGAAGTTGCCGCCTTCGTGTTCCAGGTAGCCGGCGGCGGCCTGGGCGCTGAGCCATTCGCGCAGCAGCCGCGGGTTGCAGCCGGTGCGTTCGGCCAGGGCCTGCGGGCTTACCGGCTGGTTGTCGGCCATGGCCCGGTACAGGCCCAGTTCGTCGCCGAGGATGACGTTCGCCAGCATGGCCGCGCCGCCCATGTCGGCGACCAGGCGGCCCATGAAGTCGTTGAGTTTGGCTTCGTCCATGGTAGCTCCTCCGCTGTCGGGCGCCCGCGCGGCGGCGGGGCTCCGGGTGGATGGCGGGAGGTGCCGGTTCTCCGTACGCGAGGCGAACGACGGGGCAGGGCAGGCGCCGGCCCGGGACGGGCGCGTGCCGGCAGCCGCGGTTCGCGCGTCATTGCCGGCCCGGGGCGGGCGGCCCCTCGGCGGGGCGTCGTTTCAGTCTAGCGCTGCGGCCGCGGCGGGTGGCGCCGGCCGACGCCCGGCGTCAGCGGGCGGCTTCGCCCAGACCGCCGTTGCGCATGATCTGCGCGATGATCGGCACCGGCGTCATCAGGTGGTTGCGCATCATCTCGCTGGCGCGCGCGGCGTCGCGGGCGAGGATCGCCTCGACCAGCGCGGCGTGTTCCTGGCGCTTGAGCTCCAGGGCTTCCTCCGAGAACACCGTGTGCGTCAGCCACAGGTGGCGGTAGCGCTCGGCCTGGTCGAACAGGTAGGTGCGCGCCTGCAGCAGGTGCTTGGAGCCGCAGCCCTGGGCGATGGCCGTGTGGAAGGCCTTGTGCCGCTCGTCCCAGACGTCCAGGCGCTGCTCGCGGGTCTTCACCTCCACCACCTTGGCCAGGGTGTGCGAATGCGCCAGCACCTGCGCTTCCCAGGCGTCGTCGCCGCGCTGGATGGCTAGGCCGACGATCATCGCCTCCAGGTTGGCGCGGGCGTCGTAGATGTCCTTCATCTCCTCCAGCGACATGGGCGCGACGCGGTAGCCCTTCTGGCTGATGGCGACCACCAGGTGCTCGGCCACCAGTTGCGACAGGGCCTCGCGCAGCGGGCCCACGCCCAGGTCGTAGCGCTCCTTCAGGGTGCTCATCAGCAGCTTCTCGCCCGGTTTGAAGACACCGCGGATGATGTCCTTCTTGAGCCACTCGTAACCGCTGACGGCGGAGTTCTGTCGGGGGGCGATCGCTTCCAAATCCAGCTCCTGTGGGGATTTGCGCTGGATCATACCCAAATGTCGTATGGACGAAAAACAATAGACAAGGCGAGTGTTTGTCGCTGAAAAATAAAAATGTAGACATTTTTAGTTTGTGGCGATATTTTTCTCCTGCCCGCCTGATCCAGGTCATTGCCGGACGGCGCCAACCCATCATTGCCAGGACACCGCCATGAACGCCTTCACCTCCATCCAGGACCTCGCCATGCCCCTGCCGCTGGAGACCCGCGGCTACTCGGTAGCGCCTTCGGCGCAGTCGCCGCGCCTGCTCGAGCTGACCTTCGCCCGCGAGACCGTGCAGGCCTTCGTCGAGGCGGTGGCGCAGTGGCCGGTGCAGGCCCTGGAGTACAAGTCGTTCCTGCGCTTCCGCGTCGCCCAGATCCTCGACGAGCTGTGCGAAGGCACCCTGCGCCCGGTGCTGCTGAACACCATTCTCGACCGCGCCACCGGCGGCATGCTGGTCAAGCCCGAGGGCCTGGACGACGTGGCCCAGGCCGAGGACATGGTCAAGTTCTCCACCGCCATCGCGCACCTGGTCGGCCGTTCCAACTACGACGCCATGAGCGGCCAGTTCTACGCCCGCTTCGTGGTGGTCAACAGCGACAACTCCGACAGCTACCTGCGCCAGCCGCACCGCGTGATGGAGCTGCACAACGACGGCACCTTCGTCAACCAGATCACCGACTACGTGCTGATGATGAAGATCGAAGAAAAGAACATGGAAGGCGGCAACTCCCTGCTGCTGCACCTGGACGACTGGGCCGAGCTGGACGAGTTCTACCGCCACCCGCTGGCCCGCCGCGAGATGCGCTGGACCGCGCCGCCGAGCAAGAAGGTCAGCGAGGACGTGTTCCACGCGGTGTTCGACTGCGACGCCGAAGGCCGCCCGACCATGCGCTACATCGACCAGTTCGTGCAGCCGAAGGACTTCGAGGAGGGCATCTGGCTGAACGCCCTGTCCGACTCCCTGGAGACCAGCCCGGCCAAGCTCTCGGTGCCGGTGCCCCAGGGCTGCTTCCTGCTGATCAACAACCTGTTCTGGCTGCACGGCCGCGACCGCTTCACCCCGCACGAGGGCCTGCGCCGCGAGCTGATGCGCCAGCGCGGCTACATCGCCTACCAGAAACCGCTGTACCAGCGCGGCCAGTAATCCCCAACGCGTCACCCTTTCCACAGGGGAGGGCCGGCTGGCGAAGCGTCCGCGCACGACCTCCGCCGCCGGCCCCTCCTGTGGAGTTTTTTCAGCTGAGCCAGTGCGCGAGGTAATGGCTGTGTACGATTTCATCATCATCGGCGGCGGCATCGTCGGCATGTCCACCGCGATGCAACTCACCCAGGTCTACCCGGACGCGAAGATCCTCCTGCTGGAGAAGGAATCCGGCCCGGCGCGCCACCAGACCGGGCACAACAGCGGCGTGATCCACGCCGGTGTCTACTACACCCCCGGCAGCCTCAAGGCGAAGTTCTGCCTGGCCGGCAACAAGGCCACCAAGGCCTTCTGCGACAAGCACGGCATCCGCTACGACGAATGCGGCAAGCTGCTGGTGGCTACCAACGAGCTGGAGATGGAGCGCATGAAGGCGCTCTGGGAGCGCACCGCCGCCAACGGCCTGGAGCGCCACTGGCTGAGCGCCGGCGAGCTGCGCGAACGCGAGCCGAACATCGTCGGCCTGGGCGGCATCTTCGTGCCCTCCAGCGGCATCGTCAGCTACGCCGAAGTCACCGCCGCCATGGGCCGCGAGTTCCAGGCCGCCGGTGGCGAGATCCGCTACAACGCCGAGGTGACGGCGCTGGACGAGCGCGCCGACGAGGTGGTGGTGCGCACCACCGACAACGAGTTCCGTGGCCGCTACCTGGTCACCTGCTCGGGCCTGATGGCCGACCGCATCGTGCGCATGCTCGGCCTGCAGCCGCAGTTCATCATCTGCCCGTTCCGTGGCGAGTACTACCTGCTGCCCAAGCAGCACAACCAGATCGTCAACCACCTGATCTACCCGATCCCCGATCCGTCCATGCCGTTCCTCGGCGTGCACCTGACGCGGATGATCGACGGCACCGTCACCGTCGGCCCCAACGCCGTGCTGGCGATGAAGCGCGAGGGCTACCGCAAGCGCGACATCAGCCTCTCCGACATGTTCGAGACCCTGACCACGCCGGGCATCCTCAAGGTGCTGGCGAAGAACCTGCGCCCGGGCCTGATCGAGATGAAGAACTCGCTGTTCAAGGGCGGCTACCTGAAGGAAGTGCAGAAGTACTGCCCGAGCATCGTCAAGGCCGATCTCACCGAGTACCCGGCCGGCGTGCGCGCCCAGGCGGTGTCGCGCGACGGCAAGCTGATCGACGACTTCCTCTTCGTGAATACCAAGCGCAGCGTCAACGTCTGTAACGCGCCGTCGCCGGCCGCCACTTCGGCCATCCCGATCGGCGCCTACATCGTCGAGAAGGTTCGCGAACAGGTCGCCGCGCAGGGCGGCAACTTCGTCAAGGCCGCCACCCCGGACATCACCCTGGACAGCAACCTGCGGGCCGCCGGCTGAGCCGCCCGCCACCGATAACGAGGAAGACAGCGTGCAACTCAAAGACTCCAGCCTGTTCCGCCAGCAGGCCTATATCGACGGCGCCTGGGTGGATGCCGACAACGGCCAGACCCTGAAGGTCAACAACCCGGCCACCAACGAAACCATCGGCAGCGTGCCGAAGATGGGCGCCGCCGAGACCCGCCGCGCCATCGAAGCCGCCGACCGCGCCCTGCCGGCCTGGCGCGCGCTGACCGCCAAGGACCGCGCCAACCGCCTGCGCCGCTGGTTCGAGCTGATGATCGAGAACCAGGATGACCTGGCCCGCCTGATGACCATCGAGCAGGGCAAGCCGCTGGCCGAAGCCAAGGGCGAGATCGCCTACGCCGCGTCGTTCCTGGAGTGGTTCGCCGAGGAAGCCAAGCGCGTCTACGGCGACATGATCCCCGGCCACCAGCCGGACAAGCGCCTGATGGTGATCAAGCAGCCGATCGGCGTCACCGCGGCCATCACCCCGTGGAACTTCCCTTCCGCGATGATCACCCGTAAAGCCGGCCCGGCCCTGGCCGCCGGTTGCACCATGGTGCTCAAGCCCGCTTCGCAGACCCCGTATTCCGCCCTGGCCCTGGCCGAGCTGGCCGAGCGCGCCGGCATCCCCAAAGGTGTGTTCAGCGTGGTCACTGGCAGCGCCGGCGAAGTCGGCGGCGAGCTGACCGGCAACCCGATCGTGCGCAAGCTGACCTTCACCGGCTCCACCGAAATCGGTCGCCAACTGATGGCCGAGTGCGCCAAGGACATCAAGAAGGTCTCCCTGGAGCTGGGCGGCAACGCGCCCTTCATCGTTTTCGACGATGCCGACCTGGATGCCGCCGTCGAAGGCGCGCTGGTTTCCAAGTACCGCAACAACGGCCAGACCTGCGTCTGCGCCAACCGCCTGTACATCCAGGACGGCGTGTACGACGCCTTCGTCGACAAGCTCAAGGCCGCCGTGGCCAAGCTGAACATCGGCAATGGCCTGGAGCAGGGCGTGACCACCGGCCCGCTGATCGACGCCAAGGCGGTGGCCAAGGTCGAGGAGCACATCGCCGATGCCGTGAGCAAGGGTGCCAGGGTCGTCTCCGGCGGCAAGCCCCACGCCCTGGGCGGCACCTTCTTCGAACCGACCATCCTGGTCGACGTGCCGAAGAACGCCCTGGTTTCCAAGGACGAGACCTTCGGCCCGCTGGCGCCGCTGTTCCGCTTCAAGGACGAGGCCGAGGTGATCGAGCTGTCCAACGACACCGAGTACGGCCTGGCCGCCTACTTCTACGCCCGCGACCTGGGCCGCGTGTTCCGCGTCGGCGAGGCGCTGGAGTACGGCATCGTCGGCATCAACACCGGGATCATCTCCAACGAGGTCGCCCCCTTCGGCGGCATCAAGGCCTCGGGCCTGGGCCGCGAAGGTTCGAAGTACGGCATCGAGGACTACCTGGAAATCAAATACCTGTGCATCGGCGTGTAACGCGCGTCCATCCACCCCATTCCTGACCTGGAGACAGCATGAACAGCAACCAGAGCCTGCAACAACGGCGCATGGCCGCCATCCCGCGCGGCGTCGGCCAGATCCACCAGATCTACGCCGAGCGCGCCGAGAACGCCACCATCTGGGACGTGGAAGGCCGCGAGTACCTGGACTTCGCCGGCGGCATCGCCGTGCTCAACACCGGCCACCTGCACCCGAAGGTGATGGCCGCCGTGCAGGCGCAGATGGCCAAGCTGACCCACACCTGTTTCCACGTGTTCGGCTACGAGGGCTACGTGGCCCTGGCTGAGAAGATCAACGGCATGCTGCCGGGCGACTTCGAGAAGAAGACCCTGCTGGTGACCACCGGTGCCGAAGCCGTGGAGAACGCCATCAAGATCGCCCGCGCCGCCACCGGCCGCAGCGGCGTGATCGCCTTCACCGGCGCCTACCACGGCCGCACCCACTACACCCTGGCGCTGACCGGCAAGGTGGTGCCGTACTCCGCCGGCCTGGGCCTGATGCCCGGCGGCGTGTTCCGCGCGCAGTACCCGAATGCGCTGCACGGCGTGTCGGTGGACGAGTCGATCGCCAGCATCGAGCGCATCTTCAAGAACGACGCGCAGCCGCGCGACATCGCCGCGATCATCCTCGAGCCGGTGCAGGGCGAGGGTGGCTTCAACCCGGCGCCGAAGGACTTCATGCAGCGCCTGCGCGCCCTCTGCGACGAGCACGGCATCGTGCTGATCGCCGACGAAGTGCAGACCGGCGCCGGCCGCACCGGCACCTTCTTCGCCATGGAGCAGATGGGCGTCGCCGCCGACCTGACCACCTTCGCCAAGTCCATCGCCGGCGGCTTCCCGCTGGCCGGCGTGGCTGGCCGCGCCGAACTGATGGACGCGGTGGCCCCGGGCGGCCTGGGCGGCACCTACGCCGGCAACCCGATCTCCTGCGCCGCCGCCCTGGCGGTGATCGAGGCCTTCGAGGAAGAGAACCTGCTGGACCGCGCCAAGGCCGTGGGCGAAATCCTCGGCGCCGGCCTGCGCCAGATCGGCGAGCGCCACGCCAGCATCGGCGAAGTGCGCATCCTCGGCGCCATGGTCGCGGTGGAGCTGTTCGAAGCCGACGGCCAGAGCCCGGCCGCCGAGCTGACCGCCAAGATCGTCGCCAAGGCCCGCGACAAGGGCCTGGTGCTGCTGTCCTGCGGTACCTACTACAACGTCCTGCGCATCCTCGTGCCGCTGACCGTCAGCGACGCCGACCTGCAGCGCGGCCTGGGCATCATCGGCGAGTGCTTCGACGAACTGGCCTGATTCCGCTTGCGCGTGCGCCGCGGCCCCTTTCCCTGAAGGGGCCGCGCCGAAGAGAACAAAGACGGACCCCGTACCCGCCCGTGCCCACGCACGGGCGGGCCGGGCCACTTCCGCCGCAGGGACGCAGCTCTACAAGGTGAGACCATGCAACAGCTCAACAAGAACAACCTGAGCCATGGGTTGAAATCGCGGCATGTGACCATGCTGTCCATCGCTGGCGTAATCGGCGCCGGCCTCTTCGTCGGCTCCGGCCGCGCCATCGCCGAGGCGGGCCCGGCGGCCATCCTCGCGTACATCCTGGCCGGCGCCCTGGTGGTGATCGTCATGCGTATGCTGGCCGAGATGGCCGTGGCGTCGCCCGACACCGGCTCCTTCTCCACCTACGCCGACCGCGCCATCGGCAAATGGGCCGGCTACACCATCGGCTGGCTGTACTGGTGGTTCTGGGTCCTGGTGATCCCGATCGAGGCGAACATCGCCGCCACCATCATCAACAGCTGGGTGCCGCAGCTGGACATCTGGGTGCTGTCCCTGGCCATCACCCTGCTGCTCACCGTGACCAATCTGTTCAGCGTGAAGAACTACGGCGAGTTCGAGTTCTGGCTGGCGCTGGTCAAGGTGATCGCCATTGTCGGCTTCATCATCCTCGGCGCCTGCGCCATCCTCGGCCTGCTGCCCAACACCGGGGTCAGCGGCGTGTCGCGCCTGTGGGACAACGGCGGCTTCATGCCCAACGGCTTCGGCGCGGTGCTCAGCGCCATGCTGATCACCATGTTCTCGTTCCTCGGCGCGGAAGTGGTGACCATCGCCGCAGCCGAGTCCGACGCGGCCGAGAAGCAGATCTCCAAGGCCACCAACTCGGTGATCTGGCGGATCACCCTGTTCTACATCCTGTCGATCTTCATCGTCGTCGCCCTGGTGCCCTGGACCGACCCGCGCCTCGCCGCCGACGGCTCCTACGTGACCGTGCTGGAAATCCTCGGCGTGCCCAACGCCAAGGCGCTGATCGACGTGGTGGTGCTGACTTCGGTGACCAGCTGCCTGAACTCCTCGCTGTACACCGCCTCGCGCATGCTGTTCTCGCTGAGCAGCCGCGGTGACGCGCCGGCAGTCGCGCGGGTGACCAGCCGTGCCGGTACCCCGGTGGTGGCGGTGCTGCTGTCGACCGCCGCGGCCTTCGCCACGGTGATCGCCAACTACCTGGTTCCGGCCCAGGTGTTCGGCTTCCTCATGGCCAGCTCCGGCGCCATCGCCCTGCTGGTGTACCTGGTGATCGCCATCTCGCAACTGCGCATGCGCAAGCGCATGGATGTCGAGGGCAAGGCGCCGCAGTACCGCATGTGGCTGTTCCCGTGGCTGACCTGGGGCGTGATCCTGTTCATCGTCGGCGTACTGGTGCTGATGCTGCTGCGCCCGGACCACCGCGTGGAAGTGACCGCCACCGCGCTGCTCAGCGTGCTGATCGTCTGCTCCGGCCTGCTGGTCACCCGCCGCCGTGCGCGTAGCGAGCAGGGCTCCACACGCCTGAGCGTGGCTGAGCGCTGATGGCTCTTCGTAGGAGCGAGCTTGCTCGCGAACGGCTCCTCGCTCCTACAGGTTTCCGTGAGGCACGTAGCTCAACCGTAGGAGCGGACCTTGTCCGCGATAGCCAGCCATCCCGGCGCGATTCGCGGATGAGATCCGCTCCTACAGGTTGCCCGTATGCCGTGCCCTTGTAGGAGCGCGCCCTGCGCGCGAAATCGCGGGCAGGGCCCGCTCCTACAGGTATCTGTTAGTCCCAAATGAAAACGGGGCGCCCAAGGGCGCCCCGTTTTTCGTTTCGTCAGGCCAGCTTCAGCAGCACCATGCCCGCCACCAGCAGGCCCAGCCCAAGCCAGCCGCGCCACACCAGGCGCTGGCCGAACAGGGCCCAGCCCATGGCCACGGTGGCGAGGATGCCGAAGCCGCCCCACACCGCGTAGGCCACCGACAGCTCGATGTCCTTCACCGCCTGGGCCAGGGCCGAGAAGGCGCCCAGCACGCAGAGGATGGAGGTGACGCCGAGGGCGCGCCTGCGGAAGCCGTCGGAATACTTCAGCAGCAGGTTGGCGATCACCTCCAGCACTATCGCCAGGCCCAGCCAGGCGAACGGAATCCAGTTCAGGCTCGGCATGTGACGGCCTCCTCTGCGGACGGCTCGCGCTTGCTGCGGGTGCCGGACTTGACCAGCAGGATGCCGGCGATCATCACGGCCAGGCCCAGGACCTTCTCCGGGGCCAGTTGCTCGCCCAGCCAGGCGACGCTGACCAGGGTGATGAGGACGATGCCGATGCCCTCCCAGAGGGCGTAGGCCACGCCCACAGGCACGCGCTTGATGGCCAGCGACAGGAAGTAGTACGACAGGCCGACCATGGCGTACATCAGCAGGTGGCCGTACAGCGGGGCCAGGGTGGTGGTGAGTTTCATCGAGGTGGTGCCGACCACTTCGAAACCGATGGCGGCGAACAGATAGATCCAGGAACGCATGATCGAGCCCTCCCTTGGGCAAGCCGCCGCCCTCGCGAATGGACGCGGGGCCAGGCGGAAAAGTCGGAACGGGGAGGTGACGCTGGGCGAGCGGCGAGACGCGCGTGCGCATCGTCACCAAAGACGTGACTTCGGGGAGGGCGCTAGAGGTCGCCGGTCCAGTGGCGCTCGCGGGAGACCAGGCGGGAAGTGAAGCGGGTTTGGATCGTTGTGTTCAACATAATGAACACTATATTGCCTGAGTTTAGGATGATTGGCAAATCGATAGGCTCAGACAATGGGCTGATGGCGATCGGTTCCCTTGTTTCTTGACGTGGGCCGTATGTGGGATAGCGGGTGTTCAAAGTGGCTGTGCAATATTTTGTTCATTCGCCCGGCGCCCTCGTTCCCGCCATCCCGCTGGGCAAAACCGCCAGAAAGGAGTAGCCTTCATTTGATGGTTAGTTTTTCATCATTTGAGGAGGTCGCATGTTGGCCATCAAGACGGAAGATCGTCGTCGCAGCGACTCGCCGTCCCCGGTGTTCTGGCACCTGGTGCACGGCCATGCCAGCCTCACCGAGAGCCAGCGGCTGCAGCACATCCGCCACGGCTTGAGCTGGCGCTGGGTCGAATCGGTGCGGGACACCTTCCGCATCAGCGGCCCGGGCTTCGTCGAGCTGTTCAACATTTCCCTGTCCACCTACGAGCGCAAGAAGAAGGCGGACCAGGACCTGGACGCGGTGACCTCGGAACGCCTCGACCGCCTGGCTTCGGTGGCCGTACTGGCCGAGCAGGTGCTCGAGGACAAGGACGCCGCGACCCAGTGGCTGGGGCGCCCCAACGACGCCCTCGGCGGCCAGACGCCGCTGAGCCTCTGCGATACCGAAATAGGCGCCAACCAGGTACGCCGCGTGCTGCACGCGCTGGAGTGGGGCGGGGTCGCCTGATGCGGGCCTGGCGAGTCGCGAAAGCGACGCGGGCCACCGACCTCTCCGGCCAGGGCGCGGCCATCCTCGGCGGGCGCTGGAACGACCGTGACCTGCCCGTGGTGTACCTGGGCCTGACGCCGGCCATCTGCTGCCTGGAAACCTTCGTGCACGCCAGCGGGCGGCCGGCCTTCGCGCTGAAGATCACCGCTTTCCGGCTCCCGGAAGGCGACGACCTCTACCTCAGGCCCGACCCCCGCGAACTGCCCGATGGCTGGAACAGCCTGCCGGCGGACCGCCCGAGCATGGACTACGGAACCCGCTGGCTGCGGGCCGGCGAGCAACTCGGGCTGATGGTGCCCTCGGCCGTGCTGCCGCTGGAGTGGAACATCCTGCTCAACCCGCGGCACCCGGCGATCGCCCAGGTGAAGGTCGAGGACAGCTACGACTTCCTCTATGACGAGCGGATGTTCCAGGGGCGTGCCTGAGCCGATGGGGAAGGTGAGTCAGCCGTCGTAGTGGTAGCGGCATTGCACGATGAAGAGTTGGCCGTCTTCGAACAGATAGACCAGCCGGTGTTCGTGGGTTATGCGGCGGGACCAGAACCCGGTGAGGTTACCCTTCAGCGCTTCGGGCTTGCCGGTGCCGCTGAAGGGGGTACGCAGGCATTCGCCGATGAGCCGGTCCAGGGCTGCGGATATCTTCGGATCCTGGCCCTTCCAGTACTGGTAGTCGTCCCAGCCGTGATCGGTGAAAGCCACCGAAACCGTCTTGCGGGCGCCGGCCTTGTTACGTTTCTTCTGCGTTGTCACTGATGCTCAATTCCCTTGGCGCGCTCTTGCCGGCTCGCAACTGCTCGATGGATTCATGCAGCCGTTGTGCGTTGGCCGAGGACTGCAGCAGGTACATGGTCTCGCGCATGCCGTTGTAGTCCTCCAGCGAAAGCAGGACGACAGGTTCGCCTCTTTGCCGGGTGATGACAGTCGGCTCATGGTCGCGGCATACGTCATCCATGGCCTGTTTCAGGCTGGCTCGCGCTTGGCTGAATGTCAGAATTTGCATGGCGGGTACCTTCTGGCGAAGCCAGGGCTGATTGAATCTTCCGACGGGAAAAGAGTGCGGAGGGCGGGTCCGGTGCTGGACGAGATGATTGTACAGAACGTTGTACTTTGATCAAGCGCAGCCATTGGTGCCCGCCAGTCCCGCTGCGTGCTATGGCTGATCCACCAGCCCCGCCGCCAGCCGCCCAACCTCCGCCAGCACCGCTTCGCGCTTTTCCGCCGAGGCCGGGCTGCCGGTGAGGTAGGCCGCCACCAGGATCGGCGCGCGGCCCGGCGGCCGGAGGATGGCTACGTCGTTGCTGGTGCCGCGCTCGCCGGTGCCGGTCTTGTCGCCGACCTTCCAGAGCGGCGGCAGGCCGGCGCGGATGCGCTTGTCGCCGGTCTTGTTGGCCGCCAGCCAGGCGTCCAGCTGGGCGCGTGAGGCGGGTTGCAGGACGTCGCCCAGCAGCAGGCGCTGCAGGGTGGCGACCATCGCCCGCGGGGTGCTGGTGTCGCGCGGGTCGCCGGGGAGGGCTTCGTTGAGCGTGGGCTCGTTGCGGTCCAGGCGGCTGACCTCGTCGCCCGTGCTGCGCAGCCAGTCGGTCAGCCCGGCTGGGCCGCCCAGGCTGGCCAGCAGCAGGTTGGCGGCGCCGTTGTCGCTGAGGGTGATCGCCGCCTCGCAGAGTTCGGCGACGCTCAGGCCCGGCTTGCCGACGTGGCGTTCGCTGACCGGCGAGTAGGGCACCAGGTCGCCGCGGCCGTAGACGATGCGCCGCGCCAGCTGCTCCTCGCCACGGTCGACGCGGGCCAGCACGGCGGCGGCGAGCAGCAGCTTGAAGGTGCTGCACAGCGGGAAGCGCTCGTCCTCGCGCAGGCCGAAGCGGCGGCCGTCGCCGCTGTCGAGCACGGCCACGCCCAGGCGCCCGCCGCTGTCGCGTTCCAGTTGCTTCAGGCGCTCCACGGCCGGCACGGCGCCGGCCCGCGCGCCGCCGGGGAGCAGCCCGGCCAGTGGCGCCAGCAGCAGCGCACGGTTGATCTGTCTTCTGTTGAACATGCTGCCTCCTGGTCGAGGGGCGACTATCGGCCAGCCGGGCAGGGCGCGGCAAGCGGCCACGCCCATCGGTTTTTCCCGGCCGCCGCCGTAGCGCTTCTACCCTCAAGGGAGGCAGGCGCCGAAGGCAGATTCTTGCAACCTTTGCTCCGGGCCGTGGCTCGAACCCGATGACTGCCGTCGCAGCGGCGCCTTCTCCCCGGCGAAGGTCGACCGCCCGCGTGCCGAACCCGCCCACGGAAAAGGGGACCACCCCATGTCCAGCAAGGCCCCGTCGTTGCTCGACGCCTACCGCCAGGTGCGGCGGCGCAGCGAAGAACTGATCGCCCCCCTCAGCGCCGAGGATGCGGTCACCCAGTCGATGCCCGATGCCAGCCCGGCCAAGTGGCACATCGCGCATACCACCTGGTTCTTCGAGACTTTCCTGCTGCAGCCGCACCTGCCCGGCTACCAGCTGTTCGACGCCCACTTCGGCTACCTGTTCAACTCCTACTACGAGGCCCTGGGCGCGCGCCAGCCCCGGCCGCAGCGGGGGATGCTGACGCGGCCGCCGCTGCACCGGGTGCTCGACTACCGGCTGCACGTCGACGAGCACATGCACAAGTTGCTGGCCCGGGCGCCGGATGCCGGGCTGGAGGCCCTGGTGCGCCTGGGCCTGGCCCACGAGGAGCAGCACCAGGAACTGCTGCTGATGGACATCCTCCACCTGTTCAGCCTGTCGCCGCTGGCACCGGCCTATGGCGAGGGGCATGCGCCCTCGGCCTGCGGGCCGCAGCGCTTCCTGGCGATCCAGGGCGGGCTGCTGGGCATCGGCCATGACGGCGAGGGCTTCGCCTTCGACAACGAGGCGCCGGCGCACCGCTGTTTCCTGGCGCCGTTCGAGATCGCCGAGTCCCTGGTGAGCAACGGCCAGTGGCTGGCGTTCATCGAGGATGACGGCTATCGCCGCCCCGAGCTGTGGTTGTCCGACGGCTGGGCGAAAATCCAGGAGGAGGGCTGGCAGGCCCCGCTGTACTGGCGCCGGCAGGACGACGGCTGGCACGAATTCGGCCTGGCCGGCCTGCGCCCGCTGGACCTGCAGGCGCCAGTGCTGCACGTCAGCTACTACGAGGCCTGCGCCTACGCCAGCTGGGCCGGCGCGCGCCTGCCCACGGAAATGGAATGGGAGGTGGCCGCCCGCGACGGCCGCCTGCGCCAGCTCTACGACGCCGCCTGGCAGTGGACGCAGAGCGCCTATGCGCCTTACCCCGGCTTCCGCCCCGGCGCCGGTGCGGTGGGCGAGTACAACGGCAAGTTCATGGTCAGCCAGATGGTCCTGCGCGGCGGCGCCTGCATCACCCCGGGCGGGCACTCGCGGCCCAGCTACCGCAACTTCTTCCACCCGGAAAAGCGCTGGATGTTCGCCGGCCTGCGCCTGGCCCGCGACCTGCCGGAGCAGGCCGCGCTGGACCCGCGCGCCCGCGAGCTGGCCGAGGACCTGGAGGCGGGCTTCTCGCTGACGCCGCGGCAACTGTCGCCCAAGTACTTCTACGATGCCGCCGGCTCCGAGCTGTTCGAGGCCATCTGCCGCACCCGCGAGTACTACCCCACGCGCAGCGAGACTGCCCTGCTCAAGCGCATCGCCCCGGCCCTCGCCGAGCGCGTCCCGGCCGACTGCACCCTGGTGGAGTTCGGCAGCGGCGCCAGCGAGAAGACCTGCCTGCTGCTGGACGCGGCGCCGCGGATCGGCCGCTACGTGCCCATCGACATCAGCCCGGCGGCCCTGGACAAGGCCGCCGCCCGCCTGCAGCGCGACTACCCGGCGCTGCGCGTGGAGCCGCTGTGCGCCGACTTCACCCGCCTGGAAGCGCTGCCCCCGGCGCTGGCCGATGGCCCGCGGCTGGGTTTCTTCCCCGGCTCCACCATCGGCAACTTCGACCCGCAGCAGGCCCTGGCCTTCCTCCAGGGCGCCCACGAACTGCTGGGGCCGGGCGCCGGCTTCATCGTCGGGGTGGACCTGCGCAAGGACGTGGCCGTGCTGGAGGCCGCCTACAACGATGCCGAAGGCGTCACCGCGCGCTTCAACCTCAACCTGCTGGGGCGCATCAACCGCGAACTGGGCGCCGACTTCCAGCCCGACCGCTTCGACCACCTGGCCTTCTGGAACGCCGAACACGGCCGCATCGAGATGCACCTGGTCAGCCGCGTCGAGCAGCGCGTGCGCATCGCCGGCATGGAGTACCTGTTCCGCGCCGGCGAACGCCTGCACACGGAGAACTCCTACAAATACGCCATCGACGACTTCCGCGAGCTGGCCGAGCGCGGCGGCTGGCTGGTGCGCGAGCAGTGGACCAGCCCCGAGCCGGCCTTCGCGGTGTTCCGCCTGCAGGCCTAGCGCTCCAGCCCCAGGCGCTGGTGCCAGTCGGCGATGGACTCCTCGGGGTAGCCGTCGAAGTACCGGTCGCGTGGGTGCTTCTCCACCTCCACCCAGGGGGCCCTGGAGTCCAGCAGCAGGTGGGTGTGTTCCGGCGGCACCGGCAAGGGGGTGTCGATGGCCGAGGCGAAGGGGTGGATCAGTTCCGGCCACTCCGGGCTGAACAGCCACAGGGCGCTGCCGCACTCGCCGCAGAAGTTGCGCTCGGCGGTACTGGTGCGGGTGCGTTGGCCCGGCTCGCGCAGCTTGGCGTGGTACACGCGCAGGTGCTTGCGCCCGCGCACCTTGAGGCTGGCGGCGGCGCCGCCCAGGTTGATGGCGTAGCCTCCGCCGCCCTGGGTCTTGCGGCAGATCGAGCAGTAGCAGCGCTGGTAGGGGTAGGGATGGGCGCTCTCCAGGCTGAAGGTCACGGCGCCGCAATGGCAGGAACCTTCCAGTCGCATGGCGAATCTCCTCTATACGGATCGGGACCCGGGCAAGGGTGGTCGATCGCCTCCCGCCGCGCCGGGCGCGACGACGGATGGTCAGGTTGCCCGGGATGTTATATGTTGACCGTAATTCAATGATGGCGAAGCCATCCTCATGCAGGTGAAGTCATGGCCGTACAACGCATAGTGGTAACCGGGACCGGGGTGGTCAGCCCCCTGGGGTGTGGCACCGAGACGGTCTGGCAGCGCCTGCTGCAGGGGCGCTCCGGCATCGTCCGGCTGGCCGACGAATTCGTCCGCGACCTGCCCTGCGCGGTGGGTGGCCGGGTACCGGGCATCGGCGAGGACGCCGAGGCCGGCTTCGACGCCGAGCGCGCCGCGCCGGCCAAGGAACAGAAGAAGATGCACCGCTTCATCCTCTTCGCCCTGGCCGCCGCCGAGCAGGCCCTGGCCCAGGCCGGCTGGGCGCCCCAGGATGAACGCGGGCAGACGCGCACCGCCACGCTGATCGGCTCCGGCATCGGCGGCTTCAGCGCCATCGCCGATGCCGTGCGCACCACCGACGAGCGCGGGCCGCGGCGCCTGTCGCCGTTCACCATCCCGTCGTTCCTGGTCAACCTGGCGGCCGGCCACGTGTCCATCCGCTACGGCTTCAAGGGGCCGATAGGCGCGCCGGTGACCGCCTGCGCCGCCAGCGTCCAGGCCATCGGCGACGCCGCGCGGCTGATCCGCGCCGGCGAGGCGGACATCGCCCTGTGCGGTGGCGCCGAGGCCTCCATCGACCGCGTCGCCCTGGGCGGCTTCGCCGCGGCGCGGGCGCTGTCCAGCGGCTTCAACGACCATCCGCAGCAGGCCTCGCGGCCCTTCGACCGCCAGCGCGACGGCTTCGTCATGGGCGAGGGCGCCGGGGTGCTGGTGATCGAATCGCTGGAACACGCCCTGGCCCGCGGCGCGCAGCCGCTGGCCGAGCTGGTCGGCTACGGCACCAGCGCCGACGCCTACCACCTGACCGCCGGCCCCGAGGACGGCAGCGGCGCGCGCCGGGCCATGCAGCTGGCCATCGCCCAGGCCGGCATCGACCCGGCGTCGATCGGCCACCTCAATGCCCACGCCACCTCCACGCCGGTGGGCGACAAGGGCGAGCTGGCGGCCATCCGCGCGGTGTTCGGCGACACCGGCTCGGTGGCGGTGAGCGCCACCAAGTCCGCCACCGGCCACCTGCTGGGCGCGGCCGGCGGGCTGGAGGCGGTCTTCACCCTGCTGGCCCTGCGCGACCAGTTGGCCCCGGCGACCCTCAACCTGGAGGAACCGGACGAAGCCGCCGCCGGCATCGACCTGGTGCGGGGTGCGCCACGCGCGCTGCAGACGGACTATGCGCTGTCCAACGGTTTCGGCTTCGGCGGCGTCAACGCCAGCGTGCTGTTCAGGCGCTGGACCGGCGCCTGAGGCGAACGCGAGGCGCCCGGCGCTGTCGGATCGTCACTGAAACCCCTTATCATTCAGCGACATCCTCCAGGGCCGGAGCCTTCCGATGCTGTCTGCCGTAAGGCGCTACAAACTGCTGCTGTCCGAATCCCTGGCGCGGTACTTCCCGCGCACCACCGCCTACCTGCGCGAGCAGAACGAGGTCGCCCAGGCGCCGGCGTCGAAGAAGCCGCGCGCCACGGCGAGGAAGCAGGGCGGCGCCGAGGCCAAGCCCCGCGCGCCGCGCAAGCCCAAGGCCGCCGAGGGCGAGAAGGCCCCGGCGAAGCCTGCGGCGCAGGGCCCCGCCGGCATCTACCCGGCGCGCGCCCTGGCGGTGCGCCCGGAGCAGGTCGAGGCGATGCGCGAGCGGGTGCGCCAGGCGGTCAGCGCCGGCGTGATCAGCCCGCCGTCGGACGAGCAGTGGGCGATGATCCTCTGCCGCCAGCCGCTGGCGCGCATCTTCGCCGGCGCCGGCTCCGGCAAGTCGACCACCCTGGTGCTGCGCCTGGTGTTCATGCTCTGCCACCTTGGCATCGAGGCGGACAAGGTCACGGTGATCTCCTTCACCAACGCTTCCTGCGCGCAGCTGCGCGAACAGCTGGTGCGCGTCCTGGCCTTCTGGCAATACCCCTTCGACATGGCCCGCGCCCGCGAATGCGTGCGCACCTTCCATTCGGCCATGGGCGTGCAGGCCCGCGAACTGCTGGGCAAGCAGCGCTGGTTCGAGCAACTGGAGGAGAGGAACCCCGACGAGCCGGACAACCCCCTCACCGGCGGCCGCCTGCGCCCGGCGCAGCAGCGCCTGCTGCTGGAGGCCTACGAGGAATGCTACGCGGTGAACGGCGCCTTCCGCGCCAAGGTGCACCGCCTGCTGGGCCTGGAGAAGCCGGAGGAAGTGCCGGGCCCCGCGCCGGTCCAGCCGTTCCGCCTGCCCGGCGAGTTCGTCGAGGCGCCGCTGGTGGAGGTCTTCCACACCCAGGCCGGCTTCATGGAAAGCCTCGGCCTGCGCCCGCAGGACCTGAAGGTGGCCGAGCTGGACTGCTCGACGCGCGAGAAGATCTTCCTCGAGGCCCTGGCCATCTACTGGAGCTTCTTCCTGGCCCTGCTCAAGCGCCAGCGCCTGACCACCTTCAACGCCGCCTTCCAGCAGCTCACCAAACGCTTTGCCGAAGGCGAGGCGAAGCTGGAAGCGGCCGAGCCGATGACGCACCTGCTGATCGACGAATTCCAGGACATCTCGCCGCAGATCGTCCTCTGGCTGCAGGCCCTGCACCGCTTCCTGGCGCGCAGCGGCAAGGCGCCGAGCCTGATGGCCATCGGCGACGACTGGCAGTCGATCTACGGCTGGCGCGGCAGCTCGCCGGAGCTGTTCATGGACTTCGACAGGCACTTCCCCAGCAAGGGCCGCAACCGCCAGAGCACGGTGCTGCTGCTGGAGACCAACTACCGCAGCATCGAGCCGGTGATCCGCGACGCCGAGGCGGTGCTGGCCGAGGTGAACTTCAAGCAGGCCAAGACCTGCCGCGCCTTCAAGCCGATGCAGCCGGGCGACCACGGCGTGCGCGTGGAAACCCGCTTCGACCTGGCCCGCGACCTGCCCAGGCTGGTGGCGGACATCCGCGCCCAGTGCGAGCACGTGGCCCAGCGCGGCAGCCGCGAGAGCACCGCGGTGATGCTGCTGAGCCGGCGCAACGAACCGCTGCAGCAGATCCAGGCGCAGCTCGACGCCAAGCTGCCGGTGAAGGCCATGAGTATCCACCGCGCCAAGGGCCTGCAGGCGGAGGTGGCGATCATCGTCGACGACTGCGCGCCACCCGAGCGCCACCCGCTGCGCAACGTGCTGTATGCCCACAGCGGGTTCTTCCGCAACAGCTACGACCAGGCGATGCAGGACGAGAGCCTGCGCCTGGCCTACGTGGCAGTTACCCGCGGGGTAAGCCGGGTGTTCTGGTATTCGCGCAAGGCGCAGGGGGCGGCGGCGGTGTTGGCGAGGAAGGGCTGAGGGGGTTCTGGCTTTTCGTAGGAGCGAGCTCGCTCGCGAACGGATGTTCGCTGGAGATTCCGCTGCGTCGTTTGACTCCGCTCCCTCTCCCTAACCCTCTCCCTGAAGGGAGAGGGGACCGTTCGGAGTGAAGCGGTACCTCGATGCACGCCTGAAACAGCAGAGTTGCAGGATGACTCTGTCCTCGCCGCCGGCACGGACAAGCTCCCTCACCCTTCATGGGGGGACGCCTAGTCAGAGGGCTGGGGAGAGGGGCTCTCAGGCTTTGGCTTTTCACCCGAAGCAGAATCCTCCACCAACCGCCCATCACCCCCCACCAACCGCAAGCTCCTTGGCGCCACCAGGCTGATGCCTTCCTCGCGCAACCTGCCGAAGATGGTGAACAGCAGATCGCTCCGGGCGCTGGAAACCCCGCGGGGGCTGCTGACGCTGCCGCTGGCGGCCAGGGTCAGGCCCTGGTCGGTGAGCTGGGTGAAGCTCACCGAGGGCCTGGGCGTCTCGAGGATCGCCGGGTGCTCGGCGTAGGCCGCCAGCATCAGTTCACGGACCTTGTGCACGTCGGTGTCCAGCGGCAGCGTCAGGCTGATGCCGACGCTGCCCAGGGCGCCGCCCATGGTCACGTTGCGCACGTTCTGGGTAATCATCTGGGAGTTGGGCACTATCACCGTGGAATTGTCCGCCTGCTGGATTTCCGTGGCGCGCACATTGATCCGGCGGATGTCGCCCTCCACGCCGCTCAGGCTGACCCAGTCGCCGACCTTCACCGGGCGCTCGGTGAGCAGGATCAGGCCGCTGATGAAGTTCTGCACGATGGCCTGCAGGCCGAAGCCGATGCCCACCGACAGGGCGCTGACCACCCAGGTCAGGCTGGTCAGGTTGATGCGCAGCGCCGACAGCGTCAGCAGTCCGAGCAGGACGAAGCCGAGGTAGCCCACCAGTGTCACCAGGGAGGCGCGCATGCCGGCGTCCATGCTGGTTTCCGGCAGCAGTTCCTCGGCCAGCCAGCGCTTGAGCAGGCGCAGGGCGAACAGCCCGCCGAGCAGGGTGAGCAGGGCCAGCAGGATGTCCTGCGGGACGATGTTGAGGTTGCCCAGGGCCTGGCCGCCCTGGGCCAGGCGCTCGACGCCGGCGAGCAGTTCGTCGGGGCTGCTGGCGGTGGGCGAGAGCACCACCATCAGCGTCATCAGCACCAGCAGGGTGCGGCCCACCCCGGCCAGCAGGGTGGCGGCCTGGGCCTGGTGCTGCGGCGCAAGGCCCAGGGCGCGGGCGAGGGTCTTGCCGGCGGCCTGGCGGGGCGACAGCAGGGTGTCGCAGAGGTCGCCGAAGAAGGCCGTGAGCAGGTAGCCGATCACCGCCACGGCGCTGACCCACAGCAGCTTGGTGGCGAGGAAGAAGGCCAGCGACAGGTAGCCGCTGAGCAGCGCCAGGACGATCAGCGCCACCACCAGCAGGGCGGCGAAGTGGATCACCCCGGCCAGTGCCGGGCGCGGGTGTTCCTCGTCCTCCTCGCCGCTGCGGCGCAGGCGCAGCAGGGCGATGCCGAAGAGCACGGCGATCAGCAGCGCGGTGAGCCCATTGACCGCCACGGTCAGCGCCAGGCTGGCGCCGATGTTGCTGTTGATGCGGTCCTGGGCGCCGAGCAGCATGACCACGATGGCCAGCAGGCCGGGGAAGTGCGCCACCGCCTGGGCGGCGTGGTCGGGGATCGGCAGCAGGCGCCAGGACGGCCGATCGACCATCAGCAGGGCGCGGCCGAGGCCGGTGATGAAGGCGCTGAACACCGCCAGGGTGACCATCTGGTCGGCCAGCGCAGCCAGGCCGTTGTCGAGGCTGCCGTTCCCGCCCAGGCCCTGGCGGGCCAGCGCGGCGCCGCCGCCGAGGGCGACCACGCTGGCCAGGGTCGTGGCCAGGGCCAGGCTGCTGCGGCGCAGGCGGCCCTCGGGGATGAAGCGGCTGACCAGGTAGCCGGCGAACCTTTCCAGCAGCCGCCGGCCCGGCGTCCACAGCAGCACGGCGGCGACCAGGCAGACCAGCAGCGCCAGGCGCGCGTCGTGCCAGGTGGCGGCCAGGCTGGCGCTGAGCCGGTCGCCCAGGTTGCGCAGGCGCGCCAGGTCGTCGTCGGTGGGGCGCGTCAGGGTGGACCAGAAGGTCGGGCTGAAGGGCGGCGGCGAGCGCATGGCGATCTGCGAGTTGAACAGGCTGCGGCGCAGGTTGACGATCTGCGCCGCCAGGTCCTGGGCCGAGCGCAGGATGTCCGCCGCCTGGGTGGCCTGGGCCTGCAACTCGGCCTTCTGCCGGCTCAGCTCGACGCGCTGCACCGCCAGCGCGGCGGCCTCGCCCTCGGCCGGCGGGCCGAGCACGTTGAGCTGGTCGGACAGGCGGTCCAGGCGCGCCTGCAGTTCTTCGCCGTGCTGGCCGGCCAGCTTCTGCACGTCCAGGGTGGCCAGGCGCAGGCGTGCCAGGTCATCGTCGCCGACCTGGTCGGAGACGCCCTGGCGGATGCTTTCCAGGCGTTCGGCCAGGGCCGGCAGGCCGGCGTCCTCGGCCAGCACCGGCAGTTCGGCCGGCACCTGCGGGGCGGGCGCGGCCAGGGCCCAGCCGGCGCAGAACAGGCTGAGGATCAACAGGCAACGGAGTAGGATCTTGCGGTCCCCCGACATCTTTCCTTCCTTACGTTCAACAGGTGCACGCCGGCCGGCCGACAAGGCCGGCAGCCATTCTCCAGAGCATAGCGAGCCGATGGGAAATGGTAAGGGGCGCTGTGGTAAAGGGCCATAAATGTTGGCCATATCTATCCCCTTTTGGCCGCTGCCACCGTTCAGCCGAGGCCGCCCGAATGGGCAGAATCCCCCCACCAAGAACAACAAAGCCGAGAGGTTTTATTCATGTTGACCGTCTACAGCGACGATCATCGCCTGCATTTCGGCCAGTCCGAACTGGTCGATGGCAAGCTCCAGCCCTGCTTCGAAATGCCCAGCCGCGCCGACACCGTGCTGGCCCGGGTGCAGTCGCAGAACCTCGGCGAGATCATCGCGCCGAAGGATTTCGGCCTGGATGCGATCCACCGCGTGCACGATCCGAAGTACGTCGCCTTCCTCAAGGGCGCCTGGGCCCGCTGGGCCGCCGAGGGCCACACCGGCGACCTGGTCTCCACCACCTTCCCGGGCCGCCGCCTGCGCCGCGACGGGCCCATCCCCACCGCGCTGATGGGCGAGTTGGGCCACTACAGCTTCGACACCGAGGCGCCGATCACCGCCGGCACCTGGCAGGCCATCTACAGTTCGGCGCAGGTCGCGCTGACCGCCCAGGACCACATGCGCCAGGGCGCGCGTACCGCCTTCGGCCTGTGCCGCCCGCCGGGCCACCACGCCGGCAGCGATTTCATGGGCGGCTACTGCTTCATCAACAACGCCTCCGTCGTCGCCCAGGCCTTCCTCGACCAGGGCGCCAGGCGCGTGGCCATCCTCGACGTCGACTACCACCACGGCAACGGCACCCAGGAGCTGTTCTACGATCGCGGCGACGTGCTCTTCGCCTCCATCCACGGCGACCCGCTGGTGGAGTACCCGTACTTCCTCGGCCACGCCGACGAGCGCGGCGAAGGGGCGGGCGAGGGCTTCAACCACAACTACCCGCTGGCCCACGGCACCGGCTGGGACGGCTGGTCCGCCGCCCTGGAGGATGCCTGCCGCAAGATCGCCGCCTACGCGCCGGACGCGGTGGTGGTATCCCTCGGCGTGGACACCTACAAGGACGACCCGATCTCCCAGTTCAAGCTGGACTCCCCGGACTACCTGCGCATGGGCGAACGCATCGCCGCCCTGGGCCTGCCGACGCTGTTCATCATGGAAGGCGGCTACGCGGTGGAAGCCATCGGGGTGAACGCGGTCAATGTCCTGCAGGGTTACGAAGGAGCCGCCCGCTGAGGGCGCGCCATTTCGAGGAGCGAGTCATGCGCCAGAACAAGAAGATCATCCGCGGCCTGCTCGGCGTGGCATTGCTGGCTGCCGCCGGCGTGGCCAGCGCCGAGCCGGCGGTGCGCATCTACAACTGGTTCGACTACATCGGCCCGGACACCCTCAAGGGCTTCCAGAAGGACACGGGCATCGCGCCCAAGTACGACGTCTACGACAGCAACGAGGTGCTGGAGGCCAAGCTGCTCTCCGGGCATTCGGGCTACGACCTGGTGGTGCCCAGCGACAGCTTCCTGCCCAACTACCTCAAGGCCGGCGTGTTCCAGCCGCTGGACAAGAGCAAGCTGCCGAACTGGAAGAACCTCAACCCGGCGCTGCTCAAGGTGCTGGAGAGCAAGGACCCGGGCAACCAGTACGCCATGCCCTACATGTGGGGCACCAACGGCATCGCCTACAACGTCGACAAGGTGAAGGCGGTGCTCGGCGACAACGCGCCGGTGGATTCCTGGGACCTGATCTTCAAGCCGGAGAACCTCGCCAAGCTCAAGCAGTGCGGCGTGGCCTTCCTCGACTCGCCCACCGAGGTGATCCCCGAGGCCCTGCACTACCTGGGGCTGTCGCCGAACAGCCACGACCCGGCGGACTACGCCAAGGCCGAGGCGTTGCTGAGCAGCCTGCGCCCGTACATCACCTACTTCAGCTCCTCGAAGTTCGTCACTGACCTGGCCAACGGCGACGTCTGCGTGGCCATGGCCTGGTCCGGCGGCGCCATGCAGGCGGCCAACCGCGCCAGGGAGGCGAAGAACGGCATCCACATCGAATACCGCATTCCCAGGGAGGGCACCGCGGCCTGGTTCGACGTGCTGGCCATTCCGAAGGACGCGCAGAACGTCGAGCAGGCCCACGCCTTCCTCAACTACCTGCTGCGCCCGGAGGTGGTGGCGCCGATCTCCGACTACGTGGCCTACGCCAACCCCAACCAGGCGGCGGACAAGCTGATCTCCGCCGACCTGCGCGACAACCCCAACGTCTACCCGCCGGCCGAGGTGCAGGCCAGGTTGTACTCGGTGGAGATGCTGCCGCCCAAGCTGGAGCGCATCCGCACCCGTACCTGGAGCAAGGTCAAGACCGGGCAGTGAGTTGACGCTGTGACGGCCGGCGGTGTCGGATTTGTGCTGGTACCGTTCGTCGCTTGGCTGGAATAATCGGCGGTACTACTTTTGAGTACCGCCGTTTTCCTTGCGAGTCGGTACCCGTTTCGCCATTGCCGAGCCTGCCATGAAACTGCCTGATCGCCGTTGCACCCTTCCTTCGTCCCGACAGCGGAGGTGCGCATGATGCCGCCGACGCGCAAGGGCGCCGATGCCTTCGCCCTGCAGGTGATGCTGGGGCTGTGCCTGATCTGGGGCATGCAGCAGGTGGCGGTGAAGTTCGCCGCCGGCGACATCGCCCCCATCATGCAGGCCTTCGGCCGCAACCTGGTGGCCGCGCTGCTGGTGGGCGCGTTGGTGCTCTGGCGCGGCGACTGGAGGGCCATGGGCCAGGGCACCCTGGCCGGCGGCGCGCTGGCCGGGCTGCTGTTCGCCGTGGAGTTCCTGTTCATCGCCCAGGGGCTGGTGTACACCAGCGCCTCGCACATGGCGGTGTTCATCTACACGGCGCCGATCTTCTCCGCCCTGGGCCTGCACTTCCTGCTGCCCAGCGAGCGCCTGCGGCCGCTGCAGTGGCTGGGCATCGCGGTGTGCTTCGGCGGCATCGCCCTGTGCTTCGGCGGCGGCTTCGACCTGCAGCACATGGACGCGCGCATGCTGCTGGGCGACTTCTTCGGCGTGCTGGCCGGGGCGGCGTGGGGCGCCACCACGGTGGTGGTGCGTACCACCCGCCTGTCGGAGGCGCCGGCCAGCCTGACGCTGTTCTACCAGTTGTTCGCCGCCGCGCTGCTGCTGCCGTTCCTCGCCCTGGCCCTGGGCGAGTTCGGCAACGTGCGCTTCACCGCGGTGGGCGTGGGCAGCGTGCTGTTCCAGGGCGTGGTGGTGTCCTTCTTCAGCTATTTCACCTGGTTCTGGCTGCTGCGCCGCTACCTGGCCTCGAACCTGGCGGTGTTCTCCTTCATGACGCCGGTGTTCGGCATCGCCTTCGGCGTGCTGCTGCTGCACGAGCCGCTGGCCTGGAACTTCGTCGCCGGCGCGGTGCTGGTGCTGGCGGGGATTTCCCTGGTCAGCGGCGAGGCGTGGATCCGTCGGACATTGCGCGGCAAGCGTGCCTGATCTTGATCCAGGTCAGCGGCCGGAGGCCGGCCGACGCGTAGTCTTTGTTGCAAGGAGTGAGTGGCACGGGCGGAGAGTGGGACGCCGGGCTACTCTACTCTGAGGGCGGCCCGGGTCAGTGGGCCGCCCGACCTCTTCCACCGCAAAGGAGGCATCCCATGAAATTCTGGCTGCAAACCCTGGCATGGAAACTGGGTGTAACGCTCGGCCTCATCGAGCCTCCGCGCCTGCAACCCATTCCCATTCCCAGCGACGAGCAAAGGCGTTACACGGAGCAACGCCGGCGCTGAGTGCTCCTGAAAGCTCCTGTTGCGACACAGCCTCTGCCCGCCTCGTGCGGGCAGATTGCATTCCGTACCCGGCGTTTCAGCCGTGGGCCGCGAACCATTCGTCGATGATCACGCGCAGGCGTTCCCCGGAGAAGCTCGGGAAATGCCCGCCGTGCACGGTGCGCACCGGCAACTGGCGCAGGCGCTCCAGGCTGCGGGCGTAGTCGTCCAGGTTGGAGTGGTAGGCATCCTCGATCAGCGGGCCGTCGTAGACGATGTCGCCGGAGAACAGCGTCTGCGTGCCGGCTTCCCACAGGCTGATGCCGCCCGGCGAATGGCCGGGGGTGTGCAGCACTTCCAGCACGCGGTCGCCCAGGTCCAGCACGTCGCCCTCGTCGATGGTGCGCGTGGCCGGCGCCGCCTTCACCCGGTACTCGGCGTAGCACAGCGGGCAGTCCGGGTGGGCCTCGAACATCTCGTCGCCGACGAAGGCCGTGGCCAGGGTGCGCTCGCCGTCGGGGCTGGCGAGGATGTCGGCCTCGGCCGGGTGGCACAGGCGCTCGGCGAACTCGTGGTGGCCGGCGATGTGGTCGAAGTGGGTGTGGCTGGCCACCGCCAGCAGCGGCCGCTCGGTGAGCCAGGGCAACTGCTCGCGCAGGCTGACCAGGCCGGAACCGCTGTCCACCAGCAGGTCGCGCTCGCGGCCCTGGATGTGCCACATGTTGCAGCGGTAGAAGGGGCGCACCCAGGGCTCGTGAATGAGGCTGACGCCGTCGTAGCAGTGGCGGACTTCGAACCAGCGGTCGCGGGTGACGATTTTCATGGGCGGGGCCTGTTCCGGGGCGTTGATCTTGGCGTAGGAGCGGACCTTGTCCGCGATAGCCGGGTGTCACGGCGCGATTCGCGGACAAGGTCCGCTCCTACAGGGTGGCATAGCTGCGGCGCTGATGTAGGGCGAATAACCGTTCGCGGTTATCCGCCGCTGGCCGTGCTACCGGGGTGTCCGGCGTGCCCGGTGCATCCAGTCGCGGACTCTGTCCGCGATCATGGCGGATAACGCCGTAGGCGTTATGCGCCCTACGGGTCAGGGCGCGAAAGGCGCGGCTTCCATCACTTCCACGATCAGCGGGCGGTCGCTCGGGGCATTGCGCAGCAGTTCCTGCAGGTGCCCGTGGTCGCGGGCGCGTTCGGCTTCGCAGCCGAAGCCACGGGCGATGGCGAGGAAGTCCGGGGTGTAGATATCCACACCCAGCGGGGTGATGTCGCGGCGTTCCATGTAGCGCTTGATCTCGCCGTAGCCGTGGTTGTTCCACAGCAGCACCACTATGCCCACCTTGGCTTCCACGGCGCTGGCCAGTTCGGTCAGGGTGAACTGCAGGCCGCCGTCGCCCATCAGGCTGATCACCGGGCGGCTCGGGTCGCCCAGTTTGGCGCCGATGGCCGCCGGCAGGCCGTAGCCGAGGGTGCCGTAGCCGGTGGAGGCGTTGAACCAGCGGCGGCCGCCGTCCAGTTCCACCAGGTGGTTGCCGCTGTACACGGTTTGCGTGGAGTCGCCGACGAAGCGGGCGTCCGGCAGCACTTCGAGGATCTTGCCGAACAGCGTGCGGTAGTGCGCCCAGCCGCCGAAGTCCTCGGCCAGTTGCGCGCGTACCTTGGCCGCGCGCTGGGCGCCGGGGCTGTCCGGGCTGGCCTCGCGGGCCGGCAGCAGCTCCAGCAGGGCGCGCATGGCGGTGCGGGCGTCGGCGTGGATGGCCACGCTCGGCGTGTAGTTGCGCATCAGCTGCTGCGGGTCGATGTCGATGCGGATCAGCTCGCCGCCGATGCGGAAGTTGCCGTCGAATACCACGTCGTAGTCGGTCTCGCCCAGCTCGGTGCCGATGGCCAGGACCACGTCGGCCTCTTGCGCGAGTTCACGCACCGGGACCAGCGACTGGTTGCTGCCGATCAGCAGCGGGTGTTCCGGCTGCAGCAGGCCCTTGGCGTTGATGGTCAGCGCGGTGGGGGCGTCCAGCGCGGTGGCCAGGGCGCGGGCTTCGGCCTGGGCCTCGACGCAGCCGCCGCCGAGCAACAGCAGCGGCTTCTGCGCCTTGGCCAGCTTGGCCGCCGCCTCGTGCAGCGGCGAGCGCGCCGGGGCCGGGCGGGCCAGTTGCACGCGCGGGCGCACCTGCATGTGGTCGGCCGGGGCGGTGATGATGTCCAGCGGCAGCTCGATGTGCACCGGGCGCGGGCGTTCGCTGTCGAACACGGCGAAGGCGCGGGCCAGCACCGCCGGCAGTTCCTCGACGCTCATCAGGGTGTGGCTGAAGGCGCTCACCCCGGCGGTCATGGCGCGCTGGTTGGGCAGCTCGTGCAGGTAGCCGTTGCCGTGGGCCAGGCGCGAGCGCTCGTTGACGCTGGAAATCACCAGCATGGGGATGGAGTCGGCGTAGGCCTGGCCCATGGCGGTGAGGATGTTGGTCATGCCCGGGCCGGTGATGATGAAGCACACGCCCGGCTTGCCGGTGACGCGGGCGTAGCCGTCGGCCATGAAGCCGGCGCCCTGCTCGTGGCGCGGGGTGACGTGGCGGATGGCGCTGCCCGGCAGGCCGCGGTACAGCTCGACGGTGTGCACGCCGGGGATGCCGAAGACGGTATCCACGCCCCAGGCTTCGAGTTGCTTGACGAGGAATTCGCCGCAGGTGGTCATGGCAGTTCCTTTTGTTCGTGGGTGAGGAAGTGGGGAAAACGAAGAGGGCGCGGAGATCGACTCGCCGCGCCCTTGTTCATCGCACCGTGCGCGTCAGGCGACGCTGGCGGCCGCCGCCGGGCGGCGCGACAGCAGGCTGACCACGACGAAGCTCACCAGGCCGACGGCCAGGCTGTAGTAGATCGGGGTGTTGGCGTCGAAGCCATCCTTGAGCATGAACACCAGGGCGGTGACGAAGCCCAGGCTCATGCTGCTGATGGCGCCGGCGGTGGTGGCGCGCTTCCAGTAGATGGCGCCGATCAGCGGGATCAGCATGCCGCCCACCAGCAGGTTGTAGGCCAGGGTCAGGGCGCTGATCACGTCGTTCACCACCAGGGCGATGGCCAGTACCACCAGGCCGGTGAGGGCGGTGAACAGGCGGTTGATGCCAAGGCTCGAGGTCTTGCCGCCACGCAGTTTCGGCAGCAGGTCCTCGGTCAGGGTGGTGGAGGCGGCGAGCAGGCCGGCGCTGGCGGTGGACATCATCGCGGCCAGGGCGGCGGCGATCACCAGGCCGCGGATGCCGTCCGGCAGCGAGGCCTGGACGATGGCGGCGAAGGCATTGTTGACGTTGTCCAGGTTGGGCAGCAGGACCTTGGCGCACATGCCGATCAGCGCGCCGACCAGGCCGTAGATCACGCAGTACACGCCGGCTACGGTGCCGGCGTACTTGGCCACGCCCTCGCTGCGCGCGGTGAACACGCGCTGCCAGATGTCCTGGCCGATGAGGATGCCGAAGAAGTAGATCAGGAAGTAGGTGATGATGGTGTCGTAGCCGATGGTGTGGAAGCTGAAGGCGCTCGCCGGCAGCTTGGCCACCAGCTCGTCCCAGCCGCCGACGCGGTACAGGCAGATCGGCAGCAGCAGGAACATCAGGCCGACGGTCTTGATGATGAACTGGACGATGTCGGTGAGGGTCAGCGACCACATGCCGCCGATGGTCGAGTAGACCACCACCACGCCACCGCCGAGCAGCACCGAGACCCAGAACGGCAGGCCGAACAGCACCTGCATCACGGTGCCGATGGCCAGGGTGGAGACGGTGCCGATCATCAGCGCGTAGGCGAACATGATCACCGCGCTGGCCTGGCGCGCCATGGGGTTGTAGCGGCGCTCCAGGACCTGGGTGACGGTGAAGATGCGCAGCTTCAGCAGCGGCTTGGCCAGGAACAGGTTCAGCGCGATGATGCCGGCGCCCAGCGCGGCGCACAGCCAGAAGCCGGAGATGCCGTGGACGTAGCCCAGGCGCACGGTGCCGACGGTGGAGGCGCCGCCGAGCACGGTGGCGGCCATGGTGCCCATGTAGAACGACGGGCCAAGGTTGCGTCCTGCTACCAGAAAGTCCTCGTGGGTCTTCGCCCGGCGCATGCCGTACCAGCCCAGTACCAGCATGCCGGCGGCATAGATCAGAACGACGATTATATCCAAGGCCATGATCGGCTCCTCACACTCGAATTGTCATTGTTGCCGGCCGCGGGTGGCGGACGGTAGGCCTGCGGACCGGTGGCAACCGGCCCGTCGGCGTCTTACAGGTACTTGCTTGGTGCTGCGCCCAGGCAGGGGGCGCGGGTTCAGGCCGCCGGCTCGTTGATGCCGAGTACCGGGCGGTCGTGGCTGCCGACCCAGCGCGGGCCTTGTGGGCCGTAGACCCCGGCGGATTCCGGGAAGGTGCGCAGCAGTGTCAGGTAGAGCAGGGCGGCCAGGCCCAGGGTCACCGGCAGGCTGATGTCGATGCCGCCGGCCAGGTCGCCCAGCGGGCCGACGAACTGGCCCGGCAGGTTGACGAAGCACAGGCCGAGGATCGCGCTGGGGATCCAGGCGCCCATGCCGCGCCAGTTCCAGCCATGGTGGAACCAGTAGGCGCCGCCTTGCTGGCCGCGGGTGAACACCTGCAGGTCGTCGGCGTGGTAGAAGCCGCGGCGGGTGATCAGGCCGAGGATCATGATCACCATCCAGGGGCTGGTGCAGGTGATGATCAGCACGGCGAAGGTGGACACGCTCTGCACCAGGTTGGCGGCGAAGCGGCCGATGAAGATGAAGGCGATGGACAGCAGGCCGATGAACAGGGTGGCCTGCACGCGGTTGAGCAGCCGCGGGAACACGCTGGACATGTCCAGGCCGGTGCCGTACAGCGAGGTGGTGCCGGTGGACATGCCGCCGATGGTGGCGATCAGGCACACCGGCAGGAAGAACCAGCTCGGCGAGATGGCCAGCAGGCCGCCGACGTAGTTGTTCGCGGCGATGTAGTCCGGCGCCTTGACGGCCACGATGGTGGCGGTGACCAGGCCGAAGAAGAACGGGATCAGCGTGGCCAGCTGCGACAGCAGCACCGCCAGCATGATGCGCTGCTTGGAGGCCTGGCGCGGGATGTAGCGGGCCCAGTCGCCGAGGAAGGCGCCGAAGGACACCGGGTTGCTCATGGCCAGCAGGGTGGCGCCGATGAAGGCGGCCCAGAAGCCCTCGCTACCCAGCTGCACGCTGCCGGCGTAGCCGGCGTCGAAGGGGCCGGCGAAGGCGAACACGCCCAGCAGGAACAGCAGGCTGGCGGCCCACACGGCGATCTTGTTGACCAGCAGCATGAAGCGGAAGCCATAGATGCACACGGTCAGCACCAGCACCGCGAACAGGCCGTAGGCCAGGCCCAGGGTCAGGTCGGTTTCCGGCAGGCCGAACAGGCGCTTGGCGCCGCCGACCAGGGCATCGCCCGAGCTCCATACGGACAGCGAGAAGAAGGCGATGGCGGTGAGCAGCGACAGGAACGAACCGACGATCCGCCCGTGCACGCCGAAGTGCGCACCCGAGGAGACCGCGTTGTTGGTGCCGTTGATCGGGCCGAACAGGCCCATGGGCGCCAGGATCAGCGCGCCGACCAGCACGCCCAGGACGATGGCCCAGGCGCCGGCCTGGAACGACAGCCCGAAGAGCACCGGGAAGCTGCCGAGCACGGCGGTGGCGAAGGTGTTGGCGCCACCGAAGATCATGCGGAACAGGTCGGTGGGCGTGGCGTTGCGCTCGGCGTCGGGAATCTGTTCGACGCCGAAGGTCTCGATGGTCGTGATTGCGTGTGCGTTGTTCTTGTTATCCATGACTTCCTCCCGGGAAAGTCCTGCCTCATGGCGTCGGCGACAGGTGCTCGTGGACGGCCAGCCAGCGGCCTTGTTGTTGTTCACGGCGGAAGACGATGGTCTCCCGCTCGTGGTTCAGGCTCTCCGTTCCCTGGATGCGCAGCCGCGTGGCGACGTCGTGGCTGAAGATCGCCACGTCCTCGCCCTGCAGGCTGACAAAGGTGTTGCTGGACTGGCAGTCGAGGACCTCGAAGCCGTCGTCACGCAACCAGCCCTCCCACACCTCGCGGTAGGCCGCGCGGGTGCGCAGCGGCTGCGGCCAGTTGTGGAAGATGAAGCTGGCGTCTTCGCTGAAGGCCGCGAAGTAGGCCTCGGTGTCGGTGCGCGCGAAGGCTGCCACGAGCGCGCGGGCAGCCTCCAGCACCTGTGCTACGCAGGCGTCTTTGTGCATTTGTGGTCACTCAGCGGCGCTGTACGCCCGGGAGGATGCAGAGCATTTCGTACAGCAGGTTGGCGCCGAGCAACGAGGTGTTGCCGGTGGTGTCGTAGGGCGGGGAGACCTCGACCAGGTCGCAGCCGATGATGTCCAGGCCCTGGCAGCCACGCACGATCTCCATCGCCTGGATGGTGGTCAGGCCGCCGATTTCCGGGGTGCCGGTACCGGGCGCCCAGGCCGGGTCGATGCCGTCGATGTCGAAGGACAGGTACACCGGGCCGCCGCCGACCTTCTCGCGCACCTCGGCCATCAGCGGGGCCAGCGACTGGTGCCAGCACTCTTCGGCCTGCACCACGCGGAAGCCCTGCTTGCGGCTCCAGTTGAAGTCCTCGGCGGTGTAGCCCTGGGCGCGCAGGCCGATCTGCACCACGCGGTCGCAGTCCAGCAGGCCCTCTTCCACGGCGCGGCGGAAGGTGGTGCCGTGGGCGATCTTCTCGCCGAACATGTGGTCGTTGACGTCGGCGTGGGCGTCGATGTGGACCAGGCCGACCTTGCCATGCTTCTTGTGGATGGCGCGCAGGATCGGCAGGGTGATGGTGTGGTCGCCGCCAAGGGTCAGCGGGACGATGCCGTGGTCGAGGATCTTGTCGTAGGCCTCCTCGATGATGCGCACCGCCTCCAGCAGGTTGAAGGTGTTGATCGCCACGTCACCGATGTCGGCGATGTTCAGCGAGTCGAAGGGCGCAGCGCCAGTGGCCATGTTGTACGGGCGGATCATCACCGATTCGGCGCGGATCTCGCGGGGCCCGAAACGGGTGCCGGAGCGCAGGGAGGTGCCGATGTCCAGGGGCACGCCGACGAAGGCGGCGTCGAGCTCGTTGAGCGCTTCCGGAGCCTGGATATGCGGCAGGCGCATCATGGTGGCGATGCCGCCGAAGCGCGGCATTTCGTTTCCGCCCAGGGGCTGGTGGAGTTTCTTGTCCATGGGTAGGCCTCACGGGATTCGCTGTTTTCGTGGAAACAGGCTTGTTGATACTGGGGCCGGATTCTGGTCATGCCCGGTAGTTGGAAAAATCGCTGGCTACAAATAATCAGTTCAGAGTTTTCTAAACTTATTTCCGCGGCTAGACTGCGTTGCCCTGTCGCAGCCCCCTCGGCGCCGGGCCCGCCGCATGTGACTTGCAGGTCGGGCGACGACGAACGGTCTGGCCCGGTGCCAGTCCACGGACGGCTGAACTGGAGCCTCTTCACCCCGAATTCCGGAGCCCTTCATGAGCGCCAGCGCCCTGCCCGACGTCAAGCTTCTGCGGATTTTCGCCTGCGTGGTGCGCAACCAGGGCTTCGCCTCGGCGCAGCAGGAGCTGAACCTGTCCACCTCGGCCATCAGCACCTACATGAGCCAGTTGGAGAACCAGCTGGGCATCGTGCTCTGCCACCGCGGCCGCGGCGGCTTCGGCCTGACCAGCAAGGGCGAGCTGTTCCACCAGGAAACCCTGCGCATCCTCGGCGAACTGGAAGGCTTCGAGCGCTATGCGGCCACCCTCAAGGGCGAGTTGCGCGGCACCCTCAACCTCGGCGTGCTGGACTCCACCGTGAGCGACCCGGCGCTGCCGCTGGCCGACGTCATCGGCTCCTTCAGCGGCCTGCACCCGGCGGTGCACCTGCACCTGCAGGTGCAGAGCCCCTACGAACTGCAACTGGCGGTGCTGGATAACCGCCTGGACCTCGCCATCGGCTCCTTCTTCAGCCGCATGAACGGCCTGGTCTACCAGCCGCTGTACCGCGAGCAGCACTGGCTGTACTGCAGCGACCGCCACCCGCTGTTCGACGGCCGGCGCATTCCCGCCGAGCTGATCACCCAGCAACGCATGGTCGGCCGCGGCTACTGGAGCCAGGCGGAACTGGCGCGCCACGGCTTCAAGCACAGTGCGGCGACGGTGGAGAGCATGGAGGCGCAACTGATCCTGATCCTCTCCGGCGGCTACATCGGCTACCTGCCCGAACACTACGCGCACCCCTGGGTGGAGCAGGGCAGGCTGCGCGCGCTGCTGCCGGCCACCTTCGGCTACCAGGCGCCGTTCTCGCTGATCCTGCGCCGCGGCCGCTCCCGCGAGCCGCTGATCCAGAACTTCCGCGACCTGCTGCGCACGCAGCCGGGCAAACCATGAGCCGCGCCCGCTGCGAACGCTGCCTGCGGCCGCAGGGCCATTGCCTGTGCGCGCTGATCCCGCATCTGGACAACCGCACCCGCATACTCCTGCTGCAGCACCCCAGCGAAGTCGGCCACGCCCTGAACACCGCGCGCCTGGCGGCCCTCGGCCTGGCCAATGCCGAACTGCGGGTGGGTGAGGATTTCAGTGACCTCGACCTCTCCGCCGAGGACGCCTGGCTGCTGTTCCCCGGCGAAAGCGCCATCCCCCTCGCCGAACTGGCCGCCCGCCCGACCACCCGACCGCGCCTGCTGGTGGTGCCCGACGGCACCTGGCGCAAGGCGCGCAAGCTGCTGCACCTCAACCCGCACCTGGCGGCCCTGCCGCGGGTGGTCCTACCCGAGGGCCTGAGCTCGCGCTACCGCCTGCGCAAGGCGCCGGCCGAAGGCGCGTTGTCGACCATCGAGGCGGTGGTACATGCATTGAACGCGCTGGATGCACCGCAATCCTTCGACGCGCTGCTGCGCCCGTTCGAGGCGCTGATCGACGGGCAGATCGCGGCGATGGGAGAGGAGACTTTCAGGCGCAATCACCAGCGCGAGTTGAAGCCCCGGCATGAATCGTAGGGCGCATAACCGTTTGCGGTTATCCGCCGACACACTGCGGCCACAGCCAACGCCAAGGTCGGCCCCGGAGCCGCCGGGAACCGAGGCCAAACGGCGGATAACGCCTCAGGCGTTATGCGCCCTACAAGACAGGATGCAATCATGCTCATTCGCCAGCGCTTCGCCGCGGACAACCCGACCCTGCTGGACATCTGGCTGCGCGCAGTGCGCGCCACCCACGACTTCATCGGCGAGAGCGACATCGCCGAACTGCTGCCCCAGGTGCGCGACCTCTACCTGCCGGCGGTGGAGGTGTGGGTTGCCGTGGACAGCGACGACCAGCCCCTGGGCTTCATCGGCCTCAATGAAAACCATGTGGAAATGCTCTTCATCGACCCCGAGCGCCGCGGGCAGGGCATAGGTACCGCGCTGCTCGACTTCCTGCGCGAGACGCGCGGTGTGCTGACTGTCGACGTCAACGAGCAGAACCTGCAGGCGGTGGGGTTCTACCGGCACTACGGCTTCCACGACACCGGCCGCTCCGAGACCGACGGGCAGGGCCGGCCGTTTCCGCTGCTGCACATGAGCCTGTAGGGAAGAACCGGCCTGGCGGCCGGATCGCGGACGGAGTCCGCTCCTACGCCCGTGCCTCTTGGAACCGTAGGAGCAACTGTCTTGCAGTCCGCGCCGGGGTGCTCTTTGTAGGAGCGGGCCCTGCCCGCGATTTCGCGCGCAGGGCGCGCTCCTACAGGGGAATGGCACGACTCGGGCTGCGTAGGAGCGGACTCTGTCCGCGATCATGGCGGATAACGCCGTAGGCGTTATGCGCCCTACGAGCTATTGCGAACGCGGGAGCCTGGGTTCGCGAGCAAGCTCGCTCCTACAACTTCAGGGAGGTACGGTCGTAGGACCTTGTCCGCGATCGCCGGACGCCCTGGCGCGGACAAGGTCCTACGCCGTCCCACCCATGCCGTTCCCCTGTAGGCGCGCGCCCATGGGAAGCACCCTCGTAGGATGGGTGGAGCGAAGCGATACCCATCGTCACGGCCGCATGGGTTTCGCCAAGGCTCAACCCATCCTACGAAGAGCCCCGCTGTGCAAGCGATGGCGCCCAACCCCCTTGTAGGAGCGCGCCCTGCGCGCGAATCGCGGGCAGGGCCCGCCCTCAGGCCAACTGCTCCGCCACCAGGAAGCTGTCGAAGTGGATGCTCCTGGCGCCCAGCCGCAGCAGGCTGTCGCTGAACAGTTCGCTGCGGGTGGCGCCGCAGTCCCAGGCGGCTTCCCAGTCCTCGCGGCTGCGCCAGTGCACGCAGCCGAGCAGGTGGCGGCCATCGTCGCTGGCGCGCAGTTCCGCGCCCAGGTAGCCCGGGGCCTGGTGGAACAGCTCGCGCAGCTGTTCCAGGTAGCGGCCCAGGCGCTCGGCGATGTCGGCCTGCTGCGCCGTCGCCACCTCGATGTCGATCAACAGGGCGAAATGCGCCGGGCTCTCGGCGTGTTGGGCGTCGGTGCTGCAGTAGGCGCTGGGAATGATCATGGATGGCTCCTGGGCTTGAAGGCAGACGCAGGCGAGGGTAAAACCTCAACTTAACTTGAGGTCAAGCCCGCCATGCCGAGAAAACCTTCGAACCCGCACGTACCCCATGAGCTGAGCGTCGGCGAGCTGGCCAGGCGCGCCGGCGTGGCCGTGTCCGCGCTGCATTTCTACGAGGCCAGGGGGCTGATCCATAGCACCCGCAACGCCGGCAACCAGCGCCGCTACCCGCGCGACGTGCTGCGCCGGGTGGCGGTGATCAAGGTGGCGCAGCGCGTCGGAATTCCGCTGAACGAGATCGCCGAGGCCCTGGCCAGCCTGCCCAGCGCTCGCGCGCCCATGGCCGCCGACTGGGCGCGGCTGTCGGCGCGCTGGCGCGACGACCTGGACGAACGCATCGCCAAGCTGGTGCTGCTGCGCGACCAGCTCAACGGCTGCATTGGTTGCGGTTGCCTGTCGCTGGAGAGCTGCCCGCTGCGCAACCCCGGCGACAGGCTGGCGCAGGAAGGGCCGGGGGCGCACTGGCAGGGGCCGGCTCAGCCGCCGGACAGTTCCCGGGCGTAGACCTCGCGGTCGACGTTGCCGCCGCTGAGCACCAGGCCCACCTTCAGCCCGCGCAGCGTCTCGCGCTCCTGCAGGGCCGCGGCCAGCGCAGCGGCGCCGGCGCCCTCGGCGACGTTGTGGGTGGCGGTGAACAGCAGGCGCATGGCAGCGCCGACTTCCGCATCGCTGACCTGGACGAAATGGTCGGCGCCGCCGCGGATCATCGCCACCGCATTCGGCTCCGGCGTGGTGCAGGCCATGCCGTCGGCCAACTGCGTGCTGGTCGCGTGGAACACCGGCTCGCCGGCGGCGAAGGACAGCGCGTAGGCCGGCGCATGGCTGGAGACCACGCCGACGATGCGCGTCTTCAGGCCCAGGGCGTCGCGCGCGGCGATCATCCCGCAGATGCCCGAGCCCATGCCCACCGGCACGTAGCACACGTCCAGGCCGGGCAGGGCGCGCAGCAGTTCCAGGCTGTAGCTGGCCACCCCGGCCACCAGCCAGGGGTGGAACGAGGGGATCAGGTGCAGGCCGTCGCGCTCGGCCAGTTCGCCGGCGTATTCGCGGGCGGCCTGGAAGTCCTCGCCGTGCTCGATCAGGTTGGCGCCCAGGGCGCGCATGGCGGCGTTCTTCTCGCGGCTGTTGCCGTGGGGCACGACTATGGTCGCCGGCATGCCCAGGCGCGCCGCGGCGAAGGCGATGGACTGGCCGTGGTTGCCGCGGGTGGCGCTGATCACCCCGGCCGGGCAGGGGGCCTGGGCCGCCAGGTGGTGGAAGTAGACCAGCCCGCCGCGCAGTTTGAAGGCGCCCACCGGCGAATGGTTCTCGTGCTTCACCCAGGCTTCGCAGCCCAGGGCTTCCACCAGCAGGGGCCAGCGGATCTGCGGGGTGGGCGGCAGGCTGCGGTGGACGATGGCGGCGGCGGCTTCGAGGGCGGGCAGGCTGAGCGGCATGGGGGTTCTCCTATGGGAAGAAGCCAGTCTAGGGCGGCGTGCCGAAGATGCGACAGGTACAGCTGGGAAGAGGATTTTTCGCCGGCCCGTAGCGGGGCTTCCGACCATGAGCGTCCGAGTGTGCCGCCGGACCGGTACAGTTGTGCCGCCGAACTGTTCCTGTCGAGCGCCCCCGGCGCTGGCATAGCATGGCTGACCGCACACGCGAAGGGCTGTCCTCCATGCACGTTTCCTCCGGCCGCTGGCAATTCGGCCTGTTCCTCTCCCTGGTCACCGCCGTGCTCTGGGGCATCCTGCCGATCAAGCTGAAGGAAGTTCTGAAGGTGATGGATCCGGTGACCGTCACCTGGTTCCGCCTGGTGGCCGCCGGCGGCGTGCTGTTCGTCTGGCTGGCCGTGCGCGGGCAGCTGCCGCGCTTCCGCCCGCTGGGCCGGCGCGGCGGCGGCCTGGTGCTGCTGGCGGTGCTGGGGCTGACCGGCAACTACGTGTTCTACCTGGTCGGCCTGCGCCTGCTCACCCCGGGGACTACCCAGCTGGTGATCCAGATCGCGCCCATCCTGCTGCTGCTCGGCAGCCTGTTCGTCTTCAAGGAAAGCTTCAGCCTCGGCCAGGGGCTGGGCCTGCTGGTGCTGCTGGGCGGCTTCGCGCTGTTCTTCAACCAGCGCCTCGGGGAGCTGTTCGGCTCGCTGGGCGACTACACCCTGGGCGTACTGGTGGTGGTGTTCGCGGCTTTCGTCTGGACCTTCTACGGCCTGGCGCAGAAGCAACTGCTGACGCAGTGGAACTCGCTGCAGGTGATGATGGTGATCTACCTCGGCTGTGCGCTGCTGCTCAGCCCCTGGGCGCAGCCGCAGCAGGTGCTGCTGCTGAACGGCGTGCAGGCCTGGCTGCTGCTGGCCTGCTGCCTGAACACCCTGGTGGCCTATGGCGCCTTCGCCGAGGCCCTGGCCCACTGGGAAGCCTCGCGGGTCAGCGCGACCCTGGCGCTGACGCCCCTGGTGACCATCGCCAGCGTGGCCGTGGCGGCCAGCCTGTGGCCCGGGCACCTGCAGCCGGAAAGCCTCAACGGCCTGGCCTACCTGGGGGCGCTGCTGGTGGTCTCGGGCTCGGCGCTGACCGCGCTGGCGCCGTCGCTGCTGCGCAGCTACCGGGCGCGGCGGGCGAGGGCGGCGCTGTCGTCCTGAGTCGTCTCTTTAATTTTGCGAGTGATATGCATTATCATTTGCGAAATTGCAGCAGTGGTCCGGCGCGGATGAAGCCGGTGCGGGGACGTTATCGTGAATGCGGGAAGGGTGGCCGACAGGGCCGCGAGGCAGTGGGGGCGGGGCCGTGGATGAAGGCTTCCGCCACTCGGTGGCGCAGGCCTACCAGGCCTTCCATGGCGAGCTGCTGCGCTTTCTGCACCGCAACCTGGGCAGTTCGGCCGATGCCGCGGACCTGGCCCAGGACACTTTCGCCCAGTGGCTGAAGTCCGCCTCGCGCCAGCAGGTGCGGCAACCGCGCGCCTTCCTCTTCCAGATCGCCCGTAACCTGCTGCGCGACCACTGGCGCCGCCAGGACGGCCGGCGCCCGTCCGCCGCCGACGGCCAGGCGCAGGAAACCGCCGAGCCGGCCAGCGAGGGCCGCGAACCCATGCTGCAACTGGAGCGCCAGCGCTACCTGCGCCACCTGGCCACGGCCCTGGACAGCCTGCCGCCGCGCCGCCGCGAGGCCTTCGTGCTGCACAAGTTCGACGGCCTGTCCCAGGCCGAGGTGGCGCAGCGCATGGGGATATCCCTGAGCATGGTGGAGAAGCACGTGGCCGCCGCCCTGCTGCATTGCAAGCGGCAGATGCAAGGAGAGGACGAGGCATGAGCCCGCAGCAGGAGCGACAGAGGATCATCGACGAACTGGCCGCCAAGTGGTTCAGCCGCCTGCGCGCCGGCGCCGACGAGCGCGAGCGCCAGGCCTGGCGCCAGTGGCTGGCCGAGGACGCGGCGCACGAGCGCGCCTACCGCGCCATCGAAAGCCTGTGGGACGACTTCGACCTGCTGCCGCGCCCGGCCCTGGCGCCGGCTCGCCGTATGCCGCACTGGCGCGGCCTGGCGACTGCCGCGGCGGTGCTGGCTGCCGTGCTGCTCGGCGCCATGCCCTGGGGGCGGCCGCTGGTGGACCCGCAACTGAGCCAGGCCAGCGCCCCCGGCGAGCAGCGCGAGCTGCGCCTGGCCGACGGCTCGCGGCTGTTCCTGGCCGGCGACTCCGCGGTGCGGGTGGACTTCAGCGGCGCCTACCGCGAGGTACGGCTGCTGCGCGGCGAAGCCTATTTCGAGGTAGCCCATGACAGCGCCCGGCCGTTCCGCGTGCGCGCCGGCGACAGCCGCGTGCGCGTGGTGGGCACGCGCTTCGACCTGCGCCTGGCGGAGGACGGCCTGCAGGTGGCGGTCAACGACGGCAAGGTGGCCCTGCAGCCGCGGTTGGACCAGGCGCGGGAACAGCCCCTGGTGCGCGGCGACCTGGCTCAGGTGGCCGCCGACGGCGCGCTGCGGCTCGACCGCATCGACCCCGCCCGGGTGGCCGACTGGCGCGACGGCCTGCTGCGTTTCCGCGAGCGGCCGCTGGGCGAGCTGGTGGAGGAACTCTCGCGCTACCGCGGCGCGCCTATCCGCCTGGGCGACCCGCGCCTGGCCCAGCGGCGGTTGTCCGGCAGCGTGCGCATCGCCCGCCTGGACGACTTCCTCGCCGCCTTGCCGGCGCTGGCGGACGTGCGCGTGCGCCGGCAGGCCGATGGCAGTGCCCTGGTCCTGCCGCGCTGACGGCAAAGAAGAAATATTTTCATTCGCAGGTGTGGGTTCTTCGCATTTTCGCGTCTTCCCCGTCGTTCGCCGCGATCGTGCGGCCCTATCGTCCCCGGGGAGGACTCGCCATGTTGTCTCGCTTCACCCTTCCGCTTTCCCGCCCGCTGGCCTGCGCGGCGCTGCTCGGCGGCCTGCTGCTGGCCGAATACAGCCGCGGTGCCGACCTGCAACTGGCGCTGCCGGCGCAGCCGCTGAGCGCGGCGCTGGGCCAGTTGGCCGAGCAGGCGCAGGTCCAGGTGCTGTTCGACGAGGCCCAGCTGCAGGGCCTGCAGGCGCCGGCGGTGCAGGGCCGCTACGGCGTGCGCGAAGCCCTGGAGCGCCTGCTGCAGGGTACCTCGCTGGAGCTGGTGGAGGCCGGCCAGGGCTTCGTGGTGCGCCGCCGCGGCAAGGTCGACGCCTTCCAGGACAACGCCCTGCAACTGGACGCGCAGACCATCGTCGGTACCGGCCAGTCGGTGGATGCCAGCAGCGTCGGGCGCTCGACCCTGACGCGCAAGGACATCGAGCGCATCCAGGCCGACAACATCCCCAGCCTGCTCGACACCCTGCCCGGGGTGAGCATGGGCGGCTCGCCCAAGCCCGGCGGGCAGACCGTCAACATCTGGGGCCTGGGCGACGCCGAGGACGTGCCCTTCACCCTCGACGGCGCGCCCAAGAGCGGCTTCGAGCGCTACCAGCAGGGCACCGTGTTCATCGAGCCGGAGCTGATCAAGCGCATCGAGGTGGAGAAGGGCCCGCACTCGGTGTTCAACGGCAACGGCGGCTTCGGCGGCACCGTGCACATGGAGACCAAGGACGCCGGCGAGCTGCTGCGCGACGGCAAGGACGTCGGCGCCATGCTCAAGTACGGCTACCACTCCAACGACCAGCAGAAGATCTACAGTGGCGCCGTCTACGGCCGCACAGAGGACCGCAAGGTCGACGCCCTGGCCTACTACACCGTGCGCGACGGCCGCGACATCAAGCTGGCCGGGCACATTCCCGACCCGGAGGGGCGCTACCCGATCAACCCGCAGCGCTTGCCCAACAGCGCCCAGGACCTGGACGCCGGGCTGTTCAAGCTGAACCTGCACCCCAACCCGGACAACGACCTGGGCTTCTCCTACAGCCGCTCGCAAAGCACGCGCTGGACGCCGTTCTCCTCGGCCAGCTACCCGACCCCGCCGACCCAGTCGAGCATCGACAAGTACGGCTACGAGGCTGCGCTCAAGCGCCTGCTGGCGCACCGCGACACCACCGACACCACCTGGTCCGGCAAGTACCAGTACCACCCCATCGACAACCCGCTGGTGGACCTGCTGCTGCAGTATTCCGAGTCCCACGTCGAGCAGACCGACGAGCGCAACCCCGATGCCTTCTTCCAGGTCGCCACCGGCGGGCAGAAGATGGACACCGACTACCGCGACAAGGTGCTGGAGCTGCGCAACACCAGCCTGTTCGACACCGGGCCGCTGCAACACGCCTTCACCGTCGGCGCGCAACTGCACAAGCACACTCGCGACACGCAGATGTACATCCCCGGCTCCACCTACGACACCGCGCGCTACAACTACGGCCGCTTCCAGCCGGCCTTCATGCCCAGCGGCAAGCAGCTCACCCGCAGCGCCTACGTGCAGGACGCGCTGACCTGGGGCAGCGTGACCGTCACCCCGTCGCTGCGCTTCGACCAGGTGCGCAACGCCGGCAAGGCCAATGACGCGCCGCTCTACGACAACCCGGCCCAGGGCCACGACTACAGCTCGCAGACCTACAGCGGTTGGTCGCCGCGCCTGTCGCTGTTCTGGACCGCCACCGAGCGCGTGGCCTTCTTCGCCGACTACTCGCGCACCTGGCGCGCGCCGGTGATCGACGAGCAGTACGAGGTGCAGAACAGCAGCACCATCAGCGCCACCAGCCGCGACCTGGACGCCGAGCGCATCCACGCCCTGCGCCTGGGCAACATCGTCAACCTGCCGGACCTGTTCGTCGCCGGCGACAACCTGCAGGTGCGCACCACGCTGTTCCAGAACAAGATCAAGGACGAGATCTTCCGCACCCGCAGCGTGGCCTGCGAACAGCAGTCCATCGACGACGGCAGCATCGGTGGCAGTTGCGCCGGCATGCTGCCGCTGAGCAACTACCGCAACCTGCCGGGGGCGACCTACAAGGGCTTCGAGATCGAGAGCTTCTACGACAGCGAGCGGCTGTTCGCCGGGCTGTCGTACAGCTGGGTGGAAGGCAGGCACGACGGCGCCTACAGCAACCCCTGGGGGCCCAACGTCTGGGCCCGCGACGTGCCGCCGGCCAAATGGGTGGCGACCCTCGGCGTGAAGTTCCCCGACTGGGACGCGCAGATGGGCTGGCAGGGCGAGTTCGTCCGCCAGACCGACCGCCTGCCCAGCGACAAGTATTCCGGCGGCATGGGCACCCTGGCCGGCGACGTCTACTGGAACCAGACGGTCAACGACAGCTACGACACCCAGCGCGTCTTCGCCAGCTGGAAGCCGCGCCGCCTGGGCCTGGAGAATACCGAGCTGAACCTCACGGTGGATAACCTGTTCAACCGCGACTACCACCCGGCGCTATCGGGGGACAACGTGTACAGCCAGGGGCGTAATGCGAAGTTCAGTGTGACCCAGTATTTCTGAGACCTGGCGCGCGGCGTCAACCCGTAGGAGCGGATCTCATCCGCGAATCGCGCCGGAATCTCCGGCTATCGCGGACAAGGTCCTCCTACGACCATGCTCGACCGTAGGGCGAATAACCGTTCGCGGTTATCCGCCGCCGGTCGGAACTCCGGTGCCCGACGGCGGCGGCGGATAACGCCGTAGGCGTTATCCGCCCTACGGGTTGCAAGGGGGCGGCGTAGGATGGGTTGAGCTAAGCGATACCCATCGCCACGACCGTGTTTCCCTGGAACCGTAGGAGCGGACTCCGTCCGCGATTCACGCGCCAGGGGCGCTCAACGCCCGCGGATCAGCCGCCAGGCCAGCGCGCCCAGCACCCCGCCGGCCAGCGGCGCGACCCAGAACGCCCACAGTTGCTGCAGCGCCCAGGGATCGGTGAAGGGGGCCACGCCCAGGCTGCGCGCCGGGTTCACCGAGGTGTTGCTGACCGGGATGCTGACCAGGTGGATCAGCGCCAGGGCCAGGCCGATGGCCAGCGGCGCGAAGCCGGCCGGGGCGTCGCGGTCGGTGGCGCCCATGATGATGAACAGGAAGACCGCGCTCATCAGCACCTCGCACAGCAGCACCGCCTGCAGGCTGTAGCCGCCCGGCGAGTGCTCGGCGTAGCCGTTGGCGGCGAAGCCCTTGAGCGGGTCGAAGCCGGCGGCGCCGCTGGCGATGCAGTAGAGCGCCGCGCCCGCCAGCAGGCCGCCGGCCACCTGGGCCAGCACGTAGGGCAGCAGTTGATGGGCGGGAAAGCGGCCGCCGACGCACAGCCCCAGGCTCACCGCCGGGTTGAAGTGGCCGCCGGAGATCGGCCCCACGGCGTAGGCCATGGTCACCACGGTCAGGCCGAAGGCCAGCGACACCCCCAGCAGGCCGATGCCGACGCTGCCGAATTGCGCGGCCAGCACGGCGCTGCCGCAGCCGCCGAAGACCAGCCAGAAGGTTCCGAGCAGTTCGGCACCGAGTTTGCGAAACATGTTTCCTCCCTAGACAGGCAATGCGCCGCTGGAATGGCGGC
>NZ_QGSL01000107.1:373024-415334 GCF_003176655.1 Pseudomonas sp. RW407 | reverse complement strand
CTCCAGCCTCCAGCCTCCAGCCCCATAGAGCCTGCCGCCCGTGAAAATGGTAAGCTATCGCTTTTGCCGTCCGCCCCAGGAAATCCCAATGACCGTCACCATCAAGACGCCCGAAGACATCGAGAAAATGCGCATCGCCGGCCGCCTGGCCGCCGAGGTGCTGGAAATGATCGGCGAGCACGTCAAGCCCGGGGTCACCACCGACGAACTGGACCGCATCTGCCACGACTATATAGTCAACGTCCAGCAGGCTATCCCCGCGCCCCTGAACTACAAGGGCTTCCCCAAGTCCATCTGCACCTCGATCAACCACGTGGTCTGCCACGGCATTCCCAACGAGAAGCCGCTGAAGGAAGGCGACGTCGTCAATATCGACGTCACCGTGATCAAGGACGGCTACCACGGCGACACCAGCAAGATGTTCTCCGTCGGCAAGGTCGCCGAATGGGCCGAGCGCCTCAGCCAGATCACCCAGGAATGCATGTACAAGGGCATCGCCCTGGTGAAGCCGGGTGCGCACCTGGGCGACATTGGCGAGGTGATCCAGAAGTACGCCGAGAAGAATGGCTTCTCGGTGGTGCGCGAGTACTGCGGCCACGGCATCGGCAAGGTGTTCCACGAAGAGCCCCAGGTGCTGCACTACGGCCGCGCCGGTACCGGCCTGGAACTCAAGGAAGGAATGATCTTCACCATCGAGCCGATGATCAACCAGGGCCGCCCGGAAACCCGCCTGCTGGGCGACGGCTGGACCGCCATCACCAAGGACCGCAAGCTTTCCGCCCAGTGGGAGCACACCGTGCTGGTGACCGCCGACGGCTACGAGATCCTCACCCTGCGCAACGACGAGAGCTTCCCGCGCACCAACGCGTGAGCGGCGTTTGCAATCTCGCCGACGGCTGGGTAGAACATAGAAAACCCGGCCCGGCACCAGCGCCGGGCCTGGCGCCACGCGCCCAGGCCCGGCCGGTCTCTTGCCCCTGCCCTCCCCCATCCCAGCATTAGGAAGGCCGCCATGCCGCAGGTGGATCCCGAGTTGTTCGACCGCGGGCAGTTCCAGGCGGAACTGGCCCTGAAATCCAGCCCCATCCCCGCCTTCAAGAAGGCCATCCGCCAGGCCAACGAGGTGCTGGACGCGCGCTTCAACGGCGGCCGCGACATCCGCCGGCTGATCGAGGACCGCGCCTGGTTCGTCGACCAGATCCTGCAGCAGGCCTGGCAGCGCCTGGACTGGAGCGAGGACGCCGACATCGCCCTGGTGGCGGTGGGTGGCTACGGCCGTGGCGAACTGCACCCGCACTCGGACATCGACATCCTGATCCTGCTCGACAGCGAGGACCAGGAAGTCTTCCGCGAGCCCATCGAGGGCTTCCTCACCCTGCTCTGGGACATCGGCCTGGAAGTCGGCCAGAGCGTGCGCTCGGTGGCCGAATGCGCCGAGGAGGCGCGCGCCGACCTGACGGTGGTGACCAACCTGATGGAATGCCGGACCATCTCCGGCCCCGACCACCTGCGCCTGCGCATGCTCGAGGCCACCGCCAGCAGCCAGATGTGGCCGAGCGGGCAGTTCTTCATGGCCAAGCGCAAGGAACAGATCCACCGCCACACCAAGTACAACGACACCGAATACAACCTGGAGCCCAACGTGAAGGGCTCCCCCGGCGGGCTGCGCGACATCCAGACCATCCTCTGGGTGGCCCGCCGCCATTTCGGCAGCCTCAACCTGCACGCGCTGGTCAAGGAAGGCTTCCTGGTGGAAAGCGAGTCCAGCGTGCTGGCCTCCTGCCAGGAGTTCCTCTGGAAGGTCCGCTATGCCCTGCACATGCTCGCCGGGCGCGCCGAGGACCGCCTGCTGTTCGACCACCAGCGGCGCATCGCCGGCATGCTCGGCTACCAGGACAGCGACGCCAAGCTGGCCGTCGAGCGCTTCATGCAGAAGTACTACCGGGTGGTGATGGCGGTCTCCGAGCTGAACGACCTGATCATGCAGCACTTCGAGGAGGTCATCCTGCGCGCCGGCGAAGGCGGCAATGTGACGCCGCTGAACAGCCGCTTCCAGGTCCGCGACGGCTACCTGGAGGTGACCAACGCCAACGTCTTCAAGCGCACCCCCTTCGCCCTCCTGGAAATCTTCGTGCTGATGGCCCAGCACCCGGAGATCAAGGGCGTGCGCGCCGACACCATCCGCCTGCTGCGCGACAGCCGGCACCTGATCGACGACGACTTCCGCCACGACATCCGCAACACCAGCCTGTTCATCGAGCTGTTCAAGTGCAAGGAAGGCATCCACCGCAACCTGCGGCGGATGAACCGCTACGGCATCCTCGGCCGCTACCTGCCGGAGTTCGGCCTGATCATCGGGCAGATGCAGCACGACCTGTTCCACATCTATACGGTGGACGCCCACACCCTCAACCTGATCAAGCACCTGCGCAAGCTGCAGCGCCCGGACATGGCCGAGAAGTACCCGCTGGCCAGCAAGATCATGGAGCGCCTGCCCAAGCCGGAGCTGATCTACCTCGCCGGGCTCTACCACGACATCGCCAAGGGCCGCGGCGGCGACCATTCGGAGCTGGGCGCGGTGGACGCCGAGCTGTTCTGCCAGCGCCACCAGTTGCCGCAGTGGGACACCCAGTTGGTCAGCTGGCTGGTGCAGAACCACCTGGTGATGTCCACCACCGCGCAGCGCAAGGACCTCTCCGACCCGCAGGTGATCTTCGACTTCGCCCAGCTGGTGGGCGACCAGACGCGCCTGGACTACCTCTATGTGCTCACCGTGGCCGATATCAACGCCACCAACCCGAGCCTGTGGAACTCCTGGCGCGCCAGCCTGCTGCGCCAGCTCTACACCGAGACCAAGCGCGCCCTGCGCCGCGGCCTGGAGAACCCGCTGGACCGCGAGGAGCAGATCCGCCAGACGCAGAGCGCGGCCATCGACATCCTGGTCCGCGACGGCATCGACCAGGACGACGCCGAGCAGCTCTGGAGCCAGCTGGGTGACGACTACTTCCTGCGCCACAGCGCCGCGGACGTGGCCTGGCACACCGAGGCCATCCTCCAGCACCCGCACGACGGCACGCCGCTGGTGCTGATCAAGGAAACCACCCAGCGCGAGTTCGAGGGCGGCACCCAGATATTCATCTACGCCGCCGACCAGCACGACTTCTTCGCCGTGACCGTGGCGGCGATGGACCAGTTGAACCTGAACATCCAGGACGCGCGGATCATCACCTCCACCAGCCTGTTCACCCTCGACACCTACATAGTGCTGGACGCCGATGGCGGCTCGATCGGCGACAATCCCCAGCGGATCGCCGAAATCCGCCAGGGCCTGGTGGACGCGCTGAAGAACCCCGACGACTACCCGACCATCATCCAGCGCCGCGTGCCCCGGCAGCTCAAGCACTTCGCCTTCGCGCCGCTGGTGACCATCTCCACCGACGCCTCGCGCCAGGTCAGCGTGCTCGAGGTCATCGCCCCCGACCGCCCGGGCCTGCTGGCGCGCATCGGAGGGCTGTTCCTGGACTTCGACCTGTCGGTGCAGAACGCCAAGATCGCCACCCTCGGCGAGCGCGTGGAGGACGTGTTCTACGTCACCGACGCGCACAACCAGCCACTCTCCGACCCGGACCTGTGCAAGCGACTGCAGGCAGCCCTGGTCGAACAACTGTCACAGGCCAACGGCCAGGAAACCGTTCCGGTCCGCATCAGCATCTGACGAGCGACTTACATGAACCCAGACCTCGACCTGCTCCAGCCCTACCCCTTCGAGAAGCTCCGCGCCCTGCTCGCCGGCGCCCAGCCACCGGCCGGGCTGCCGCACATCGCGCTGTCCATCGGCGAGCCCAAGCACCGCTCGCCCGCGTTCGTGGCCAAGGCCCTGGCCGACAACCTCGACCAACTGGCGGTATACCCGACCACCCTGGGCCTGCCGGCCCTGCGCGAAGCCATCGCCGCCTGGTGCGGGCGCCGCTTCGGCGTCCCCGCCGGCTGGCTGGACGCGGCGCGCCACGTGCTGCCGGTGAACGGCACCCGCGAGGCGCTGTTCGCCTTCACCCAGGCCGTGGTCGACCGCGGCCGGCAGGGCCTGGTGGTCAGCCCCAACCCCTTCTACCAGATCTACGAAGGCGCGGCCCTGCTGGCCGGCGCCCAGCCGCACTACCTGGCCTGCCGCGCCGGGAACGGCTTCAACCCGGACTTCGACGCGGTGCCGGCGGAGGTCTGGCAGCGCTGCCAGATCCTCTTCCTCTGCTCCCCGGGCAACCCCACCGGCGCGCTGGTGCCCATGGACACCCTGAAGAAGCTGATCGCCCTGGCCGACCGGTACGACTTCCTGATCGCCGCCGACGAGTGCTACAGCGAGCTGTACTTCGACGAAGGCAACCCGCCGCCCGGCCTGCTCAGCGCCTGCGCCGAGCTGGGCCGCTCGGACTTCGGGCGCTGCGTGGTGTTCCACAGCCTGTCCAAGCGCTCCAACCTGCCGGGCCTGCGCTCGGGCTTCGTCGCCGGCGACGCCGAGGTGCTGAAGAAATTCCTCCTCTACCGCACCTACCACGGCTGCGCCATGCCGGTGCAGACGCAACTGGCCAGCATCGCCGCCTGGCAGGACGAGGACCACGTGCGCGCCAACCGCGACCTGTACCGCGAGAAGTTCGACGCGGTGCTGGACATCCTCCAGGGCGTGCTCGACGTGCAGCGCCCGGACGGCAGCTTCTACCTGTGGGCGAAGACGCCCATCGCCGACACCGAGTTCTGCCGCGGCCTGTTCGACCAACAGCACGTCACCGTGGTGCCGGGCTCCTACCTGTCGCGCGAAGTGGACGGCGAGAACCCCGGCGCCAACCGCGTGCGCATGGCCCTGGTGGCCCCGCTGGCCGAGTGCGTGGAAGCGGCCGAGCGGATCAAGCGGTTCGTCCAGGCCAGATAACGCCCTCCCCGCCCCTGTAGGAGCGAGCTTGCTCGCGAACGGACCCGCAGCGGAGTCTGTTCGCGAGCAAGCTCGCTCCTACGAAGAGCCTCCTACGCCCAGGTCAACCTCGGAGCCGCCTGTAGCCAAGGCCAAACGGCGGATAACGCGGAGCGTTATTCGCCCTACGCCGAGCCCACCCTTGACGTAGGGCGTATAACCGTTCGCGGTTATACGCCGTTTCACCTGGGCTTCAGCCCGCGCCGTGGTCAAGCTCGAAGCCGCCTGCCGCCTGTAGCCGCCCTACACCCACCGCGCGGCCTTGCTGGTCAGCCAGGCCTCCTGGGAGTCCAGGTCGGCCAGCACCTTGCGCATGGTCTCGTCGTCCACCAGGTTCTCCCGGCGCAGGCGGTACAACTCCAGGCGCTGGGTACGCAGCGCCTTGATGCGCAGGGCCTGGTCGGCCACCTCCAGGCTGCGCGCGCGCTGCCGGGCCTCGGCGCTGTCCGGCGCCGGGTCCAGCTGCTGGCGGTACTCGGCCATCAGCCGCGCCTTCACCTCCGCCAGCCGCGTCGCCTCCTCGGCATCCACCTTCTCGCCGGCCGGCATTTCCTCCTTCTCCAGCATGTGGATGGCCGCCACCGCCGTGCGCCGCCATACCGAGCGGAACTCCAGCTCCGACTGGTCGTTGCTGGCCACCGGCAGGCCCTTGAGCAGGACCGGCAGGCCCAGGGTGGCCGCCAGCAGCGAGACCAGGATCACCCCGGCGGCGATGAAGATGATCAGGTCGCGCTGCGGGAAGGGCTCGCCACTGCCCAGCAGCAGCGGCACCGAGAGCACGCCGGCGAGGGTCACCGCCCCGCGCACCCCGCCCAGCGCCGAGATCGCCGACAGCCGCAGCACCGGCTCGCCGGGCTTGCCGCCCAGCTCGATGCCCCACCAGCGCTCGAAGCGCAGCGACAGCTTCCAGTAGCACCAGACCCAGGCGAAGCGCAGCAGGATCAGCACCGCGTACACCGCCAGCACGTAGAACAGCAGCAGCGAGGAACGCCACAGGCTGTCGCCGGCGTGGTGCGTCACCGACTTGAGGATGTCCGGCAGCTGCAGGCCCAGCAGCAGGAACACCACGCCGTTGAAGGCGAACTCCAGCATCGACCAGACGCTGCGGTTGAGCACGCGGGTGTTGGTCTGCCGCGGCAGCAGGTCGGTCCAGCTCTGCATCATGCCCGCCGCCACCGCCGCGAGAATGCCGGACACGCCGAACTCCTCGGCGACCATGTACACGGCGAACGGCAGCAGCAGCATCAGCACCACGTGGGTGGCCGGGTCGTCCCAGCCGCGGCGGATCATCCAGCCGCGGATGCGCCCCAGCAGCCAGCTCAGCACCACGCCGCAGGCCAGGCCGCCGATGGCCACGAGGAGGAAGCTGAGGCTGGCGTCGAGCAGCGAGAAGGCCCCGGTCATGGCCGCCGCGATGGCGAACTTGAAGGCCACCAGGCCCGAGGCGTCGTTCATCAGCGCCTCGCCCTGCAGCACGTGCATCAGCCGCCGCGGCAGGCGGTTCTGGGCGATGGCCGACACCGCCAGGGCGTCGGTGGGCGACAGCACCGCGGCCAGGGCGAAGGCGGCGGCCCAGGGAATCTCGGGAATCAGCAGGTGGATGAAGGCCCCGCCGCCGGCCACGGTGAACAGCACCAGGGCGAAGGCCAGCGTCAGGATCGGCCAGCGCATCTGCCAGAACTCGCCCTTGGGCATGCGCCAGCCGTCGGCGAACAGCAGCGGCGGGATGAACAGGAACATGAACAGTTCCGGGTCCAGCGCCACGTGCAACCCCAGGCTGGGCCAGGCCAGGATCGCCCCCGAGGCGATCTGGATCAGCGGCAGCGGCAAGGGCAGCAACTGCGCCACCAGGCGGGTGCCCCCGACCACCAGCAGCAGGATGAGCACGGTATACACGGTTTGCATCGACGATCTCCCGGTCGTCAGTTCGCGGCGCCACATTGAAACATCCAGAGATGCTTTCCATCAGCTCCCGGTCGAGCAATAGACTATTGCAATGACGAAAGGTCCGCCGCGCCTTCCCCGCCACCCGCAACTTCACGGGAAAATGGCATAATCCCGCGCTTGCCAAAGGAACGACGAGGAGCGCCGCCCGTGACCCAGCGGACCATCTACGGAATCAAGGCCTGCGACACCATGAAGAAAGCCCGCACCTGGCTGGAGGAACATGGCGTCGACTATGCCTTCCACGACTACAAGACTAGCGGAATAGACCGCGCGCACCTGCAGCAATGGTGCGCCGAGCACGGCTGGCAGACGGTCCTCAACCGCGCCGGCACCACCTTCCGCAAGCTCGACGAGGCGCAGAAGGCCGACCTCGACGAAGCCCGCGCCATCGAGCTGATGCTCGCCCAGCCGTCGATGATCAAGCGCCCGGTGCTCGACCTCGGCGACCGCACCCTGGTCGGCTTCAAGCCCGACGCCTATGCCGCTGCGCTGGCCTGACACCTTCCACCGTTTTTCGAGGAACCGCACATGTCCCAATCCCTGTTCAGCCTGGCCTTCGGCGTCGGCACCCAGAACCGCCAGGACGCCTGGCTGGAAGTCTTCTACGCGCAACCGCTGCTGAACCCGGCCGCCGAGCTGGTCGCCGCCGTCGCGCCGATCCTCGGCTACGAAGCCGGCAACCAGGCCATCGCGTTCAGCAACCAGCAGGCCTACCAGCTGGCCGACGCCCTGAAGACCCTGGCCCCGGCCCAGGCCGCGCTGCTCAACCGCCTGGCCGAGAGCCAGAAGCCGCTGGTCGCCACCCTGCTGGCCGAAGACGCGGCCCCCGCCTCCACCCCCGAGGCCTACCTGAAGCTGCACCTGCTCTCGCACCGCCTGGTCAAGCCGCACGGCGTCAACCTGTCGGGCATCTTCCCGCTGCTGCCGAACGTGGCCTGGACCAACATCGGCGCGGTCGACCTGGCCGAGTTGGCCGAGCTGCAACTGGAAGCGCGCCTGAAGGGCAAGCTGCTGGAAGTCTTCTCGGTGGACAAGTTCCCGAAAATGACCGACTACGTGGTCCCGGCCGGCGTGCGCATCGCCGACACCGCCCGCGTGCGCCTGGGTGCCTACATCGGTGAAGGCACCACCGTGATGCACGAAGGCTTCGTCAACTTCAACGCCGGTACCCAAGGCCCGGGCATGATCGAAGGCCGCGTCTCCGCCGGCGTGTTCGTCGGCAAGGGCTCGGACCTGGGCGGCGGCTGCTCGACCATGGGCACCCTGTCCGGCGGCGGCAACATCGTCATCAGCGTCGGCGAAGGCTGCCTGATCGGCGCCAACGCCGGCATCGGCATCCCGCTGGGCGACCGCAACATCGTCGAGGCCGGCCTGTACGTCACCGCCGGCACCAAGATCGCCCTGCTGGACGACCAGAACAACCTGGTCAAGGTGGTCAAGGGCCGCGAGCTGGCCGGCCAGCCGGACCTGCTGTTCCGCCGCAACTCCCAGACCGGCGCGGTGGAGTGCAAGACCAACAAGACCGCCATCGAGCTGAACGAAGCGCTGCACGCGCATAACTGACGAGCGGCGACAGGCTGCAGGCTGCAAGCGCCAGGCAAGAGCGCTTTTGCCTGCAGCCTGGGGCCTGCAGCCTGAGGCCAGCATGTCCATTCATTCCCCCTGGCGCTCCGCCTTCCCTGCCCTCGCCGCGCTGGCGGCCGAGGAGCAGACCTACCTGGACAGCGCCGCCACCGCGCAGAAGCCCCAGGCCATGCTCGATGCCCTGGCCGGCTACTACGCCAGCGGCGCCGCCAACGTGCACCGCGCCCAGCACCTGCCCGGCGAGCGCGCCACCCGCGCCTTCGAGGCGACGCGTACGCGCCTGGCGCACTGGCTGGATGCGGGCAGCCCGGAACAGCTGGTGTTCACCCATGGCGCCACCGAGGCACTGAACCTGCTGGCCTACGGCCTGGAGCCGCTGTTCGGCGAAGGCGACGAGATCGCCGTCAGCGCCCTGGAGCACCACGCCAACCTGCTGCCCTGGCAGCAACTGGCGCTGCGCCGCGGGGCGAAGCTGGTGGTGCTGCCGCTGGACGACCGCGGGGTAATCGACCTCGAGGTCGCCCGGCAACTGATCGGCCCGCGCACCCGGCTGCTGGCCGTCAGCCAGTTATCCAACGTACTCGGCACCTGGCAGCCCCTGCCGGAACTGCTGGCCCTGGCCCGCGCCCAGGGTGCGCTGAGCGTGGTGGACGGCGCCCAGGGCGTGGTCCATGGCCGCCACAGCCTGTCCGCCCTGGGTTGCGACTTCTACGTGTTCTCCAGCCACAAGCTCTACGGCCCCGAGGGCCTGGGCGTGCTCTGGGGCCGCACGGAGGCGCTGGCGCGCCTGCGCCACTGGCAGTTCGGTGGCGAGATGGTGCAGAACGCCGACTACCAGAACGCGCACTTCCGCCCGGCACCGCTGGGCTTCGAGGCCGGTACCCCGGCCATTGGCGCGGTGATCGGCCTGGGCGCCAGCCTGGACTGGCTGGCCCGCCAGGACGCCGCGGAGCTGGCCGCCCACGAGGCCGTGCTGCATGCGCAACTGCTGGCTGGCCTGCGCGCCCGCGACGGCGTGCGCCTGCTGGGCGAGCCCCAGGTGGCGCTGGCCAGCTTCGTGGTGCGGGACGTGCATAGCGCCGACCTCGCCCACCTGCTCACCGAACAGGGCGTGGCGGTGCGTGCCGGGCACCACTGCGCCATGCCGCTGCTCAAGCGCCTGGGCCTGCCCGGCGCCATCCGCGTCTCCCTGGGCCCGTACAACGACGGCACCGACCTGGAACGCTTCTTCCATGCCCTGGACGGCGCCCTGGAGCTGCTGCGATGAGCCTGCCCGAAGCTGCCCTCCAGGCGCTGGGGGCCTTCACCGGCCAGCCTTCCTGGGAACAGCGCGCGCGCCTGCTGATGCAGTGGGGCGACAAGCTGGAACCCCTCGCCGAGGAAGAGCGCAACGAAGCCAACCGCGTCCACGGCTGCGAAAGCCTGGTGTGGCTGGTGGCGGAGCAGCGCGATGGCGCCTGGCATTTCCGGGCGAGCAGCGATGCGCGGCTGTTGCGCGGGCTGATCGCGCTGCTGCTGGTGCGGGTGCAGGGATTGCCCGGCGAAGAACTGGCGCAACTGGACCTGGGGCAGTGGTTCAGCGACCTCGGCCTGGGCCGCCAACTCTCCCCGTCACGCAGCAATGGCTTGAATGCGGTGCTGAAACGGATGCAGGAGCTGATCGGTACACACCGCCGTTCGTAGGAGCGAGCTTGCTCGCGAACGGTATTCGCCGGCTATCAAAGTGCTGGCTGGTACATCGCCCCTCTCCCTAACCCTCTCCCTGAAGGGAGAGGGGACCGTTGGGCAGAGTCGGATATCTCGGTATTAGCCGGACACGAAACTGCAGGTTGAAACCATGCCTGCCCGTCGGCACGGATATACCCCCTCTCCCTTCAGGGAGAGGGCTGGGGAGAGGGTGCAGACTTCGACATCGCTCCGGAGCCGAGCTTGACGTCGCCATTCGCGAGCAGGCTCGCTTCTACAAGGGATTTCCAGCCGCGCTACGCTCCGAAGGCCGCCGCGCCCCCGCCACCAACTTATCCACAGCCCTCGCCGCCGCAGCCATGCCAAAGGTCGCCGTAACCATCATCACCGCCCCGAAACCACCCGCGCAGTCCAGCTTCACCCCTTCGCCGACGAAGCCCTTGGCCTGGCAGACGCTGCCGTCCGGCTTGGGGTAGCGCAGCTGCTCGGTGGAGAACACGCAGGGCACGCTGTAGTGGCGGCCCGGCGTGCGCGAGAAGTTGTAGTCGCGGCGCAGCAGCGAGCGCACCTTGGCCGCCAGCGGGTCGTTGAAGGTCTTGTTCAGGTCGGTCACCTGGACCTGGGTCGGGTCGACCTGGCCGCCGGCGCCGCCGGTGGTGACGATCTGGATCTTGCGCCGCTTGCACCAGGCGATCAGCGCCGCCTTGGCCGGCACGCTGTCGATGCAGTCGATGACGAAGTCCATGTCGGGGGTGATGCACTCGGCCATGGTCTCGCGGGTGACGAAGTCGGCCACCGCGTGGACCTTGCACGCCGGGTTGATGGCGCGGATGCGTTCGGCCATCACCTCCACTTTGGGCTTGCCCACGGCGCCGTCCAGGGCATGGACCTGGCGGTTGGTGTTGGTCACGCAGACGTCGTCCAGGTCGAACAGGGAAATCTCGCCGACGCCGCTGCGCGCCAGGGCCTCGGCCGCCCAGGAGCCGACACCGCCGATGCCGACCACCGCCACGTGGGCCGCGGCCAGGCGCTCCAGCCCCTGGGTGCCGTAGAGGCGGGCGATGCCCCCGAAACGCTGATCGTCCACTACCATCACAGTGTCTCCGCAAAAAACGCCCGGCATTCTATAGGAAGGCGGGCGCCAGGGCCGACCGAATTGACCCCCGGCAAGACCGCTGCCGGGCGCTGCTGACATTCTACGCCGGCCCCGGGGCGCCGGACGGGAGCTATACACCCAGGGGGGTGCGGGGTAGGATGCGCGCCGACCCGTTCCCGGCCCCGAAACACCGACAGGAACCCGATCGCTCCATGCCATCACGCAAATTCGGCCTCAACCTGGTCGTCCTGGTCGCCCTGGCCGCCCTGCTCACCGGCGTCTGGGCCCTGTACAACCGCCCGGTGAGCGCGCCGGACTGGCCGGAAAGCATCTCCGGCTTCTCCTTCTCGCCCTTCCGCCTGGACCAGAGCCCGCAGAGCGGCCGCTTCCCCAGCGACGAGGAAATCCGCTCGGACCTGGAGCTGGTCTCGCGGATGACCGAGAACATCCGTACCTACTCGACCAAGGGCAGCCTGGCCGACATCCCCTTCCTCGCCGAGGAGTACGGGATGCGCGTCAGCCTGGGCATCTGGATCAGCGCCGACGAGGCCGAGAACGAGGCGGAGATCGCCCGCGGCATCGAGATCGCCAACCGCTCGCGCAGCGTGGTGCGGGTGATAGTCGGCAACGAGGCGCTGTTCCGCCGCGAAGTCACCAAGGACCAGCTGATCGGCTACCTCGACCGCGTCCGCGCCGCGGTGAAGGTGCCGGTGACCACCGCCGAGCAGTGGCACATCTACGAGAAGTACCCGGAACTGGCCCGGCACGTCGACCTGATCGCCGCCCACGTACTGCCCTACTGGGAATTCGTGCCCATGCAGGACTCGGTGCAGTTCGTCCTGGAGCGCGCCCGCGACCTGCGCCTGAAGTTCCCGAAAAAACCGCTGCTGCTGGCCGAGGTCGGCTGGCCCAGCAACGGCCGCATGCGCGGCGGCGCCACCGCCACCCAGGCGGACCAGGCCATCTTCCTGCGCGAGCTGACCAACGCGCTGAACAAGAAGGGCTACAACTACTTCGTGGTCGAAGCCTTCGACCAGCCGTGGAAGTACACCGACGAAGGCTCGGTGGGCGCCTACTGGGGCGTGTTCAACGCCGCGCGCCAGCCCAAGTTCAACTTCCAGGGCCCGGTGGTGGCCATTCCCAAGTGGCGCGTGCTGGCCATCGCCTCGGTGGTGCTGGCGCTGCTCACCTTCACCCTGCTGCTGATCGACAGCAGCGCCCTGCGCCAGCGCGGGCGGACCTTCCTCGCCGTGGTCTCGTTCGTCTGCGCGTCCATCCTGGTGTGGATCGGCTACGACTACAGTCAGCAGTACAGCACCTGGTTCAGCATCACCGTCGGCGTGCTGCTGGGCATCGGTGCGCTGGGCGTGGTGATAGTGCTGTTCACCGAGGCCCACGAGCTGGCCGAGGCGGTGTGGACGCGCAAGCGCCGCCGCCTGTTCCTCCCGGTCACCGCGGCCGACGCCTACCGGCCCAAGGTCTCCATCCACGTGCCCTGCTACAACGAGCCGCCGGAGATGCTCAAGGAGACGCTGAACGCCCTGGCGAAGCTCGACTACCCGGACTTCGAGGTCCTGGTGATCGACAACAACACCAAGGACCCGGCGGTGTGGGAGCCGGTGCAGGCCCATTGCGAGCTGCTCGGCCCGCGCTTCCGCTTCTTCCACGTGGCGCCCCTGGCCGGCTTCAAGGGTGGCGCGCTGAACTACGCGCTGCAGTTCGTCGCGCCCGACGCCGAAGTGATCGCGGTGATCGACTCCGACTACTGCGTCGAGCCGGACTGGCTCAAGCACATGGTGCCGCACTTCGCCGACCCGCAGATCGCCGTGGTGCAGTCGCCCCAGGACTACCGCGACCAGCACGAGAGCACCTTCAAGCGCCTGTGCTACGCCGAGTACAAGGGCTTCTTCCACATCGGCATGGTCACCCGCAACGACCGCGACGCCATCATCGAGCACGGCACCATGACCATGGTCCGGCGCCAGGTGCTGGACGAGCTGAAGTGGGCCGAATGGTGCATCACCGAGGACGCCGAGCTGGGCCTGCGGGTGTTCGAGCGCGGCCTCTCGGCGGCCTACTTCGAACGCAGCTACGGCAAGGGCCTGATGCCCGACACCTTCATCGACTTCAAGAAACAGCGCTTCCGCTGGGCCTACGGCGCCATCCAGATCATGAAGCGCCACACCGACGCCCTGCTGCGCGGCCGCGGCCCGGACGGCAGCAAGCTGACCGGCGGCCAGCGCTACCACTTCGTGGCCGGCTGGCTGCCGTGGATCGCCGACGGCATGAACATCTTCTTCACCCTCGGCGCGCTGCTCTGGTCGGCGGCGATGATCATCGTGCCCAAGCGCGTCGACCCGCCGCTGCTGATCTTCGCGATCCTGCCGCTGACGCTGTTCGCCTTCAAGGTCGGCAAGATCCTCTTCCTCTACCGCCGCACCGTGGGCGTGAACCTGCGCGACGCACTGTTCGCCGCGCTGGCCGGGCTGTCGCTGTCGCACACCATCGCCAAGGCGGTGCTGTACGGCTTCGTCACCCGCTCAATCCCCTTCTTCCGCACGCCGAAGATGCGCTCCAGCCACGGCCTGCTGGTGGCCCTGGCGGAGGCCCGCGAGGAAGTGTTCATCATGCTCCTGCTGTGGGGCGCGGCCCTGGGCATCGTGCTGGTGCAGGGCGTGCCCAGCCCGGACCTGATGTTCTGGGTGGTGATGCTGCTGGTGCAGTCGCTGCCCTACCTGGCGGCGCTGATCATGGCCCTGCTCTCCTCGCTGCCGCGCCCACGCGAGGAAGAGGTGCTGAGCGGGTCCGAGCAGGTGGGTTGAGCACCGTGCCTCTGTAGGAGCGCGCCCTGCGCGCGAAATCGCGGGCAGGGCCCGCTCCTACAATCCGCCGTGAGGCACGGTATCCCCCTGTAGGAGCGGACTTTGTCCGCGATACCCGGCGGTTCCGGCGCGTTTCGCGGATAAGATCCGCTCCTACGCCACCCCACCGCACCATTCCCCTGTAGGAGCGCGCCCTGCGCGCGAAATCGCGGACAAGGTCCGCGCCACCCGACACAGCGCGCACGTTGTAGGCCCCGGTGCGACCGGACGACGCGCCGGCCCCGCGCTTTTGCTTTAAGATGTGCGCCTTTTCCGTTTCACCCTGGATGCCTTGCCCATGTCCCTGTCGCCGACCCTGGCCCTCGCCTGCGAGCTGATCCGCCGGCCCTCCGTCACCCCCGTCGATGCCGACTGCCAGCAGCTGATGATGCAGCGCCTGGCCGCCTGCGGCTTCGACCTGGAGCCGATGCGCATCGAAGAAGTGGACAACTTCTGGGCCCGCCGCGCCGGCCGCGACGGTGGCGCAGGCCCGGTGCTGTGCTTCGCCGGGCACACCGACGTGGTCCCCACCGGCCCCGAGCAGGCCTGGCAGCACCTGCCGTTCGACGCCCTGATCGACGCCGACGGCATGCTCTGCGGGCGCGGCGCGGCGGACATGAAGGGCAGCCTGGCGGCCATGATCATCGCCACCGAGCGCTTCGTCGCCGAGTACCCGGACCACCGCGGCAGCATCGCCTACCTGATCACCAGCGACGAGGAAGGCCCGGCCCAGCACGGCACCAAGGCCGTGGTCGAGCGCCTGCGCGCGCGCAACGAGCGCCTGGACTGGTGCATCGTCGGCGAACCCTCGAGCACCACCCTGGTGGGCGACGTGGTGAAGAACGGCCGCCGCGGCTCCCTCGGCGCCGTCCTCAGGGTACGCGGCGTACAGGGCCACGTGGCCTACCCGCACCTGGCGAAGAACCCCATCCACCTGGCCGCCCCGGCCCTGGCCGAACTGGCCGCCGAGCACTGGGACGACGGCAACGCCTTCTTCCCGCCGACCAGCTTCCAGATTTCCAACATCAACGGCGGCACCGGCGCCACCAACGTCATCCCCGGCGAGCTGGTGGTGGTGTTCAACTTCCGCTTCTCCACCGAATCCACCCCGGAGGGGCTGCAGCAGCGCGTCGCCGCCATCCTCGACAAGCACGGCCTGGACTGGCACATCGACTGGGCGCTTTCCGGCCTGCCGTTCCTCACCGAACCGGGCGAGCTGCTCGACGCCGTGGCCGCCAGCATCCAGGCGGTGACCGGGCGCAAGACCCAGCCCTCCACCTCCGGCGGCACCTCCGACGGCCGCTTCATCGCCACCCTGGGTACCCAGGTGGTCGAGCTGGGCCCGGTCAACGCCACCATCCACCAGGTCAACGAGCGGGTGCTGGCCAGCGACCTCGACCTGCTCAGCGAAATCTACTACCAGACCCTGGTGCGGCTGCTGGCATGAGCGACGTGAAGAAAGGCTTCTGCCTGGCCGCCACCCAACCCGACATCCCACCGCCGACGCCGGCCCCCGAGCGCCGCTACGCCCTGCGCAGCTACCAGCTCAACCTGCGCCAGCGCAGCCTGCCGCTGCTCACGGTGCTGAGCCCGCTGCGCACGGAGCGCAAGGACTGAAATGCTCACCTGCCCGATCTGCCAGGCGCCCCTGGAGCGCCTCGACAACGGCGTGAAGTGCCCCGCCGGGCACAGCTTCGACCGCGCCCGCCAGGGCTACCTGAACCTGCTGCCGGTGCAGCACAAGAAGAGCCGCGACCCGGGCGACAACGCCGCCATGGTCGAGGCCCGCCGCCAGTTCCTCGGCGCCGGCCACTACGCCCCGCTGGCCCGGCGCCTGGCCGAGCTTGCCGCCGAACGCGCGCCGGCGCGCTGGCTCGACATCGGCTGCGGCGAGGGCTACTACACCGCGCAACTGGCCCAGGCCCTGCCCGACAGCGACGGCTACGCCCTGGACATCTCCCGCGAGGCGGTGAAGGCCGCCTGCCGCCGCGCCCCGCAACTGACCTGGATGGTCGCCAGCATGGCCCGGGTGCCCCTGGCCGACGCCAGCTGCCAGTTGCTGGCCAGCGTGTTCAGCCCCATCGACTGGAACGAGGCGGCCCGCCTGCTGCCGGCCGGTGGCGGCGTGCTGCGCCTGGGCCCGGCCCGCGACCACCTGCTGGAACTGCGCCAGCGCCTGTACGACGAGGTGCGCGAGTACGTCGACGACAAGCACCTGGCCGACCTGCCGCCGAGCCTGGCCCTGGCCCATACGGAAAGCCTGAATTTCCGCCTGGCCCTGGACAGCCGCGAAGCCCGCGAGACACTGCTGGCGATGACGCCGCACGGCTGGCGGGTCAACCCGCAGCGCCGCGAGCGCATCCTCGCCGAGCCCTTCGAGGTCACGGTGGCGGTACGCTACGATTGGCTGGAACGCCAAACCCCCTGACGAGGACGCCCATGCGCCAACCGGATATCGAGATCTACCTGAAGGACGCCGACCAGGCCGCCGTCGGCGCCTGGCTGGCCGAGGCGCTGGGCCCCTGCAGCGACTGGCGGCGCCAGGGCGAGACCTTCAAGTGCCTGGCCGACAGCCCGCGCGGGATGATCCCGCTGACCTGGCTGCCACAGGCGGTGGGCAAGTGGCACAGCCTGTTCATCGACAGCGACGCCACGCCCTGGGACGACGACCTGGCCTGCGCGAAGGCGGCCAACGCCGCGCTGGGCGTGGAGGTGCGCTGCGCGCCGGGCGGCTGGAGCGAGGAACAGGGCGAGGAAGACGCCGACCTCTGGCTGAAGGTGACCGCCGAGGGCGTGGCCGAGATCACCTGGCGTACCGGCTGAAGCACGAAAGCGGCGCTTCCGCGGTACGCGGCGCCGTCATTGAACAGCCGTGCGCCAGGCGCCGGCTGGAAAACAAAGGCCCGTCTCGCGACGGGCCTTTGATTTCGGGGGCTCAGACCTTGGCGACGTCTTCCGCCTGGAGGCCTTTCTGACCCTGGATCACCGAGAACTCCACTTTCTGGCCTTCGACCAGGGAGCGGTGACCTTCGCCACGAATGGCGCGGTAGTGGACGAAAACGTCCGGACCGCTGTCGCGTTGAATGAATCCATAACCCTTGGCGTCATTGAACCACTTGACGGTTCCGACCTCACGATCAGCCATTACCACACTCTCCAACTTGCTATTATTTTTTGGGTGGCCCCCGGGAATGAGGACTGCAACGGCTCGACAGGCGGAAGGTTGTCCGCGTTGACCGTCCAGGACCTTAGCCGCTGGAAGGCAATTCGAATAACACCCCAATGACGACCGCGATCCCGAGTATATAAATCAAAAGTTACAGCTGGAAAGCACTTTTTCGTCTTCGTGCCGGCACCCTCGCCAATCTGGCCAAAGTGCCATTCTACGGGGCTTCCAAGGCCATTTTGGTGCGTTCTGGCGATATAAGGGAGATGTAAGTTTTGTCATTCCGAGTGTGCTGTAGTGCACATTTACGCACTGCCAGGCAACGGCTGCCGGCCGGAATTTCCTCCGGCCGGCAATGCCGGACACTCAGGGTTTCTTCGTGGTGAAATCGGCCAGGTGCCGGGCCAGCGCCTCGTATTGATTGGGCTCGATGCGATAGGCCCAGCCCTTGCGCGCCTGGATCTGCCCGTCGGCGAAGCCCTCGATGCGCTCCAGCAACAGCCAGTTCTGCCCGCCCTGCTCCAGCACGCGCCCACCCAGGCTGCCGCCGTCGAGGGTCCTGAGCGCCAGGTTCAACCGCGTCGGCCCCTTGAACTGCACCTGGTCCAGCGGCGCCGTTTCGCTGAAGGTCAGCCCGCCGAAGGGCGTGGCCATGCCGTTGGCGATGGACTCGTAGGCGAGCTTGGCATCCCTGGGCAACTGGCGCACCCGCAGGTTGGGCTCCCCGGCCTGGTCGCGGAACACCGTCAGGGTTTCCCCGCCGGGGTAGCTCACCGACACCTCGGCGATCTTCTCGAAGGGGATGCTGGTGATGCGCCGGTCCAGCCAGTCCAGCTCGTCGGGCGGCAGGCGCAGGTCCTTGTCGATCAGCCAGACCTGTTCGTCGCCGGGTTGGCGCACCAGGCGCCCGCCCTGCTGGGCGGCCTTGCCCACCAACAGGTCCAGGGGCGCGCCGCCGCTGCGTTCCAGGCTCAGGCGCACGGCGGCGCCCTCGCCCTGGTCGGCGACGCCGAGCTGGGCGAAGTTGGCCGGCTCGCGGGTCTTCGCCTCGACCTTGCGCGCCTGCGCCAGGTCGTGCAGCAGGTCGCCGACCAGGCGCCCGGCCGCCGGGTAGCCGGCCTTGGCCGGCATCACCCAGCGCCCGTCCTGGCGCGCCACGCGGATGTCCGGCTGGCCGGGGCGGCGCACCGTCACCGCGCTCACCTGCTGCGCATCCAGGCCCGGGAAATAGCGCGCCTCCTTCGGCGCCACGCGCTCCGGCTCGCGCTGCAGCCAGGCGTAAAGGCCGCCGAGCGCCAGCACCAGGGCCACCAGCAGGATCAGACTCTTGCGCTGCATGGCCGCCTCCTCAGGCCTGGCGCCGGCGGCGCCACCACCACAGGGCGAGCACGCCCAGGGTCAGCAGCAGCGGCACGGCGGCGATGTTGACGATCTTCAGGGTGCGGCCCAGGGACTCGATGTCCGCGTTGAGCTGGAACTGCACGTCGCGCAGCTCCTTGCGGATGCGCACCCGCTCCTGGATGAACTGCTGCACCGCGCCCTGCTGCTCGGGGGTCAGCTCCAGGACCTTGGCCGGGTCCTGGTTCTGCAGCGCGGCGAGCTTCTGCTCGGTGTCCGCCAGGCGCGCCTTGAGCGCGTCGGCCTTCTCGCGGAAGCGCGTCTCGGCCTGGCGCTGCAGTTCGTCCACCACCGTGAACGGGCGGCTGAAGCGCCCGCGCGAGCGCACGCTGATCAGCGCGTCGGAGCCGGCCAGGTTGTCCAGCGCGTTGATCACGAAGCTGGCGTTGTCGGCCCAGGGCTGCGGCACGCGCTGGCCGAAGAAGTCCTGCACCTGCACCCACATGCGGTCGGTGAGCAGGTCGGTGTCGGCCACGGCGATGACGTTGATGTTGTCGGCGCTCTTCAGGCCATCCTTGCGGCCTTCGATGCCATTGGGGAAGGCGCTCTGCGCCGGCCCCTGGATCCGTGCGGCCATGGCGTAGCGCTGGCCGGTGGGCTTGAGCTGGGCCATCAGCTCGCCGGGATCGCGCAGGCCGGCGAAGCGCTGGGCGTCGAAGGGCATGGCGAGGGTCGAGCTGCGGACCAACGGAGTGAAGCGGGTCTTAGCGTCCTTGAGCGGCTCCAGGATGCCGGCGGTGGCCAGGGTCAGGTTCTCCAGCCCGGCGGTGCTCACGTCGTCGGCGTCCAGGGCCCTGGCGTCGAGGTTCAGCCAGGCCGGGTGGTGCGCGGCGCGCTGGCCCTGGCCCATGCTCACCGACATGGCGTAGCTGCCGTCGCCCAGCACCTTGCCCGGCAGCAGCTGCACGCCCCACGCCCTGAACAGCGGTTCGAGGTCCGAAGCCTGGTCGCCGGGGCCGTCCAGCGCGGCCATGGGCGAGGACTTGTCGGCTTCGCTGAAGGGGTCGACGAAGACCAGCAGCTTGCCGCCACGCAGCACGAACTGGTCGATGGCGTAGAGCGTCTGCTGCGGCAGGTGCTTGGGGTGCACCAGCAACAGCACGCCGACGTCGTCCGGGATGGCGTCGACGTCGGGCTTGAGGCTCTTCAGGTCGAACTGCTGGCGCACCTCGTCGAGCAGCATCCAGGGCGAGCTGGGCTGCTGCGTCTGCATGTCGAAGCCGCCGGTCATCTGCAGGGTGCTGAGCACTCCCACCACTGGCCGCTTGGGGTGCGCCAGGGCGTTGACCAGGCGGCTGACGTCGTACTCCAGGAATTCCTCGTGGTCCGGCTGGAAGAACGGGATCACCTGGGTGTTGTCCAGGGCATCGGTGCCGGCCAGGCCGAAGTACAGGGTGTCGCCGCCCTGGTTCAGCGGCACCGCCTGCAGGCCGAACTCGGCGGCCTTGTCCTCTTCCTCGGAGAACGGCTGCGGGTCGATGACGTGCAGGCGGATCTTGCCGCCGGCCTCGCGCTCGTAGGCCTTGAGCAGCTCCTCCACGCGCTTGGCGTAGTTGCGCAGCGGGACCAGGTCCTTGCTGCCCTTGTCGGAGAAGAAGAAGTACAGGTTGATCGGCTCGCCGATGGAGCCCAGGACCTTCTTCGTGCCGTCGGAGATGGTGTAGAGCTTCTGCTGCGTCAGGTCCAGGCGCGCGCCGGTGAACGCCAGCCCGGAGACCAGGTTGAAGGCCAGGAACAGCAGGGCGATGACCAGCAGCCCGGCGGCGGAATACATCAGTTTCTTCATGCGGGCTTCCTCAGTCGGCTTTCTTCAGGTCGACCACCACCGCGGTGGCGGCGAGCCAGGCGACGATCAGGCTGGCGAAGAACAGCAGGTCGCGCAGGTCGATGACGCCCTTGCTGATCGCGTCGAAGCGCGTCAGGAAGCTCATCGAGGCCACCGCGTCCAGCAGCCATTGCGGGGCCCAGGCGTTGAAGGCGTCGAGCACCAGGGGGAAGCCGCTGACGATGAACACGAAGCACATCACCACGGCGAGGATGAAGGCGATCACCTGGTTCTTGGCCAGCGCCGACATGCACGAGCCGATGGCCAGGTAGCCGCCGGCCAGCAGCCAGCTGCCGAGGTAGCCGGCGAGGATGGCGCCGTTGTCCGGCTCGCCCAGGTAGTTGACCGTGAGCACCATGGGGAAGGTCAGCAGCAGGGCGATGCCGGCGAACACCCAGGCGGCGAGGAACTTGCCGGTGACCACCTCGAAGCGGGTGATCGGCAGGGTCATCAGCAGCTCGATGGAGCCGGACTTGCGCTCCTCGGCCCACAGGCGCATGGCCAGCGCCGGGATGAGGAACAGATAGAGCCAGGGATGGAAATTGAAAAAGGCCGTCAGATCCGCCTGGTTACGCTCGTAGAAATTGCCCAGGTAGAAGGTGAAAACCCCTGACAGGACCAGGAAGATGACGATGAAGACGTAGGCCAGCGGGGTGGCGAAGTAGCTCGCCAGCTCGCGCCTGAAGATCACCGGCAACTGCTTCATGCCGCTTCCCCCCTGGTCAGGCTGCGGAACACCTCGTCGAGGCGGCCACGCTCCACGTCCAGTTCGCGGATGCGCCAGCCACGCTCGGCGATCAGCGCGTTCACCTGCGGGAAGATCACCTCGCCCGGCCTGGCCAGCAGCGTCAGGCTGCGCTCCAGCGGGTTCTCCTCCAGCGCCGCCACGCCCGGCAGGGCGGCCAGGGCCGCGCGGTCCAGCTCGTCGTCGGCGACCAGGGTCACCGCCTGGTGGTAGCGCGAGCGGCTTTCCAGCTCGAAGGGCGTGCCGTCTGCCAGCAGGCGGCCGTTGGCGATCACCACGGCGCGGGTGCAGACCGCGGTGACCTCCTCGAGGATGTGGGTGGAGATGATGACGATGCGGTCCCGCGCCAGGCCACGGATCAGCTCGCGGACCTGGTGCTTCTGGTTCGGGTCGAGGCCGTCGGTGGGCTCGTCGAGGATCAGCACCCGCGGGTCGTGGAGGATCGCCTGGGCCACGCCGACGCGGCGCTTGAAGCCCTTGGAGAGGGTCTCGATGGACTGCTCGCGGACGCGCTCCAGCTCCAGTTGCCCGACCACCCGCGCCACCCGCTCGCGCTTCTGCGCGCCGCGGTAGCCGCGCACCTCGGCGATGAACTCGAGGAAGCCGCGCACGCGCATGTCGCCATAGCAGGGCGCGCCCTCGGGCAGGTAGCCGATCAGGCGCTGGGCCTGCAGGGTCTGCGTCTGGATGTCGAAGCCATGGATGCTCGCGGTGCCCGAGGTGGGCGCGAGGAACCCGGTGAGCATCTTCATGGTGGTGGACTTGCCGGCGCCGTTGGGGCCGAGAAAGCCCAGGACTTCCCCCGGTTGCACACTGAAGGACAGGTCGTCCACCGCGGTGTGCTGCGCGAATCGCTTCGTGAGTCTGCTTATTTCGATCATTTCTCTCACCGTTGCGCCAAGAGCCCGCCCCGACACTCGAAATACACGGCGCAGACCCGCTCCCACAAATGCCGCCGGGACTATAGGAACCGACGGGCGGCAGTGCAAGATGGCGACTGTGACGAAAAAGTACGTCGCCGTGCATGAAATTTTTTTCAGGAATGCTGCCATCCTTTCAGGGAGAAGGCGCCGCGACCAGCCCCGGGGCCAGCCTTCCCGCCCTTTTGCCGGCGGTGCCGTTGCGGCACACTAGCGTCCGCTTGGTCGCCACCGAGCCCCGTTAAACTGCCTGCGAGCCCGTATGCCCCGTTACCCGTTCCGCCGCTTCGGTTTTGGCGTCCTGCGCCGCCTGCTCTACCTCTGGGTGCGCTCGGAAACCATCAACCAGTCGTCCCTGAGCCTGAAGATCGACCGCAGCAAGCCGGTGCTCTACGTGCTGCAGCAGCCTTCGGTGAGCGACCTGGCGGTAGTCGACACGGAATGCCGCAAGGCCGGCCTGCCGCGCCCGGTGATGCCGGTGGCGGTGGGCAGCAGCATCGAGCCGGCGGCCTTCTTCTACCTGACGCCGGAGCCCGACTGGCTCGGCCGCCAGGACAAGCGCGGGGCGCCGCCGGCGCTGGTGCGGATGCTCGCGGCCATCGGCCAGAACGGCGTGGACGATGCGCAGATCGTCCCGGTCAGCGTGTTCTGGGGGCAGTCCCCGGACAGCGAGAAGAGCGCCTGGAAGCTGCTGTTCGCCGACAACTGGGCGGTGACCGGGCGCCTGCGCAAGCTGGCGCGCATCCTCATCCTCGGGCGCAAGACGCGGGTGCAGTTCTCCGCCCCCATCCACCTGCGCGAGCTGGTCGACCAGGGCAAGGGCCAGGAGCGCACCCTGCGCATGGTCCAGCGCATCCTGCGGGTGCACTTCCGCAACCAGAAGACCGCGGTCATCGGCCCGGACCTCTCGCACCGCCGCACCCTGGTCAAGGGCCTGCTGCGCGCGCCCCTGGTGCGCCAGGCCATCCAGGAAGAGGTCGACACCCAGCACATCACCCAGGAAAAGGCCGAGGCCCTGGCCCTGCGCTACGCCAACGAGATCGCCGCGGACGTGTCCTACCCGGTGATCCGCTTCCTCGAAGTCACCCTCACCTGGTTCTGGAACAAGCTCTACGAGGGCGTGCGGGTCAACCACATCGAGCGCGTGCAGGACGTGGCCCAGGGCAACGAGATCGTCTACGTGCCCTGCCACCGCAGCCACATCGACTACCTGCTGCTGTCCTACCTGCTGTTCCGCAGCGGCCTGACGCCACCGCACATCGCCGCCGGCATCAACCTCAACATGCCGGTGGTGGGCTCCATCCTGCGCCGCGGCGGGGCCTTCTTCATGCGCCGCAGCTTCAAGGGCAACCAGCTGTACACCGCGGTGTTCAACGAGTACCTGCACACCCTGTTCAGCCGCGGCTTCTCCACCGAATACTTCGTCGAAGGCGGCCGCTCGCGCACCGGGCGCATGCTCCACCCGCGCACCGGCATGCTCGCCATCACCCTGCGCAGCTTCCTGCGCGACTCGCGCCGGCCGATCGTCTTCGTCCCGGTGTACATCGGCTACGAGCGCGTGCTCGAAGGCCGCACCTACCTGGGCGAGCTGCGCGGCGCGGCGAAGAAGAAGGAATCCATCTTCGACCTGTTCAAGGTGGTGGGCGCGCTGCGCCAGCGCTTCGGCCAGGTGTGGGTGAACTTCGGCGAGCCGATCCACCTGGACGGTTTCCTCGACCAGCACGAACCCGGCTGGCGCAAGCAGGAACTGGCGCCGGAATACCGCCCCGCCTGGCTGCCGGACGCCACCAACCAGCTGGCCCGCGAAGTGGCCCGCCACCTCAACGACGCGGCGGCCATCAACCCGGTCAACCTGGTGGCCCTGGCGCTGCTCTCCACCAGCCGCCTGGCCCTGGACGAACGCGCCCTGGAGCGTGTGCTCGACCTCTACCTGGCGCTGCTGCGCAAGGTGCCCTACTCGCCCAGCGCCACCCTGCCCGACGGCGACGGCAAGGCGCTGATCGAATACGTGAAGAGCATGAACCTGCTGTCCGAACAGAAGGACGCCCTGGGCCGCATCCTCTACCTGGACGAGCAGAACGCCGTCCTCATGACCTACTACCGCAACAACGTCCTGCACGTATTCGCCCTGCCGGCGCTGATCGCCAGCTTCTTCCAGAGCAACGCGCGGATCAGCCGCGAGCAGTTGCTGAACTACACCCGCGCGCTCTACCCCTTCCTGCAGCAGGAACTGTTCATCCGCTGGGACCTGGACCAACTCGACGCCGTGATCGACCAGTGGCTGGCTGCGCTGGTGGAGCAGAACCTGCTGAAGCAGGACGGCGACGCCTACGTGCGCCCGGCCCCCAGCTCGCGCGAATACGTGCTGCTGACGCTGCTGGCCCGCGCCATCACCCAGACGCTGCAACGCTTCTACATGGCCATCGCCCTGCTGCTCAACGCCGGCCAGCGCCAGCTCAGCGCCGAGGAGCTGGAGAACCTGTGCACCGTCATGGCCCAGCGCCTGTCCATCCTCCACGGCCTGAACGCTCCGGAGTTCTTCGACAAGACGCTGTTCCGCAACTTCATCCAGGCCCTGCTCGAACAGCGCGTGCTGCGCAAGGACGAGGCAGGCAAGCTGAGCTACCACGAGAAGCTCGGCGAAGTCGTCGAAGGCGCCGCCAAGCGGGTGCTGCCGGCGGAGATTCGCCTGTCGATCCGGCAGGTGGCGTTGGAACGGCCGCCCCAGGAGGCCCCTCAGGCAAGCGCCGAATAGGCATCCCCCTCCCCCCGCGGACAGCCACCCGACAAACGGCTGTCCGCGCTGTAAGGCAGCAACGGCATGGCACATGGCCACGCCTGGAAGAATCTGAAACTCGTCACATTCCGATTGCCAGCCTTGACTCAGAAAGCCCCGACTCTTACATTCCCCGCCTTCATGCATACACGTCTGTAGGATCAAGGAAGTCCCTGTGTTCAAACGGATTCTGGTCGTCTGCGTCGGCAACATATGCCGCAGCCCTACCGCAGAACATCTGCTGCGCCAGCGCCTGGCCGGCAGCGACATCCAGGTCAGCTCCGCTGGCCTCGGCGCCTTGGTCGACAAACCCATCGAAAAACATGCCCTGGCCGTTCTCCAGCAACACGGCGAGGAGCCGCACGAACACCGTGCCCGCCAACTGACTTCCAGCCTGCTGCGCGAATCCGACCTGGTCCTGGTCATGGAAAAGCGCCACCTGCAAGGCGTCACCCAGATCGCCCCGGAAGCCCGCGGCAAGACCTTCCTGCTCGGCAAGTGGCAGGAAGACCTGGAAATCCCCGACCCCTACCGCCAGAGCACAGCCGTGTTCGAGCACGCCTACGCGTTGATCGAACAGGGCGTCGACGCCTGGGCCAAACGCATTCGCCCGAACCGCCAAGCCTCACTGACGAAGAAGTAAAAGAAGCACGCCCATGCAACAGCAAGCCCCGGTAGCCATTCACGACAAAGACGATGACGAGATCGACCTGCTAGGTCTGCTCGGCACCCTGATCGACCACAAATGGCTGATCGCCGGCATCACCGCGGGCTTCATGGCCGTGGGCGTTGCCTATGCGCTGCTGGCTACGCCGATCTATCGATCGGATGCGATCGTGCAGGTGGAGCAGAAAAAGCCCAGCATTCCCGGGCTATCGGATATGGGCGACCTGCTGGGGGCGCAGTCGGAGGCCATTACAGAGATTCAGCTGCTGACTTCGCGCGCGGTCATTGGCAAGGCAGTGGATAACCTCAAGCTGAATATCGTGGTGGAGCCGTCGCGGTTTCCGGTGATCGGGGGCTTCCTGGCCCGACATTTCAGTCCGGAAACTCCGGATGAAATCGCGACACCGCTGTTCGGCCTGAGCCGTTTTGGCTGGGGTGGGGAGGAACTGAAGGTCTTCCAGCTCGATGTGCCGACTGCTCTGCTGGAAAAAACTCTCACGCTGATCGCTGGCGAGCATGGCACCTATACCCTGCTGGACGATGACGACAATGTGCTTGTCGAGGGCAAGGTAGGCGAAGCCTATGACCAGCATGGCGTAAAAATCCAGGTCGAGGCGCTGCATGCCAACCCCGGCACGCACTTCAATGTGACGCGCGAACGCCGCCTGACCACCATCCTGCGCTACCAGGACAACCTGAACGTCGCCGAGACCGGCAAGGAGTCCGGCATCATCAGCCTGTCGCTGGAAAACGACGAGCCGGCCCGCGCCCTGCAGGTACTGGATGAGATCAGCAAGCTCTACGTCCGGCAGAACGTGGAGCGTGCTTCCGCGGAGGCAGCTTCCAGCCTGGAATTCCTGCGAGGCCAACTGCCCGATGTACGCCGCGAGTTGGAGAAGGCCGAGGATGCCCTGAGCGCCTATCAAACCAAGTCCAAGTCCGCGGACATCAGCCTGGAAACCAAGGCCCTGCTCGACCAGATTGTGGCGCTGGACACCAACATCTCCGAACTGAAACTGCAGCAAGCGGAAATGGACCGCAAGTTCACTCGCCAGCACCCGGCTTACCAAGCCCTGCAGACCCAGATCGGCGAATTGACTTCGAAACAGAACGGTCTCACCCACAAAGTCGAAGGTTTACCGGAAACCCAGCAGGAACTGTTGCGCCTGACTCGCGACGTTGAAGTCAGCACCGCCATCTATACCCAGTTGCTGAACAAGGCCCAGGAGTTGGACGTCATGCGCGCAGGCGCAGTAGGTAACGTCCGCATCATTGACTCCGCGGATGTCGATATCACTAAGCCAGTCAAACCCAAGAAAGCCATGATTGTCCTAGTAGCCACGCTACTGGGCCTGTTCTTCGCCGTCGGCCTGGTCCTGCTGCGCAAGGCATTGAATCGCGGTATCGAAACGCCAGACGCCATCGAGCAACTGGGCCTGCCCGTCTATGCCTCGATCCCCTACAGCGTTCTGCAGAAGGCCGAGGAAGACAGACGCGACAAGGGCCGTGGCCGCGCAGCCAAAGCAGCTCCTCTGCTCGCCATCAGCCACCCCACCGATCTGGCCATCGAGTCCCTGCGCAGCCTGCGTACCAGCCTGCACTTCGCCATGCTGGAAGCCGGCAACAACCGCCTGATGATTTCCGGCCCCAGCCCCGCGGTGGGCAAGACCTTCGTTTCCTCCAACCTGGCGGCCGTCATCGCCCAAACTGGCCAGCGTGTGCTGCTGGTGGACGTGGACATGCGCAAGGGCTACCTGCACAAGGTGCTCAATAGCGGGGAAGAGAATGGTCTGTCCGACATCCTGGTCAAGCGCTGCGACTTCAATACCGCTGTGCGCACCACCGAGATCGAGGGCTTCCACTTCATCCCGCGCGGCCAGATCCCGCCGAACCCATCCGAACTGCTGATGCACCCCAACTTCACGGCCTTCCTCGAAGAGGCCAGCCAGCATTTCGATCTGGTGATCCTGGATACTCCGCCGCTGCTGGCGGTCACCGACGCAGCCATCGTCGGCCGTCAGTCCGGCACCAGCCTGATCGTCACCCGCTTCGGCCTGAACCCGGCACGGGAAATCGAATTGACCATCCGCCGCTTCGCGCAGAACGGTATCGAACTCAAGGGCGCCATCTTCAACGGCGTAGAGAAACGTGCCTCGGCCTCCTACGGCTATGGCGGTTACGGCTATTACCACTACGAATATAAATCAGACAAAGCCTGATTGAGGAAAGGCCAAGGAAGGCCTTATCCATATACCCGTCCGCATAGCGGGCATCGGAAAGCCGCAGGAGCAGTCAGTCCTGCAACGAGGGAATCATGCCGGACGCAACCGGAAAACGCTGGTACCTGGTCCAATGCAAACCACGCCAGGCCCCAAGGGCCTTGGAGCATCTGGAACGCCAGGGATACGAGTGCCTACTCCCCATGCATCAGATCGAGTACCTGCACAAGGGACAGTTGCAGCAGCTCAGCGAGCCCCTGTTCCCCGGCTATCTGTTCATCCATTTGGACAAAGTGGAAGACAACTGGTTGCCCATCCGCTCTACCCGCGGGGTGAGTCAGATCGTTAGCTTTGGCGGCAGCCCTACACCGGTCCCTGATATGGTCATCAGTCAACTGGCCAATAGAAAAGCGTCTGTACTACCTGCGCTTTCACCGGGCGACCAAGTTCTAATAGACGATTCTAACTTGCAGCAACTAGAAGCCATATTCCTGAGCAAGGATGGCGACGATCGAGTATTGCTTTTGCTCAATATATTGCAGCGAGAACTCACTATCAGTCTTCCCATTGTCCGACTGAAAAAAATAGAGGCCTGAACTGTAATCGCCAACCAAAGGACTATCACTAAATACCAAGCTTTCCGTAGTTGCGAAATGCTTCATAATCCAAAGGATAAATTTAAGCTCATAAAATATTTTTTCCGCATGTAATTCACAAGTGGAAAACTCCCGAAAAGGGTAAACCAGACATTAAGGACGATCTGCCCCCTGCAAATCCTCCTATTACTGTGCACTTCTGCAGTCAGAGGTCATGCAGAATATGCACTATATCCCTACTATCTTGCGTCCTCAGGAAGCCTGACCATAAATCCTGGGGCGGTAGCGTGTCCGAAATACTCCTGATGGCTAGCCACTGTATCGTCCTTGTTTAGGCCTTCAGATTAGACAGTTATCCGTGTGCCTATTTGCACCATTAGCAGCCATCTTCTCTAGCGCAAGCCTCAAACATGAGCATAAAGAAAGTTGCCAGCAACGCTGGTGCATTATTGGCAATTCAGTTTGCAAATTATCTATTACCTTTTGTCCTAGCTCCCTATTTAACCAGGGTACTTGATACAGAAAGCTATGGTGTAAGCGCCCTAGGATCTTCAATAATACAAATAGCAGGCATATTCATTGACTATGGGTTTAGCATCTCCGCAACCTATCTAATTGCAAAGGCAAAAGAAAAAAAACAAATAGAGAAAATAATCGGAGCAGTTTATTGCTGCAAGATCATTTTATTAATTCCAGTATTAGCATTAGTTTTTCTCTACCCAATCATAATGGAGAACTATGAAAAGCATACCAGCTTCTTTTGGCTTCTATCGCTCTCCATTACAGGCCTAGCATTACAACCAGTATGGCTTTTTCAAGGGCTGGAAAAAATGAAAGCCATAACTATATATACCGTATTCTGCAGGCTCTCCTTGGTAATTCTGACCATTTTCCTCGTTAACTCTCCGGACGATCTTTACTTATTCGCATTAGCCAATGGAATATCCCAACTAACTGCCGCCGCAATTGGAATATTCCTAATACACAAAATAGGATACACCCCACGATGGACTGGCTGGCGATATACAATATCCATACTTAGAGACTCAACAGAGTTCTTTTGGTCAAGAGCAGCTGTCGGTACTTACGGCGCTGGTGCCACTTTTTTTCTTGGGGCGACATCGTCTCCAATTCAAGTTGCTTACTACGCCGTCGCCGAACAACTATTCAGGGGAGCGATTGCTATATACAGCCCAATTACTCAAGCCCTGTTTCCTCACATGGCTAAGCATCGCGACCTAAATACATTCAAAAAAGTCTTTCTACTATCTATGAGCACTGCCCTGCTAGGTATAACAATAGGCATCCTGGCAGGAAAGCCGATAATTGAGTTTATTTACGGACCAGAATATATCGCTGCTTACCATATACTTTTCGTTTTCATGATAACACTTTGCGCAACTATTCCTTCTATATTTATTGGCTACCCCCTTCTTGGTGCATTTGGAAACACAAAAGCAGCAAATTACAGCGTAATATATGCAGGACTAGTTCAACTCGCAGCGCTAACCTTATGTTTAGCATTAGGAAAAACAACGGCCTTCAGCGTTGTGTGTACAGTGTTCACTGCTGAACTCTCAGCGCTTCTCTATAGGTCATTCTCAGTTAGAAAGACCATTAATAAATCTCAGTTATCTCGGGCGTAAAATTGAACAAGCCGACCAAAAATATCGCAGTCATCCTAGCCGGCGGGCAAGGTACTCGTAGCAAGTTCCTAAAACCAAAGCAGCTGATGAAGCTTGCTGGGCGACCAATAGTCGAGCACACAATAGACTCATTTAACTCAAGCTCAGAAATTGATGAAATCGTCATAGTCTCAAATAGAGCATGTATAGAGACCATTGAAAATATTGTACTTCACGGAAGATTCAATAAAGTAAAGTCAATTATTTTTGGTGGCACCGAACGCTATGAATCTTCACTTTCAGCAATCCAGGCAACCGAACATTACTGCTCATCATATGAGGTCAGGTTAATTTTTCACGATGCAGTTCGCCCACTTATTAGCCAGAGAATCATAAAAGATGTGGTACAAGCACTAGACAGTTATAATGCTGTCGATGTAGTCGTAAAGACCACGGACACAATTATCGTATCAGAACCACTGACTAATACGATATCGAGTATCCCCGACAGATCAAATCTGAGAAATGGGCAAACACCTCAAGCATTTTCACACAAAGTTATTAAGAAGGCTTACGAATTAGCTAGGCAAGACCCCAACTTCTCTACAACAGATGACTGCGGTGTAATTTTAAAGTACCTCCCTGACGAAAAGATATATTTAGTAGAGGGGGACAACAGCAATATAAAACTTACATATGAAGAAGATCTTCATATACTAGACAAGCTTTGCCAACTTCGCTCTATCGAACATCAGAAAATCCAAAACCTCAGTTTCTCTCTCTCTTCGCTTAAAGAGAAAATCATGGTGGTCTTTGGCGGAACTAGTGGTATCGGCGAAGAAATAGTAAAAATTAGTGATGCTTATCAAGCAAAAGTTATACCGATTGGTTCCAGAACCGGGGTAGACATTACTAATTTTGATCAAGTAAAAAAAGCTCTAGCGGATATTTATCGAGATTACAAACGGATTGATTATGTTGTAAATACTGCCGCAGTTCTTAGCAAGCAACCTCTGATCGATATGTCTTCCGAAGAAATAAATAGGTCAATTCTCGTGAACTACAACGGAGCGGTAAACATCTCCGTCGCTAGTTTCGAATACCTTAGAGAAAGTCAAGGCCAGCTTCTTAATTTTACTTCTAGCTCCTATACCTACGGTCGAGCTCTATATAGCCTTTATAGTTCATCCAAAGCTGCAGTAGTAAACCTCACACAAGCACTTGCTGATGAATGGCACTCTTATCACATCAGAGTGAATTGCATAAACCCCGAACGAACCGCAACTCCGATGAGAACTAAAGCCTTTGGTGTAGAACCCATTGAGTCGCTGCTATCAGCAAAGGAAGTTGCAGAACGCGCGCTACTAGTTTTGGTCAGCGGGCATACTGGGCAAATATTTGACATAAAGAAACTATGAAAATCAAATTAGAAGAAGATGAAAACTCACTAGTTCAAGCAAAAATATTAAGCATACTGAAAGCAGTACATGATCTATGTGAAAAGAACGGAATAAATTACTTTATGATCGGAGGCACCTTAATCGGTGCAGTACGTCACCAAGGTTTTATTCCGTGGGATGACGATATTGATATAGGTATGTTACGAGAGGATTATGACAATTTCTTGAAGGTAGCGCACCTGCTACCTTCACCATTATCAGTTCAACATCCTCAGAATAATCAAGACTATGTCTTTCCATTTGCAAAATGCTATGACACATCTACAACCGTCATAGAAAAAACAACTCGCCCTTTTGTAAGAGGTGTTTGGATAGACATATTCCCTTTAGATGCATGTTTTAAAAGGCCACTTGCACAATACCTTCACTATAGCTTTATAAAAATACTTAGACTCCTAGTGAGCCACAAAACGGGGAACTACCGAACAGAGAGCGATAAAAAAATAAAGGCATTTATACGTCATAGTGCTTATTATTTATTAAAAGCAACCCCCTCTCGACCTCTCTTTTATATATTAGATAAGTCCTTGAGACTTAATAAGATGAGAGAGCCAAGCCATGTAGGAAATTTATTAGGTCGATGGGGGATTAAAGAAATTGCAAGAGCAACTGTGTTTTCTAAGAAGCAGATATTTAATTTTTCCGGAAACTCATTTTACGGGCCAGCAGGCTACGATGAATATCTTAGAAAAATATATAAAGACTATATGACACCCCCTCCGGCATCAAAGCAGACTCCCGAGCATTTAAAGGAGTTCATTGACCTAAGTTCTCCGTATGCTAACTATGTCCACCCCTTAAATCGAGACCAAAATAGTTGATTGAAGCAATATTAATAAGCCGCTTCATTGTTGATTACTTCTGGGCCTTTAAAGCTCTAAGTATATTACATTGCATTCTTGCACTAGCTCTAACCCTAATAATGCTAACGGGCATAAAGCATAAAAAAATTAAAATATGCAATGCTGATATAGTACTTCTAGTATTCACATCTTTTGTTCTTGCAGTGACACTCAGGAGTCCAACTCAAGACTCCATTGTTGAAATGTCAAAATTTCTTAGCTATCTATTATTTTATTTTATAGGAAGAACGCTTCCTGCTCGAATAGGAAACCCTACCCTCCTAGGGGCTGCTGCTGTTTTCTTTCTAGTCACACTTTCGTCTATGGCACTTATTGGTGTTGGTTACAAGCAATGGGGTAACGCTTACACATTTACCGGGGGTTACTATTTCAAAACAGACTTAGCCATTGCTGCACTCATATTCCTGACAATAGCAATTGCCACGCTTCGACAAAAAACGCTCTTGCTGATATCCATTGTCTGCGCTGGATACCTAGTATTCAAATCCAATGCAAGAATCGCACTACCACTGGTATTAATAATTCCCGCGACAATTATCATTGCTCGTCGAAAGTCCCCCACGAAGCTTAACTTAAAAACGACAGCCCTGATTGGAGTTTCAGCGTTAATTGGTATATTAAGCTTTGCCTTGATAGATTTTAAAAGCCTCGGAATGCTTGGGTTCGACTTTACGGACCCTCTCTCAGCCGCAAATACTCAAGGCCGGACTGTAATATGGTCCGCAATTATCAAATCCTACATAGAGTCAGATTATCTCAGCAAGTTATTTGGCCAGGGTCTAGATGCCGATATAAAAGCGACAAGTGCCTTCTCTGAAAGTGCTGATGTGGAAGGTTTCAGAGCGCATAACAGCTACCTCTACCTGCTAATTTCTGTTGGAATAATAGGTAGCCTTACATTCTACTTAGCTCTAATATCATTCCTGAAAATCTCATTGAAAACACTAAAGTTTAAAGAGAAAAATCATAAATTAATTGCGAGCATCTCTATTTGCTTTATCATTCTATTCACTTGGCTATCCCTAACAACAGAGATAATAATTAGGGCGCAACTTATGATTCCACTTTTCCTTTTCCTAGGAATGAACACAAAAATATATCTAAATTCTAGCAGTAAAAAACTCAATACTTCTATTGTCTCCCCCTCGAATACATATAGTAATAAAACATGAAATCTGGACTTTTCATTCTACACTTAAGAGGAAGTACAAACGGCGCAAAGGTGGTCTCAAAACTGATTTCAGAGAGATATAGTTCAGAAAATGACATAATAGATATCGCCACTTCTTATGGGCCATCAAATGGGAAACTCTCTGCACAGAAGGTAGTAGAGTCCATCCTCTTCTGTTTGCAGGTAATTTATAAGTCTTTAGTTAAGAAATATACCTTTATATACTACTCCATAACCCCGCACGGCTTTGCTTTTTACCGAGATGTAGCATCACTCCTTATCATAAAATCTCTCACAGCAAAAAAAATCACTCTACACTTCCATGTAGAAATCAAGAATAATTTTCTAGTTAAAGCTCTTAAGAAAATTAATTTTTTTAAAGAAATATTTGCCATTTGCATTAATCAGTCACAAAAAGAGAGGCTAGTTTTATTAACCGGAATTCCTGCCGAACACATAAGAGTGATACCCAATAGGATCCTCCCGTGTAAGAACATAGATTTTCTATCTAAGCATGAAAATATTAGTCAGAAAATTCGGCGACATCGAAAAATAATTCTCTGTATATCAAACTTCCTAGAGGGGAAGGGAATCGAAGATACAGTTTCGGCATATTTAGAGATCAGGAATAATCATCCCTCAAGCTACCTGATAATTGCCGGAAACATTGTTGATGAAGCATATTTCAAAAAAATAATGAAAAAGATCGACTTAATAGACCCAAACAGAGAGAGAATAAAGGTCTTTATTAATCTTAAAGGGAAAGCAAAAGAAAAGGCGCTCAAGCATGCTAGCGTTCTTTTATTTCCGAGCAAGCTTCCAGAAACTTTTGGTTTAGTAAATCTTGAAGCCCTTGAAGCGGGACTAGCAATAATCTCTTACAAAACGCCTTCCTCTCATTATTTTATCGACGAGAAGGTGAATGGCTATACGGCAGACTCAGTGGAAGGGCTTGCAAAGCACTTAGAATATATACTCTCTCAACCATCAGCCTTTGAGAGCATGATGAGATCATCTTTAGAAAAGTCAAAAAAATTTGATACCGAAATCTTCTTCAAGGAATTAGAAAGCGCATTATCACTATGAATCACTCCTCAGAACATGCAATATTAATAGTCACCCATAACCATTCAGGGTACATATCAAAACTCATAGATTCCTGTAGAGAAATAAAGCATATAAAGAAATACATCTGCGATGCAGCCTCAACAGATGGAACAGATTTATTATTGGAAGCAGCCATTCGAGATGACGACAGTTTCGAACTCATAAAAAAGTCCGAACTAGAAGGCTTTTCAAAAAACAACAATGACTTAGTTAGAGAATTCTTTCTTCAAGGCAAGAACCTTATTCTAATTAACCCGGATTGCTATTTTGAAAAAGATTCGCTACTAAAATTCTTAGACACTATATCTACACTGGAAGAACTGGGCGTTGCCGCCCCTACTCTTCACTACCAAAACGGAGTGATTCAGAACTCTTGGCGGAGATTTCCCTCTTTTTGGGGCTTCGTTAAGAATCGATTTTCAAAAAGCAAGGCAACAACAAATAACCATATATTGAGAGAAATAAAAAGAGATATATTCGAGATCGAGTGGGCACTAGGAGCTTTTCTTTATATATCTAGTACTTTGACAAAGCAACCTCCTCTCGATGAAAGATATCGTCTGTACTGTGAAGACTCAGATATTTGCATGAAAGCTCACTCTCTAGGCCTAAAAGTTATTGGAATTAATATTCCAGGCTTCTATCATGCCTTACAAGAAAAAAGCTCGACAAAACTTCTCTCAAAATACAACTACTGGAACATCTGCAGTGGCTTCCTATTCGCGGCTAAATGGAATGCCACCTATTTAAAAATAAATGGAACCTTAAAAAGAAAAATGAGCGTTACTTAGAGAAACCCACTGATATAACGCTATCAACGGCTTCAGCAAGGATCGTTCCATGAATGGTAAGGACCGCGGAATACTGCGCGCACATCAAGCCAGCATCTCAGTGCTCCAGCGACTTCTGGATTTGATAGTTATTACAACAGGGATGGCAATTGTTATTCTCATCCATTCACGTACATTAAGCGAAGAGCACATAATCGCTACCTTGCTTGCCTTGGTTGTATATTATTTAGCTAGCGACTTCAGTCAGCTATATGCATCTTGGCGTGGAGAGCGGATTCGCGAAGAAGTAAGAAAGGCAGGTGGGATATGGGCAATTAGTTTCATTACTGTATTCCTATACGAAAATTTCTTACTTGGCATGCCATTTTTAGAGGACTCTTTGCTCCTACAATGGTTTACTCTTGTATTACTCGGACTTTGCAGCTATAGGGTTTTCCTTCGAATTACTCTAAATGCCTTACGCCGCAAGGGATTTAATACTAGATCAGTTGCCATAGCTGGTGCTGGGCCAGTTGGTCAGCGTCTTGCAAATAATGTGACAAGCGCTCCCTGGATGGGATTAGACTTACTCGGGTTCTTTGATGACAATAGGTGCACTCCCATACGCTTGGCAAATAGCAAAGTAAGCATCCCAATATCTGGATCATTGGATGTATTGGTTGATCAGGCGCGAGCTCAGCAGATTGATCGAGTTTATATAACGCTACCGATGCGTAGCGAAGAACGTATTAAATGGTTGGTTGAGCAGCTAAGCGATACAACTGCTTCTGTCTATATAGTTCCAGACATCTTCGTATTTGAATTACTTCACTCTAGAACTCAAAATATTAATGGAATCCCTACCATTAGTATCTTTGATAGCCCAATGACGGGAGCCAACTCCGTCATAAAGCGTTTGGAAGACATCATTCTTTCAACACTGATCTTGAGTTTTATTGCTATACCTATGCTATTGATATCCGCCATAGTTAAAGCGACATCACCAGGACCAGTGTTCTTTCGTCAGAAGCGCTATGGCATCGATGGTCGTCCTATTGAAGTCTGGAAATTCCGTAGTATGAGAGTAATGGAGAATGGCGATAATGTCATACAAGCAACCCGAGGCGACAATCGTATTACTCCCGTGGGTGCCTTCCTCCGCAAAACATCTCTGGACGAATTACCACAATTCATTAATGTGTTACTCGGTGATATGTCTATCGTCGGTCCACGTCCCCATGCCGTTGCACATAATGAGCAATATCGCAGCCAGATAAATAGCTATATGCTTCGTCACAAGGTTAAACCCGGTATTACAGGCTGGGCCCAAGTCAATGGCTGGCGTGGTGAAACAGATACTCTAGACAAGATGCAAAAGCGTGTTGAGCACGATCTAGCCTACATCCACAACTGGTCCCTCTGGTGGGACCTGAAAATCGTTTTTCTCACGGTGTTTAAGGGATTCATCCACAAGAACGCCTATTGAGAGAACAGAAGGCTGAAGAGCTCCGGACCAAACTGTGGGTTCTGGCAAGCCAAAGGCTTGGCTGGATTCAATGTCTGCAATGGTGCCGGGGCTTTTCTGCTTGCACTGGCCTCGTGCCAGCCTTAACCTTCCTTCTTTCTGAAGGAACGACCCCACAAGGAGTCTCAACGTGAAAAAACTGCTGACGTTCGCCGCCCTGGCGACCCTGAGCACGTCGCTGCTGGCGGCGGAAGCACCGGCCGACGCGCCGGCTTCTTCCGAGCCGCTGACCCTGTCTACCCCGGTTGCCGGCGGTGTCACCGTAGGTGGCGCCATTGGTATCGGTGCTGCCGTAGTGGCAGCGGGCGTTGCCGCTTCCAATAGCGGTGGCGGCGGTGGCCATGACGGTACCCCGGGCACTACTGGCACCACCGGTACCACTGGTACCACCGGCACTCACTGATATCAGTCTGTAGCCGCTGAACCCTGTCGCCACGTCATAGTGGCGGCAGGGTTCACCTCATTCCGTTTCCTATCAATTCCGTTCACGGCTCCCGGTCTTCAGGGTGTTGCCGTCTCGGCTTGCTGCGTAGTTCCTTCCCATGATCCGCTCTTTATCCGTTGCCGTTGTCGCCGCTCTTTCGCTCCAGGGCTGCATGTTCGCCCCTGGCCAGAATATGGACACCAGCCGCATCGTTCGCGATGACTCCGCCGAGAGCAGCCGCGTCGAGCTGGTGCAGATCACCCCCAAGCTGCTGGCGGTGAACGCCGCGACGGAGACCGGGAGCCAGGTGCCGGCCGAGTTGCTGGCGTACCATCCGCAGGACTACCAGATCGGGCCGACCGATGTCCTCTACATCACAGTCTGGGACCACCCGGAACTGACTGCGCCTTCCGGCCAGCAGCAACAGATTGACGCCAACGGTCGTCTGGTCCGCCCTGACGGCACCTTGTTCTATCCCTATATCGGCACCGTCAAAGTCGCAGGTCGAACCATCGAGGAAGTGCGCTCGGAAATTTCCAGCCGCCTGTCCCAGTATGTGGAAAGCCCGCAAGTTGACCTGGCGATCATGCGCTTTTCCAGCCAGAAGGTGATCCTCAGCGGCGCCTTCGGCAAAGCCGGCCCGCAGGCCATTACCGCTACCCCGCTCAGCCTGATGGAAGCGGTCAGCACCGCAAGCGTGAACACTGGTTCTGCCGACCTCTCCAACATGGTCCTCAAGCGCGATGGCCACGAGTACAAGCTCAACCTCGACGCGCTCAACGACCAACAGCAAAGCCAGCTGTACAGCGTCTACCTGAAGGACGGCGACCAGATCTACCTGCCCTACAACGACCGCAAGAAGGTCTACCTGATGGGCGAGGTAAACAGTCCGCGCGCCATCACCTACAAGACCAAGTACCTGAACCTGGCCGATGCCCTGGGCAGCGTCGGTGGCCTGAACCAAGCCAGCTCCAACGGCAAGGCCGTCTATGTGATTCGCGGCGTCGAAGACCTGGAGCGCGAACCCGCCAAGGTATTCCAACTGGACGCCCAATCGCCTACCGCTTTCATCCTCGCCCAGCGCTTCAACCTGGAGCCACAGGATGTGGTCTATGTCGGCCCGGCTGGCGTTACCCGCTGGAACCGTTTCATCAGCCAGTTGGTGCCGTCTACCACCATTCTTGGTACTGGTGCCAACATCAAGAACGACCTGAACGACGAATAAACCACCGAACTCAGGTCGACCGACGTGAAACTCCTCCAATTCGCCGCCCTGGCCGGGGCGGCCTTGTCGCTATCCGCCTGCAACCCTCTGATGCAGGCGTCGTGGGACACCCTGCGCGCCGCCACCCAGGGCCCGAAGCCGCTTGAGCTGACCCAGGCCCAGGTAGATGCGGTGCCCTACTACCAGATCAAGCTGCAGACTCAGGGCGGCGAAGCCGTAATGGCGCTGGTGCGCCAGCAGGGCGACCTGCAGTACTGGCTCGCCTCTACCCGCCAGGTGCTGATGATGCGAGATGGCCTGGTGGTACGCACCACCGGCTTCGGCGACAACCTCGCCGGCACGCGCCTGGGTGTCGACTCGCCCTTCCATACCGGCCTGCACAAGCTGGCGGATGGGCAGCGCAGCGAGCGCTGGATCGACCTGGCGAGCGGTTATCGCCTGGGTATTCCCGTGCAGAGCAGCTTCCACAAGGTCGGCCTGGAGCGCGTAAGTATTCTCGAGCGCGACTACGACCTGCTGCGCGTCGATGAAGACATCCGCGCGCCGCTGCTGGGCTTCAGCGCCACCAACAAATACTGGGTCGACCCCAGGGACGGCTTCGTGATGCAGAGCCTGCAACAGGTCACGCCCGACCTGCAGGTTGCGATCACCCAACTGCGCCCATATCGGGGGGCAGGCAAATGAGCATTCGCCTTCTCGCCCTGATTAGCTTGCTGCTGGTCGGCCCCGCCATGGCCGGCGACTCCGTCGAAGTTCGCGGCGATGCGGCCAAGCCCGGCCCCGTGGCTATCACCTCGACGACCCGCCTCGCCGACGTCTTCCGTGCCACCCAGGTCAATGCCGAGGGCTATTGGCTGGGTGCCGCGTGGCTGCAGTCGAAGCTGCTGCCGGAGCAGAAGCGCCTGAAGGCCGGCATTCTGTTCGACCTGTCCATGCTGCAACAGAAAGCCCTGCTGGACGATCAACCCGCACTTTCCAGCCTGGCCAAGCGCCTCTACGACCAGGTCGCCAGCCAGCCGGTCAGTGGTCGGCGCCTGCACCTGATGGACCCCGTCGAGGTGGAAGTCACCCCGGCGCAGAACAGCCTGGTGTCACCTGGCGACATTTTCATTTTCCCCACCCGACCAAGTGCGGTCCGTGTGCTGGGAGCCGTGGCGGCCGACTGCTACCTGGCCTATGTGCCGATGCAACAGGCACGGGACTATTCCGCTGCGTGCCCGTCGCTGCCGGAAGCCGATCCCGACTATGTCTATCTGATCCAGCCGGACGGCCAGGTCAGTCACCTCGGCATCGCCCTGTGGAACCTCCAGAAGGGCATACCCGCCGCGCCGGGGGCAACCATCCTGGTACCGATCAAGGCCGCCGGCCCGGATAGCGCCGTCCCGGATCTGAATGAAGAAATGGCCGAATTCATCGCCACCCAACCGTTGTCCGAGGTGGCGCAATGAAACTCCGCTATTCCCTCTGCCTGCTGCTGCCCTGGGCAGTGGCCCATGCCGAACCCCGCGATACCAGAAACGACTTCGGCATCATGGGTCTGATGCAAACGCCTACTGCACGCATGGCGCCAGCCGGGGACGTCGCTGTCACTGCCAACCGCGTCGATCCCTATTCGCGCTATAGCTTCTCGCTGCAGCCATTCGACTGGCTGGAAACATCGTTCCGCTACACATCCGTCAGCAACCGTCGGTACGGTGCAGAGGATTTCAGTGGCGACCAGAGCTACAAGGACAAGGCGGTAGACGCCAAATTCCGTCTGCTCCAGGAAAGCCGCTGGACACCGGAATTAGCGGTAGGTGCACTGGACATCGGCGGTACCGGCCTGTTCTCCAGCGAATACTTCGTCGGCAACAAGCGATTCGGGAATTTCGACCTCAGCCTGGGCATCGCCTGGGGCTACCTCGGCAACCGCGGTGATTTCAGCAACCCACTCGGCTGGGTGGACGACAAGTTCGATGATCGTCCGATCCCCACCAGTGACGTGGCCAATGCGGGCTCCTTCGACGCCAGCAATTACTTCCGGGGCTCGCCTGGGATTTTCGGCGGAGTGCTTTGGCAAACGCCATGGGACCGTCTGGCCGTCAAACTGGAATACGACGGCAATGACTACAAGCGGGAACCTCTGAGCAACAACCAGGACCAAAGCTCCCCCATCAACCTGGGCCTCGTCTTCAAGGCCAGCGACTCGGTAGACCTGACCGCCGGCTGGGAACGTGGCAACACCGCCATGTTCGGCATCACCCTGCACACCAACTTCGCTTCCCGCTCGGCGCCGGCCAAGACCTTCGACCCGCCGGCCGAGCCGCTGCCGGCCAAGGCGCCGGACCTGCATCCGGACCAGGTGGACTGGGCGAACGTGTCCAGGCGCCTGCAGAACAATGCCGGCTACAAGGTCGAGCGCATCGCCCAGCGCGACAAGGAAATCGTCGTCTACGGCGAGCAGACCCGCTACCTCTACCCGCCCAAGGCGGTGGGCCGCGCGGCGCGCATCCTCGACAACAGCGTGGATGACGACATCAAGTACTTCACCGTGGTGGACAAGCGCTACGACCTGCCGGTCATCGAGACCAGCGTGCCGCGCGAGACCTTCCGCGAAGTGGTGAACAACGACCGTCCGCTGGACGACCTGCGCCGCGGCACCGAGAGCAACTGGCCGCTGCCGCACCAGGAAAAGGTGCTCTACACGCAGAAGCCGGATCCATTCAGCTACGGCCTCGGCCTGGGCTACAAGCAGAACGTCGGCGGCCCCGACGGCTTCCTGCTCTACCAGTTCACCGCCGACCTGAATGGCGAATACCGCTTCACCCCGGATACCTGGTGGAGCGGCTCGCTCAGCGCCAACCTGCTGAACAACTTCGACAAGTTCAAGTACGACGCGCCCAGCAACCTGCCGCGCGTGCGCACCTACCTGCGCGAGTACTGGACCACCTCGGACGTGACCATGCCGACCTTTCAGCTGAACAAGGTCAAGCGCCTGGACGAGGACATGTACGGCATGGTCTACGGCGGCTACCTAGAGTCGATGTTCGCCGGCGTCGGTGGCGAGCTGCTGTATCGCCCGCTCAACGAGCGCTGGGCCATCGGTGGCGACCTCAACTACGTGCGCCAGCGTGACTTCGAGCAGGACTTCGGCCTGCGCGACTACAAGGTGCTCACCGGCCACGTCACCGGCTACCTGAAGACCGATTTCCAGGACGTGCTGGCCGCGGTCAGCGTGGGCCGCTACCTGGCCCGCGACTGGGGTACCACCATCGACCTGTCCCGCGAGTTCAGCAACGGCGTGCGCTTCGGCGGCTGGGTGACCCTCACCACCGCCTCCAAGGAAGAGTACGGCGAAGGTAGCTTCGACAAGGGCATCTACGTGTCGATTCCGTTCGACGAGATCATGAGCAGCTCGACCATGCGCCGCGCCAACCTGGCCTGGGCCCCGCTGACCCGTGACGGTGGTGCGCGCCTGGGCCGCAGCTACTCGCTGTATACCCTTACCGACGGGCGCAACGTCGACATGTTCGACGGCAGCTTCAGCAAGATCACCGAATAGCGCTCCCCTGCCGATACGAGCTGCAGAACTCAACCTCTGCGGCTCGTATCGGCTGCCTGGACTCTTTCTGATAAGGATATTTCCCTTGACCATCCTCGTGACCGGCAGCGCCGGCTTCATCGGCGCCAACTTCGTTCTCGACTGGCTGGCA
>NZ_QGSL01000107.1:370463-373014 GCF_003176655.1 Pseudomonas sp. RW407 | reverse complement strand
GCCAGGGACACCACCAGGAAGCGCAGGATGGGGTCGGTGCGCAGCTTATGCCAGGCGCCGGAGAGGGTCATCATGCCGTTGATCATGCCGCCCCAGGAGGGCGCCAGGAGGATCAGCGACATCACCATGCCCAGGGACTGCGCCCAGTCGGGCAGCGCGGTGTAGTGCAGGTGGTGCGGGCCGGCCCAGATGTACAGGGTGATCAGCGCCCAGAAGTGGACGATGGACAGGCGGTAGGAGTAAACCGGGCGCTCGGCCTGCTTGGGCACGAAGTAGTACATCATGCCGAGGAAGCCGGTGGTCAGGAAGAAGCCCACGGCGTTGTGGCCGTACCACCACTGGACCATGGCGTCGGTGGCGCCGGCATAGATGGAGTAGGACTTGAACCAGCCGACCGGGATCTCCAGGTTGTTGACGATGTGCAGCATCGCCGTGACCAGGATGAAGCCGCCGTAGAACCAGTTGCCCACGTAGATGTGCTTGGTCTGGCGCTTGACGATGGTGCCGAAGAACACCACGGCGTAGGTGACCCAGACGATGGCGATCAGGATGTCGATCGGCCATTCCAGCTCGGCGTACTCCTTGGAGGAGGTGTAGCCCAGCGGCAGGGTGATGCCGGCCAGCACGATCACCGCCTGCCAGCCCCAGAAGGTGAAGGCGGCCAGGCTATCGGAAATCAGGCGGGTCTGACAGGTGCGTTGCACCACGTAGTAGGAGGTTGCGAACAGAGCACAGCCGCCGAAGGCGAAGATCACCAGGTTGGTGTGCAGCGGGCGAAGTCGCCCGAAACTGGTCCACGGCAGCCCGAAGTTCAGCTCGGGCCATACCAACTGTGAGGCGATGAAAACACCCATCCCCATTCCTAGTATCCCCCAGACCACCGTCATGATGGCGAACTGGCGGATTACCTTATAGTTATAAGCAGTCGGACTGATTGCTGTGCTCATTCTAAGGTTCCACGGTTTTTTTGCTATTTAGGGACAAAAAACGGCGGCAAGTATGTAGAAAGCCAGTAGGCAATGCAACGCGCCGGAATAGGCTCCGGAGCCGCTGCGCATGCCGCTTTGAGGGCATTTCTGCCAATGTTTTTCAGGCTCTCTGCCGGCGTTGAAACCCTGATAAGCGTAGGGTTTCCCCGAATTACCAGCGACTCACGGATGGAATGAGCTTAGTCTTGATCTAGAGCAGTGTGAAGGAATGGCGCGCGCCAGGTGCGACACTTGGTCGCGTAACTGCGCGGAAGTTGCTCGCGCCCGGGCGGGCGCGAGCGGCAGGGGGTCAGTTGGCGTTCTCCGGGCGGGAAATGTTGTAGATGTACGCGGCCAGGACGTGGACCTTGTCCTTGCCCAGGTAGGCTTCCTGGGCCGGCATCTGGCCCTGGCGGCCATGGCGGATGGTCTGCTGCAGCTGGGCGAAGCCCGAGCCGTAGATGAACGCACCCGGGTGGGTCAGGTCCGGCGCGCCCAGGGCGGCGGTGCCCTTGCCTTCGGGGCCGTGGCAGGCGATGCAGGTGGTGGCGAAGAGTTTCTCGCCATTGGCCACCTGGGCATCGGTCACGCCTTCGGGCAGCTTGCGGCCGTCCAGCTTGGTGGTGACGAATGCAGCCACGTCATGCACGCCCTGGTCGCCCAGCACCTCGCCCCAGGCCGGCATCACCGCGTGGCGGCCGCCCAGGATGGTGGTCTGGATGGTCTGCGCGTCGCCACCCCAGCGCCAGTCCTGGTCGGTCAGGTTGGGGAAGCCCATGGCGCCCTTGGCGTCGGAGCCGTGGCAGATCGAGCAGTAGGTGGCGAACAGGCGCTCGCCGGTCTTCAGCGCCGCCGGGTCCTTGGCCACTTCCTCGACGGACATGGCCGAGTACTTGGCGAAGATCGGCGCATATTTCTCGTCGGCCATGGCCTGCTCGCGTTCCAGCTGCTTCACCTGGGTCCAGCCGTCGGTGTAGCCCGGCAGGATGCCCTTCCAGTTGCCCAGGCCCGGGTACAGGGCCAGGTAGCCGACGGCGAAGACGATGGTGCCCACGAACAGCAGGAACCACCAGCGCGGCAGCGGGTTGTCGTATTCCTCGATACCGTCGAAGGAGTGCCCCATGGTCTGGTCGGTGGCGCCCTTGGTCTCGCCGCTGCGGGTGGCGAAGACCAGCCATAGCAGGGCGATCAGCGATCCGACGGTCAGTACGGTGATGTACAGACTCCAGAAGGTAGTCATGCTTTGTTGCTCCCAGAAGCTTGTTCATGCTCGGCGTGGCGCAGAGCCTGCGGGTCGTCGGCGAAGGGCAGCAGGGCGTCGGCGTCGAAGCGCTGCTTGCGCTTGCCGCTGTAGGCCCAGAGGGTGACGCCGATGAAGGCGAGCATCACCACGACGGTGCCGAGGCCGCGGATGGTTCCGATGTCCATGGCCATCACCGCTTGTTCTTGATCGCTGTGCCCAGGCCCTGCAGGTAGGCCACCAGGGCGTCCATCTCGCTCTTGCCCTGGACGCTGTCGCGGGCGCCGGCGATGTCCTCGTCGGTGTAGGGCACGCCGAGGGTGCGCATGGCCTTCAGCTTGCC
>NZ_QGSL01000107.1:368325-370453 GCF_003176655.1 Pseudomonas sp. RW407 | reverse complement strand
CGAACTCCCGCCGCTCCACCCTCCCCAGCCCGCGCGCCCTGGGGGACAATCCATTCGTGACACGTAATTTTCTATTTAATTAGAATTTACGTATCACACAAACGCCTCGACAACCTCACAACAACAGAGAGCGCGCCATGACCCTGCCCCTGGAACGGCTCCGGGAACACCCGGACTTCCTCCTTCTCGTCCGCCGCAAGCAACGCCTCACCTGGACCCTCACCGCCACCCTGCTGCTGGCCTACTACGGCTTCGTCCTGCTGGTGGCCTTCGCCCCCGGCCTGCTGGGCCGCCCGCTCGCCGGCGGGGTGACCAGCGTGGGCATGCTGGCCGGCGTCGGCCTGATCCTGCTCTCGGTGCTGCTCACCGGCCTCTACGTGCACCGGACCAACAAGGTGCTGGACCCGCTGAACGACAGGCTCAAGCAGGAGGCCCAGGCATGAAGGCGCTGCTCCTGCTCGCCGGCGTGACGCTGGCCGAACCGGCCCTGGCCGCCGGCGCCGAACGGCCGCTGAACTGGCACGCCATCGGCCTGTTCCTGGCGTTCGTCCTGTCCACCCTGGCCATCACCCGCTGGGCCGCCCTGCGCACCCGCTCGGCGGCCGACTTCTACACCGCCGGCGGCGGCCTGAGCGGCATGCAGAACGGCCTGGCGATCGCCGGCGACATGATCTCCGCGGCCTCCTTCCTGGGCATCTCGGCGATGATGTTCGCCAGCGGCTACGACGGCCTGCTCTACGCCCTGGGCGTGCTCGCCGGCTGGCCGATCATCCTGTTCCTGATCGCCGAGCGCCTGCGCAACCTGGGCAAGTACACCTTCGCCGACGTGGTCTCCTACCGCCTGGAACAGGCGCCGATCCGCATCACCGCCGCCTTCGGCACGCTGATCGTGGCGCTGCTGTACCTGGTGGCGCAGATGGTCGGCGCCGGCAAGCTGATCGAGCTGCTGTTCGGCCTGAGCTACCTGCAGGCGGTACTGGTGGTGGGCGCGCTGATGGTCTGCTACGTGACCTTCGGCGGCATGCTGGCCACCACCTGGGTGCAGATCATCAAGGCGGTGCTGCTGCTCTCGGGCACCAGCTTCATGGCCTTCATGGTGCTGCGCCATTTCGGCTTCAGCAGCGAGGCGATGTTCGCCGCCGCCACCCAGGTGCACGCCAAGGGCGTGGCCATCATGGCCCCCGGCGGCCTGCTGGCGAACCCGGTGGACGCCATCTCCCTGGCCCTGGGCATGATGTTCGGCACCGCCGGCCTGCCGCACATCCTGATGCGCTTCTTCACCGTCAGCGACGCCCGCGAGGCGCGCAAGAGCGTGTTCTACGCCACCGGCTTCATCGGCTACTTCTACCTGCTGCTGATCGCCGTGGGCTTCGGCGCCATCGTCATGGTCGGCAACGACCCGGCCTTCCGCACCGCCGAGGGCGCCCTGATCGGCGGCGGCAACATGGTCGCCGTGCACCTGGCCCAGGCGGTGGGCGGCAACCTGTTCCTCGGCTTCATCTGCGCGGTGACCTTCGCCACCATCCTCGCGGTGGTCGCGGGCCTGGCGCTGTCCGCCGCCTCGGCGGTGTCCCACGACCTCTACGCCTGCGTGCTGCGCAAGGGCCAGGCCAGCGAGGCCGAGGAAATGCGCGTGTCGCGCCTGGCCACCCTGGGCATCGGCGTGCTGGCGGTGATCCTCGGCGTGCTCTTCGAGTCGCAGAACATCGCCTTCCTTTCCGGCCTGGTGCTGGCCATCGCCGCCTCGGTGAACTTCCCGGTGCTGTTCCTCTCGATGTTCTGGAAGGGCCTGACCACCCGCGGCGCCGTGGCCGGCAGCCTGGCCGGGCTGTGCAGCGCCATCGCCCTGCTGGTGCTCGGCCCGCCGGTGTGGGTGGCGGTGCTGGGCAACGCCGAGGCGGTGTTCCCCTACAGCAACCCGGCGCTGTTCTCCATGAGCGCGGCCTTCCTCGCCGCCTGGGGGTTCTCCGTGAGCGACCGCTCGGCGCGGGCGGAGGCGGAGCGCGGGCGCTACCTGGGGCAGTTCATCCGCTCGATGACGGGAATTGGGGCGGCGGTGGCCAGTCGGCATTGAGAGGTAAGGTTTGGCTTCATCGTCAAGCGGACCTCTGCTCCCTCTCCCCAGCCC
>NZ_QGSL01000107.1:321673-368315 GCF_003176655.1 Pseudomonas sp. RW407 | reverse complement strand
CCTCTCCCGCAAGCGGGAGAGGGGGCCGTCCCGAGCGGCTGGAAAATCAGGCGTCATCCTGACCCGTAGGGCGCATAACGCCTACGGCGTTATCCGCCGTTTTCATTGGCCAGCGGCTGGGCACGGTCGTAGGAGCGGACTTTGTCCGCGATAGCCGGAGGTTCCGGCGCGATTCGCGGATGAGATCCGCGCCTACGCTGCGTCACCCACGCCATTCCCCTGTAGGAGCGCGCCCTGCGCGCGAATCGCGGGCAGGGCCCGCTCCTACAGTGCGCAACGGCGGATAATCGCAAACGGTTATTCGCCCTACATCGGCGTCAACGGCCGTAACGCTCGCGGCCCCAGGCCAGGAAGGTTTCCAGCATCCGCCGCAGCACCGCGGCGGTCGGGGCGGCCAGGTCTTCGCAGTAGGCGAAGGGCGCTTGCTCGTCCATGTAGTTGCACTGCGCGAGTTCCAGCTGCACCGCGTGCACGTCCTGCTGCGGCTGGCCGTAGTGGCGGGTGATGTGGCCGCCCTTGAAGCGGCCGTTGAGCACGTGGCTGTAGCCTTCGGCTTCTGCGCACACCGCCTGCAGGCGTTCGGCGAGGTCGGCCGGGCAGCTGTTGCCGGAGTTGGTGCCGATGTTGAAGTCCGGCAGGCGGCCGTCGAACAGGTGCGGGATGTGCGAGCGGATCGAGTGGGCGTCCCACAGCAGGGTATAGCCGAACTCGGCCTTCAGCCGCGCCAGCTCCTCGGCGAGCGTTCGGTGATAGGGCGTCCAGACCTCCGCCAGGTAGCGCGCGCGCTCTTCGGCCGAGGGCGCCTGGCCTTCGTGGAACAGCGGGCGGCCGTCGAACAGGGTGTCCGGGTAGAGGCCGGTGGTGGCCGTGGAGTACAGCGGCTTGTCGTCGGCCGGGCGGTTGAGGTCGATGACGTAGCGCGAGTAGTTGGCGGCCAGGGTGCTGGCGCCCAGCTCGCGGGCGAAGTCGTACAGGCGCGGGATGTGCCAGTCGGTGTCGGCCAACTCCTTCGCCTCGTCCACCAGGCCGTTCTCCACGGCCGGGGTCAGGCGGGTGCCAGGGTGCGGCATGCTCACCAGCAGCGGTACACGGCCGCGGCTGAAGCTCAGTACGTTATCCACAGGAGACTTCCTCTGCGTGACGGATGATGCGCTTGGGCAGGTCGCCGCCGAGCCAGTAGGCCAGCTCGGCCGGGCGCTGGATGTCCCAGGCGACGAAGTCGGCGAGCTTGCCCGCCTCCAGGCTGCCGTGGTCGGCTTCCAGGCCCAGGGCGCGGGCGGCGTGCAGGGTGACGCCGGCCAGGGCTTCCTCGGGGGTGAGGCGGAAGGCGGTGCAGCCCATGTTGAGCATCAGGCGCAGCGACAGCGCCGGCGAGGTGCCGGGGTTGAGGTCGCTGGCCAGGGCGATGGCCACGCCGTGCTTGCGCAGGGCCTCCATCGGCGGCAACTGGGTTTCGCGCAGGACGAAGAAGGCCCCCGGCAACAGCACCGCGACGGTGCCGGCCCTGGCCATGGCGATGGCGTCTTCCTCGGTCATGAATTCCAGGTGGTCGGCGGACAGCGCCTGGTAGCGCGCCGCCAGGCTGGAGCCATGCAGCGACGACAGTTGCTCGGCATGCAGCTTCACCGGCAGCCCCAGCGCCTTGGCGGCCTGGAACACTCGCTCGACCTGCGCCGGGGAGAAGGCCAGGTGCTCGCAGAAGGCGTCCACCGCATCCACCAGGCCTTCCTGTGCCAGCGCCGGGAGGATTTCCGAGCACACCCGCTCGATGTAGTCGTCCGCGCGGCCGGCGTATTCCGGCGGCAGGGCGTGGGCCGACAGGCAGGTGGCGCGCACCGTCACCGGCAGTACCTCGCCCAGGCGCCGGGCCACGCGCAACATCTTGCGCTCGCTGGCCAGGTCCAGGCCGTAGCCGGACTTCACCTCCAGCACGGTCACGCCGTCGGCCAGCAGCGGCCGCGCGCGCTTGATGGCGCTGGCCAGCAGTTCCTCCTCAGTGGCCTCGCGGGTGGCGCGCACGGTACTGGCGATGCCGCCGCCGGCGGCGGCGATCTCGGCGTAGCTGGCGCCCTGCAGGCGCAGCTCGAACTCGGCGCTGCGGTCGCCGCCGAACACCAGGTGGGTGTGGCAGTCGATCAGCCCCGGGGTCAGCCAGGCGCCGCCCAGGTCATGGCTGCGCTGCACCTCGTGCAGCGGCAGTTCGGCATGGGGGCCGATCCAGTGGATGCGCGCGCCCTCGGTGAGGATGGCGGCGTCCTCGATGATCGAGTACTTGCCGCCGGCCATGGTGGCGGCATGGCAGTTGTGCCAGAGCTGTTTCATTGCAGTCTCCCGATGCTCGCGCCGACGTTCTGCAGCGCCCGGCGGTCGGCCAGCAGCGCGGCGGCGCGGGCGATGTCCGGGGCCAGCCAGCGGTCGGTGTCGTAGGCCGGCACCTGTTCGCGCAGCAGCTCCCAGGCCCGCGTGGTGCCGGCGCCGAAGCGTTGTTCCTTGAGGAATTCGAAGGCCTGGGCGGCCAGCAGGTACTCGATGGCGAGGATCTGCTGGCAGTTGCCGATGCAGCGGCCGAGCTTGAGCGCGGCGCTGGTGCCCAGGCTCAGGTGGTCTTCCTGCAGGCCCGAGGTGACGTAGTTGTCCACCACCGCCGGCTGCGCCAGCTGGCGGTTCTCGCCGGCCAGGGCGGCGGCGACGTACTGCACGATCATCATCCCCGAGTTGACCCCCGGCTGGCTCACCAGGAATGCCGGCAGGCCGCTGACCAGCGGGTTGATCAGGCGGTCCAGGCGGCGCTCGGCGACGCCGCCCAGCTCGGCCACGGCGATGCACAGCAGGTCGGCGGCCATGGCCACGGATTCGCCGTGGGGGTTGGCCTGGGACACCACCCGGTAGTGCTCGGGCGTGCCCAGCACCAGGGGGTTGTCGTTGGCCGAATTCAGTTCGATCTCCACCTGGCGCGCGGCGTGGGCCAGCTGGTCGCGGCAGGCGCCGTGGATCTGCGGCATGGAGCGCATGCTCAGGGCGTCCTGGGTGCGGATGCCGCGGCTGCTGGCGAGCACTTCGCTGCCATCGAGCAGCGCCCGCAGGTTCTCGCCCACCAGTTGCGCGCCGGGGTGCGGCTTGAGCGCGAGGATTTCCGCGTCGAAGGCGTCGGTCTGCCCGCGCAGGGCTTCGAAGCTCATGGCGCCGATGACGTCGGCCCAGTGCGCCAGGCGCGTGGCGTCTTCCAGGGCCAGGCAGCACAGGCCGGTCATGCAGGGCGTGCCGTTGACCAGGCTGAGCCCGTCCTTGGCGCCCAGCTCCACCGGCGCCAGGCCTTCGGCGTCCAGCGCTTCGGCGGCGCTGACGATGCGCCCCTGGTAGCTCACCTCGCCGACGCCCAGCAGAGCCACCCCGACGTGGGCCATGTGCGTCAGGTAGCCCACCGAGCCCTGGGCCGGCACGCGCGGGGTGATGCCACGGTTGAGCAGTTCCAGCAGCGCCTGCACCACGCGGCGGTGCAGGCCGGACTTGCCGAGGCTGTAGTTGGCGATGGCGACGCAGATGATCGCCCGGGTCTGCTCGTCCTTCAGCGCCTCGCCGACGCCGCAGGCGTGGCTGAGCAGGGTGTTGCGCGACAGCTGGGCCAGTTGCTCGCCTTCGAGCACCACGTTGCACAGGGCGCCGAGGCCGGTGCTGATGCCGTAGGCGCGTTCGCCGCGCTCGACGATGCGCTCGACGATGGCGCGGGCGTTGTCGATGCGCGCCCAGGCCGCCGCCGACAGCTCCAGGCGGGCGCCATGGCGGGCCACGGCGACCACGTCCTGCCAGTGCAGGGGCGCGTCGCCGAAGGTGATGATGGAAGCGGAGGACATCGGAACTCCCGGACTACAGGTTGGCCACGCGGCGCTGGACGAAGCGGTCGACGTACTCGTCGGCCGGCTGGTGGAGGATTTCCCGCGGCGCGCCGACCTGGATCAGCTGGCCGTCCTTGAGGATGGCGATGCGGTTGCCGATGCGCACCGCTTCATCCAGGTCGTGGGTGATGAAGACGATGGTCTTGTGCAGGGTCTTCTGCAGCTCCAGCAGCTGGTCCTGCATGTCCGCGCGGATCAGCGGGTCGAGGGCACTGAAGGCTTCGTCCATGAGGATGATGTCGGTGTCGGCGGCCAGCGCCCGGGCCAGGCCGACGCGCTGGCGCATGCCGCCGGAGAGCTGGTGCGGGTAGGACCTCTCGTAGCCCTTCAGGCCCACGGTGGCGATCCAGTGCAGCGCCCGCTCCTGGCACAGCGCCTTGTTCTCGCCGCGGACCTTCAGGCCGTAGGCGACGTTGTCCAGCACGCTCTTGTGCGGCAGCAGGCCGAAGCTCTGGAACACCATGCTGATCTTGCGCCGGCGGAAGTCCTCCAGCTGGCGCGCGTCGTAGCGCAGGATGTCCTCGCCGTCGACCAGTATCTCGCCGCTGGTGGGGTCGATCAGGCGGTTGAAGTGGCGCACCAGGGTCGACTTTCCGGAGCCGGACAGGCCCATGATGACGAAGATTTCACCGGCCTCGATGGACAGCGACAGATCGTTCACCCCGACCACGCAGTCGGTGGCGGCCAGCACCTCGGCCTTGCTCTTGCCCTGGCGGATCATCGCCAGCGCGGCGTCGGCGCGGGCACCGAAGATCTTGTAGACGTTCTTGACCTGGATCTTGCTCATTTGCTGGCCTCGTGGTGACGCGAGCGGCCGTAGGCCTGGGTGATGCGGTCGATGACCACGGCGAGGATGACGATCGCAAGGCCCGCCTCCAGGCCCTTGCCGACGTTGAGGGTCTGGATGCCCACCAGCACGTCCTCGCCCAGGCCGCGGGCGCCGATCATCGAGGCGATCACCACCATCGACAGGGCCATCATGGTGGTCTGGTTGATGCCGGCCATGATGCTCGGCAGGGCCAGCGGCAGCTGCACGCCGAACAGCTGCTGGCGGCGGTTGGCGCCGAAGGCGGTGACCGCCTCCATGACCTCGCGGTCGACCTGGCGGATGCCCAGGTCGGTGAGGCGGATCAGCGGCGGCGCGGCGTAGATCACGGTGGCGAAGATCGCCGGCACCTTGCCCAGGCCGAACAGCATCAGCACCGGGATCAGGTACACGAAGCTGGGCATGGTCTGCATGATGTCCAGCAGCGGCAGCAGGATGGCGCGCAGGCGGTCGCTGCGCGCGGCGAGGATGCCCAGGGGGATGCCGATCAGCACCGAGATGATCGTGGCCACCATCATCAGCGCCAGGGTCTGCATGAGCTTGTCCCACAGGCCCACCGCGCCGACCAGGAACAGCAGGCCGGTGATCACCAGGGTCGGCACCAGGCGCCGCGTGGCGTGCCAGGCGATGCCGGCGACGATCGCCAGCATCAGCCACCAGGGCGTGGCGCGCAGCAGGCTCTCGAGGTTGACGATGGCCCACAGCAGGGTGTCGGAAATGTGCCGGAAGACGTCGCCGTAGTTGGTCACCAGGGCGTCGACCCAGCCGTTGACCACGTCGGCGATGGAGAAGGTGAAGCGTTCAGGGAACATGGCTCGTACTCGCAAGGATTAGGCATCGCCGGGGAGGCCTGGCCTCCCCGGCTCGGGCAGCGTCAGAGCGCGGCCTGGATCTTCTTCGCGGCGTCCTCGCTGACCCAGGCGCTCCACACCTCAGGGTGCTCCTTGAGGAAAGCCTTGGCCAGTTGTTCGGACGACAGCTTCTCCTTGGCCATCTTCGCCAGGTTCTGGTTCAGCAGGTCGATGGGCAGGTTGACCTTCTCCAGCACCGCGACCAGCTCCGGGGCCTCGTCGTGGAAGCTGCGCGACAGGCCGACCTGGATCTTCACGTCCTTGTTCACCCCCGGCTCGTCCAGCTTGACCAGGTCGGCCTGGCCCATCAGCGGCGTCGGCGACCAGTAGTAGAAGAGGATCGGCTCCTTGCGCTTGTAGCTGGACAGCACCGCGGCATCCAGCGCCGGGCCGGTGCCGGGGCGGAAGTTGGTGTACTTGTCCTCCAGGCCGTACTTCTTGAGCATCTCGGAGTTCTCCAGCTCGCAGGTCCAGCCGGCCGGGCAGTTGTAGAAGCGGCCCTTGCCCGGCTCCTCCGGGTCGCGGAACAGCTCGGCGTACTGGCCCAGGTCGGTGACCGCCTTGAGGTTCGGCGCCTTGGCCTCGATGCCGCGGGCCTTGTCGCCCTCGATCACGAAGCGCGGCACGTACCAGCCCTCGGTGGCGCCGACGATGGGCGCGCCCACGCCGACCACCTTGTTGGCGGCGGCGGCCTTGTTCCAGGCGTCGCTGCGGCCGATCCATTCCTCGCTGAAGATCTGGATGTCGTTGTTGGCCAGGGCCTGCTCCATGGTGATGGAGTTGCCCGGCAGGCTGTCGGTGCTGCAGCCGTAGCCGTTCTTGAGGATGAACTGCATGAGGTCGGTGAGCAGCATGCCGCTCTCCCAGTTCAGCCCGGCGAACTTCACCGGCTTGCCGCTCTCGCACCAGCCCGCCGCCTGGGCCTGGGCCATCGAGCCCAGCAAGCCGGCGGAAAGGATCAGGCCCAGCAGCGTCTTCTTGGAATTGTTCATCTGATGCTCCTAAACGGGAAAATGAGGTTCGGCAGTGCAAGGGGCCGCGCCGCTGGCCGGGCGCGGCCGGGCCGGTTCAGGTACGGGCCGGCAGGATCAGCCGGTCCGGCACCGCCCGGCGGCTGTGCCGGGCGACCAGGTAATAGAGGACGGCGGGCACCACCAGGCCGATGATCCAGGAGATGTCCACGCCGCCCAGGTAATCCACCAGCGGGCCGGTGTAGAACTTGGTGGAGATGAACGGTAGCTGAACCAGCACGCCGACCACGTACACGCTGATCCCCGGCAGGTTCCAGCGGCCGTAGCGGCCGTCGGGGTCGGCCAGGGCCGGCACGTCGTAGCGCTCACGGGTGATCAGGTAGTAGTCCACCAGGTTGACCGCGCTCCACGGGGTGAAGAAGGCCAGCAGGAACAGGATGAAGGACTTGAACGCGCCGAGGAACGAATGCTGGCCCAGCAGCGCGATCAGGGTGGCGGTGCCGACGATCACCAGCACGAACACCAGGCGCTGCAGGCGGCTCACCTCCAGGTGGCCACGGAAGCCGCTGATGATGGTGGCGATGCACATGAAGCTGCCGTAGGAGTTCAGCGTGGAGATGGTCACCTTGCCGAAGGCGATGCTGAAGTACAGCAGCGCGGCGGCGGCGCCGCTGCCGCTCAGGCCGACGATGTAGGCCACTTCGCGGCCGGCGAACTGGCCATCGGCCATGGCCGCGGCGAACACCCCGAGGGTCATCGCCACCTGCGAGCCGATCACCGAGCCGGCGCCGACGGCGAGGAAGGTCTTCACCGACGAGGTGGCGCCGGGCAGGTAGCGCGAGTAGTCGGCCACGTAGGGGCCGAAGGCGATCTGCCAGGAGGCCGCCAGGGACACCGCGAGCAGGAAGCTGCTCCAGCTGAAGTGGCGGATCTGCAGCAGCGCGCCGACGTCGGTCTGGCTCATCAGGCGGCTGAACAGGTAGAAGAAGGCGATCACCCCGACGACGCTGGCGATGCGGCCGATGTAGTGGATCACCCGGTAGCCGAGCACGGTGACCAGGACGATGACGCTGGCGAAGATCAGGATGCCGACGCTGTCGCTGACGCCGAACAGCTGGCCCAGCGCCTGCCCGGAAAGCACCGTGCCGGTGGCGGTGAAGCCCAGGTACATCAGGCACACCAGCACGATCGGGATGGCCGCGCCGTAGACGCCGAACTGCACGCGGCTGGAGATCATCTGCGGCAGGCCCAGCTTGGGCCCCTGGGCGGCGTGCAGGGCCATGACCGTGCCACCGAGCAGCTGGCCGATGAGCAGGCCGACCAGCGACCAGAACACGTCGCCGCCCAGCACCACGGCCAGGGCCCCGGTGACGATGGCGGTGATCTGCAGGTTGGCGCCCAGCCACAGGGTGAACTGGCTGTAGAGCTTGCCGTGGCGCTCGGCCTCGGGGATGTAGTTGATCGAGCGGCGCTCGATCAGCGGCTTGCTGGAACTGTCGCTGGCCTGGGACATCGCTTTTCTTCTCCACCCCGGCGCCGGGCCGGGGTTCTTGTAGTGTCAGAGGACGGATTGCGCTCGGCCCGACCGCCGCGCCCCCACCCGCGCGGCGGTTCCTCCCTGGCCCGGGGCGGCGGCGCCGCCCCCGTTCCTCACTTGCCGGTGATCATCGGCAGGTTCAGGCCCTGCTCCTTGGCGCAGTCGATGGCGATCTGGTAGCCAGCGTCGGCATGGCGCATCACGCCGGTGCCCGGGTCGTTGGTCAGCACGCGGGCGATGCGCGCGGCGGCCTCGTCGGTGCCGTCGCAGACGATCACCATCCCCGAGTGCTGGGAGAAGCCCATGCCCACGCCGCCGCCGTGGTGCAGCGAAACCCAGGTGGCGCCGCTGGCAGTGTTCAGCAGGGCGTTGAGCAGCGGCCAGTCGGACACGGCGTCGGAACCGTCCTGCATGGCTTCGGTTTCACGGTTGGGGCTGGAGACCGAGCCGGAGTCCAGATGGTCGCGGCCGATCACGATCGGCGCCTTCAGCTCGCCGCTGCGGACCATCTCGTTGAACGCCAGGCCGAGCTTGGCGCGCTGGCCCAGGCCGACCCAGCAGATGCGCGCCGGCAGGCCCTGGAAGCTGATGCGCTCCCTGGCCATGTCCAGCCAGCGGTGCAGGTGGGCGTCGTCGGGGATCAGCTCCTTGACCTTGGCGTCGGTCTTGTAGATGTCCTCGGCGTCGCCCGACAGCGCGGCCCAGCGGAACGGGCCGATGCCGCGGCAGAACAGCGGGCGGATGTAGGCCGGGACGAAGCCGGGGAAGTCGAAGGCATTGGCCACGCCCTCTTCCTTGGCCATCTGGCGGATGTTGTTGCCGTAGTCGAAGGTCGGCACGCCCTGCTTCTGGAACTCCAGCATGGCCTTCACGTGCACGGCCATGGACTGCTTGGCGGCCTTCACCACCGCGGCCGGCTCGGTCTGCGCGCGGTCGCGGTACTGCTCCCAGGTCCAGCCGATCGGCAGGTAGCCGTTGAGCGGGTCGTGGGCGCTGGTCTGGTCGGTGACCATGTCCGGGCGCACGCCGCGGCGCACCAGCTCCGGGAGGATTTCGGCAGCGTTGCCCAGCAGGGCGATGGAGATGGCCTTGCCTTCGGCGGTGTACTTGGCGATGCGCGCCAGGGCGTCGTCCAGGTCCTTGGCCTGCTCGTCGACGTAGCGGCTGCGCAGGCGGAAGTCGATGCGGCTCTGCTGGCACTCGATGTTCAGCGAGCAGGCGCCGGCCAAGGTGGCGGCCAGGGGCTGGGCGCCGCCCATGCCGCCCAGGCCCGCGGTCAGCACCCAGCGGCCCTTGAGGTTGCCGGCGTAGTGCTGGCGGCCCGCCTCGACGAAGGTTTCGTAGGTGCCCTGGACGATGCCCTGGCTACCGATGTAGATCCAGCTGCCGGCGGTCATCTGGCCGTACATGGCCAGGCCCTTGGCGTCCAGTTCGTTGAAGTGCTCCCAGGTGGCCCAGTGCGGCACCAGGTTGGAGTTGGCGATCAGCACGCGCGGGGCGTTGGCGTGGGTCTTGAACACGCCCACCGGCTTGCCGGACTGCACCAGCAGGGTCTCGTCGTCGTTCAGCTCCTTGAGGGTGGCGACGATCTTGTCGTAGCACTCCCAGTTGCGCGCGGCGCGGCCGATGCCGCCGTACACCACCAGTTCCTTGGGGTTCTCCGCGACTTCCGGGTCGAGGTTGTTCATCAGCATGCGCAGCGGCGCTTCGGTCAGCCAGCTCTTGGCGTTCAGCTGGGTGCCGCGCGGGGCGCGGATTTCGACGTCGCGGAATTTGCTGGATTCGGTCACGGCAGGCTCCTTCAAGGCAGTCTTGGGCTCGGGTGCGAAAGCCGGGGCGCTCGGCTTCCGGCAAAGGGATTCGGGGTGGGCATCGGTGCAGGAAGCGGCGCCTCCTGTCACGTATATGCTTGTACATACAAGTATAAGCAAAGGAAAGGCCAAGTCCCCCGCCGGGGGCTCTTGGCGTGGTCGGTATAAATCTCAAGCATTTGATTTAAAAAGAATTAACCGGATAACCCCGCGCACCGAGCACGGCCGGCAAGGCCGCCGCGCCAGGCGAACGACTGCACCAGAACGGTGATCGGCTGCTCCATTTCGTAGCATTCGGTAACGCCTGGCCGTTACAGCTCGCCTCATTTCCGGGGGCTGCCACCGCCCTTCCTCATTCCCCGGCCGGGGACGTTCCGCCCGGCCTTCTCGCAGAGGCTGGCGCCGCCGCCTGCCGGCCGGGCGGGCTGGCTCGCTTATTGCTCATACTTGTATATACAGGAATAGATAGTCTCGCCGCCGAGCGCGGTAACACTCCGGAACACGGGAGCCGTCATGTCCGAAACCCTGCAGATCACCCCCGGCCAGTTTTCCCTCGACCAACTGCGCGCCATCCACCAGCGGCAACCCGCGCTGCAACTGGATGAAGCCTGCCGGACGAACATCGAGAACAGCGCCCGCACGGTCAGCCAGATCATCGCCAACCAGCGCACCGTGTACGGCATCAACACCGGCTTCGGCCTGCTGGCGCGCACCTCCATCCCCGAGGATTCGCTGGTCACCCTGCAGCGCAACCTCATCCTGTCGCACTGCACCGGCACCGGCCCGCTGCTGGACGACGCCAGCGTGGCGCTGATCATGGCGCTGAAGATCGGCTCCCTGGCCCGCGGCTTCTCCGGCGTGGGCATGGCGGTGATCGACACCCTGCTCAAGCTCTACCAGGCGCGCGTCTACCCGTGCATCCCGTCCCAGGGCTCGGTGGGCGCCAGCGGCGACCTGGCGCCGCTGGCGCACATGTCCTCGACGCTCATCGGCGTTGGCCAGGTGCGCCACCAGGGCCGCGTCATGGAGGCCAGCGAGGGCCTGGCCATCGCCGGCTGCCAGCCGCTGGTGCTGGGGCCCAAGGAAGGCCTGGCGCTGATCAATGGCACCCAGGTGTCCACCGCCCTGGCCCTGCGCGGGCTGTTCGCGACGGAGAAGCTGTTCGTCTCGGCGGTGATCGCCGGCAGCCTGACGGTGGAGGCGCTCAAGGGCTCCTACGTGCCCTTCGACGCGCGCATCCAGGCGGTCCGCGGCCAGCCCGGGCAGATCGACGTGGCGGCCTTCTACCGCGAGCTGCTGCACGACAGCGCGATCAACCAGTCGCACATCGACTGCAAGCGCGTGCAGGACCCTTATTCCCTGCGCTGCCAGCCCCAGGTGATGGGCGCCTGCCTCGACCACCTGCGCTTCGCCGCCGGGGTGTTCCTGCGCGAGGCCAACGCGGTGTCGGACAACCCGCTGGTGTTCAGCGCCGACGGCGACGTGCTCTCCGGCGGCAACTTCCACGCCGAGCCGGTGGCCATGGCCGCCGACGTGCTGGCCCTGGTCATCGCCGAGATAGGTGCGCTGTCGGAACGGCGCATCGCCCAGCTGGTGGACCCGGCGCTGTCCGGCCTGCCGGCGTTCCTGGTCAAGGAGGGCGGGCTCAACTCCGGCTTCATGATCGCCCAGGTGACTTCGGCGGCCCTGGCCTCGGAGAACAAGACCCTGGCCCACCCGGCCTCGGTGGACAGCCTGCCGACCTCGGCCAACCAGGAAGACCACGTGTCCATGGCCACCTTCGCCGCCCGCCGCCTGCAGGACATGGCCGGCAACAGCTCGGCGGTGGTCGCCATCGAGCTGCTGGCCGCCGCCCAGGGCGTAGAGTTCCACGCGCCGCTGCAGAGTTCGCCGCAGTTGCAGGAGGTGCTGAAGATGATCCGCGCCCAGGTGCCGGCCTACGACCAGGACCGCTACTTCGCCCCGGACATCGCCGCGGCCCGCGCCTGGGTGGAGGAAGGTGCGCTCAGCCGCTGGCTGGACTACTCGCGGCTGTACGGCTGAGGAAGGCGGCGCCCGCCCTGGCGGCAGGCGCCGGTTTCAGCGCGGCTCGAGCTCGATCAGGCAGACGTCCGCCGCGCCGGCGGACGCCAGGCGGTACTCGGCCAGGCGGCCATCGCTTTCCACCTGCAGGCAGTCCTGGCGCGCCAGGCTGCCCAGGGCCTGGCCATCGCGGCGCAGGGCCACGGCAGCCTCACCGGCATTGAACAGCAGGACCATGGCGGCACTGCCGAACAGCGCCAGCTCGCCCTGCACCCGCAGCCACTGCAGGCGGGCGCGGTAGCGCGCGGGCGAGTAGATCAGGTTGAAGTCGCGGATGGCGCCGCCGAGCAGCTCGCAGTCCACCGCGCTGGCGCCATCGAAGGCGAAAGCGTCCAGGGCGTGCAGCTCGCGGGACGGCACACCGTCCACGGTCAGGCGCATGCCCTGACCTTCCAGCACGGTGATCACCCGCTGGTAGCCGGCGAAGGCGGAGAACGGCCCCGGCGCGCCGACGTCGGCGATGGACAGGCGCCAGCCGAAGCCCTCCAGGCCGTCGCCGGCGTCGCGGAGGATTTCGCGGGTGCTGCCCGCGCCGTTCTTCCAGGGCATCACCGGGTAGTCGGCAGCCCGCAACAGGCGGTGGTTCATGAAGAGAAGCGTCCTTCCAGGCGGTAGCGCGAGCCCGGGTAGAGCAGGCGCGCGCTGGTCACGGTGTTGCGCCCCGACCAGGTGCGCCGGCGGATCAGCAGGCAGGGCTCGTGGCGGTCGATGCTCAGCAGCCTGCAGTCCTCGGGGCCGGGCAGCACCGCCTCGACCACGTGCTCACCCTCGCTGAGCGGCGCCACCTGGGTGAGGTAGGCGAAGGGCGTCTGCCCGGAGAAATCCTGCTTGAGGTAGTCCGGGGCCACCGCGGCGTTGACGTAGCGGTCCTCGATCTGCACCGGCACGTCGTTCTCGTAGTGCACGATCAGCGAATGGAACACCCGCTGGCCCTCGCGCACGTCCAGCGCCAGGGCGCGCTCGGCGCTGGCCTTCTCCTCTTCCAGGCGCACCACCACGCAATGGTGGCGGTGGCCGCGGGCTTCGATTTCCTCGGCTATGTTCTGCACCTGGAACAGCGCCGACTGGCCCTTGGGCTCGGCGACGAAGGTGCCCACGCCCTGCATGCGCACCAGCAGGCCGTCGTTGGTCAGCTCGCGCAGCGCGCGGTTGATGGTCATGCGGCTGACGCCCAGCTCGCTGACCAGTTCGCTTTCGGAGGGTACCCGGTGGTGCGGCGGCCAGGCGCCGGACTGGATCTGCTGGACGATCATCTGCTTCACCCGCGCGTACAGCGGGGCGGGCAGCTCGCCCATCTGCGAGGCCAGCGAGGAGCCCTCCGCGGGCGGGGTGGGCGTGGACGATGCGGGCACGGGAGTACTCCTTGTCGTGGCGACGGTGGGCAGTGGCGGGAAGGCAGCGGCGCGATGCGCTCTTGTCCTCCGGCATGTACCGGAATCGACCGGTGCATACAAGCCCCGTGGCGACCGCCGGGCGCGTCTCGTAGTTTACGGCCATCCTAAACGTCTGTATATGTATATACAAATTCGAAGAGCCCTGCGAGGACCCCAGCATGCCTGCCCTGTTCGCCGAACGCGCCCTGCTCCCCAGCGGCTGGGCGCGCGATGTCCGTTTCGAGGTTTCCGCCGACGGCCTGCTGACCCGGGTCGAGGCCAACGCCACCGGAGAGGGCGCCGAGCGCCTGCATGGGCCGGTGCTGCCGGGCATGCCCAACCTGCACTCGCACGCCTTCCAGCGCGCCATGGCGGGGCTGGCCGAGGTGGCCGGCAACCCCAACGACAGCTTCTGGACCTGGCGCGAGCTGATGTACCGCCTGGTCGGCCGCATCACCCCGGAACAGCTGCAGGTGGTCGCCCGCCAGCTGTACATCGAGATGCTCAAGGCCGGCTACACCGGCGTCGCCGAATTCCACTACGTGCACCATGACCAGGGCGGCCAGCGCTACGCCGAGCCGGCCGAGCTGGCGCTGCGCATCAGCCAGGCCGCGCGCGAGGCCGGCATCGGCCTGACCCTGCTGCCGGTGCTCTACAGCCATTCCGGCTTCGGCGGCCAGGCGCCCAGCGAGGGCCAGCGCCGCTTCATCAACGGCACCGACGCCTACCTCGAACTGATCCACGGCCTGCAGCCACGCCTGGCGGCGCAACCGGCGCAGCGCGTCGGCCTGTGCTTCCACTCGCTGCGCGCGGTGACGCCGCAGCAGATCACCGAGGTGCTGGAGTCCGACAGCAGCGAAAGCCCCATCCACATCCACATCGCCGAGCAGCGGAAGGAAGTCGACGACTGCCTGGCCTGGTCGAAGCGCCGGCCGTTGCAGTGGCTGTACGACAACATCGAGGTGGACGGCCGCTGGTGCCTGGTCCACGCCACCCACGCCGAGCCCGACGAGGTCGCCGCCATGGCCGCCAGCGGCGCGGTGGCCGGCCTGTGCCTGACCACCGAGGCCAACCTGGGCGACGGCATCTTCCCGGCGGTGGACTACCTGGCCCGCGGCGGGCGCCTGGGCATCGGCTCGGACAGCCACGTGTCGCTGAGCGTGGTGGAGGAACTGCGCTGGCTGGAGTACGGCCAGCGCCTGCGCGACCAGAAGCGCAACCGCCTGTACCGCGGCGACCAGCCCAACGTCGGCCAGACGCTCTACGAAGCGGCGTTGAAAGGCGGCGCCCAGGCCCTGGGCCAACCGGTGGGCGAACTGGCCGCGGGCCGCCGCGCCGACCTGCTGGTGCTCGACGGCAACGACCCCTACCTGGCCACCGCCACCCCCGACACCCTGCTCAACCGCTGGCTGTTCGCCGGCGGCGACCGCCAGGTGCGCGACGTAATGGTCAACGGCCAGTGGGTGGTGCGGGAGCGCCGGCATGCGCTGGAAGAGCGCAGTGCCGGGGAGTTCGCGGGGGTGTTGCGGGAGTTGTTGGGTTGATGGGGGGTGGCCGGTGACGAGGGCTGCCGGTGGTTTTATCTTTTGGCCAACCTCTTTTCCCTCTCCCCAGCCCTCTCCCTGAAGGGAGAGGGGGCTTGTCCGTGCCGAGAGAAGAAATGGTTTCAGCTGGAAACCACCGGAGCTGCCGGCTGACTCCTGAATCCCCAACCCTGCCCAACGGTCCCCTCTCCCTTCAGGGAGAGGGTTAGGGAGAGGGAGCGGAGGTCAAGTAGCGCGCCTACGTTACCGGCAGACACCACCCCCCACAAAACATCCATCCCTCAATTCCCCGCTATCGCACTATCCTTGCTCCGCCAGATCAGATCGCTCGTGTCATACCCCTTGCGATTAGCCTCAGCCAGCAAACGGCGCAACGTCGCCTCGGACAGGCTGGTCTGCCGCGCCAGCAGCCACAGGTGGTCGCGATCGCGGTTGCCGACCAGGGCGGTCTGGTAGTCCGCGTCGACGTAGATCACCCGGTAGTCGCCGCGCACCACGCCGGGGAGCAGGCGCGACGCCCAGTTGTCGAAGTGCACCCAGAAGGCATCGGTGCTGCCCGGCACCTGCGGGGTGGCCGTGCCGGTCACCTGCTTCCAGCTGCCATCGGCGGTGCGGCAGCGGTTGAGCAGGCCGATGCTGCCGTCGGCGCGCACGCGGTAGTGGGCCTCGGACTGCAGGCAGGCGCGCTGGAAGAACATCGGCTTGCGCGCCAGCTCGTACCAGGTGCCCGCGTAGCGCTGCGGGTCGACCTGCATGGTCTGCGGCCGCTCCTCGGCGTGCCCGGCGCCGCCGCCCAGCGCGAGCAGCGCCACGAGCACCCGCAGCGCGGCGTTCATCTCACTTGAGCCCCTGGCCGGAGAACATCAGCACCTTGTCGCCGGCGTACTGCACGCTGATGAAGGTCTTGTCGTCGCCCCAGGTGCAGCTGGACACGCCCAGCGCGCCGGAGCACTCGGTGGGCTTGCCGAGCAGGGCCTCCACCTCCGCCTTGGCCATGCCGGGCTTGAGCTTGGAGTAGTTCTCCTGGTTGAGCTTGCTGCAGGCGGCCATGGCGATGCAGACGGCGATCAGGGCGATACGGCGGAAGGACATGGGCAACTCCATTGTCGGATGGTCCGTTGGACAAGCGTGGCACAGGCCACGCGAAACGCACCCTTGGAGTCAGAAACGCGAGCCGGGTTCCTTGAGGAAGGCGACTTCCCCGGCGCTGGACTCGCGGCCAAGGATGGCATTGCGGTGGGGGAAGCGGCCGAAGCGCGCGACCACCTCGCGGTGACGCTCGGCGTAGTCCAGGAAGTCGGCGAACAGCGCCTTGTCCACCTCATCGGCCTGTTCGTGCAGCGCGGCGAAGGCGGCCACGGCCTGTTCCTGCTGTGCCAGGTCCTCGGCATGCTCCAGCACCAGGTAGACGAAGACCCGCTCGATCGGCTGCAGCTGGCGGTCCAGCCCGGCTGCAAGGCCGCGGCGCACCAGCGCCTGGGCGCGGGCATCGCCGGCATAGGCGCGCGGCGTGTCGCGGAAGATCATCCGCGGCAGCTGGTCCAGCAGCAGGATCAGCGCCAGCCAGCCCTGGGCCGAGCCGGCCCAGTCGGCCAGAGCGCCATCCAGGGCCTGGCGCACCAGGCCGCCGAAACGGTTGTCCGAGGCCGTGTCCTCGCAGGCGCTCTTGCCGAACCACAGGCCGTTGCGCTGGGCGGCGACGTCGCTGGCGCGCAGGGCGTCGCCGAACCACCAGTCGAGCAACGCCTGCCAGGCGGGTAGCGCGCTCATCAGGCCTGGTGGTAGCCGGTGACGCGTTCGACCTCTTCCTTCGAACCGAGGAACACGGCCACGCGCTGGTGCAGCGAATCCGGCTGGATGTCGAGGATGCGCTGGGTGCCGTTGGTGGCGGCGCCGCCGGCCTGCTCGATGATGAAGGACATCGGGTTGGCCTCGTACATCAGCCGCAGCTTGCCGGGCTTCTCCGGCTCACGGGCGTCGCGCGGGTACATGAAGATGCCGCCGCGGGTGAGGATGCGGTGCACGTCGGCCACCATGGAGGCGATCCAGCGCATGTTGTAGTTCTTGCCCAGCGGGCCTTCCTTGCCGGCCAGCAGTTCGCTGACGTAGCGCTGCACCGGGGCTTCCCAGTGGCGCTGGTTGGACATGTTGATGGCGAACTCGGCGGTGCTTTCCGGCACGCAGATGTTGTCGTGGGTGAGCACGAAGCTGCCCAGCTCGCGGTCCAGGGTGAAGCCCTTGACGCCGTCGCCGAGGGTCAGCATCAGCATGGTCTGCGGGCCGTAGATGGCGTAGCCGGCGGCGACCTGCCTGGTGCCCGGCTGGAGGAAGGCCTGCTCGTTGAGGCTGTCGTTCTGGCTCAGGTGCTGCTCGGGGCAGCGCAGCACCGAGAAGATGGTGCCGACCGAGACGTTGACGTCGATGTTGCTGGAGCCGTCCAGCGGGTCGAACACCAGCAGGTAGGCGCCCTTGGGGTACTTGCCGGGGATCTGGTAGGCGTTGTCCATTTCCTCGGAGGCCATGCCGGCCAGGTGGCCGCCCCACTCGTTGGCTTCCAGGAGGATTTCGTTGGACATCACGTCCAGCTTCTTCTGCACCTCGCCCTGCACGTTCTCGGTGCCCATGCTGCCCAGCACACCGCCCAGGGCGCCCTTGGACACGGCATGGCTGATCTCCTTGCATGCACGCGCCACCACCTCGATGAGGAAGCGCAGGTCGGCCGGGGTGTTGTGGCTGCGGGTCTGCTCGATGAGGTAGCGGCTGAGGGTAACGCGGGACATGGAAGGACTCCGGGGAGAGGTAGGAAAAAACTGCGCGCATTCTAGCGTGGAATCGACCGCGCCGCCTCCCGTGCGGCGCGTCCGTCCTGAGCTTGGAGCGCGCCGCCGGTGGTCGGTTCCCTCTGTGCTGCGGCCGTCAGTCGCTGCCATGGGCGCCCCGGTGGTCGAGGGCAGCCCACCGGGGCTTTCGTAGGCGCGAGCTTGCTCGCGAATGGTCCGCAGCGGAGCAGGTTCGCGAGCAAGCCATACAAGGAGCAGGAACGCCGTCGCAGGATGGGTTGAGCGAAGCGATACCCATCGCCACGGCCGCATGGGTTTCGCTCAACCCATCCTACGAAGAGCACCTCGCCTGCAAGACAGTCGCGCTTCCGAACGCCGCCTCAGAAATCGAGGCTCAGGGCCAGGCTGATGCCCTGCTGCAGGTCGTCGTCGCTGCGGTGCGCGCTGTAGCCGCCACGCAGCGAGAGTTCCGGGGTCAGCTTCTGGGCGAAGCCCAGGGTCGCGCGCTGCAGGTGGCTCTGCGGGGTGTAGCCTTGCAGGGTGAAGCCGATGTCCGGCAGGCTGGTGAGGTTCATGCCGATGTTGCGGGTGTCGTCGGCATATTCGCGCTCCACCGCCACCTCGCCGAACAGCTGGGTCTGCGCCGACAAGGCGAACTTGCCCTGCAGGCCCGCGCCCAGGCGCCGGGAATAGCGGTTCTGCTCGTCGAACGCCAGCGAGGCGGCGTCACCGCCATCCTCGGCATAGCCATCCACCTTCACCCGCGCCCAGTCGGCGCTGACGAAGGGCGACAGGTGCCAGGCCTCGCCGCCCTGGGCGATGTCGTAGCCGAGCCGGCCGCTGAAGGCGAGCAGGTTGCCGTCGGTGTCGGCCTTCTCCTCGATGGTCACCCCGGGGGTGGCGAACTTGCGGTTGGCATCCTCGTAGTCGAGATAGCCGCCGGTCACCGCGGCGTCGGCCCACCAGCGGTCCTGCTGGAACTGCACGAAGAGGCTGCCCAGGTAGCTGTTGAGCTTGTACTCGGAATCCTCGGCGTCGGCCTCCAGCTTCTGCCGGTAGAAGCCGGCGGCGACGCCGACGCGCCAGGCATCGTCGATGCGGTAGCTGCCGCCGAGGTTGAGGTTGTAGCCGAAGCCGTCGCCATCGGCGGCGCTGTCCTGGTCGTCGTAGTCCAGGTGCTGGCCGCCGCCGCTGACGAAGCCGCGCCACTGGCCCACGCCCTGCCAGTCGCCCCAGTCGGCCAGCCACTGGCTGCGGATGCCGTCCTGGAAGCTGTTGAGGGTGCCCAGCGCCATCTCCGGCAGCAGGGTGGCCTCCCAGGGCGCGGACAGGATCGAGTAGGCGTAGTCGGCGATCAGCCGCTGGCCGGCGATGGTCGGGTGCACGCCATCGTTGAAGATCAGTTTGGTCGGGTCGGGGTTGCTGCCGTTACGGCCGTAGGTCAGGTTTTCCGGGCAGCTGTTGCCGCTGAAGCAGGTGCCCACCAGGTTCTGGTCGGCGGCCAGGCCGAAGGCGGCCGGATCGTCCAGCACCTCCTTGAGCATCAACGGGATGTTCAGCGGGATGACGTTGGCGCCGCTGCTGGCCAGCTGGCTCACCAATTCCTCGTTGAAGATGCCGCTGAGCTGGGTGCCGAAGCTCTGCAGGACGGTACCGTTGGTGGCCGGGGTCAGGCCCAGGTCGGGCAGCAGCCAGACCACGATGTAACGCGCGCCGGCCTGGCTCAGGGCCTGGGCGCTGTCCACCAGGCGCCCGGCGGCGGCGCGGGCGGAAGGATCGTCGGTGATACGGAACTGCAGGAAGTCGTTGCCGCCGCCGGTGAGGTAGTAGAGCGCGTTGGGGTCGGCGACGCGGCCGACCAGGTAGCCGTCGCGGGTACGGGTCTCGCTGCCGGAGCTGACCACCGAGCCACCGGCAGCGGTGATGGAGTCGTAGATCTGGTCGGTACGGTAGCCCCCCACCGCCCAGTTGTTGCCGTCCGGCAGGCCTTCGGCGGCGTTCACCAGCGAGGTGGAAGGCCCGAGGTCGCCGGCGGCGACGCCCAGCTTGCCGCCGAGGATCATTGCCGCGGTGGGCCCGAAGACCTCGCCGCTGCCGTCGAGGTAGGTCGGGCCCACGCGGTTGGTGAAGCGGGTGGAGGCGCCGGCGGGGCCGTCGGCATCGGGGAACTGGCCGGCGTCGCTGAGGCTGTCGCCGAACACCACCATGGTCGAATACGGGGAGGGGGACGCTAGGGCTTGGCCGGCGATGCCGAGCAGGCAGGCGGCGGCCAGAGGGGAAAGCACCTGTTTGATCATACAGCTGACTCCATGCTTGTTCTTATAGGTAGAGTGCAACGGCGATAACAGTATCAGAACAATCGCGCAGAGTAGCGTTCTTGACGCATTTCCCTACATAAGCTGGCGTAATTTCTCCATTTCCCGGTATTTGCTCACTGGCCGGCGCGCTGCCCGCGCAACAGGCTGAAGGCCATCCCGCCCAGCAACAGCACCCCGCCCAGCAATACGGCCCACAGGCCGATGCGCTTCCAGTCGCCGGCGCCGGCCACGGCCGCTTCCGCCGGGGCGGCCTGCAGGGCTCCGTCCAGGCTGGCCTGGCCGATCCGCGCCGGCTTGTCCGGCTGGTAGCCGGGGATCAGCACGCCCAGCGGCAGGCTGGCCGAGGTGGCGTCGCGCTTGCCCAGGGCCAGCTGGTAGGGCGCGCTGCCGCGCACCAGGAACACCAGCTCGCGGGCGCGCAGGGCCACGCGCAGGTTCGGCGCCGCGCTGCCCAGGCCGGTACCGCGCTCGTCGGTGACCAGGCGCAGCTGGCGCACCGGCTGGCCGGCGAGGAAGAGTTCGTCCTGGCGCACCTGGCGGCCGTCCACCGGCAGGTCGTAGAGCACCCCGCGGGCCAGCGGGTACCAGTCGTCCCGGCTGCCCTGCCCCGTCGCAGTGCGCGCGGACAGCGCCACCGGCGCCATCAGGCGCTGCGCCGCGGGGTCCAGCTCGAAGCGTACCCGTTCCAGCGGCAGCGCCAGGGGCAGGTCCCAGCGGTAGCTGCCGTCCTGCTCGCGGCGCCCGGCGATGGGCTCGGACCACACCAGCGGCGTGCTCGCGGCCTGGTCGGTGCGGCCCAGCAGGCGCGCGCCCTTGAGCGTCACCGCCGTGCCGCCGCTCGGCCAGGACAGGCGCAGATAGCGCGCCTTCTGCCCGGGCAGGGCCACGTCGCTGACGTCCATGCGCTCGCCGTTGAAGCTCAGCCGGGCGAGCTGGCCGTCGCCCCAGCTGCGCCAGTGCAGCAGGTCGTCGCTGGCCTCGATGCGGAAGTGCTGGAAGCCCTCGGCCTCGCTGCTCCAGTCCAGGGCCAGGCGCTCGAAGGGGAAGTCGGCCTCGCCGGCATCCAGCAGCCAGCCGCTGCGCCGCTCGCCCGTCGGCGTGGGGGCCGCGTCGGGCAGTACTTCCACCAGGGTGCCGGTGGTGCTGCGCTGGATACGCAGGCCGGGCTGCTGGCCGGGGTCGGCTTCGGCGCCGTACAGCGGGAACAGCCGGGCCACGGCCTCATGGGCGGTGCTGCTGCCCTGCGCCGCTGCCGCGCTCAGGGCATAGGGCAGCGCCTCACCTTCCTTGTCGAACACCCGCAGGTCGCGCAGGTCGGCATGGGCGGCGGCCAGTTGCACGCTTATCGGCACCTGCAGGCGGTACCAGGGGCCTTCGCCCTGCAGCCGCAGGGGCACCTGCTGCGGGTAGTCGGCGGGGTTTTCCGCGGCCTGGGCCAGCCCGGCGGCCAGGCAGAGGATGAGGGAAGCCAGCTTCATGCGGGGGGTTGCTCCTGTTGCCCTTGCCCGCGGTGCGGCGGCAGCGGGGCGAAATAGCCGACGACCAGCAGCAGCACGCCGACGCCGATGAAGGAAACGATGCGTTCCAGGCTGCCGCTGTTGCCCAGTTCGACGAAGAACAGCTTGACCACCACCACGCCGATCAGCGCTGCGCCGACCATCCACAGGTCGCGCCGCCCGCGCAGGTGGCCGCCGACCATCAGGCCCAGGGCGATCAGCGTCCAGACGATGGACAGCCCGGCCTGCACCAGCATCGACTCGCGCAGCGGCTCCAGGGCGAAGGGCACGCCGCCCCAGTGGTGCGCGGTGCGGCACACCGCCATGGTCAGCAGGGCGAACAGCGAGGCGCCCAGCAGCGCCTGGGCTGGCAGGCGCACCTGCTCGCCGGGCAGGCCCAGCGGCGGCAGCCCTTCGCGGCTCCACAGGAAGATCGCCGCCAGCACGATCAGCATGCCCAGCTCCAGCGGGTTGAGCAGCGGCAGGTAGGGCAACGGCTGCGCGGCGCCGTCGCTGACCAGGTTGACCAGCCAGAACCAGCCGAGCAGCGCCACGGCCACCGGCGCCGCGGACAGGGCGCGGTACTCGCGAGGGAAGGCCGCCACCGGCCAGGGCAGGCTACGGCGCGCGCCCATGAGGATCAGGTAGGCGCTCGGCACCAGCGCCCAGCCCAGCCAGCGCCAGGCGTTGTAGTGCTCGGCCAGGGCCAGGAACAGGTAGCGCAGCTGCAGCGCCAGCACCGCGAGCAACAGCCAGCAGCCGAGGACGTGGGCGCCGCGCAGGGGCAGCGCCGGCAGCACCGGCTCCAGGCGCCGGAGCGACCAGAAGTGGGCGACGAACAGCGCGCCCCAGCCCAGCCAGCCCAGTTCGCCCAGCGGCTGGTATTCCAGGTGCCAGGCACTGGCCAGCGCCAGCACGCCCGACGGCGCCAGGGCCAGGCAGGCGAGCGCCAGGGCCCGCCACGGCTCGCGGCGGGCGACGAAGGCCCAGAGCATCACGCTCAGCGCCGCCACCAGCAGGGCGACGTGCTCGCGCCGCGGCGCCGGGACGAAGCGGGCGATCTCGCACAGCGCGGTCAGCGCCCACCAGCCGGCGCCCCAGGCCAGCAGCAGCTGCGACAGCCGCTCCAGGGTCAGCGCCCCCAGTTGCAGCGCCTGCCCGCCCTGCCCCGCCCGGTGCAGGCGCCAGGCGCCCACCAGCGCCGCCAGGGCCAGCACCGCCGGGCACCAGAAGCCGCTATGGGCCAGGGGCGTCAGGCCCTCGCCGGACAGCCCGGCGAACAGCGTCGAGCCGCCGAACAGCAGCGCCGCGCCGCCCAACACCTGCAGCAGCAGGCCGAACAGGAAGCTGGCGCGCTGCTGCAGGGCCAGGCTCAGCCAGAGGATCAGCAGGCCGCTGCCGGCCCACACCGCCGCGGCGCTGCGCCAGGGCAGCACGAACAACACCGCCAGGTTGACGAAGGCCAGGCCGGCCAGCAGCACGGCGCTCAGGCCGAGCATCAGCCGGTGGTCGTCGAGCACCAGCGGGTCGCGCGCGGCGAGGATCATCCCGGCGATCAGCGCCAGGCCGATCAGGCTGGCGCCGAACAGGCCGGTCCAGCCGCTGCCGAGCACGCCGGCGCCGCCGTCGGCCGCCTGCAGGTCGGCGAGGAACAGCGCGCCGCCCAGCAGTTGCACGGCGAAGGCGCAGAACAGGAAGGTCCGCGAACCCAGGCGCAGGCCGGCGAATACCGTGGCCAGGCCGGCCAGGGCCCAGGCCATGGCGGTACCCGGCACGGCGAAGCACAGCGGCGCGATCAGGTACAGGAAGGCCAGGCCGCAGACCGCCAGCAGCGGCTGGCAGCGCGGCTCCCAGGGCCAGAGGCCGGCGTCGCCGTGGCGGCGCAGCCGCCAGTAGCTGAACAGCAGCGCCACGCCGAGCATCAGGGCGCCCAGCGGCGCGCCGTCCAGCAGGTTATCCACACCCGGGCGCAGGCCCATCAGGAAGGCGATGGCCGCGCCCACCTGCAGCAGCAGGGCGAACATCCGCGCCAGCCGCCGCCCCTGGCGCAGGCCCAGCCAGTAGATGCCGGCACCCTCCACGGCCCAGGCCGCCGAGGTCCAGCGCGCATCCAGGCCCAGCGGGATGGCCAGGCTGCCGAACACCACGCCCAGCGCCAGGCAGGCTTCCACCAGCAGCAGGGCGCGGCCGGCGGTGCGCCCGGCCAGCAGGCGCGCCAGGCCCATGTAGAACAGCCCCAGGGCGAGGGCGCTGAACGCCGGGCCGAACGCCAGGTGGCGGATCAGCGCGTACTGCAGGCCGAAGCCGATCAGCGGCGCGCCGAACAGCACGGTGCCGTCGACGTAGTCGGTCTGCCGCAGCGACCAGCGCAGCGTCTCGTCGCGCCCGGCGCCCTCCTCCAGCCCGGCGGCCTCGCGCAGGCGGCGGCGGGCGAAGAGCAGGCCGATGGCCACGTACATCAGGAAGAACAGCAGCAGGAAGGGCTCGGTGCTGGCGAACAGCTCCGGCGTGTAGGAACGCAGCCCCCAGGCGAAGCCGATGCCGAAGGTGCCGAAGAAGCCGATCAGGTTGAGCAGGCGCCAGGCGCGGAACCAGGCGATGGCGAAGATGCCGGCGTTGAGCAGGGCGAAGTAGCTGAACAGCGCGACGTGGTTGCCGGCGCCGGTGGACGTCAGGATGGGCGCGGCGAAACCACCCAGGGCCGCCGCGGCGGCAAGGCCGAGCGCATCCTGCAGCACCGCCAGCACGGCGGAGAACACCGTCACCGCCACCAGCAGGCCGAGGGCCTGGCCGGGTGTCAGCAAGGGATGCAGGCGCATGGCGGCGAACACCGTCAGGTACAGCACCGCGATGCCGGTGCCCTGCAACAGCAGGCCGTAGGTCGCGCGCTTGTGCCGCAGCCACCAGCCCAGGCCCAGCAGGGCGATGGCGGCGGCGGCCACGCCCATGTAGCGCAGCTCCACGGGCACCACCACGCGCTCGGAGGCATAGCGCAGCAGGAAGGCCAGGCCAAGGAACAGCAGCAGCACGCCAACGCGCAGCACGGTATTGCCGCCGAACAGCCAGTCACGCGCCGCGCCAAGGGCACGGTCGAACCAGGTCGGGCCGGACGGCGCAGCCGGCTCGGCCTCCCAGGCCGAGACTTCACGTACGACGGGGGCTTCGACGACAGGCGGGACCGGGGCCGGCAGAGGCTCCCGGGGCTGCAACGACCAGTCCGGTGCAGCGGGGCTAGCAGCCGGCACTTCGGGCAGCTCGATCTCCCATTCCAGCTCCGGCTCGGCGACGGCCGGCGCCTCGGGCGCAACGACAGGCTCCACGGCCTCGGCAGGCGGCGAAACCGGCCCGCCCCCGCCCTGCTCCAGGCGCAACAGGCGCTGGTACAGCGCCTCGGTGCCCGCCTCGAACCGCTCGGCGAACTGCTCCAGTTGGCGGCGCAGCGCAGCGTTCTGCCGCTGCAACCCATGCAGCACCAGCGCCTGGCCGAACAGCAGCCCCAGCCCGGCCCCCAGCAACCCATCGGTGATCGACTCGTCCCAGGCAGCGCCCAGCACCAGGCCGATCAGCATGAAAATCCATTGCATGCATTCACATCCTTGAAGGGAAACGCCCCCATCCAGCGGCGCGCAAGGCTCCGAGTATATCGCCCCACGCGGCGCAGGCACCCTGATTCCACAGGATATGACGCCAGCGCCGGGCCGCCAGCCACAGACAAGGCAAAAGGCCCCGCCGGATCGCTCCGACGGGGCCTTTGTCTTTCGCTTGCAGCTTGCCGCTTGAGGCCTGCAGCCGCTCTTGGACTTAGACCTTGCTACGCTCGTAACGCTTGCGGTCGTTCTCGTTCAGCAGCTTCTTGCGCAGGCGGATGGATTTCGGCGTCACTTCCACCAGCTCGTCGTCGGCGATGAATTCCAGCGCCTGCTCCAGGGTGAAGCGGATCGGCGGAACCAGGGCGATGACTTCGTCCTTGCCCGAAGCGCGCATGTTGTCGAGCTTCTTGCCCTTGGTGGGGTTGATCACCAGGTCGTTGTCGCGGCTGTTGATGCCGGCCAGCTGGCCTTCGTAGATCTCGTCGCCCGGGCCGAGGAACAGCTTGCCGCGGCTTTGCAGGGTTTCCAGCGAGTAGGTCAGCGCGGTGCCGGTGGCCATGGAGACCAGTACGCCGTTCTGGCGGTTGCTGACTTCGCCGGCCTTGATCGGGCCGTAGTGGCTGAAGGTCGAGGTCAGGATGCCGGTGCCCGAGGTCAGGGTCAGGAAGTTGTTGCGGAAGCCGATCAGGCCACGCGCCGGAATGGTGTATTCCAGGCGCACGCGGCCCTTGCCGTCGGGGATCATGTTGCTCAGGTCGCCCTTGCGCAGGCCCATCTGTTCCATCACCGAGCCCTGGTGCTGCTCTTCGATGTCGATGGTGACGTTCTCGTAGGGCTCCTGCTTCTCGCCGGCCTCGTTCTCGATGATCACCACTTCCGGACGGCCCACGGCCATCTCGAAGCCTTCACGGCGCATGGTTTCGATCAGTACCGAGAGGTGCAGCTCGCCACGGCCGGAGACCTTGAATTTCTCCGGGCTGTCGCCTTGCTCGACGCGCAGGGCCACGTTGTGCAGCAGTTCCTTCTCCAGGCGCTCCTTGATGTTGCGGCTGGTGACGAACTTGCCTTCCTTGCCGGCGAACGGCGAGTCGTTGACCTGGAAGGTCATGCTCACGGTCGGCTGGTCGACGGTCAGCGGCGGCAGGGCCTCGACGTTCTGCGGGTCGCACAGGGTGTCGGAGATGAACAGTTCTTCCATGCCCGAGACGCAGACGATGTCGCCGGCTTCGGCTTCCGCTACTTCCACGCGCTGCAGGCCGGAGTGGCCCATGATCTTCAGGATGCGGCCGTTGCGCTTGCTGCCGTCGTCGCTGACCGCCACCACCGGGGTGTTGGCCTTGACCTTGCCGCGGGTGATGCGGCCGATGCCGATCACGCCGAGGAAGCTGTTGTAGTCCAGCTGCGAGATCTGCATCTGGAACGGGCCTTCGGTGTCCACCACCGGGGCCGGGACGTGGTCGATGATCGCCTGGAACAGGGCGTCCATGTTGTCGTCCATCTTCTCGTGGTCCATGCCGGCGATGCCGTTCAGGGCGCTGGCGTAGACGATCGGGAAGTCGAGCTGCTCATCGGTGGCGCCGAGGTTGTCGAACAGGTCGAAGATCTGGTCGATGACCCAGTCCGGACGGGCGCCCGGACGGTCGATCTTGTTGACCACGACGATCGGGCGCAGGCCGGCCTTGAAGGCCTTCTGGGTCACGAAGCGGGTCTGCGGCATGGGGCCGTCCTGGGCGTCGACCACCAGCAGCACGGAGTCGACCATGCTCATCACGCGCTCCACCTCGCCACCGAAGTCGGCGTGGCCGGGGGTGTCGACGATGTTGATGTTGTAGCCGTTCCACTTGATCGCGGTGTTCTTCGCCAGGATGGTGATGCCGCGTTCCTTTTCCTGGTCGTTGGAGTCCATCACGCGCTCGGATTCCGCTTCTTTGCGGTCGAGGGTGCCGGACAGCTTCAGCAGCTTGTCCACCAGGGTGGTCTTGCCATGGTCGACGTGGGCGATGATGGCGATGTTGCGGAGTTTTTCGATCACGGTGTTTTCCTAAAAGAGAGCGGCAAGCTTCAGGCCGCAAGCTGCAAGTAAAAGCGTTGGAAAGGGTGCGCAGGCCAGAGGTCGGGTGGATGCCGACGGCGCCGCGCGCTGCGGCGAATATGGCAGGTTCTCATGACCGTTCGCTCTGCTCTTGCAGCTTGCCGCTTACAGCTTGCGGCTGCCCAACGGGCCTGTATACCCGCACGTTGGTATGCCCTTCGTTGACCAGGTGGTGAGCGTGCAGCCGGCTCATCACGCCCTTGTCGCAGAACAGGAGGTACTGGCGGTTGGGGTCCAGTTCCTTGAACTTGCTGTTGATCGCGTAGAACGGCATGGCCAGCACTTCGATGCCTTCCAGCGCCAGGGGTTCGTCTTCCTGGGCGTCGGGGTGACGGATGTCGACCACGATCTGCCCGGGCAGCACTTCGTCGACCATCTCCACCGGCAGGTCCTTGCCCAGCTCGTCGATGACGCGGTCGACGGTCATCTGGGTGGCGCGCTCCAGGGCGCGGTCGAGCACGGCCATGTCGAACCTGGTCTCTTCGTGATCGACGCGGTAGGGCTTGGCCTGGGTGGTCGGGTTCACCGAGATCACGCCGCAGTACTCGGGCATGTGCTTGGCGAACTCGGCGGTGCCGATCTTCGTCGCGGTGTCGATGATGTCCTGCTTGTGGCTGACGATCAGCGGGCGCAGCACCAGGGTGTCGGTCACCCGGTCGATCACCGAGAGGTTCGGCAGGGTCTGGCTGGACACCTGGGAGATCGACTCGCCGGTGACCAGCGCGTGCAGCTCCAGGCGCTCGGCCACGCGGCTGGCGGCGCGCAGCATCATGCGCTTGAGGGTCACGCCCATGTAGCTGTCGTCGACCTTGGTGAGGATCTCGCCGACCACTTCCTCGAAGGGCACGCTGACGAACAGCACGCGCTGCGAGCGGCCGAACTTCTCCCACAGGTAGTGGGCCACTTCCATCACGCCCAGCTCGTGGGCGCGGCCGCCGAGGTTGAAGAACACGAAGTGGCTGATCAGGCCGCGGCGCATCATCTGGTAGGCCGCCACGGTGGAGTCGAAGCCGCCGGACATCAGCACCAACACCTGCTCCAGGGCACCCAGCGGGTAGCCGCCCAGGCCCTCGTGCTGGGCGTGGATGACGTACAGGCGGTCGTGGCGGATTTCCACGCGCACCTGCACTTCCGGGTTCTTCAGCGACACGCCCGCCGCGCCGCAGTGCTGGCGCAGGCCACCGCCGACGTAGCGTTCCACGTCGATGGAGGTGAAGGCGTGCTTGCCGGCGCGCTTGCAGCGCATGGAGAAGACCTTGCCGGGCAGCAGGTGGCCGAAGTGCTGCTTGCACTTCTCGAGGATGTCGTCGAAGTCGCCCAGCGGGTATTCGTGCACTTCCAGGAAGTGGCCGATGCCCGGCACGCAGGTCAGGCGCTCGATCATCTCGCGCAGCGCCTTGGCGTCGGTCACCCGGGTTTCCACTTCCAGGTTGTCCCATTCGCCCTCGACCAGCAGTTGCGGGTCCAGGTCGCGCAGCACGGTGCGGATGTTCTTCGCCAACTGGCGAATGAAGCGCTTGCGCACCGGCCGGCTCTTGATGGTGATTTCCTGGAAGACCTTGACGATGAGTTTCATGCGAGAAAAGGCGCAAGCCCGAAGGGACGAAAAAAAGGGGCAGAATTATACCCGAAATTGCTCAAGACTTGAGCAACCACGTGCAGAATCTTTTTAGTGCACCAAAATGGACTCATGCACCATTATGCAGCACCAAATCGGTGCAACAATTCCGCCATTCACGCCCGGTACCGTGCGCAAAGCCCTGTAGCGCGGGGCTCTGTCCAAAATCGGGCACTGGCACGCTACTTGCTCTCTTGTGAGGCAGGTTGCCCTGGCGGAGTATTCCGGCCGGCATCACCCGATACTGGGGCACAGAAAGCTCCCAGCTCTAATCCCTCCTGGAGGACAGCATGTCGTACAAGTCGCACCAACTGATCAAAGACCATGACGTGAAGTGGGTAGACCTGCGCTTCACCGATACCAAAGGCAAGCAGCAGCACGTCACCATGCCGGCCCGCGACGCGCTGGACGATGACTTCTTCGAAGCCGGCAAGATGTTCGACGGTTCCTCCATCGCCGGCTGGAAAGGCATCGAAGCCTCCGACATGATCCTGCTGCCGGACGACAGCACCGCCGTGCTCGACCCCTTCACCGAAGAGCCGACCCTGATCCTGGTGTGCGACATCATCGAGCCGAGCACCATGCAAGGCTACGAGCGCGACCCGCGCAACATCGCCAAGCGCGCCGAGGAATACCTGAAGTCCACCGGTATCGGTGACACCGTGTTCGTCGGCCCGGAGCCGGAGTTCTTCATCTTCGACGAAGTGAAGTTCAAGTCCGACATCTCCGGCTCGATGTTCAAGATCTTCTCCGAGCAGGCTTCCTGGAACACCGACGCCGACATCGAAACCGGCAACAAGGGCCACCGCCCGGGCGTGAAGGGCGGCTACTTCCCGGTACCGCCGGTCGACCACGACCACGAAATCCGTACCGCCATGTGCAACGCCCTGGAAGAAATGGGCCTGGTGGTCGAAGTTCACCACCACGAAGTCGCCACCGCCGGCCAGAACGAAATCGGTGTGAAGTTCAACACCCTGGTCGCCAAGGCTGACGAAGTCCAGACCCTGAAGTACTGCGTGCACAACGTCGCCGACGCCTACGGCAAGACCGTGACCTTCATGCCGAAACCGCTGTACGGCGACAACGGCTCGGGCATGCACGTGCACATGTCCATCTCCAAGGATGGCAAGAACACCTTCGCTGGCGAAGGCTATGCCGGCCTGTCCGACACCGCCCTGTACTTCATCGGCGGCATCATCAAGCACGGCAAGGCCCTGAACGGCTTCACCAACCCGTCGACCAACTCCTACAAGCGTCTGGTCCCGGGCTTCGAAGCCCCGGTCATGCTGGCCTACTCGGCCCGCAACCGTTCCGCCTCGATCCGTATCCCCTACGTCTCCAGCCCGAAAGCCCGCCGCATCGAAGCGCGCTTCCCGGACCCGGCCGCCAACCCCTACCTGGCCTTCGCCGCGCTGCTGATGGCCGGCCTGGACGGCATCCAGAACAAGATTCACCCCGGCGACGCCGCCGACAAGAACCTGTACGACCTGCCGCCGGAAGAGGCGAAAGAGATCCCGCAGGTTTGCGGCAGCCTGAAAGAGGCGCTGGAAGAACTCGACAAGGGCCGCGCGTTCCTGACCAAGGGCGGCGTGTTCACCGACGAGTTCATCGATGCCTACATCGAGCTGAAGTCCGAGGAAGAAATCAAGGTGCGCACCTTCGTGCACCCGCTGGAATACGACCTGTACTACAGCGTCTGATCCACGAATACCTATAAAGAAGCATCGAACTCAAGGCCTCCTTCGGGAGGCCTTTTTTATTGTTGGTGTTCCGGACTGTCGCTTTTCGTAGGAGCGAGCTTGCTCGCGAATGGTGTTCTGCCGGTGGGGGCGGTGTGCATCCTCAAGAGCGCCCTCTCCCTAACCCTCTCCCTGAAGGGAGAGGGGACCGTTCGGAGTGCCTGGATACTCTAGAGTCAGCTGGACATCGTGGCCTCCGGCTGAAACCTTGCTTTCAGCCGGCACGGACAAGCCCCCTCTCCCTTCAGGGAGAGGGCTGGGGAGAGGGAACGGCGCCAAACCGAAACACCCAGCCCACCTGGAAACTCCATTCGCGAGCAAGCCCGCTCCTACAAAGCGAGCCCCCTCCCCCCAATTCGGCTCAGCCCCCGGCATCTGTATGATGTGGCGAGTTTCGCCCTGCTCCGGAGTGCCATTCGTGACCGACCTTCTTCGCCGCTTCCTGCTGCTGTGCTGCCTGGGCCTGTTCCTCGCCGGGCCGGCGTCCGCCGCGCTGCCCAGCATTCCCGGCGTGACCGGCGGCGGCGATGGCAAGGTCAGCGAGGCGCAGCTGCAGCAGTCGCTGGACCAGGTGATCAAGACCCTGGAGAACGACCAGCAGCGCGCCGACCTGCTGAAGAAGCTCAAGCAACTGCGCGACGCCACCAAGAAAGGCGCGGAAGACCAGGGCGGCGTGCTGGGCCTGATCGGCGACACCCTGGGCAGCCTGGAGAAACGCTTCGAGGGCAGCAACAGCCCGGCGCTGCGCTGGAGCGGCCTGTTCCAGCAGGCCGGCGCCGAGCTGCAGGAACGCACCCCGTCCCTGCAGGAATGGCCGGGGATGATCCTCGACTTCTCCCTGGTGATCCTGCTCTGGGCCTGCCTGGCCCTGGGCCTGCGCTGGGTGGCGCGGCGCATGCGCGAGCGCTTCGGGCTGGCCGAGGAGCTGCCGCAGCACCCCAAGACCCGCGACCTGCTGCTGTTCGCCCTGCGCAAGCTGGGGCCCTGGCTGGTCGCCTTCCTGATCACCGTCTACCTCTCCGTGGTGCTGCCCAGTTCCCTGGGCAAGCTGGTGGCCATGGTGGTCGCCTACGTGCTGGTGTGCGGCACGCTGTTCTCCGCGCTCTGCGTGATCTCCCTGTCGCTGCTCGGCGGCCCGCACCGCGCGCGGGCGCTGAACATCCTGCGGCGCCGCGCCTTCCGCCCGCTGTGGCTGATCGGCAGCCTGGCCGCCCTGGGCGAGGTGATGCACGACCCGCGGGTGACCGACAGCCTCGGGCAGAACATCGCGCTGGCCGTGGGCTCGCTGGCGAACATCTGCGCCGCGCTGTTCACCGCCCTGTTCGTGCTGCAGTTCCGCCGCCCCATCGCCCACCTGATCCGCAACCAGCCGCTGGAGCGCCGCCTCAAGCGCCGCGGCCTGCACGAGCTGGTGGAGCTGGTCGGCTCGCTGTGGTACGTGCCGGTCCTGCTGCTGGTGGGCATCTCGCTGTTCGCCACCGTGGTCACCGCCGGCGACAGCAGCTACGCCCTGCGCCGGGCCCTGCTGTGCGCGCTGATCGCGGTGGTGGCGATGACCGTCAACGGCCTGATCCGCCGCGCCCACCTGCGCTCGGCGCAACGCAGCAGCCGGCGCAGCGCGCCCTATATCGAGCAGTTGCAGAACTTCGGCTACACCCTGCTGCACATCGCCACCCTGCTGGTGTTCCTGGAGGTGGGCCTGCGCGTCTGGGGCATGTCGCTGATCGGCTTCGCCGAGGGCGACGGCTCGCAGATCAGCCTCAAGCTGATCAGCTTCGGCAGCACCCTGCTGGTGGCCTGGCTGATCTGGATCCTCACCGACACCGCGGTGCAGCACAGCCTCGGCCTGGGCGGGAAGAACCGCGCCAACACCCGCGCGCTGACCATGCTGCCGCTGATCCGCAACGTGCTCTTCATCACCATCGCGGTGATCGCGCTGATCGTCGCCCTGGCCAACATGGGCATGAACGTCACCCCGCTGCTGGCCGGCGCCGGCGTCATCGGCCTGGCCATCGGCTTCGGCGCGCAATCGCTGGTGGCCGACCTGATCACCGGGCTGTTCATCATCATCGAGGACTCGCTGTCGATCGACGACTACGTCGACGTCGGCGGCCACCTGGGCACGGTGGAGGGCCTGACCATCCGCACCGTGCGCCTGCGCGACCTGGACGGCGTGGTGCACACCATCCCGTTCAGCGAGATCAAGAGCATCAAGAACTACTCGCGGCAGTTCGGCTACGCCATGTTCCGCTGGCCGGTGCCGGCGAGCATGCCGATCGACGACGCCCTGGCGCTGGTGAAGGACGTGGCCGGCGAGCTGCGCAACGACCGCAGCATCAACCGGGCGATCTGGTCGCCGCTGGAAATGCAGGGCGTCGAGAGCTTCGACAACGGCCAGGCGATCCTGCGCTTCCGCTTCAAGACCGCGCCGATCCGCCAGTGGGAGGTGCAGCGCGCCTTCAACCTGCGCCTGCGCCAGAAGCTGGACAAGGCCGGGCTGGAACTGGCCATGCCGCGCCTGAACGTGCAGCTCTCACGCATGCGCAAGCCGCGCGAGGAAGACCCGCAGGCCCCCGCCGAGCCCGCCGACGGCGGCATCTGAAACCGCCGGCTCAGACCGGCTCGCGCGAGGCCTCGGCGCCCGCCAGGGCGTTGACCTGGGCGCCCTTCTCGGCCAGCACCTGGCCGTAGACCTTGCAGCCTTCGTTGATCCGCACCCGGTCGGCGCTCACGGTGGTCGGCCAGTCCTGCGCGCCGACCACGCAATCGCGCCCCAGGCTGATGCTGCGCCCGGCGCTCAGCGGCCCGGCGACGCGCGAACGGCGGCCGACGCGCACCGAGCCGCGGGCCAGGATGCCGCCGGCCACTTCCGCGCCCTCGTCCATCCATACGCCACCCTCGACCTGCACCGAGCCGAGCACGCGGGAATAGCGGCCGAGGAACAGGTCGCCACGCACCAGCAGGTCGCCCTCCAGGCAACCGCCGGCGGCCACGCGGTACTCGCCCTCCTCGACCTGGTTGCGGCCACCGCCGACCCTGGCGATGCCGGTCGGCGTGCGCGAACAGTCACCGAAGCGGATTTCCCCCGCGGAGATCCGCCAGAACTGCAGCGGCGGGCGGATGCGTATCAGCCCTTCCACCACCAGCGGCCCATGCAGGCAACGGTCGGCCGGGTGCAGGCCCAGGGGCAGGTAGAGCAGGTTGCTCGGCGCCGCGCCGGCCTGCGGCCTGGGCAAGGCCGGCGGCTCGGGCAGCTCGCAGGCGTGCCAGGTGGCGGCGGCAGCGGCCGGTACACCGGCGGTGCTGGCCACGGGCAGCGGCAGCAGGCGCGGCAAGGCCACCAGCAGCAGGGCGATGATCAGGGGCAGCAGCAGGGTCATGCTCGGCACCTCCCGCTCAAGGCGCCAACTGCCAGGCTCCAGGCGGAGCGCAGGGGATGGGACGAATGGATGGACATGGCGTTAACTCCGGACGCCCCGGCACGAGGCGCGCGTACGATTCGATGCGCCTATCTCAAGCCATGCCCCCGGGAATACCGTTGACATTTGTCAGAAAACGCAGAAATCAACAACGAAACCGCGCTAGATATCAAATAAGTTCTAGAAAAGCAGCAGCTGTCCGTCGGCTGCACACTGTTAACTTCCACGCAAACCGGACCGCGGGATGGCGTTTCGCTTGCCACCCGTCGGCGCCGATGCAAGGCTTAGCCCATTGCCTTCCGGGAGATCACGCATGCGCGTGCCAGTCATCTGCCTGCTGCTCGCCCTGGCCGTGCCGGCCAGCGCGCAGATCTACAAGTACACCGACGCCAACGGCAAGACGGTCTTCACCAACCAGCCGCCCAGCGGCGTGAGCGCCAAGCCGGTGGAACTGCCGCCGACCAACACCGTGGGCGCCCAGTCCCCCGGCGCACCGCTGGGCGGCGGCGACGGCGAGCAGCGCCAGGCCCGCTACGCCATCCTGGCCATCGCCGGCCTGCCCGACGAGGAGGCCCTGCGCGCCAACAACGGCAACTTCGACATCGAGGTGGCCATCCAGCCGCAACTGGCCATGGGCGACCGCCTGCAGCTGCGCCTGGACGGCCAGCCCTACGGCGCGCCCAGCAGTTCTACGCGCTTCAGCCTGAGCAACCTCGAACGCGGCGAGCACAGCCTCTCGGTGGACGTGGTGCAGGGCGAGCGCGTGCTGCAATCCAGCGCGCCGGTCAGCTTCACCCTGCAGCGCATCAGCACCAACAGCCCGGCGCGCGTCAGGCCCATGCCGAGGAGCGGCAACTGATGAAGCGCCCACTGCTGCTCGGCCTGCTTTTGCTGGCGGCGTTCCAGGCCAGCGCCGAGGTCTATACCTACATCGACAAGGACGGCAACCGCGTCTTCACCGACCAGCCCACGCGCAGCAACGCCCAGCGCCTGAACCTGGCGCCACCCAACGCCATGCCGAACATGCCCCCGCCACTGTATGCGCCCGCCGCGCAGGCCCTGCCGCCACAGCCGCCGCAATACCAGGTGCTGCGCATCCTGGTGCCCGAGCCCGACGCCACCGTGCGCGCCAACGACGGCGAGCTGATCGTCACCGTCTCCAGCGACCCCAACCTGCTGCCCGGGCACAGCTACCGGCTGTTCCTCGACGGCGTGCCGGTGGGCGCGCCCAGCCGCAGCCCGGTGTTCCCCCTGCACAACCTGGATCGCGGCACCCACCAGCTGTCGGTGGAAATCCTCGACCAGCGCGGCCAGACCCTCGAACAGACGCCAAACCAGCCGTTCCACATGAAGCGCGTCTCGGTCGCCGAGGCCGACGCCAGCGGGCAACCGGCCCTGGCCGCCCAGCGCTGAGCCCGGCGAAGCTTCCCACGCCCTCTTAAGAAGCCTTTCCCGAGAATGCGCACCACTTTGGTGCGCAAGCCTGCACCACTTTCTATACTCTCCCCATTTCGGGTCACGACTACGGCGCGTTTTCCCTGAGGAAATGCCACGAGTCGGCGCAGATCGCGGCCTGGCGCGTCTTTTCGGGGCTTGGTTTGCTTTTTGCATTTTCCTGCCCAACCTTGGAACGCTGCCCGCCATGCCTACAGAAACCCAGCTCAGACTGTTGCTCGACAACCTCACCACGGCGGTGATCCTGCTCAACGCCGAACTGCGCCTGGAGTACATGAACCCGGCCGCCGAGATGCTCCTGGCGGTCAGCGGCCAACGTAGCCACGGGCAGTTCATCAGCGAGCTGTTCACCGAGTCCCAGGAGGCCCTGCAGTCGCTGCGCCAGGCGGTGGAGGAAGCGCACCCGTTCACCAAGCGCGAAGCCACCCTGACCTCGCTCACCGGCCAGAGCATCACCGTCGACTACGCGGTGACGCCCATCCTCAACCGCCGCGAGACCCTGCTGCTGCTGGAGGTCCACCCGCGCGACCGGCTGATGCGCATCACCAAGGAAGAGGCCCAGCTGTCCAAGCAGGAGACCACCAAGCTGCTGGTGCGCGGCCTGGCCCACGAGATCAAGAACCCCCTGGGCGGCATCCGCGGCGCCGCCCAGCTGCTGTCCCGCGAGCTGCCCGACGAGTCGCTCAAGGACTACACCAACGTCATCATCGAGGAGGCCGACCGCCTGCGGAACCTGGTGGACCGCATGCTCGGCTCGAACAAGCTGCCGCAACTGCGGGTGACCAACATCCACGAAGTGCTGGAGCACGTCTGCAGCCTGGTGGGCGCCGAGACCCAGGGCAGCATCCCGCTGATCCGCGACTACGACCCGAGCATTCCCGACCTGCTGCTAGACCGCGAGCAGATGATCCAGGCGGTGCTCAACATCGTGCGCAACGCCATGCAGGCCGTCGCCGCGCACAACGAACTGCGCCTGGGCCGCATCACCCTGCGCACCCGCACCCTGCGCCAGTTCACCATCGGCCACACGCGCCACCGCCTGGTGTGCAAGGTGGAAATCATCGACAACGGCCCGGGCATCCCGGCCGAGCTGCAGGACACCATCTTCTACCCCATGGTCAGCGGCCGCCCGGACGGTACCGGGCTGGGCCTGGCCATCACCCAGAACATCATCAGCCAGCACCAGGGGCTGGTCGAATGCGAGAGCCACCCCGGCCACACCGTATTCAGTCTGTTCCTGCCCCTGGAACAAGGAGTGCACCACCCATGAGCCGTTCAGAGACCGTCTGGATCGTCGACGACGACCGCTCCATCCGCTGGGTACTGGAAAAAGCCCTGCAACAGGAAGGCATGACCACCGTCAGCTTCGAGAACGCCGACAGCGTCATCCACCGCCTCGGCCGGCAGCAGCCGGACGTGATCATCTCGGACATCCGCATGCCCGGCTCCAGCGGCCTCGACCTGCTGGCGCAGATCCGCGAGCTGCACCCGCGCCTGCCGGTGATCATCATGACCGCCCATTCCGACCTGGACAGCGCGGTAGCCTCCTACCAGGGCGGCGCCTTCGAGTACCTGCCCAAGCCCTTCGACGTCGACGAGGCCGTGTCCCTGGTCAAGCGCGCCAACCAGCACGCCCAGGAGCAGCAGGGCCTGGAAGCGCCGGCCAACCAGGCGCGCACCCCGGAGATCATCGGCGAGGCGCCGGCGATGCAGGAGGTGTTCCGCGCCATCGGCCGCCTCAGCCATTCCAACATCACGGTGCTGATCAACGGCGAGTCCGGCACCGGCAAGGAACTGGTCGCCCACGCCCTGCACCGCCACAGCCCGCGCGCGGCCGAGCCGTTCATCGCGCTGAACATGGCGGCGATCCCCAAGGACCTGATGGAGTCCGAGCTGTTCGGCCACGAGAAGGGCGCCTTCACCGGCGCCGCCGCGCAGCGCCGCGGGCGCTTCGAGCAGGCCGACGGCGGCACCCTGTTCCTCGACGAGATCGGCGACATGCCGGCCGACACCCAGACGCGCCTGCTGCGCGTGCTGGCCGACGGCGAGTTCTACCGCGTCGGCGGCCACACCCCGGTGAAGGTCGACGTGCGGATCATCGCCGCCACCCACCAGAACCTGGAAAACCTGGTGCGCGAGGGCAAGTTCCGCGAGGACCTGTTCCACCGCCTGAACGTCATCCGCATCCACATCCCGCGCCTGGCCGACCGCCGCGAGGACATCCCGGCACTGGCCCGGCACTTCCTCGCCCGCGCCGCCCAGGAGCTGGCGGTGGAGCCGAAGCTGCTGAAACCGGAAACCGAGGAATACCTGAAGAACCTCGGCTGGCCGGGCAACGTGCGCCAGCTGGAGAACACCTGCCGCTGGATCACCGTGATGGCCTCCGGCCGCGAGGTGCACATCGACGACCTGCCGCCGGAGCTGCTGACCCAGCCCCAGGACAGCCTGCCGGCGGCCAACTGGGAACAGGCCCTGCGCCACTGGGCCGACCAGGCCCTGGGCCGCGGCCAGTCGAGCCTGCTCGACAGCGCCGTGCCGGCGTTCGAGCGGATCATGATCGAGACCGCCCTGAAGCACACCGCCGGCCGCCGCCGCGATGCCGCCGTGCTGCTGGGCTGGGGACGCAATACCTTGACGCGCAAGATCAAGGAGCTGGGCATGAAAGTGGATGGCCCGGACGACGAAGGCGACGACTGAAGCGCCCCTGGAGCGATCGAAGGGGCCTGCGGGCCCCTTTTTCGCGGGGAAGCGTTCTTGCACCTTGTAGGAGCGAGCTTGCTCGCGAACGGAGTTTCCAGGTGGCCTTGGTATTTCAGTTTGACTCCGCTCCCTCTCCCCAACCCTCTCCCTGAAGGGAGAGGGGGCTTGTCCGTGCCGAGAAAGAATTTGGAGTCAGTCGGAAACCACGCGCTAGCCGGCTAACGCCGAAACACCCGAGCACACCGAACGGTCCCCTCTCCCTTCAGGGAGAGGGCTAGGGAGAGGGGCGGAGTTGAGCCGACACACCGTCGCCAAGGGTAAACACAGCTCACGAGCAACCTTCCCTTGCGATAACCCCGAAATACCCCCAGAACCTGTGGATAACCCTGTGCACAGGCCGGGGAACGATCGCCCCGCAGCCCAGGCCCCGCGGGCCTCGCAGCCCCGGCTGAATTCTGTGCAGGATTTCCCACCTTGCCCACAATCACTGTGCGCCCACCTGTGGACAACCTTGGGATGAATGGCCACGACGCAGACCCCACGGGCCCTGCGCCGGATCGATCAATCGCTGCTCAATCCGTGGCGAAGCCGAGCTGGCGCCAGGCTTCGTAGACGGTCACGGCGACCGTGTTGGACAGGTTCAGGCTGCGGCAATTGGGGCGCATGGGCAGGCGCAGGCGCTGCTCCGGCGGCAGCGCGTTGCGCACCTCCTCCGGCAGGCCGCGGCTTTCCGGGCCGAACAGGAAGGCGTCGCCGCGCTGGTAGGCGACCTCGTGGAAGGCATGGGAACCCTTGGTGGTGAAGGCGAACAGGCGCGGGTGGCCGAGCTTCTCCAGGCAGGCCTCCAGGCTCGCGTAGCGCTGCACCGGGGCGTACTCGTGGTAGTCCAGGCCGGCGCGGCGCAGGCGCTTGTCGTCCAGTTCGAAGCCCAGCGGCTCGATCAGGTGCAGGCTGCAGCCGGAATTGGCGCAGAGCCTGATAATGTTGCCGGTATTCGGTGGAATTTCCGGTTGGAAGAGGATGACATGGAACATGCAGCGCTCCGGGCCTGAGGACGGCCGGCATTCTACTCCCGCGGCGGCGGATGTGCGGCCCCGGCCGTGGCTGCGGGTGTTCTCGGCGCTGGCCATCGGCGGGCTGATGATCGGCCTGATGCTCGGCCGCCTCACCGGCCCCACCCCGGGCGAGCCGCGCCTGCTCGCCGTACAGGCGCAGGAGGGCACCTTGCTGCTGCGCTTCGACCAGCGCGCCACGGTCGAGGCCGGGCAGATCGAGGGCGCCCTGGCGCTGCGCGTGCGGGCGGCGGGCGCGGCGACGGAAGGCCAGATGCGCCTGGACGGCCAGCCGCTGCGCTGGCGCGTGGAGAACCGCGACGGACAATTGTGGATAACCCTGTTGTCCACCCGCCACCTGGGCGGTAGCTGGGACAGCGAGGAGAAGGACGGGGACTGGGTGCTGCGGGTCCATCCGCAATTGCGCTGAGGGCGCCGGCGGCAACCCTCGGGAAGAAAGAAGGGGATTCCCCGGCCTGCCTGAACCGAGGGCCCCGAAAGGGGCGGAGGCCGCATTGCGGACCTCCGGTGTAAAAAGGGGGTTTCCCCGGCCTGCCTGTACCAGGACCCCCGAACCGTTCGCGCCATCCACCGCATCGGGTCGCGGCGGCGCGCCTTGTGTAAAAGTGGGGTTTCCCCAGCCTGCCTGTACCGAGGCCCCGAAATCGTCATTGGGACCATTGCAGGGGCTGTGCCAATTTTGCGAAAGGGCTGGGATTTCACTTCAACACAGCCGCGCAGGCCAGTATTCATGGGGTTTTCAGAGAATTCCCCCGTGGACGTCCAGGCAGAAAAGACATGGCCGAAATGCCCGCGCAGGCTGGCCGAGAAGGCGCCTTGCTAGTGCACGCGCACCAAAGTTGAACGCGCAGAGATGCTTTTCGTAGGAGCGCGCCCTGCGCGCGAATCGCGGGCAAGGCCCGCTCCTACAGGTGCGGCAGAAACGTCATCGCCAAAAAACCACGGGCAAAAGAAAAGGCGCCCGTGGGCGCCTTTCTTCGCTACGACGGACCTTACTGGACCGAAGGAATCTCGCCGGAGGCCTGCAGGCGGGCGATTTCCTGGGCGTACAGGGCGTCGAAGTTCACCGGCGAGAGCATCAGCGCCGGGAACGAGCCGCGTACCACCAGGCTGTCCAGGGCTTCGCGGGCGTAGGGGAAGAGGATGTTCGGGCAGAAGGCGCCCAGGGTGTGGCTCATGCTGGAAGCGTCCAGGCCCTTGATCAGGAAGATGCCGGCCTGCTGCACTTCGACGATGAAGGCCACGTCTTCCTTGTTCTTCACGGTCACCGAAACGGTCAGCACCACTTCGTAGAAGTCGCCGTCGAGCTGCTTCTGGCGGGTGTTCAGGTCCATGCTGATCGCCGGCTGCCATTCCTGGCGGAAGATTTCCGGAGCCTTGGGCGCCTCGAAGGACAGGTCGCGGATGTAGATGCGCTGCAGGGAGAACTGCGGGCCGTTTTCTTGCTCGTTGGCGCCGTTGCTAGCTTGCTCAGTCATTTCAGGACCTTCTTGTGGCTCGTTTGCAGTAATAGGGGATCACGCCGACAGCAGCGCATCCAGCTTGCCCGCGCGTTCCAGCGCGTAGAGATCGTCGCAGCCGCCAACGTGGGTGCTGCCGATCCAGATTTGCGGTACCGAGGTACGGCCGGCCTTGCGGCTCATTTCGGCGCGCAGGTCGGGCTTGCCGTCCACGCCGATTTCCTCGTAGGCCACGCCCTTGCTGTCCAGCAGCGCCTTGGCGCGGATACAGTAGGGGCACCAGGCCGTGGTGTATATCAGAACCGCCTGCATCTCACTTCACCAGGGGCAGGTTGTCGCCGCGCCAGCTGCCGATGCCGCCGCCCAGCTTGGCCACGTTGTAGCCGGCCTTCTTCAGCACGCCGCACCAGGTGCCCGAGTGCTGGCCCATGGCGTCGACCACGATGATGGTCTTGGCCTTGTGCTTGTCCAGCTCGCTCATGCGGCTGTTCAGCTTGTCGGCCGGAATGTTCAGCGAGCCGGAGATGTGGCCGCCGGAGAACTCCTTGCTCGGGCGGATGTCCAGTACGACACCCTGCTCGGCATTGACCAGCGCGGTCAGCTCGCGGGTCGACAGCGCGCGGCCGGCCTTGTTCAGCTCGTGCAGCGCGAGCAGGACCAGGAGCACCACCAAGGCGCCGACCAGCAGGTAGTGATGGGTGGCGAATTCGATCAGACGGGGAAGGAACGACGACATGGCGCAAGGCATCCACAGGTAAAAATGCCGGCCAGTATACACGCGCCCTCCTGACGGCTGAACCCTGCCAATCATGGCGCCCGTCGCCCCCAGACGGTAAAATGCCGATCCTTTTCTGACCCCCGTTTTGGAAAGAGCCGCACCTATGACTGCATCGCCCAAACCCTTGGTCCTGATCATCCTGGACGGCTTCGGCCATAGCGACAGCCCCGAGTACAACGCCATCTTCGCCGCGAAGAAGCCGAACCTCGACCGCCTGCTGGCCACCCAGCCCAATGGCCTGATCTCCGGTTCGGGCATGGACGTGGGCCTGCCGGACGGGCAGATGGGCAACTCCGAGGTCGGCCACATGAACCTCGGCGCGGGGCGCGTCGTCTACCAGGACTTCACCCGCGTGACCAAGGCCATCCGCGATGGCGAGTTCTTCGACAACCCGGTGCTGACCGGCGCGGTGGACAAGGCCGTGGGCGCCGGCAAGGCCGTGCACATCCTCGGCCTGCTTTCCGACGGCGGCGTGCACAGCCACCAGGACCACCTGGTCGCCATGGCCGAACTGGCCGCCCAGCGCGGCGCGCAGAAGATCTACCTGCACGCCTTCCTCGACGGCCGCGACACCCCGCCGCGCAGCGCCGAGCCGTCGCTGAAACTGGTCGACGAAGCCTTCGCCCGCATCGGCAGGGGCCGCACCGCCAGCATCATCGGCCGCTACTTCGCCATGGACCGCGACAACCGCTGGGACCGCGTCGAAGCCGCCTACAACCTGATCACCGAAGGCGCGGCCGAATTCACCGCCGACAACGCCGTGGCCGCGCTCAACGCCGCCTACGCGCGCGGCGAGAGCGACGAGTTCGTCAAGGCCACCCGCATCGGCGAGCAGGTGCGCGTGGAAGACGGCGACGCCGTGGTCTTCATGAACTTCCGCGCCGACCGCGCCCGCGAACTGTCGCGCGCCTTCGTCGAGCCGGGCTTCAAGGAATTCCCGCGCCGGCGCGAACTGCACCTGGCCGAGTACGTGATGCTCACCCAGTACGCGGCGAACATCCCCGCGCCCAGCGCCTTCAAGCCCGAGTCCCTGGACAACGTCCTGGGCGAATACCTGGCCAAGAACGGCAAGACCCAGCTGCGCATCGCCGAGACCGAGAAGTACGCCCACGTCACCTTCTTCTTCTCCGGCGGCCGCGAAGAGCCCTTCGAGGGCGAAGAACGCATCCTCATCCCCTCGCCGAAGGTCGCCACCTACGACCTGCAGCCGGAGATGAGCGCGCCGGAAGTCACCGACAAAATCGTCGAGGCCATCGAGAACCAGCGCTACGACGTCATCGTGGTCAACTACGCCAACGGCGACATGGTCGGCCACACCGGCGTGTTCGAGGCCGCGGTCAAGGCCGTGGAGTGCCTGGACACCTGCGTCGGGCGCATCGCCGCGGCGCTGGACAAGGTCGGCGGCGAAGCCCTGATCACCGCCGACCACGGCAACGTCGAGCAGATGGAAGACGAGAGCACCGGCCAGGCGCACACCGCGCACACCTGCGAGCCGGTGCCCTTCATCTACGTCGGCAAGCGCAAGCTGCGCATCCGCGAAGGCGGCGTGCTGGCCGACGTGGCGCCGACCATGCTGACGCTGATGGGCCTGCCGGTGCCGGCCGAGATGACCGGCACCTCCATCGTCACCCTGGAGTGACTCGCCGCGGGGCGCGGGCGGCGTGACGCTTTTCACTCGCCGCTCGCGCCTTGCAGCTTGTAACGATTTTTTTATGCATACTAGGCCGACCCCGCCCTCAGGTGCCCGCCACTCCATGCATCGCGCCCTCGCCTCCCTGCTACTGATCTGCCTGCTGAGCCCGCTGGCGGCCGTCGCCGACGATCGCGCCGAGACGCAGAAGCAGATCGAGCAGACGCAGAAAGACATCGCCGAGCTGAAGAAGACCCTCAGCGGCATCCAGGAAGAGAAATCCGGGGTGCAGAAGCAGCTCAAGTCCACCGAGACCCAGATGGGCGACCTGGAGAAGCAGGTCAAGGCGCTGCAGGAGGAGCTGGAGAAGAGCGAAAAGGAGCTGCAGCGCCTGGACGAGGAGAAAAAAAAACTCCAGGGCGCGCGCCTTGAGCAACAAAGGCTGATCGGCATCCAGGCCCGCGCCGCGTACCAGAGCGGCCGCGAGGAATACCTCAAGCTGCTGCTGAACCAGGAACACCCCGAGAAGTTCAGCCGCACCCTCACCTACTACGACTACATCAACCGCGCGCGCCTGGAACAGCTCGCCGCCTTCAACGAGACCCTGCGCCAGCTGGAGAACGTCGAGCGCGACATCACCACCCAGAAGAGCCAGCAACTGGCCCAGCAGCAGGACCTCGAGTCCCGCCGCCAGGAATTGGCCGAGGCGCGCAAGCAGCGCCAGGAAGCCCTGGCCAAGCTCAACAGCGACTACAGCGACAGCAACCGCAAGCTCCAGGACCGCCAGCAGGCCCAGGCGGAACTGAACAAGGTGCTCAAGACCATCGAGGAAACCCTGGCCCGCCAGGCCCGCGAAGCCGAGGAAGCGCGCCAGCGCGCCCTGGCCGCCGAACGCGAGCGGGCCCGCCGCGAACGCGAGATGGCCAGCAGCGGCGGCAGCGACAAGCCCGCCAAGCCCCGCGCGGACTACAGCGGCCCGCTGGTGTCCAGCGGCACCGGCTTCGGCGGCGCCTTCGACGCCACCCGCGGCAAACTGCCCTGGCCGGTCAACGGCCGCATCCTGGCGCGCTTCGGCAGCCCGCGTGGCGACGACCCGCGCGCCACCTGGGACGGCGTGCTGATCGGCGCCAGCGCCGGCAGCACGGTACGCGCCGTGCATGGTGGGAGGGTGGTGTTCGCCGACTGGCTGCGCGGCGCGGGGCTACTGGTTATCCTCGACCACGGTGGTGGATACCTGAGCCTTTATGGTCATAATCAGAGTCTTCTGAAAGGCGCCGGGGATACGGTCAAGGCCGGTGATCCCATCGCCACTGTCGGCACCAGCGGCGGGCAGGACACTCCGGCGGTGTATTTCGCCATTCGTCATCAGGGCCGCCCGACGGACCCCACTACCTGGTGCCGCACGCAAGGATAAGCAGCGGACACGCCTTAGGAGCCAAACATGTCGCATCGCTTCCGTCTCATCACCCTGGCCCTGCTGCTCGGTATCGGGGCGGCCCAGGCCGCCGAGACACCGCCCGCCGCGCCCGCTGCGGCCAGCGGCAAGGAGGCGCCGCTGCCGCTGGACGAACTGCGTACCTTCGCCGAGGTCCTGGACCGGGTGAAGGCCGCCTACGTCGAGCCGGTGGACGACAAGACCCTGCTGGAGAACGCCATCAAGGGCATGCTCAGCAACCTCGACCCGCACTCGGCCTACCTGGACCCGGAAGAGTTCGCCGAGCTGCAGGAAAGCACCAGCGGCGAATTCGGCGGCCTGGGCATCGAGGTGGGCACCGAGGACGGCTTCATCAAGGTGGTGTCGCCGATCGACGACACCCCGGCGGCCGCGGCAGGCATCCAGCCCGGCGACCTGATCGTGCAGATCGACGGCAAGCCGACCAAGGGCCAGTCGATGAACGAGGCGGTGGACAGCATGCGCGGCAAGCCCGGCTCGTCCATCACCCTGACCATAGTGCGCGGCGGCGGCAGGCCGTTCGACGTCAGCCTCAAGCGCGCCATCATCAAGGTCAAGAGCGTCAAGACCCAGCTGCTGGAGCCGAACTACGGCTACCTGCGCATCACCCAGTTCCAGGTCAACACCGGCGACGAGGTGGTCAAGGCCCTGGCGCAGCTGAAGAAGGACAACAAGGGCAAGCTCAAGGGCCTGGTCCTGGACCTGCGCAACAACCCCGGCGGCGTGCTGCAGTCCGCGGTGGAAGTGGCCGACGCCTTCCTCACCAAGGGCCTGATCGTCTACACCAAGGGCCGCATCGCCAACTCCGAGCTGCGCTTCTCCGCCGACCCGGCCGACCCCAGCGAGGGCGTGCAACTGGTGGTGCTGATCAACGGCGGCACCGCCTCGGCCGCGGAGATCGTCTCCGGCGCCCTGCAGGACCAGAAACGCGCCATCCTCATGGGCACCGACAGCTTCGGCAAGGGCTCGGTGCAGACCGTGCTGCCGCTGAACAACGACCGCGCCCTGAAGCTGACCACCGCGCTCTACTACACTCCCAACGGCCGCTCCATCCAGGCCCAGGGCATAGTCCCGGACATCGAGGTGGAACGCGCCAAGGTCACCCGAGAGCAGAGCGACTTCGAAGGCTTCAAGGAAGCCGACCTGCAGGGCCACCTGGCCAACGGCAACGGCGGCAAGGACCGTCCGACGCAGTCGGGCAAGGCGCCGGCGGCCGCCCCGCAGGACAGCGACTTCCAGCTGAGCCAGGCCCTCAGCCTGCTGAAGGGGCTCAGCGTCAGCCGCGGCAACTGACCGGTGCGCCGGGCACGGCTGCTGTTCGGCCTGTGCCTGGCCGCCCTGCTCGGCCAGGCGCAGGCCAGGCCCCTGCTGAGCGTGGTGATCGACGACCTCGGGCAGAACCTGGCGCGCGACCGCCAGGTGTTCGAACTGCCCGCGGCGGTGGCCCTGGCGATCATGCCGGACACCCCGCACGCCACCGAACTGGCCCGCGAAGCCCACCAGCGCGGGCGCACCCTGATCCTGCACCTGCCGATGGACCCGGCCGGCGGCCCCTACGCCTGGCGCCCGGGCCTGCCACAGGCGGAACTCGCCCGGCGCCTGGACGCGGCACTGGCCGCGGTGCCCTTCGTGCAGGGCGTGAACAACCACGAAGGCAGCCGCATGACCGCCGACCGCGCCGGCATGGACCTGCTCATGGGCACCCTGCAGGAACGCCACCTGTTCTTCCTCGACAGCCGCACCAGCGCCGCCACGGTGGCCGCCGCCGAGGCCCAGAAGCGCGGCCTGGCCAGCCTGTCCCGCGACGTCTTCCTCGACGACCAGGCGGATGAGGAAAGCATCGCCCGCCAGTTGCAGACCGGCGTGGCCCTGGCGCGCAAGCAGGGCTCGGCGCTGCTGATCGGCCACCCGCGCCCGGCCACCCTGCGGGTGCTGCTGCGCGAACTGCCGAAGCTGAAGGCCACCGGCATCGAACTGGTGAAGCCCGACCTGCTGATCGCCGAACGCGGCAACCGCGCCATGGCGGCCCACGGCAAGGACGGCGTCTACCGCTGAGCCCCCCGCTCCGACCGCACCTCAGCGCTTTTCGTAGGATGGGTTGAGCGAAGCGATACCCATCGTCGCGCCCGGCTTTGCCGACAGAATCGCGGACG
>NZ_QGSL01000107.1:304637-321663 GCF_003176655.1 Pseudomonas sp. RW407 | reverse complement strand
AGAAGGCCGAGCGAAACCGGCGCTCAGGAGGTCATGCGACATGGATGTCGCGAGAGCCCCGATCAGCACAGGGACGTGCTGTCGGGGCGGGCCTCCGTTGCGGGGGAATTCGCGAGGGTAGCCCGGCTCCATCGGGCCCGTATGTCGGGGCAAGCCTTTTTGGTTCCTTTTGTGGCGATTGACAAAAGGGACTCGCCCGAGGGGGCGAAACGAGAGACATCCATGCACTCGGAGCGGCGCGCTACACCCAAACCCAATAGACAGTTGCTCCTACAATTCCAGGAAGCACGGATGTAGGAGCGGGCCCTGCCCGCGATTCGCGCGCAGGGCGCGCTCCTACAGGGGAATGGCATGGCTCGGCCCGCGTAGGAGCGGACTCCGTCCGCGATTGGACTCGCCGGCCATGCCGGACGCCCCGGTGGCACGGATGACGGCGGATAACCATAACCGGTCCGAAGCACGACCCCCATCCTACGGCGCATTCTCCGCCGCCCGCGCCAGGCGTCGCTGGCGGCGGCGCAGGCGGCGGGCCCGGCGTTCCAGCCAGAGGTAGACCAGGCAGGCGAGGAACAGCGGCACCAGGAAGTACAGCACCCGGTAGCCGATCAGCGCCGCCAGCAGGGTGCCGCGACCCAGGTGGTCGTGGAGGATCGCGATGAACACCGCCTCCAGCACCCCCAGCCCGGCGGGCACGTGCAGCACCACCCCGGCGATGCTGCTGATCAGCAGGGTCGCCAGCACTTCCGTGTAGCTGGCCCTGTCCGGCAGCAGCACGCTCACCAGCAGCGCCATCAGCGACCAGTTGGCCGCCCCCATGGCGCCCTGCAGCAGCGCCAGGCGCCAGCTCGGCAGGGCCAGGCTGTACTGCCGCCAGCCCCAGGCGCGGCGCCGGGCGAAGCGGCAGGCCAGGGGGTAGGCCACGCCCAGGGCCAGCAGCAGGGCGCCGATCAGCCGCAGGCCGTTGCGGCCCACCGGCCAGTCGTCCGGCAGGTCGGGGTAGCCGGCGACGAACAGCGCGCCGGCCAGCAGCAGGTAGCCGTACCAGTTGGTCACCAGGCTGAAGCTGAGGATGCGGGTGATGTCCGCCGCGCTCATGCCCAGGCGGCCGTACAGGCGGTAGCGCAGGGCCACGCCGCCGACCCAGGAGCTGAGGTTGAGGTTGAAGGCGTTGCACACGAAGGCCACGGTGAATACCCGCCGCACCGGCAGCGGGTGGCCGATGTAGTAGCGGCTGAGCACGTCGAAGCTGCTGAACACCGCGTAGCTGGCCAGGCTGATGGCCAGCCCCAGGAGCAGGGTGGTGGCGCGGTACTCGCGCAGCAGGTGGAACACCTCCTGCCAGTCGGTGGCGCGGATCAGCAGGAACAGCAGCACCGGCAGCAGCACCAGCAGGGCGATGGAGAGCCCACGCCGGGCCAGCTTCCAGGCCTGCTTGTGCCGCTCCCGCGGCGCGGCGGCGTTCATGGCCGCACCCGCGGGGCGTCCGCCGCCGGCTCGCCATCCAGCCCCCGTGGCGAGCGCAGCTTCTGCCGGTGCGCCGGCAACTGCCCGGCGATGGCCGGGAAATGGCGCAGGAAGTGGAAGCTCAGGAACACCAGGGGCGCGCGCCACCAGTAGCCGCGGCGCGCCACCTTGCGGCTGATGCGCCGGCAGTTGTCGCGGGCCAGGGCGTCCAGGTGCGCTTCCAGCTCCTGGGCGAAACCCGCGTCGTCGATCATCAGGTTGCCCTCCAGGTTCAGCGACAGGCTCAGCGGGTCCAGGTTGCTCGAACCCACCGTGGCCCAGCGGCCGTCGGCCACCGCCACCTTGCCGTGCAGCGGGCGGTCGCAGTACTCGTAGATCCGTACGCCATCGCGCAGCAGGGTGTCGTAGAGCAGCTTGCTGCACAGGCGCACCAGCGGCATGTCCGGCAGGCCCTGGAGGATCAGGCGCACCTCCACGCCGCGCTGCGCGGCCTGGCGCAGCGCCCGCAGCAGGCGGTAGCCGGGGAAGAAATAGGCATTGGCGATGGTCAGCCGCCGGCACGCGCCCTGGATCGCCGCCAGGTAGTGCCGCTCGATGGCCGTGCTGCGCGGGCCGTTGTCGCGCAGCACCAGGCAGGCGCGGGTCTCGCCGGCCAGGCTCGGCAGGCCGGGCGGCAGCCGCTCGGGGGTGCTGCCGTACTCCTCCAGCAGGGCCAGGCTGGCCTGGCGGATCTCCTGGGCCACCGGGCCCTGCACCAGCACCGCGTAGTCCTGCTTGGCCATGGTGCCGAAGTCGGCCAGGTGGTCGGCGCTGAAGTTGATGCCGCCGACGAAGGCGGTGCTGCCGTCCACCACCAGCAGCTTGCGGTGCAGGCGGCGGAACAGGTTGGTGCGCAGGCCCAGCAGCCGCGGGCGCGGGTCGAACAGGTGCAGGCGCACCCCGGCCTCCAGCAGGCTGCCGATGTAGTCCGTGCCCAGGTCGGCGGTGCCGTAGCCGTCGACGATCAGCTCGACCCGCACGCCGCGCCGGGCCGCCGCCAGCAGTGCCTTGCGCAAGGCCAGGCCGACCTTGTCCTCGTAGATGATGAAGGTCTCCAGCAGCACCTCGCGGCGGGCCCTGGCGATGGCCTCGAACACCCGCGGGTAGAAGGCCTCGCCGTTGACCAGCAGTTCGACACGGTTGCCCGCGTGCCAGCGCTCGTTCATGGGCTCACCTCGGCGAGCAGGGGAAGATGGTCGGACAGGTGCGGCCAGGGCCGGCCGCCCAGCACCTGGCTGGCGTGCACCCGCAGGTTGCGCAGGTAGATGCGGTCCAGGCGCAGCAGCGGCCAGCGCGCCGGGAAGCTGCGCGGGGCGCCCGCCTTGTGGGCGAAGGCCGGCGCCAGGCCGCAGCCGGCGAGCAGGGCGCCGGCCTGGCAGCGCCAGTCGTTGAAGTCGCCGGCGACGATCAGCGGCGCCTGGGCGGGGAGGCTTTCCACCAGGCGGCAGAGCAGCGCCAGTTGCTGCCGCCGCTGCGCCTCGCGCAGCCCCAGGTGCACGCACACGGCATGCAGCGGGGCGCTGCCGGGCAGGTCGATGCAGGCGTGCAGCAGGCCGCGCTGCTCGTTGCCGGCGATGGAGATGTCGTGGTTGTCGTGGCTGAGGATCGGGTAGCGCGAGAGCAGGGCGTTGCCGTGGTGGCCCTCGGGGTAGACGGCGTTGCGGCCGTAGGCGAAGGCCGGCCACATGCTGTCGGCGAGGAACTCGTAGTGCGGCGTGGCCGGCCAGCCGGGGTGGCGCCCGGCGTGCAGCTGGTGCTCGCCGTGCACTTCCTGGAGGAACACCAGGTCCGCCGCGGTGGCGCGCACCGCCTCGCGCAGCTCGTGGAGGATGAAGCGGCGGTTGAAGGCGTTGAAGCCCTTGTGGGTGTTCACCGTCAGTACCCGCAGCGAAAGGCCGCTGGCCATCGCCTGGCCGGCGCCGGTGCGGGCCGGCTGGTTCATGCCCAGCCCTCCACCGCGGCGCCCGGCACCTGCTGCTGCGGCAGGTGGACGTCGAGCAGCTGCATCAGGCGGAAGGCATCGAAGGGCGCGCGCACCTTGATGTCGTTGTCGAAGTAGCAGTACAGCTCGCGGTGCCGGCGGTCGCCGCGCCTGTCCGCGTCGATCAGCTCGGCATCCGCGGGCTGCAGGCCGTTGCGCCACAGGCGGATGCGCTCGCACCAGCGGCGCAGGGCCTTCTCGCCGTAGCCGCTGGCATAGAGTTCCTCGGCGCCGTGCAGGCGCAGGTAGGTGAAGTCCGGGGCGGTGAGGTCCTCGGCGTAGGGCCACTTCGACGGCGCGTCGGCCATTACCAGGGCCACGCCGTGCCGGCGCAGCTGGTCGGTGAAGCCGGGGGTGCAGAAGCTCTTGTGGCGCACCTCCAGGGCATGGCGCAAAGGGAAGCGCCTGCCCGGCGGGCGCTGCCCGTGGCGCAGGCGCTCGTCCGCGGAGCCCGCCAGTTCGGCCGCCGCATGGCTGTCGCGTGGCAGCAGGGCGAGGAACTCCTCCAGCAGTTCGCCGCTGTAGGCCAGGCTGGGCGGCAGCTGCCAGAGGAAGGCGCCGAGCTTCTCGTCCAGCTCCAGGGGGCCGGAGGCGAAGAAGTTGGCCAGGCCCTGTTCCGGCTCGCGCAGGCGCCGCAGGTGGGTGACGAAGCGCGGGCCCTTGACGCTGAAGCGGAAGCCCTCGGGGGTCTGCGCCTTCCATTGGCGGTAGCGCTCGGGCGTCTGCAGGCCGTAGAAGGAACCGTTCAGCTCGATGCTGGCGAAGGCATGGGAGGCATAGCGCAGCTCCTCGCGCTGGGGCAGGCCCTTGGGGTAGAACTCGCCGCGCCAGGGGGCGTAGCGCCAGCCGGAAATGCCGATGTGCAGGCCGTCCGTTCCCATGGCGTCACTCCGTGGCGGGCGGCGCCGGCTGGCGGACGCGTTCCTCGTCGCCCGCGGCGGCGTGCCGGCGCTGCGGTTGCAGTTCCACCTTCACCCAGCCGGTCCGGCGCTGGTCGAACGCCTCGAAGGCGGCGATGGCGTCGCTGATGGGCTTGACCTGGGTGAGCACCTTGGCCGGGTCGATGCGCCCGCTCAGCACCAGTTCGATCAGCCGCGGGATGTACTTGCGGTGGTGGCAGTTGCCCATCTTCAGCGTCAGGTTGCGGTTCATCGCGATGCCGATGGGGAAGGTCCGCGAGTCCGGCCCGTACACGCCGATGATGCCGAGGGTGCCGGCCTTGGCCAGGCCGGCCACCGCCCAGTCGAGCACCTGGGCCGGCGCGTTGCCCGGCGTCCAGGGCGACTCGTGGCCTTCACTGGGCGCCGGGGTGACCTCGCCGTGGCTGCGCTCGGCATCCACCCCGACGGCGTCGATGGCGCGGTCCACGCCGATGCCGTCGGTGAGCCAGAGCAGCGCCTGCAGCGGGTCCTCGCGCTCGAAGTCGATCACCTCCGCGCCCTGCTGGCGGGCCATGTGCAGGCGGTCAGGGTGGCGGTCGATGGCGAACACCCGCGAGGCGCCCTTCAGCAGCGCGCTGGCGATGGCGAACTGGCCCACCGGGCCGCAACCGAACACCGCCACCGTGTCGCCGCTGCCCACCTCGGCCAGCTCGGCGCCGAACCAGCCGGTGGGGAAGATGTCGGACAGCAGGATCGCCTGGTCGTCGCTGATCTGCGAGGGCAGGCGGATGAGCCCGATGTTGGCGTAGGGGATGCGCGCCTTCTCGGCCTGCAGCCCGTGGAACGCGCCGTTGACCTCGGGCCCGCCGAAGAAGGCGGTGCCGGCGCGCTGGCCGCCGGGGTTGGCGACGTCGCACTGGGCGTAGTAGCCGGCGCGGCAGTACACGCAGTTGCCGCAGGCGATGGTGGAGGGGACCACCACCCGGTCGCCCACCTGCAGGTTGCGCACCTCGTCGCCCAGTTCCTCGACTATGCCCACGCCTTCGTGGCCGAGGATGGTGCCGGGCTTCATGCCGCCCACGCTGCCGCGCACGAAGTGCAGGTCGGTGCCGCAGATCGCCGAGGCGGTGAGGCGCACGATGGCGTCGTTGGGCTGGCGCAGCGTCGGCTCCGGGACCTCGTCCAGGCGGATGTCGCCGACGTCGTGGAATACCACAGCTTTCATGTCGTTCTCCCGCTGTGCGGCCGGCCACGGCCCGGGCGGCGCCGTGGCCAGGGGGCTGGTCAGTGGGCCTGGGCCACGCCGCGCAGCACGGTGTCGCTGGCCTGGGCGTCGCGGCAGGCGGCGATGTTGCCGAGGGAGACCACGCCCACCAGGCGCTTCTCGCGGGTCAGCACCGGCAGCCGGCGCATCTTCACCTGCGCCATGTTGCGGGCCACGTGCTGCACTTCCTCGTCCTCGAAGCAGTAGTGGATGTCGCCGCTCATCACCCGCGACACCGGGGTATCCACCCCCAGCCCGGCGGCCACCGCGCGGACGACGATGTCGCGGTCGGTGACCATGCCCACCAGGCGGTCGCCGTCGTTGACCAGCAAGGCGCCACTGTCGATCCGTGCCATGGCCGCGGCGGCCTCTTGCAGCGAGGTGTCGGGGGCGGTGGTCTGGACGTTGCGCGTCATGATTTCGCTGATTTTCATGCTGTCCTCCATAGCGGTTGCGGTTGGGGACGCCTTCGCGGGCGCCTATAGCTTCCGACTGGGCGCCGGGGGCACCGTTCAGGCGGATTTCATCCGATTGTCCGGGGGAGGGTGTGCTGGCGCCGAACGCGGATAACACAGCGTCAGCCGGCAGGTTCGTAGGGCGAATAACCGTTCGCGGTTATCCGCCGTCGTTCCATGCACCCGGGCCCGACGCAAACGGCGGATAACGCCGTAGGCGTTATGCGCCCTACGGGAAACCACGCCCGTCACCCATCCCCCTCCTTGCGCAACACGAACAACGCCAGCGCCCGCGGGCCCAGTTCGAAGGCGGCGTCGAAGCCGTGCACCAGGCCGTCGTCCAGGGCCGGCGGCTCGGCCATGGTGTCCAGCAGGCATTGCCAGTCGCGGCCCTGGGCCACGCCGGGGAGCTGGAACTGCAGCGGCTCGTGGTGGGCATTGAGCAACAGCAGCAGGGTGGCGTCGGCGCCGCTGCGGCGGATGCCGGTGGGTTGCGCGCGGCCGTCCAGGAGCATTCCCAGGCAGCGGGCCTGGGGCGTTTCCCAGTCTTCCTGGGTCATCTCGCGGCCGTCGGGGGCCAGCCAGGTCACGTCCTTCACCCCCAGCTCGGCGTTGTACTCGCCGACCAGGAAGCGCCCGCGGCGCAGGATCGGGTAGCGCCGCCGCAGGCGGATCAGGTAGCGGGTGAAGGCCTGCAGCTGGCGGCCCTCGTCGTCGAGGTTCCAGTCGATCCAGCCCAGTTCGTTGTCCTGGCAGTAGACGTTGTTGTTGCCCTGCTGGGTGCGGCTGAACTCGTCGCCGGCCAGCAGCATGGGGGTGCCCTGGGCCAGCAGCAGGGTGGCCATCAGGTTGCACATCTGCCGCAGGCGCAGCTGGCGGATCGCCGGGTCGCCCGTGGGGCCTTCCTCGCCGTGGTTCCAGGAGCGGTTGTCGTCGTGGCCGTCGCGGTTGTCCTCGCCGTTGGCCTCGTTGTGCTTGTGGTCGTAGGACACCACGTCGCGCAGGGTGAAGCCGTCGTGGGCGGTGATGAAGTTGACCGAGGCGTAGGGCCGGCGGCCGCGATGGTTGTACAGGTCGCCGGAGGCGGTGAGGCGCCGCGCCAGATCCGGCAGCTGGCCCTCGTCGCCGCGCCAGTAGCTGCGCAGGGTGTCGCGGAAGCGGTCGTTCCATTCCACCCAGCCGGGCGGGAAGCGGCCCACCTGGTAGCCGCCGGGGCCGCAGTCCCAGGGTTCGGCGATCAGCTTGCGGTGGCTGAGCAGCGGGTCCTGGCGGCAGGCCACCAGGAAGCTGTGGCGCTCGTCGAAGCCTTCGGCGTAGCGGCCGAGGATGGAGGCGAGGTCGAAGCGGAAGCCGTCCACGCGCATCTCGGTGGCCCAGTAGCGCAGCGAGTCGGTGACCATCTGCAGCACGCAGGGGTGGCTGAGGTCCAGGGTGTTGCCGGTGCCGGAGTCGTTCACGTAGTAGCGCCGGTCGTCGGCCTGCAGGCGGTAGTAGGAGACGTTGTCGATGCCGCGCATGCTCAGCGTCGGGCCCAGCTCGTTGCCCTCGGCGGTGTGGTTGTAGACCACGTCGAGGATCAGCTCGATGCCGGCGTCGTGCAGGTGCGCCACCATTTCCTTGAACTCGTTGACCTGGCCGCTGGCCAGGTAGCGGGCGTGGGGGGCGAAGAAGGCGATGCTGTTGTAGCCCCAGTAGTTGCTCATGCCCTTTTCCAGCAGGTGCTTGTCGTCGACGAAGCCGTGCACCGGCAGCAGCTCCAGGCTGGTGATGCCCAGGTGGCGCAGGTGCTTGATCAGCTCGGCGTTCATCAACCCCGCGCAGGTGCCGCGCAGGCGCTCGGGCACCGTCGGGTGGCGCATGCTGATGCCGCGCAGGTGCGCCTCGTAGAGCAGCGTCTCGTCCCAGGGGATGCGGGTGAACTGCTGCTCGCCCCAGGTGAAGGCCGGGTCGATGACCTTGCACCTGGGCACGAAAGGCGCGCTGTCGCGCGTGTCGAAGCTCAGGTCCGCGTCGGGCGAGCCGATGGTGTAGCCGAACAGCGCCTCGGACCAGCGCAGCTGGCCCACCAGTTGGCGGGCGTAGGGGTCGATCAGCAGCTTGTTGGGGTTGAAGCGGTGCCCGGCGTCCGGCTCGAAGGGGCCGTGCACGCGGTAGCCGTAGATCTGCCCGGGGTGGGCGTCGGGCAGGTAGCCGTGCCAGATCTCGTCGCTGTATTCGGGCAGCTCGATGCGTTCCAGCTCGCGCTTGCCGCTGGCGTCGAACAGGCATAGTTCGACGCGGGTGGCGTGGGCCGAGAACAGCGCGAAGTTGACGCCCAGGCCGTCCCAGGTGGCACCCAGGGGGAAGGGGCGGCCTTCGGTGACTCGCGAGTGCGAGCGTTTGCTCATGAGGGGGTCCTCTGCTTGCCGATGGGGCGGGGAAGGCGCCGGGCTCAGCCCTCGTCAGGGCGCTCGGGGTCGGCGGCGGGCAGCTTGCCCTTGCGCCGCGGCGGTTTCTGCAGCAGGGCCGGCTTCTCCGGCGCCTCGCCGGGGGCCTCGCGCTGGGCGATCTGTTCCTGCTCGGCCTCGGCCAGGCTGCGGGCCATCCGCCAGTGGCGTTCGGCCTGGCCCTCGGGGCGGCCTTCGGATTCCCAGATCTGGTGGGCCAGTTCGCGTACCCGGCGTTCGTCGATGTTCATGGGCTTGCCTCCTCGTCGGCGCAGGTCAGCAGGTTGGCCGGCAACTCGCCCAGCAGGGCGGCCACCGCCAGTTCGGCGTCGTCGTCGCGGTGCCCGCCGGCCAGGCCCTGCCAGTGGCGGCCGGCCAGCCCGGCCGGCAGGCGCACGCGGGTGTCGCCCCAGCGCTCGGCGCCCACCCGCGGCAGCGGCGTGTCTTCTTCCAGCAGGCCCGCGCACAGCCGCGGCACCAGCACCAGCAGGTGCCGGCCGGCATGGCTGCGCAGGAAGGCGAGCAGGCAGCCGGCGTGCTCGCCGTGCAGGTCGAGGGGCTGGTAGCCGCCGTGCTCGAACAGTTGCGGCCAGCGCCGGCGCAGCTGCAGCGCCTGGTGCAGCAGGGCCTGCTTGATGCGCCCGTCGCGCCAGTGCTCCAGCAGCTGCGGCCAGTCGGGGTTCGCTTGCAGGGTGGCCTGGCGCCGGGCGTAGTCCGGGGTGCGGCGGTTGTCCGGGTCCACCAGGCTGAAGTCCCAGAACTCGCAGCCCTGGTACAGGTCCGGCACCCCGGGGGCGGTGCAGCGCAGCAGGCACTGGGCCAGGCCGTTGAGGGCGCCGGCGGGCATCAGAGCCCGGGCCGCCGCGGCCACGGCGCCGCGCAGTTCCCGGCCGGCGGGTTGCAGGAGCAGGGCGTCGAGGAAGTCCGCGCAGGCATTTTCATAGGCCTGCACGGGGGCGCTCCAGTCGGTTTCCAGCTTGGCTTCGCGCAGCGCCTTGAGCTGCCACTGGGCGATGCGCCGGTGGTAGGCGCGCAACCCCTCGGCGTCGTCCTCGGCCAGCTCGTGGGGCCAACTGGCCAGCAGGCACTGGTAGAGGATCAGCTCGTCGCCGCCGCTGGGCGCATGGGGCGTCCCGGGGTGGCGCAGGGCCGCGGCCAGGGGGAGCCACTGCGCGACCTGCTCGGCGAACCAGGGGGCGCGTTCGCTCAGCGCGGCCAGGCGGGCGCGGCAGTCCTCGCCGCGCTTATGGTCGTGGGTGGCGGTGGCCAGCAGGGCGCGGGGGAATTCGGCCAGGCGCGCCTGGCAGGCGGCGTGGAATTCCGCGGGTGGCGCCGCCAGGCGCTGCGGGTCGAAGCCCACGTCGTTGCGCCCCAGGGCGGCGGCGTGGCGGTAGCAGGCGGTATCTTCCAGGGCCTTGGCGGCGATGGGCGGGGTCAGTTGCTGGAAGCGCGCCAGCACCTGCCGGCGCTTCTGCCGCAGCGGCCCGGGCGGCACCGCGCGCTGGGGCTCGCCGCCCAGCACCCGGTCGAGCCAGGCCAGGGTGCGCCGGTCATGCTCGTCCAGGCGTTCCTCCGCGGCGGCGCGGGCCTGTTCGAAATAGCGCCGGTCCTGGGCCGAACGGCCGCAGGCGCCGGCGTAGGTGCGGTACACCGGGAAGGCCCGCAGCAGCTGGAACAGCGCACGGCGGATGGAGCCCAGGGGCAGATCGCGGCTGGCCAGGTCGGTACGCGCCAGTTGCCAGAGCTCCTGGGCCATGCCTTCCAGGTCGCCGGCGAAGGCGCCGCCCAGCACCCATTCGCGGGCCGCCAGGCGTTCGTCATCGAAACCCCGGCGGCGGCCGCTGGTCTGTTCCCAGAGCGCCCGCAGGGGGATTTCGCCGCGTGGGTCGTGCTGCAGCAGCGACACCTGGTTCATGAAGTCGTAGCCGCTGCTGCCGTCCACCCGCCAGTCCGTCGGCAGCCGTTCGCCGACGGCGAGGATCTTCTCCACGTACAGCGGCGCCGCCCCGTCGCGGAACGCCCGGCGCAGGCGCCGGCAGTAGCCGCGCGGGTCGGCCAGGCCGTCGACGTGGTCGATGCGCAGGCCGTCCACCAGGCCTTCCTGCATCATTTCCAGGAGGTAGGCGTGGCAGGCGCCGAACACGTCCGGCAGTTCCACGCGCAGGCCGACCAGTTCATTGATGTCGAAGAAGCGCCGCCAGTTGATGTCGTCGGCCGCCACCCGCCAGTTGGCCAGGCGGTAGTGCTGGTGCTCCAGCAGGCGGTGCAGGGGCCGCCAGTCCTGGCCCTCGGCCACCTGGTAGAAGCCCAGCAGGCGTTCGCACAGCGCCCCATCGCCCAGCAGCGCCGCCAGGCGCCGGCACAGGGCGGTGGCCAGCACGCGGGCCTGGGGGTGGCCGCGCAGTTCGGCGAAACGCGGCGCCAGTTCGTACAGCGGGCCTTCGCCGGCGTGCACCAGGATCATCCCGTAGGTGGCCGGGCACACCGGGAAGCACTGCTCGCCGTAGTGCAGCTGGAAGCAGCCGGCGTGCTCGGCGAAGCCCAGGCGGATGCGCCCGGCCCGCAGTTCGTCGAGGTAGTCGCCGCCCAGGCAGGGCAGCAGCACCTGGCGGTCCAGCAGCGGGTCGTCGCTGCGCCAGTGGATGTCGAAGAAGTGCGCGTAGGGGCTGGCCAGGCCCCAGCGCAGCACGTCCTGCCACCAGGGGTTGGCCTGGCCGATGCGCATGTGGTTGGCCACGGTGTCGACGATCAGCCCCATGCCGTGCAGGCGCAGGCCGCCGACCAGCCGGCGCAGGGCCGCCTCGCCGCCCAGCTCGGGGTTGATGCGGGTGGGGTCGACCACGTCGTAGCCGTGGCCGGAGCCGGGCTGGGCGGTGAGCAGCGGCGAGGCGTAGAGGTGGCTGATGCCCAGTTCGGCGAAGTAGTCCAGCCAGGGCAGGGCGTCGTCCAGGGTGAAGTCGCGGTTGAACTGCAGGCGCAGGGTGGCGCGGATGGCGTTCATGAGTCGTGCCCCCGGCGCGCCTGGTCCAGGCGTTCCAGGCGCGCGTTCACCGCGGGGATGTCGAGCATCTGCCCGGCCCGGGCCGGGTAGCGCTGGCGCCAGTTCGGGTGTTCGTCGCCGGGGCCGGGCAGGTTGGGCTGCTCGACGCTGCCCAGGGCGTCTTCCAGGGGCAGCAGCACCAGCGGCGCCGGGGTGCGGCCGACGAACTCGATGGCGCCGTCCAGCGGCTCGCGGGCGATGCCGTTCCCGGCCAGCGCCCGGGCCAGGCCCTGGACGTCCCGCTGGCGTTCCTCGCGGTCGTGCCGTGCCTGTTCCTCGTTACGCTGGCCCAGGCGCTCGCGCCAGTCGATGTCGTGGCCCTGGCGCCAGCCCTCCAGGCTCGGCAGGTCGTGGGTGGTGGTGGTGGCCAGGGCCGCGTCCGGCCAGTGCGCCGGGGCGTGGAAGTGGCCGCCGGCCTGCTCGAACAGCAGCACCCGCATGCCCAGGATGCCGTGTTTGGCGAGCCGCTCGCGCAGGCCCTCGGGGATGGTGCCGAGGTCTTCGCCGATGATCAGCGCCCGGGCCCGCCGTGCCTCCAGGCAAATGAGCCGGAGCAGGTCGTCCAGCGGGTATTCCAGGTAGGCGCCGGCTTCCGGCGGCGCGCCCTCGGGGATCACCCACAGGCGGCGCAGCCCCAGCACGTGGTCGATGCGCAGGCCGCCGGGGTAGCGCAGGTTGGCCCGCAGCATCTCGATGAAGGCACGGTAGCCGTGCAGGCGCAGGCCGTGGGGCGAGAAGGCGCAGATGCCCCAGTTCTGCCCGGCGCGGTTGAGCACGTCGGGCGGGGCGCCGACGCTGACCCCGGCCAGCAGTTCGTCTTGCCGCATCCAGGCCTGGCTGCCGCGCGGGTCGGCGCCAACCGCGAGGTCGGCGATCAGGCCGATGCCCATGCCGGCGTCGCGCGCCGCCCGCTGGGTGTGTTGCAGGCAGCGCGCCAGCAGCCATTGGCAGAACTGCTGGAAGTCGATTTCCTCCGGCTGTTCGAGCAGGAACTGGCGCACGCCTTCGGCCTCCGGGCGGAGGAAGGCCGCCGGCCAGTGGCGCCAGTCCAGGCCGTCGCCGGCCTCGCCGCGGCGGCGTTGCAGGGCCTGGAAGCAGCAGTGCTGCAGCAGGGCCTCGCCACCCTCGTGGCGGAAGCGCTGGAAGTCACGCTGCAGGCCGGCGTCGGCCCGGGCGAAGCCGCCATGCAGTTGCCGCAGCAGGCGCTCGCGGGCCCGGGCGCTGCCTGGCCAGTCCACCAGGGGCAGGCTTTCCAGCTCGTGCAGTTCCTCGCCCAGCCCGGCCTCGGCGATGGCCCGCTCCACCGCGGCCTGGCCGAAGACCTGGCGCGGCGCGGCGTGCAGTTCGTTGAAGAACAGCCGGCTGGAGGGCGAGTAGGGGCTGTAGGCCTGGCGGACGGCGGCGAACATGGCATGCAGCGGGCTGATGGCCAGGGCGTCGGCGCCCTTGGCGGCGGCGCTGCGGGCCAGGGCCTCCAGCGCCGCCAGGTCGCCCAGGCCACCGTCGCCGGGCTCGCGCAGGGCATACAGCTGCGCCGCCAGGCCCCAGGCGTGGCGGCGCCCGTCGCAGAGTTCCGGCACCTGGGGGCAGCGGGGCGGGGCGACGGCCAGGCTCAGCTCCCGCTCGGCCAGTTGCAGGCGGTAGTAGCCGCATTGGGCCACGGGGGGCAGGGCGCTGGCCTCGTCCAGGCGCCCCTCGATGTCCTCGCCGTGCTCGGGGACCAGCCGGAACGCCTCGTTGGGCCTGGCCAGGGGGCCCAGTTGCAGCGGCCGGCCCTGGTCCAGGGTCAGCAGCGAGGGCGGCGCGGCGCGCTCCTGGCGCACCTGGCCGAGGCTCTGGCATAGCTGCCCGGGGCTCTGCGCCGGCAACCCCAGGGCCTCCAGCACCTGGCGCAACACCTCGGGGCTGGCCTGCTGCGGGCGGTTGTCGGCATCCACCCAGTCGAGCTTCAGGCCCGCCTCGCCGGCCAGTTCGCGCAGCAGCGCATCGCTCATGGGCTGTCCTCCAGGCTCAGGGCCAGGCTGCCGGGGGCGAGCCGGCCGGCGCGGTAGTCGGCGACTTCCTGGCCTTCGCAGAAGAGGATCTGCGTCTGCGCCGCCGGCGCCTCGACGAAGACTTCCTCGCTGCCCAGGTTGAGCTCGATGCGCCACAGGCTGCCATCGCCCAGGCGCCAGCGCGCGCTCACCGCCGCCTCGCCCAGGGGCACCGCGCCCAGGGCGCGGGTGCCGTCCAGGCGTGGGATGAGCCAGGCATGGCGCAGCTCCAGCAGGCGCCGGTAATGGGCGCGCCAGGCGCTGTCGGCGTGTTCCGGGCGCGGCCGCGAGGCGACGAAGGTCTCGTAGTCGTTGGGCTCGGGGAGGGCGCCGGAGAAGCGGCCGAAGGCGGCGAACTCCTGGCGCCGCCCGTCGCTGACCGCCTTGGCCAGGTCGCCCTGGTAGTCGGTGAAATAGAGGAAGGGGTTGCGCTCGCCCCATTCCTCGCCCATGAACAGCATCGGCACCATGGGCGCCAGCAGCACCAGGGCCACCGCCACGCGCAGGCGCTCGGGACGGCTCAGGGCGATCAGGCGCTCGCCCAGGGCGCGGTTGCCGACCTGGTCGTGGTTCTGCAGGAAGGCCACGAAGGCCAGCGGCGACAGCTCGGCGCTGGGTTCGCCGCGCACCCGCCCGCGGTAGTCGCGCTGGCCCTGGAAGACCAAGCCCTCGGCCAGGCAGGCGCACAGCTTGGCGGTGGTGGCCCCGGCGTAGTCGGCGTAGTAGCCCTCGTGCTCGCCGGTCAGCAGGTGGTGCAGCACGTGGTGCAGGTCGTCGTTCCACTGCGCGTCGAAGCCCTGGCGCAGCAGGCTCGCCTGGTTGTCCTCGTTCTCCAGCACCAGGTGCAGGTGGCGGCCCTGGGCGGCGCTGCGGGCGCGCCCGGCCAGCTCGACCAGGAAGGCCTTGTCGGCGATGGCGTGCACGGCGTCCAGGCGCAGGCCGTCGACGCGGTAGTCGCGCACCCACATCTCGGCGTTGCCGATGAAGAACTCGCGCACCGCCGGGCGGGTGAAGTCGATGGCGTGGCCCCAGGGCGTGGGCTGCTCGTCGAAGAAGCCCGAGGCGTATTCGCCCAGGTAGTTGCCCTGGGGGCCGAAGTGGTTGTAAACCACGTCGACGAAGACCATCAGGCCCAGCAGGTGGGCCTGGTCGATCAGCCGCCTGAGGTTCTCCGGGGTGCCATAGGCCGAGGCGGGGGCGTAGGGCAGCACGCCGTCGTAGCCCCAGTTGCGGCGCCCGGGGAAGGCGCCCAGCGGCATCAGCTCGATGGCGGTGACGCCCAGTTCGACCAGCCCCGGGAGGAAGTCGAGCAGGGCGCCGAAGCCGTCGAACAGGCCCACGTGCAGTTCGTAGAGCACCGTCTCGTGCCAGGGCCGGCCGCGCCACTCGCGGCTCTGCCAGGCGTAGGCGGTGGGGTCTTGCACCAGGCTGTCGGCCTCCACGCCGCCGGCCTGGGCCCGCGAGGCCGGGTCGGCCACCGACAGCCGGTCGTCGATGCAGAAGCGGTAGGCGCTGCCGGCCGCGCAGGGGATTTCCAGGCTGTACCAGCCGTCGTCCAGCGCCTGCATGGGCAGGCGGCTGCCGTCGCCCAGCTGCAGGTCCACCCGCCGTGCGTCCGGCGCCCAGATGGCGAAGCGCGTCAGCCCGTCGGGCTGCGGCAGGGCTCCGGCCCGGGGCAGTTGGCGGCTCATCGGCGCACGCTCACGGGCAGTTCCGCGAGCAGGTCGCGGTACAGCCGGGTATAGGGGCGCACCGCCTTGCTCCAGTACGGTGGGGCTTCCATGGCCTTGCAGCGCATGGCGTTGAGCAGCTCGGGGTAGCGGTGGATGTTCAGCGCGCGCTGCACCGCTTCGAAGTAGCTGTCCGGGTCGCCCTCGCGGAACAGCAGGCCGGTGACGCCGTCGACGATGGTGTCGGCCAGGCCGCCGGTGCAGCGGGCGATGGGCAGCGAGCCGAGGCGCTGGGCGTACATCTGGCTCAGCCCGCAGGGTTCGTAGCGCGAGGGCATCAGCAGGAAGTCGCTGGCGGCGTAGATGCGCCGCGCCTCGGTCTCGTCGAAGCCGATGCGCACGCCGACGCGCCCCGGGTAGCGCTCGGCCAGTTGCGCCATGGCCCGCTCCAGCGGCGGCTCGCCGCGGCCGATCGCCACCAGGCGGCCGCCGGCCTCGACCATGCGGTCGGCGATGGCCAGGGTCAGGTCGATGCCTTTCTGCTGCACCAGGCGCGAGACCACGGCGAACAGCGGGCCGCGCCCGGGCAGCAGGCCGAAGCTGCGCTCCACGTACTCGGCATTGCGCCGCTTGCCTTGCAGGCGGCGGGCGTCGAAGCGCGCCACCAGGTGCGGGTCGCTGCGCGCGTCCCAGCTGGCGTCGATGCCATGGGTGATGCCGCTCAGGCGGCCTTCCCGGCGGCGCTGCGCGAGCACGCCCTGCAGGCCGCAGCCGAAGGCCTCGCCGGTGATCTCGCGGGCGTAGGTCTCGCTGACGGTGGTGATGTGGCTGGCATGGTTGATGCCCGCCTTGAGAAACGACAGCTTGCCGTAGAACTCCATGCTCTCCGGCAGCCCGGCGTGCTCGGGCAGGCCCAGCTCGGCGCAGCTGCCCAGGGGGCAGGCGCCCTGGTAGCCGAGGTTGTGGATGGTCAGCACGCTGGGCGTGGCCTGCCCGCGCCAGGCCATGTAGGCCGGGGCCAGGGCGCTGGGCCAGTCGTTGACGTGGAGCAGGTCGGGGCACCAGCCGGGGGTGGCCAGGCCGGCGGCCATGTCGGCGGCGGCCAGGCTCAGGCGGGCGAAGCGGATGTGGTTGTCCGGCCATTCGTTGCCGGCGTCGTCGCCATAGGGCGTACCCTCGCGGTCGTAGAGTTCGGGGCAGATGACCACGTAGACGCGCAGGCCGTCGGCCAGTTGCAGCTCGCCGATGTCGCAGGGCGGCAGCGCGGCCAGGCCCGGCAGGTGGCCGACCACCCGGCAGGCGACCGCGCCCTTGAGCACCTGGCGGTAGCCGGGCAGCAGCACGCGGATGTCGTGCTCGGCCAGCAGCGCCCGCGGTAGGGCGGCGGAGACGTCGCCCAGGCCGCCGGCCTTGACGAAGTCGGTGAGCTCCGATGTGACGAAGAGGATCCGCCTGCGCCGCACGGGGGTGACTTCCGCCGTCAGGGAAAACGGCGGCAGCGTGGGTGGGCAGGGGTCTTCCAGGCGGGCATCGGCCAGCAGGTTTCGCATCTTCCACTTCCTCTTTGCAGTGGGCCGGACAATCCTGCCGGCCTTCGTTGGGAGTCTCCGCTTCGCCGGCGACCTCTTCAGGGGGACCGGGCCGCGCGGTGCGAAGTTTCGATTTTCTGCCGGGCCGGGCCGGCGTTTGCCGCTGCGGAACGCACTGCGGGGCAGGCGGCCCGGGCTCAGTACGCAAAGCAGGCTCCGTACCAGGCGGTGCGCTTGTTTCAGG
>NZ_QGSL01000107.1:273921-304627 GCF_003176655.1 Pseudomonas sp. RW407 | reverse complement strand
CGCCGCCTGCAACTGCGCCAGGCGGCGCTCGGCCTGCTCGGCGGCTTCGCGCAGCTGGGCGAGGGTGGCCTGCTGCTGTGCGTCGGGCGCTTCGCCGAAGGCTTTCTCGGACTTCTTCAATTGGGCGCGGGCCATGGCGGCGTCGATCTTCGCTTTCTTCAGGGCTGCTTCGTCGCGGGCTTCCGGCACGGGGGCAGCGGGGGCCGGCCCGGCTTCGGCGGCCTCCAGGGCCAGGCGCGCCTGTTCGGCGGCCTGGCGCAGGGCCTCGACCTGGGCGCGCAGTTGTTCTGTGTCGTGGGCGGCCAGTTGCTTCTCGGCCTTCTGCAGGGCGACGCGGGCCATGCTGGCCTCGATCTTCAGCCGCTTGAGGTCGGCGCCGGCGTTGCCCACGGCCTTCTCCGCCTTCACGCGCTCGATGGCCGATTGCGGCGCTTCCGCCAGCGGCGCGGCGGCCTGGGCCTCGCGGGCGCGGGCGGCGCGTTCCAGGCGGGCCTGGCGTTCCTCGGCCTTGCGCGCCTCCTCGTGGCGCAGGCGTTCCTGGCGGTGCTCGAAGCGCAGGCGCGAGTGTTCGGCCTTCTGCTGTTTCAGCTGCAGTTCGCGGATGTCCGCCTTGGCCGCGCGGTAGTACTGCACCAGCGGGATGCTGGAGGGGCAGACGTAGGCGCAGGCGCCGCACTCGATGCAGTCGAACAGGTTGTAGGCCTGCAGTTGCTCGTGGTCGTCGCCCCGGGCGAAGAAGTACAGCTGCTGCGGCAGCAGGCTGGCCGGGCAGGCCTGGGCGCAATCGCCGCAGCGTATGCACGGCAGGGCCGCGGGTGGCGCCGGCAGTTCCTCGGCGGTGGCGGCCAGCAGGCAGTTGGCGGTCTTGACCAGCGGGGCCTGCAGGTCGCCCAGGGTGACGCCCATCAGCGGGCCGCCCATGAGCAGGCGGCCGAGCCGGCCGTGGTCGAGGCCGGCGAAGTCCAGCAGTTCGCCGACCGGCGTGCCCAGCAGCGCCTCGACGTTCATCGGCCGCGCCAGGGCGGCCCCGGTCAGGGTGGTGATGCGCGAGATCAGCGGGCGGCCGAGGATCACCGCGTCGCGCAGCGCCACGACGGTGCCGACGTTGACGCAGACCATGCCGATGTCCGCCGGCAGCCCGCCGCTGGGCACCTCGCGGCCGCTGAGCAACTGGATCAGCTGGCGCTCGCCGCCGGAGGGGTACTTGGTCGGGACGACGCGCAGCTCGATGGCGCGCTCGCCGATGGCCTGGCGCAGGGCCTCGATGGCCTGCGGCTTGTCGTCCTCGATGCCGAGCAGCACCTGCTGCGGCTGCAGCAGGTGCATGAGAATCTCGATGCCTTCCACCAGTTCGGCGGCGCGTTCGCGCATCAGCATGTCGTCGGCGCTGATGTAGGGCTCGCACTCGGCGCCGTTGATCACCAGGGTGTGCAGGTCCTCGGCGGCGCGCGCGGCCAGCTTGGCGGCGGTGGGGAAGCCGGCGCCGCCGAGCCCGGCGATGCCGGCCTGGCGGATGCGTTCCAGCAGGGCGGCGGGGCTTTCCTGGCGGTAGTCCGGGCTGGGTTGCAGCGGCGCCCACTCGTCACGGCCGTCGGCGTCGATGACGATGGCTTCGGCCAGCAGGCCCGACGGGTGCGGGTAGGGCTGTTCGCCGATGGCCACCACGGTGCCGGAGGTCGGCGCATGCACGGCCGCGCTGATGGCGCTGCCGGGGCTGGCGATCATCTGGCCCTTGAGCACGCGCTCGCCAACGTCCACGCAGGGCAGGGCGGGCGCGCCGGTGTGCTGCTGCAGCGGCAGGACCAGGCGCTTGGGCAGCGGCGCCTGGACGATGGGGCCGGCGGTGGATTGCTGCTTGTGCGTCGGCAGGTGCAGGCCGCCGGGGAAGTCCCAGGCCTTGGCGTTCATGCGGCCTGCTCCCGGTCGCTGGCGATCAGCCGGGCAGCGGGCAGCGGCCATTTCCATTCGCGTACGCCGACCTGCAGGTCACGCATCTCGATGCAGTCCACCGGGCAGGGCTCCACGCACAGGTCGCAGCCGGTGCATTCGTCGGCGATCACCGTGTGCATCTGCCGCGCGGCGCCGACGATGGCGTCCACCGGGCAGGCCTGGATGCACTTGGTGCAGCCGATGCACTCGGCCTCGCGGATGAAGGCCACCCGCGGCGGGGGTTGCGCCGGGGCGTCCAGGGGCGGCGCCTCGACGTCGAGCAGGTCGGCGAGGGCGGCGATGGTGGCGCTGCCGCCGGGCGGGCACTTGTTGATCGCGTCGCCCTGGGCGATGGCCTCGGCGTAGGGCTTGCAGCCGGCGTAGCCGCACTGGCCGCACTGGGTCTGCGGCAACAGGGCGTTGACCTGTTCGGCCACCGGGTCGCCCGCGACCCTGTAGCGCACCGCGGCGTAGCCGAGCAGGGCGCCGCTGGCCAGGCACAGGGCCAGCAGCACGCCGACCGCGAGCAGCACGGCAGTCATAGCTTGATCAGCCCGGTGAAGCCCATGAACGCCAGGGACATCAGCCCGGCGGTGATCATGCCGATGGCCGCGCCCTGGAAGGGCCCGGGCACGTCGGCGATGGCGATGCGCTCGCGCAGGGCGGCGAACAGCACCAGCACCAGGGAGAAGCCCAGGCCGGCGCCAAAGCCCTGCACGCTGGACTGCAGGAAGCCGTACTCGGGCTTGTTGGCATTGAGCAGGGCCACGCCGAGGACGATGCAGTTGGTGGTGATCAGCGGCAGGAAGATGCCGAGCACCCGGTACAGCAGCGGGCTGCTCTTCTTCACCAGCAGTTCGGTGAACTGCACCACCACGGCGATCACCAGGATGAAGCCGATGGTGCGCAGGTACTCCAGGTCCAGCGGCCGCAGCACGTAGCGCTGGAGGATGTAGCTGCAGATCGAGGCCAGGGTCAGCACGAAGGTGGTGGCCAGGGCCAGGCCGATGGCCGTCTCGATCTTGCGCGAGACGCCCATGAACGGGCACAGGCCGAGGAACTGCACCAGCACGAAGTTGTTGACCAGGATGGCGCTGACCAGGATCAGGGCGAGTTCGGTCATGGCCGGGCGCCCGGGGCAGGGTAGAGCTTGCGCATGCTCAGATTCCCCTTGTCAGCAGGTCGATGGCGGCGACGATGTCCTGCCGCAGGTGCGCCAGGCTGCCCACCGCCTCGCCCAGGTCACGGCGGGCCACGCCGGCCATCTGCGGGGTGAGCAGCAGCAGCTTCTCGCCCTCCACCAGCACCTCGGGCATCAACCGGCTGATGCCGGCCAGGCCCTTGCCGCGGCTGAGCGGGATCACCACGCGGGTGTTCAGCGAGGCGAGCAGGTCGCTCTGCACGTCCAGCAGCAGCGGGATTTCCCCGCGGCCGCGCGGGCTGGGGTTGCGGTAGAGGTCGAACTGCATCAGAAGCTCCGCAGGTCGTCGCCGAAGACGCCGGCGTCTTCCACATGCTGATTGTAGGCGTCGATGGCCTCGCGGTTCTGTTCCAGCCAGCGTGCCTGCAGGCGCTCCCGGACCACTTCGGCCAGCGCTTCCTCCAGCACCGCCGAGAGGTTCACGTCCAGCTCGCGGGCCTGCTTCAGCAGGTCGCTGTTCAGGCTGAGGTTGGTGGCTTTCTTCGGGGCTTGGGGGTCGTAGGTCGTGTGCATGGGAATCTCCGCGTCGACATGCGCATAGGTTATGCGCATGTCGCCCCAGCGGCAATCGCCGGCGCTTCAGTAGACCATGCAGGCCGCGTTGAGCAGGCCCACGCTCAGCGAGCAGCCGCCGAGGAACACGCCGTGAGCCAGGGTGTCGTTGGCGATGCCGGCCTTGAGCTCCGGCACCAGGCGCGAGATACCCAGGTACACCAGGGCCTGCACCAGCATGGCCACCAGGCCCCAGAGCAGCATGTCGCGCAGGCCGACGCTGTTGGCGATGGCGCTGGCCAACGGCAGGGCGAAGCCGAGCAGGGCCCCGACCAGGGCAGTGGCGGCGCTCAGGTTGCCCTGGCGGATCAGGCGGATTTCCGCATAGGGCGTCAGGCGGATGTACAGGCTGGCGAACAGGCCGAACAGCGCCAGGGCGGCGGCCAGGTAGACGATGAAGTTGGGCAACAGGTCCATGGGATTCCCTCGCGGCGCGCTGCGGGCGCCGCCGTTGGTTCAGTCGATGAAGTAGTGCGGCACGAAGCGGCTGCTGTCGCGGGTGATGGGGCTGGCATCCTCGCGGATGCCCAGGCCCGCGGCCTGCTCGCCGACCACCCAGCAGCCGAGCACGGCGTGGTTGCCGGCGTATTCGGCCAGCGGCGCGTAGGCCTGGTAGATGCAGGGCGCGTCGCCGTGGGGGCCGTCGCTTTCCAGGCGCAGGTCGCCGGCGACGATGCGGATGTTCTCGCCCTCGCGGGAATACAGTGGCTTGCGCACGTAGGCACCGGGCAGGTCGTCGCGGAAGCTCGCCGGCAGCAGGTTCGGGTGGCCGGGGTTGAGCTGCCAGAGGATCGGCAGCATGGCCTTGCTCGACATCAGCAGCTTCCAGGCCGGTTCGACGAAGCGGGTGCCGCTGCGTTCGAGGTGCCGGCCGAAGTCGTCCTGCATCAGCCATTCCCAGGGGTAGAGCTTGAAGCAGTGGCGGATGTCCTGTTCGTACTGGTCGACGAAGGTGCCGCGCCCGGCGTGGTGGCCGATGAACTCCACGGGCAGGTAACGCGTCTGCAGGCCGGCCTGGCGCGCGGTGTCCTGCAGGTAGAGGGCGTTGCCGGTGTCTTCCTCGTGGCCGTCGATGGCGCAGAAGTGCACCGGGCCGTCCGGGGCGATGGCGCGCCAGCGCGCGATCAGCTTCTCGTGCAGCGAGTTGAACTGGTCGGCGGCGGGGTTCAGGTCGTTCAGCCAGTGCCACTGCACCACGCTGGCCTCCAGCAGGCCGGTGGGGGTGTCGGCGTTGTACTCCAGCAGCTTGGGCGCGCCGCTGCCGTTCCAGGAAAAATCGAAGCGCCCGTACAGACTCGGGTCCTGGCGGCGCCAGGCGCGCACGGCTTCCTCGATGGCGGCCTCGGGCAGGGCGAAGGGGGCGAAGTGTTCGTGGGCGATCACCCAGTCCAGCGCTTCCAGGTAGCGCTGGTGCAGGTCTTCGCTCGCCGCTTCCAGCGTCTCGATCTGCTCCAGGGTGAATTCGTAGGCGACCGACTCGTCCCAGTAGCGGCCGTCGATGCTGTGGAAGGTGAAGCCGACCGACTCGCAGCGCTCGCGCCAGTCCGGCCGCGGCTCCATGGCCAGGCGTCGCATCAGCCGCCCCCGGAGAAGCGCGCCCCGGACGCGCCGAAGCCGCCGCGGGTGATGAGTTGCCGCGACTGCACCTGGAAGCTCTGCGCGGTGCGCGGGCGCGAGCCTTCCTCGTAGCTGGGGCCGTAGTAGCTGCGCCCGGCACTGCTGCCGCCGCTGGTGCTGCCGGAGGGTTCCGGCTCGCAGGCGCTGGGCGTGCTGCCCCAGTCCTTCAGGCAGTCTTCGCGGGTGGCGTAGCGGTCGCGGTACACCGGGTTGTGGTGGAGCATGGCCACGACCACGCTGCCGGTGAGCAGGGTGGCGACGACGTTGGATTTCTTCATGGCCGGCGGGCCGGGTGGTGGTGCGGGGGCATCGGCGGTTCCTTGCGCGGGGATGTCCTTTGGGGCGCAGCGAGTCTAGCGGGGCGCCGTGGTGGGCGGAAGTGAGGGCATTGCGGAAACGACGACGCCGGCCCAGGGGCCGGCGTCGTGGACAGCGCAGGGCGCTTACTTCACGCGCTGGCCCGGCTTGGCGCCGCTGTCGGGGCTGAGCAGGTAGATTTCCTGGCCGCCGGGGCCGGCGGCCAGGACCATGCCTTCGGAGACGCCGAACTTCATCTTGCGCGGGGCCAGGTTGGCCACGTACAGGGTCAGGCGGCCTTCGAGCTTGCTCGGGTCCGGGTAGGCGCTCTTGATGCCGGAGAACACGTTGCGCTTCTCGTCGCCGATGTCCAGGGACAGGCGCAGCAGCTTGTCGGCGCCCTCGACGAACTCGCACTTCTCGATCAGCGCGATGCGCAGGTCGACGGCGGCGAAGGCGTCGAAGTTGATTTCCGCGGCCAGCGGGTCCTTGGTCAGTTCGCCATTGCCCTGGGGCTGGTTGGCGGCGGCGAGGTCTTCCTTGGAGGCTTCGATCATGGCTTCGATTTTCGCGGGCTCGATACGGGTCATCAGCGGGTTGAACGGGTTCAGTTGGTGGTTGGCCAGCAGGTTCTCGTGGTCGCTCCACTTCAGCGGGGCGACGTTGAGGAAGGCTTCGGCGGCCTCGGCCAGCTTCGGCAGCACCGGCTTGAGGAAGATCACCAGCTGGCGGAACAGGTTCACGCCCAGGGCGCAGATGGCCTGCACTTCGGCCTGCTTGCCTTCCTGCTTGTTCAGCGCCCAGGGCGCCTTGTCGGCGATCCAGGCGTTGGCCTGGTCGGCCAGGGCCATGATCTCGCGCATGGCACGGCCGAAGTCGCGGGCCTCGTAGGCGGCGGCGATGCTCGGCGCGGCGCTCTGGAAGGATTCGACCAGTTCCGGCGCCGGGTTGGCGTCCACCAGCAGGCCGTTGTTGCCCTTTTGGATGAAGCCGGCGCAGCGGCTGGCGATGTTGACCACCTTGCCGACCAGGTCGGAGTTGACCTTCTGCACGAAGTCCTCGAGGTTCAGGTCGAGGTCGTCGACGCCGCGGCCGAGCTTGGCGGCGTAGTAGTAGCGCAGGTATTCCGGGTCCAGGTGGTCCAGGTAGGTGCGCGCCTTGACGAAGGTGCCGCGCGACTTGGACATCTTCTGGCCGTTGACGGTCAGGTAGCCGTGCACGTTCAGCGCGGTCGGCTTGCGGTAGCCGGCGCCTTCGAGCATGGCCGGCCAGAACAGCGCGTGGAAGTTGACGATGTCCTTGCCGATGAAGTGGTACAGCTCGGCCTTGGAATCCTTGTTCCAGTAGGCGTCGAAGTCCAGTTCCGGGCGGCGCGCGCAGAGGTTCTTGAAGCTGGCCATGTAGCCGATGGGCGCGTCCAGCCAGACGTAGAAGTACTTGCCCGGGGCGTCGGGAATCTCGAAGCCGAAGTAGGGCGCGTCGCGGGAGATGTCCCACTCCTGCAGGCCGCTATCCAGCCACTCGGCGAGTTTGTTGGCCACCGACTCCTGCAGGGTGCCGCTGCGCGTCCACTGCTGCAGCATGGCCTGGAAGTCAGGCAGCTTGAAGAAGTAGTGCAGCGACTCCTTGAGCACCGGGGTGGCGCCGGAGATCGCCGATTTCGGGTCCTTCAGCTCGGTGGGCGCGTAGGTGGCGCCGCAGGCCTCGCAGTTGTCGCCGTACTGGTCGGCGGTGCCGCACTTCGGGCAGGTGCCCTTGATGAAGCGGTCGGCCAGGAACATCTGCTTTTCCGGGTCGAAGTACTGGGTCACCGGGCGGGTGGCGATGTGCCCGGCCTCGCGCAGCTTCAGGTAGATGGCCGAGGACAGCTCGCGGTTCTCTTGCGAGTGGGTCGAGTGGTAGTTGTCGAAGTCCACCAGGAAGTCGGCGAAGTCGCCCATGTGCTCGGCGCGCACGGCGTCGATCAGTTGCTCCGAGGTGATGCCCTCGCGCTCGGCGCGCAGCATGATGGCCGAGCCGTGGGCGTCGTCCGCGCAGACGTACACCGCCTGGTTGCCACGCATCTTCTGGAAACGCACCCAGATGTCGGTCTGGATGTACTCCAGCATGTGACCCAGGTGGATCGAGCCGTTGGCGTAGGGCAGGGCGCTGGTGACGAGGATCTGGCGGTTTTCGGACATGATGCTCAGGCCATTGGGGCAAAACGAGGGAAGTCGGTAACTATATAGGAAGCGGCAAGCTGCAGGCCACAACAGGCTACAGGCGGCAGGCCATAGGCTGCAGGCAGGAGCGAAGAGCGTTCGCTGCCTGCTGTTCGCCTGAAGCCTGCAGCCTGTAGCCTGCCGCTGCTGTTAATATTCCCGTCTACCGTGCTCAGCCTTTTTTCGGGAGAACCCATGAGCGTCGTCACCCGCGCTACGGTGGAGGCCGTCCTCCGCCAGATCACCGACCCGCACACCGGCCAGAACCTGCTCGACGCCGGCTACCTGCGCGACCTCGACATCCAGGGCGGGCGCGTTGCCCTGGGCCTGGAGCTGGGCTACGCCTGCGGCCTGTTCAGGAACGGCCTGGCGCAGACCGTGCAGATGGCCCTGGAGGCCGCCGACGGGGTGGAGTCGGCCCAGGTGAAGGTGGATGTGAAGATCGCCGCGCACAAGGCCCAGGCCCAGGTGCCGGGCATGAGCAACGTCAAGAACATCATCGCCGTGGCCTCCGGCAAGGGCGGCGTGGGCAAGTCCACCACCGCCGCCAACCTGGCCCTGGCGCTGGCCCGCGAGGGCGCGCGGGTGGGCATCCTCGACGCCGACATCTACGGCCCCAGCCAGGGCATCATGTTCGGCATCGCCGATGGCACCCGGCCGAAGGTGCGCGAGCAGAAGTGGTTCGTGCCGCTGGAGGCCCATGGCGTGGAAGTCATGTCCATGGCCTTCCTCACCGACGACAACACCCCGGTGGTGTGGCGCGGGCCGATGGTCTCCGGCGCGCTGCTGCAACTGATCACCCAGACCGCCTGGAACGACCTGGACTACCTGGTGATCGACATGCCGCCGGGCACCGGCGACATCCAGCTGACCCTGGCGCAGAAGGTCCCGGTGGCCGGCGCGGTGATCGTCACCACCCCGCAGGACCTGGCCCTGCTCGACGCCAGGAAGGGCGTGGAGATGTTCCGCAAGGTCAACATCCCGGTGCTGGGCGTGGTGGAGAACATGGCGGTGCACATCTGCTCCAACTGCGGCCACGCCGAGCACCTGTTCGGCGAGGGCGGCGGTGAGAAGCTGGCGGCGCAGTACGGCGTGGAGCTGCTGGCCTCGCTGCCGCTGTCCATGGCCATCCGCATGCAGGCCGACGGCGGCAGGCCGACGGTGATCGCCGACCCGGAAAGCCAACTGGCGATGATCTACCAGGAAATGGCCCGCTGCGTCGGTGCGCGCATCGCCCTGAGCGAGAAGGACGCGCCGGCCATGCCGAGCATCTCCATCAGCGAGGATTGACCCTGCGACAAGGCCGCCCGGCGCGCCCCTTTGCCGGGCGGCGCGCCTGCCGGTAAGATTCGCGTTTCATTTTTCAGCAGCTACGGGACGCCCGCCATGAGCATCAAATCGGACAAGTGGATTCGCCGCATGGCCCTGGAGCACGGGATGATCGAGCCCTTCGTCGAGCGCCAGGTGCGCGGCGCCGATGACAGCCGGGTGATCTCCTACGGCGTCTCCAGCTACGGCTACGACGTGCGCTGCGCGGCCGAGTTCAAGGTGTTCACCAACATCCACTCGGCGGTGGTGGACCCGAAGAACTTCGACGAGAAGAGTTTCGTCGACATCAACAGCGACGTCTGCATCATCCCGCCGAACTCCTTCGCCCTGGCGCGCACCGTGGAATACTTCCGGATTCCCCGCGACGTGCTGACCATCTGCCTGGGCAAGAGTACCTACGCGCGCTGCGGCATCATCGTCAACGTCACACCGCTGGAACCGGAGTGGGAGGGCCACGTGACCCTGGAGTTTTCCAACACCACCAACCTGCCGGCGAAGATCTACGCCCATGAGGGCGTGGCGCAGATGCTGTTCCTGCAGTCGGACGAAGCCTGCGAGGTCTCCTATCGCGATCGCGGCGGCAAGTACCAGGGCCAGACCGGCGTGACCCTGCCCAAGGCCTGAGGCCGAAGGCGGATACGAGAAACCGGGCCATGGCCCGGTTTTTTGTTGACTGGGGGCGGGGAGAGAGGGCGGCATGGCCCCCCTGTAGGAGCGCGCCCTGCGCGCGATTGCGGGCCAACCGGCTAGCGATGTCGCTGCCCGGCTGCTGCGGACAGCGCCCTCTCCCGCTTGCGGGGGAGGTCTGGGGAGAGGGCAATGGACTTCGACGACACACGGGTGCTGGGCTTGGCTCCGCTCCCCCTCCCTAACCCTCCCCCGCAATCGGGAGAGGGGACCGTTGGGCAGGACGAAGGGCTATGGAGTCAGCCGGTAGCTCCGTTCGCGAGCAAGCTCGCTCCTACAAGAGCGGGCGGGTGTGCAGGATGCCTGTTTGGCCTCGCTTGACGCCGAACGGCCCCCTCTCCCTTCAGGGAGAGGGCTGGGGAGAGGGCAACGGACTTCGACGACACACTGGTGCTGGGCTTGGCTCCGCTCCCCCTCCCTAACCCTCCCCCGCAAGCGGGAGAGGGGACCGTTGGGCAGGGCGAGGGGCCATGGAGTCAGCCGGTAGCCCCGTTCGCGAGCAAGCTCGCTCCTACGAGAGCGGGTGTGCAGGATGACTGTTTGGCTTCGCTTTACGCCGAACGACTCCATCTCCCGCTTGCGGGAGAGGGCTGGGGAGAGGGTAGCGGACTTCGCCGTCATGCCGACGCCAGGCCAGGCGCCATTCCGCCCTCAGGCCTGCAGGTGTTCCAGGACGAAGTCGGCGCGCGCTTCCAGGCCGGCCAGCGGCAGCTCGACCACCTGGTAGCCCAGTTCGCCGTAGACTTCGCGCATCACCGCCGCGGTGCGTTGCGCTTCGGCGAAGTCCTGCTTGCGTTCGGCATCGTTGTGGTAGATGGCTTCCCAGGGCGGGGCCAGGAGTACCAGGGGTTGATAGCGCAACTGCCGCGCCGCCTGCAGCAGGTCCGCATCCACCGCCAGGCCGCATAGCCGGGCGTAGCCGAGCACGTCGGGCAGGCCGCGGTCGAACAGCCAGGTGCCGCCGGACTCGTGGGCTTCGGCGTAGGTGCTGGCGGCGTGCTCGAACATGCGCCGGCAGAAGGCCTGGCGGTCGCCCCAGGGCAGGGCGTTGCCGCCGTGGGCCAGTTCCTCGCGGATGATCGCCCGGCCGCCTTCCTCGACGTAGGCCAAGCCACGGCCGCGCAAGTGTTCCAGCAGGCTGGTCTTGCCCGAACCCGGGCCGCCGGTGAGAACGAACAGCCGCGCCAGGGTCACTTCAGGTTGCCACTGAGAAACTGCCGCAGCCGCTCGCTCTTCGGATGGCCCAGCACCTCCTGGGGCGGGCCCTGTTCCTCGACGCGGCCCTGGTGGAGGAACAGCACCTGGCTTGAGACCTCGCGGGCGAAGGCCATTTCGTGGGTCACCAGGATCATGGTGCGGCCTTCCTCGGCCAGGGCCTTGATCACCTTGAGCACCTCGCCCACCAGTTCCGGGTCCAGCGCCGAGGTGGGTTCGTCGAACAGCATGATCTCCGGCTCCATGGCCAGGGCACGGGCGATGGCCACGCGCTGCTGCTGGCCGCCGGAGAGGAAGGCCGGGTACTTGTCCTCCACCTGCGCCGGCAGGCCGACCTTGGCCAGGTAGCTGCGCGCGCGCTCCTCGGCCTCCTTGCGCTCGATGCCCAGGACGCGGCGCGGGGCCAGGGTGATGTTCTCCAGCACCGTCAGGTGGCTCCACAGGTTGAAGTGCTGGAACACCATGGCCAGCCGGGTACGGATGCGCTGCAGCTGCGCCGCATCGGCCACGCGCATGCCGCCAGGGCTGGGGACCATGCGCACGACCTCGCCGTCCAGGCTCATGCTGCCTTCGTCGGGTTGTTCGAGGAAATTGATGCAGCGCAGGAAGGTGCTTTTGCCCGAGCCGCTGGCGCCGATCATGCTCACCACGTCGCCGGTGCGGGTTTCCAGGGAAACACCCTTGAGCACTTCGTTGTCGCCGTAGCGCTTGTACAGGCCTTCGATCTTCAGTGTGGTCATGGAGTCCTCGGGTGCGCCGGCCGCCCCCTGGCGGCCGTGGGTGGATGGGGTTCAGCCATGGCTGGGGCCGAGGAAGGCCAGCCAGCGGCGTTCGGCCAGGCGGAACAGGCCGACCAGCGTGAAGGAGGTCACCAGGTACAGCGCCGCGGCTATGCCGAAGGACTGGAAGGACAGGAAGGTGGCGGCGTTGGCGTCGCGGGCGACCTTCATGATGTCCGGCACCGTGGCGGTGAAGGCCACGGTGGTGGAGTGCAGCATGAGGATCACTTCGTTGCTGTAGTAGGGCAGCGAGCGGCGCAGCGCCGAGGGCATGATCACGTAGCGGTACAGGCGCCAGCCGCTCAACCCGTAGGCATGGGCCGCCTCGACCTCGCCGTGGGCGATGTTGCGGATGGCCCCGGCGAAGATCTCGGTGGTGTAGGCGCAGGTGTTCAGGGCGAAGGCCAGCAGCGTGCAGTTCAGGCCGTTGCGGAAGAAGGCGTCGAGGATCGGCTGCTCGCGCACCGCCGCCACGCTGTAGATGCCGGTGTAGCAGACCAGCAGCTGGATGTAGAGCGGCGTGCCGCGGAACACGTAGGTGTAGAACTGCACCGGCCAGCGCACCAGCGGGTTGCGCGAGACGCGGGCGATGGACAGGGGGATGGCGAAGGTGAAGCCGAAGGCGATGGACACCGTCAGCAGCCAGAGCGTCATGGCCAGGCCGGTGATGTGGTAGCCGTCGGTCCAGAGGAAGGCCTTGCCGTACTGCTGCAGCAACTCGATCATCGCAGGGCCTCGCGCACACCGATGGCATAGCGGCGCTCAAGGGCGTTGAGCACGATGTTGGAAACGGTGGTGAAAAGCAGGTAGATGGCCGCCGCCACCAGCAGGAAGAACAGCAGGCGGTAGCTGCTCTTGCCGGCGTCCTGGGCCGCGCGCACCACGTCGGAGAGGCCGATGATGGAGACCAGCGCGGTGGACTTGATCAGCACCATCCAGTTGTTGCCCAGGCCTGGCAGGGCGAAGCGCATCAACTGCGGGAAGAGCACGAAGCGGAAGCGCTGCAGGCGCGTCAGGCCGAAGGCGCTGGCGGCTTCCAGCTGTCCGCGCGGCACGGCGAGGATGGCCCCGCGGAAGGTTTCGGTGAAGTAGGCGCCGTAGATGAAGCCGAGGGTGATGATGCCGGCGCTGAAGGGGTCGATCTCGATGTAGTCCCAGTCCATGTAGTCGGTGATGTCGGCCAGCCAGGTCTGCAGGCTGTAGAAGATCAGCAGCATCAGCACCAGGTCGGGCACGCCACGGATCAGCGTGGTGTAGGCGATGGCGGGGAAGCGCAGCAGCCTCGAGCCGGACAGCTTGGCGCTGGCACCGAGCAGGCCCAGCAGCACCGATAGCAGCAGCGAGCAGATCGACAGCTTGACGGTCATCCAGGTGCCGTCGAGGAGGATGGAGCCGTAACCCTTGAGGCTCATGTTCTCGGCCAGGGTCCGGAAGAAGTCCTGGAGCATGCGCAGGAAACTCCTTGTGCCTTGTCAGCAGAATAGACCGCCCCCGGCCGCCTTGGCGGCGGCCGGGGGCGGCGGGCGCGGGTCAGTCGTTGTAGATGTCGATGTCGCCGAAGTATTTCTTCTGCAGCTTGTCGTAGGTGCCGTCGGCGTGGATCGCCTTGATGCCCTTGTTGATCATCTCGCGCAGTTCGTTGTTGCCCTTCTTGATGCCGATGGCGATGTCGGCCGGCATCAGCGGGTCATGCACCGGCTTGCTGATCTCGAAGCCCTTGCCCTGGTCGGTGGTGAGGAAGCCCTGCTCGGCCTGCAGCATGTCCTGCAGCGAGACGTCCAGGCGCCCGGACACCAGGTCGGCGTAGACCTGGTCCTGGTTCTGGTAGCTCTTCACGTTGACCCCGGCCGGCTCCAGCTTGGCCTTGGCGAAGGTTTCCTGGATGGTGCCCTGCTCGACGCCGACGGTCTTGCCCTTGAGGGATTCGGCGGTGGCCTCCAGGCCCGAGCCCTTCTTGCTGATCATCGCGGTGGGGCTGGTGAACAGCTTGTCGCTGAAGTCGATTTCCTTCTGGCGCGCCTCGGTGACGGTCATCGAGGAGATCACGCCATCGAACTTGCGAGCCTTCAGGCCCGGGATCATGCCGTCGAAGTCGTTGGCCATCCATACGCACTTGACCTTCAGGTGCGCGCAGATGGCGTTGCCCAGGTCGATGTCGAAGCCGACCAGGCTGCCGTCCGGCGCCTTGGACTCGAAGGGCGCGTAGGACGGGTCGGTGGCGAAGCGGATTTCTTTCCATTCCTTGGCCTGCAAGGCTCCGGCGCCAGCCAGCAGCACCAGGGCGGAGAGGGTCAGCCATGCTTTTTTCATCGGTTGGAATCCTTGGTGGTTGATTCAAGCAGTGGAACGAAAGGCATAACATCAATGTGACAGCAAGTTTCGAACCAGGGGCGCAACCACGGGCCTCGGCGGTAGGAGGCGGACGACAGGCGCGTTCCTACGACAGGTATAGCAGCCGGTCGGGGAAGCGATGCCCCGTAACGGGGCGAGGGGGCGGGGCTTTCGGTAACAGCCTGGTGCGCCGGTTGTGGTGCAGGCACCAAAAAAGAAAGGCACCCGAGGGTGCCTTCAAGATGATCATGGAGTAAGTCGACAGTTATGAGTCGGCGGCGCGGCGGAAGTTCCCGCGCCGGCCGACTATTTCTGCGGCACCAGGGTCAGGCGCTTGCTGCCGTAGACGCGGTCGAGGTTCTGGCTCTGGAACGGGAAGCTCATGTAGTCGCCCTTCAGCCAGGCGTCGATGCCGTCGGCGTAGTGCGGGCTGGCCGGGTTGCCGGACTGGCCGCTGCTGTTGAGGCCCAGCATGGGCTCGCTCTGGCCGAAGTCGACGACGATGCGCATGGCCGGGATCAGCCAGGTGTCGAAGTCCTGGCCCCAGGCGTAGGCGGAAACGTTCAGCGTGCTGTGGTCGCCGCCGGCGGGGTAGGGGCCGCGGTCCAGGTAGCCCTTGATCGCCCCCAGGCTGGCGCGCTGGCCGGCGTCCAGGTAGGGCGCCATCTTGGTGCTGTCGCTGACCCAGTCGTAGGTGTGCAGCTTGCCCCACTGCCAGGCGCGGCGGTCGGCGCCGAGCTTCTGCTCGCAGAAGGCGGTGGCGGCGGCCAGGCTGCGGGCGAGGATGGCCGGCTTGTCTTCCTTCTGCGGGGTCTTCACGTCGTCCCAGAACGGGCTGTCGTCGCGGCCCAGCAGGTGGTCGGCCTGGGCCGAGTAGGAAAGGTCGGCGTTCTGCACGAAGGCCTTCCAGGCCGGGCTGTCTTCCGGGCCCAGTTCGTCGAGGAAGATCTGCCGGGTGCTTTCCTGCAGGAAGGCTTCGTAGAGGGCGGCATCGGCGGAAGTGGCGGAGAGCTTGCCGTCGAAGGCCATCAGCCGGTCCAGGGCCTCGCGGGCGCGCTCGCGCTGGCCGTCGGGCAGGGCCTGGATCGCCTGCTTCAACGGCCCGGCCATGCCGGGCGCGTCGAGCATGCCCTGCAGCTTGGCGGCGAAGGGCGTGGTCTGGTCGTACTGCATGGCGATCATGCTGCGCGCGTCGTGGCGGTTGCTGGCGTTCGCCAACTGGGCGATGCGCTCGGCACGCTCGGGGTAGTACCAGGAGCTGGACAGCTGCGCGCCATAGCCGGGCTGCACGGTGCGGTTGTTGGCGGTGCCCAGCCAGCCCTGCTGCGGGTCCTGGTCGGACGGGTGGAGGATCGGGTCGGCGTAGCCGTCCCAGTCGTAGCGCCCGTCCCAGCCCGGGGAGGGCAGCAGGCCGCGGCCGTCCTTGCGGTTGGGGAAGCGCCCGGTGACCTGCCAGCCGATGTGCTTCTCGTCGGCGAACACGATGTTCAGCGGCATGGCGCGGATTTCGCGGGTGGCGTCGAAGGCCTGCTCGACGCTCCTGGCCCGCGACAGGTCGAAGAAGGCATCCAGGCTCTTGTCCGACACCGCCTGGATGCTCTGGTAGGCCAGGCCGTAGCTGCTGGACAGCGGCAGCGGCTGCAGGTCGTTCTTCTTCGCGCCGAGCAGGGCGCTGTTGAGCAGCGGGCCGTGGCGGGTCTCGTAGATGGTCTCGCGCACTGGGCGCTGGCCCTTGACGAAGAAGGTCTCGACGCGCTCGTTGGCCGGCTTCCACTGGCCGTCGGCCAGGTAGTAGAGCTTGCCGCCCTGGCGCCGCACCTGCTCGAGGAAGACGTCCTGGTTGTCGCCCATGACCATGGTCATGCCCCAGGCCAGCTTGCCGTTGAAGCCGGCCACCACGCCGGGCACGCCGGCGATGGTGACGCCGGCGGCGGTGTATTTCGGCGAGCGGACCTGCATGAAGTTCCAGATCGACGGCATCGACAGCGGCAGGTGGGTGTCGTTGGCCAGCAGGCTCTTGCCGCTGCGGCTGCGCTGCGGGGCGATGGCCCAGTTGTTGGAGGCGGCCACGCCGAGCATCTGCAGGCTGGCCACCGCCTCGGCGGCGCCGCCCACCTCGGCCAGGCCGGGAATCTGCCCGGCGAGCTTCAGGCCCTTGAGCTTGTCGGCCTCGGCGAAGGGCAGTTCCTCGTCCGGGTAGATGGGGGTGAGCCAGGCGAGCTTCTCGGCGCCGACCTTCTGCGCCAGCGCCAGGGAATCCAGTTCCTCCTGCAGGTTCACCGCCAGGCCGAAGTTGAGCAGGGCGAAGACCAGCGCGGAGTCCTCCGGCTTCCAGTATTCCGGGCGGTAGCCGGACTCGGCGATGTCCATCGGCAGCTTGTCGCGGTAGCGGAACAGGTAGGCGTTGACGCCGCGCGCGTAGGTCTCGAAGAAGCGCTTCAGGCGCGGCGAGGCGCCGGCGTAGAGGGCATTGGCGGACTGTTTGAGATCGACCGTGCGCATGAACCGGTCGATTTCCAGGGCGCCCGGGCCGACCATCTCCGACAGCCGTCCCTGGGCCATCAGGCGCAGGCCGACCATCTGGCTGATGCGGTCGCTGGCATGCACGTAGCCCATGGCGAAGAGCGCATCGTGGAAGGTGCTGGTCTCGATCAGCGGCATGCCCAGGGCATTGCGGCGCACCGACACGCTTTCGGCCAGGCCCTTGAGCGGCTGCACACCGGAGGTCGGCGGCAGGCTGTCGGCGTAGCGGTCGTTCAGCCAGGTCTGACAGCCAGTCAGGCTGACGGCGGCGCTGAGGGCGGCGGCGAGGCCGAATCGGGGAAGCGGGCGGAAGGCTCGCGAGGCCATGGAAGCGTGCTCCTGCACAGGGCTTGCGGAAAGCCGCTACGTTAGTGAGGCACGCCCCTTCGCGCAAGCCGCGGGAGCAGGGAATTCGCGGGGTGTGGAGGGCCGGGAGGGCAGGTGAGGATGTTCGCGAAGGGGAACGTGCCACAGGGTAGCCCGGTGCGCCCTACGGACTATCGCGAACGCGGGGAGCCAGGGTTCGCGAGCAAGCTCGCTCCTACGAAGAGCAGTGCCGCTCTTGATTTTAGATTTCCAGAGAAATATCCGAGCGCACCGGAACGCCCCTTCAGAAGGCCGAGCGAAACCGGCGCTCAGGAGGTCATGCGACATGGATGTCGCTAGAGCCCCGATCAGCACAGGGACGTGCTGTCGGGGCGGGCCTCCGTGGCGGGGGAGTTCGCGAGGGTAGCCCGGCTCCATCGGGCCCGTATGCGGGGCAAGCCTTTTTGGTTCCTTTTGTGGCGTTTGACAAAAGGGACTCGCCCGAGGGGGCGAAACAAAAAATCTCCGCAGACTCGGAGCGGCGCGCTACACCAAACCCCAAGCCACTGGCTTCCTGCGTTCGCGGGAATGACGAGGGGGAGGTCGGAGCACAGAAGCAAGATTCGCGAGCAAGAACCAGGCGTCCCCCTCGCTCCTACAACAGCCTCATCCCCTAGCCGGAAATAAAAAAACGCCGTTTCCCTCCCCGCGAGAAACGGCGCTTTTCAGCTTCGGGCCAGAGGCCAGGCCCTCACTCGGGCATATGCCATTCCTGCAGGTCATACCCCTCGCGATTCAGTTCCTCGCGCGCCTGGGTCAGCAGGTCGGCCAGCCGGGCCGGGTCGGAGTATTCGGTGCAGGGGATGCGCGTCAGGCCCAGCAGGCGGGTGCCGGTGCGGTCGAGGACGGACAGGTCGAGGCTGCCGTCGCCGCCGGACTGGTCGATCCAGGTGACGCAGTGGAAGGGTTGGAAGGCTCGTCCGGTGATCAGCAGAGCCTCGTTGAAACGAAGGGTCGCGTTCATGGTGGTTACACTCTCTGCGCAGGTCATCCATTGCTCTGTCAAGGGGACGGCGCTTCACTGATCCGTCCGATCTGTACAGCCCATTGACACCGCGAGCCGTGCAAAAAGTCACAACGCCTGTCGCTTTTGTGCACAAGGTTGTCGCATTGGAAACGGGAAAATTGCCGGCAATCTTCCGGGAAACCGCCGGTAAATGGCTCTGCCATGCGGCTTCCATCGAGCTTGCGGGGTGCGCCGTTGCGTCGCAGGGGCTGTGTGTCCTCGGCCCGGTTTTTCCGGGGCCGGTTCGTGACAGCCGGGGCAGGGCGCCGCAAGATAGCGGTTTTGCATCCGCTTTTGCCCGAGGAGGATTCATGGAGATTGGCTGCGACTTCGACAGCGGCAACATCCAGGTGCTGGATGCCAGCGACCCCCAGGACGTGCGCCTGGCCCTGCGCCCGGACCTGAAGAGCCCGCACTTCCAGTGGTTCCACTTCCGTGCCGACGGCCTGACCCCCGGCCGGCGCTACGGCTTCAGCCTGACCAACGCCGGGCAGTCCAGCTACCCCGGCGGCTGGCCGGGCTACCGCGCCGTGGCCTCCTACGACCAGCGCGACTGGTTCCGCGTGGACACCCGCTACGACGGCCAGACCCTGCACTTCAGCCTCGACGCCGAGCAGCCGCAGGCCTGGTTCGCCTACTTCGAGCCCTACAGCCGCGAGCGCCACGCCGCCCTGGTGCGCCAGGCCATCGAGCAGGCCGGCGCCGAGCTGGTGGCCACCGGGCGCAGCATCGAGGGCCGCGACATCCCGCTGCTGCGCATCCGCCGCCACCCGCAGGCCACCCGCAAGCTGTGGCTGATCGCCCAGCAGCACCCCGGCGAGCACATGGCCGAGTGGTTCATGGAAGGCCTGATCGAGCGCCTGCAGCAGCAGGATGCGGAACTCGACCACCTGCTGCAGCACGCCGAGCTGTACCTGGTGCCGAACATGAACCCCGACGGCGCCTTCCGCGGCCACCTGCGCACCAACGCCGCCGGCACCGACCTCAACCGCGCCTGGGGTTCGCCCAGCGCCGAGACCAGCCCGGAAGTGCTGTTCGTCCAGGCGCACATGCGCCAGCAGGGCGTCGACCTGTTCCTCGACATCCATGGCGACGAGGAAATCCCCTATGTGTTCGCCGCCGGCTGCGAGGGCAACCCCGGCTACGGCGAGCGCCAGGCGCGGCTGGAAGCGGAGTTCCGCAAGCGCCTGGAGGAACGCGGCGAGTTCCAGAGCGTCCACGGCTACCCGCGCAGCGCGCCGGGCAAGGCCAACATGACCCTGGCCTGCAACCACGTCGGCGAGACCTACCAGTGCCTGGCGCTGACCCTGGAGATGCCCTTCAAGGACCACGACCTGGCCCCCGACGTCCGCACCGGCTGGAGCGGCGCGCGCGCCAAGCGCCTGGCCGGCGCCGTGATCTCGACCCTGTCGAGCCTGGTGCAGGAACTGCGCTGAGTGGAATCTTCGCCGCCGCGTGCCACTCTAATGCTGTGAGGAACTTGCATGCGGAGGTGTCCATGTACAGGACGCGCAAGCTGTTGACCCCCCAGGAGATCGAGGACCTGCAGGAACGCATGGAGGCCATGGAGGAGCTGGACTTCCGCGAACGCCGCGAAGTCCGCAAGAACCGCGGGGGCGACCGTCGCCCGCGCCTGGCCGCGGCGCCGGCCTGACCGGCGCGCCACGCACCCGGCCGGCGCTTGCCGCGCGGCCGGGCGCGTTAGCCCCTGGTGGCCCTGGCGCGCCGAGTTGCGGAGGGGTGCCGGGACAGCCGCGCTGCCATTAAGTTGCCAGTACGCAGATTATTAATCTCGCTGTCATAAAGCGTACACATTGGCGGCATTAAATCATCACGTCTTCTAACCAACCGGGGACTTCCCGGACTTCCTCCCATATTGAGGTATTGACGTGATGCTGCTCAGCAAAACCCGCTTGTCCGTCCTGCTGGCTTCCATGGCCCTGACCGGCCTGGCCCATGCCACTGATGTCACCGGCGCCGGCTCCAGCTTCGTTTACCCGGTGCTGTCGAAGTGGTCCCAGGAATACAGCAAGTCCTCCAGCAATCGCATCAACTACCAGTCCATCGGCTCCGGCGGCGGCATCGCCCAGATCAAGGCCGCCACCGTCGACTTCGGCGCCTCCGACGCCCCGCTGTCGGCCGACGACCTCAAGGCCACCGGCCTGGGCCAGTTCCCCAGCGTGATCGGCGGCATCGTGCCGGTGGTCAACCTGGACGGCGTCGAGCCGGGCAAGCTGCACCTGGACGGTGAAGTCCTGGCCAAGATCTTCCTCGGCAGCATCACCGACTGGAACGACCCGGCCATCGTCGCCCTGAACCCGGGCCTGAAACTGCCGGCCACCAAGATCACCGTGGTGCGTCGCTCCGACGGCTCGGGCACCTCCTACAACTTCACCAACTACCTGTCCAAGGTCAGCGGCGAGTGGAAGGACAAGATCGGCTTCGGCACCACCGTGCCCTGGCCGGTCGGCATGGGCGGCAAGGGCAACGAAGGCGTCTCCGCCTACGTCAAGCAGATCAAGAACTCGATCGGCTACGTCGAATACGCCTACGCCCTGCAGAACAAGATGGCCTACGCGTCGCTGAAGAACGCCGCCGGCAAGTTCGTCGAGCCGAACACCAAGAGCTTCCAGGCTGCCGCCGACACCGCCGACTGGGCCAACGCCCAGGACTTCAACCTGCTGATGACCAACGCCCCGGGCGACAGCGCGTGGCCGATCACCGCCACCACCTGGATCATCATGTACAAGCAACCGAAGAACGCGGAACAGGCCCAGGCCGCCTTCCACTTCTTCAAGTGGTCCCTGGAGAACGGCCAGCAGCAGGCTGCCGCCCTGGACTACGTGGCGCTGCCCGAATCCCTGGTCAAGCGCATCGAAGGCTACTGGAAGTCGGACTTCGCCCGCTGATCGGGTGAATGACCAGGACCGCCGCCCGGAACCCCCGTGCGGCGGTTCGCTTGCTTGGATGAACCGATGTCTACCGAATCCTCCCCGTCCATCGCCATGCCCAACCTGAAGGCCGCCGAAGCCGAAGACCGCGCCCAGCGCGACCAGCGCCACGACCGCTGGTTCCGCAACGCCATGTTCGGCTCCGCTCTCCTCGTGCTGTTGCTGCTCGCCGGTGTCGCCGGCTCCACCCTGTGGGGCGGCAGCCTGGCCTTCTCGCACTTCGGCCTGGACTTCCTCACCAGCACCGAATGGGATGCGGTGAACAACAAGTTCGGCGCCCTGGTGCCGATCTACGGGACCCTGGTCACCTCCTTCCTGGCGCTGCTGATCGCCGTACCGGTCAGCTTCGGCATCGCCATCTTCCTCACCGAGCTGGCGCCGCCGTGGCTGCGCATGCCGGTGGCCGCGGCCGTCGAACTGCTGGCCGGCATCCCCTCGATCATCTACGGCATGTGGGGGCTGTTCGTCTTCGGCCCGTTCATGGCCCAGCACATCGCCCCCTGGCTGAACGACTACCTGGGCGCGCTGCCGCTGGTGGGCGGCCTGTTCCAGGGCCCGCCGCTGGGCATCGGCATGCTCAGCGCCGGCATCGTCCTGGCGATCATGATCATCCCCTTCATCACTTCGGTGATGAACGAAGTGTTCCACAGCGTACCGACCACCCTGAAGGAATCGGCCTACGCCCTGGGCAACACCACCTGGGAAGTGGTCTGGGACATCGTCCTGCCCTACACCCGCTCGGCGGTGGTCGGCGGCATCTTCCTCGGCCTCGGCCGCGCCCTGGGCGAGACCATGGCGGTGACCTTCGTGCTGGGCAACTCGCAGCACTTCTCCGCCTCGCTGCTGATGCCTAGCAGCTCCATCGCCTCGGTGATCGCAAACGAATTCAACGAGGCCTACACCGACCTGCACCGCTCCTCGCTGATCGCCCTGGGCTTCCTGCTCTTCGTGGTCACCTTCATCGTCCTCGCCGCCGCACGCCTGATGCTGCTGCGCCTGTCCCAGAAGGAGGGCAAGTGACATGGCCGGCAACGAAAGCCTGTACCGCACCCGCGACCTGAAGAACCGCGCCGCCATGCTGCTCAGCTGCGGCGCCACCCTGTTCGGCCTGATGTGGCTGGCGTGGATCCTGCTGACCACCATCAGCCACGGCATCGAGGCGCTGAACCTCGACCTGTTCACCAAAATGACGCCGCCGCCGGGGGCCGAGGGCGGCCTGGCCAACGCCTTCTACGGCAGCGTGCTGATGAGCGCGCTGGCGCTGCTGATCGGCACCCCCATCGGCCTGATGGCGGGCATCTGGCTGGCCGAGTACGCCCGCCACACCCGCATGGGCACCGTGGTGCGCTTCATCAACGACATCCTGCTGTCGGCGCCGTCCATCGTCCTGGGCCTGTTCGTCTACACCAGCGTGATCCTGCCGCTGAACTACCTTTCCGACCACCGCGTGGGCTTCTCCGCCATCGCCGGCGCCCTGGCCCTGGCCCTGCTGGTGATCCCGGTGGTGGTGCGGACCACCGACGAGATGCTCCAGCTGCAGCCGACCACCATGCGCGAGGCCGCGCTGGCCCTGGGCGTGCCGCAATGGAAGCTGACGTTGCAGATCGTCCTGCGCGCCGCCCGCGCCGGGGTGATCACCGGCATCCTCCTGGCCCTGGCGCGCATCACCGGCGAAACCGCGCCGCTGCTGTTCACCGCCTTCGGCAACCAGTTCTGGAGCAGCGACCTGCTCAAGCCCATGGCCAGCGTGCCCGTCGTGGTCTTCCAGTACGCCATGAGCCCCTTCAGCGACTGGAACGCCCTGGCCTGGGCCGGCGCCCTGGTGCTGACCCTGTTCGTACTGCTGCTCAGCCTCACCTCCCGTCTCATCCTTCTGCGCAATAGGGCATCCTGATGACTGCCATGACCACCGCCATCGCCGCCGAACGCACCAAGATCCGCGTTCGCGACCTGGAGTTCTTCTACGGCGAGCACCGTTCGCTCAAGTCCATCAACATGGACATCCCGGAGAAGTGCATCACCGCCATCATCGGCCCGTCCGGCTGCGGCAAGTCGACCCTGCTGCGCATCTTCAACCGCATCTACTCCCTGTACCCCAAGCAGGAAGCCCGCGGCGAGGTGCTGCTCAACGGCGAGAACATCCTCGCCCCCGGCTACTCCATGAACCGCCTGCGCAGCCAGGTGGGCATGGTGTTCCAGAAGCCGGTGCCGTTCCCGATGACCATCTACGAGAACATCGCCTACGCGGTGCGCCACCACGAGAAGGTCAACCGCCGCGAGATGGACGACCGCGTCGAGCAGGCCCTGCGCGGCGCCGCCCTGTGGGACGAGGTGAAGGACAAGCTGAACGCCAGCGCCCAGGGCCTCTCCGGCGGCCAGCAGCAGCGCCTGTGCATCGCCCGCACCATCGCCCTCAAGCCCCAGGTGCTGCTGCTCGACGAACCGACCTCGGCGCTGGACCCGATCTCCACCGGGCGCATCGAGCAGCTGATCACCGAGCTCAAGCAGGAGTTCACCGTGGTCATCGTCACCCACAACATGCAGCAGGCGGCGCGCTGCTCGGACTACACCGCCTTCATGTTCCTGGGCGACCTGATCGAGTTCGGCGACACCGACACCCTGTTCACCAAGCCGGCCAAGGAGCAGACCGAGGACTACATCACCGGTCGCTTCGGCTGAGCCTTCGCGCACCGCCGACGCCCGCCGCGGAACACTCCGCGGCGGGCGTTTTCATTGCGGATTCCGGCAAGCCCTTGCCACCCACGGCAGGCGCTTGCCGATGGCGCGCTCTTCGTAGGAGCGAGCTTGCTCGCGAACGGGCCTTCCCGGTTGCACTGCTGCCGTGCGGTTCGCGAGCAAGCTCGCTCCTACAGGGGGGGCGGAGCCGTTATGACCGCCGGCCGGCATCCTGGCGTGTTTCTTGCCCGATACAGGCTTCCCCCTTCGGCACGGGAGACCTGCCCATGAACATCATCGACGGTTTCAGCACCCTGGGCCTGGCGACCAAACTGGTGCGCGGCGTGGTCGCCGGCGCCAGCGAGTTCGCCAGCTACCTGGCCAGCGCCAGCAGCGCAGACGCGACGACGAGCGGTACGAGCGATGCGCCTTCCGGCGCGGTAGCATCCTCCGGCGCCGCCGCGCAGAACGGCGGCAGCGCCCTGGACGAATTCCTCGCCTACATGAAGCTCAGCCCCGGCGAAAAGCTGCGGCACAGCGTCATGCAGGACATGGACATCACCCAGGAGCAGCTCGATGCCATGCCCGCCGAGGACCGCGAGCGCATCGAGAACGAGATAGCCCAGCGCATCAGGGAAAAGATCACGCAGCAGGCCGACGCCGGCAGCCCGCCGGTCGCACCCACTGCCACCCCGGTGGCCCTGAAGCAGATGTACGGCGTTGAACGAACCCAGCCCAGCCTCGATCTCCTCGGTTGACCCTGCCCCGGCCGGCCCTCCTGCCGGCCGCCAGCCGCCCGCACCGGCCATGTATCGAAGCCGATGCAGGACGCTACCCGATGCCGGGTGCATCGCTGAACTCCGTTGCCTAGACTGCGGTCTTCCGCAGTAAGCCCACGTTTGCGCACATGTCTTCCATGCAATCCCACAGCAAGTTCATCGGCCACGTTCCCCGCCACCTGATCCAGCAGGCCGTGCCGAAGAAGGTCGGGCGCGGCTGGCGCGCCGACTTCAACGTCGCGGTCTGGCTGCACCTGGCGCTCGCCGACGAGCTGCGGGTGACCCTCAAGGTCAGCTACCAGGACGGCGAGACCGTCCGCGAGCAACTGATCGACCGCGGCCGCCCCGGCTTCAACCAGCGCATCCTGCTGTGCGGCATCGCGCGCCTGGAATACAACCAGGCCATCGAGTCCATGAGCCTGTCGCTGCTGTCCGACGAGCCCATCCAGACGCTGATGGTGGACGAACTGTTCGTCCAGGCGGTGGAGCTGCAGCGCGACGGCGAGCGCAGCCGCAAGCGGCGCTGAAGATTCATCCGAAGGAGTGATACGCCGGGGCTGGCCGATGCGTTGAAATGGCGGCATATCGTGTCAACAGGATCGCCCATGAGCTTCGACCCTTCGCAACTGCAGTCCTACACCCAGTACCGTGGCATCGCCATCCCGCTGCTCGACCACCTGAAGTTCCGCTACCTGCCGGCCGGGGAGGGCGGGCGCGACGGCCACCTGGTGCTGCGGGTGGAGCGCGAGCACCTCAACGGCTGGAACAACGCCCACGGCGGCGTGCTCATGAGCCTGCTCGACGTGGCCATGGCGCTGGCCTGCAGCCACGCCGACGAGGCCGGGCGCGGCTGCGTGACCATCGAGATGAAGACCAGCTTCCTGCGCCCCGGCGGCGACGTCGGCGAAGTGCTCGAAGCCTTCGGCCACGTCCGCCACCGCACCCGCTCCATCGCCTTCTGCGAGGCCGAGATCCGCAATGCCGCGGGCGATGTCGTGGCTACCGCCAGCGGCACCTTCAAGTACCAGGACAAGCCGCGGCCGGTGATCGACGCCTGAGCCTGCGCCCCGGAATTACTGTAGGAGCGGGCCCTGCCCGCGATTCGCGCGCAGGGCGCGCTCCTACAGGGGGCACATGGCCGACGCCGCGTAGGAGCAACTGTCTTGCGGCCCGCGCCGAAATGCTCTTCGTAGGAGCGAGCTTGCTCGCGAATAAACCCCGCTGTGGAGTCCGTTCGCGAGCAAGCTCGCTCCTACAGGTTGCCGGAAGGCGTGGCATTTCCCTGTAGGAGCGGACCTTGTCCGCGATTGGATTCACCCGCCACGCCGGACACCCCGATGGCACGGCCAATGGCGGATAACCGCGAACGGTTATTCGCCCTACGGTCGAGCATGGTCGCAGGAGCGGACTTTGTCCGCGATCGGGTTCGTCAACAGGGAAGGCCTCAAGCCACCTGCGGCACACCGCTGTGGAAGCGGAACTCCCCGTCCGGCGAGCTGATGAGCCCCGCCTCCACCTCCCGGATGTCCGCCACCCGCCGCTGGATATCGGCCTCGTCGCCATAGCGCCGGGCCAGCGCCAGGTAGCCCTGGAAATGCCGCGCCTCGGATTTCAGCAGCGAGCCGTAGAACTTCGCCAGGTCGGCGTCCAGGTGGTCCACCAGCGCGGCGAAGCGCTCGCAGCTGCGGCATTCGATGAAGGCGCCGACGATCAGGGTGTCGACCAGCTTGTGCGGCTCGTGGTTGCGCACCACCGCGCGCAGGCCCGAGGCATAGCGGCCGGCGGAGATCGGCCGCAGGGCGATGCCACGCTTCTTGAGGATCGCCAGCACCTGCTCGTGGTGGCGCAGTTCCTCGCGCGCCAGGCGCGACATGAAGTTCACCAGCTCCTCGTGGGCGCTGTACTTGGCGATCAGCGCCAGGGCCGTGCTGGCGGCCTTGAACTCGTTGTTCTTGTGGTCGATCAGCAGCACTTCCTGGTCCCGCAATGCGGCCTCGACCCAGGCGTCGGGCGTGGCGCAACCAAGGAATTCGCGGATTTCGGACAACATGACGGGCTCCAGTCGCTCATCGCCGCAGCGCAAAAGGGTTCGCTGGCGGCCAAAGGCGGAGCATTATACGAATGCGGCGGCGCACGGCCAGCGCCACACTTGACGCACCTCAAGAAGCACGCGGCCGGATCGCGTCTACAGTTGCTGCAAAGCAACGGCAAGTGCCAAGGGAGACGACCATGCAAGCCATCCGCAGCATTCTCGTAGTAGTGGCCCCCGACCAGCCCGACGGCCTGGCGCTCAAGCGCGCCAAGCTGATCGCCAGCGTCACTCAATCCCACCTGCACCTGCTGGCCTGCAGCAAGCAAGGCGACGCCGGCGCCCGGCTCGAGGAACTGACCGCCAGCCTGCGCGAGGAAGGCTACAGCAGCAGTTGCCGGCAGGCCTGGCACGACAGCCTGCACGCCACCATCATCGCCGAGCAGCAGGCCGAGGGCTGCGGGCTGGTGGTCAAGCAGCACCACCCCGACAGCCCGCTGAAGAAGGCCCTGCTCACCCCCGACGACTGGAAGCTGTTGCGCTACTGCCCCGCCCCCGTGCTGCTGGTGAAGAGCGCCACGCCCTGGGCCGGGCGCAACATCCTCGCCGCGGTCGACGTCGGCAACAACGACGCCGAGCACCACGCGCTGCACGCCAACATCGTCAGCCACGCCTACGACATCGCCGGGCTGACCCACGGCCCGCTGCACGTGATCAGCGCCCACCCCTCGCCGATGCTGTCCGCCGCCGACCCGACCTTCCAGCTCAGCGAAACCATCGAGGCCCGCTACCGCGAGGCCTGCAAGGCCTTCCAGGCCGAGTACGGGGTGGATGACCAGCACCTGCACATCGAGGAAGGCCCGGCCGACGTGCTCATCCCGCGTACCGCGCACCAGCTGGACGCGGCGGTGACGGTGATCGGCACCGTGGCGCGCACCGGTTTCTCCGGCGCGCTGATCGGCAACACCGCCGAGGTGGTGCTCGATGCCCTGGAAAGCGACGTGCTGGTGCTCAAGCCGGACGAAGTCATCGCCCACCTCGAGGAACTGGCCGCCAAGGCCTGACCGCCGCTAGGCGGCCGCCCCGGCCGCCAGCATCGCCCGCAGGCGGACGCCCTCCGCCTTGCGGCAGCCCACGTGTACCTCCTCCAGGCCCAGCCAGGCAGCCATCTCGCGCAACCGCCCGGCTAGCGCCAGCATCCCCTCCTCGCCCAGCGGCCGCTGTTCCTCGTGCACGGCATGGACCGCCAGGCGCCCCGCCGCCCGCTCGGCGCGCAGGTCGATGCGCGCCGCCAGGCGTTCGTCGAACAGGAAGGGCAGCACGTAGTAGCCGTAGACCCGCTTGTGCTGCGGGGTGTAGATCTCCAGGCGGTAGCGGAAGTCGAACAGCCGCTCGGTGCGGGCGCGCTCCCACACCAGGGAATCGAAGGGCGACAGCAGCGCGCTGGCCGTCACCTTGCGCGGAATGACCGGCTCGCCGGCGACGTAGGCCGCCTGCGACCAGCCCTGCACGCGCACCTGGCGCAAGGCGCCGGCTTCCACCAGCTCGGCCAGGCGCGCCTTGCTGTCGGCCGGCCCCAGGCGGAAGTAGTCGCGCAGGTCGGTCTCGCTGGCCACGCCCAGGGCGTTGGCGGCATGCAGCAGCAGGCCGCGCTGGGCCTCCTCGGCGCCCGGCTCCGGCAGCGCCAGCAAGGAGGCCGGCAGCACCCGCTCGGGCAGGTCGTAGAGCCGCTCGAAGCCGCGGCGCCCGGCCACCGTCACCTCGCCGGCGGCGAACAGCCATTCCAGGGCGTGCTTCTCGTCGCTCCAGTCCCACCAGGGGCCGGCGCGCTCGCTGCGGGTAGTCAGGCTGCCGGCGCCCAGGGCGCCCTGCTCGCGCACCGCCTGCAACACCCGTTCGATCACCTCGCGGCGCTCCTCGCCGAAGCGCGCCAGCTGCTTGTAGATGCCCTGCCCCACGGCTGCGCGGCGCATGCGCCAGCGCATCAGCGGGTAGAGCTCCAGCGGCAGCAGGGAAGCCTCGTGCCCCCAGTACTCGAACATCCGCCGGTGGCGCCCGGCGCTCCAGGCCGCCTCGTCCAGCAGCGCCTGCGGGTAGCTGCCCAGGCGCGAGAACAGCGGCAGGTAGTGCGAGCGGGTCAGGGCGTTGACCGAATCGATCTGCAGCACGCCCAGGCGCTCCAGCACCTGCTGCAGGTGCCGGCGCTGCACCCGGGCGAGCGGCCGGCGGCCGGCGAAACCCTGGGCCGCCAGGGCCAGGCGGCGGGCTTGCTTGAGGGATAGGCTGTCGGTCATGGGCGCTTCCTGCTGGGCGGATCGGGGCTCTCGATCCTACGCCAAAGCCGCCAGCGCCGACATCAGGCCGGCAGGGCTTCCATGCAGGGCGCGGGGAATGGCCGGGCGATGCTGAAGGCCTCGGCGCTCGGCCCCCTTTCGGCCAGGCTGCGCAGGGCCGCGCGGGCCTGGGCCAGGCTCGGCAATTGCCCGGCCGGCAACCACCAGAGCGCCAGGGTCGGCCCCGGCAGCTTCTCCATCCAGTCCCGGCGCCGACGCAGCACGGCGAGGTGCTCGCCGCCATAGACATAGTCGCGCAGGGCCTCCAGGGACTCCCACAGCGACAGGTTGACGATGATCCGCGGGTCGTCGAAGGCCTGGACGCCGGTGGCGTCGCCCGCCTCGTCCTGCAAACGCCAGACGAAACCGCGGCTGGCCTCGGCCAGGGCGTTGACGGGCGCCAGCTGGTCGACGAAATCCCGCATCAGCGGGTGATCGAGCGGGGCCCTGGCCCGGGCGATGTTGACCTGGGCCAGGTGGTAGGGTTGCGACATGGGCCTTTCCTTGTGCACGTCAGGCGGGGTTCAGCGACGCAGGTGGTCGATCCAGAAGGGTTTCTCCGCTTCCTGGAGAATGTCCGCGCGGCTCAGGCCGATGTCCTTGAGCGCCGCGTCGCTGAGGCTGGCCAGCTGTTCGCGCTGCCGCGCCAGCTCCCGCCAGCGGCGGATGCGGCCCAGCAGGCCATGCCAGAAGACAGCGGCGGAGTGCCGCTGGGCAAGCACCGAGGGTGCCATCACGAAACCGAATTGCGCTTTCATCGTGCCGTCCTCCCTGTGGGGTTGGCACCAGTCTCGCGCCGGGCATAAGATCAATCCAACGAATCATTCTTATGCATCCCATCTCGGAGTTTGATGTATGAGCAGCTTCCCCAGCATCGACAGCGAACTGCTGCGCACCTTCGTCGCCATCGCCGACCACGGTGGTTTCACCCGCGCCGCCGAAGTGGTCAACCGCACCCAGTCGGCGGTGAGCATGCAGATGAAACGCCTGGAGGACGACGTGCTGGAACGCACCCTGTTCGAACGCGACGGCCGCCAGGTGCGCCTGACGCCCGAGGGCCAGGTGCTGCTGGGCTACGCGCGGCGCATCCTGCGGCTGCAGGGCGAGGTGTTCAACACCCTGCGCCAGCCGCACATGGTCGGCGCGGTGCGCATCGGCACGCCGGACGACTACGTGATGCGCTTCCTCCCGGACATCCTCTCGCGCTTCGCCCAGGCCTACCCGCTGGTACAGGTGGAAGTGCACTGCGAGACCTCCTCGCAGTTGCTCACCCGCAAGGACCTGGACCTGACCATCGTCACCCGCGAGCCGGGCACCGAGATCGGCCAGTTGCTGCGCCAGGAGCCCTTCGTCTGGATGGCCGCGGAAAGCTTCTGTCCGCAGGAGCAGCGCCCGCTGCCGCTGGCGATGTTCAACACCACCTGCTTCTGCCGCGCCTGGGCCTGCAATGCCCTGGAAGCGATGGAGATCGACTACCGCATCGCCTACAGCAGCCCCAGCCTCTCGGCGCTGTTCGCCGTGGCCAGCGCGGGCCTGGCGGTCACCGCCCAGCTGCGCAGCCTGCTCACCGGCAACCTGCGCATCATCGGCGAGGAGGAAGGCCTGCCGACCCTGCCCTCGGCGAGCATCGTGCTGCTGCGCAACCCGCCGCGGCAGTCGCCGGTCACCGACAAGCTGGCCGACTACATCGTCGAAGGCTTCGCCGCCGCCTGAGCCGCCTCACTGGCGCAGCAGGAGCAGCGCGCAGGCCACCAGGAACAGGCTGAAGGCGAAGCGCAGGGCGCGCTCGGGCAGCGCGTGGGCCAGCCTCACGCCCCAGGAGATGCTCAGCAGGCCGCCGGCCGCGAGACAGGCACCCATGCGCCAGTCGACATGGCCGTGCAGCGCATAGGTGCCCAGCGCCAC
>NZ_QGSL01000107.1:265796-273911 GCF_003176655.1 Pseudomonas sp. RW407 | reverse complement strand
GGGATTCGCCGGCCTGGCGGCTCAGGGCCACGCTGCTGGCGGTCAGTTCGCGGCTGCCGAGCATGGCGCTGGAGACCTGGCGGGTGCCGCTCTGCAGGCCGGCGACCAGGGCCTCGATCTCTTCGGTGGACTGCTGGGTGCGCTGGGCCAGGGCGCGCACCTCGTCGGCCACCACGGCGAAGCCGCGGCCGGCTTCCCCGGCGCGGGCGGCCTCGATGGCGGCGTTGAGGGCCAGCAGGTTGGTCTGCTCGGCCACCGACTTGATCACGTCCATGACCTTGCCGATCTTCTCGCTCTCCTGCTCCAGGCGCTGCATGGCGTCGGCGGAGCGTTCCACTTCCCCGGCCAGGCGCTCGATCTGCTCCACCGCCTGGTTCACCACGCGGTCGCCGTCGTGGGCTTCGCGGTCGGCGGCGGACGCGGCCTGGGAGGCCTGCTCGGCGTTGCGCGCCACTTCTTGCACGGTGGCGGACATTTCGTGCATGGCGGTGGCCACCTGGTCGGTCTCGACCTTCTGGCTGTTGGCGCCGGCGCTGGTCTGCTCGGTGACCGCCGAAAGCTCTTCGGCGGCGCTGGCGATCTGCGTCACGCCATCGCGGATGCCGCCGATCAGCTCGCGCAGGCTGTGGCTCATGCGCTGCATGCTCTGTTGCAGGCGGCCGAGCTCGTCGCGGCGCTCGACCTGGATGTCGCGGGACAGGTCGCCGGCGGCGATTCGGTCGACCACTTCCATGGTGGCGTGCAGCGGGCGGGTGATCTGCCGGGTGATGACCACCGCGGCCAGGCCGCCCAGCACCAGGGCCAGCAGGGTGAAGAGCACCTGCAGGTTGCGGGCGTGGGCGCTTTCGATGTCGCGGCGGTCCAGTTGCAGCTGGTAGAGGGATTCGCTGAGCTTGACGATGTCCTGGCCCTGGGTGGTCATTTCCTTGCGCGCCTGGACGATGGCGGCCATGTTCGCCCGCAGCGCCTGCACGCCCTCGCGGTAGCCGCGCAGCGCCGCGCCCAGTTGCTGCACGCGGGTGGCCTGGTCGGGGCCGAGGGCGCTTTCCAGCGCCGGCAGGCTGGCGAGGCTTTCGTCCAGGTGGCGGGTGACGCCGTCGCCGTCGCGGAGCAGGGCCGTGGCCAGGTAGTCGCGCACGTCGTAGCGGGCCTGCAGCAGGTCCTCGCGGGTGCGGCTGATGGCCTGGTAGCGGGCGGCGCGTTCTTCGTCGGCGGGGGCCTTGAGCACGTCTTCCTGGAGCTGCGCGGTCAGCTCGCCGGCGCGGGCGGCGTCGGCCTCCAGGGCGCGGCGGGTGGCGTTGGCGTTCTGGTAGCCGCTGCGCATGGCGGCCAGGGATTTCTCGTAGTCGGAGATGACGCCGCCCAGTTGGTCGAGCATGCGCACGTTCTCGGGGCTGACGAAGTAGCCGCGCAGCTTCTGCCGGTGCGCCTTGAATTCGCCCAGGGCGCTCATGACGGCGCCGGCTTCCTGCTAGCCGCCGTCGGCGATCATGTATTGCAGGCGGGTGATGCGCAGCTTGGTGAGCCGGGAATTGAGCTCGGTGATGTCGCTCATCCAGTTGCTGCGGTTGATCAGCGAGCCCAGGCCGACCCAGCTGACCACGGCGAGGATGGCGGTAAACGCCAGGACCACGCCGAAGCCGAGGGCCAACTTGAGGTTCACGCTCAGGTTGGATATCCAGCTATGCATTGACGATCTCCAGGAAAGGTTCGGAAAAATCAGGCCATTCGGAGATTGTTCTTGTTGAGGCCATGGCGGGGCGGACCACGCCGGTGGCTTATCGGCAGGGCTTGGCGAAACCGTAGGAAGAAGCGAGAAAAATCTGACGCCAGAAACGAGGCGCCCTTCCGGGGGCCGTTCAGCCCCCGGTTATCCACAGCGCCAGCAGCGGCACCAGGTTGAACAGCAGGATGCCGATCTTGTAGACGGCCATGCCGCCGTAGTGCAGGACGTCGAAGGCTTCCCGGCCCAGGTCGAACCAGTGCCTGTGCAGGCGGTACAGGCCCTCGTGGGCCAGGCTGAAGGCGCCGAACCAGAGCAGCAGCACGGCGTAGTTGAGCAGTGTGCACCAGAGCAGGAATTCCTGCGGGTCCTTCACGTTCATGGCAACCTCCCGGCGTTTTTCCATTCGAGCGCCTCTGCGCCGGACGGTTCCGCGGCTGCCGGACGTCGCGGCCAATGGCGGCGGGCGATGCCGGCGTGGATAATGCGCGGCTTCTGCGCCGGGCTTTCCGGTGTGGCACCGGCCGGGTTTCGCGCGGTGGTGGTCGCACAGGTGCGCCCGCGGATGCCGGCCGCCATGAACGATCACCCCTCTTGTCCGCCGGGCGCCATGCCGCCCGGCGAGGTAGCCCCATGTTCAGCCCGCTCGTCACCTTCCCCGCGCTCTACACCGCCACCCTCCTGATGCTGGCCGGCTCCGGCCTGTTCACCACCTACATGGGCCTGCGCCTGACCTCCGAGGGCGCCGGCGACCTGTGGGTCGGCGGCCTGATGGCGGCCTACTACTTCGGCCTGGTCTGCGGCGGCAAGTTCGGCCACAAGCTGATCGCCGGCTTCGGCCACATCCGTTCCTACGTGGCCTGCGCCGGCCTGGCCACGGTGATCGTGCTGCTGCACGCGCTGGTGGACACCCTGGCGGTCTGGGTGGCGCTGCGCTTCGTGATGGGCGCGGTGATGATGAACCAGTACATGGTGATCGAGAGCTGGCTCAACGAGCAGGCCGAAGGCCACCAGCGCGGCAAGGTGTTCGCCGGCTACATGGTCGCGGTGGACCTCGGCCTGGTGCTGGGCCAGGGCCTGCTGGCGGCGAGCCCGGCGCTGGACTACAAGCCGTTGCTGCTGGTGGCCATCTGCTTCTCCGCCTGCCTGATCCCGCTGGCGCTGACGCGCCGGGTGCACCCGGCCAAGCTGGTGGCGGCGCCGCTGGAGATCGGCTTCTTCTGGAAGCGCGTGCCGCAGTCGCTGGGCACCATCTTCGTCGCCGGCCTGATGGTCGGCGCCTTCTACGGCCTGGCGCCGGTGTACGCCAACCGCAACGGGCTGGACACCTCGCAGTCGAGCCTGTTCGTCGGCATGTGCATCGTCGCCGGCTTCTGCGCCCAGTGGCCGCTGGGCTGGCTGTCGGACCGCGTCAACCGCAGCTGGCTGATCCGCGGCAACGCGCTGCTGCTGTGCGTGGCCGCCGCGCCGATGTGGGGGTTGATCCAGCTGCCCTACTGGGCGCTGCTGGCCAACGGCTTCGTCACCGGCATGTTGCTGTTCACCCTCTACCCGCTGGCGGTGGCCCTGGCCAACGACCACGTCGAGCAGCCGCGGCGCGTGGCGCTCTCGGCCATGCTGCTGACCACCTACGGGGTGGGCGCGTGCATCGGCCCGCTGTTCGCCGGCGCGCTGATGAGCCACTTCGGCCCGGGCATGTTCTACATGCTGGTGTCGGCCTATGCGCTGGTGCTGATCTTCTGGGTGCAGCCCCGGCGCGTCACCGGCATCCACCGCGTCGACGAGGCGCCGCTGCACCACGTGGCCATGCCCGACACCGTCAGCCCCATGGCCGCCACCCTCGACCCGCGGGTGGAAGAGGTGCCGGAAGAGCTGGTGGTGGAAGCCCCGCCGAGCATCGGCCGCTCCGACGGCTCGCCCGACCAGGCGAGCTGACCCGCAGAAATGAGAAAGCCCGGCGAGTGCCGGGCTTTTCTTTCACCTTGCGGTGTACTGCGCGTTGCTTCAGACCTGACGGAAGTGGGCGTTGAAGACGGTGTCGCCACCGGATTCGGCAACGCTCATGGCGCCGTGCAGACGGTCGATGGTGTGGCTGCTGCCGTTTTCGGCCACGCGGGCTTCCTCGCTACCCATCTGCTTGTGCAGGCGATCGATGGTGTTGGAGCTGCCGTTCTCGGCTACGCGAGCCTCTTCGCCCATCTGCTGGTGCAGGCGGTCGATGGTGCGGCTGCTGCCGTTCTCGGCGACGCGGGCTTCTTCACCCATCTGCTTGTGCAGGCGGTCGATGGTGTTGGAGCTGCCGTTCTCGGCTACGCGAGCCTCTTCACCCATCTGCTGGTGCAGGCGGTCGATGGTGCGGCTGCTGCCATTCTCGGCGACGCGGGCCTCTTCACCCATCTGCTGGTGCAGGCGATCGATGGTCTGGCTGCTGCCGTTCTCCGAAACGCGGACCTGCTCGCTCAGTTGCTTGTGCAGGCGTTCGATGGTCTGGCCGCTGCCGTTCTCGGCGACGCGGGCCTGCATTTGCTGGTGCAGACGGTCGACGCTGTGGGAAGAACCGCTCTCGGCCACTTGCGCCGGAGCCTGGGCGGAAACGCTGGCCGGGGCGGCGAAAGCGAGGTTGGCGGCGATCAGGGAAAGGGCGAAACCGAAGGTGAGGGTGCGTTTCATGATGTTTGGCTCCTGGAGGAAAGGGGTGTTGTTCTGGACACGGAGCCAGTATCCAATCTGGATTATCGATTTAAAAACGAAGCCGGGTAATGGTCGCTATCGATGTCGATGATGTTTGATTTAATCCTTTAGGAACAATAAGTTGATTTTGAATATTGACTTCTATCAATGGCCTCGATGGAGTGTATCGACGTGATTGTTCATATCTGTCGATTAGATAAATCTACCGGCACGAAAGGCCAGGGCTATCGTCGCAGGCGGCCCGGCGCCTCGCCGAGCCGCGTGCCAGAGCGGTTGCGCCTGTCCCGGGGCGGCACGAATGACGCCGGGGCTGGCTTCGCGCATCCTTGGGGGTGTCATCGTGGGGAGCCGTTCGATTTTCCGGCCCGGCGATTTTTCCGGCATTTCGCCGGGGCCTTGCGGTCCAACCCGATAGAAGAGCCTGCCTGGGCGCACCCAACCGACGCGGAGACAAGGAGTTCTGCATGACGCGCGGCGCGAAAATCTGCCTGTTCAGCCTTGCCGGCCTGCTCACCCTGCTGGTGGCGGCGCTGGCGTTCATCGCCACCTTCGACTGGAACCGCGTGCGGCCATTGATTAACGACAAGGTCTCCGCCGCCATCGGCCGCCCCTTCGCCATCAACGGCGAGCTGCAGGTGCTCTGGCAGCGCGAGCCGGAGGAGGGCGGCTGGCGCGCCTGGGTGCCCTGGCCGCACTTCGCCGCCAGCGACATCACCCTGGGCAACCCCGACTGGGCGGTGGGCAAGACCCGCGCGGCCGAGTTCGCCAGCCTCAGGCACGTGGAGTTCCGCCTCTCGCCGCTGCCGCTGCTGTGGCACCAGGTGGTGATCCCGCAGGTGCGCCTGACGCAGCCCAGCGCCGACCTGCTGCGCCTGGCCGACGGCCGCGCCAACTGGACCTTCACCCTGCCGGCCAAGGAAGAGGGTGAGGCCGAGCAGCCCACGCCCTGGTCGCTGGCCATCGGCGAGATCGGCTTCGACAAGGGCCGCGTGGGCTTCGACGACCAGACCCTGAAGACGCGCCTGGAAGTGCTGGTGGACAGCCTCGGCAAGCCGGTGCCCTTCGCCCAGCTGGCCGGCAAGGCGCTGGGCGGCGAGCAGGCGGCGGCCACCCAGGACTACGTGTTCGGCTGGAAGGTGCGCGGCACCTACAAGGGCCTGGCGCTGGCCGGCGAGGGCAAGGTCGGCGGCGTGCTGGCCCTGGAGGCTGCCAACCGGCCCTTCCCGTTGCAGGCGGAGGTGAAGGTGGGCGACACCCGCGCGGCGGTGGTCGGCACCCTCACCGATCCGCTGCGCCTGGGCGCCCTGGACCTGCGCCTGAAGCTGGCCGGCAACAGCATGGCCAACCTCTACCCGCTGACCGGCGTGACCCTCCCCGACACCCCGGCCTACGCCACCGACGGCCGCCTGCGCGCGCAGCTGCACGACCCCGCCGGGGCGCGCTTCGAATACCAGAACTTCAACGGCAAGGTCGGCGAAAGCGACCTGCACGGCAGCCTGACCTTCGTCAACGGCCAGCCGCGGCCGAAACTCAGCGGCAAGCTGACCTCCGAGCAACTGCGCATGGTCGACCTGGGCCCGCTGATCGGCGCCGACAGCAACGCGCAGAAGCAGGCGCGCGGCCAGAGCACCCGCCAGCCGGCGGACAAGGTGCTGCCGGTGGAGGAATTCCGCACCGAGCGCTGGCGCGCCATGGACGCCGACGTGGCGTTCGCCGGCAAGCGCATCGTCCACAGCGACAAGCTGCCCATCAGCGACCTGCAGACCCACCTGCGCCTGGAAGACGGCCTGCTGCGCCTGGACCCGCTGCGCTTCGGCGTGGCCGGCGGCAGCCTGACCGCGCAGATCCGCCTGGACGGCGGCAAGACGCCGCTGCAGAGCCGGGTGCAACTGCAGGCCCGCGGCTTCAAGCTCAAGCAGCTGTTCCCCAGCTTCGCGCCGATGCAGACCAGCTTCGGCGAACTCAACGGCGACGCCGCGCTGAGCGGCACCGGCAACTCGGTGGCGGCCATCCTCGGCGGCGCCGACGGCGAGATCAAGCTGCTGGTCAACGACGGGCGGATCAGCAAGGGGCTGATGGAGATCGCCGGGCTCAACGTCGGCAACTACCTGGTGGCCAAGCTGTTCGGCGACGACGACGTGAAGATCAACTGCGCGGCGGCCGACGTCGGCATCGCCAAGGGCCTGGCCCAGCCGCGGATCTTCGCCTTCGACACCGAGAACGCCATCATCAACGTCGAGGGCACCAGCAACTTCGCCACCGAGCAACTGGACCTGGACATCATCCCCCACAGCAAGGGCGTGCGGCTGTTCTCGCTGCGCTCGCCGCTCTACGTGCAGGGCACCTTCAAGAACCCGAAGGCCGGGGTGCACGCCGGCCCGCTGATCGCCCGCGGCGCCGGCATGGTGGCCCTGGGCGTGGCGGTGGGGCCGGCGGCCGGGCTGCTGGCGCTGATAGCGCCGAGCAAGAACGACGACAACCAGTGCGCCGCCCTGCTGGCGCAGATGAAGCAGCCGGCCCGGGCGCCGAAGCGCTGAGTCAGTAGACCGGGATGTACAGGTCGGTTTCCGAGGTGGCGTCGTCCGGCCCGTGGAAGCGCTCGGTGTAGCGCTCGAAGGCCGGCGCCTGGCGCGGCTCCAGCCCGCGCTGGGGCAGCAGTTCGGCGTGGATGCGCTGGAAGCTGTCGGCGATGCCTTCCACCGGCCCGACGTGGGTGAACACCGCGTACTTCTGCGCCGGCACCTTGAACTTCACCATGCCCTCGGGCACCGCGGCGCCCTGGGCCACCGGCAGCCCGGCGATGTAGTGGAAGACGCCGCCGGCGGCCTGGGCGCAGATGCCATAGGCGCTGCGGTCGTCGGCCCGCGCGGCGACTTCGCCCTCGCGCGGCAGGAAGCGCTGCCAGAGCTGGCCGATGCCGCCCTCCTGGCCGTCGCCGCGGTATTCCAGGCCCACCACGCTGAAGGCGGGCAGTTCGACGATGTGGTGTTTCATGAGGTCCTCTCCTGTTTTCCTGCTCGCATGATAGACGGCATCGATATCGCCTGAATATTTTCCGCGGCGCCTGGTCCATTGCTCTGTTCCTCTCCCGCAGAAGGAGATTGCCATGCCGCGCAACGGTACGCAGGGCCACTCGGCACGCCACGAGAAACAGCGGGCGCACGTTCAGGCGCATTACGGGAAGCTGGGCCTCAGCCCGGAGGAGGTGGACGCCCTGGCCAGGCTCGCCCGGCGCAGCAAGCCGGCCACCGCCAAGCTGCTGGGCATGACGCGCAAGGAACTGCTGGCGCGCGCGGCCCGCGCGGGTGTGCGCGGGCGCTGGCGGATGACCAAGGCCGAACTGGTGGCGGCGCTCAGCTGAGCGCCGCCGGCCGGACCTCAGGGGTGCGCGTCGCGGTCGTGGCGGTCGCGCTCGGAGCAGCTCAGGAAGCCCGTCCCGTCGACCCTGCCCTGGTCGTCGAAGGTCACGTAGTAGGGCTGCTCGCGGCCTTCCCGGTTGAGGATGTAGCTGTTGCAGCTACCGGCCTTGTATGCCCGCGCCTGGGTGCTGGAAGGCGGGCCGCCGACGCGCAGCACCTCGTCCCTGCTCATGCCGTCGTGCACGTCGCGCACCAGCGGCTCGTCGCGGTAGGTCACCAGGTTGACCGGGTTCTGCACCCGGGTGGATTCATGGGAACAGCCCGCGAGCAGGGCCAGGGCGG
>NZ_QGSL01000107.1:256240-265786 GCF_003176655.1 Pseudomonas sp. RW407 | reverse complement strand
AGCTTGGGCTCCTACTCGTGCTGCGAACACCGCGGACCTGCAGCTTGCCTCCCGTCGCTCTCACCTTCGATCCTATCGAAAGTCGCAGACACAAGCGGGCCCTGCCCGCGAATCGCGCGCAGGGCGCGCTCCTACAGGTGGGACAGCGGTGTCGGCGTACAAGCGGACTCCGTCCGCGATCGGATTCACCGGCCATGCCGGACGCCCCGGTGGCGCGGCCGGCGGCGGACAACCGCGAACGGTTATTCGCCCTCCGTCCCCCTGCCCGCGAATCGCAGGCAGGCGGGCCGCCCTACCCGGCCAGCGCCTCGCCGCTCACGCGCAATACCCCGCTGTCGATCGCCAGGTGCACCAGCTCCGCGTGGGAACTGACCTGCAGCTTCTGCTTCAGCAGCGTCACATGGTTGGACACGGTCTTGGCGCTCACGCACAGGTGTTCGGCCACCTGGCGTACCGGCAGGCCGCGGGCGAGCATGACGAAAATTTCGAATTCGCGGCGGGTCAGGCCGTGCAGGCGCGGGTCGCCCTGCTCCAGGCCGCGGGGCTGGCAGGCCAGGCGGGTGGCCAGGGGTTGCTCGATGTAGAGCTGGCCGGCCAGCACCCGGCGCACCGCTTCCAGCAGCACCGCCGGGGCCGCGCCCTTGGTCACGTAGCCGGCGGCGCCGGCATCCAGGGCCTGGCGGACCAGGGGCAGTTCGTCGTGCATGCTGAAGAACAGCACGCGCAGTTGCGGCAGGCGCTGGCGCAGGCGGCGGGTGACTTCCAGGCCGCTGATGCCCGGCAGGCCGATGTCGAGGATGACCAGCGCGGGGATTTCCCGCTGCACCGCCTGCAGCGCTTCCTCGCCGTCGGCCGCTTCCAGCACTTCCGCTTCCGGCAGCAGGCCGCGCAGCAGGGCGGCTATGCCTTCGCGCACCACGAAATGGTCGTCCACCAGCAGGATCTTCATCGCTTTTCTCCTCTCATGCCGCTGCCGGCAGCGGCACCCGCAGGCGCAGCGCCAGGCCCAGGCCGGGCTGGCTGCGCAGTTGCAGCTCGCCGCCCAGGCAGCGGGCGCGCTCGCGCATGGAGCGCAGGCCGATGCCGGCGCGTGGCGGGCCGTCGCTGCCGCGGCCGTCGTCGCGCACGCCCAGGTACAGGTAGCCGCCGCGCGCTTGCAGGCGTACCCACACGCGGCTGGCGCCGGCGTGGCGGGCGACGTTGGTCAGGGCTTCCTGCAGCAGGCGGTACAGGTGCGCTTTGGCGGCGTCGTTCAGGACCGGCAGACGCTCGGCCAGGTACAGGGTGCAGGCGATGCCCTGGCTGGCCTGCCAGTCCTCGACGTAGGCGCGCACCGCTTCGTCCAGGGCCAGGTGTTCCAGCACCACCGGGTAGAGGTCGCGGATCAGCGCCCGGAAGCTGTCGTTGAGGCCGCGGCAGTGCTGGTCCATGCGTTCCAGGGTGGGTTGCGCGGCGGGTTGGTCGTGGAGGCTGTGCAGCAGGAAGAGTTGCGCGCGGATGCCGGCCAGGTACTGGCCGATGTCGTCGTGCAGGGCCTGGGCCAGTTCCTGGCGCTCGCGCTCCTGCACGGCCAGCAGCGAGCGGGTCAGCTCGGCGTTTTCCTGGCAGGCGCGCTCCAGGGCCTCGGCCATGCCGTTGAAGCGCCCGGCCAGGCGCTGCGCCTCCGGCAGCGAATGGCCGGGCAGGCGCACCTGCAGGCGGCCCTGGGCGATCTCGCCGAACGCGGCCTGCAGCTGCTCCACCACCCGCAGCCCGCCATGCACCGCCCAGCGGATGGCCAGCAGGCTGACCGCCAGGGCCACGCCGAACAGCGCCAGCAACTGCACCAGGGAGTCGCGGACCTCGTCGATCTCGTCGCGCGGGTCCACGCTCAGCTGCACGCGGCGGCCGTCGGCCAGTTGCAGTGGCTCGGCACGGTACACGTCAGGGTACAGGCGCGCCGCCAGCCATTCGTCCAGCCAGCCGCGGGGCGCCGGCGGCGGCTGGTCTAGCCAGTGCACGCGCACGTGGCGCAGGCCGCCGGTGAGGCTCTGGTCGAGGCTGGCCGGATCACGCAGGGCCGCCTCGCGCAGGTATTCCACCACCGCGCGGGCAGCGTCCAGCTCGCGGCGCACGTCCTCGTCGCCCTGGTGCAGCAGCACGGCCACGCACAGCGCGGCCACCAGGGCGAAGAACAGCCCGACCAGCAGGTTGATCCGCCACAGCGCCGACATGGACGAACCTTACGGCCCCACGCGGCAAGGCTGGCCGGCGATGCAGACGGTGGGCACGCTGGGGCGGGTGTGCAGGCTGTACATGAAATCGAAGCCCAGCAGGCTGAGGATCAGCAGGATGGGCAGTACCAGGGTGACGGCGATACGCATGGCTCGGCTCCCGTTGTCTTTGTTGTTGTAGGGCCATGCTAGGACGCGGCCGCGGGCGGCGATCTACTACCTTGGTACTGCCCCGGCGGTACTTTCTGCATATTTCCCGGCCCCTGGCGCGTTCCTATGCTGGCGACACAACAACAATGGAGTCGCCCATGCGCCAGTTCGCCCTGCACGGCGTGGCCTACCTGCTGGCGGTCGCCTGCGCCGCCCTGCTCTGCCTGGACGTGCGTGCCGAGGAGGCCCCGGCCGAGCTGCAGGTGCGCATCGCCTACCTCGGCTACACGCCCGACCCCGGCCCGCTGCTGTCGAACGTCATCCCCGAGCCCACCGACGCCGGCCTGCGCGGCGCGGAGCTGGCCATCGGCGACAGCAACACCACCGGGCGCTTCCTCAGGCAGCGCTACAGCCTGGTCACGGCCACCAGCGCCGATGCGCAGCAACTGCTGGCCGAGGCGCGCAAGCTGCACGACGACGGCCTGCGCCTGTTCGTGGTCAACGCCCCGGCCGACAGCCTGCGCCAGCTGGCCGCCGCGCTGCCGGACAGCCTGCTGTTCAACGCCGGCGCCGCCGACGACGACCTGCGCGCCGACCAGTGCCCGGCCAACGTGCTGCACACCCTGCCCAGCCGGCTGATGCTGACCGACGCCCTCACCCAGTTCCTGGTGTTGCGCAAGTGGACGCGCTGGCTGCTGGTGGTCGGCCAGCGCCCCGAGGACCAGGCCTACGCCGCCGCCCTGCGCCGCTCGGCCAGGCGCTTCGGGGCGAAGATCGTCGAGGAGAAGGCCTTCACCTTCGCCAACGACCAGCGCCGCAGCGCCCAGGCCGACATGCCGCTGTTCACCCAGGCCGACGACTACGACGCGGTGCTGGTGGCCGACGAGCACGGCGACTTCGGCGAGTACGTGCCCTACAACACCTGGCTGCCGCGCCCGGTGGCCGGCACCCAGGGCCTGGTGGCCACGGGCTGGCACAAGACGGTGGAGACCTTCGGCGCGGCGCAGCTGCAGAAGCGCTTCGAGGAGCACGCCAGGCGCTGGATGAACGACCGCGATTTCGCCGCCTGGGTCGCCGTGCGCAGCGTGGCCAGCGCCGTGACGCGCCTGCGCAGCGCCGAGCCCATGGCCATCCGCGCCCTGGCGCTGTCGCCGGACCTGCCGCTGGACGGCTTCAAGGGCTACCGGCTCAGCTACCGCCCCTGGGACGGCCAGCTGCGCCAGCCCATCCCCCTGGTGCAGCCGCGCGCGCTGGTCAGCACCTCGCCGCAGGAAGGCTTCCTGCACCCCGAAAGCGAACTCGACAGCCTCGGCCTGGATGCCCCGGAAAGCCGCTGCCACCTCGCCGACGCCAAGCCCTGACTGGAGATACCCCATGTTCCGAGCCGCCATTTTCCGACCTGCCATGTTCCCAGCCGCCCTGGCCCCTTCCCTGCTGGCCATCGCCCTGTGCCTGGCGCCGCCGGCCTTCGCCGCCAAGGCCTACGTGTCCAACGAGAAGGACAACAACATCAGCGTCATCGACCTGGACAGCATGACCGTGACCGGCACCCTGGACACCGGCAAGCGCCCGCGCGGCCTGGCGCTGTCCCACGACAACAAGCTGCTGTACATCTGCGCGAGCGACTCCGACACCGTGCAGGTGATGGACCTGGCCAGCGGCAAGATCGTCAAGCAGCTGCCCTCCGGCGCCGACCCCGAGCAGTTCGCCCTGCACCCCAACGACCGCTGGCTGTACGTCTCCAACGAGGACGACGCGCTGGTGACCGTGGTGGACACCCAGACCGCCCAAGTGCTCGGCCAGATCGACGTGGGCGTGGAGCCCGAGGGCATGGCGGTGAGCCCCGACGGCAAGTGGGCGGTGAACACCAGCGAGACCACCAACATGCTGCACTGGATCGACACCGCCACGCAGAAGCTGGTGGACAGCACCCTGGTGGACCAGCGCCCGCGCCACGCGGAGTTCAACAAGGACGGCAGCCAGGTCTGGGTGTCGGCGGAGATCGGCGGCAGCGTCAGCGTGGTGGACGTGGCCAGCCGCAAGATCCTCAAGAGCCTGCGTTTCGCCATCAAGGGCGTGCACCCGGACAAGATCCAGCCGGTGGGCGTGAAGCTGACCAGCGACGGCAGGTACGCCTTCGTCGCCCTGGGCCCGGCCAACCACGTGGCGGTGGTGGATGCGAAGACCTTCGAGGTGCTCGACTACCTGCTGGTGGGCCGCCGCGTGTGGCACCTGGCGTTCAACCCGGACGAGAGCCTGCTGCTGGCCACCAACGGCGTCAGCGGCGACGTCTCGGTGATCGACGTGAAGGACCTCAAGGTGACCCGCTCGATCAAGGTCGGGCGCTACCCCTGGGGCGTGGTGGTGACGCCATGAACGCCCTGCGGGTGGCCGGCGTGGGCTTCGCCTATGGCGCGCGCCGGGCGCTGGAGGGCATCGACTTCGCCCTGCCGGCCGGGCGCTTCACCGCCCTACTGGGGCCCAACGGCGCCGGCAAGTCGACGCTGGTCGCCCTGCTCACGCGCCTGTACGAACTGCAGCAGGGCGAGATCGAGGTATGCGGCTGCAGCCTGGCCCGCCAGCCGCGCCTGGCCCTGCGCCAGCTGGGCGTGGTGTTCCAGCAGAGCACCCTGGACCTGGACCTGAGCGTGGAGCAGAACCTGCGCTACCACGCCGCCCTGCACGGCCTGCCGCGCGCCCTGGCGGCCGACCGCATCGAGCAGGAACTGGCCCGCCAGCAGTTGCAGGAACGCCGCCGCGACAAGGTGCGCACCTTGAACGGCGGCCACCGCCGCCGCGTGGAGATCGCCCGCGCGCTGCTGCACCGCCCGCGCCTGCTGCTGCTCGACGAGGCCAGCGTGGGGCTGGACCCGGCGGCGCGCCAGGGGCTGAACGAACACGTGCGCCAGCTGTGCCGCGACGAGGGCCTGGCGGTGCTGTGGACCACCCATCTACTGGACGAGGTGCGCGGCGATGACCAGTTGCTGGTGCTCGACCGCGGCCGCCTGGTGGCCCAGGGCGAGGCGGCCCAGGTCAGCGCCGCCGACGGTGGCGACCTGCCCCGCGCCTTCGCCCGCCTCACCCGCCTGGAGGCCTGCGCATGAGCACCTACGACACCCTCGGTTTCGGCCCCGCCGCCTACTGGCAGTGCCTGCGCGGCATCGTGGTGCGCGAGTGGCTGCGCTTCGTGCTGCAGCGCTCGCGCTTCCTCAGCGCCCTGGTGCGCCCGCTGCTGTGGCTGCTGGTGTTCGCCGCGGGCTTTCGCGCCGCGCTGGGCATCTCGATCATCGAGCCCTACGACACCTACGTCACCTACGAGACGTACATAGTCCCCGGGCTGTGCTGCATGATCCTGCTGTTCAACGGCATGCAGGGCTCGCTGTCGATGGTCTACGACCGCGAGATGGGCAGCATGCGCGTGCTGCTCACCAGCCCGCTGCCGCGCGCCTTCCTGCTGGCCGGCAAGCTGCTGGCCACGGCGCTGGTGTCGCTGCTGCAGGTGTACGCCTTCCTCGCCATCGCCTGGCTCTACGGCGTGCAGCCGCCGGCCTGGGGCCTGCTGGCGGCGCTGCCGGCGCTGCTGCTGGCGGCCCTGCTGCTGAGCGCCCTGGGCCTGCTGCTGTCCAACGCCATCCGCCAACTGGAGAACTTCGCCGGGGTGATGAACTTCGTGATCTTCCCGCTGTTCTTCCTGTCCTCGGCGCTCTACCCGCTGTGGAAGATGCGCGAGGCCAGCGTGGGCCTGTACTGGCTGTGTGCGCTCAACCCCTTCAGCCATGCGGTGGAGCTGGTGCGCTTCGCCCTGTACCAGCGGCTGAACCCGCTGGCGCTGGCGGTGTGCCTGGGGCTGACGCTGCTGTTCGCGGGCCTGGCGGTGCTGACCTTCAACCCGCAGCACGCGGCGCTGCGCAAGGGGTGAAATCTCCTACTTTGGTACTGGATCAACCCTCCGGACGTCGAATTTCCAAAGCAGCGCCCCTGGCATGTAATGGCGGGCAGAAGAATAAATATCGAGATGCCACCATGCCTCGCCTAGCCCCTGCCCTGCTCTGCGCACTGCTGGGCCTGCCGCTGGCCCATGCGGACGAAGCGCTGTTCTCCAGCGACGGCTACCGCACCAGCCAGTACCGCAGCCCGACCCCGGCCAGCGCCGACCACGCCACCACCCTGGACACCGCCGCCCTGCGCGCGCTGCTGGCGCGCGAGCCGCGCACGCGCCTGGTGGACGTGTACCGCCGCACCTGGCTCAACGGCCAGTTCGTGGCCAACGAAGCGCACCGCAACCTGCCCGGCAGCCTGTGGCTGGCCAACACCGGCGACGGCGTGCTGAGCGCGCCCTGGCTGGCCTACTTCCGCGAGAACCTGCGGCAACTCAGCGAGGGCGACCCGACGCGCCCGCTGGTGTTCTACTGCCGCTCGGACTGCTGGGCGAGCTGGAACGCGGTCAGGCGCGCCCACGCGCTGGGCTATTCCAACCTCTACTGGTACCGTGACGGGGTGGACGCCTGGGAACAGGCCGGCCTGCCCCTGCAGGACGCCCAGCCACGGCCCTTCCCCTGAGCGCAACCCAACGGCTAGCCGCCGCCATAACGACAACAACGAGGTGTAGGCCATGTACAAGATCCTGATCGCCGACGATCACCCGCTGTTCCGCGAGGCCATCCACAACGTCATCGCCGACGGCTTCCCCGGCAGCGAAGTGATGGAGACCGCCGACCTGGACAGCGCCCTGGGCCTGACCCAGGAACACGACGACCTGGACCTGATCCTGCTCGACCTGAACATGCCCGGCATGCACGGCCTGAGCGGCCTGATGAACCTGCGCAACGAGGCGCCGACCATCCCGGTGGTGATCGTCTCCGCCGAGCAGGACAAGCAGGTGGTGCTGCAGGCCATCACCTACGGCGCGGTGGGCTTCATCACCAAATCCTCGCCGCGGGCGCAGATGACCGAGGCCATCGAGCAGATCCTCAACGGCAACGTCTACCTGCCCTCGGACATCATCCGCACCCAGAAGGCCTCGCCGCGGCGCAGCGGCCACGAGGAACACGGCATTCCGCCGGAGCTGCTGCAGGCGCTGACGCGCAAGCAGCTGCTGGTGCTGGAGCGCATGACCAAGGGCGAGTCGAACAAGCAGATCGCCTACAACCTGGAGATCGCCGAGACCACGGTGAAGGCCCACGTCTCGGCCATCCTGCGCAAGCTCAAGGTGCACAACCGGGTGCAGGCCATCCTCAGCGCCGGCGACATCGACTTCGCCGCCTACCTGCGCCGCTAGGGAGCGCCCATGCCCGCTTCGCGCACCCTGTTGCTGACCGCCCTGGCCATGCTGGCGTTCGCCGGCAACTCCCTGCTCTGCCGCCTGGCGCTCAAGGCCACCCAGCTCGACGCGGTGAGCTTCACCGGCGTGCGCATCCTCTCCGGCGCGCTGATGCTAGGCCTGCTGCTGCGCCTGCGCGGCCGGGCCGGCCAGGCCCGCGGCAACTGGCGGGCGGCGGCGGCGCTGTTCACCTACGCCGCGGCCTTCTCCTACGCCTACGTGCAACTGGACGCCGGCACCGGCGCGCTGCTGCTGTTCGGCGCGGTGCAGGTGACCATGCTGGTGGTCGGCCTGCTGCGCGGCGAACGCCTGGCCGGCCAGGCCCTGCTGGGCTTCGGCCTGGCCCTGGGCGGCCTGCTGGTGCAACTGCTGCCCGGCGCCGGCGCGCCGCCGCTGGCCGGCGCCCTGCTGATGCTGTTGTCGGGCGTGGCCTGGGGCCTGTACTCGCTGCTGGGGCGCAACGCGGGCGATCCGCTGGCGGTGACTACTGGCAACTTCGTCCGCGCAATAGCCTTCGCGGCCGTGCTGGCCCTGGTGTTCCATGGCCAGTTGCGCGCGGATGTGCCTGGGGTCGTCTACGCGGTGCTGTCCGGGGCGCTGGCTTCGGGGATTGGCTATGCCATCTGGTATGCGGCGCTGCCGGGGTTGTCGGCGATCCAGGCGGCTTCGGTGCAGTTGAGCGTGCCGGTGCTGGCGGCGTTGTCCGGGGCGCTGGTGCTGGGGGAGCATATCGGGGTGCGGTTGTTGCTGGTGTCTTGTGCGGTGCTGGGCGGGATTGCGCTGATCCTGCGCGCCAAGGTTCGCGCGCCGGCTGTGCAGCGGGCCTGAACACTGGTTGGCTTTTCGTAGGAGCGAGCTTGCTCGCGAACCGGCTTCCCGGTGACTCCGCTGCTGAACCAACCTCCGTTCCCTCTCCCTAACCCTCTCCCTGAAGGGAGAGGGGACCGTTCGGAGTGAAGTGTGATTTCGGCGCTCGCCGGCCACGTCGGTGTTGCCGGGTGGCACGAAAACCATCGGCGGCACGGATAGCCCCCTCTCCCTTCAGGGCGGGGCGCGCAGCCGAGGGCTGGGGAGAGGGTCGCGGACCCAACCCCTGCGCCAAAGTCGAACCTGATCCGTTATTACGCGACCACCACAACCTGCTACTCCACTGCCAAACCCACCCTCGCTCCCTCTCCCTAACCCTCTCCCTGAAGGGAGAGGGGACCGTTCGGCGTGAAGTGTGATTTCGGCGCTCGCCGGCCACGCCGGTGTTGCCGGGTGGCACGAAAACCACCGGCGGCACGGATAGCCCCCTCTCCCTTCAGGGAGAGGGCTGGGGAGAGGGTTGCGGACCCAAACCCGGCACCGAAGCCGAACCTTCGCCACCACGGCCCAACCAACGGCGGATAACCGCGAACGGTTATCCGCCCTACCCGCCCCACCCACCATTCCCATGTAATTGGATGGACTCACCCTCACCGAGGCGTCGAGGCGCCACGGTGGCATTCTAAGAAGCCACCGACAGTGAGGGTGAGGCCATGAAAAAGCATACGACGACGAAGAAGCCCATGTCTGCAGTCGATGTGTCGACTTGCACGACAGTCGCCGTGGATTTGGCGAAGAAGGTATTCCAGGTGGCCGGGGAAGATGCCCAGGGCCAGTTGGTGTACGAGCAGCGGATCAAGTCGCGTGAAGCGTTTCAGGTGTTCCTGCAGAAGCTGCCGAAGGGCGTGACGGTGCTGATGGAAACCGGTCCGGGCGCGCAAGCCTGGGCCCGGTTGCTGCAGATGCAGGGCAACCCGGTGCGTATCCTGCCGGCCCAGCGTGTGGCCGAGCACCGTAGCGGGGCAAAGAATGATCGCAATGATGCCCATGCCATTC
>NZ_QGSL01000107.1:172037-256230 GCF_003176655.1 Pseudomonas sp. RW407 | reverse complement strand
CAAGCGACAAGCGACAAGCGACAAGCTGCAGGCAAGAGCGAAGAGCCAGTCCCGTCCCCCCTGTAGGAGCGAGCTTGCTCGCGAACCAAACCCGGCACCGTGCCCACCCGGTTCGCGAGCAAGCTCGCTCCTACGAAGAGCCCCGCACATGCTCTTCGCCTGTAGCCTGTAGCCTGTAGCCTGTAGCCTGTAGCCTGTAGCCTGTAGCCTGCCGCTGCTCAATTATTCATCAATCCGCCTTGCGCCAACCCACCCCTTTCCCTAGAATGTCGCCCCTTGCCGTCCGGGCAGGCGTTTACGCGTCCACCCGTCGGCAAGTCAAAAAGACATTCACTCCTTGCCTGACCGCATCGTCGGCAGGCTGCAACCCGTAAGGAGCATTTATGCGTCATTACGAAATCGTGTTCCTGGTTCACCCGGACCAGAGCGAGCAAGTCGGTGGCATGGTCGAGCGTTACACCAAGGTCATCGAAGAAGACGGTGGCAAGGTTCACCGCCTGGAAGACTGGGGCCGTCGTCAACTGGCTTACGCCATCAACAACGTGCACAAGGCTCACTACGTTCTGCTGAACGTCGAGTGCAGCGCCAAGGCCCTGGCCGAGCTGGAAGACAACTTCCGCTACAACGACGCCGTCATCCGTAACCTGGTGATCCGTCGCGACGAAGCCGTTACCGGCCAGTCCGAAATGCTGAAGGCCGAAGAGAGCCGCAACGAGCGCCGCGAGCGCCGTGAGCGTCCCGACGCCAACGAAAACGAGTCCGCTGACGGCGAAGACAGCCGCGACAGCGCCGACGAGTAATCCCGGACCAGTATTGAGGAGCCGATAACATGGCACGTTTCTTCCGTCGTCGTAAGTTCTGCCGTTTCACCGCTGAAGGCGTCAAGGAGATCGATTACAAAGATCTCAACACCCTGAAGGCCTACGTTTCCGAAACCGGCAAGATCGTTCCGAGCCGCATCACCGGCACCAAGGCCAAGTACCAGCGTCAGCTGGCGACCGCCATCAAGCGCGCTCGCTACCTGGCCCTGCTTCCCTACACCGACAGCCACGGCCGTTGATCGGGCAGTCGACGTAGCTTTGATGGATAGATCGCATGCGCGCATTGGCTGAATTCGTCATGCGAGGCCGCATGCAGGCGACCCTGGTGGTCGTCGCAGCCGCGGTACTGCAGCCGTTCTTCTGGCTCGGTGCCGCCGCCGGCAGCCTGGTGCTGCTGCGCCGTGGAGCCAGCGATGCCATTGGCATCCTGGCCTGGGCGCTGCTCCCGGCCCTGGCCTGGTGGTACCTGGGCGACCCCACGGTCACCCTGGTGATGCTGGGTTCGGCGGCCCTGGCGCAGGTGTTGCGCACCAGCATGTCCTGGAATCGGGTCATGCTGGCCAGCGTGGTGTTGGGCGTGTTCTTCGTGCTGCTGTTGAGCACGGTGTCCGCCGGCCTGGTTGCAGGCCTGGCGGAGGCGTTTGGCAAGGTGCTGCCGCAGGTGCTGTCGGAAGCGAAGCTTTCGGCGGACCAGCAGGCCGAGCTGCAAGCGGGGTTGGTCCCGGCCATTACCGGCCTGCTGGCCGCCTCGTTGCAGTTGATCAGCCTGTTGTGCCTGATGCTGGCGCGCTACTGGCAAGCGGCGCTGTACAACCCGCAAGGGTTCGGCCGCGAGTTCCGCGCGCTGCGCCTGGCGCCGCCGGTGGCCATCGCGCTGCTGCTGGGCGTGCTGGTGGTGCCGTTGCTGGGCCCGCAGTTCGCCGTGGTGGCGCCGCTGTGCACCGTGCCGCTGCTGTTGGCCGGGCTCGCGCTCGGCCACGGGCTGGTCGCGCTGAAACGCCTGCCGGGGTTCTGGCTGGTGCTGTTGTACGGCCTGGCGCTGGTGCTGGGGAATGTGATCTGTCTGGTTGCTGTCGTCGATAGTCTGTTTGATTTTCGTGGTCGCCTGGTACGTCGCCAGGGCTCCACGAACGGTGAAGGTTAAAAGTTAAGAGGTAAGACTCAAATGGAAGTCATCCTGCTGGAAAAGATCGCCAAACTGGGCAACCTGGGCGACAAACTGAACGTCAAGGGCGGCTACGCCCGTAACTACCTGCTGCCGCAGGGCAAGGCCACCGCCGCCACCCCGGCCAACGTCGCTGCTTTCGAAGAGCGCCGCGCCGAGCTGGAAAAGGCTGCCGCCGCGAAGAAGGCTGACGCCGAAGCTCGCGCCGCCCAGCTGGCCGAACTGATCGTCACCATCGGCGCCCACGCCGGCGACGAAGGCAAGCTGTTCGGTTCGATCGGCACCCGCGACATCGCCGAAGCGGTTTCCGCTGCCGGCTACCCGCTGGAAAAGGCCGAAGTGCGCCTGCCCAACGGTGCCCTGCGCACCGTCGGCGAATACGACATCGAAGTGCAACTGCACACCGACGTCGAAGCGACCCTGCACGTGGTCGTCGTCGCCGAGTAAGCGATCCGTCGCTGCGACGCCGTGCACACCTTGCGTGGACGCGGCAGTTCGCTAACATCGGGCACGGTACCGCCGAGCGGTATCGTGCCCTTTGTTTTTCTGCTGCCCCCTGATTCCTTTACGCCGAGCCCATGAACGACATCACCGTCCCCGAGCAGTACGACCTGCAAACGGCATCCCTCAAGGTGCCGCCGCATTCGATCGAAGCCGAGCAGGCGGTGCTGGGTGGCCTGATGCTCGACAACAACGCCTGGGAACGGGTCTCGGACGCGGTGTCCGATGGCGACTTCTACCGCCACGACCACCGGCTGATCTTCCGCGCGGTGTACAAGCTCGCCGAGAGCAGCCAGCCGATCGACGTGGTGACGCTCTCCGAACTGCTGGAGCGCGAAGGCCAGCTGGCCCAGGTCGGCGGCCTGGCCTACCTGGCGGAACTGGCGAAGAACACCCCGTCGGTGGCGAACATCAAGGCCTATGCGCAGATCATTCGCGAGCGCGCCACCCTGCGCCAGCTGATCGGCATCAGCAGCGACATCGCCGACAGCGCCTTCAACCCCGAAGGCCGCAGCGCCAACGAGGTGCTCGACGAGGCCGAGCGGCGCATCTTCGAGATCGCCGAGGCGCGACCGAAGACCGGCGGCCCGGTAGGCATCGGCGACATCCTGGTGAAGACGATCGACCGGATCGATCACCTGTTCAACACCAACGACGCCTTCACCGGCATCTCCACCGGCTTCACCGACCTCGACGAGAAGACCAGCGGCCTGCAGCCGGCCGACCTGGTCATCGTCGCCGGCCGTCCGTCCATGGGCAAGACCACCTTCGCCATGAACCTGGTGGAGAACGCGGTGCTGCGCACCGACAAGGTGGTGCTGGTGTATTCCCTGGAGATGCCCTCGGACTCGATCGTGATGCGTATGCTCTCGTCCCTGGGCCGCATCGACCAGACCAAGGTGCGTTCGGGCAAGCTCGACGACGACGACTGGCCGCGCCTGACCTCGGCGGTCAACCTGCTCAACGAACGCAAGCTGTTCATCGACGACACCGCCGGCATCTCGCCCTCGGAAATGCGCGCGCGCACCCGGCGCCTGGCCCGCGAGCACGGCGAGATCGCCCTGATCATGGTCGACTACCTGCAACTGATGCAGATCCCCGGCTCCTCCGGCGACAACCGCACCAACGAGATCTCCGAGATCTCCCGCTCGCTCAAGGCCCTGGCCAAGGAATTCAACTGCCCGGTGGTGGCGCTGTCGCAGCTCAACCGCTCCCTGGAACAGCGCCCCAACAAGCGCCCGGTGAACTCCGACTTGCGCGAATCCGGCGCCATCGAGCAGGACGCCGACGTGATCATGTTCGTCTACCGCGACGAGGTGTACCACCCGGAGACCGAGTTCAAGGGCGTCGCCGAAATCATCATCGGCAAGCAGCGTAACGGCCCCATCGGCACCGTGCGTCTGGCTTTCCTCGGACGCTTCACGCGCTTCGAGAACCTCGCCCCGGGGATGTACAACTTCGAAGACGAATAACGCCCCCTGCGGGGAGCGCCGTGTTTTTGTAGGAGCGGGCCCTGCCCGCGATTCGCGCGCAGGGCGCGCTCCTACAGGTGAATGCCGCGGGTGGCGTGGCGTAGGAGCGGATCTCATCCGCGATCCGCGCCGAAACCTCCAGCCATCGCGGACAAGGTCCGCTCCTGCGCCCATGTTTTCCTGCTGCTGCGGCGGCGGGGCGGTTATGCTCCTCGTTCTGCTCAGCTTGTAGCTCGGGACCCCCATGCGCCCCCTCATCGCCCATATCGATCTCTCCGCCATCCAGCACAACTACGCCCTGGCCAAGCGCTGCGCGCCGGGCCGCGAGGCGTTTGCCGTGGTCAAGGCCAATGCCTACGGGCATGGCGTGCGCGAGGTGGTGACCGCGCTGCATGACGACGCCGACGGCTTCGCCGTGGCCTGCCTGGAGGAGGCCGCCGAGGTCCGGGCGCTGCACGGCACCGCGCGCATCCTGCTGCTGGAGGGCTGCTTCGAGCCGAGCGAGTGCCTGGTGGCTTCGCAACTGCGCCTGGACATCGCCGTGCAGGGGCCGGAGCAACTGGCGACGCTGCTGGCCAGCAGCCTGCCGCGTCCGCTCAACGTCTGGCTCAAGCTGGATTCGGGCATGCACCGCCTGGGCTTCTCCGCCCAGGCCCTGCGCGCGGTCTTCCCGACCCTGCGCGGCGCCGCGCAGGTCGCCGAGCTGAACCTGATGAGCCACTTCGCCTGTGCCGACGAGCGCGGCCACACGCTCACCGAAGAGCAGCTGGAATGCTTCCTCGGCCTGCTCGACCTGGACTTCGACCAGCGCTCGCTGGCCAACTCCGCCGCCGTGCTGAGCATCCCGGCGGCGCACATGGATTGGATCCGCCCCGGCATCATGCTCTACGGCGCCTCGCCCTTCGCCGACCTGGGCGCGGCCGAGATGGGCCTGCGCCCGGCCATGAGCCTGCACGCGCAGGTGATGGCCATCCGCGAGGTGGCGGTGGGCGAGAGCGTCGGCTATGGCGCCACCTGGGTGGCCGGACGGCCATCGCGCATCGGCACTGTCAGCTGCGGCTACGCCGACGGCTACCCGCGCCATGCGCCCAGCGGCACGCCGGTGCTGGTCGACGGCCGCCGCGCGCCGCTGGCCGGACGTGTCTCCATGGACATGCTGGCGGTGGACCTCACCGACCTGCCCGACGTGGCCGTCGGCGCCCCGGTGGAACTCTGGGGCGCGCAGTTGCCGGTGGACGAGGTGGCCACCAACGCCGGGAGCATCGGCTACGAACTGCTGACCAAGGTCACCGCGCGGGTGCCGCGGCGCTACCGCTAGCCGTGGTCGCCCATGCGCTCGCGCAGCTTGCGCAGCGCCGGCGACTCGCCGCCGCTGGCCTCGATGCAGAACTCGGCGTAGGCCTGCTCCAGCTCGCGGTATTGCTGCAGGCCCTGCTCGGTGAACAGGTAGCGCCCGGGAATGTCGCGCCACTGCACCGGCGCCTCCAGGCTGCCGGCCTCGGCGCGGCGGAGCAGGTCCTCGAGCTCGCGCTGCAACTGCCCGACGGCCGGGTCGCACGCCAGGTGCTGCCGCAGGCTCGCCCGCAATGCCCGGGCCTTGGCTTTTAGGGTGTCGGCGTGCATCGCTTCTCCGGTCATTGGTGGCGATTGCCTAGACCAGCCGGTCCGAAGTCTTCAGCGTCTCCAGCCAGAAGTCGCCGTTGCCGCCGTCCTCCCCGGCCAGCGCATAGCTGGCCCGGCCGCTGCCTTTGACCTGGTACAGCGCCTGGTCGGCGGCCTTGTACAGCTTGGCGAACTGCAGGGCGTGGCGCGGGTAGATGGCCACGCCGATGCTCGGGGTGATGCTCAGCTCCAGGCGGTCGAACTGCACCGGCCGCGACAGCTCGCTGAGCAGGCGCACGGCGATCTCCCGGGCGTGGCCTTCGGCGTCGGGGCCGGACACCAGCGCGGCGAACTCGTCGCCGCCCAGGCGCGCCACGCAGTCGCTGGAGCGCACGCACTGGCGCAGGCGGTGGCCGACGTGCTGGAGCATGAAGTCGCCGGCGTCGTGGCCGTGGCTGTCGTTGATCGGCTTGAAGTGGTCTAGGTCGATCAGCATCAGCGCCAGGCTCTCGCCGTGCTGCTGGGCGTGCTGCAGCGCCTGCTCGGCATGCTCCACCAGGTAGCGGCGGTTGGGCAGCCCGGTGAGCGGGTCGTTGTGCGCGGCATGGCGCAGCTGGGCCTCGCGCTCCAGCAGCAGGCGGTTGCTCTGCGTCAGCTCGGCGGTGCGCGCGGCCACGGCCTGTGCCAGGTCGTTCTGCGCGCTCTGCAGCAGGGTCATGCGCGCGCTCTTCTCGCGGTTGGCCTGCTCCAGGGCCTGGGCCTTCTCGCGCTTGAGTTCCTGGATGCGCGAGGTCAGGGCGAAGGAGAACAGGATGGACTCCATGGCCACCGATACCGGGAACAGGTAGGCGGTGGTCGGCGACGGCTGCACCACGCCCAGGGCGCGCATCACCGAGATGCTCACGCTGGACAGCACCAGGCCGAAGCCCACCAGGTACAGGCGCGCCGGCAGGGAGCCCTGCAGCGAGCGGGTGATGGCCGCGCCGAGCGCCGCCGGGATGCCGACGAAGGTGGTGGTGGCCAGCACCCAGCCGGCCTCGGAGCGGCCGACGAAGACGTTGAGCAGCACCGAGGCGACGTACAGCAGGCAGTTCAGCGTCAGCAGGTGGTGCGCCCAGGGCACGTTGCGGCGGGTCTGCAGCAGCGTCTGGGTGAAGCGGGTGACGCACAGGCCCCACAGCGAGGGCAGGGTGATGCGGTTCAGCCACCAGGGCACCGCGGCGTCCGGCCAGAGCAGCTCGAAGGCGTGGCCGGTCATGCCCATGCTGAACAGCAGGGCGAAGCCGGTGGTGAGCACGTACCAGAAGTAGGCGCGGTCGCGCAGGCTGACCAGGATGAACAGGTTGTACAGCAGCAGCGCGGCGATCAGCCCGTAGACGCCGCCGAGGAACAGGTTGGTCTCGGCACGGTGGTCCTGCAGGTCGTCCTGCGACCAGATGCGCAGCGGGAAGGAGTTGCCGGCCGGGTCCAGGCTGCGCAGGTACAGGCGCAGCGGGCCTTCGCCGGCGGGCAGGTGGAACACCGGGCGGCGGTAGCTGCGGTCGCGGCCTTCGGCGAAGGGCACCGCCTCGCCCGAGCGCAGCTCGCGGTAGCCGCCCCGGCCGTCGGGCAGGTACAGGCGCAGGTCGAGCAGGTTGACCGCGTCCACCTCCAGCCACCAGCCGCCGGGCGGGGTGGCCTGGCGCTCGAGGTCCAGGCGCAGCCACCAGGGGTTGGGGCTCTGGCCGACGCTGGTGCGGCCCTTGGCGGGCACGAAGGCAGCGTCCCGTTCGCGCGCCTGTTGCAGGTCCAGGCGCGCGCCCGGGTCTTCCAGCAGCATCAGGCCATCGTTCAGCCAGCGCCCGCTGGCCCGTTCGTCGAGTACCAGGGGCTGGGCCGCGGCGCTGGCGCAACCGAGCAGGAGAAACAACAGACACCACAGATGACGCACGGCTGACACTCCCTGTTCCCGGCCGCTGCGGCCAAGCCTGTTGATACGGTGGAGCGAGTATAGCCAGTTGCCATCGCGGCGGCGCCGCCAATCGTCCCCGTCCGGCGGTCGTCCGGCACCGGGAAAAACCCCAGCGTCCCGGTCGGAATTGTTCACTTTTTGTGCTATATTCCGCGCCCGCGATTTTGCGACCCTATTCCTAGAGATACCCCGGTGCCCGTGATGCAAGCCGCCAAGCCGCTGTTCGACTATCCCAAGTTCTGGGCCGAGTGTTTCGGCCCGGCGCCCTTCCTGCCGATGAGCCGGGCGGAGATGGATCAGCTGGGCTGGGATTCCTGCGACATCATCATCGTCACCGGCGACGCCTACGTCGACCATCCGTCCTTCGGCATGGCCATCATCGGCCGCCTGCTGGAAGCCCAGGGCTTCCGCGTGGGCATCATCGCCCAGCCCGACTGGCAGTCGAAGGACGACTTCATGAAGCTGGGCAAGCCGAACCTGTTCTTCGGCGTGGCCGCCGGCAACATGGACTCGATGATCAACCGCTACACCGCCGACCGGAAGATCCGCTCCGACGACGCCTACACCCCCGGCGGCAATGCCGGCAAGCGCCCGGACCGCGCCAGCATGGTCTACAGCCAGCGCTGCCGCGAGGCGTACAAGGGCGTGCCGATCGTGCTCGGCGGCATCGAGGCCTCGCTGCGCCGCATCGCCCACTACGACTACTGGCAGGACAAGGTCCGCCATTCCATCCTGATGGACGCCAAGGCCGACATCCTGCTGTTCGGCAACGCCGAGCGCGCCGTGGTGGAAGTGGCCCAGCGGCTGTCGGCCGGCGAGCCGATCGAAGCGATCACCGACGTGCGCGGCACCGCCTTCGTGCGCCGCGACACCCCCGAGGGCTGGTTCGAGCTGGACTCCACGCGCATCGACCGCCCGGGCAAGATCGACAAGATCATCAACCCCTACGTCAACACCCAGGACACCGCCGCCTGCGCCATCGAGCAGGACAAGGGCCCGCAGGAAGACCCCAACGAAGCCAAGGTGGTGCAGTTGCTGCCCAACCCCAGGCTGACCCGCGAGCACACCGTTATCCGCCTGCCGTCCTTCGAGAAGGTGAAGAACGACCCGGTGCTCTACGCCCACGCCAACCGCGTGCTGCACCTGGAGACCAACCCCGGCAACGCCCGGGCCATGGTGCAGCGCCACGGCGAGACCGACGTGTGGTTCAACCCGCCGCCCATCCCGCTGACCACCGAGGAAATGGACTACGTCTTCGGTCTGCAGTACGCCCGCGTGCCGCACCCGGCCTACGGCGGCGAGAAGATTCCGGCCTACGAGATGATCCGTTTCTCGGTGAACATCATGCGTGGCTGCTTCGGCGGCTGCACCTTCTGCTCCATCACCGAGCACGAGGGGCGGATCATCCAGAACCGCTCGGAAGACTCGATCATCCGCGAGATCGAGGAGATCCGCGACAAGGTGCCGGGCTTCACCGGGGTGATCTCCGACCTCGGCGGGCCGACCGCCAACATGTACCGCATCGCTTGCAAGGACCCGGAGATCGAGAAGCACTGCCGCAAGCCGTCGTGCGTGTTCCCCGGCATCTGCGACAACCTCAACACCGACCACTCCTCGTTGATCCAGCTGTACCGCCGCGCCCGCGACCTGCCGGGGGTGAAGAAGATCCTCATCGCCTCGGGCCTGCGCTACGACCTGGCGGTGGAGTCGCCGGAGTACGTCCGCGAGCTGGTCACGCACCACGTCGGCGGCTACCTGAAGATCGCCCCGGAGCACACCGAGCAGGGCCCGCTGTCGAAGATGATGAAGCCGGGCATCGGTAGCTACGACCGCTTCAAGCAGATGTTCGAGAAGTTCTCGAAGGAGGCGGGCAAGGAGCAGTACCTGATCCCGTACTTCATCGCCGCGCACCCGGGCACCACCGACGAGGACATGATGAACCTCGCCCTGTGGCTCAAGCGCAACGGCTTCCGCGCCGACCAGGTGCAGGCCTTCTATCCCTCGCCGATGGCCACCGCCACGGCCATGTACCACTCGGGCAAGAACCCGCTGCGCAAGGTCACCTACAAGAGCGAGGGCGTGAACATCGTCAAGGGCGAGCGTCACCGCCGCCTGCACAAGGCCTTCCTGCGCTGGCACGACCCGAACAACTGGCCGATGCTGCGCGAGGCGCTCAAGGACATGGGCCGCGCCGACCTGATCGGCAACGGCAAGCACCAGCTGATCCCCACCCACCAGCCCGACGGCGACGGCGGCTACCAGAGCGCCCGGCGCAAGAACTCCACGCCGGTGGGCAGCAAGAAGACCGGCAAGCCGCTGCTGACCCAGCACACCGGCCTGCCGCCGCGCGCCAGCGACGGCTCGCGCCCGTGGAACAAGGACGAGGAGGGCAAGGCCGCGGCCTACGCCAAGGGCAAGAAGCGCACCACCAAGCGCCAGCCGAACATACCGCGCTGAGAAGCATGACCGACGACGGGGCCGCAAGGCCCCGTTTTCATTTCCCGGGCTGCTTTCGTAGGAGCGAGCTTGCTCGCGAACCGTGCCTCCCGGAGGCTTTGGGGGTTGGGCTGTAGAGCGCCCTCTCCCTAACCCTCTCCCTGAAGGGAGAGGGGACCGTTCGGTGCGCGTTGGTATTCCTGAGTCAGCCGGCTAGCGCAGAGATTGCCGGCTGAAACCAGGCCATTTCTCGGCACGGACAAGCCCCCTCTCCCTTCAGGGAGAGGGCTGGGGAGAGGGGGCGGAGGTCGGTCTGATACCAGCGTATCCGGGAAACGCCGTTCGCGAGCAAGCTCGCTCCTACAGGGAGACGACTGCACCCGGTCTATTCACAGAAACATTTTGGTACTATAGTTCCAAAATCATAAAAACAAGACCGGAGACCCCCGCCATGCGTCGCGCCGCCCTGTCCCTCCTCAGCCTCGCCGTGCTCCTGGCCGCCTGCGGCGAGCAGGACAAACCCACCGCCGCGGTCAGCGCGGACTTCCAGAAAGACCTGCAGGCCCGGCTGATCAAGGCCAAGCCCGGCGAGGTCATCGCGATCCCCGCCGGCACCTACCACCTCGATCGCGGCCTCAGCCTCAAGGTGGACGGCATCACCATTCGCGGCGACGGCATGGACAAGACCATCCTCAGCTTCCGCAACCAGAAGGCTGGCGCCGAAGGCCTGCTGGTGGACGCCTCGGACTTCACCATCGAGAACCTGGCCATCGAGGACAGCAAGGGCGACGCGCTCAAGGTCCTGGGCGGGAAGAACATCGTCATCCGCAACGTGCGCACCGAATGGACCAACGGCCCGGCCACCGAGAACGGCGCCTACGGCCTGTACCCGGTGCAGACCGAGAACGTACTGCTGGAAGGCAACGTGGCCATAGGCGCGTCCGACGCCGGCATCTACGTCGGCCAGTCGCGCAACGTGGTGGTGCGCAACAACCGCGCCGAGCGCAACGTCGCCGGCATCGAGATCGAGAACACCATCGGCGCCGACGTCTACGACAACGTGGCCACCGGCAACACCGGCGGCATCCTCGTCTTCAACATGCCCAACCTGCAGCAGCCGGGGCGTGGCAGCCGGGTGTTCAACAACGACGTGCAGGGCAACAACCACGACAACTTCGGCCACAAGGGCACGCCGGTGGCCAGCGTCCCGGCCGGTTCCGGGGTGGTGGTGAACTCCAACGACGACGTGGAGATCTTCGACAACAGGATCGGCGACCACAAGACCGCCAACGTCATCATCAGCAGCTACTACAGCACCAACTACTCGGACAAGGCGACGCAGCCGAACTTCGACCCCTACCCCGAGGGCATCTACATCCACGGCAACACCTTCGGCCCCGGCGGCGACAGCCCCGACCACCTGGAGCTGAAGGCGCTGAAGATCGCCAAGTTCGGCCTGAACGGGCGCCTGCCGGACATCCTCTGGGACGGCTACGTGAACCAGAAGAAGCTGGTCGACGGCAAGCTGCCGGACGACCTGGCCATCTGCATCGACAACGGCGACGCCGGCATCGTCAACGTCGACGGGCCCAACGGCTACAAGAACATCAGTACCGACATGAGTGGCCACCGCTGCAAGCTCAAGCCGCTGCCGAAGATCGAACAGGCCGGCCTGGGCGAGAAGGGGGGCAAGGCATGACGCGAGCCGCCTGCGCCTGGCTGTCGCTCGCCCTGGCCGTCGCGCTGGCCGGGTGCGGGCAGGAGGCGAAGCCGCGCTACCAGCCCGAGGGCGACGACTACCCGCAGGTCCTCAGCGGCTGGGGCATGCTGCGCCTGGGCGAGGGCCACCTGAAGCCTGCCGCCGAGGTGCTGCCCTACGACCTCAACACTCCGTTGTTCACCGACTACGCGCACAAGCTGCGCACGGTGTGGATGCCCGAAGGGCAGGCGGCGAAATACGCCGACGACCACTTCGACTACCCGCTGGGCACGGTGCTGACCAAGACCTTCTACTACCCCACCGACGGCCAGGGCCAGTTGCTGGAGAACGCCCAGGACGACCGCGACCCGCAGCAGGGCCTGGACCTGGCGAAGGTGCGCCTGGTCGAGACCCGCGTGCTGGTGAAGCAGAAGGACGGCTGGACGGCGCTGCCCTACGTGTGGGACGCCGAGCAGAAGGAAGCCCGCCTGGAGCTGGCCGGCGACAGCCAGGCCCTGGAGCTGCGGGATGCAGCCGGGCAGAAGGTGGCCTTCACCTACATGGTGCCGGACGCCAACCAGTGCTCCGAGTGCCACGCCGAGACCAAGGGCGCCGGCATCGCCCCGCTGGGGCCCAAGGCCCGGCACCTGAACAAGGACTTCGCCTACGCCGAAGGCAGCGACAACCAGCTGCGCCATTGGCAGGCGCGCGGTTTCCTGCAAGGCCTGCCGGAACTGGCGCAGGTGCCGCAGAACGCCCTGTGGGGCCACCCGCGCGAAGGCGAGAGTCTGGAGAAGCAGGCGCGCAGCTACCTCGACGCCAACTGCGGCCACTGCCACAACCCCAAGGGCGCGGCGCGTACCTCGGGCCTGTACCTCGACGCCCACGCCGAGCTGGGGGTGAACTACGGCTTCTGCAAGCAACCGGTGGCGGCCGGCGGCGGCACCGGCGGGCGCCGCGAGGACATCCACCCGGGGCACCCGGAGCTGTCGGTGCTGACCTATCGCGTCGGCAGCGACAAGCCCGGGGAGATGATGCCCGAGCTGGGGCGCGCGCTGGTGCACAAGGAAGGGCTGGAGGTGCTGGAGCGCTGGATCGCTTCGTTGCCGGGGAGTTGTAGCTGACGCCGGAGCTTCCATGCGACGTCGGTGCGTGGGGGACTCCGCTCCCTCTTCCTAACCCTCTCCCTGAAGGGAGAGAGGACCGTTAGGCAGAAACGGAGACCATGGTGTTAGCCGGAAACGAAGTTACAGGTTGAAACCCTATCTATACGCAGGCACGGACAAGCCCCCTCTCCCTTCAGGGCGGGGCGCGCAGCCGAGGGCTGGGGAGAGGGTGCTCTAAGGCCCAACACCAAAACCCCAGGCAACTCCCCTTCGCGAGCAAGCTTGCTCCTACGAAAGACCACCCAACCTTCTCCCCCCTGTCACACCCCAAGGTCTAGGCTATCCCCACCGGGCGCCCCATTTCCGTGCGCTCCCGTGCCCGGCATGCGCCCCTGGGCCCCGCGATGGTGCCCGGCGCCCGTGCGCAGCCCGTTCTACGGCCCCTGGCGGCTGGCACGGGACTTGCGCGGAAGCTGTGTCGCCCAGGCCCGCAGGAGGCCCGCCGTGTCGATCCATGTCGCCTTGCAGCACGTCACCCACTACCGCTACGACCGCGCCGTGAACCTCGGCCCGCAGCTGGTGCGCCTGCGCCCGGCGCCGCACAGCCGCACGCGCATTCTCGGCTATTCGCTGAAGGTCGCCCCGGGCAAGCACTTCATCAACTGGCAGCAGGACCCCCAGGGCAACTACCTGGCGCGCCTGGTGTTCCCGGAGAAGACCGAGGAACTGCGGGTGGAGGTGGACCTGGTCGCCGAGATGGCGGTGTTCAACCCCTTCGACTTCTTCCTCGAGCCCTACGCCGAGCAGTTCCCCTTCGCCTACGGCGCCGACGAGCAGCGCGAGCTGGCGCCCTACCTGGCGCGCCAGCCGGCCAGCCCGCGGTTCGCCGAATACCTCGCCGGGGTGCCGCGCGAGGCCAGCCCCACCGTGGACTTCCTGGTCGCGCTGAACCAGCGCCTGGCCGGCGACGTGCGCTACCTGATCCGCATGGAGCCCGGCGTGCAGACGCCCGAGCAGACCCTGGAACTGGCCTCCGGCTCCTGCCGCGACTCGGCCTGGCTGCTGGTCCAGCTGGCGCGCCACCTGGGCCTGGCGGCGCGCTTCGTCTCCGGTTACCTGATCCAGCTCACCGCCGACCAGAAGTCCCTGGACGGCCCCAGCGGCACCGAGGTGGACTTCACCGACCTGCACGCCTGGGCCGAGGTCTACCTGCCCGGCGCCGGCTGGGTGGGGCTGGACCCCACCTCCGGGCTGTTCGCCGGCGAAGGCCACATCCCCCTGGCCTGCAGCCCCGAGCCGTCCTCGGCGGCGCCGATCAGCGGCGCGCTGGAAGAGTGCGAGGTGACGTTCAGCCACGAGATGCGCGTGGAGCGCGTGTGGGAAGCGCCGCGGGTGACCAAGCCCTACAGCGAGGAACAGTGGCAGGCGATCCGCGAGCTGGGTTCGCGCATCGACGCCGACCTCGCCGAGCAGGACGTGCGCCTGACCATGGGCGGCGAGCCGACCTTCGTCGCCATCGACCATCCCGACGACCCCGAGTGGAACACCGCCGCCCTGGGCCCGAACAAGCGCCGCCTGGCCGCCGACCTGTTCCACCGCCTGCGCCGCCACTACGCACCCAAGGGCCTGGTGCACTTCGGCCAGGGCAAGTGGTACCCCGGCGAACAGCTGCCGCGCTGGTCGCTGAACTGCTTCTGGCGGCGCGACGGCGAGCCGCTGTGGAACAACCCCATGCTCTATGCCGAGGAAGGCCGCAGCTACGGCGCCGACGCCGCCCTGGCCGCACGCTTCCTGCGCCGCCTGGCCGGGCGCCTGGGGCTGTCCGGCGACACCCTGTTCGCCGCCTACGAGGACTGGTTCTACTACCTCTGGCGCGAACGCCGGCTGCCGGCCAACGTCACCCCGGAAGACGCGCGCCTGAGCGATCCGCTGGAGCGCGAGCGCCTGTGCAAGGTATTCGAGCGCGGCCTGGGCGAGGAAGTCGGCCAGGTGCTGCCGCTGGCCCGCAGCGCCGCCGGCGACGCCTGGGAGAGCGGCCGCTGGTTCCTGCGCGGCGAGCATTGCCGGCTGATTCCCGGCGACTCGGCCATGGGCTACCGCCTGCCGCTGGATTCGCAGCCCTGGGCCAGCGAAGCCGACTACCCCTACGTCAACCCGGCCGACCCGAGCGTGGCCCGGCCGCCGCTGCGCCGCGCCGCGCAGATGCAGCAGCCGAGCCGCGAACGCACCCCGGGCGGGCCGGACGCCACGCGCCAGCCGCTGATGCACCAGTCCGCCGGCTGGATCACCCGCACCGCGCTCTGCGCCGAGCCGCGCGACGGCCGCCTGTACCTGTTCATGCCGCCGCTGGCGGAACTTGAGGCCTACCTGGAGCTGGTCGCCGCCATCGAGGCCACCGCCGGCGAACTGGGCAGCCCGGTGCTGCTGGAAGGCTACGAGCCGCCGGCCGACCCGCGCCTGGTGAACTTCCGCGTCACCCCCGACCCGGGGGTGATCGAAGTGAACATCCACCCCTCGGCGAACTGGGACGAGCTGGCCGAGCGCACCGAGTTCCTCTACGAGGCGGCGCGCCAGTCGCGGCTGTCCAGCGAGAAGTTCATGGTCGACGGCCGCCACGTCGGCACCGGCGGCGGCAACCACTTCGTCCTCGGCGGCGCCACCCCGGCGGATTCGCCCTTCCTGCGCCGCCCGGACCTGCTGCGCAGCCTGGTCGGCTACTGGCACAACCACCCCTCGCTGTCGTACCTGTTCTCCGGCCTGTTCATCGGCCCGACCTCTCAGGCGCCGCGGGTGGACGAGGCGCGCAACGACGCCCTCTACGAACTGGAGATCGCCTTCGCGCAGATGCCCGAGCCGGGCGCCGACTGCCCGCCCTGGCTGGTCGACCGCCTGCTGCGCAACCTGCTGGTGGACGTCACCGGCAACACCCACCGCGCCGAGTTCTGCATCGACAAGCTGTACTCGCCGGACAGCGCCTCCGGGCGCCTCGGCCTGCTGGAGCTGCGCGCCTTCGAAATGCCGCCCCACGCGCGCATGAGCCTGGCCCAGCAACTGCTGCTGCGGGCCCTGGTGGCGCGCTTCTGGGCCGAGCCCTACGCGCCGCCGAAGCTGGTGCGCTGGGGCACCGAGCTGCACGACCGCTTCCTGCTGCCGCACTTCGTCGAGCAGGACTTCGCCGACGTCATCCACGAGCTCAACGCCTTCGGCTACCCGCTGCGCAGCGACTGGTTCGCGCCGCACTTCGAGTTCCGCTTCCCGAAATACGGCGACTACGCGGTGAAGGGCATCGACCTGGAACTGCGCCAGGCCCTGGAACCCTGGCACGTGCTGGGCGAGGAGGGCGCCAGCGGCGGCACCGTGCGCTACGTGGACTCGTCCCTGGAGCGCGTGCAACTGAAGGTGAGCGGCATGGCCGCGGAGCGCTACGTGGTCACCTGCAACGGTCGCCCGGTGCCGCTGCGGCCCACCGGCCAGGTCGGCGAATACGTCGCCGCGGTGCGCTACCGCGCCTGGCAGCCGGCCTCCTGCCTGCAGCCGACCATCGGCGTGCAGGCACCGCTGGTCTTCGACATCGTCGACACCTGGATGCAACGCTCCCTCGGCGGCTGCCAGTACCACGTCAGCCACCCCGGCGGGCGCAGCTACGACAGCTTCCCGGTGAACGCCTACGAGGCCGAGAGCCGGCGCCTGGCGCGCTTCTTCCGGCATGGCCACACGCCCGGCAAGATGAGCGTGGAGGCGCCGCGCGCCGACGCCGAATTGCCGATGACCCTCGACCTGCGGCGGACATGAGCGCCGCCGCCCGCTAAAGTGAACAGGCCGCCTTGCACGCCGAGTCCCTGATGTCCGAGTTGCTCGCCCACTACCCGCTGTCCGCCACGGCGTACCACGAACTGCTGGACGCCGCGGGCGGCGTTCGCCCGCACTGGCAACGCCTGGTTCAGCGCCTGGAGCGCGCCAGCGCCGCGCAGCTGGAGCAGCGCCAGGCCCTGCTGGCGCGGCAGATCCAGGAAAACGGCGTGACCTACAACGTCTACGCCGACCCCAAGGGCGCCGACCGCCCCTGGGAGCTGGACCTGCTGCCCAACCTGCTGTCCGCCGAGGAGTGGGCGGGCATCGCCGCCGGCGTGGCGCAGCGTGGGCGGGTGCTCAATGCGCTGCTGGCCGACCTCTACGGCGAGCAGCGCCTGCTCGCCGAGGGCGTGCTGCCCAGCGAGCTGGTCTACGGCCACCCCAACTTCCTCTGGCCCTGCAGCGGCCTGCCGGTGCCCGGCGGCATCTACCTGCACAGCTATGCCGTCGACCTGGCACGCGATGCCGACGGCCGCTGGCACGTGCTCGCCGACCGCACCCAGGCGCCCTCCGGCGCCGGCTACGCCCTGGAGAACCGGCAGATCATCTCCCGCGCCCTGCCGGAGCTGTACCGTGAACTGCGCGTGCAGTACCTGGCCGGCTACTTCCGCACCCTGCAGGAAACCCTCGCGCACTGCGCCCCGGCCGACGGCGAGACGCCGCTGGTGGTGCTGCTGACCCCGGGGCGCTTCAACGAGACCTACTTCGAGCACCTGTACCTGGCGCGCCAGCTGGGCTTCCCGCTGGTGGAAGGCCACGACCTGACGGTGCGCGACGCCACCCTGTACCTGAAGACCCTCGGCGGCCTGAAGCGCGTGCATGCGGTGCTGCGGCGCCTGGACGACGACTTCTGCGACCCCCTGGAACTGCGCACCGACTCCGCTCTCGGCGTGCCCGGCCTGCTGGATGCCGTGCGCCGCGGCCGCGTGCTGGTGGCCAACGCCCTGGGCAGCGGCGTGCTGGAGTCGCCGGGGCTGCTGGGCTTCCTGCCCGCGGCCAGCCGCGCGCTGTTCGGCGAGGACCTGCTGCTGCCGGCGGTGCAGACGCGCTGGTGCGGCGAGCCGGGCGCCCTGGACACGGCGCTGGCCGAACTGGACCGCCTGGTCATCAAGCCGGCCTTCCCCTCGCAGAGCTTCGAACCCCTGTTCGGCCACACTCTGGGCCCGGCGGCCCGCGCCGAGCTGAGCCAGCGCCTGCGCGCGCAGCCCCATGCCTACGTGGCGCAGCGCCAGGCGCAGCTGTCCCAGGCGCCGGTCTGGCAGCAACGCGGCGCGCGCGGCGAGCTGCAATCCCGCGCCATCGGCATGCGCGTGTTCGCCGTGGCCGGCAGCGACGGGCGCTACTGGGTGATGCCCGGCGGCCTGACGCGGGTGGCCTCGGCGGCGGACGCCGAGGTGGTCTCCATGCAGCGCGGCGGGGCCAGCAAGGACACCTGGGTGCTGGCCGACCGCCCGGTCCACGGCGAGCCCCTGCGGCCGCGCAACATAGGCGCGCGCGACCTGATCCGGCAGGACCCGTACCTGCCCTCGCGGGTGGTGGAGAACCTCTACTGGTTCGGCCGCTACGCCGAGCGCTGCGACGACGACGCGCGCCTGCTGCGCGTGGTGCTGTCGCGCTACGTCGACGCCGACGGCGACGAGCAGGCCCTGCGCAGCGCGCTGGACCTGGCCGGCGCCATGGGCCTGGTCCCCCAGGGCGAGGCACCGCTGGAACAGCGCCTGCTGGCGGCCCTGCTGGACGAGCACTGGGGCAACAGCCTCAGCGCCAACCTGCGCCGCCTGCACTGGGCCGCCGCCCAGGTGCGCGGGCGGCTGTCGCGGGAGAACTGGCTGGCGCTGATGGAACTGCAGCGCGACCTGCAGGCGCTGGACGCGCGCGACACCGAACTGGGCGACGCCCTGGACTTCCTCAACCGCCTGCTGATGTCGCTGGCGGCGCTGTCCGGCTTCGCCCTCGACGACATGACCCGCGACGACGGCTGGCGCTTCCTGATGATCGGCCGGCGCATCGAGCGCATCCAGTTCTTCGCCGACGCCATCGCCGGTTTCCTCGACGGCGGCGCGGCCTGGGACCCGGGCGCCCTGGAGTGGCTGCTGGAACTGGGCAACAGCACCATCACCTACCGCTCGCGCTACCTCGCCGGGCCCCAGGCGATCCCGGTGCTCGACCTGCTGTTGCTGCACGAGCAGAACCCCCACGCCCTGTACTTCCAGCTGCAGGCCCTGGAGCGCTCCCTGGAGCGCCTGCACCAGGAGTTCGGCATGCCCCGCGAGCAGGAACTGACGCTGCTCACCGCGCGCCTGCTGGCCTTCGACTTCGCCACCCTGGAGAACGCGCTGTTCGGCAGCGCCGGGCAGGACGAGGTGCTCGCCGGCCTGGCGCGCCTGCTGCGCGAACTGGCGCAAGGCGCCGGCCAGGTCTCCGACCGCCTGGGCCTGCGCTACTTCGCCCACGTCGACGACATCAGCCAGCGCACGGTATCCACCTGATGGCCGAAGCCCAGCTCCGCCCCGCCCCCGCGCAAGTGGCGCGCTACCAGGTGTTCCACGACACCCGCTACCGCTATGCCGCGCCGGTGTCGCTGTCGCAGCAGCTGCTGCACCTGTGGCCACGTGAATGCCCCTGGCAGCGCTGCCTGGGCCGCGAACTGCAGATCGAGCCGCAGCCCACCCAGCGCAGCGACGGTTTCGACGTGTTCGGCAATCCGCTGACGCGCCTGGCCTTCGAACGCCCCCACGACGAGTTGCAGGTGAACGCCCGCCTGCAGGTCGAGGTGCTGCAGCGCCCGCCGCTGCAATTGCAGGCTTCGCCGGCCTGGGAACGGGTAGTCGCCGGCCTGGCCTTCAGCGGCCGCGCCCTGTCGGCGGAGGAACTGGAAGCCTGCCGCTTCCGCATGGAGTCGCCCTACGTGCGCATCAAGCGCCAGTTCGCCGAGTTCGCCGCCGACTGCTTCCCGCTCGGGCGGCCACTGCTGGAAGGCGCGGCGGCGCTGATGCAGAAGATCTTCGACGAATTCGCCTTCGACGCCGAAGCCACCCAAGTGGCGACGCCGCTGATCGAGGTGCTGGAACGCCGCCGCGGCGTGTGCCAGGACTTCGCCCACCTGATGCTCGCCTGCCTGCGCTCGCGCGGCCTGGCCGCCCGCTACGTCAGCGGCTACCTGCTGACCCGCCCGCCGCCCGGCCAGCCGCGCCTGATCGGCGCCGACGCCTCCCACGCCTGGGTGTCGCTGTACTGCCCGGCCAACGGCTGGGTGGACTTCGATCCCACCAACAACATCCTCCCGGCCCTGGAACACATCACCCTGGCCTGGGGCCGCGACTTCGCCGACGTCTCGCCGCTGCGCGGGGTGATCCTCGGCGGCGGCAGCCACGATCCGGAGGTGCGGGTGACGGTGATGCCGCATTGGGAGCTGGCGGTGTAGGCGCGGATTGATCCGCGATGGCTGAGCCCGACCGTAGGGCGGATAACCGTTCGCGGTTATCCGCCGTTTCACCTTCCTTGCCGGCAACTTCGTGGTTGGGCTTGGCGCGGCTTGGGGGCGGCTTCGTGCTCGGCACCGAGCGGCATGGGGCGAAGGTCAAGCGGCGGATAACGCGGGGCGTTATTCGCCCTACGCCAAGCCCGCCATGGGCGTAGGGCGGATAACCGTTCGCGGTTATCCGCCGTCTCACCTTCCTTGCCGGCAACTTCGTGGTTGGGCTTGGCGCGGCTTGGGAGCGGCTTCGTGCTCGGCACCGAGCGGCATGGGGCCAAGGTCAAGCGGCGGATAACGCGGGGCGTTATTCGCCCTACGACAAGCCCGCCATGGGCGTAGGGCGGATAACCGTTCGCGGTTATCCGCCGCCGGCTCCGAAATTATTTGACCACCACAGGCCGGAACACCGGTACCCGAGGACAACTGCAGGAAAAACGCCGTCGTAGGATGGGTGGAGCGAAGCGATACCCATCGCCCCCCGCTATCAGGCCTTCCGATGGGCCTCCATGTAGCGGCGCAGCAACTGGTTGATGCGCGTCTGGTAACCGCTGCCCTGGGCCTTGAACCACTCCAGCACGTCCGCGTCCAGGCGGATGGTGACGGTCTGCTTGGCCGGGACGCGCAGTTCGGCGTGGCGGAAGAAGTCCTCGCCCAGTTCGGGAATGTCACTGGTGTCGATGGCATCGTCGCCCTGTTCCACCAGCCGCTTCCAATCAGTCTTCGATGCTTTCGACATAGCGCCTCACCTCCTGGCGTGTGGCCTTGCGCGCCGAGATGATGCGGATCACCTCGCCCCGTCGTTCGGTATAGACCACCACGCCGACGAGCCGCCGGAGCCAGCCGATGGCGATCCAGCGCTCTTCGTCGTAGTCGAGTCGGTCATCGCGCAAGGCCAGCAGCGGGTGCTGGAAGATTTCCGGCACGTCGCGGAAATCGATACCGTGCTTGCGGATGTTGGCCTGGTTCTTGGCCTCGTCCCATTCGAACTGCATGGGATATTCTGTATTTACAGTTGTAAATACACTATAGCGCTTCCAGTGTGCTTGAGCACCTGTCCGGGCAAGCTGCAAACGGCGTGCTAGCTTTTCCCTGGTCATTTCCCAATCAACGGATGGGCCAGGCAATGGGCGACACGAACATCGTCAATGTGGGTACGGAGAAGTTCAACGAAATCTGGTCGCTGGTGCAGCAGTACGCCCTGGCCTTCGGCATCAAGATCCTCGCCGCCATCGCCTTCTGGGTGATCGGCCGCTGGCTGATCGGCATGGCGGTGGGCATGGTCCAGCGCGCCCTGGGCCGGCAGAGCGTCGACCCGACCCTGCTGCGCTACGTCGGCTCCTTCATCACCGTGACCCTCAACATCGTCCTGGTGATCGGCATCCTCGGCTACTTCGGCGTGCAGACCACCAGCCTGGCGGCGCTGATCGCCGCGGCCGGCGTGGCTATCGGCATGGCCTGGTCGGGGTTGCTGGCCAACCTCGCCGCCGGCGGTTTCATCATCGTCCTGCGGCCGTTCAAGGTCGGCGACTTCATCACCGCCGCCGGGGTCACCGGCACGGTCAAGGAGATCGGCCTGTTCGTCACCGCCATCAACACCCCGGACAACGTAATGACCCTGGTGGGCAACAACAAGATCTTCGGCGACACCATCCAGAACTACAGCCACAACGACTTCCGCCGCGTCGAGCTCAAGGCGCAGCTGTCCGGGGCGGCCGACTACGCCGCTGCCGCGGCCCTGCTCAAGGAGCGCATCGCGCAGGTCCCCAACGTGCTCGCCGAGCCGCCGGTGGACGTCGAGATCCTCGAGTTCAACCTGGTCGGCCCGGTGCTGGCGGTGCGCCCGTACTGCCACAACGACAACTACTGGCAGGTCTACTTCGACACCAACCGCACCATCAAGGAGGCCCTGGGCACCGGCTTCCCGGCGCCGATGCCGGCGCAGACGGTGATCGTGCAGCAGGCCGGCGGCTGAACCCGCCGCCCAGGCGCCGGGGGCGGCCACCACGGCTGCCCCGGGCGTTCCCGCGAGCAAAACCGATGGGTGGTTGCTAGCGGGGGATGGCCGGTCTTTTAGTAGTCCCTTTCCCATTTATGTAAGACGTTTCAGTTTGCACTTGTGGCGAACATCCCGCTGAGGTTAGGGATGCGTCCGGCATATCCTCCATTGCCAACCATCGCACCCTGGATAGGCAGCGACCGCTCGATTGCCGGTCGCATCGTCCGCCATCCGGGGCCAGCATGCCGAACCTCCGTCCACCCGCCGCCTTCAGCCTGATCGAACTGCTGGTCTGCCTGGCGCTCCTGGCCATTGCTGCCAGCCTCGCCGTGCCCGCCTTCAACCAGTTGCTGCGCAACCAGCAGGCGCAGGTGGCGGCGGAACAGCTGCACGCGCTGCTGCTCTACGCCCGTGGTGAGGCGGCCACGCGGGGCCGACCGGTGTCCGTCCGCGCCGCCCAGGCCGATGGCTGGGCGGGGCCGCTGGAGGTGCGCGCCGGCACCGGGCTCCTCCGCCAGCAGGCGGGGCTGGCGCAAGTGGATGTCGAGGCGCCGCGGTCCGCAATCGAGTTCCGTGCCGACGGCAGCATGGGTGGCGCGGCGCGCGGCGACTTCTGCATCAGCGTCTGCCCCAGGGGCAGCCAGGCGTCCTGCCGCCACCTCAGGGTCCAGGGCAGCGGCCGGGTGAAGCTGCCCGCCGGCGGGAGGTGCGGGGCATGAGGCGGGCGCATCGCGGCTTCAGCATGATCGAGGTACTGGTGGCGCTGCTGGTGGTCGCCGTCGGCGCCCTCGGCATGCTCGCCCTGCAGGGGCAGGCGATGCGCCACAGCGTCGACGCGAACCTGCGCAGCAATGCGGTGATGCTCGCCGAGGAGCTGCTGGAGCTGATGCGCAGCAACCGCGACGCGCTGTTCGATGCGGCGGGCCAGCTGAATGGCGAGTCCGACTACTTCAAGGCGGAGAACGTGGCCTTTCCGTCGCAGTCGGCCAACTGCGCCTCGCGCAATCGCGGCGGTGGCGGCGCCGAGGTCGCCAGGGCCGACCTCCATTGCTGGCGCGAAAGGGTGGAGCGGTTGCTGCCGGTCACCCCGGCTGTTCTGGCCAGGCAGTTCGTGGTCTGCCGCAGCGGTCCGGCCGAAACCTGTTCGAGCGGGGCAGGGAGCCTGGTGATGATCCGCGTCGCCTGGGTCGATGAGCGTTCCAGGCTGTGTAACGACAGCGTGTGCAGCTACGTGCTGCGGGCGGAGCCCTGAGATGCGGGCCTGCCACTTGCGCGGTCGGCAGCGGGGGCTGTCGCTGGTCGAGCTGATGGTGGCGCTGCTGCTCGGCGCTTTCCTGATCCTCGGCGTGACCCAGCTGTTCCTCGACCAGAGGCGCCACGCCCAGTCCCAGTTTGGCCAATTGGCCAACCAGGGCAATGCCCGTTTCGCCGCCGCCTCCATCGAGCGCCTGGTGGCCCGCGCCGGCTACCGGGCCAGGCCGGAGCTGCAGATGCCCGCGGAGGCCTTCCCGCCACGCCCGGCCGGCAGGGGCTGCCCGGCGTTCGCCGCGGGGCAGACGGTGGCGCTGGCCTCCAGCCAGGCTGGCGCCGCGCTGTGCGTGCGTTACCAGCGCGGCATGGAGGCCGAGGAGGTGGATTGCAGCGGCGCCTCGCTGGGCTTCTCCGCGGCGCCGGCCACCGTGCTGGCCCGCCTGACGCTGGACCGCACCACCGGAGAACTGGGCTGCGCATCCGCCCTGGAGGGAGGCAGCATGGGCGCCACCGGCGTGCTGGTCGACGGCCTGGTGGACTTCAGCTTCCAGCCGGTCCCCAAGGCCGGCGACAAGGTGCAGCTGCTCGACCTGTACCTGCTGTTCGCCAGCGAGCGGGGCCTGCAGGGCGGCATCGCCAGCGACGTGCTGGACGACTGGGAGGCGCTGAGCGGCCGCAAGCCGGCCATCCCCGCCGACGATGGCCGCCTGCTGCAGATCGGCCTGGCCGGCGTCGCCCTGAGGAACCCGAGCCCATGAGCCCCCGCCCGAGCGCCCAGGCCCAGTGCGGCGCCGTGCTCATGGTGGCGCTGGTCATGCTGCTGATGATGACCTTGCTGGCCCTGGCCGGCATCACCGCCAGCCAGCTGGAAAGCCGCCTGGCCGGCAACCGCGCGGAACTGGCGCGCACCTTCAACGCCGCCGAGTCGGCCTTGCGCGAGGTGGAGCGGCGCCTGGCCCGCGAAACCCGGGAGGACGACGGCCGCGGCACCAGCTGCATCGACCGCAAGGGGCTTTGCGTACTGCTCGCCGCCAGCGTCCGCAGCGTCAGCGACGAGCGTTGGCGGTGGCATTGGGGCAACGACCCGGACGCCTGGTGGGGCCAGGCGCAGAACGCCGTCGACTACCTGGGCTCCGACAACGTGAGCCGCTTCGAGCACAGGCTGCGCCAGCACGCCGCCTTCTTCGCCAGCGACGGCGGCGGCCTCAACCTCGGCAACCTCGGCGAGCCGCAGCTGCGCACCGATTACTACTACGTCGACGCCTTCGCCAGCGGCGATGCCGGGCGCACGCCGGTCATCCTGCAGTCGGTGTTCGCCCGGCGCTATGCCAATTGAGGAGAGCCGATGAACCCTCGCCATCACCTGCACCTTTTCATCGTCGGCATGGCCGCCCCCTGGCTGGCCGCGCCGGCGGGCGCCGCGCAACTGAACATCAGCCAGCAGCCGCTGTTCCTCACCCAGACGGTGGCGCCCAACCTGATCCTGACGATGGACAACTCCAACAGCATGAAGTGGGCCTTCGTGCCCGACGTCACCGGCTACGAATCGACGAGGGTGCGCAATACGCGGCGGGCGAAGTCGGCCAGCTACAACCCGATGTACTACAACCCGGACATCGACTACCAGGTGCCGAAGAAGGTCGAGTTCGTCAACGGTGCCCTGAGGGTCAGCGACTACCGGATCAGCGACAGCGATCAGTTCAACTTCAGGCGGGTGCAGGTCAACGGTTTCAGCGGCATGCGTGGTGCGGTCGATCTGTCCAGCGACTATCGGGTGAGCTGGCAATACGACCCCACCGGTGGCCAGGCCACCAACTTCAACAGCAGCACCAACTATGGCGGGAGCACGGGGCGCATCTACCACCTGGCGGAGAACCCCGCCGCCGACTTCAAGACCGGCGGCTGGAGGCCCGACGACCGCACCCGCAAGGGCGTGCCGGCCTATTACTACCGGTATGACCCGAGCCTGCAGAAGAACTGCAGGCTGGACAACGACAACTGCTACCGCCTGGTGAACGTCTCGGCCAGTTCCGGGCCCGGCGGCCGCGACGAGCGGCGCAACTTCGCCATCTGGTACGCCTTCTACCGCAACCGTGCCCTGGCCACCCAGAGCGCCGCCAACCTGGCCTTCAACAGCCTGCCCGAGAGCGTGCGCCTGACCTGGCAGGACCTGAGCAACTGCACCACCCTCGATGCCTCGCGGGGCTGCAACGGCGTCAGCTACAGCGGCAGCAACCAGTTCCGGCCGTTCGCCAGCCAGGGCCGGGCGAACTTCTTCCGCTGGCTGGGGGACATCAACTACAACACCGCCACGCCCTTGCGCGTCGCGCTCGACCGGGCCGGCAAGTTCATCGCCAAGCGCGACGGGCCGGCCTACGACTTCCAGCCCGGTGGGCAGAAGCAACCGCAGTTCGCCTGCCGCCCCAGCTACCACCTGATGATGACCGACGGGAAGTGGAACGGGGGCGAGGGCTCCAGGGTCGGCAACCTCGATGGCGGCAACGTCACCCTGCCGGATGGCAGGCGGTACGCGCCGCTCGCGCCCTACCGGGACGGGGCCGGCAACACCCTGGCCGACCTGGCGTTCTACTACTGGGCCAACGATGCGCGCAAGGACATCCCCAACCAACTGGCGCCCCACATCGCCGCCGCCGATGCGGACGCCACGCGCCAGTACTGGGACCCGCGCAACAACCCCGCGACCTGGCAGCACCTGGTGACCTTCACCATGGGCCTGGGCCTCGGGCGCGCGCTGGAGAAGCCCCAGTGGGCCGGCAGCACCTTCGAGGGGCCCGGCTACCAGGGGCTGCTCGATGGCAGCATCGCCTGGCCGGCGGCCGCCGCGGACAGCGACAACAACGTCTACGACCTCTGGCACGCGGCGATCAATTCCCGCGGCGAGTTCTTCAGCGCCGAGGACCCGCAGCAGATGATCGATGCCTTCGCCAGCATCCTCTCGCGGATCGCCAGCCGCACGGCCTCGGCGGCGCGGCCGGCGGTGGCGGCGGGCGAGGTGAAGGACCAGGCGCACGTCTATGCGGCGTCCTTCTCCAGCGAGGACTGGAGCGGCGACCTGGTCAAGTACCGGCAACTGGCGGACGGCCGCCGGGAGGCGCTGTGGAGTGCCAAGGGGCTACTGGATGCGCGCACCGCGCCGCGCAGGGTCCTGATGCGCAAGGGCGGGGCCCTGGCCGAGTTCACCTGGGCCAACCTGGACGCCAGCCAGAAGGCCGCGCTGAACCGCACGCTCTCCGGCGACAAGGACACGCTCGGCGAGGCGCGCCTGGGCTTCCTGCGCGGCAAGCGCGACCTGGAGGGCGGGACCTTCCGCACGCGCGGCGCTCTGCTCGGCGACATCGTCAACTCGGCGCCGCTGCTGGTCGCGGCGCCCTCCCGGCCGGCCCACGCGCGGGACAGCCTGGAAGCCCCCGGCGCCTACAGCGAGTTCAAGGCGGCCCGGGCCGCGCGCGAGGCGGTGGTCTACGTCGGCGCCAACGACGGCATGCTGCACGCCTTCGATGCGGAGGCGGGCGAGGAGCTCTTCGCCTTCGTGCCCTCGGCGGTGGTGGGCAACCTGCACCGCCTGGCCGACCCGCGCTACGGCAGCACGGAGCACCGCTACTTCGTCGACGGCCCGCTGGTGGCCGAGGACGTGTTCTTCGACGGCGCCTGGCGCACGGTGCTGGTCGGCGGCCTCGGCGCCGGTGGCCGGGCGCTGTTCGCCCTGGACGTCACCGAGCCGCGGGCGCCGAAACTGCTCTGGGAAATCGAAGGCGGCGCCGGCCCGTTCGCCCGTCTGGGCCACAGCCTGCCGCGCCCGGCCATCGTGCGCCTGGCCAGCGGCCGCTGGGCGGTGCTGGCGGCCAACGGCTACGACAGCGTGCAGGACATGGCGGTGCTCTACCTGATCGACATCGGCAGCGGCGAGCTGATCCGCGAGCTCAACGTGAGCAAGGGCGGCGATGCCGCCAACGGCCTGTCCAGCCCGCGCGCGGCGGACATGGATGGCGACGGCATCGTCGACTATGCCTATGCCGGTGACCTGCTCGGCAACCTCTGGCGCTTCGACTTGCACGGCGCCGGCGGCGAGGCGGTGGGCCTGGCCGGCCGGCCGCTGTTCCAGGCCCGGGATGCCAGGCAGAAGGTGCAGCCGATCAGCGCGACGCCCTGGCTGGTCCGGCACCCGTCCGGCCAGGGGGTGCTGGCGCTGCTGGGGACCGGCAAGTACTTCGAGGTGAACGATGCCCAGGCCGACACCAGCAAGGCCATGAGCCTGTACGGCATCTGGGACCGGCAGGTCGCCGGGGAGCCGGCCGACGGCGCCTCGACGGTGCAGCGCGGCCACCTGCAGGTCCAGCAGATCGAAGATGACGGCGATGGCTACCGGACGCTCAGTGACGAGCCGCTGGCCTGGGCACCCGCCACGCAGAAGCCGGGCGCTTCCGGCACGGGTAGGCATGGCTGGCTGCTGGACCTGCCGATGACCGGCGAACGCGTCGTCGCTGACCCGGCCGGCAGTGGCCGGCTGGCATTGTTCTCCACCCTGACGCCGAACGTCGATCCTTGCAGCGATGGCGTCAGCACCTGGCTGATGGCGCTGAACCCGCTGACCGGCGGGGCGCCGTTGGCCGATGCGCTGGACTACGACCGCAACGGCGTGATCGACGACCGTGACCGCGAGGGCGGCGAGAAGGTCGCCGGCCTGCAGTTCCCCGGCCTGGGCGGCACCACCATCGGTTTCGACCTCGACAGTGGCCTGGGCCTGGCCCATGGCAGCGAGGGTTCGCTGCGCTTCTTCGACGGCATCCGCCCGGGGCGGCAGAGCTGGCGGATGATGAGGGTCGAGCAATGAGGCGGCAGGTTCGGCCAGGCGGCTTCAGCTTGCTGGAGCTGCTGGTCGCGCTGGCGATCGTCGGCATACTCGCCGCCATCGCCTACCCCAGCTACATGGAACACGTCAACCGCGCCAAGCGCGCGGAGGGGCGGGCCTTGCTCCATGAGGTGGCGGCACGCCAGGAGCGCTTCTTCGCGCAGAATTTCCGCTATGTGGTGAGCGACGACCTGGTCGGCCAACTGGGCATGCAGGCCCTGTCACCCAATGGCCACTATCGGTTGGCGCTGGGGGAAGGGCCTGGCGGCTACCAATTGACCGCGGTGCCGCAGTGGAGCGACCCCCGCTGCGGCAACCTGACGCTCGACGCCACCGGGGTTCGCGGCCCGGCGGCGGTGGATTGCTGGCGCTAGGTCGGCGTGCGGTCGACCCACTTGGGCGCGGCCAGGGGCTTCCAGGCCTGCAGGGCGTCGACCAGCTCGGCCGGGGTGGCGCCGCGCTGCAGCATCTGGCGGTGTTCCGCGCGGACGAAGCGTTCCTGCACCAGGTGGTCGAGGAAGGTCAGCAGCGGGGCGTAGAAGCCGTCCACCTCCAGCACGCCCAGCGGCTTGGCGTGGTAGCCCAACTGGCCCCAGGTCCAGACCTCGAACAGCTCCTCCAGGGTACCCAGCCCGCCGGGCAGGGCGATGAAGGCGTCGCTCAGCTCGGCCATGCGCGCCTTGCGCGCGTGCATGCCGTCGACCACTTCCAGGCGGCTCAGGCCCTTGTGGCCGATTTCCGCCTCTTTCAGGCTCTGCGGGATGATCCCCACCACCTCGCCGCCGGCGGCCAGGGCGGCATCGGCCACCATGCCCATCAGGCCCACGGCGCCGCCGCCGTAGACCAGGCGCAGGCCGCGCTCGGCGATATGCCGGCCGAGGCTCTCGGCCGCTTCGCGGTAAATGGGGCTGGCACCGGGGCTGGCGCCGCAGAATACGCAGATGGAACGCAAGGTCATTGCCTGGAACTCCGTGACCGTCAAAACGGTCGTCAGAGTAACTGCTGCGTGTCCGCGCTCCAAGCCGCCATGGCCGACCTAGCCGCCGCAGGCGCCCTGGGCATAGCATGCGAGGACTTGCTGAAAAATTGTATACATGTTTGTATCCGATTTGTCGTGCATGGCGACGCTCTCCGTCAGGCATCCGTGACGGTCTATGCTGGACGGGGCGCGCTAATTTGCCTCGTTGAAAGTTCGTATCAGCCTGATAGAACTGCATGCTGGCAAGACCATGGCGCCGCCCGCACCGAATTGACCTGGATCAGCAGGCGCCGCCCGACTATCGGGCAGTCTGCCGTTCCGGATTCTCCGCCCAACCTGCCCAGGAGGCTCGTATGTTCCACAAACTCGCTGCTGTCACCCTGCTCGGTCTGTTCAGCGCCCCGCTGCTGGCTGCCGAATGCTCGGTGGACATTCAAGGCAACGACCAGATGCAGTTCAACACCAACGCCATCAGCGTGGACAAGAGCTGCAAGACCTTCACCGTGAACCTGTCCCACCCCGGCGCCCTGCCGAAGAACGTCATGGGCCACAACTGGGTGCTGACCACCGCCGCCGACATGCAGGGCGTGGTCGCCGACGGCATGGCCGCGGGCCTGGACAAGAACTACCTGAAGGACGGTGACACCCGCGTGATCGCCCACACCAAGATCATCGGTTCCGGCGAGAAGGATTCGGTGAGCTTCGACGTCTCCAAGCTCAAGGAAGGCGAGCAGTACATGTTCTTCTGCAGCTTCCCGGGCCACTCGGCGATGATGAAGGGCACCCTCGCGCTCAAGTGAGTTCGTCGGCCCGCACGAAAGCCCGGCTTGCAGCCGGGCTTTTTCGTTTTACCTTATCCCTGTACGCGGCGCCTCGTGTTGCGGTCGCCGCCAGGGGGAAGCATGTATCACGGTGAACGTTTCAATGCCTGGACCCACCTGCTCGGCGCCGTGGCGGCGCTGGTGGGCGGCACCTGGCTGGTGGTCGCCAGCAGCCTGCTCGGCGATGCCCTGAAGATAGTCGGCGTCTCGGTCTACAGCGGCAGCCTACTGCTGCTCTACAGCGTCTCCACCAGCTACCACAGCGTGCGCGGGCGGGCCAAGGCGGTCCTGCGCAAGCTCGACCACCTGTCGATCTACCTGCTGATCGCCGGTAGCTACACGCCCTTCTGCCTGGTCAGCCTCAAGGGCGCCTGGGGCTGGACGCTGTTCGGCATCGTCTGGGGCCTGGCCGTGCTGGGCATGCTGCAGGAACTCAAGCCGCGCTCCGAGGCGCGGGTGCTGTCCATCGTCATCTACGCGGTGATGGGCTGGATCGTACTGATCGCCCTGGGCCCGCTGTACCGCGCCCTCGGCCCGGACGGCGTGGCCTGGCTGGTGGCCGGCGGGGCCAGCTACACCATCGGCATCCTGTTCTTCGCCTACGACGAGCGCTTCCGCCACTGGCACGGCATCTGGCACCTGTTCGTGATCGCCGGCAGCCTGCTGCACTTCATCGCGGTGTGGCTCTACGTGCTGCCGGCGCGGGGGGCGTAGGAGCGGATCTCATCCGCGAAGCGCGCCGGTGGTGCCGGCCATCGCGGACAAGGCCCGCTCCTGCAATCGTGTTTCCCGGTGACGTAGGCGTTGGGTTCGAAAGCGCCCTCTCCCCAACCCTCTCCCGCAAGCGGGAGAGGGGGCTGTCCTCTGCTGGGGGAAAGACCGGAGCCACCCTCGTACCTTCGTCATTCCTGTGAACGCGGCAACCTATTAGACAGTTGCCTCTACAGGGGCGCGGGGTGGGTGGGGCGCCAAAGTCACTGGGTTCCCGCGTCCGGGGGAATGACGAGGGTAGCTGGGCGTATCAGGATGATGCCGGGCTCGCCGAGCGCTCCGAACGGCCCCCTCTCCCTTCAGGGAGAGGGTTGGGGAGAGGGGACGGCGTTGATCCAAACACCAACGGTGTCCGGGGTGCGCCATTCGCGAGCAAGCTCGCTCCTACAGGGAACGGCGTCGGGCCGGCTCACGGCGCCTTCGGCAACTGGCGCTTGTGGTGGGTCTTCTCGTAGGTGCGCTTGATGATCTCGAAGGCTTCCGGGCTGACCGGCTGGCCGTGCAGGAAGGCGTCGATCTCCTGGTAGGTCACGCCGTGGGCGTGCTCGTCGGGCTTGCCCGGCGCCAGGTCCTCGAGGTCGGCGGTCGGCACTTTTTCCACCAGGAACTCCGGGGCGCCCAGGCTGCGGGCGATGGCGCGCACCTGGTGCTTCACCAGGCCGGTCAGCGGGGCGATGTCGCAGGCGCCGTCGCCGAACTTGGTGAAGAAGCCCATCACCGCCTCGGCGCTGTGGTCGGTGCCCACCACCAGGCCCTGGCGGGCGTTGGCGATGGTGTACTGGGCGACCATGCGCATGCGCGCCTTGGTGTTGCCCAGGGCGAAGTCCACTGTGCCGGCGGGCAGGCCGTCGAGGGCGCGGGTCTGCTCGGCCAGGGCCTGGACCGCCGGGCCGATGTTCACCGTGTGGCGCTCGTCCGGGGCGATGCAGTCCACCGCCGCCTGGGCGTCGGACTCGTCGCCCTGCACGTTGTACGGCAGGCGCACGGCGATGAAGCGGTAGTCCGGGTTGCCGGTCTGCTCGCGCAGCTCTTCCACCGCGCGCTGGCAGAGCATGCCGGCGGTGAGGGAGTCGACGCCGCCGCTGATGCCCAGCACCAGGGTCCTGGTGCCCGACTCGCGCAGGCAATCCTGGATGAAGCGGACGCGCCGCTGGATTTCGGCCTGCACCTGGGCATCGGACTGGAAGGGCGGCTGCACGTTGAGGTCTTTGGCGATGGTGTCTTGGATGGTCTTCATGGGGCTCCTCGATCCGGCTGTGGACAGGACGCGCCTGTCGGATGCGGAAAAAATACCAGCCCGCGGCGCGCCGGGCGATGCCCGGATGGTCGCGGGACGCTGGGATCAGGTTCTGGCCAGGTGCTCGCCGATCCACTCGACGAAGGCGCGCACCTTGGGCACCGCCGCGGCGTGCTCGGGGTAGGCCAGGTAGTAGGCGCTGCGGCTGTGCAGGGCGTGGGGCCAGGCGACCACCAGCTTGCCTTCATGCAATTCCTCTTCCACCAGGAAGCGCGGCAGCAGGGCCACGCCGCAGCCGGCCTGGGCGGCGCGGATGCACATGTAGAAGGTGTCGAAGCGCGGCCCGTGGAAGCTGTGCTCGCTGCGCCGGTCGAGGCTGGCGAACCACTCGTGCCAGGCTTCCGGACGGGTGGCGTTCTGCAGCAGCACCAGCTCGTCCAGCTGCAGCGGGTCGTCCAGCGGCTGCGCCGGGAGGATCGCCGGCGAGCACACCGGCAGCATCTCCTCGCCGAACAGGTGCAGGCATTCGGCGCCGGGCAGGGTGCCGGGGCCGAAGAAGAAGGCCACGTCGCAGCGCTGCTGCAGCAGGTCGTCGGGCTCCAGTTCCTGGCGCAGGTCCAGGTGGATGTTCGGATGGCGGTGGCGCCAGCCGTTGAGCAGCGGGATCAGCCAGCGCGCACCGAAAGTGGGCGGGGTGGACACGCGCAGCACCTCGGTCTCGCCGCCGTAGGACAGCAGGTAGCGGGTGGACAGCTCCACCTGGCTGAGGATCTTGCGCACCTCCTGCAGGTACAGCTCGCCTGCCGGCGTCAGCTGCAGGCGCCGGCGCACGCGGCGGAACAGCAGGTGCTGGAGCATCTCCTCGAGCTGCGCCACCTGCTTGCTCACCGCGCTCTGGGTCAGCGCCAGCTCCTCCGAGGCGCGGGTGAAGCTCAGGTGCCGGGCCACGGCTTCGAAGCACTGCAGGGCGGTCATGGAGGGCAGGTGGCGTTTGTTGAGCATCGTCGTGATCGGCTCTGTGAAGGCCCCAGGGGCGCGCGAGCTAGAGCGGGGCAAGGCGCAAGCGGCGGTGGATGCGCAGTTTACTGAAGTAAATGAGCAATCCGCCGTCGCTTGCAACGCAGCTCCGCCGACGCGCAGCCGCCCCTGGCATGAATTTACGGAATGATGTGCATAGGAAACGTTGTTTGTTGGCCGCCCGCAAGCCGGTTATTACTGCTTGCATTCCAATGGCTTAACCGACCGGCTCAGGAGACGCGATGATTTCCGCACTGCTCGAGAAACTGGGGGTGGATTCCTCCCTCTACTCCAATGGCGACCATGTCATCCACAGCCCCATCGACGGCAGCCGCCTGGGCGCCGTGCGCCTGGAAAGCGCCGCCGAGGTGGAGCAGAAGATCGGCCGCGCGGCCCAGGCCTTCGGCGCCTGGCGCGCGGTGCCGGCGCCGCGCCGCGGCGAGCTGGTGCGCCTGTTCGGCGAAGAGCTGCGGGCGCACAAGGCCGAGTTGGGCGAGCTGGTGTCCTGGGAGGCCGGCAAGATCACCCAGGAAGGCCAGGGCGAGGTGCAGGAGATGATCGACATCTGCGACTTCGCCGTCGGCCTGTCGCGCCAGCTCTACGGCCTGACCATCGCCTCCGAGCGCCCCGGCCACCACATGCGCGAGACCTGGCAGCCGCTGGGCGTGGTCGGCGTCATCAGCGCCTTCAACTTCCCGGTCGCCGTGTGGTCGTGGAACACCGCGCTGGCCCTGGTGTGTGGCAACCCGGTGGTGTGGAAGCCGTCGGAGAAGACGCCGCTCACCGCGCTGGCCTGCCAGGCCCTGTTCGACAAGGCCCTGGCGCGCTTCGGCGACGCCCCGGCCTGCCTTGGGCAGGTGGTGATCGGCGACCGCGCCGCCGGCGAGGCCCTGGTGGACGACCCGCGCGTGGCCCTGGTCAGCGCCACCGGCAGCACCCGCATGGGCCGCGAAGTGGGCCCGCGCGTCGCCGCCCGCTTCGGCCGCAGCATCCTCGAACTGGGCGGCAACAACGCCATGATCCTGGCCCCCAGCGCCGACCTGGACATGGCCGTGCGGGCCATCCTGTTCAGCGCCGTGGGCACCGCCGGGCAGCGCTGCACCACCCTGCGCCGGCTGATCGCCCACGAATCGGTGAAGGACGAGATAGTCGCGCGCCTGAAGGCCGCGTACTCGAAGGTGCGCATCGGCCACCCGCTGCAGGGCAACCTGGTCGGCCCGCTGATCGACGAGCGCAGCTTCCTGGCCATGCAGGGCGCGCTGGAACAGGCGCGCGGCGAGGGCGGCGTGGTGTTCGGCGGCGAGCGTCAGCTGCAGCAGCAGTTCCCCGACGCCTTCTACGTCTCCCCGGCCATCGTCGAGATGCCCGAGCAGAGCGACGTGGTGCGCAGCGAGACCTTCGCCCCGATCCTCTACGTGATCCCCTACACGGACTTCGACGAGGCGCTGGCGCTGAACAACGCCGTGCCCCAGGGCCTGTCGTCCTGCGTGTTCACCACCGACGTGCGCGAGGCGGAAGCCTTCATGTCGGCCATCGGCAGCGACTGCGGCATCGCTAACGTCAACATCGGTCCCAGCGGCGCGGAGATCGGCGGCGCCTTCGGCGGCGAGAAGGAAACCGGCGGCGGCCGCGAATCCGGCTCCGACGCCTGGAAGGCCTACATGCGCCGGCAGACCAACACCGTGAACTGGTCGCGGGAGTTGCCGCTGGCGCAGGGGATAGTGTTTGACTGAGGCTACAGGCTACAGGCTACAGGCTACAGGCTACAGGCTGCAGGTGGGGGATCGGGCTCTTGCCTGCCGCCTGTAGCCTGCCGCCTGCCGCCCTTCGAAGAAGGATCACCGGATGTCGCTTCGCCAAGAGTGTCTGTGGGAACACCTGACCCCCGAGCGGCCGCAGGCGCCGTCGTTGCTGGGGGAGCACAAGGCCGACGTGTGCGTCGTCGGCGCCGGCTTCACCGGGCTTTCCGCGGCCCTGCACCTGCTGGAGGCGGGGCGCAGCGTCTGCGTGCTGGAGGCTCATCGCACCGGCCATGGCGGCGCCGGGCGCAACGTCGGGCTGGTCAACGCCGGCCTGTGGATTGCGCCGGACGAGATCGAGGCGGGTATGGGCGCGGGGGTCGGCGCGCGGCTCAACCGCATGCTGGGCGCGGCGCCCTCGCTGGTCTTCTCCCTGATCGACAGGTACGCCATCGATTGCCAGGCGCGCCGTGAAGGCACCCTGCACATGGCCCACAACCCGCGCGGCCTGGACGACCTGCGCAGCCGCTGCGAGCAGTGGCAGCGCCGCGGCGCACCGGTCGAGCTGCTGACCGGCGCGGCCTGTGCCCAGGCCTGCGGCACCGAGCGGATCGCCGGCGCGCTGCTCGACCGCCGCGCCGGCACCCTCAACCCCATGGCCTACGTCAGCGGCCTGGCACGCGCCGTGGTGGGCCTGGGCGGCGAGCTGTACCACCACTCGCCAGTGACCTCGCTGGAGCGCGAGGGCGATGCCTGGCGCGTTTCCACCGGCGACGGCAGCGTGCTGGCGCAGAAGGTGGTGATCGCCTCCAGCGCCTACACCGAGGGCGAGTGGACGCAGCTGCGCCGTACCTTCTTCCCCGGCTACTACTACCAGGTCGCCTCGCGCCCGCTGGAGGGCGCGGAGGCCGCGCGCATCCTGCCCGGCGGCCAGGGCTCCTGGGATACCCGCCAGGTGCTCAGCAGCATCCGCCGCGACGCCGACGGCCGCCTGCTGCTCGGCAGCCTGGGCAAGGGCACCGGCAAGCCGGAGTGGTTCATCCGCGGCTGGGCCGACCGCGTCCAGCAGCACTACTTCCCGCGGCTGGGCAAGGTGGACTGGGAATTCACCTGGACCGGCTGCATCGACTTCACCCCCGACCACCTGATGCGCCTGTTCGAGCCGGCGCCGGGGCTGCTCGCCATGAGCGGCTACAACGGCCGCGGGGTGACCACCGGCACGGTGGTCGGCAAGGCCTTCGCCGACTTCCTGCTGCGCGGCGAGGCCAGCGCCCTGCCCATGCCCCTGCGGCCGCTGGAGGAAATCTCCGCGGCGGGCCTGCGCAGCTGCCTGTACGAGGCGGGCTTCTCGCTCTACCACGCCGGCCAGTGCCTGCGCGTGGTGATCTAGCGGCCGCGCCCGGGGCGGGGCGCCCGGCCCCGTCCGCCTCCTCTGGCCCGTTCTGCACTTTGGTCTAGCCTTTTTGGTGCGTTACCTCGAAGGGCGCGCACCGAGAATGTGCAGTTAGGTGACAGTGAAGGTTACCGCTCGGGTTGCGCCCCGTGGCTGCTGGTTGTGCCAGCTCGCGGGATGGATGGTTGCACCCTTGGGATGTTTGGGTTGCACCTTTTGTTTTAGGGGGTTGCACACGCCAAAAGCTGTTTTCTGCCGGCCCTGGCCGGTTCTGCTGTCCGACTTTTCAAATAACAAAAACGGATGGCACGCGGCTTGCTGTTGGCTAGACGCCAACATCTGTTGTTTCGCGCGTCATCACAAAAACCTCAGGAGCAAAACTCCATGTCGCAGAAGATTTTCAGAAAAGGCTTTCTGGCCCTGGCGGTAACCGCCGCGATGGGCATGACTTCTCTCGCCCAGGCCGACGTCGTGATCGGCGTCGCCGGCCCGCACACCGGGGCCAACGCCTCCTTCGGCGAGCAATACTGGCGCGGAGCGACCCAGGCCGCCGAGGACATCAACGCCGCCGGCGGCGTCAACGGCGAGAAGATCAAGCTGGTGAAGGCGGACGACGCCTGCGAGCCGAAACAGGCCGTGGCCGTGGCCAACCGCCTGGTGGACGAAGACAAGGCGGTGGCGGTGGTCGGCCACTTCTGCTCCTCCTCCACCATCCCCGCCTCGGAGGTCTACGACGAGGCCGGCATCATCGCCATCACCCCCGGCTCGACCAACCCGCAGGTCACCGAGCGCGGCCTCTCCGGCATGTTCCGCATGTGCGGCCGCGACGACCAGCAGGGCATCGTCGCCGGCGACTACATCGTCGACGTGCTCAAGGCCAAGAAGGTCGCGGTCATCCACGACAAGGACACCTACGGCCAGGGCCTGGCCGACGCCACCCGCGCGCAGCTGAACAAGCGCGGCGTGAAGGAGGTGCTGTACGAAGGCCTGACCCGCGGCGAGAAGGACTTCAACGCCCTGGTCACCAAGATCCGCGCCTCCGGCGCCGAGGTCGTCTACTTCGGCGGCCTGCACCCCGAGGCCGGCCCGCTGGTACGGCAGATGCGCGAACAGGGCCTGACCGCCAAGTTCATGTCCGACGACGGCATCGTCACCGACGAACTGGTCACCACCGCCGGCGGCCCGCAGTACGTCAAGGGCGTGCTGATGACCTTCGGCGCCGACCCGCGGCTGATCCCCGACGGCAAGGCGGTGGTCGAGAAATTCCGCGCCGGCGGCTTCGAGCCCGAGGGCTACACCCTCTACGCCTACGCCTCGGTGCAGGCCCTGGCGGCCGGCTTCAACGGCGCCGGCAAGACCGACCCGGCGGCTGCCGCCAAGTGGCTGAAGTCGCACCCGGTACAGACTGTGATGGGCAAGAAGGAGTGGGACCAGAAGGGCGACCTGAAGGTCTCCGACTACGTGGTCTACGAGTGGGACGACAAGGGCAAGTACCACCAGCTGGACGCTTTCAAGAAGTGACCCCGGCCTGAAGCGCCGACTGCCGGCGCCGCCACGAGCGGCGCCGGCATCCCCCGCAGGTCGACGTCGCCCGCTGGCGGTCACGAGCCGCACCAGGGCGCCACGTCAGCCTTTTCCTGCCCCGCATGCGTGAGTACCCAATCGTGGACGGCATCTTTCTCCAGCAAATGATCAACGGTCTGACCCTCGGGTCGGTCTACGGCCTGATCGCCATCGGTTACACGATGGTCTACGGCATCATCGGCATGATCAACTTCGCCCACGGCGAGGTTTACATGGTCTCGGCCTACCTTTCCGCCATCGGCCTGGCGCTGCTGGCCTTCTTCGGCCTGCACTCCTTCCCGCTGCTGATCCTCGGCACGCTGATCTTCACCATCTTCGTCACCGGCGTGTACGGCTGGGCGATCGAGCGCATCGCCTACAAGCCGCTGCGCAACTCCACGCGCCTGGCGCCGCTGATCAGCGCCATCGGCATGTCGCTGATCCTGCAGAACTACGTGCAGCTGTCCCAGGGGCCGCGCCAGCAGGGCGTGCCGACGCTGCTCGAAGGCGCCTTCAAACTGCACATCGGCGACGGCTGGGTGCAGCTGACCTACACCAAGCTGTTCATCCTGCTGGCCTCCTTCGCCGGCATGGCCGTGCTCACCTACGTGATCCAGTACACCAAACTCGGGCGCATGTGCCGCGCCACCCAGCAGGACCGCAAGATGGCCTCGATCCTGGGCATCAACACCGACCGGGTGATCTCCTACGTGTTCGTCATCGGCGCCGCCATGGCCGCGCTGGCCGGCGTGCTGATCACCATGAACTACGGCACCTTCGACTTCTACGCCGGCTTCATCATCGGCATCAAGGCGTTCACCGCCGCGGTGCTCGGCGGCATCGGCTCGTTGCCCGGGGCCATGCTCGGCGGCCTGATCCTCGGCGTGGCCGAGGCGCAGTTCTCCGGCATGGTCAACACCGACTACAAGGACGTGTTCGCCTTCGGGCTGCTGGTGACCATCCTCATCTTCCGACCGCAGGGACTCCTGGGCCGGCCCCAGGTATCGAAGGTGTGAGCATGGCTACCGCAACCGCTTCCACCCCGCGCATCGACCTCAAGCAGAGCCTGGTGGACACCATCCTCGCCGGCCTGGTCGCCCTCATCGTGTTCGGCCCCATCGTCGGCATCGTGCTCGACGGCTACAGCTTCAACCTGCAACCCGTGCGCCTGGCCTGGATGGTCGGCGCGGTCATGGCCGGGCGCCTGCTGCTCAGCCTGTTCCTGCAGACCGCCGCCGGCAGCCGCGTCCTCGACCGTTTCGAGGGCTCCGACTCCGGCATCCAGGTGCTGCCGCCGGGCTACAAGACACGCCTGCGCTGGATAGTCCCGCTGCTGGTGGTGGCCGCAGTGGCCCTGCCGTTCTTCGCCAACAAGTACCTGCTCACGGTGGTCATCCTCGGCCTGATCTACGTGCTGCTGGGCCTGGGCCTGAACATAGTGGTGGGCCTGGCCGGGCTGCTCGACCTGGGCTACGTGGCCTTCTACGCCATCGGCGCCTACGGCCTGGCGTTGGGCTACCAGTACCTGGGCCTGGGCTTCTGGACGGTGCTGCCGCTGGCCGCCATCACCGCGGCGATGGCCGGGGCGCTACTGGGCTTCCCGGTGTTGCGCATGCATGGCGACTACCTGGCCATCGTGACCCTGGGCTTCGGCGAGATCATCCGCCTGATCCTCAACAACTGGCTGTCCTTCACCGGTGGCCCGAACGGCATGCAGGTGCCGGCGCCGACCTTCTTCGGCCTGGAGTTCGGCCGCCGGGCCAAGGAGGGTGGCACGCCCATCCACGAGTTCCTCGGCATCGACTACAACCAGAACCTCAAGTTCATCTTCATCTACGCCGTGCTGTTCCTGGTGGTGCTGTTGGTGCTGTACATCAAGCACCGGCTGACGCGCATGCCGGTGGGCCGCGCCTGGGAAGCGCTGCGCGAGGACGAGATCGCCTGCCGCTCGCTGGGCCTGAACCACGTGCTGGTCAAGCTCTCGGCGTTCATGCTGGGCGCCTCCACCGCGGGCCTGGCCGGGGTGTTCTTCGCCAGCTACCAGGGCTTCGTCAACCCGTCGTCGTTCACCTTCTTCGAGTCGGCGCTGATCCTCGCCATCGTGGTGCTCGGCGGTATGGGCTCGACCCTCGGGGTGGTGATCGCCGCCTTCGTGCTGACGGTGACGCCGGAGCTGCTGCGCAGCTTCGCCGACTACCGCGTGCTGCTGTTCGGCATGCTCATGGTGCTGATGATGATCTGGCGCCCGCGCGGGCTGATCCGCATCAACCGCAGGGGCTTCGCCGCACGCAAGGGGGTGGCGCCATGAGCGACAAGATTCTCAGCGTCGAGCACCTGATGATGCACTTCGGCGGCATCAAGGCGCTCAACGACGTCAACCTGGACGTGGAGCGCGGTTCCATCACCGCGCTGATCGGCCCCAACGGCGCCGGCAAGACCACGGTGTTCAACTGCCTGACCGGCTTCTACAAGGCCACCGGCGGGAAGATCCTGCTCAACACCCAGGGCGCCACCACCGACGTCATCAAGATCCTCGGCCAGCCGTTCCAGGGCGGTGACTTCGTCAACCCGGCGCAGTTCGGCAGCCGCCTGTACTACAAGATGTTCGGCGGCACCCACCTGGTGAACCGCGCGGGGCTGGCGCGCACCTTCCAGAACATCCGCCTGTTCCGCGAAATGTCGGTGGTGGAGAACCTGCTGGTGGCGCAGCACATGTACGCCAACCGCAACCTGGTCTCCGGCATCCTCAACACCCCCGGCTACCGCCGCGCCGAAAACGACGCCCTGGACCACGCCTTCTACTGGCTGGAGGTGGTCGACCTGGTGGACTGCGCCAACCGCCTGGCCGGCGAGATGTCCTACGGCCAGCAGCGCCGCCTGGAGATCGCCCGGGCCATGTGCACGCGCCCGGAAATCGTCTGCCTGGACGAACCGGCCGCCGGCCTCAACCCGCAGGAGACCCAGGCGCTGAGCCGCATCGTGCGCTTCCTGCGCGACCACCACGGGATCACCGTGCTGCTCATCGAGCACGACATGGGCATGGTGATGAACATCTCCGACCACATCATCGTGCTCGACCATGGCGATGTGATCGCCCGCGGCCTGCCGGCGGAGATCCGCAGCAACGACAAGGTGATCGCCGCCTACCTGGGCGCAGACGAAGAGGAGGTCGCATGACGGCGCCGATTCTGGAATTCCGTGATGTGGATGTGTTCTACGGGCCGATCCAGGCGCTGAAGAAGGTTTCCCTGACCGTTGGCGAAGGCGAGACGGTGGCGCTGATCGGCGCCAACGGCGCCGGCAAGTCCACCCTGCTGATGTCCATCTTCGGCCAGCCGCGCGCGGCCGCCGGGCAGATCCTCTACCGCGGCCAGGACATCGCCCGGCGCTCGGCGCACTACGTGGCCTCCAACGGCATCGCGCAGTCGCCGGAGGGGCGCCGGGTGTTCCCCGACATGAGCGTGGAGGAGAACCTGCTGATGGGCACCATCCCCGTCGGCATGGACCACGCCCAGGAAGACATGCAGCGCATGTTCGACCTCTTCCCGCGCCTGAAGGAGCGGCGCAACCAGCGCGCCATGACCATGTCCGGCGGCGAGCAGCAGATGCTCGCCATCGCCCGCGCGCTGATGAGCCGGCCCCGGCTATTGCTGCTCGACGAACCCTCCCTGGGCCTGGCGCCCATCGTGGTCAAGCAGATCTTCCAGACCCTGCGCGAACTGGCGCAGACCGGCATGACGCTGTTCCTCGTCGAGCAGAACGCCAACCACGCGCTCAAGCTCTCCGACCGCGGCTACGTGATGGTCAACGGCGAGATCCGCATGAGCGGCACGGGCCAGGAGCTGCTGGGCAACCAGGAGGTGCGGGACGCCTATCTGGGGGGGCACTGACGTGCCGGCGGCAGGCTACAGGCGGCAGGCTGCAGGCAAGAGCCCGCACTGCTTTAGGCCTGCAGCCTGCAGCCTGAAGCCTGCCGCCCGAAGGAGCTTTCATGCCAACTGTTCGTTTTCTGAGTAACGCCGACGTCGCCGAGCGCCTGGCTTATCCACAGCTGATCGAGGCCCTGCGCCAGGGCCTGGCCGGCAGCTGCGAGGCGCCGGTGCGTGGCTGCCATGCGCTGCCCGGCGACGCCACGCTGCTGACCATGCCGGTGTGGCGGCCAGGGCAGGACATCGGCGTCAAGCTGGTCACCGTGTTCCCCGGCAACGGCGCGCGCGGGTTGCCGGCGGTGGCCGCGCTGTTCTGCCTGTTCGACGGTGTCGACGGCCGCCCCCTGGCGCTGCTCGAAGCCTCCGAACTGACCGCCCGGCGTACCGCCTGCACCTCCGCGCTGGCGGCGGACCACCTGGCGCGGCGCGATGCCGAGCGCCTGCTCATCGTCGGCAGCGGCACCCTGGCGCCGCACATGGTGCGGGCCCACTGCACGGTGCGCGGGTACCGTGAGGTCGCCATCTGGGGGCGCCACCCGTCGAAGGTCGCCGCGCTGGTCAAGCGTCTGGCCGCCGAGGGCTACCCGGTGCGGGCCTGCGAAGACCTCGCATCAGGCGTGGCCGCGGCCGACACCGTCAGTTGCGTGACCACCTCCCGCGAGCCGCTGGTGCACGGCGAGTGGCTGAGCCCCGGCACCCACCTCGACCTGGTGGGCGCCTTCCTGCCGAGCATGCGCGAGACCGACAGCGAGGCCGTGCGCCGCGCGCGCATCGTCGTCGACACCCGCGAAGGCGCGCTGGAGGAAGCCGGCGACCTGTTGATTCCCCTGGCCGAGGGCGCCATCGCCGAATCGGCCATCCATACCCAGCTCAGCGACCTGCTGCAGGGCCGCGGGCTGCGCCGCGACGACCAGGAGATCACCCTGTTCAAGTCGGTCGGCTACGCCCTGGAAGACCTGATTGCCGCGCGCCTGCTGGTGGAGCAGGGGGGCTAGCGGGTTATCCAGCGAAACTGTGGAGGACGCTGTGGATAAGGTTGGGGCAGCTGCCGCAAAGCACCGCCCCGACCCGCCTGCGGGGCGTCGCCGGTTTTTTCGCCAGGTGGCGTAAAGCCCTGTATATACAGACAGTTGGGCGGCTTGCGTGGGCGTCGGCGGGCCGTGCGGGTTGTCCACGGAATCTGTTGGGCAATCTGTGGATAAGCTTGGGAAAGCCGGCGCCGGCCCATGCCCTGCGCGGGGTGTGCGGCATTGGCCGGTTTTTCGCCTGGCCCCCGACTGGGGAGTGCCGGCCAGGCCACCGCTGCGCTTGTCCCCGGCTGCTGTTGAAAAACCTGTGGAAAACCTGGGAGCAGACTTCCCTGCGGTCCAGCCCCGGGCGCTTGCCGAACTGTTTGGCCGTTGTTGGCGGCGGCTGTAGCGCAGGTCGGGCGGGGAGGGCTGCTATCCTGCCAGGTCCGACAGAACATCCCGCCAGCAGAGGAATTGGCCCATGACTCCCACCCTGTTCATCACCGGTGCCACATCCGGCTTCGGCGAAGCCTGCGCCCGTCGTTTCGCCCGCGACGGCTGGTCGCTGGTGATCACCGGCCGCCGCGAGGACCGCCTGCAGGCCCTGGCCAAGGAACTGTCCAGCCAGGCCGAAGTACTGCCGATCACCCTCGACGTGCGCGACCGCGCCGCCGTGGCCCATGCCGTGGACAACCTGCCGGCCGGCTTCGACAAGCTGCGCGCGCTGATCAACAACGCCGGCCTGGCCCTGGGCGCCGACCCCGCGCAGGAATGCGACCTGGACGACTGGGACACCATGGTCGACACCAACATCAAGGGCCTGATGTACTGCACCCGCCTGCTGCTGCCCCGGCTGATCGCCCACGGCCGCGGCGCCAGCATCCTCAACCTCGGCTCGGTGGCCGGCCAGTGGCCGTACCCGGGCAGCCACGTCTACGGCGCCACCAAGGCCTTCGTCGAACAGTTCTCCCTGAGCCTGCGCTGCGACCTGCAGGGCACCGGCGTGCGCGTCAGCAACCTGGAGCCGGGCCTGTGCGAAAGCGAGTTCTCCCTGGTGCGCTTCGGCGGCGACCAGGCCCGCTACGACAAGACCTACGCCGGCACCGAGGCGCTGCAGCCCGAGGACATCGCCGAGACCATCCACTGGATCGTCAACCAGCCGCCGCACATCAACATCAACAGCCTGGAGATCATGCCGGTGAGCCAGGCCTGGGCCGGCTTCTCGGTGCATCGCAAGGGGTGAGGGGTGGGTTGGGCCAGGACGTAGGGCGAATAACCGTTCGCGGTTATCCGCCGCTACACCTCGGCTCGAGCCGATCCCGTGACCAACCCTGGGCGACCTCCAGGGGCAGGCCAATCGGCGGATAACGCCGTAGGCGTTATGCGCCCTACGGTCGTCGCCCGCGCGTTATCATCCGCCAACTCCTCCCCGCCACAAGAGCCTCCTGATGAGCAAACCAGGCCAACGCGTGCTGGCTGAACTGCGCAAGATGATCGCCTCCGGCGAGCTGGCCGCCGGCGAGCGCATCGTCGAGATCCCCACCGCCGAGCGCCTGCAGGTGTCGCGCATGCCGGTGCGCATGGCGTTGCGCGTGCTGGAGCAGGAAGGGCTGCTGGTCAAGGCCGGCAACCGCGGCTACACGGTGCGCGAAGTCACCGAGGAGGACATCGCCGGCGCCGTCGAAGTGCGCGGCGTGCTGGAAGGGCTGGCAGCGCGCCAGGCCGCCGAGCGCGGCATCTCCGAGGACACCCGGGCGGTCCTGCAGACCTGCCTGGACGAAGGCGACCGCATCTTCGCCAAGGGCCACGTGCTGCCCGAGGACCTGGAGGCCTACCACAGCCTCAACATGCGCTTCCACCAGGCGATCATCGAGGCCAGCGGCAACCGCGCCATCGACGAGGCCCTGGCGCGCAACGACCACCTGCCGTTCGCCTCGGTCAGCTCGCTGGCGGTGGACCGCGACAACCTCCCGCGCGAATACCAGCGCTTCAACTTCGCCCACATGCAGCACCACGCCGCCTACGACGCCCTGGTCAACGGCCAGGGCGCGCGGGCCGAGGCGATCATGCGCGAGCACGCCAACGCCACCCTGCGCTACGCCGCGTACTTCCATCCGCCGCGGGAGGGGGTGGCGGTGCTGAAGAAATCCACGGCGACGGAAAAGGACCGGTCGTAGGACCAACCAGCTGTGCCGGGATGCTTTCGTAGGAGCGAGCTTGCTCGCGAACGGGCTTCACCATCGTGCCTGGCCCGAAGAGCGCCCTCTCCCTAGCCCTCGGCTGCGCGCCCCGCCCTGAAGGGAGAGGGGACCGTTCGGTGCGTCCAGGCATTCCCGAGTTAGCCGGTAAGCGTGGGGATATTCGGCGAGAACCATGTTTCCAGCCGGCACGGACAAGCCCCCTCTCCCTTCAGGGAGAGGGCTGGGGAGAGGGGACGGAGTCAAACCGAAACACCGAAGCCGCCTGGAAACTCCCTTCGCGAGCAAGCTCGCTCCTACAAATCACGCCTGCCCCCGATGGATCGCCTGGGGCGACATATCGCGGATAAATCCGCTCCTACAGATCCAACACCAACCGCGCACTCCGCGAGCGCGAGCAGCAGGGGGTGAACTGGTCGTTGGCAGCCTGCTCGTCCTCGGTCAGGTACTGGTCACGGTGCTCCGGCACACCTTCCAACACCCGCGTCAGGCAGGTGCCGCAGATGCCCTGCTCGCACGCCACCTGCACCTCCACACCGATGCCGCGCAGCGCTTCCACCACGCTCTGCCCATCCTCCACGCGCACCACCTGGCCGCTGCTCGCCAGCTGCACTTCGAAGGCTTCGCCGCCGACGTCCGGCTCGGCGCCGAAATACTCGCGGTGCAGGCGTGCCTCGTCCCAGCCCAGGGCGCGGGCACTGTCCAGCACGTGCGCCATGAAGCCCGCCGGGCCGCAGGTGTACAGCTGCGCATCGCCCGCCTGGGCGGCCAGCAGCGCGGCCACGTCCAGGTGCCGCGCCGCTTCGCCGCCGTCGAAATGGCAATGCACGCGGGTGGCGAAGGCGGACTGTGCCAGGTACTCGACGAAGGCTGCCTGCCGCGCCGAGCGGGCGCAGTAGTGCAGTTCGAAGTCGGCGCCGCTGCGGGCCAGGTGCTCGGCCATGCTCAGCAGCGGCGTGATGCCGATGCCGCCGGCCAGCAGCAGGCGCCGCCCCGGGCCTTCGGCGAGGGGGAAGAGGTTGCGCGGTTCGCCAATGCGCAGCGGCTGCCCGGCCTGCAACCCGTGCACCGTGCGCGAGCCGCCGCGGGAGTCGGCGCAGCGCAGCACGGCGATGCGGTAGCGGTGGGTTTCGCCCGGCGCATTGAACAGCGAGTACTGGCGCACCAGCCCGCCGGGCAGGTGCAGGTCGATGTGCGAGCCGGCGCTGAAGGCCGGCAGGGGGCCGGCGTCGGTGCGGGCCAGGTCGAGGCTGAGGATGTCCGGGGTTTCCCGCTGCACGCGGGTGATGACGACGTCTAGCACGGTGGTGGTCTCACGCTTGGCCGGCCACGCGGGCCGGCGCTGGAAGGGCGGTCAGGCGCTGGCGATCAGCGCGGCGGCAGGCTGGCGCTCGGCCTCGCAGAGGCGTTCGAGGATGCGCCGCGACTGCACGCCGCCGGCGTCGATGTTCAGCTTCAGCAGTGGCCGCTGCGGGTGGCGCAGCAGGTTCTGCTGCTGCTGTTCGAGCATCTCCAGGTCCTCGCCGAAGATCTTCCCCTGGCCCTCGCGGATGGTCGCGGTCAGCGCTTCGTCCCGGGGCTGGAAGTTGCGCGCCATGCCCCAGAAGTACCAGATGGAGGTCTCGGTCTCCGGGGTGATGAAGTCCACCACTATGCTCGACGCCTTGTGCTGCGCCGGCGCGTGGTAGCCACCGTGGCCGGCGTGGGCCACGCCCACCTCGATCAGCACGTGGCTGGGCGGGGTGAAGCGGCAGATCTGCCAGCGGTCCACCGGCACGTCGTCGGCCAGGCCGTTGCCGCGCAGGGCCATGCGCCAGAAGGGCGGGGCCATGACGTTTTCCATGTGCCGCTCGGTGATCACCTCGTCGCCCTCCACGCGGGTCTTCGGTGCGGCTTCGTCGATCTCCTTCTGGCCGATGCTGCTGGCGTGCACGTAGGTCTCGTGGGTGAGGTCCATGAGGTTGTCGATCATCAGCCGGTAGTCGCACTGGATGTGGTACAGGCCGCCGCCGTAGGCCCAGTCCGGGTTGTCGGCCCATTCCAGGTGGTGGATCAGCGCCGGGTCGGCCTCGGCGGCGTCGCCCGGCCACACCCAGACGAAGCCATAGCGCTCCTCCACGGCGAACCTGCGGATGGCCGGGAAGCCGCGTACGCGCTGGCCGGGCATGGACTCTGTGTGGCCCGAGCAGCCCATGGCCAGGCCGTGGTAGCCGCAGACCAGCTTGCCATCCTCGACGAAGCCCAGCGACAGCGGCGCGCCGCGGTGCGGGCAGAAGTCCTCCAGCGCCGCCACCCGGCCCTCGGGGCCGCGGTAGAAGACCATCTTCTCGCCGCAGACCTGCCGGCCCAGGGGCTTGTCGGCGATCTCGTCGGGGGTGCAGGCGACGTACCAGGCGTTCTTCGGGAACATGGGGTGATCCTCATCTTGTGGTTGTTATTGGATCCAATGGTTCGCTTCGAGGGCGAAGGCTGTCAACCCGCATGGTCGAAAAATAATCAGTTCGTTAATCGAACGATTTTCCGGGGTAGGCGAAAACTCCGATATTTGCTTGGTTTCTCCTGGGGCTGCGGTGCCGGAAAGGGGGGCGGCCAGCGATGCCTTGCCGATATTGGGATCCAATGAGGCTTGTTTTCGGGATCCACTGCTGCCAGGGTGTGCGCCACCGAGCCTCCACAAGAACAACAAGAGGAACCTGCCATGCCGGCCTTGCCTTGCCCGTGCTGCGTCCAGCCCCACGCCCCGTCGACCCAGGGGGTGCGCCCATGAACCGCGACCTGCGCGCCGCCCTCGACCAGGGCCCGATGAACCGCTTCCAGTGGACGGCCATCGGCATCTGCATCCTGCTCAACATGATCGACGGCTTCGACGTGCTGGTGATGGCCTTCACCGCCGCCTCGGTGTCCGCCGAATGGGGCCTGAACGGCGCCCAGGTCGGCCTGCTGCTCAGCGCCGGGCTGTTCGGCATGGCCGCCGGCTCGCTGTTCATCGCCCCGCGCGCCGACCGCTTCGGACGCCGCCCGCTGATCCTCTTCTGCCTGCTGCTGTGCGGCACCGGCATGCTGCTCTCGGCCTTCGCCCAGAGCCCGACGCAACTGGCCCTGCTGCGCGGCTTCACCGGCCTTGGCATCGGCGGCATCCTCGCCAGCAGCAACGTGATCGCTGCCGAGTACGCCAACCGTCGCTGGCGCCCGCTGGCGGTCAGCCTGCAGTCCACCGGCTATGCCCTGGGCGCCACCTTCGGCGGGCTGCTGGCGGTGTGGCTGATCGGCCACTGGGGCTGGCGCTCGGTGTTCCTCGCCGGCGGCGTCGTCTCCCTGGCGGCCATCCCGCTGGTGCTGGCGGGCCTGCCCGAGTCCCTCGACTTCCTGCTCGCCCGGCGCCCGGCCAACGCGCTGGCGCGGGTCAATGCCCTGGCCGCGCGCCTGGACCTGGGGCAGCTGGACGAACTGCCGGCGGCGCGGGTGCGCGGGGCAGGGGGCGTGGCCGCGCTGCAGCTGCTGGCCCCCGCGCTGCGCCGCTCGACCCTGCTGATCTGGCTGCTGTTCTTCCTCGCCATGTTCGGCTTCTACTTCATCATGAGCTGGACGCCCAAGCTGCTGACCGCCGCCGGCCTCACCGCGCAGCAGGGCATCACCGGCGGCGTGCTGCTGAGCTTCGGCGGCATCTTCGGCGCCGCCCTGGTCGGCGCGCTCTCGGCGCGCGTGCCGCTGCCGCGGGTGCTGCAGGGCTTCATGCTGGTCACCGCCGTGCTGCTGGTGCTGTTCCTCGGCTCGGCGTCGTCACTGGCCGCAGCGCTCGGCCTGGGCCTGCTCATCGGGGTGTTCGTCAACGGCTGCATCGCCGGGCTCTACGCGCTGTCGCCGCAGGTCTACCCGGCCGACGTGCGCGCCACCGGCGTGGGCTGGGCGATCGGCGTCGGCCGCCTGGGGGCGATCCTCTCGCCCACCGTGGCCGGGCTGTTGCTGGACGGCGGCTGGCAGCCGCTGCACCTGTACGGGGTGTTCGCCGTGGTCTTCGTCGCCGCCGCCCTGGTGCTGCTGGGCCTGCGCCCGTCGGCGCCGGCCGGTGAACCGCTGGCCGCGCACTGAGGGTGCCTCAATGCTGCCCGTCGATGATCGCCTCGGCGATGCTGTTGCGGAACCACTCCAGCGCCGCCGAGTGCTCGCTGCTGGCGCGCCAGTGCAGGGACACCTCGAACGCCGGCACGGCGAAGGGCAGTTCGAGCATCTTCAGCCCGCCCTCGGCGACGAACATGCGGGCGATCTGCGCCGGCAGGATGGTCAGCAGGTCGGTGCCGGGGATGATCTTCGGCAGCACCGAGAAGTGCGGCACGCGCAGGGCGATGCGGCGCTCCAGCTTCATCGCCTGGAGCACGTCCTCGGCGATGCCGTGGCCGGAGGTGCGCGTCACCACCACGTGGCGCTCGGCCAGGTAGCCGGCCAGCTCCAGGCGCTCGCCGATGCGCGGGTGGTCGGCGCTGAGCAGGCACACGTAGCGCTCCTGGATCAGCACCCGGCTGCGGCTGCCGGGCACCGCCTGGCGGCAGATGGCGGTGTCCACCTTGCCGCTGGCCAGCCAGTCGCCCACCTCGTCCACCTGCAGCGGCAGCACCTCCACCTCGGCCAGCGGCGCCTCGCGGTTCAGCCGCGCCAGGATCAGCGGCAAAAAGCCCAGCTCGCCGAGGTCGGACAGGGCGATGCGGAAGCGCCGCTCGGTGCTCGCCGGGTCGAACTGGCGGGTGCTCTGCACCGCGCCCTCGATGCGCGTCAGCGCCTCGCGCAGGGTGCCGTACAGCTGCTCGGCGACGAAGGTCGGCTGGATGCCGTCGCGGCTGCGGCTGAACAGCGGGTCGTCGAACAGCTCGCGCAGCCGCGCCAGGGCATAGCTCACCGAGGGCTGGGTGACGAACAGGCGCTCGGCGGCGGCGGTCACGCTGCCGGCCTCGTAGAGGGTGACGAAGGTGCGGATCAGGTTGAGGTCGATCTGGGCCATGGTATTCGCATAGATGGTTTTTATTTTAGATAGAAAGACTATCGATTTGATCGATTATCAGGCCGCTGCGACAGTAGCGCAAACCCAAGAACGAGCCTGAAGGGCCAGCATGAAAACCGTCCACTCCGCCTCCTACGACATCCTCCGGCGCCACGGCCTGACCACCGTCTTCGGCAACCCCGGCTCCAACGAGCTGCCGTTCCTCAAGGACTTCCCCGAGGACTTCCGCTACATCCTCGGCCTGCACGAGGGCGCGGTGGTCGGCATGGCCGACGGCTTCGCCCTGGCCAGCGGCCAGCCGGCCTTCGTCAACCTGCATGCCGCCGCCGGCACCGGCAACGGCATGGGCGCGCTGACCAATGCCTGGTACAGCCACAGCCCGCTGGTGATCAGCGCTGGCCAGCAGGTGCGCTCGATGATCGGCGTGGAGGCCATGCTGGCCAACGTCGAGGCGCCGCAACTGCCCAAGCCGCTGGTGAAGTGGAGCGCCGAGCCGGCCTGCGCCCAGGACGTGCCGCGCGCGCTGAGCCAGGCCATCCACATGGCCAACCTGGCGCCCAGGGCCCCGGTGTACCTGTCCATCCCCTACGACGACTGGGCGCAGCCGGCGCCGGCGGGCGTCGAGCACCTGGCCGCGCGCAACGTGGCCAGCGCCGGGCTGCCTTCGCCGGCGCAACTGGGGGAACTGGCCGGGCGCCTGTCGCGGGCGAGCAACCCGGTGCTGGTACTGGGGCCGGACGTCGATGGCGCCCGCGCCAACCCGCTGGCCGTGCAACTGGCGGAGAAGCTGCGCATGCCGGCCTGGGTCGCACCGTCTGCCTCGCGCTGCCCGTTCCCCACCCGCCACCCGTGCTTCCGCGGCGTGTTGCCGGCGGCCATCGCCGGCATCTCGCAACGGCTCGCCGGGCACGACCTGATCCTGGTGGTGGGCGCCCCGGTGTTCCGCTACCACCAGTTCGCCCCGGGCGACTACCTGCCCGCCGGCGCCGAGCTGGTGCACATCACCTGCGACCCCGGCGAGGCCGCCCGCGCGCCCATGGGCGATGCCCTGGTCGGCGATATCTTCCTCACCCTGGAGGCCCTGGTGGAAGCCGTCCGCCCCAGCGCCCGGCCGCTGCCCGAGGCCCTGCCGCGCCCGGCGCCACGCGCCGCCGAAGCCGGCCCGCTGCACCCGGAGACGGTGTTCGACGTGATCGACGAACTGGCCCCGGACGATGCCATCTTCGTCAAGGAATCCACCTCCACCGTGACCGCCTTCTGGCAGCGCGTGCAGATGCGCCAGCCGGGCAGCTACTTCTTCCCGGCCGCCGGCGGCCTGGGCTTCGGCCTGCCGGCGGCGGTCGGCGTGCAGCTGGCGCAGCCGCAGCGGCGGGTGATCGGCATCATCGGCGACGGCTCGGCCAACTACGGCATCACCGCGCTCTGGACCGCCGCGCAATACCGCATCCCGGCGGTGTTCATCATCCTCAAGAACGGCACCTACGGCGCCCTGCGCTGGTTCGCCGGGGTGCTCAACGTGCCCGACGCGCCGGGCCTGGACGTGCCCGGCCTGGACTTCTGCCAGCTCGGCCGCGGCTACGGCGTGCGCTCGGTGCAGGCGGCCGACGCCGCGAGCCTGCGCGAGGAACTGGCCCGCGCCCTGGCTGGCGACGAGCCGGTGCTGATCGAGGTGCCCACCCTGACCATCGAGCCCTGACGCGTGCGCGCCCTGCCTGGGGCGCTCCCCGCTACACCCACAGAAAAATAACAAGAGGTGGTTATGCACAAGACGACAGTCGCGGCGGTGATCGACGCCGCCCGCTTCAACCGCACCCACTGGCTGATCCTGGCCTGGGGCTGCTTCATCATGCTGTTCGACGGCTACGACATGGTGGTCTATGGCTCGGTGGTGCCGCGCCTGATGCACGAGTGGCAGCTGACCCCGGTGCAGGCCGGCACCCTGGGCAGCTGCGCGCTGTTCGGCATGCTCTTCGGCGGCACCCTGCTGGCGCCCCTGGCAGACCGCTTCGGCCGGCGCCGCCTGGTGATCCTGATGACCCTGCTGGCGAGCCTCGCCGCCTTCCTCACCGGGCATGCGCGCAACCCGCTGGAGCTGGGCGTCTGCCGCTTCGGCACCGGCCTGGCGCTGGGCGCCCTGGTGCCCAGCGCGGTCAACCTGATCAGCGAGTTCGCCCCGGCCGGGCGCCGCGCCACGCTGATCACCGTGATGTCCAGCTTCTACTCGGTGGGCGCGGTGCTCTCGGCGCTGGTGGGCATCGCGCTGATCCCGCAGTGGGGCTGGCAGTCGGTGTTCTACGTCGCCGTGCTGCCGGTGCTGGCAGTGCCGCTGATGCTGCGCTACCTGCCGGAGTCGGCGGCCTTCCTCGAACTCAAGGGCCGCCGCGGCGAGCTCGACACGCTGCTGGCCAAGGTTGAGCCGAACTACCGCCCGGGCACCGAACTGGCGATCGCCGAGGTGGATGCCGATGCCGACAAGGCACGCCTGCCGCAGCTGTTCAACGCCGGCCAGGCACTGGGCACCCTGCTGCTGTGGGTGGGCTTCGCCATGTGCATGCTGATGAGCTACGGCCTCAACACCTGGCTGCCGAAGCTGATGGCCAACGGCGGCTACCCGCTGACCTCCAGCCTGGTGTTCCTCGTCACCCTCAACGTCGGCGCCACCCTCGGCGCGCTGTTCGGCGGCTGGCTGGCCGACCGCCTCGGCACCCAGCGCACCCTGGTGCTGTTCTTCGCCCTGGCCGCGGCTTCGCTGGCGGCGCTGGGCGTCAACCCCGGCCCCTGGCTGCTCAACACCCTGCTGGTGATCGCCGGCGCCACCACCATCGGCACCCTGGCGGTGATCCACGCCTACGCCTCGCAGTTCTACCCGGCCCACGTGCGTTCCACCGGCGTCGGCTGGGCCGCGGGCATCGGCCGCCTCGGCGCCATCGCCGGGCCCATGCTTGGCGGCAGCCTGTTGGCCCTGGAGCTGCCGTTCCAGGAGAACTTCCTGGCCTTCGCCCTGCCCGGCGTCATCGGCGCGCTGGCCATCGGCTGCATCCGCGTACGCCCGCGCGCCGTCGGCGCGGCCTTCGCCGCCCCGGAAAAAACCGTTTGATCAGGAGACCGTCCATGACCGCTTACACCGACTTCCACCTGCAACCCCTCGCCGGCGAATGGCGCACCGGCAGCACCGGCAAGCCGCTGCGCGACAGCAACCCCTACGACGGCAGCCTGCTGGCGGAAATCCCCCAGGCCAGCCGCGAGGACCTGGACGCCGCCTACCGCAAGGCCGCCGAGGTGCAGCCGGCCTGGGCCGCGCTGGCGCCGGCTGCGCGCGCCGCGTTGCTCTACCGGGTGGTGGAAGTATTCGACCGGCGCCGCGAGGAAATCATCGACTGGATCATCCGCGAGTCCGGCAGCACCCGCCTGAAGGCCACCCTGGAATGGGGCGCGGCGCGGGGCATCACCCTGGAGTCGGCGTCCTTCCCCAGCCGCGTGCACGGGCGCATCCTCGACTCCAACATCCCCGGCAAGGAAAGCCGCGTATACCGCAGCGCCATCGGCGTGGTCGGCGTCATCAGCCCGTGGAACTTTCCGCTGCACCTCACCCAGCGCTCGCTGGCCCCGGCCCTGGCGCTGGGCAACGCGGTGGTGGTCAAGCCGGCCAGCGACACTCCGGTGTGCGGCGGCCTGCTGCTGGCGCGCATCTTCGAGGAGGCCGGGCTGCCGGCCGGGGTGCTCAGCGTGGTGGTCGGCGCCGGCAGCGAGATCGGCGACGCCTTCGTCGAGCACCCGGTGCCCGGCCTGGTGACCTTCACCGGCTCCACCCCGGTGGGGCGCAACATCGGGCGCATCGCCAGCGGCGGCGCGCACCTCAAGCACGTGGCCCTGGAACTGGGCGGCAACAGCCCCTTCGTGGTGCTGGAGGACGCCGACCTGGAACAGGCGGTGAACGCCGCGGTGTTCGGCAAGTTCCTGCACCAGGGGCAGATCTGCATGGCGATCAACCGCATCATCGTGGTCGACGCGCTGTACGACGCCTTCGCCGCGCGCTTCGTCGAGCGCGTGAAGCAGGTGAAGGTCGGCGACCCGCAAGCGGCCGAAACCGCCATCGGCCCGATCATCAACGCCCGCCAGCTCGAAGGCCTGCTGGAGAAGATCGCCCTGGCCCGCCGCGAAGGCGCCAGGCCGCTCTACGAGGGCGGCGTGCAGGGCCAACTGCTGGCGCCCCACGTCTACGGCGAGGTCGGCCCGGAGATGGAGATCGCCCGCGACGAAATCTTCGGCCCGCTGATCGGCCTGCTGCGCGCCCGCGACGAGGCCCATGCCCTGGAGCTGGCCAACGCCAGCGAATACGGCCTTTCCAGCGCCGTGTTCACCCGCGACCTGGAGCGCGGCGTGGCCTTCGCCCGCCAGGTGCGCGCGGGCATGACCCACGTGAACGACATCCCGGTCAACGACGAGGCCAACGCGCCCTTCGGCGGCGAGAAGAACTCCGGCCTTGGCCGCTTCAACGGCGACTGGGCGATCGACGAGTTCACCCGCGACCACTGGGTGAGCGTGCAACGGGAGGCGCGCCACTACCCGTTCTGATGCTCTAGCCGGTTCTGCCAGTAACCCCACCCACGGTGCGCCCATGCAGGCGCGCCGTGGGCCGCTGCACCCTGAAAAACGGAGAACAATAACAATGCAAAGCCGTCACACCGCCGTATTGCCGTCCCTCGCCTGCGCAGCGCTGCCGCTGTTCGCCTGCCTGCCCGCGCAGGCCGAGGAGGGCGGCTTCTTCGAGGACGCGCGCACCGACCTGGTACTGCGCAACTACGCGTTCAACCGCGACTTCCGCGACCACAGCGCCGGCAAGAGCCTGGTCAACGAATGGGCCCAGGGCTTCATCCTCAAGTTCACCTCCGGCTATACCCGCGGCCCGCTGGGCTTCGGCGTGGATGCCCTGGGCCTGTACGGGGTGAAGCTGAACAGCAGCCGCGACCAGAGCGGCTCCGAACTGCTGCCGGTGCACGACGACGGCAAGGCCGCCGACGAATACGGGCGTGTGGCGGTGGCCGCCAAGCTGCGGCTGTCGGCCAGCGAGCTGAAGCTGGGCGAGATGCTCCCGGACGTGCCGGTGCTGCGCTACGACGACGGCCGCCTGCTGCCGCAGACCTTCCGCGGTGCGGCGCTGGTGTCCCGCGAGTGGGACGGAGTGAGCCTGTATGGCGGGCGCTACGACCAGGTCAGCCTGCGCAACTCGGCGGACCTGCAGGACCTGTCGTCCTGGTCGGCGCCCACGGCGAAATCCGATGCCTTCAACTACGCCGGCGCGGAGTACCGCTTCAACGACCAGCGCACCCTGGTCGGCGCCTGGTACGCGCAACTGGAGGACATCTACACCCAGCGCTACTTCAACCTGCTGCACAAGCAGCCGGTGGGCGACTGGCTGCTGGGCGCCAACCTCGGCCTGTTCTTCGACCGCGACGACGGCCGCGCCCTGGCCGGCGACATCGACAGCCACACCGCCTACGCTCTGCTCTCGGCCAACCATGGCGGGCACACCTTCTACGTCGGCCTGCAGAAGGTCGGCGGCACGGGCATGTGGCAGTCGGTCTACGGCAGCAGCGGCAGGACCATGGGCAACGACATGTTCAACGGCAACTTCACCAACGAGGACGAACGCTCCTGGCAGCTGCGCTACGACTACGACTTCGCCGCGATGGGCGTGCCCGGCCTGGTGAGCATGGTGCGCTACGGCAAGGGCGACAACGCCACCACTGCGGCCGGCAGCGGTGGCAAGGAATGGGAGCGCGACCTGGAGCTGGGCTACACGGTGCAGAGCGGGCCGCTGAAGAAGCTCAACGTGCGCGTCAACCACGCCAGCAACCGGCGCAGCTTCAACAGCGATTTCGACCAGACGCGGGTGATCTTCAACTATCCCATTTCGCTCTGACGACGAGGGGCATTCGCGGGTCGGTGCGTGGGGCGACCCATCGCGGACGGAGTCCGCTCCTACGGTGCAGGTGCGTAGGGCGAATAACCGTTCGCGGTTATCCGCCGCTACACCTCGGCTCGGCCCGGCTCCGCGGCGAACCTTGGCGACCTCCACGGCCGGGCCAATCGGCGGATAACGCCGTAGGCGTTATGCGCCCTACGGGAGGACGGTGCGTAGGGCGAATAACCGTTCGCGGTTATCCGCCGCTACACCTCGGCTCGGCCCGGCTTCGCGGCCAACCTTGGCGACCTCCACGGCCGGGCCAATCGGCGGATAACGCCGTAGGCGTTATGCGCCTTACGGGGGAGCGAAGCGATACCCATCAACCCGCCAGCAACCAAACCCCGGCACCGGCCGAAGCCAGGCCCGCCACACGCACCAGCGGCGCCGCGGCCTGCGGCAGGAAGCGCACTAGCGCATAGCCCGCGGCGTGCAGCGCGGCGGTGGCGCCGACGAAGCCGGCGGCGTAGGCCCAGGGGCTGGACAGTTCCGGCAGCTCCAGGCCGTGGGCGATGCCGTGGGCCAGGGCGAACAGTGCGGTCACCGCCATGGCCAGCGGCAGCGGTGGGCGCACCGCCAGGGCCACGCACAGGCCGAGGGCGAGCACCGAGGCGGCGATGCCGGTCTCGACGAAGGGCAGTTGCACGCCGTCGAAGCCGAGCAGGCCGCCGAGCAACATGGCGCCGACGAAGGTGCAGGGCAGCGCCAGGCGCGCCGCGCCCTGCTGCTGGGCGGCCCAGAGGCCCACGGCGAACATCGCCAGCAGGTGGTCGAGGCCGGTCAGCGGGTGCAGCACGCCGGCGGCCAGGCCGTGGTCGCCGTGGCCGGGGTGGGCGAAGGCGAGAGCCGGGGCGAGGCACAGCGCCAGGGCGAAAAGGCTTTTGCGCAGGGACATGGGAACTCCTGGGTGGGATTGTCTGGGAAACCGCTTCAGGCCGCGCTCAGCAGCCCCTGGCGTTCGATGAAGGCGATGATCTCGTCCAGCCCCTGGCCGGTCTTCTGGTTGCTGAACACGAAGGGCCGCTCGCCGCGCATCTTCTTCGCGTCGCGCTCCATCACCTCCAGCGAGGCGCCGACCATCGGCGCCAGGTCGATCTTGTTGATCACCAGCAGGTCGGACTTGCAGATGCCCGGGCCGCCCTTGCGCGGGATCTTGTCGCCGGCGGAAACGTCGATCACGTACAGCGTCAGGTCCGACAGCTCCGGGCTGAAGGTGGCCGAGAGGTTGTCGCCGCCGGACTCCACCAGGATCAGCTGCAGCCCGGGGAAGCGGCGGTTGAGCTGGTCCACCGCCTCCAGGTTGATCGAGGCGTCCTCGCGGATCGCCGTGTGCGGGCAGCCGCCGGTTTCCACGCCGATGATCCGCTGCGGCTCCAGCGCCTCGTTGCGCACCAGGAACTGCGCGTCCTCCTGGGTGTAGATGTCGTTGGTCACCACGGCCAGGTCGTAGCGCTCGCGCAGGGCGCGGCACAGGGCCAGGGTCAGGGCGGTCTTGCCGGAGCCCACCGGGCCGCCGATGCCGACGCGCAGGGGTTGGGAGTTCATGCAGGGTTCTCCTAGGAACGGAACAGACGGCTGTATTGCGATTCATGGGCCATGCTCGCCAGGGCCAGGCCGAAGGGCGCGCCACCGGGCGCGTCCTCCGCCAGCGCGGCGGCGCAGGCCCGCTCGAGTTCGGGGAGCAGGCGCGAGGTGAGTTTCTGCGCGGCCAGCTGGCCCAGGGGCAGGGCCTTCATCAGCACCGCGAGCTGGTTCTCCGCCCAGCTCCACAACCAGGCGCCCAGGGCCTGCTCCGCATCCAGGCCCCAGGCCCGCGCGGCCAGGGCCCAGGTGGCGGCCAGGGAGGGCTCCGGCTGCGCGGCGAGCCAGGCGCGGGCCGCTTCGTCCAGTTCGGGCAGGGCCGCCAGCAACTGGGCGAGGGAGAAGCCCATCTGCCGGCTTTCCAGGGCCAGCTCGCGGGTCTCGCGGCTGGCGCGGTGGCGCTCGGCGGCGTCGCCCAGGGCCAGCCAGTCGGCGGCCAGCGCGGCGCGCAGCAGCTCGGCCAGCAGCGGGCCCTCGAAGCGCGCCATGTTCAGTTGCAACTGGTCGGCCAGCCAGGCGAAGGCGCTTTCGGCGTCCGTCACCAGGCCGTGTTCCAGCGCCGCTTCCAGGCCCTGGGAATAGCTGTAGCCGCCGATGGGCAGCTGCGGGCTGGCGAGGCGCAGCAGGGGCCAGAGGCCTGTGCCGGTCACTTGCGTACCCCGAACTGGTGCAGCTTCGGCGCGTAGTTGAACTCCGCATCGCCCTGGTGCGAATGGTGGTGCCCGCCGCCGTAGGCGCCATGCTCGGGCTGGAACGGCGCCTCGATGCTTTCCACCGTGGCGCCCAGCTGGTCGAGCATGGCCTTGAGCACGTAGTCGTCCAGCAGGCGCAGCCAGCCCTCCCCAACCTGCAGCGCCACGTGGCGGTTGCCCAGGTGGTAGGCGGCGCGGTTCAGCTCGCGAGGGTTGGCGCAGGTCACGTGCATCAGCTGCTCGGGCGCGGCGCATACGCGCACCACGCGCCCGTCGTTGGCCAGCAGGCAGTCGCCATCGGCCAGCGGCGGCTGGCCGCGTTCGAGGAACAGGCCGACGTCCTCGCCGTCGCGGGCGTAGCAGCGCAGGCGGCTCTTGCTGCGCGCCTCGTAGTTCAGGTGCAGTTCGGCGTCCCAGCGGTCGCGGGGCTCGATGCGTTGGTGGATGACCAGCATGACGGTGTCCGGCAGTAGGCAATGGCCGAGCTACAGCAAGGGCCTTGCCAGGGGCGGGCGCGGCCAGCAACGGCGGGACCTGGGCGGGCTGTCCGAGTGATCAGGAATGGTGCGCGTGCGCGTTGCTGGTGCGCACGCAAATGGTGCGCACCAATGCGGGGCGGAATGGGCTTTTCGTAGGAGCGAGCTTGCTCGCGAACGGAGTTTCCAGACGGTTTCGGTGTTTCGGTTCGGCTCCGTCCCCTCTCCCCAGCCCTCTCCCTGAAGGGAGAGGGGGCTTGTCCGTGCCGAGAGAAGGCAAGTTTTAGCCGGCAACCTCTACGCTAGCCGGCTAACTCAGGAACATCCGAACATACCGAACGGTCCCCTCTCCCTTCAGGGAGAGGGTTAGGGAGAGGGAGCGGAGTCAGGCCAAGGCACCGAAGCCACAGGCCTGCACCGTTCGCGAGCAAGCTCGCTCCTACAAGGAAGCCCCAGCCTCAGCCGCGCGGTTCGATGCCGTGCCAGTGCTTGGCGCCGATCATGATGAAACGCAGCTGCTGGGTGACCTTGGCCTCGGGCGTCAGGTGCGCCGGCAGCGCCTCGGCCGGCGCGTCGATCAGCTCGGGCAGGGTGGCGAACACCGTCTTCACCACCAGGTCGGCGATCACGTCGAGGTCCCGGGCCTGCAGGTGCGGCAGCTTGTTGAGCAGCGCCAGGTCTGCCGCCAGGTCGTCGGTGATGCGCTGGCGCAGGGTGCCGATGGCCTGGCGGATGGGCAGCGAGCCGCCGTACTGCTCGCGGGCCAGGAACAGGAACTGGGTGCGGTTGGCGCTGACCGCGTCGAGGAAGATGCGCACCGAGGCCTCGATCACCCCGCCCAGCTCGAACTCGTTGCGCCGCACCACGCGCAGGGTCTGGCGGAAGGTCTCGTCGACGTCGGCCACCAGGGCCAGGCCGAGGGCGTCCATGTCGGCGAAGTGCCGGTAGAAGCCGGCCGGGACGATGCCGGCGGCGCGCGCCACCTCGCGCAGGCTCAGGCTGCCGAAGCCGCGGCCGCTGTCCATCAGGCCGCGCGCGGCATCCATCAGGGCCTGGCGGGTCTGCTGTTTCTGTTCGGCGCGGGGAGAGGGCATCGGGGCTTCCATGGCGTGGGGCCCCGGCACTCTAGCAAATGGCCGGGGAAATCGGCGACTGCGCCGACGGCTTCAGTGAACGACTGTTGACTGAAAAGTGGCGGCATGCCAGTTTAGTGAACAAGTGTTTACTGTCTGGATGCCGTCCATGTCCCTGCTTCCCCTGGCCTGGCTGCGCGCCTTGCGCCCGCTGCTCGGCCCCCTGCGCGCTTTGGTGCGCCGGCATTGGCTGCGCGAGGCCGACGTCGATGCCGTGCTGGCCGCGTTCAACCCGGCCTGGGCGCTGAACCGGGTGTTCGCCCGCGTCGAAGGCCGCCAGTGGGTGGCCGACGACATGCTCGCCCTGCGCCTGCGGCCCAACGCCAACTGGCGCGGCGCGCGGCCGGGCCAGCACCTGCAGCTGTTCGTCGAGCGCGACGGCGTGCGCCTGGGGCGCAGTTACAGCCTGATCGCCGAGGTGGACGGCTGCCTGGAGATCGCGGTGAAGCTGCAGCCCGGCGGGCGCGTCTCGCCGCTGCTGCTGGGCCGGCTGTGCGTGGGCGACGTGCTGGAGCTGGGCGCGCCGGGCGGCGAGCTGCACTGGCCGCAGGACGAGCGCGGCGTGCTGCTGCTGGCCGCCGGCAGCGGCCTGACGCCCCTGCTCGGCCTGCTGCGCCAGGCCCTGGCCGACGGCTACCGCGGCCCGGTGACGCTGCTGCACTACGTGCGCGAACGCAGCCAGCGCGCCTTCGTCGACGCCCTGCAGGCACTGGCCCGCGAGTACCCCAACTTCAGCCCGCGCTGGGCCATCAGTGGCGGCGCGGCGGCGGCCGGCGAACTGCGGGGCCGCTTCCGCGCCGAGCACCTCGACGGCCTGGCCGGCGAGCACGTGCTGGCCTGCGGCCCGGCCGGCTTCGTCGGCGCCGTGCGCGATACCCTCGCACCCCGCGCCGCCAGCCTGCAGTGGGAAGCCTTCAGCGCGCCGGCGTGGTCCACCGACGAGGCCCGCCGCGAGGTCCGCCTGCACTTCGCCCGCAGCGGCCGCCAGGCTGCCGGCGACAACCAGCGCAGCCTGCTGGAGCAGGCCGAGGCCGCCGGCCTGCGCCCGGCCCACGGCTGCCGCCAGGGCATCTGCGCCAGCTGCACCTGCACCCTGCTCGCCGGCAGCGTGCGCGACCTGCGCAGCGGCGCGCTGCACAGCGAGCCGCAACAGCCCATTCGCCTTTGCGTCAGCGCCCCGCAGGGCGACGTCAGCCTCGACCTCTAGCCTCTTTCGGAACCCCAGCATGCGCGAAGACCGCGACCTCACCCCGGCCGAGCTGGCCGCCTTCGGCGCCGAACTGGACGCCCTGCGCCAACGCACCCTGGACGACCTCGGCGCGGCCGACGCCCGCTACATCCGCCGCGTGCGCAGCGCCGTGCGCGCCTGCTGCTGGAGCGGCCGCGCCTTGCTGCTGCTCGGCTGGTCCGCGCCTACCTGGCTGCTCGGCAGCCTGCTCCTGGGCCTGGGCAAGGTCCTCGAGAACATGGAGCTGGGCCACAACGTCATGCACGGCCAGTACGACTGGATGAACGACCCGGAATTCGCCGGCCGCCAGTACGAATGGGACATTGCCGGCCCGGCCGACTTCTGGCGGCACACCCACAACCACATCCACCACACCTACACCAACGTCCTAGGCAAGGATGACGACGTCGGCTACGGCGTGGTGCGCCTGTTCCCCGAGCAGAAGTGGAAGCCCTTCTACCGCTGGCAGCCGCTGTGGGTGACGCTGCAGGCCGTGCTGTTCCAGTACGCCGTGGCCATCCAGCACCTGCGCCTGGACAAGTACTTCAAGGGCCGCCTGGGCAAGGACGAACTGCGCCCGCTGCTGCGCCAGTTCAATGCCAAGCTCGGCCGCCAGTGGGCCAGGGACTACCTGGCCTTTCCCCTGCTGGGCCTGCTCGGCGGTGGCTTCTGGGCGGTGTTCTGCGGCAACGCCCTGGCCAACCTGCTGCGCAACCTGTGGACCTTCACGGTGATCTTCTGTGGCCACTTCACCGAGAAGGCCGTGGTGTTCCCGGCCAGCGTGCTGCAGGGCGAGAGCCGCGGCCACTGGTACCTGCGCCAGCTGCGCGGCTCCAGCAACCTGGAGGGCGGGCCGCTGCTGCACCTGCTCACCGGCAACCTCAGCCACCAGATCGAGCACCACCTGTTCCCCGACCTGCCGGCGCGCCGCTACGCCGAACTGGCCCGCGAGGTGCGCCGGATCGCCGCGCGCTACGGGCAGACCTACAACAGCGGGCGCCTGTCGCGGCAATTCGCCACGGTGCTGCGGCGGATCTGGGTCTACCGCTTGCCCTCTGCGGTCTGAGGCGAAATCCGGCTTGTAGGAATAGTCCTAAAAGTGACGTCAGTCGCCGAATGACACTCCCTTGGCATCAAGTGGCCATGTTTTAATCAGGTCAGTTTGTAACCGGATGTCGTACTCGAGGGATCGAAGGGATGCAGTCCATTTCCCGTTTCTGGATGCCGGGCCTTGCCCTGGCCGTCGTTCTTGATGTTTCCGCCGCGCCCCTGCCCACCACCCCGGGCGACCGTGACCTGCAGCGCGACCGCCAGGAGCAGCTGCTGCGCGAACAACAGAAGCGCCTGGAGGAACTGCAGCAACTGCCCGGCAAGGCTGCGCCGCAGGCCCCCGCCGCGCAGCCGGCCGACACGCGCTGCTTCGACATCCGCGAGATCACCCTGGAAGGCGCCGGGCACCTCGCCGCCTCCACCCGCGAGCGCCTGCTGGCGCCCTACCGCGGCCAGTGCCTGGGCGTGGCCCAGCTCAACGAGTTGCTCCGGACGATCACCGACCACTACCTGGCCCGCGGCTTCGTCACCACCCGCGCCTACCTGCCGCAGCAGGACCTCTCCGGCGGCACGCTGAAGATCATCGTGGTCGAGGGCCGCCTGGAAGGCTTCGACGACTCCGCCGTGGCCAGCCCGCGGGAACTGGCCATGGGCTTCCCCGGCAAGGCCGGCGAGCTGCTCGACCTGCGCGAGCTGGAACAGCTGGTGGACCAGGTCAACCGCCTGCCCTCGCGCCAGGCGCAGCTGGAGCTGGTGCCCGGCGAGCAGGTCGGCGGCAGCCGCGTGCAGCTGGCCGGCGAGCGCGGCAAACCTTGGCGCGTCTCGGCCTTCCGCGACAACAACGGCGACCGCAGCAGCGGCGAGCAGCAGGCCGGCCTGGGCCTGGACTGGGACAGCCCGCTGGGCCTGGCCGACCAGCTCGGCCTGCGGGTGGCCGAGGACGTGGTCAGCGACCACTGGAAGCACTCCGACAACCAGGGCCTGTTCTACAGCCTGCCCTACGGCTGGTGGACCTTCCGCTACAGCTACAACCAGAGCTACTACCGCACCCGCAACGAAGGCAGCGGCTTCGCCTTCAAGCTCGACGGCGACAGCCGCTCCCACCAGTTCGGCGCCGAGCGCGTGCTGCACCGCGACAGCCTGAGCAAGACCGCGGTCAACTTCGGCCTGGCCCACGTGCGCTCGAACAACTACATCGACGACGAGAGGATCGGCGTCTCCAGCAGCCAGATCACCGAGGGCCAGCTGGGCTTCAACCACGGCCGGCGCATCGGCAGCGCCTTCGTCAACCTCGACGCCGGCTGGCAGCAGGGCATAGGCGCGCTCGGCGCCCAGGGCGAGCACGAGCCGCGGCCGGGCCAGCCCCACGCCCGCTACGACAAGTACACCCTCACCCTCAGCTACCTGCAGCCCTTCCAGCTGTGGGGCGAGCACTTCAGCTTCGACGCCCTGGCCACCGCGCAGCAGAGCGAGGACGTGCTCTACAGCCCGCAGCGCATCAGCCTGGGTGGGCTCAACTCGGTGCGCGGCTTCAAGGACCAGAGCCTGTCCGGCGACAGCGGCTACTACTGGCGCAACCAGCTGCGCTGGCGCCGCCCGGTGACCTGGGTGGCGCTGCAGCCGTGGCTGCAGGAGTACGGCCTGGGCTACGGCTACGACTTCGGCGCCATCGAGAACGGCCGCCACAACCCCGAACTGCACGGCCGCCTGAGCGGCCACGCGCTGGAGTTCAACGCCCGCGGCCAGTACCTGGCCGCGACCCTGAGCTTCGCCCGCTCCCTGGAGCGGCCCGGCGTGATCGACAAGCGCGAACACCCGGTGTACTTCCGCGTCGACCTGTTCTTCTGATATTGCGCCCCGCGCCACGGAGACCAAGATATGGACATCCGCCGCCCCCTCCACCAGGCCATCGCCAGCGCCCTGGCCGGCATCCTGTTCCTCAACCCCATAGTCGCGGCCGCGGCCCAGCTGGCGGTGGATGCGGCCGCCGGCGGCAACACCCAGCTCGGCGCGGCGGGCAACGGCGTGCCCATCGTCAACATCGCCACGCCCAATGGCGCGGGGTTGTCGCACAACAAATTCAGCGACTACTCGGTGGGCCAGCAGGGCCTGATCCTCAACAACGCCACCGGCAAGACCGCCAGCACCCAGCTGGGCGGGATCATCATCGGCAACCCCAACCTCAAGGGGCAGGCGGCGCAGAAGATCCTCAACGAAGTCACCGGCGGCAGCCCCTCGCAGCTCAAGGGCTACACCGAAGTGGCGGGGCAGGGCGCCCACGTCATCGTCGCCAACCCCAATGGCATCACCTGCAACGGCTGCGGCTTCATCAACACCCCGCGCGCCACCCTCGCCACCGGCAAGCCGATCCTGGCCGGCGAGCGCCTGCAGGGCTACGACGTGGACGGCGGCGAGATCGCCGTCGAGGGTGCCGGGCTCAACGCCAGCAACCTCGACCGCTTCGAGCTGATCACCCGCAGCGCCAGGCTCAACGCCGACCTGTACGCCAAGCAACTGACGGTGGTGGCCGGCCGCAACCAGGTGGACGCCGAGACCCTGGCCGCCAGCGCCAAGGCCGACGACGGCCGCGCCAAGCCGCAACTGGCCATCGACAGCGCGGCCCTGGGCGGCATGTACGCCAACACCATCCGCCTGGTGGGCACCGAGCAGGGCGTGGGCGTGAAACTGGCCGGCAACATGGCGGCCAGCGCCGGCGACATCCGCATCGACGCCAACGGCAAGCTGGAACTGGCCCAGGTGGCGGCCAGCGGGAACCTCGCCCTGAAGGGCCAGGACGTGGCCCTGAACGGCCCGGCCTATGCCGGCGGCAGCGCGAGCGTGCAGGCCAGTGGGGCGTTGAGCAATGCGCAGAGCCTGGCCGCCAGGCAGGGCGTGCAACTGCGGGCCGGCGCCCTGAACAACGATGGACAGATCTTCGCCGGCATCGATGGGGAACAGCGTATCCCCGGGCAGGGCCTGGATATCGTCGCCGAAAGCGTCGGCAACCGTGGCCGGCTGGACGCCACCGGCAACCTCAGCGTGGCTGCCGGCACGCTGGACAATACGGGGCAGGCCTATGCCGACCGCATCGGCGTCGACGCCCGCCAGCAACTGGATAACCGCGGAACACTGCAGGGGCGCGAAGTCTCGCTGCGCACCCGCCAGTTCAACAACCTTGGCGCCAGCGCGCAGCTGATCGGCGAGCAGAGCCTGCTGCTCGACGCGCCCGCCATCGTCAACCTGGGCGGGTTGGTCCGCTTCGGCGATGGCCAGGCTGCCGGCCTGAACTTCACCAGCCTGGACAACCGCACCGGTCGCCTGGAAGTGAACGGCGGCAGCCTGACGCTCGCCGGCGGCACGCTGGATAACCAGCAGGGCCGCATCGTCGCTGGCAGCGCCCGTATCGATGCGCAGCGCATCGATAACGCCGGTGGCCTGATCGGTACCAGCAGCGGCGACCTGGTCCTGAACAGCCAGGGCGCGCTGAACAACGCCAGCGGCAAACTCCAGGCCGCGCAAGGCTTGCGGGCGACAGCCGGGGCCGTGGACAACCGGGCGGGAACCCTGGTCGGCGACTCCATCGAACTCGCCGGCAGCAGCCTGGACAACCGCCAGGGTGGCGTGCTCAGCGCGGAGCAGGGTGACCTCGACCTTCGCCTGAGTGGCGCGTTCGACAACGGAGCGGGCCTGGGACAGGCCAGCGGCACCCTGCTGCTGGATGTCGGCAGCGTCGCCAACGCCGCCGGCAAGCTGCTGGCGCAGACGCTTGAACTGACCGCCCGAGGGGCTGTGGACAACAGCAGCGGCAGCCTGGCCGCCGAGCGCCTGAGCCTGAATGCCCAGGCGCTGGCCAACCGCAATGGGCGGGTGCAGGCCGACTCGGCCCTGGTCCTCGGCGCTGGCGATCTCGACAACGCCAACGGCCTGCTGCTGGGTGGCACATTGCAGGCCGACCTCGCCAGCATCAGCAGCAACGCCGGCGGCACGCTGAGCGCCGACGGCTTGCTGAAGCTGACCGTGGCGCAGGCATTGAACAACGCACTGGGGCGCCTGCAATCGGTGCAGGGCAACCTGGATGTCACGGCAGGCAGCCTGGACAATCGCCAGGGAGCCTTGGCCGGCGCCCAGTTGCTGCTGCGCGCCGGCGGGACGCTGGACAACCGCGGCGGCCGTATCGTGGGCGACGGTGTCCAGGCGAATGCCGCCAGCATCGACAACAGCGACCAGGGTCTGCTGGTGGCGGGCGCGGAAGGCCTGGTGCTCACGGCGCAGCAGCGCCTGTCCAACGACCAGGGCCGTATCCAGAGCGATGCGGGCCTGCGGCTCGTAGCGCCGCAGCTGGAAAACCGTGGTGGCGTAGTGCTTGGCCAGCGCGTCGAGCTTGAAGGCGGCAACCTGGACAACAGCCAGGGCGGTGCCGTGGTTGGCAATGGCGACCAGGTGCGCCTCAGCCTCGATGGCGTCCTGAACAATGCTACCGGCCTGATCGACGCAGGCGACCAGGCTCTGCTGTTCACCCAGGCCGTCGACCAGTTGGACAACCGTGGCGGCACCCTGCGTGGCGAGCGGACCGAGGTGCTTGCCGGCAGCGTCGACAACTCCGCGTCCGGCCGGCTGCTGGCGGGCGCCGCGGGCCTTTCCCTGACGGCCGCTTCGCTGAACAACCAAAGGGGCCTGGTCCATGCCCAGGGCGGCGACGTAACCGTCGAGCTGGGGGCGGGCAGCCTGCAGAACCAGGCAGGGACCGTGCAGGGCGACAGCGTCGCCATCACGGCCGCGAACCTGGACAACAGCCAGGTCAATGGCGAGGCCGGCATCATCGCCAGCCTGCTCGGCAAGCTCGAACTGGTGGTTGGCAACCTCGTCAACCGGGGTGGCCAACTGTTCGGCAAAGATGACCTCAGCGTCACCGGCAACACGCTGGACAACGGCGGTGGCCAGCTCAGTGGCAGCCGTGTCGTGCTCGCCAGCAGCGGTACGCTGAACAACCAGGGCGGCCTGATCGAATCGGCCACCACCCTCGAGCTGGACAGTGGGGCGCTGGACAACAGCCAGGGCGGGCGCCTGCGCGCGCTCGGCGGCGACAGCAGCCATATCCGCAGCACCGGCCAGCTGAACAACCAGGGCGGGAACATCGGCGTCGCCAGCCAGGCCTTCGAACTGAACAGCGGCACAACCCTGCTCAATGGCCAGGGGCAGATCCAGCATGCCGGTACCGGCCTGTTCCGCCTGGGGGCGGGCAGCCTGGTCGGCGCGGGTTCGCTCACCGGCCTGGGCAGTGGGCAATGGCAGCTCGGCAGCCTTTCCGGCGTTGGCCAGATGCGCCTGAACGGCGCCCTCGACCTGCGCGTGGACCAGGGGCTGGACCTCGCCGCCGGCGAGCGCATCGCCAGCGCCGGCGGCCTGACCCTGACGGCCGCCTACCTGAACAACCAGGGCGAACTGCTCAGCGACGGCGACCTCGGCCTGACCCTCAGCGGCGACGCCTACAACGCCGGCCTGCTTTCCGCCCAGCGCAACCTCACCCTGAACGCCGGCAACTTCACCCAACTGGGCGGTCGCCTGGCCAGCGGCCTGGATACCCGGCTCAGCCTCGCCGGCAACCTGAACAACCAGGGCTGGCTGATCGCCAACCAGGCCCTGCGCGCCAGCGCCGCGCAAGTGAACAACAATGGCACCCTCGGCGCCCTGGGGACGCTGGAACTCACCAGCCAGGGCATCGCCAACGGCGCCGACAGCCTGCTGTTCAGCGGCGGCGACATGACCCTGCGCGCGGCCAGCCTGAGCAACCGCTACGGCGACCTCTACAGCCAGGGCAACCTCAGCTTCGCCGGCCAGGACGGCGGGCGGGCGCAGAGCCTGAGCAACCGCTCCGGCACCATCGAGGCGCAAGGCGACATCCATCTCGACGTGGCGAACCTGGAAAACACCCGCGACGTCTTCGCCTTCGAACAGACCACCACCTTCGGCGAATTCGACGTGCAGTGCGGCCAGCACTGCGGCGGCCACGACTCCTTCAAGCGCGGCAAGATCGACGTCAGCGAAACCATCGAGGAACGCATCACCCAGAACAGCCCCGCCGCCTGGCTGACCGCCGGGCGCAACCTGACCATCGATGCCGATGCGGTGGAAAACCGCAACAGCACCATTGCCGCCAACGGCGACCTGACCATCAACGCCAACTCGCTGCTCAACCAGGGCAACACCTCGCGCACCGGCAACAAGGTCGTGGTCATCAACGTGGTGCCGGGCGACTACGGCAAGATCCCCACCGGCCAGTGGGACACCATGGAAAACCTGGCCCGCGCCTTCAACAACAAGATGGCCGCGGGCACCTTCGACCAGGACCTGTACGACCAGCTCTGGGCCATCTACAACGGCGACCGCTGGGCGATCGGCACCCCGGTCGTCAGCTGGAGCGAAGACGGCGCCCAGTCCGCGCCGGCCACGCTGCAGGCCGGCAACCGCGTTACCCTGAACGTGGCGCATAACCTGCAGAACGGCACCGTCAGCGAATACAGCCTGGCCCAGCTCACCGGCCAACTGGCTGGCAGCCTGCTGGGCGGGCAGCTCGGCACGGTCAACCTGACACTCAACAAACAGTCCAGCGACGCCCAGGCGCGCGGGCCGCAAACCGTGCAGAGCGTGACGCACACGGCCGCCGACGGCAGCCAGCAGGTCAGCTTCATCCCGGTCGACTACACCGGCGTGCCCTTCGCCGCCGTGGACCCGACGGCGGCCGACACCTTCCGCCTGCCCCAGGGGCAGTACGGGATGTTCATCCGCAGCCCGGACCCGCAGAGCCACTACCTCATCGAAACCAACCCGGCGCTCACCGACCTGGGGCGCTTCCTCAACTCCGACTACCTGCTCGGCAAGCTCGGCTTCGACCCGGACCAGGCCTGGAAGCGCCTGGGCGACGGCGCCTACGAGACCCGCCTGATCCGCGAAGCCATCCAGGCCCAGACCGGCCAGCGCTTCCTCGACGGCCTGACCAGCGACTACGACCAGTTCCAGTACCTGATGGACAACGCCCTGGCCGCCAAGGACGCGCTGCAGCTGAGCGTCGGCGTGGGCCTCTCCGCCGAACAGGTGGCGGCGCTGACCCACGACATCGTCTGGATGGAAACCCGCGTCGTCGACGGCCAGCAGGTGCTGGTCCCGGTGGTCTACCTGGCCCAGACCGACGCGCGCAACCTGCGCGGCGGCAGCCTGATCCAGGGCCGCGACCTCAACCTCATGGCCGGCGGCGACCTGACCAACGTCGGCACCCTGCGCGCCAGCGAGGACCTCACGGCGACGGCGGGCGGCAGTATCCTCCAGGGCGGCCTGGTGGATGCCGGTCAACGCGTCAGCCTGCTGGCCGGCGACAGCATCCGCAATGCCCTGGCCGGGCAGATCCGCGGCGACCAGGTCGACCTCACCGCGCTCAAGGGCGACATCGTCAACGACCGCACCGCTGTTACCGCCGGCATCGGCGGCGACGAATACCGCAGCTTCCTCGACGCCGGCTCGAGCATCACGGCGCGCGGTGACCTCAGCCTGGACGCCGGCCGCGACATCACCAACCGCGGCAGCCTCGCCAGCGGCGGCGACAGCTACCTCGGCGCCGGCCGCGACATCAACCTGCAAGCCGTGACCGACGCCAGCCGCCTGCGCGACATCCAGCAGGGCGGGCACCACGTCACCACCACCACGGTCGCGCAGAACCACGGCTCCAGCCTGACGGCCGGAGGCGACCTGGTACTGGATGCGGGGCGTGACCTGAACGTAGTGGGCAGCCAGGCGAGCGCGAAGGGCGACCTGACCGCCGCCGCCGGTCGCGACATCAACCTGAGCGCTGTCGAAGACGCCGCCAGCGTCGAAGTCCGCAGCAAGACCAGCAGCACCCGCACCGTCGAGCAGACCGGGCAGACCCGCCAGCTCGGCGCGCAACTGACGGCGGGCGGCGACCTGGTGGCCAGCGCCGGGCAGGACCTGAACCTGACCGCCAGCACCATCAGCGCCAGCAACGAGGCCTACCTTTACGCCACCCGTGACGTGAACCTGCAGGCGGCGGCGGAAACCGACAGCCATGCGCTGAGCAAGACCAAGCGCAGCCATGGGCTGCTCTCCAGCTCGGAGAAAAAGACCGAGGACACTTCCCTCTACACCACCCAGCAAGGCTCGCTGGTCAGCGCCGACAAGGTGGCCATCCGCGCCGGCCAGGACATCGGTGTCAGCGGCAGCGACGTGGCTTCCACCAATGGCACCAGCCTGCTGGCCGGGCGCAACGTGCTGATCGACGGCGCCACTGAAACCAGCGAAACCAGCCACGCCGAGTCGAAGAAGAAATCCGGCGTGATGAGCAGCGGCGGGCTCGGCTTCACCCTCGGTTCGGCCAGCACCCAGGCGACCCAGACCAACCACAACGAACAGACCCGTGGCAGCACCATCGGCAGCGTGCTCGGCAACGTCGACATCCAGGCCGGCAAGGACCTGACCATCCGCGGTTCCGACGTGGTCGCCGGCAAGGACATCAACCTCATCGGGCAGAACGTCGACATCCTCGCCGCGCAGAACGAGAACCGCAGCGAGCAGACCTACAAGAGCAAGACCAGCGGCCTCACCCTGGCGCTCTCCGGCAGTGTCGGCAGCGCCATGGATTCGGGCTACCAGACCGCCAAGCAGGCCAAGCACGAGGACGACAGCCGGCTCTCCGCGCTGCAAGGCATCAAGGCCGGGCTGACCGGCGTGCAGGCCTGGCAGGCGGCGCAGCAGGGGAGAGAGGGCGGTGGCGCCAGCCAGTTCTTCGGCATCAGCGCCTCGCTCGGCTCGCAGAAGTCCAGCTCGAAGCAGACCCAGGAGCAGAGCGTCAGCCAGGGCAGCAGCCTGACCGCGGGGAACAACCTCAACATCCTCGCCACCGGCGCAGGCAAGGTGGGCCAGGACGGCGACATCCGCATCCAGGGCAGCCAGCTCAAGGCCGGCAACGACGTGCTGCTGGCGGCCAACCGCGACATCACCCTGGAAGCGGCGGCCAACACCCAGAAGCTCGACGGCAAGAACAAGAGCAGCGGCGGCGCGGTTGGCGTGAGCGTGGGGTACTCCGCGGACAACGGGGTGGGCCTGAGCATCTTCGCCAACGCCAACCAGGGCTCGGGCAAGGAAGTCGGCACCGGCACCACCTGGACGGAAACCACCCTGGACGCCGGCAACCAGGTCAAGCTGGTCAGCGGCCGTGACACCACGCTCAAGGGCGCTCAGGTCAACGGCGAGCAGATCATCGCCAACGTCGGCCGCGACCTGACGCTGCAGAGCCTGCAGGACAGCGACTACTACGACGCCAAGCAGAAGAACGTCTCCGCCGGGGCGAGCGTCGCGATCATCGGCTCCGGCGGCAGCGCCAGCTTCAGTGCCAGCCAGAGCAAGATCGACTCCAACTACAAGAGCGTGCAGGAACAGACCGGCCTCTACGCCGGCAAGGGCGGCTTCCAGATCGACGTGGGCAACCACACGCAACTGGACGGCAGCGTCATCGCCAGCACCGCCGAAGCCGAAAAGAACCGCCTGAGCACCGGCACCCTGGGCTGGAGCAGCATCGACAACAAGGCCGACTACAAGAGCCAGCAACAGAGCGTCAGCCTCAGCAGCGGCAGCGATGGCAGCGGCAAATTCATCAGCAACATGCCCAGCGGCATGCTGGTGGCCTACAACCACGGCGACAGCGCCAGCGGCACCACCGGCTCGGCCATCTCCAGCGGCACCCTCGAAATCCGCGACCCGGCCAGCCAGCAACAGGACGTGGCCAGCCTGAGCCGCGACGTCGAGCACGCCAACGGCAGCATCAGCCCGATCTTCGACAAGGAGAAGGAACAGAACCGGCTGAAGCAGGTGCAGTTGATTGCCGAGATTGGCACCCAGGCGATGGACATCGTTCGGACGCAGGGGGAGATCGAGGCGGCGGAAGAAGGTCGCAAGGAGCTGAAAACACAGGGTAAGGACAACCCCACGCAGAAGGAGCTGGAGGCGACCGTCGCGTACCAGAATGTCATGCGCGAGTACGGCACCGGCAGCGACTATCAGAGAGCCGCGCAGGCTGTGACGGCGGCGCTGCAGTACCTGGCTGGTGGTGATATCGGTGGTGCGATAGCAGGTGCTTCTGCGCCTTACATAGCCCATCTCATTAAGCAGCAGACTGGCGACAATGACACGGCGCGCATCATGGCTCAGGCATTGCTCGGTGCCGTGGTTGCTGGGGTACAAGGCAACTCCAGTGTTGCTGGAGGGATTGGGGCTGCCACTGGGGAGTTGATCGCAGCGAACCTTTACCCAGGTAAGAAGCCTGAAGATCTGACGGAAAACGAACGTCAGATTGTTTCGGCTCTTTCCAGTTTGGCCGCGGGTATGGCTGGAGGTTTAGCCAGTGGTGATACAGCCGGTGCGGTGGCCGCAGCGGGAGCAGGCAAGACCGCTGTGGATAATAATTTCCTGAGCGGAGATCAAGCCAAGGCATTCGATCATGAGATGCAGCAATGTACAAAGGAAGGAGATTGTACGAAAGTAATTAAGAAATATGTTGCATTGAATGACGAGAACAGAGAGCTTCTGAAAGCTACTTGTTCAGAGAAGCCGTGGGTTTGCTATGGGAACAGCAGGGATTTTGTTCTTACAGGCCTGAACTCGGCTGACCCTTCTAGGCCGGTTTCTTCTGGAGGGATTGAAAATGATAATGTTAGATTGTTTGTGCAGTATGAAAATTCTCTCGATTTGCAGTATATAAATAAAAACACTGATACTTTGTACAAGGCTTTGGTGTTTGCCTCAGAGCCTGAGAATTTCATGCTTATGTTTGGTGGCCTAGCGAACCTAACGAACGCCTCCGGGACGTCCATTGCCACTGGTGCTGGGCTGAGCATGGCCGCGAATGGAGGAGTGCAGTTGGCAACGGGGAGCACGGGAGATAAATTCGATTGGATTGGATTCATGACCTCAGGAGTCACTGGTGGTATGTCTGCGGGCCAGACTTTGACACCCACTCTCCAAACTAATATTGGTGGTGCATACATTTCTAGCCAGCTGAATGGGCAGAGTTCTTTAGACGCTATGATGGGGGCTATGATTGGAGCGAGTCTAGGTTATGGCGCTGGTGCTACGATAACGAGTCAGATGGAAAAGAACTATGTAAATAAAATTTTTGGACTTTCCAGAAATAGTGTTAATGCATTGAAGTACTCTGAGGCTGCAAACTTTCCAGGCTCTTATTTGCTCAAAGAGACTCCTATGAGTCCGATTCCTGGTATTCTGGGTGGAGCAACAGGAAGTGTTGTCTCTGAATCCTCAAATAATGCAGTTCTGAATGGTGCGAATAATGGGAAATAGCTTGAGACGCCTGTTGTTTTTGATTGTTTTGTTTATTGTGGTCTTCTTTGCAATATTTACATCGATTTCTATTATATATTTTGTAAATTCGGCAAGCTATAACAATGGTGTTGTTTTTAGTTATCCGAATTCTGTGTTTGTGTATTCTCTAAAAGTAAGTGTTACTGGTTCGTTGATTATTTCAGTAGGTTTATGGTTGTTTATTGTTTGTGGGGTTAAACGGTAGAAGGTGATAGCAAAATAGGTGGATTTTTTACTCTAAAACTGATCTTTCAGGCCGGCTAATGGGTGTCCCCTTTTTCTCCTTTTTCTTGAGAAGCTAAATTCGGTGAGGAAATGAGAATAGGTCAACCAAGGTTAATCTTGAATCTCTATGATTGGCTGCCAGGTTATGGTGAGTCGAAGGTATCTTTCCGCTCCGCTGGAGTGGATGTAGTGCTAGATATTGAGTATGAGCGGGAAGAGCCGGGTGTCAGTGGGGGGCTTTAATAAAGTTGAGAAGGGAAATGACCTTCAGGTGGGTAAGTAACTTTATTAAAGTGCCATTCCCTGGGGCAGATATTTTCGAATTTCACGGCGCTTCGGATGGGTTCAGGTTAGGCGGGCTTACAGAATTTATTGAGTCTGACATGCTGAAAAGAAACCTAGAGTTGAGGAACTCATTTTCTAGTGGTAATCCGCCAAAATTAAGACATTTCAGTGTTCAATTTTTATCGGAGAACATGGCCTTTCATGTGTTGTCGGAGGATGTGCGTTTGTCCGATGAAATCATTATTAATTAGTTATTCGGTGAGGATGAAGTTGGCGGGAATTTTGTCAGCCAGCCAAACGCCATTTTCTGCCTGAAAGAACTTGAAGCCCTGCCGATGCATTCGCAGGGCTTCAATTTTTAAAATAACCGGTTTCCCGTAGCGCTTCCCTACTTCAACCGCCGTTTGTTCATCTTGGGACAGATGAACGTAGTGGCGTGCCCCTGGAATCAACCCTTGCGTTTTGATCGAGTCCAGAAAACGACTGGCTGTGCCGTGATACAAGAGCTCTGGCGGTTCTTTCTCTGTGTGTTGGAGGGTGACGGTTGGCGTCGAATGGCCTTGCACGGCTCGGATTCGCTGACCGTCGCTCGATATGCTGAAGCGCTTTTTATCGCTACTAGCGACAACCTTTTGGATAATTTCCGAATCTAAATTTTTCCCCTTTTTTGCCGCGCCTGCGATCAAAGCGTTTATGTTGGCCCAACCTTCGCTGTCTAATTGCAGCCCGATGGCTTGTGGCTCATGTCTGAGTACATAACTTAGGAACTTGCTGGTTTCATTAAGAAGTTTAGTATCCATTGCTTTGACTCCTTCCAAATTGAAACCCCAGTTCAAGTGCTGGGGTTTTTTACTGCTATTACCGTTCCTGCCTCTGCTTGTGGTCGGCTTGGTACAACGACCAGGTATCGGAGACCAGCAGCAACAGCGAGCGGCTGACCGTGCAGAACGGATTCTCCTCCGGGCCGCCCAGGTGCAGCGCCAAGAGCAATTCGATCACTGACTTCAATCGATACTCCGCCGCATCATACAACGCATCGGCAGGCGCAGGCTGGCAAGAATGCAGTGGAGAACAATCACCTTTCCACTGACGAGAAAATCAGCCTGAACCTGAAGGAGGTGCAGTACCAGCGCGATTGCCAGGGAGGTGCGTCTAACAGTGGCCTTTGCCAGCAACTGCGCAAGGACATCCAGGCCCTGCGGGAAAAAGGTCGTAGTGTGTTGGAGACTGAGCTACTCGCTCCCGCGTCAGATATGGGGCCAGAGAATACGGTCAAGACCACGCCTGGGAATATCATTCGTTGCGTGGGTTCGTCGAATGGCTTCTGCCAGGTAACAGACCAAGTGCTGACTACCGATCAGGGCAAGGAGTGGCAACTGGTCCCGGCTTCGGACGAACAGGCTCAGATAGAGGCAGCACGCCAGCAGAGTGTTAGTGCTCAAGCAGATGCTTCTCTTAAGCAATGGACTGCGGATGCATTCGATGTTGGCTGCGGTGGTTTTGGCGTAGCAGCGGTAGCTTGTCAGATTTACCGTGCAGCGGGGGGAGCGAATCCTATATCCGGTGCGGTGCCTAGCACTGGTGAGCAGGTGTTGTGGGGAGCTACGGCTATCCTCAACGGGTTGGGGATTTATGGGACGGTAGCTGATGGTGTCGTAGTAAGCTCGGGGCGACCAAAGACTGAGAAGTATTTCAGGGTTGAAGGTGGTGGTTCGGGAGTGGCCTCAAGTCAGAATCGTATTACAGTTAATGCTGATGGTAGTATAAGAATCAATCCTGGGTGTTCCGGGCAGCTTTGTGTAAGTGTCGGGAACTCTGATCATGCTACCTATTTTTTAAGTAACAAACGTCCGGACGGAACAGTGGTGGTGTTTGAAGTAGATGCCGAGCTTCATAATCAAATAATGTCCAGCGCGATACCTCAACGACCTGTCCCGGGGATCCCGCGAGACCCATCGGCTCCTAAAATTGTGGATCCAAATCAACCGGGCGTTGCATTAGAGCTCCCCAAGGTATGGGAAGCAGTTCTTGAAAAACACTCAAGTAATGCACGTGTGTACTCTCATGATGAATTCTTGCGGGAGTTTGGCAATTGATGAATTGGAAAAAGTTACATGAGGAGTTGTGGAATGGGGAAAAAAGCATTTGCTTTTTTGTTCATTCAGGTAAGTGTTTCTGGGTCGTTGATGAGAAGTTTAATTTTAGCTTGGATGCTGAGAAAGAGTATCGTGCGTATCTAGAAAAGGGTTATATAACTAATGAGCAGTATTCTGAGGCATGTGTGAATTTTAGAGGGGGAATTCTTAAGCTTACTGCTGATAATTTTCTGAGTTACCTGATGGGAAAGGATCGACAGGTGTTATCCTTGGAGGATATTGGGAACTTGTTTCTTCAAAGCGGGTTGAGTAAAGATCTGCATAGAAGGGTTGAGGGCTATCTCTTGTCTGGTGTTGAATTAAGTCAAAAAGATTTTTCTAGTGTGAACTCTGTTGCAGTCGCCCTTCCGAGTTTCTATGTGAATTTTGATAGAGAGATATTTTTCCATATGGATTATGGTAGAGTTCATGAGGACTTGGCTCATTCTGGTTGGAGTGCGAAGTATATAGATTTTTGCTATTTGATCCCTGATGGCGAGAGGTACTGGATGGTTGATGGGAGTGATTACTGGAAGTTTCGCTTCATGCAATAGTTTCTTGGTCAAAACGAAAATGGCCGAAAAGAGGCAGATTTGAATGGCGCTTACTTAGCCCGCCTTGGGTGACCGCTTCGCCTGATTTTGGCGCGCTCAGATTGGCGTGTATGGGTCAGCAATGGATAAGGTTTCGACCTTCGCTTGAGAGCTCGTGGCTCAACCCGCCCAGGCCGCCTGCCAACGCGCTGCTGGGCGATTAAAATGAGTAACCTCTGAAGGCTTTCGTCCATATCCGGACCATCGAACTGTCGCCATGCCAGCCATAGCTGCAGGCTGTGCTTGAAGCTCAGTTCACGCGGCAAATAGTCCGCCATTAATGCCGATTGCACCATGAGTAGCCGGATCAGGTTGTGTGCCAGCAGGTAAACCCAGATTTTAATGGTGCTTACTTAAGCATTAATTGATTGATCCTGAAGAAGAAAAGCTGCTCTTAGTCTACTGTGATAGTTGAAAGAACATACCGAGCCCAAGTAGGAAAGCTGTAGGAGCTGAATGCAACAGGGGGCATCGAGTTGAGCTTTCAAATAGGCACTGCTCTTTAAAAACAACTCAGAGATAAAGACAAAGCCAACTGACTGATCCAGGGCCGTGATGTCAGCCTCACCCTGGCGCTCTTCGGTAGTTCGGGCTACCAGACCGCCAAGCAGGCCAAGCACGAGGACGACAACCGGCTCTCCGCGCTGCAAGGCATCAAGGCCGGCAACGACATGCTACTGGCCGCCAACCGCGACATCACCCTGGAAGTGGCGGCCAACACCCAGAAGCTCGACGGCAAGAACAAGGTAAGCGCTCCACAAACCCCACCTTCATTTGAACTGTCCGCTTGCGGATGCTGGGCTCCCATTTTCCCAGTGAAGCTCCGTCATGATGCGTCCGGACGCCAAGGTCAAAGCTGTCTATCTCTATCCGAAGCCAGTGGACCTCCGTAAGTCCATTGATGGTCTGGCGGCCCTGGTGGAGTTGGATATCAAGGTGGCCGTGTTTGACCCGGTGTTGTTCGTCTTCCTGGAAAGGGGGCCGCTTTATTTTTCCTACTCTAAAGCTGATCACTCAGGCAGGATTAGAGTGCTTAAATAAATCTGTCCCCTTTTCTCGTCCCCTTTTCTCTGGTGGGTGACTTAGAGAAGGTGCTAACTGGTAAAGCCGTTATTGTGAAGGGTAAATAACTCCATGGTTTCTGAAATTTGTGACTTGTATGTTGGACCAGTAGTCGGATCAAAGACTATGTCGCTTGTTAAGCTATTTGACAGGGAATTCATTTTTGACTCTCAGAAATGCTACTCTGGTTACTTGGGGGTGAATGTTGAGAGATTTAGATTGGTGCGAGTGGTTGTTGATCTGCGCAATGAGGGGGTTCGAGTGCTTAGTGTCCCTGTACGATACCGAGATAGCTTGAATATTGATAGGAGGGAGGCATTGGTTTTGGCTAAGGAGTATGCAGAGGCTAAGGGCTTTAAGGTGGCGGGGAATGACTTGAGAGTAGGTAATTTCACTCCGTTGTATTGGAGTTTTTCTATCTCGGATCCTACAGGGGAGAGGGCCGGGGGAAAAATTAGGGTGGATAGAGTGGACGGCCATGTTTGGAGTATGGACGAGTACGACAAGTATATGTATGACTATAATTGTATTTTTGCGTGAGTATGAGCGGAAAGAGGGCGGGTTTATTTTCCATGCTCTAAAGTCAACTGGTTGGGCTGGATTAGAGTGTGAAAAATAAATCTGTCCCATTTTAAAATATTATTGAGCGTGGCTATGACCCTGGACAGGTTGAAGAGGCAATAAAGCAGATCATTGATAGGAGCCGTCAGGCTGGAGTTGTAAAGTGATAAGTGTATGGGATAAATCTATAGCTGCTATTGGTAAGGTTGAGAGATCATCCGATTTTTTAGAGTTGGAGAAAGTTATTGGGGAGGTTCCATGTATTTCGTCTGATCCTGATGAGTATAATGACCCGATAGGGGCGACAAAGTACTATAAATTTACTCGCTCGGGAGTTGAGGTGGGTTTCAGAAGAAAATTACTAAATCATATAAATTTTTATGTTGAGGCTAGTGATGGATACTCTGCCTTCAATGGAGAGTTGTATGGGGGGTTGAATGGTCTATCTACTTGTCAGAGTGTTTTGAGTTTTCTTGGCCAGCCTGCAATGGCAGGTGGTGGAAAAAAAGATTTATTAATTGGCTATGTAGGGAAGTGGCTAAGGTATCAGAAGTGGGGGGTTGTGGTTAATTTTCAGTTTAATGAGAGTGATCTTTTGTGCCGGGTTACAGTCGCTCAGGGGTAAGTGGAGAAGGATAGCGAAAAGAGGATAGATTTATTTCTTCTACTCTAAAACTGATCGGTCAGGCAGAATTAGAGCGCTTAAATAATTTTCTCCTTTTCTCGTCCCCTTCTCTCCCGAAAGGCACCGTGATATCAGGCATACGCCGTTTTTGCATTCCCATAAGCTTCATGGCATAAAACGCCATAGTCGCTTTCCTTGGAGAGTGCCATGGCCACACACAACGTCGTTCTGCCTCAGTCCATGGAGAAATCCATTGATGACCTCGTGAGCGAAGGCCGTTACCAGAATTTCAGTGAGGTCGTGCGTGCCGGCCTACGTCTGCTCCTCGAGCGCGAGGCCGAAGAGTCCGCCAAGCTCGTCGCTCTCCGTAACGCAACATCAAGCGGCATCATGCAGCTCGAGACAGGTCGGTTCGTCGAGATTGCCTCCGAAGCACAGCTCGAGGAATACCTGGAAGAGTTGGGCCAGTTGGCGAGCTCCAGGCAGTGAGCGCCACCAGATTCCGCCTGTCCCTGGATGCGCAGACTGACCTCATCGATATCCTTCGCTTCACCCAGGTGAAGTTTGGCGAGGACGTGCGCCGTCGTTACCAGGGGCTTCTACGGGCGGCCTTCGTGTCGCTGCCAGCAGAGTCCGAGAGGGCCGGGAGTATCGCTCGGGAGCAGTTGGAGACCGGGCTGCGCAGCCTGCACCTGCTCTACTGCCGCTCCGAGGCTCCAAACGGCCGCGTAGACCGTCCCCGCCACGTCGTTTTCTACAGGCTGGGCCACGACCAGGTCATCGAGATCGTTCGTATCCTTCACGATGCCATGGAGGTCGAAAGGCACCTGCAGAAAGTCCCCGCAGGCTGAATGGCCAAATGGCAAATGGGTTGGATGGTTCTCAAGGATAAAGAGAGCCGCAGACACCGGCCCGCTATCGGCTGATCACGCCCGGAAGTGCTCGGTCCGGCTCTGCCCCGGCTGTGGATAACGGGTGCTACCGAGCTGCATTCGCTTGTGCGGCTGGGGATGGCCAGACGCTCCTGCCGGTACCGGTCCTGCTTTGGCAGGTTCTCGCCAGCCCCCTTCGAAGGCCGCCATTACCCGCCCTATCCCGGGCATGCCGGGAATTTCTTGAGACACTTCTGATTTCAGGCACCTGGCATGGATGATGGCGTAATGATTGTGCTCTAATCGCCCACCTCAGGTAACACGATGTTTTCGAAGGATCGACGGGATACGGTTCGTTCCCACAGGCTGGATGCCAGGTCTTGTTTCGCCGCTTCCCGCCCCTCCTGCCGCTACGCCCTGTAACGGCGCCGTTTTCCATCCTCGAGCTTTCCCTTCCTGCGTGTCTTTCGAGCGCGGCTGTGCCGTGCGCAGGAGCTTCGAATCCGTCGTGGCCTTTGACTGGAGGGCGCCGGTGTTTGCCGGCGGCCCGGTTTGGTGGATTTGCGAGGGGAGTGCAACGTGAAGATGAAGATGTCCCAGGGGTTGTTGCTGGGTGTGGCGTCCGCCGCCCTGCTGATGGTCGGCGGTTGTGCCACGGAGAGTTCCAGGGCGCTGCCGGTGCAGCAGGTGGAGAGCGTCGGCAAGCCCTATTCGGGTGTGCGTTCGCCCATTGCGGTGGGCAAGTTCGACAACCGCTCCAGCTACATGCGCGGCATTTTCTCCGATGGCGTCGATCGCCTTGGCGGCCAGGCCAAGACCATCCTGATCACCCATCTGCAGCAGACCAACCGCTTCAACGTGCTGGACCGCGACAACATGAGCGAGATCCAGCAGGAAGCCGCCATCAAGGGGCAGGCCCAGCGGCTCAAGGGGGCGGACTACGTGGTGACCGGCGACGTCACCGAGTTCGGCCGCAAGGAAGTCGGCGACCGCCAGCTGTTCGGCATCCTCGGCCGCGGCAAGACCCAGGTGGCCTATGCCAAGGTGGCGCTGAACATCGTCAACATCAGCACCTCCGAGGTCGTCTATTCCACCCAGGGGGCGGGCGAGTACGAGTTGTCGAACCGGGAGATCATCGGCTTCGGCGGCACCGCCAGCTACGACTCCACGCTCAACGGCAAGGTCCTGGACCTGGCCATGCGCGAGGCGGTGAACAAGCTGGTGAATGCGGTGGACAGCGGCAGCTGGAACCCCGCGCATTAACCCGAGACAGAACAGGGAGTGATGATGTTCATGGGTAGGACCTTTGTTTCCAGGGGCTGCCTCGCGGCCCTGACTTGTGCCGGCCTGGCGCTGCTTTCCGGGTGTTCCTCGCCGAAGACCCTGTACCAGTGGGAAAGCTACCAGTCGCAGGTGCACGACTATTTCACCAGCGATGCCAAGCAAGCGCAGGCCGAGGCGCTGGAGCGCGACCTGCAGAAGATCGCATCCACCGACGGCAAGGTGCCGCCGGGCTACCACGCGCAACTGGGCCTGCTGTATTCGAGCCTGGGCAAGGACGACCAGATGGTCCAGCAGTTCAACACCGAGAAGGCATTGTTCCCGGAATCCGCGGCCTATATGGATTTTCTGCTGAAGAACGCCCGGCAGGGAGGTAGCCAGTGATGTCGAACCCGTTCAAGGCCTTGCTGGCCCTGTTTGCCCTGGTGCTGCTGGCCGGCTGCGCGCCGCAGAAGACCGTCGACTATTCCGCGTACAAGCAGGCCCGGCCGCGCTCGATCCTGGTGCTGCCGCCGCTGAACGATTCGCCGGACGTGAAGGCGACCTACAGCATGCTCTCGCAGGTTACCTTCCCGCTCGCCGAGGCCGGCTACTACGTGCTGCCGGTGGCGCTGGTGGCCGAGACCTTCCGCCAGAACGGCCTGGGCACGCCGGCGGACATCCATGCGGTGTCGCCGGCGAAGCTGCAGGAGATCTTCGGCGCGGATGCGGCCCTGTACATCACCGTGACCCAGTACGGCACCAGCTACATGGTGCTGAGCAGCGCCACCGTGGTGACCGCCGGGGCCAAGCTGGTGGACCTGAAGACCGGCACCACCCTGTGGACGGGCAGCGCCAGCGCCTCCAGCGAAGAGGGCAGCAGCAACAACGGCGGCCTGCTGGGCATGCTGATCACGGCGGCGGTCAAGCAGATCATCAGCAGCGCCCAGGAGGATGCGGGCTACCCCATCGCCGGCGTCACCAGCCAGCGCCTGCTCTCCGCCGGGCAGCCGGGCGCGCTGCTGTACGGCCCGCGTTCGCCGAAGTACGGCACCGACTGAGTGATTGCGGGCGTGGCGGCCGCCGCGCCCGCATGATCTGTCGGGGCCTCGCGGGGCCTGGAATTCAGGGCCTTGCGGCTTCGCTGCGGTGGGTAAGGACCGGTCCGGCGTCCCTGCCATGGCCGATCCGCTCTCAGCAAGAGCCTGCCCACTTTCGGCCGGGCGGGCTCGTTGGGCAATCAGACGTTTCCGAAGCGCTGCGAAATGGTTGCACGGCCTCTGCGGCAGCTCCGACTGAAGGGCTTGCCGCCCCATTCCTCTCATGGGCTCGCTTCGATCCCCAGGGCCAGCCGTCTCAAGCCGAAACAGGGCGCCTCCGCGCCGTTGCCCGTGCTTGCGCCGAGCAGGGCGAGGTAGCGGTCCGCCCCGTCCTCCACCCGCAACTTCTTGCCGCTGGCCAGCGGCAGGCTGGGGCAGAGGATGCGTTTCGCGCCGGCGTCGTCCAGCAGCAGGGCGTTGTGGGTGGCGCTTTCCTGCAGCTTGCCGAGCAGGGTGATGCGGCAGGCGCGGGGCTGTTTCGATAGCCAGGCGAGGCTCAGCGTGGCTTGTCCGTTACCCGCCGGGGCCATCTGTTCGACGCGGGCCAGGCGCCAGTCCGCCGTGGGCGCGGTGCGGATGCCGAGCAGGTCGCCGGCCGCGGGCCGGGAGGCCGCCTCGCCGCTCCATGTCGCGCAAACGCCCCGGGGACTCTTCGTCATCCCGCTCAGCAGGCCGGGCGGCGGCAGCTCGGGAGTGGTTGGCGTCGATGGGGTGAACCCGATGAGGTCCTCGTGGGGCACCATTTCGTCGAGATCGGCCCGCGCGTTGCCATGGATCGCCCAGACGTCCTGGGGCATGGCCTGGCGGGCGAAATGGCGGGCATCCAGGGCGGCTTCTTCGCGGGGGGCGCCCAGCTGCGCCAGGATGGCGGCGAAGCCGTGGCAGGCCTCCCAGGTGGGGCCGGGTGCCTCTTCGCTCCAGCAGCGCTGCAGGTGGGCCTTGAGGTCGAAGCCCTGGCCGGCGCCGCCGAAACCCTTGAAATGGCCTATCGCCTCGAGCGCTTCGTCCAGCCGCAGCGCCAGGCGGCCCTCGGGGTTGGCGGGGATGTCGAGGAACGGGCGATCCTGGTCGCTGGCGATGATCCAGCGGTCCGTGCCGCGGGCGCCCTCCAGGCGCGCCGCCGTGGCCAGGGCATCCAGGGATTCGATCAGCAGCCGCAGGCTTTCCCGCGGCATCTCCAGCGGGCCCGAGCCGGCCAGCAGCAGCGCCGCCAGGTAGCCGCGGGCGAGGCTCTGGCTTTGCGCGCCCGGGGCTTGCGGGTCGTCCACCTCGATGGCCTGCAGCGACAGCTGGCGGGCCCTGGCGTGCAGGCGGTGGAGCAGGCGCCAGAGGCCGGCGGGCGCCTGCTGGCCGTCGAGCAGGGCGCAGCAGTGGATTTCCTGGGCGCTGCGCAGCGCGCGTTGCAGCAGCAATGCGCGCACTTGCGGCTTGGCCCGCTCTTCCTGGGCCAGGCCACAGTAGCCCTGGATCAAGCGGCGGTGCAGGGCGGTGATCAGCTTTGCCGCCTTGTCCGCCCGGCGTTGCTCGCCGGCGCCCTGGCGGTGCCGGAGCAAGCCGGCGAGGCCGCGGCCCAGTTCGAAGACTTCCGGCCGCGCACGCTCCAGCTGCTTGAGGCGCGCGGCTGCCGGAACGGGCGCGGTACACAGGTCGACCAGGTGCTGGTAGAGGGCGCGGGTCCGGCCGGCCAGGTGCTGCCCGTTGCAGGGCGCGGGGTGTCGTTCGGCTGCGTTTTCGTCCATGCGAAGCTCTTGGAATGCGGTTCTCCGGATGCCTTGGGAGACTGCTCGCTTCGTCATGGGCTGGAGTTAGGACGAGTCCGAAAAACGCCTGGGAAAGACTCCTTTGTGCTGTGCGTCACGGAACCGCCGGCCGAAGGCGCCACGAGCCCCGGGGCTCGTGGCTTCCCTGGCCAGCGTTACACGCGGAAGTGGCTGACCAGCGTCTGCAGCTGCCCGCCCAGGCGCGCCAGCTCCACGCTGGAGGCGGCGACTTCCTCGCTGGCTGCGGCGGTCTGCTCGGAGACGTCGCGCACGCTCACCACGCTGCGGCTGATTTCCTCGGCCACGGCGCTCTGCTGTTCGGCGGCGGTGGCGATCTGCTGGTTCATCGCCTGGATGT
>NZ_QGSL01000107.1:97267-172027 GCF_003176655.1 Pseudomonas sp. RW407 | reverse complement strand
CAGCAGTTGCCGGCGCAGGGGCCGGCTGGGTTCGGCGTTCGGCTGCTGCGTCGGCAGCGTGGGGTTCGGGGTGGGGTTCATGCGGGCTCCGGGGTGCCGGGCGGCACCTGGGTTTCAGTGGCTCATGCGCTCGGGTCTTCCCCGGCGAGGATGGTGCGCGCCTCGGCGAAGCATTTTTCCGCCAGGGCCGAGCGCGGCTCGGTGCGCCGCTGCAGCAGGCCGATGGGGCTGTGGATGCTGGCGCCGGCGATGGGGGTGATCTTCAGGTGCTCGCTGAGGGTTTCCAGGCCGCAGTTCAGCGGCATGATGGCGCAGCACATGCCTTCGCCGATGGCCTGGATCAGCTGGAAGCTGGAGTCGCTCTCCAGCACCGGCAGCGGGTCCATGCCGCGGCTGCGGAAGCTCAGGTCGACGGACTGGCGGTAGTGCATGCCCTTGCTCAGCAGCCCCAGGGGGATGTCGTTGAGCCTGTCCCAGCGCAGCTCGCCGTCGTCGAACTGGAAGTGCCGCACGTCGTGCAGCAGGCCCATGGTGGTGGTGGCCAGTTCCAGCACCTCGAAGTAGCTGGTGTTGACCTGGTCGAGGTAGCAGATGCCGAGGTCGAGCTGGTTGCGGCTGAGGCCGTCGATGATCTGCTCCGAGCTCAGCGAGGACAGCTGGAACTGCAGCTCCGGGTAGCGCTGGGACAGCGGCTTGAGCACCTGCATGGGGTTGAAGCTGGACAGCGGCACCAGGCCCAGGCGCAGGCTGCCCACCAGTTGCCCGCGGCAACTGGCGGCCTCGGCCAGCAGGCCGTCGTAGGCGGCCAGCAGGGTGCGGGCCCAGGCCAGGATGCGTTCGCCGGCCTCGGTGAAGCCCTCGAAGCGCTGGCCGCGGGTCACCAGCACCAGGTCCAGCTCGTCCTCGAGGTTGCGCAGGCGCATGGACAGCGTGGGCTGGGTGATGTGGCAGAGCGCGGCAGCCTGCCCGAAGTGCCGGGTCTGGTCCAGGGCGATGAGGAACTTGAGCTGCTTGATGTCCATGGGAGCTGCCTGTCGGGTAGTGGGGGCGAAGGCCTGGCCGGCGTCGTTCATTAGTGTGTAGCCGAACGTGCGGCGCTGCGCCGTCGGTCTTGTCGTGGGGCTGCTCGTCCGGCCCGGATGAACGGCACGTTACCGGGCGTTGCGGGCGGCGTCCAATCGTTGCTGCCGACCGCCCGATAGGCCGGTCCTATCATGCGTGAAAGCAGGCCGCGAAAGGCCGGAAGCGCCGATAGAGGGCGTCGATCGTTCAGTCTGCCATATCGATTGGACGGGGTATGGGTTTGTCTCTAGCGTGGCTGCGAATTCCCTGTTCGGAGATGAAGGCGTGAGCGTCAAACCCAATGCGGAATTCGTTCCGCTGAATATCGCCGTGCTGACCGTCAGCGATACCCGCACGTTCGACAACGACACGTCCGGCGAGCTGCTGGCGAGCCGCTCGGTGGAGATCGGCCACCGCCTGGCCGCCCGCGTGCTGCTCAAGGACGACCTGTACAGGATCCGCGCCCAGGTCGCCACCTGGATCGCCGACGATGACGTCCAGGTGGTGCTGGTCACCGGCGGCACCGGCTTCACCGCCCGCGACAGCACCCCCGAGGCGGTCGCCTGCCTGCTGGACAAGCAGGTCGAAGGCTTCGGCGAGCTGTTCCGCGCGCTGTCGATCCTCGACATCGGCACCTCCACCGTGCAGACCCGCGCCCTGGCCGGCCTGGCCAACGGCACCCTGGTGTGCTGCCTGCCGGGTTCCACCAATGCCTGCCGCACCGCCTGGGAAGGCATCCTCGCCGAGCAGCTCGACGCCCGCCACCGGCCCTGCAACTTCGTCGCCCACCTCAAGCCCGGCAAGCCCTGCGAATCGCGGCAATGAGCCGCGCCTCGCCCTTCAACTGAGGATGCAGTCCACCGGCGCCAGCGGCGGCGGCAGCGAGCGCTCGCCCAGGGCGCCGAGGATGTCGCGCTCGATGACGCGGACCATGGCGTCGGTGGGCAGGTCGTTCTCGTCGCGGCCGAAGGGGTCTTCCAGCTCGTTGCTGATGGCGTCCAGGCCGAAGAAGGTGTAGCTGACGATGGTGGTGAACAGCGGCGCCATCCAGCCCAGCGGCTCGGCCATGGCGAAGGGCAGCAGGATGCAGAAGATGTAGATGGTGCGGTGCAGCAGCAGGGTGTAGGGGAAGGGCAGCGGCGTGCCCTTGATCCGCTCGCACACCGCCTGCGCCTCGCTGAGCCCCACCAGGCGCTGTTCCAGGGTGACGTAGCGCCACTCGCCGAGGGCGTTGCAGCGGGCCTGCGCCGAGCAGGCCCCGCCGACCTGCTGGAGAATGCCGTCGCTGACGTTGTGCAGCGCCACCGGCGCATCGGCCGCCAGCCACGGCCGCGCCGCCTGCAGTTCGTCCTCGCCCCGCAGCCGCGCGTTGAGCGCATGGGCGTAGCCGCAGAGCGCGCGCAGCAGCTTCTCGCGCAGCGCCTGGTCGCCGATGGCGACGCTCTCGCGGATGAACGAGCGCATCTCGATGACCACCTTGCCCCAGGCCTTGCGGCCCTCCCACCAGCGGTCGTAGCAGGCGTTGTTGCGGAAGCTCATGAAGATCGACAGCGACAGCCCCAGCAGGGTGAAGGGCGTGGCGTTGACCCGCGCGAAGAACGCCGGGTGACGGGTCTCGACCAGTACGATCAGCGACGCCAGCAGGGTGACCATCAGGCTGCGCCAGGCAATGCGCCTGGCAATGGACCCCTTGAGCGTGAACAGCACGCTGAACATGTTGGGGTGGGGGTGAACGATCATGGTACGTCCGTGGACAGGGGGAGGGCGGTAGGCCGCCGGTCATGTTCATGCAGCGCAGGACTTGCGCGTGCCCGGGGCGACGAAGCGCTCCGCCATGCGGTACGGCTCGTCTGCCGGGGCATCTCTGGAAGAGTCGGAAGTTTGTTTCCAAGGCCGTGGCTACAGCGTTGCGCCGAGGCTAGAGAGCCGCTCCAGATGCGTCAAATCGCTTTTGATTACCAACCGATAAGTGTGCTCTATCGGTCTCTCCCGATTAGATCGGAAGCCTTTGCGACGGGGGTTTCAGGGGAAGGGCGATTTCGGGCGAACTCTATGTTGCGTACGGCGATGATGCGGATCGAAAGTTCTTTCGAAAACGGCATTCCGTTAATTGAAGTTGTCCGGATTGGCGTTCTGGAAAGTTCAGCTTGAACCTATTGTTCCGGATTATCCCGGCCAGTATTTCCCCTGCGTGAGCACTTCCACCTGTGCCGCCTAACCCTCGGCCAGGCACACCCGGTCGCGGCCCTGCTGCTTGGCCTGGTAGAGCAGGCGGTCGCAGTGGGCGAGCAACTCGCCCGGTTCGGTGAAGCCGCCGCTGTCGGGCAGCCCGCCGCCCAGGCTGATGGTCAGGCGGCAGAGGCGGTCGGGGCGGTGCAGGTGTTCGATGTCCAGTTCCGCCACCCGCTCGCGCAGGCGCTCGGCGACCTGGCGCAGTTCCTGCGGGCTGGCCACCTGGAGGAGGATGACGAATTCCTCGCCGCCGTAGCGGAACAGTTGAGCCTGGCCGCTGCGCAGGGCCTCGGCCATGCAGGTGGCCACCTCGCACAGGCAGCGGTCGCCGGCCGGGTGGCCGTAGTGGTCGTTGTAGGGCTTGAAGTAGTCGATGTCGGCCAGCAGCAGGGCGAAGGGCCGGCCGTGGCTGCGCATCTGCCGCCAGCTCTGCTCCAGGCGCAGGTCGAAGGCGCGGCGGTTGCCGATGCCGGTGAGGGCGTCGGTGGCGGCCAGTTCCTGCAGGCGCTGGTTCAGCTCGGCCAGCTCGGCGCGCTGGCGCTGGCCTTCCAGGTCGGCGAGGAAGGCCCGGCGCACGCCATGGATGTTGGTCCAGCTGATGAACAGGCTGAACACCAGCACCGGCAGGTAGACCAGGGTGAACACCAGCACCGCCTTGGGATCGCCGGCGTGGATCAGCGCCACGTTGCCGAGGATCACCGCCGAGATCGCCAGGGAGCAGGCGAGGATGCCGGCGAAGGAATAGCGCACGCCCAGGTTGGCGAGCACGATGAACACCACCGAGGCGTAGAGGAAGGTGGGCACGTCCGGCGAGGCGCTGCGCTTGAGCAGTTCGAACCAGGCGATGGCCGAGACGATGTCGTGCAGCGGCATCAGCAGGTCCATCAGCAGCACGCTGCGGCTGTGGCGGAACACCAGGTAGATGTTCAGCAGGCCGACCAGGCTGAGCAGGCCGCGCACCAGCAGCGACTGCAGCGCCATGTCCGGGATCAGCGCGGCGTCGGCGAAGACGTAGGCGTCGTAGGCCGCCATGGCGATGAAGTTGATCGCCAGCAGGAAGCCGCGGTAGTGCTGCAGCACGTAGGCGCGCAGGGCCGGCTGCAGGTGCGCGGGGATCTGCCGTTCGCCGCTGGCCGTGGGGTACTCGGGTAGGCTCATGGTTCCCGCCTGTGGCCGTTCCATCGGTATGTCGCACGCAGGGCCACGCCCGACAAGTTGTCGCAGGAATGTGTCGGCAGCCCGTGCAGCGACTTGAGCGGGCGTGCGCGTGGGCTGCCGTGCGGCTCACAGTTCATCGAGCATCTCCCGGCCCACCTGCAGCGCACCCTTGAAGTCCAGGGCCTGGACCAGGTCGTTGAAGCGCAGGAAATGCCGCGGCCAGGCGTGCTGGTGGCGGGCCAGCGCCTCCAGGCGGTCGAGGGCGTCGAGGTTGCCCGATTCCAGCAGGGCGAGGATTTCCTCCAGCCGTTCGCGCACCTGCGGGCGGCTGAGCTGCGCGGCCGTGCCTTCGGCCAGGCCCGGCGGTTCGGCGAACAGCGCCTGCAGTTCGCCCAATGTCACCGCCAGCAGTTGGCGCAGCTCGTCCACCGGCAGGGTGGCCAGCGCGTCCGCCTGGGCCTCGGCCGGGGCGCGCAGCAGCTCGGCCTCCAGGGCTGCGCAGCGTTCAGCCAGGGCGCTGGCGCCCATGGTCCCGGCGCTGCCCTTGAGGGTGTGCAGCAGGCCGGCGCCGGCCTTCACGTCGCCGCTGCCACGCAGCCGGTCGAGGCGCTCCAGCAGCTTGTCCATCTCCGGCTCGAAGCTGCGCAGCACTCGGTGGATCAGCTTCTCCTCGCCGCCGAAGCGCCCCAGCACGCTGTCGCGGCTCTCGACGATGGCGTCCGCTGTTGTTGCCTGCGGCGGCACTTCGCGGACGGGCTGCCGCGCTTCCAGGTGGGCCAGCAGGCAATTGACCAGGCGCTCCTTGTCGATCGGCTTGGCGATGTGGTCGTCCATGCCCGCCAGCAGGCAGGCCTCGCGGTCGGACTGGGCGGCGTTGGCGGTCATGGCGAGGATCGGCAGGGCGGCGAAGCGGCCGTCGGCGCGGATCCGCCGGGTGGCTTCCAGGCCGTCGATGTCCGGCATCTGCACGTCCATCAGCACCGCGTCCAGGGGCACGCCGTGGCACACCTGCTCGACGCCTTCCAGGCCGCCCTCGGCCAGCAGCACCTCGGCGCCCTCGCTGGCCAGCAGCTCGGCGGCCACCTGGCGGTTCAGCGCGTTGTCCTCCACCACCAGCAGGCGCCGCCCGGCCAGGCGGCGGGCGCTGGCCACGGGGGCGGCGGGCGCTTCGGCGGGTTCGCCGCCCAGGGCCTGCTGCACGCTGTCGGCCAGCTGCCGCGGGGTGACCGGCTTGGTCAGGAAGTCGATGAAGGGCGGGGTGTCGCCGTCGCGCACGTCGGCCAGCACCTCGCGGCCGTAGGCGGTGATCATGATGATGGTCGGCGGCGTGCGCGCCCCGGCCTCGCGCTGGATCAGGCGCGCCGCGCGCAGGCCGTCGAGGTCGGGCATGCGCCAGTCCATCAGCACCACGTCGTAGTGCTGGCCCTGGCGCGTCGCCTCGCGGTAGCGCGCCACCGCCTGCATGCCGCCGCTGACCTGGTCGGCGTGCCAGCCCAGGGACTCGCAGGTGCGCAGCAGCAGCTCGGCGGCGCTGGGGTTGTCGTCCACCACCAGCAGCCGCAGCGGCCGGTCGATGACGGCGCAGCCGGCTTTCAGCGGGCGCTCGCCGACCACCGCCAGGTCCAGGTCGAACCAGAAGTGGCTGCCGTTGCCCAGCCGGCTCTCCACCTGCAGCCGGCCGCCCATCAGTTCCACCAGGCGCTTGCAGATGAACAGGCCCAGGCCGGTGCCGCCGAAGCGCCGGGTGGTGGAGGCCTCGGCCTGGGTGAAGCTGTCGAAGATGCTCTGCAGCTGCGCCGGGCCGATGCCGATGCCGCTGTCGCGCACGCCGATGCGCAGGCGCAGGCGCTCGCCCGTGCGGCCCAGCTGCTGGACGCTGACCACCACCTGGCCGTGGTCGGTGAACTTGATGGCGTTGCCGGCCAGGTTGATGAGGATCTGCTGCAGGCGCAGCGGATCGCCGAGCAGGCTGCCGGGCAGGTTGGGGTCGATGTCGAAGAGCATCTCCACGTCCTTGCTGCCGAGGTTGCCGGAGAGCACCACGGCGAGGTCGCGCATCAGCGCCTCCAGCTCGAAGGGGTGTTCCTCCAGCAGCAGCTTGCCGGCCTCGATCTTGGAGTAGTCGAGGATGTCGTTGAGCAGGCCGAGCAGGGCGTTGGCGGCGGAGTGGGCCTTGTCGATGTAGTCGCGCTGGCGCGGGTTCAGCTCGGTCTGGCGGGCGAGGAAGAGCATGCCCAGCACGGCGTTCATCGGCGTGCGGATCTCGTGGCTCATGTTGGCCAGGAAGCTGGACTTGGCCGCGCTGGCGGCGTCGGCCTGTTCCTTGGCCTGGCGCAGCGAGGCCTGCATCTCGCGCTCGCGGGTGATGTCCAGGTTGATGCCGGTGACGCGCAGCGGCGTGCCGTCGGCGTCGTACTCGACGCGGGCGGCGGCCTGGATGTAGCGCACCTGGCCGTCGGGGCGGACGATGCGGAAGGTCGGCTCGTAGTGGCCGCGGCCTTCCACCGCGTCCGCCAGGCTGGCGAGGGTGGTGTCGACGTCCTCCGGGTGCAGGCGCTCGCGCCAGTGTTCCAGGCACAGGCCGTTGCCGTTCAGCGCCGGCGGCTGCTGGTACAGCTCGAACATGCGCTCGTTCCAGTGCAGGGTGTCGTCCGCCGGGCGCCACCACCAGATGCCCAGGCCGGCCGCCTCGGCGGCCAGGGCGAGCTGGTCGTGGGCCAGGCGCAGGCGGTCCTCGGCGGCCCTGCGCTCGGTGATGTCGACGGCGATGCCGAGGTAGCCGGTGACCTGGCCGGCCTCGTCGCGGATGGCGGTGACCACCAGGCTCATCGGCACCCGGCTGCCGTCCTTGCGCACGTAGGTCCACTCGCGGGTCTCGGCGCCCTGGTCCTCGGCCTTCTGCACCAGGGCGCGGAAGCCCGGCACCGGGCGGCCGTATTCCTCGCTCAGCTGGGCGGCGCGGGTGGCCAGTTCTTCCTCCAGGTGCAGGTGCTGCGGCGTGACCTGGCCGACCACCTCCTCGGCACGGTAGCCGAGCAGGCGCTCGGCGCCGCGGTTGAAGATGCGGATGACGCCGCCGGCGTCGGTGGCGATGATCGACACCTCCGAGGCCGAGCGCAGCACATTGGTCAGCAGGCGATTCGCCTCGGCCAGTTCCGCGGTGCGCTCGGCCACCTGGCGCTCCAGGCCGCTGTTGAGCTCGCGGATGCGCGCCTCGGCGGCCTTCTGCGCGGAGATGTCGCGCACCGTGGTCGAGGTGCCCACCACCTCGCCGCGCGGGCCGAGGATGGGCGAGGCGCTCAGCGACACCTCGATCAGCCGGCCGTCCTTGTGCCGGCGCTGGGTGTCGAAGGACGGCAGGCGTTCGCCCCGGGCCACGCGCCTGAGCAGGGGCTCCTCTTCCGCCGCCCGCTCGGCGGGCACCAGCAGCCCGTTGGCCTGGCGCCCGAGCACCTCCTCGGCGGCGTAGCCGAACAGCTTCTGCGCGCCGGCGTTCCAGCTGGTGATCTCGCCCTGCAGGTTCTTGCCGGCGATGGCGTCGGCGGAGGACTCGACGATCGCCGCCAGCCGTGCCTGCTGCTCCAGCACCTGGCCGCGGCGCTGGCGGCTGACCGCCATGGCCCCCAGCAGCGCGGCCAGCAGCAGGCTGCCCAGGCAGCCGGCGCCGAACACCAGGGGCGGGGAGAGCGGGTGCAGGCGCTGGACGAAGGCCGGGTGGGCACTGAAGTCGATCTGCCAGCGGCGGCCGAACACGTCGCGCTGCAGGCTCTGCGGGTACAGCAGCGGCGCCTTGGCGTCGTCGCCGCTGCTGTAGAAGGTGTCGCCGGGGGTGCCGTCGGTCACGTCGGCGAGCTGGAAGTGCACCGCGGGGTCGTCCAGGTGCAGGTCGTCCAGCACGTCGCGCATCAGCAGCGGCGCGTAGCTCAGGCCGATGGCCTCGGCCTGGCGCTGCTCGATGTCGGCGGGCGTCGCGCCGCCGCGGTAGATGGGCAGCAGCATGAGGAAGGACTGCTGCGAGGCGCCCGAGGCCTGCACCAGGGTGATGGGCGCGCTCAGCCGCGGCAGCCCGGTGCGCAGCGCGGCCTGGGCGGCCTGGCGGCGGCGCGGCTCGGAGGCCACGTCCAGGCCGATGGCGGCCAGGTTCGCCGGCTCCGGCTCCAGGTACTGGATGACGTAGCGCTCGCCGGGGTTGGGCGTCACCTCGCGCACGGCGAAGTCCGGCCGGCCCTCGGCGCGGGCGCTGCGCAGGAAGTCGTCCAGCGCCTCGGCCGGCACCCGGCGGATGAAGCCGAAGCCGCGCGCGCCGGGGAATTCGCTGGCGATGTCGCGGGTCTGGGCGTAGCGGTGGAAGACCTCGCGGCTGATGTGCGCCTCGCCCGCGGTCAGCACCGCCCCACGGGCGCCGCGCAGGCCGTACTGGTACAGCTCGATGCGCGCCAGCACGGTGTCGGCCAGGCGCCTGGCCTCCTGCGCCACGGCGGCGCTGGCCTGCTGCTCGTTGCCGCGCTGCACCAGCCAGGCGCCCAGCGCCGAGCAGAACACGCCCAGGGCCAGCGCGACCCAGGACCAGCGGTTGAACCTGAGGTTGCCCGGTGTCGTCTTCACCCGATCCTTCCCGTTGCGCTCGTGCCTGTGGTCATGGCTGCAGGCCGTCGGCCAGCAGGCGGCTCATGTCGTCGCGGGGCACCGGGCGGCAGTAGAGGTAGCCCTGCATCACCGGGCAGCCCAGCGCCACCAGCGCGCTCTCCTGGTTCGGGCATTCCACCCCTTCGGCCACCAGCTCCAGGTCCAGGGCCTGGGCGAGCTTGATGATGGCCTCGATGATCGCCGAGTCGCTGCGGTCCTGGAGCATGTCGCGGACGAAGCTCTGGTCGATCTTCAGGACGTTCACCGGGAAGCGCTTGAGGTAGGCCAGGCTGGAGTAGCCGGTGCCGAAGTCGTCGATGGCGATGCGCACCCCCAGGTCGCGTAGCGCCGCCAGGGTCTGGCGCGAGGCGTAGCGGTCGCTGGCCAGCACGCCCTCGGTGATCTCCAGCTCCAGGTTGCCCGGCTGCATGCGCGTCTGGGCGAGGATCTCGGCCACCTGGCCGACGAAGTTCTCGTTGCGGAACTGCACCGCCGAGATGTTCACGCTGACCGTCAGCGGGTGGCCGGCGTCGTTCCAGGCGCGGGCGTCCTGGCAGGCGCGCAGGAGGATCTGCTGGCCGATGGGCACGATCAGCCCGGTTTCCTCGGCCAGGGGGATGAACTCCGCCGGCGGCACCAGACGGCCCTCGCCGTCGCGCCAGCGGATCAGCGCCTCGACGCCGACGATGGCGCGCGTGGCGGCGTGCACCTTGGCCTGGTAGAACACCTCGAACACGCCCATCTCCAGAGCCAGGCGCATGTGCCGCTCGAGCAGGTGGCGGGCGCGCATGCGGCTCTCGATGTCCGCCGAGAAGAAGCTGTAGCCGTTGCGCCCGGCGGCCTTGGCCTGGTACATGGCGGCGTCGGCGTGGCGGTAGAGGTCTTCGGCGCCGTCGCTGTCGTCGGGGTAGAGGCTGATGCCGATGCTGGCGGTGAGGTGGTAGCTGGTGCCGCGGATGACGTAGGGCTCGCCGAGGGCCGCCTGCACCCGCGCGGCGAAATCGCCGATGGCCTCCAGGCTGTGCACTTCCGGCAGCAGCACGGCGAACTCGTCGCCGCCGGGCCGGCACACGGTGTCCATGGCCCGGCAGTGCCGGCTGAGGCGCAGCGCGGTCTCCTGCAGGATGGCGTCGCCCAGGGAGTGGCCCTCGGCGTCGTTGATCGCCTTGAAGTTGTCCAGGTCCAGCAACAGCAGGCCGACGCGCTGCTGGTTGCAGCGCGCGCCCTCGATGGCCTGGGCCATGCGGTCGCCGAGCAGGGCGCGGTTGGGCAGGTTGGTCAGCGGGTCCTGGTTGGCGAGGATCTTCGCCATGTGCCGCAGGCGCGCGTGGGTGCGGATGCGCGCACGGGCCACCGGCAGGTTCATCGGCTTGGTGATGAAGTCCACGCCGCCCATCTGCAGGGCGCGCAGTTCGTGGGCCACCTGGTCGTAGGCGGTGACGAAGATCACCGCGGCGTCGCTGAGCTTGGCGTCGGCCATCAGCGCCTGGCACACCTCGAAGCCGTCCATGCCGGGCATCTCGATGTCCAGCAGGACCACGTCCGGACGGATGCGCCGGGCCAGCTCGAGGGCCTGGCGGCCGTCGGCGGCGAAGTGCGTCACGCCCAGCCCCCTGGCCGCCTCGCCCAGCAGCTGTATGTCGCTGACCTGGTCGTCGACGATCAGGATGACCGAGTCGAAGTTACGCGGATCTTCCGGCATTCCCTTGCTCCAGCGGAAAACTTCTGTAGGAGAATTCTGGCATGAGGCTAGCCTAGATCATGAGGGCCCACCCCTGCATGATGTCAAATTGATATTCCTTGTCGGGGGCGCCCCGTGGCCGGCGGGCGATGAGCTGTGCCTGCCAGCCGATGGGTAGCCATGACGTCAGAACGCCATTATGGATAGACTCATCAGGGCAATGGCCGACTTTCCTGGCGGCATCCGTGGATGCCTGAGCGAGCAGTGTGCAGATGCAGTCCGTGAGTACTGGGTGCGCGATGGAGAGTGTGGGCGAGCGACATCATGCCGGGCTGCTGCGTCTGGCGCTGGGGCACCTGGCCCTGGACGCGGCGGCGTTGACCTGCGACGGCGGCGGCACCTGGCGGCTGTGCGCCTGCCTGGGCCTGGGCGCGGAGGACAGGGCCTGGCTCGAATGCCTGGGCGGGCCCTTCGACGGCGGCGTGGCGGGGTTGGCTGCGCGCTGGGCGTTCCTGCGCATCTGCCCGGTGCGCTCGGCCGGCGGCCAGTTGCTGGGGCAGCTCTGGCTGCTGGGCGAGCGCCCGCGTGAATTGGACGCCCGGCAGGGCGAGGCCCTGGCCGAGTACGCCGGCATGGCCGCCGCGCTGCTGGAGCTGGAGCGCGGCGCCGAGCGCACCCGCGCCACCGAGCGGCGCCTGGCGCTGGCGGTGGAGGGCAGCGGCACCGGTATCTGGGACCGCCACGTGCCCAGCGGCACCATCCACTATTCCCGCGGCTGGAAGGCCCTGCTCGGCTACGCCGAGGAGGAGATCGGCGAGCGTATCGAGGAAAGCTACACGCGCGTGCACCCCGACGACCTGGCCTACGTCAGGGCGACCCTGGAGGCGCACTTCGCCGGGCGGACCCCGGCCTACGAGGTGGAGCACCGCCTGCGCCGCAAGGACGGCAGCTACATGTGGGTGTGCAGCCGCGGCAAGGTGGTCGAGCGCGACGACCAGGGGCGGCCGCTGCGCATGCTCGGCACCACCACCGACATCACCGCCCAGCGCGTGCTGGCCGAGCGCCTGCGGCAGAACCTGGAGCTGCTCACCAACCTGACCAACGAGATTCCCGGGATGGTCTTCCAGTTCCGCCGCCTGCCCGACGGCTCGGCGCGCTTCCCCTACGTCAGCGCCGGCTGCCGGGAAATCTACGGCATGGCCCCGGAGGACCTGGCCGACGGCCCCGTCGAGCGCATCCGCGGGATCATCCATGCCGAGGACCTGCCGCGCTACCTGGCCGCCCTGGAGGTCTCGGCGCGGACCCTGGTGCCCTGGGAGATGGAGTACCGGGTGCAGTTGCCGGGGCAGGGCGTGCGCTGGCGCCAGGGCCATGCCCACCCGCGCCTGCAGGCCGACGGTAGCGTGCTCTGGCACGGCTTCATCACCGACATCACCGAGCGCAAGCGCATCGAGGCCGAGCTGCAGGTGCTGGCCACCACCGACTTCCTCACCCAGCTGCCCAACCGGCGCTGCTTCATGCACCAGCTGCAGGCCGAGCTGGGCCGCGTGCAGCGCGGCGGCGAACGCAGCGCCGCGGTACTGATGTGCGACCTGGACCACTTCAAGGCCATCAACGACCGCTGGGGCCACGCGGTGGGCGACCTGGCCCTGCGCCACTTCGCCGACATCCTCGCAGGCCTCGTGCGGCGCAGCGACAGCGTCGGGCGCATGGGCGGCGAGGAATTCGCCGTGCTGCTCAGCGACGCCAGCCGCGAGAACGCGGTGGCCTTCGCCCAGCGCCTGCAGGAGCATCTGGCGCAGACCCCGCTGGTGCACGCCGGCGAGCGCATCCCGCTGACGCTGAGCATCGGCGTCGCCGACATGCTCGCCGGCGACGCCACGGCCGAGGCGGTGCTGTCGCGCAGCGACCTGGCGCTGTACCGCGCCAAGCAGGCCGGGCGCAACCGCATCGAGTACCTCTAGGGGGCCACGGCGGGCCGGATGACGGCCCGATGGGCTATGGTGCATGGACCACTGCCCAGGGGAGGCCACCGTGAACCCGCAAGTCGAAGTACAGGTCGCCGGCATGGACGAGGAGCCGCTGCTGTCGGCCATGCTGCCGGGCTACCTGCGCGAGCTCGGCGTCGAGTCGGACCTGTACCCCTACCTGGCGCTGTACTGGGTGGAGCCCGGCCGCCGGCCCTACCTGATCCGCGTCGACGGCCAGGTCGCCGGCTTCGCCCTGGTGCGCGCCCTGGAACGGCCGGGCCTGCACGAGCTGGCCGAGTTCTACGTCGGCCAGGCGTTCCGCCGCCGGGGCGTGGGCCGCGCTGCGGCCCGGGCGTTGTTCGCCCGCCAGCCCGGCGACTGGCAGCTCAACGTGCTGACCGGCAACCGCGACGCCCTGGCGTTCTGGCTGCGGGTGGTGCCGCGCGGCACCGTGCCGCTGCCGGTGGACGACCCCGACGCCTGGCCGCACCTGCGCTTTCGCTTTCACGTCGGCTGACCCTTGCCAGGCGCCGCCGCGCCGGGCAGATTGGCGCCCGCATTCCTTTCCCCAGCCCTGGAGCACTTCATGCCGCACTTCACCGCCACTGTCACCGTCAGCGCCGAGCACCGGGGGCGTGAAACCGAGGCCGTGGACAATCCGGCCATTGCCGTCGAGTTGCGTACCCTGGAGCCGGGGGTGATGGAGCTGGTGTTCCAGGGGCAGCTGGATGCGCCGGACGAGCCGACCCACGTCTGCGTGAGCCTGGACAACGGCCTCAACTACTATGGCCCGATCACTGGTGGCAGTGCGGACGAGAAGGGGGGGCGGATCAGTTTCGAATGCGACATGGTCGAGCCGGAACTGCTGGTCTGATCGCTTCACCCCTGTAGGAGCGAGCTTGCTCGCGAACGGAGTTTGCCGGTGGCTTCGGCGTTTGAGGTCAACTCCGTTCCCTCTCCCCAACCCTCGCCTACGCGGCCCGCCCTGAAGGGAGAGGGGGCTGTCCTGAGCGATGCGTCGGTTAGGCGCCATCCTTCTACCCCTAACCTCAACCCCGTCATTCCCGCGAACGCGGGACGCGGCTCCATCGCGAACAGCGCTTGCGCTGGCCCGAAGGGGAATAACCCAAAAACTTGGGGGCTTGGTGTAGCGCGCCGCTCCGAGTGCGTTGATGTTTCTTGTTTCGCCCCCTCGGGCGAGTCACTTTTGTCAGTCGCCACAAAAGTAACCAAAAAGGCTTGCCCCGACATACGGGCCCGATGGAGCCGGGCTACCCTCACGAATTCCCCCGCCACGGAGGCCCGCCCCGAGGGTACGTCCCTGTAGCCCATCGGGGCTCTAGCGACATCCATGTCGCATGACCTCCTGAGCGCCGGTTTCGCTCGGCCTTCTGAAGGGGCGTTCCGGTGCGCTCGGTTGTTTCTCTGGAAGTCCCAAACACAAATGCCAGAGCAAAAGCCGCTTTTGCTTTTCGTAGGATCGAGGGGGACGCCTAGTTCTTGCTCGCGAACCCTGGGTTCCCGCGTTCGCGGGAATGAAGACGCATGAGGATAATGCCTGACCCCAACGCCACTCAGGACAGCCCCCTCTCCCTTCAGGGAGAGGGTTGGGGAGAGGGTGTTCTTAAACGCAGCACCGTAGCCACCGGCAAACCCCGTTCGCGAGCAAGCTCGCTCCTACGAAGGCAGCCAGCCGCACAAACTCAGAGAATGATCTTGTCCTTGAGCTTCTCCACCGCCAGCTGCAGCGCCTGGATCACCCGGTCCTTGTCGAAGTTCTGCACGTTGTTGGTGTCCAGGTACATGGAGAAGCCCGGCAGCTCGTGCTCGATGAAGCTGGGGTTGGCGCCCAGGTCGCGGCGGAAGTCGACCGCCTGGTAGATCTGCACCGGCTTGCTGAAGCCCTTGACGCTGATCTGGCCCTTGTCGCGGCACATGATCACGTCCTTCACCAGCGAGTAGGACTCGTGGCTGAGGAGGATCTCGCCGGCCTCGGCGGCGCTTTCCAGGCGGCTGGCGAGGTTCACCTCGCGGCCGATGATGGTGTAGTCCATGCGCGTGTCGGCGCCGAAGTTGCCCACGGTGCAGTAGCCGGTGTTGATGCCCATGCGCACTTCCAGTGGCTTGGTGATGCCCTGGGCGCGCCACTGCTGGCGCATCACCTTCATGTGCTTGCGCATGGCCACGGCCATGGACACCGCCGCCACGGCGTCCTTCTTCGCGCCCTGGGTGGATGGGTCGCCGAAGAACACCATCACGCAGTCGCCGACGAATTTGTCGATGGTGCCGCCGTACTTGAGGGCGATCTTCGACATTTCGTTGAGGTAGTTGTTGAGCATGTCGGTCAGGGTTTCGGCTTCCAGCTCCTCGGACAGCTCGGTGAAGCCCTTGATGTCGGAGAAGAACACCGTGAGCTTCTTGCGCTGGGTTTCCAGGCGCACGCTGCGCTTGCCGCTGAAGATGGATTCCCAGACCTGCGGCGACAGGTACTTGGCCAGGTTGTGCGCCAGCCGCGCGGCCTTTTCCTGCTCGAGGGTGATCTCGCCGCGGGCCTGGGCCAGGCGCAGGCCCTGCTGGTGCATGAAGTAGGCGGTGACGCAGATGTAGAAGGCGCAGAACAGCACGCTGACCAGGTTCACCAACAGCGGTGCGTTGCCCTTGAAGCCCGCGCTGGCCAGCGCGCCGGTGAGCACCGCGGCGCTCAGCGCCACCAGCAGGGCCAGGCCGAGGGTGCGCAGGCCGCCGATCACCAGCGAGGAGAAGGCCAGGATCAGCACCAGCATCAGCGCCGGCACCACCGAGAAGCCCAGCAGCGCGGCGCCGGCGCCGGTGTGCAGGGCGTCCATGGCCAGCAGCACCTGGCGCGTCTGCTGCGGGTGGGTGTGCTTGTAGCGCTGGCTCAGGTTCTGCGCCAGGTGCGGGTAGAGCAGGGCGTAGGGCACCATCCAGAGCGCGTCGTAGCCGAAGTACTGGCCGAAGGTGCCGGCGCTGACGGTGGCAGCCACGGCGATATAGGCCAGGACGCGCGAATGGTATTCACGCAGGGGGGCGGAGCCGAGTCGGGGCGGCCTTTCGGTACGGTTGGGCTTCATGCGCTGGGGTTATCCCTGATCGGTGATGGCGCATTCTGACGTGCGCCTTCCACAAGTACGACCCGGCGATCTTAACCAAGCGCCCATCCGCCGGCCAGTGACGATTCATCGCCCCCGGCCGGCGGATGGTTTCAGCCTGCTTCCTTGGCCATGTAGATGGAACGCTTGGGCTGGGCGAACACCCGGCGCAGCATGGGCTCGAAGAACTCCAGCGGCAGCGTCTCGCCCTCGGTGTCGAAGGCCGCGGCGTCGTAGCGGGCGCAGAACTCGATGGTGCGCTCGTACTCCGGGTGGTTCTTGAACTGCTCGCGCAGGTGCCGGTCCAGGCCCAGGTGGTGGAAGAAGTAGTAGCCCTGGAAGATCCCGTGCTTCTCGATCATCCAGAGGTTCTCGGGGCTGACGAAGGGCTTGAGGATGGCCGCGGCGATGTCGGGGTGGTTGTAGGAGCCCAGGGTGTCGCCGATGTCGTGGAGCAGGGCGCAGACCACGTATTCCTCGTCACGGCCGTCGCGGTAGGCCAGGGTGGCGGTCTGCAGCGAGTGGGTCAGGCGGTCCACCGGGAAGCCGCCGAAGTCGCCGTCGAGCAGGCGCAGGTGCGCGAGGATGCGGTCGGGCAGTTGGGCGGCGTACTCGGTGAAGTGCTGGGAGATGGCCGACCAGTCCTCGGCGGTACCGTCTTCCATGTGGGTGAATCTGGCGCGGGCGTTCATCGGGCAGTCCTCTTGTGCTTGTGATGTGGACGGCTGTCAGTCTAGGTCCGCGCGCGGGCCCCGCCAGTGGCCTGGCGGGACAGGCCGCTGTCCCGGCGGACAGTCCCATTGCGGCGCTGGATGGGGCGCCCGCGAAGCATTCGCCGGCCTGATCCGGCGGGCTTTCAGGGGTTCTCCGGGTCGTGCCCGAGGGACTGCAGGAACAGCGAGAACAGTTCCGGCTGCGAGGAGATGTCCAGCTTGGCGTAGAGGTGCCGGCGGTGCACCTTGATGGTTTCCGGGGAGATCGCCAGGCGCTCGGCCATGGCCTTGGAGGAGTAGCCGCGCAGGATCAGCCGGGCGATCTCCAGCTCGCGCTCGGAGAGCACCCCGGCGCCGAAGTGGCTGAGGGCGTCGCGCACCTGGCTGGCCACCGGCTCGCTGGCCGGCAGCAGGCGCTGGCTGCGCTGCTGCCAGTGCTGCTGCAGCAGCGCCAGCACCCAGGGGCAGAGCATCGCCAGCAGGCCGCACTGTTCGGCGTCGAACGGCTTGCGCACGCCCAGGGAGAGCGACAGCGCGCCCTGGCCGGGGAGCTGGAGGATGAACTGCACCTCGTCCTCCAGCACGTTGTCGTGGAAGTAGCTGAGGAAGTACTCGCTCTGGCGGAACTGGTCCGGGGCCACTTCCTCCAGGCGGTACAGGCCGCTGGGCAGCCCTTCGCGGCAGGCCTGGTAGAAGGGGTCGAGCTGGTACAGGCCGCTGAGGTAGGCGGGCATCGCCGCCGGGCCTTCCTGCGGCACGGCGTCGTATTCCTCCAGCGCCACCGGGGTGCCGCTGGTGGGGTAGAAGGCCGCCAGGGCGTTGTCGAACGGCAGCCACTGGTGCAGCAGCAGGATCAGCTGCTTCCAGAAGCGCGGCTGGCCGATCTGCTCGATGGCGCGGCCGAGGTTGGCGTGCATGCCGACTTCGCGAAACAGGTTGTGCATCCCGGGGCTCTCCGCAAGAGGTGAACCGGTTTCCTCCTTTTCAGGCCCCGCCGTCAAGGGGCGTAACCCCAAATGGTGATTGGCCGCCAGGGCCGGCCCGCCCAGACTGCGGGCCATGCAGCGCCCCGTGCAGAGGGCGCCACATGGGTCTTCGTTGCTGCCTCAACCATCAATAACAATTCGAGGAAAACGACATGAGCTCTCCCGCAGCGCCGGACGGCGTGCTCAAGCCCAGCCTGGGCGTGTTCGACGTGGTCGCCATCACCGTCTCGGCGGTCACCCCAGCCAGTAGCGTGTTCGTCATCGCTCCCTTCGCCATCCAGCAGGCCGGCAGCGGCGCCTTCCTGGCCTTCGTGATGGCCGCGGTGCTGGCGCTGATGTTCGCCTGGTGCTACGCCGAGCTGGGCCGGGCGCACAGCTCGGCCGGTGGCGAGTACGTCTACGCCAAGCGCGTGTTCGGCGGCATGGCCGGCTACGCCACCTTCCTTACCGTGCTGGTCTCGCTGCTGTTCATCCCGCCGGTGCTGGGCACGGGGGCGGCCACCTACCTCAACGGCGCGCTGGGCACGCAGTTCGACACCCAGACCGTGGCCCTGGCCATCGTCGCCGCCAGCTACGTGCTGGGCATCCTCAACATCCGCGTCAACGCCTGGGTCACCGGCGTCTTCCTGCTCTGCGAAGTGGCCGCGCTGCTGGTGATAGTGGTGCTCGGCTTCGGCCATGCCAGCCAGCCGCTGAGCGTGCTGCTGCAGCCGCAGGTGCTGGACGGCGGCGTGCTGGCGGCGGCGCCCTGGGCGCTGGTGATAGGCGCCGTGGGCACCGCGGTGTTCTCCTACAACGGCTTCGGCGGCGCCGTGCTGCTGGCCGAGGACATGAAGGACGGCGGCCGCACCGTGCACCGCGCGGTGCTCTGGTCGCTGGTGCTGGTGGTGGTGATCGAGCTGGTGCCGCTGACCGCGCTGCTGATCGGCGCGCCCTCGCTCAAGGACATGCTCGCCAGCCCCGACCCCATCGGCTACCTGCTCACCGCCCACGGCAACGGGACGCTGTCGCGACTGGTCAGCGCCGGCATCTTCCTCTCGGTGTTCAACGCCATCGTCGCCATCGTCATCCAGGTCGGCCGGGTGATCTTCAGCAGCGGCCGCGACGCCCTCTGGACGCCGGCGCTGAACCGCGCCTTCACCCGCATCCACCCGCGCTGGGAGTCGCCCTGGCTGGCTACCCTGTTCCTCGGCGTGCCCTCGGCGGCGCTGAGCTTCAGCTCCAACCTGGAGGAGCTGACCTCCTTCACCGTGCTGCTGCTGGTGCTCATCTACCTGGTGGTGGCCCTGTGCGCGCTGTTCAGCCGCGTGCTGCGCCGCGACCGCGAGCACCCCTACCGCATGCCGCTGTGGCCGCTGCCGGCGCTGCTGGCGGTGGTCGGCGCCGGCTACCTGCTGCTCGAGCTGCTGATGGAAGCCTCGGCGCGGGACGTGATGACCATTATCGGGATACTGGCCGTATCGGTGATTCTCTACAGCACCTACGGCAAGTTGAGCCCGGCTTTCCAGAAACTCTGAAGACCACAGGAGTCCCCATGCGCGCTCGTCAACTCGGCATCACCCTGGGCCTGGGCACACCCGGCGCATTCAATGCCATCACCGACGTCCCCGGCGTCCGCGTCGGCCACAGCACCCTGGTCGCCGAGCGCGGCGGCAAGCAGGTGCGCACCGGCGTCACGGTGCTCCAGCCCCGCGCCGGCGAGGCCCGCCTGCAACCCTGCTTCGCCGGCGCCCACGTGCTCAACGGCAACGGCGACGCCACCGGCCTGGAGTGGATCCGTGAGGCCGGCCTGCTGACCACGCCCATCGCTATCACCAACACCCACAGCGTCGGCGTGGTGCGCGACGCCCTGGTGGCCGCCGAGCGCGATGCCCTGGCCGACCCGGCGGTGTACTGGTGCATGCCGGTGGTGATGGAGACCTACGACGGCCTGCTCAACGACATCTGGGGCCAGCACCTCGGCCCCGAGCACGTGCGCGACGCCCTGGTCGCCGCCGAGTCCGGGCCGGTGGCCGAAGGCCCGGTGGGCGGCGGCACCGGGATGATCTGCCACGAGTTCAAGGGCGGCATCGGCAGCGCCTCGCGCAAGCTGCCGGCGGAGCAGGGCGGCTGGACTGTCGGTGTGCTGGTCCAGGCCAACCACGGCCAGCGCCGCGAACTGCGCGTCGACGGCTACCCGGTGGGCCGGGTGCTGGGCGACATCCCCTCGCCGTTCGCGGAAAAGGGCGAGCCGGGCATGGGCTCGATAGTGGTGATCATCGCCACCGACGCGCCGCTGCTGCCGCACCAGTGCCAGCGCCTGGCGCAGCGCGCCTCCATCGGCATCGCCCGCACCGGCGGCGGCACCGAGGACAGCAGCGGCGACATCTTCCTGGCCTTCGCCACCGGCAACCGCGACCTGCCGCCGGCCGACTACGGGCGCAAGGGCCTGCCGCAGAGCACGCCGCTGCAGATGCTCAACAACGAGCACATCTCGCCGCTGTTCGCCGCGGCGGCGGAAGCGGTGGAGGAGGCCATCGTCAACGCCCTGCTGGCCGGCCGCGAGATGCGCACGGCGGACGGCACGCTGGTGCCGGCGCTGGAGGGGGAGACGTTGCTGGAGGCGCTGCGCGAGGTGGGGTGGCGGCCGCGCTGAGGTGGCGGGGGACAACTGTAGGAGCGGGCCCTGCCCGCGAAATCGCGCGCAGGGCGCGCTCCTACAGGGGGAATGGCGTGGGTGGGGCGGCGTAGGAGCGGATCTCATCCGCGAATCGCACCGGGACGCCCGGCTATCGCGGACAAAGTGCTCCTACGATCGTGCTTCCCTGGAGCTGTAGGAGCGGGCCCTGCCCGCGATTTCGCGCGCAGGGCGCGCTCTACAGGGGAATGGCGTGGGTGGGGCGGCGTAGGAGCGGATCTCATCCGCGAATCGCACCGGGACGCCCGGCTATCGCGGACAAAGTCCGCTCCTACGATCGTGCTTCCCTGGAACCGTAGGAGCGGGCCCTGCCCGCGATTTCGCGTGCAGGGCACGCTCCTACAGGGGAATGGTGCGGGTGGGGCGGCGTAGGAGCGGATCTCATCCGCGATTCGCGCCCGTGGGGCGCTACATCAGTTCGGGGTGTAGATCTGGTCGAAGATCCCGCCATCGGCGAAGTGGGTCTTCTGCACGGTCCGCCAGTCACCGAAGGTCTTCTCCACCGAGAAGAAGTCCACCTTCGGGAAGCGGTCGGCGTACTTGGCCAGGATCGCCGGGTTGCGCGGGCGCAGGTAGTTGTCGGCGGCGATGGTCTGGCCCTCGTCGGACCACAGGTACTTCAGGTAGGCCTCGGCCTGGGCGCGGGTGCCTTTCTTCTCGACCACCTTGTCGACCACCGCCACCGGCGGCTCGGCCTCGGCGGATACGCTCGGGTAGACCACCTCGAAGCCGCCGCGGCCGAATTCGCGGGCGATCATCTCGGCTTCGTTCTCGAAGGTCACCAGCACGTCGCCGATCTGGTTCTGCATGAAGGTGGTGGTGGCCGCGCGGCCGCCGGTGTCCAGCACCGGGACGTGCTTGAACAGCTGGCCGACGAATTCCCTGGCCTTGGCTTCATCGCCGCCGTGCTTGAGCGAGTAGCCCCAGGCGGAGAGGTAGGTGTAGCGGCCGTTGCCCGAGGTCTTCGGGTTCGGCACCACCACCTGCACGCCGTCCTTGAGCAGGTCCGGCCAGTCGTGCAGGCCCTTGGGGTTGCCCTTGCGCACGATGAACACGGTGGCCGAGGTGAAGGGCGCGCTGTTGTTCGGCAGGCGGGTGGCCCAGTCCTTGGGCACCAGCCCGCCGTTGTCGGCCAGGGCGTCGATGTCGGTGGCCTGGTTCATGGTGATGACGTCGGCCGGCAGGCCGTCGATCACCGAACGGGCCTGCTTGCTGGAGCCGCCGTGGGACATCTGGATGGTGATCTTCTCGCCTTTCTCCGCTTCCCAGTGCTTCTGGAAGGCGGGGTTGTACTCCTTGTAGAAGTCGCGCATCACGTCGTAGGAGACGTTGAGCAGCGGCTGCGCGGCCTGGGCGGCGCTGCCCAGGGCCATTCCGGCGGCCAGCAGGGAGGCGGCGAAGAGTCGTTTCACGGGCGGTTCCTTCTCGGCAGTGTTGAATTGCCGATTATGCCCGTGGGTTATATGCCGCTTAAATACCCAAAGGCTATTTGCTTATGCAAGGACGCGCCCGTGGGGCGCGTCCAAGACTTCAGCGTTTCTCGCCCAGGCCGGCCTCGCTCGCAACGGGCTCCTCGGCCAGGCAGGCAGCGGCGGTGAAGAGCACGTCGGTGGAGGAGTTCAGCGCGGTTTCCGCCGAGTCCTGCAGGATGCTGATGACGAAGCCCACCGCCACCACCTGCATGGCCACCTCGCCGGAGATGCCGAACAGCCCGCAGGCCAGCGGGATCAGCAGCAGCGAGCCGCCGGCCACGCCCGAGGCGCCGCAGGCGCACAGCGCCGAGACCACGCACAGCAGCAGGGCGCTGGGCAGGTCCACGGCGATGCCCAGGGTATTGGCCGCGGCCAGGGCCAGCACGCTGATGGTGATGGCCGCGCCGGCCATGTTGATGGTGGCGCCCAGGGGGATGGACACCGAGTAGGTGTCCTCGTGCAGGCCCAGGCGTTCGCATAGCTGCAGGTTGACCGGGATGTTGGCCGCCGAGCTGCGGGTGAAGAAGGCGGTCACGCCGCTTTCGCGCAGGCAGGTGAAGACCAGCGGGTAGGGGTTGCGGCGCACTTTCCAGAACACGATGGCCGGGTTCACCACCAGCGCCACGAAGAGCATGCAGCCCAGCAGCACGGCCAGCAGGTGCAGGTAGCCGAGCAGGGCGTCGAGACCGGCCTCGGCGAAGGTGCTGGCCACCAGGCCGAAGATGCCCAGCGGGGCGAAGGCGATCACCACGCGGACGATCAGGGTGACGCCGCCGGCCAGGTCGTCGAGCAGGTCGCGGGTGCTCTGGCGGGCATGGCGCAGGGCCAGGCCGAGGCCCACGGCCCAGCCGAGGATGCCGATGAAGTTGGCCTCCAGCAGCGCCTGCAGCGGGTTGCTGGCGACGCTGAACAGCAGGGTGCGCAGCACCTCGCCGATGCCGCCGGGCGGCGCCGCCTCGGCGGCGGCCGCGGTGTTCAGCACCAGGGACGAGGGGAAGGCGAAGCTGGCGGCCACCGCCACCACGGCCGCGGCGAAGGTGCCGACCAGGTAGAGCAGCAGGATCGGGCGGATGTGCGTGCGCTGGCCGACCTGGTGGTTGGCGATGGAGGCGCACACCAGCACCAGGACCAGCACCGGCGCCACGGCCTTGAGCGCCGCGATGAACAGCTTGCCGAGCAGGCCGACGGCCTGCGCCGCGTCGGGCGAGACCAGGGCCAGGGCGATGCCGGCGAGCATGCCGACGAAGATGCGCATCACCAGGCTGCTGCGCTGGATGCGTTGGAAGAGGGTGGGAGAGGGAAGCGTCATGACCTTACCGCTGCTTGCAAATGGAAACGCGAACCCGGCGGGCCGCGGAAGGGCGCGGATTATGCCGTCACGGGCGGGAAAATGCGTGGCGGCCGTCGGAAACCCGGCCCACGCCCCGCCAGCATGGCGGCGCGAAGCCGGGCCGGCCTTGACCTATGCCGGCCCGGAGGGGATTGCCCTGTGGCATGGCGTCACGGCCGCGGGGCTTCGCCAGCCCGCGCGCCTGGCCAATCCGCCTCAGTTGCCGGCCAGCGGTGCGCGGCGCGAGGTTGGGCGCAGCAGGCGTTCGCCCAGCAGCACCAGCAGGCAGGCGAAGATGAAGGGGGCGGTCATGAAGGGGATGCCCAGGGCGACCATGGCCCGTTGCAGCAGCAGCGCCAGCACGGCGCCGGCCAGCGGGGCGAGGGGGGCAGGGCCGCGCAGGGCCAGGGCGAGGGCGGCCAGGGCGCTGTTCATGCCGAGCAGGCCGCTCTGCACGGCGTCCTGGGGGAGGCCGGCGAACACCGCCACCGGCAGCACCAGCACCGCGCCGAACAGCGCCCAGGTGGCGGCGCGCGGCGCGCCCAGCAGCAGGCCGAGGAAGATCAGCGCGCCGGCCAGCGGGGCGTCGAGGAAGATCACCTGGCCGAAGGCCCGCGCGGTGGCTTCGAGGAAGACCGGCAACGGCAGGTCTGCCAGCCCGGCCAGGGGCGCGGCGGGCTGCAGCGGGAGCACCGGCAGGGCCCAGCCGAGCAGGACGAAGGCCAGGGTGTAGGGCGGCAGGCCGTGGCGCCGGCGCGAGGCGCGCAGCAGCAGGCGCTGCAGCGCCACGCTGGCGAGGCTGGCGAGCAGCACCAGGGCCACCAGCAGCGGCGACCAGGCGAACTTCAGCGGCAGCAGCAGGCCGATCAGCACGGCGTTGTAGCCGTACAGGCCGTCTTCGATATCCGCCTGGCGGCAGCGCAGCAGGCGGGCGAACGCCGGGCCGGCGGTGGCGCCGAGCAGGGCGCCGGGCAGCAGGGTGGGGGCGCAGGCGCCGATCAGGGCCAGGCAGAGCAGGCCGAACAGCGGCGCGGGTTGCAGGAACACCTGGCTGAAGCCGCGCAGCCAGAGGGTCAGTAGCGGTAGTGGGCGCATCGGGGGCCTGGGCAGTTGAAGGGGCAGTCCGGGGCTTCTCCGGTTCCGCGTCGGCGGCCGTGCCTTCCATCGGGGGAGGGCATCGCGGGAAGCTCCGTGGGTATCAGCGGGCGCATTCTGCCATGGCACCATTTTGGGGCGTGAATAAAAAAGAGGCCGGTCCCCGGGATCGCCGGAGGGTGGCCTCGAATCTCCATAGCCTGCGTGGGGCTGCGAGGGTGGCTATGGCCGACAGAACTGCTGGCCGTTCAAGGCCAATCCCGGACGGACGGGGTCGCGGCCCCGTTTTCCCGGCCCCGTCCGTCCGGGAGTGACGCGGTGTGGAGCCATGCCTGGGCGTGGCTCCGGAACTCTTTTTCCCTCACCCCAGCCCTCTCCCGGAGGGAGAGGGGGCGGTTCGGCGTGGCCGGTGACTCCGGCGCTGCGCTTTCTGCCGTTCAGCTCCCTCTCCCGCTTGCGGGAAAGGGTTGGGGAGAGGGGCTCTTCAGACCGACAACGCCGGCGCCACCGTCTCGATCCGCAGCATGTTGGTACTCCCCGGCTGCCCGAACGGCAGCCCCGCCGTCACCACCACGGTGTCGCCGCGCTGGGCCATGCGTTGGGCCAGGGCGATCTCCAGGGCGGTGGCGCAGATCTCGTCGACGTGGGCCAGTTGCTCGTTGACCACCGAGTACACGCCCCAGGCCACGCTCAGCCGCCGCGCCGCCTTGAGGTTGGGCGTCAGGCTGAGGATCGGCGCCTTGGGCCGCTCGCGCGAGGCGCGCAGGGTGGAGGCGCCGGACTCGGTGTAGTTGACCAGCACCGCCACCGGCAGGATGCGGCTGATGCGGCGGATGGCGCAGCTGATGGCGTCGGACACGGTGGCGTCCGGTTCCGGGCGGTTGAGTTCCAGCTGGCCCTGGTAGTCCGGCTCGGCTTCCACCTGGCGGATGATCTTGGCCATCATCTCCACCGCTTCCAGCGGGTACTGGCCGGAAGCGGTCTCGGCGCTGAGCATCACGCAGTCGGCGCCTTCGCTGACCGCGGTGGCCACGTCGGTGACCTCGGCGCGCGTCGGCGCCGGGGCGAAGCGCATGGATTCGAGCATCTGCGTGGCCACCACCACCGGCCGGCCGAGCTGGCGGCAGACCTGGATGATGCGCTTCTGGATGCCCGGCACGTTCTGCGCCGGCACTTCCACGCCGAGGTCGCCGCGGGCCACCATGATGGCGTCGGCCAGGCGGGCGATCTCCTCGATGCTCTGCACCGCCGAGGGCTTCTCGATCTTGGCCATGATGAAGGCCTTGTCGCCGATCAGCGCGCGGGCTTCCTCTATATCCTCGGGGCGTTGCACGAAGGACAGCGCCACCCAGTCCGCGCCCAGTTCCAGGCCGAACGCCAGGTCGCGGCGGTCCTTGGCGGTCAGCGGGCTGAGCTTGAGCACCGCCTCGGGCACGTTGACGCCCTTGCGGTCGGACAGCTCGCCGCTGTTGAGCACGCGGGTCTCGATGGCGTCGCCGTGGTTGTTCAGCACCTGCAGGCGGATACGGCCGTCGTCCAGCAACAGGCTCATGCCCGGCTCCAGGGCCTGGATGATCTCCGGGTGCGGCAGCATCACGCGGCGCTCGTCGCCCGGGGCGTCATTCAGGTCGAGGGTGAAGCTCTGGCCCTTCTGCAGGGCCACCGCGCCGCCTTCGAAACGGCCGACGCGCAGCTTCGGCCCCTGCAGGTCCATGAGGATGCCGATGGGCATGCCCAGTTCGGCCTCCACCTCGCGCACCCACTGGTAGCGCTGGGCGTGGTCGGCGTGCTCGCCGTGGCTGAAGTTCAGGCGGAACAGGTTGGCGCCGGCCTCCACCAGGGCACGCACGTCCTCGCGGCCCTTGATGGCCGGGCCGAGGGTGGCGAGGATCTTGACCTTCTTGTCGTTGTTCATTGCTCGGCACTCTCGAGGACCAGGATGGCGCGGAAGTCGTTGACGTTGGTGCGGGTCGGCCTGGTGACCACCAGGTCGCCCAGTTCGGCGAAGAAGCCGTAGCCGTTGTTGTCGTCCAGCTCGTGCAGCGGGTTCAGCCCGGCGGCCAGGGCGCGCTTGTAGCTGCACGGGCTCATCAGGGCGCCGGCGTTGTTCTCCATGCCGTCGATGCCGTCGGTGTCGCCGGCCAGCGCCCAGATGCCCGGCTCGCCCTTGAGCGCGGCGGTGAGGCTGAGCAGGAACTCGGCGTTGCGCCCGCCGCGGCCCTTGCCGCGCACGGTCACGGTGGTCTCGCCGCCGGAGAGGACCAGGCAGGGCGCGGCCAGCGGCTGGCCGTGCTTGCGCACCTGGCGGGCGATGCCGGCGTGGACCTTGGCCACGTCGCGCGACTCGCCCTCCAGGTCGCCGAGGATCAGTACCTCCAGGCCGGCGGCGCGGGCCTTGGCGGCAGCCGCGTCGAGCGCCTGCTGCGGCGTGGCGATGAGGGTGAAGTAGCTGCGCGACAGGCAGTCATCGCCGGGCTTGACCGTCTCCGAGCGCGGGTCTTCCAGCCAGGCGCGGATGTGCGCCGGAGTGTCGATGCCGTAGCGCTTGAGGATGGCCAGGGCGTCGGCGGAAGTGGTCGGGTCGCCCACGGTGGGGCCGGAGGCGATCACCGTGGCCTCGTCGCCGGGCACGTCGGAAATCGCGTAGGTGTACACGCTGGCCGGCCAGCAGGCGCGGGCCAGGCGGCCGCCCTTGATCGCCGAGAGGTGCTTGCGCACGCAGTTCATCTCGTCGATGGCGGCGCCGGACTTGAGCAGGGCCTTGTTCAGGGCGCGCTTGTCGTCCAGGGAGATGCCCTCGGCGGGCAGGGCGAGCAGCGCCGAGCCGCCGCCGGAGAGCAGGAAGATCACCCGGTCGTCTTCGCTGAGGTCACTGACCAGTTCCAGCACGCGGCGGGCGACGCGCTCGCCGGCGTCGTCCGGCACCGGGTGCGCGGCTTCCACCACTTCGATGCGCTGGCAGTTGGCTCCGTAGCCGTAGGGGGCGACCACCAGGCCGTCCACCTGCTCGTCCTTCCAGTGCGCCTCGACCACTTCGGCCATGGCCCCGGCGGCCTTGCCGGCGCCGATGACGATGGTGCGCCCGCCATGCACCCGCGGCAGGTGGCGGGCCAGCGTCTGCGCCGGGTGGGCGGCGGCGATGGCAGTGTCGAACAGCTCGCGCAGCAGGGCGCGTGGGTCGAGGCTCATCTGGGGCTCCTCAGGTTTCTTGTCGTTGTTCTTTCATTGCGGCATTGCGCAGGCGCCTGGGGGCAAGCGCCTGGGCGATGCCTTCGAAGCGCCCGGCCGGCGAGGCCGTGTTCACGCCGGCCGGGGTTCGAAAGCGAGTCGCTGGGCCCCCGCGTTCGCGGGGGTGACGTTCATGCTTCAACTCTGCTTCATCACTCCCATAACGAAGCCGAGTGTGTTCCCGTCATTCCCGCGAACGCGGGAAACCAGTGACTGGCCCGTAGCATGGGTTGAGCTTGCGAAACCCATGCTGCATGAATCGATGGGTATCGCTGCGCTCAACGCCATCCTAGGGTCCGATTTCTCAGTCCTTGCGGATCGAGAAGTTGGCCATGTGCTCCAGGCCCTTGATCAACCCGGAGTGGTCCCAGTTGCTGCCGCCCAGGGCCGCGCAGGTGCTGAACACCTGCTGGGCGTTGGCGGTGTTGGGCAGGTTCAGGCCCAGTTCGCGGGCGCCGGCCAGGGCCAGGTTGAGGTCCTTCTGGTGCAGGCTGATGCGGAAGCCCGGGTCGAAGGTGCCCTTGACCATGCGCTCGCCGTGCACCTCGAGGATGCGCGAGGAGGCGAAGCCGCCCATCAGCGCCTCGCGCACCTTGGCCGGGTCGGCGCCGTTGCGCGCGGCGAACAGCAGGGCCTCGGCCACCGCCTGGATGTTCAGCGCGACGATGATCTGGTTGGCCACCTTGGCGGTCTGGCCGTCGCCGTTGCCACCGACGCGGGTGATGTTCTTGCCCATGGCCTGGAGCAGCGGCAGGGCGCGTTCGAAGGTGTTCGGGCAGCCGCCGACCATGATGCTGAGGGTCGCCGCCTTGGCGCCGACCTCGCCGCCGGACACCGGGGCGTCCAGGTACTGCGCGCCGGTGGCCTTGATCTTCTCGGCGAAGGCCTTGGTGGCGGTGGGCGAGATGGAGCTCATGTCGATCACCACCTTGTTCGGGCCGACGCCTTCGGCGATGCCGTCCTGGCGGAACAGCACGTCCTCGACCTGCGGGGTGTCGGGCACCATGACGATGATGAACTCGGCTTCCTGGGCCACTTCCTTCGGGTTGGCCAGGGCCACGGCGCCGGCTTCGACCAGCGCGGTCGGGGCCTTGTCGTGGTGGGTGGAGAGGAACAGCTGGTGGCCGGCTTTCTGCAGGTTCTGCGCCATGGGCAGGCCCATGATGCCGGTGCCGATGAATCCGATCTTGGCCATGAGGGTGTCTCCTGGTTTCTCGTAGGGGTTTATTGGGCCCCCGCGTTCGCGGGGGTGACGGTGGGAAGATTCGTTTTTCCCGTCATTCCCGCGAACGCGGGAACCCAGTAAAAAATCGTCAGATCGCGTTATGGCTCTTCAGCCAGCCCAGCCCCGCCTCGGTGGTGGTGGCCGGCTTGTACTCGCAGCCGATCCAGCCCTGGTAGCCGATGCGGTCGAGGTGGCCGAACAGGAAGCGGTAGTTGATCTCGCCGGTGCCCGGTTCGTGGCGGCCGGGGTTGTCGGCCAGCTGGATGTGGTTGATGGCCGCCAGGTTCTTCTCCATGGTCCGGGCTAGGTCACCTTCCATGATCTGCATGTGGTAGATGTCGTACTGCAGGAACAGGTTGGGGCTGCCCACCTTCTCGCGGACGTCCAGCGCCTGCTTGGTGGTCTGCAGGTAGAAGCCGGGGATGTCGAGGGTGTTGATCATCTCCATGACCAGCTTGATGCCCGCGGCCTCGAGCTTCTCGGCGGCGTACTCCAGGTTGTTCAGGAAGGTGTTCTCGATGGTCGCGCAGTCGTACCCCTGCGGGCGGATGCCGGCCAGGCAGTTGACCTGCTTGTTGCCCAGCACCTTGGCGTAGGCGATGGCCTTGTCGACGCCGGCGCGGAATTCCTCGACGCGGTCGGGGTGGCAGGCGATGCCGCGTTCGCCCTTGCCCCAGTCGCCGGCGGGCAGGTTGAACAGCACCTGCTCCAGGCCGTTCTCCTGCAGCTTGGCCTTGATGACCTCGGCCTCGAAGTCATAGGGGAAGAGGTATTCGACGCCGCTGAAACCGGCCTTGGCGGCGGCTTCGAAGCGGTCGAGGAAGTCCACCTCGGTGAAGAGCATGGACAGGTTGGCGCAGAAACGGGGCATGTCGGGGCCTCCTGGTGGTGAAACACGTATTTCCGTAAGGGTGGGCCCCGCCGTGCACAGGTTGTGGTTATCCCTGCCACGGCTCCCCTGCACGCGGGGCCCGGTACTTCGTCAGTCGAGCAGCGGCTCAATCCAATAGAGAGACGGCGGTGGGCGCGTCGGCGCGGGACTGGGCCAGTTCCTCGAACTCGTTGATGGCGTCGATCTCGGTGCCCATGGCGATGTTGGTCACGCGCTCCAGGATCACTTCCACCACCACCGGCACGCGGTGCTGCTGCATCAGTTCGCGGGCCTGGGCGAAGGCGGCGCCGATCTGGTTCGGGTCGAACACGCGGATCGCCTTGCAGCCCAAGCCTTCCACCACGGCGACGTGGTCCACGCCGTAGCCGTTGAGTTCCGGCGCGTTGACGTTGTCGAACGCCAGCTGCACGCAGTAGTCGATCTCGAAGCCGCGCTGGGCCTGGCGGATCAGCCCCAGGTAGGAGTTGTTCACCAGCACGTGGATGTACGGCAGGTTGAACTGCGCGCCGGCGGCCAGCTCCTCGATCATGAACTGGAAGTCGTAGTCGCCGGACAGCGCCACCACCTGGCGGCTGGGGTCGGCCTTGACCACGCCCAGGGCCGCGGGGATGGTCCAGCCCAGCGGGCCGGCCTGGCCGCAGTTGATCCAGTGGCGCGGCTTGTAGACGTGGAGGAACTGCGCGCCGGCGATCTGCGACAGGCCGATGGTGCTGACGTAGCAGGTGTCCTTGCCGAAGAACTCGTTCATTTCCTCGTACACGCGCTGCGGCTTGACCGGCACGTTGTCGAAGTGGGTCTTGCGCTGCAGGGTGCGCTTGCGCTCGCGGCAGGCCTCGACCCAGGCCATGCGCTCCTTCAGCCTGCCCGCGGCCTTCCACTCGCGGGCCACTTCGAGGAACACGTCCAGGGCGGCGCCGGCGTCGGAGACGATGCCCAGGTCCGGGGTGAACACACGGCCGATCTGGGTCGGTTCGATGTCCACGTGGATGAACTTGCGCCCGGCGGTGTAGACGTCGACGGAACCGGTGTGGCGGTTGGCCCAGCGGTTGCCGATGCCGAACACCAGGTCGGACTCCAGCAGGGTGGCGTTGCCGTAGCGGTGCGAAGTCTGCAGGCCGCACATGCCGGCCATCAGCGGGTGGTCGTCGGGAATCGTGCCCCAGCCCATCAGGGTCGGGATCACCGGCACGCCGAGCAGTTCGGCGAATTCCACCAGCTTGTGCGAGGCGTCGGCGTTGATGATGCCGCCGCCGGCGACCAGCAGCGGGCGCTCGGCATCGTTGAGCAGGGCCAGGGCCTTCTCGGCCTGGGCGCGGGTGGCGCTCGGGCGGTGCACCGGCAGCGGCTCGTAGGCGTCGATGTCGAACTCGATCTCGGCCATCTGCACGTCGAACGGCAGGTCGATCAGCACCGGGCCGGGGCGGCCGCTGCGCATTTCGTAGAAGGCCTTCTGGAAGACGTAGGGCACCTGGCCCGGCTCCAGCACGGTGGTGGCCCACTTGGTCACCGGCTTGACGATGCTGGTGATGTCCACCGCCTGGAAGTCTTCCTTGTGCAGGCGGGCACGCGGCGCCTGGCCGGTGATGCAGAGGATCGGGATGGAGTCGGCGGAGGCCGAGTACAGGCCGGTGACCATGTCGGTGCCGGCCGGGCCCGAGGTGCCGATGCACACGCCGATGTTGCCGGCGCTGGTGCGGGTGTAGCCTTCGGCCATGTGCGAGGCGCCCTCGACGTGGCGGGCCAGCACGTGGTCGATGCCGCCGAGCTTCTTCATCGCCGCGTACATGGGGTTGATGGCCGCGCCCGGTACGCCGAAGGCGGTATCCACGCCTTCGCGGCGCATGACCAGGACGGCCGCCTCGATCGCTCTCATTTTGGCCATGACCTTTCCTCTTGAGTCGGTGGTTTTCTTGTTGGGGGCAAGGATGCCGGCTGTGCCAAGGTGACGGAATTGATGGATACTTTAGTTCTGTCGATATCTGGAGTATCGAATGGACCGCTATACCCTCATCCGCAGTTTCGTCCTGGTGGCGGACAACGGCAGCTTCGCCTCGGCGGCGCTCAGCGAAGGCGTGACCCCGGTGGTCATGGGCCGGCGCCTGGACGCCCTGGAGCGGCACCTGGGCGTGAAGCTGATGCACCGCTCGACCCGCGGCCTGCAGCTGACCGACCTGGGCGAGCAGTACCTGGAGCGCGCGCGCAGCCTGCTCAAGGACTTCGACGAGGCCGATGCCAGCGTCACCCGCGGCGGCAACTCGGTGCGCGGGCACCTGGTGGTGTCGGCCCCGGCGGCGTTTGGCCGGCGCCACATCGCGCCCCACGCGCCGGCGTTCCTGGCGCGCTACCCGGACCTGAAGCTGTCGTTCAACTTCACCGACAGCCTGGTGGACCTGGTGCGCCAGGGCTACGACATGGGCATCCGCATCGGCGAGGTCACCGACCCCAACTACGTGGCGGTCAAGCTGTTCCCCAACCGCCGGGTGGTCTGCGGCGCGCCTTCGTACTTCGAGCTGCACGGCGTGCCGCGGCTGCTGGAGGACCTGGCGCGGCACAACTGCCTGGCCTTCAACCTGCAGGGCGGCCAGCAGCGCGGCTGGACCTTCCTGCGCGACGGCCGGCAGGTGGCGGTGCGGGTCTCCGGCAACCTCGACTGCAACGACGGCGAGCTGCTCTACGACTGGGTCAAGCAGGGCCTGGGCATCGGCTGGCGCTCCACCTGGGAGATCCAGGCCGAGCTCAAGGCCGGCGAGCTGGTGACGGTGCTCGACGAGTACGAGATCCCGGCCTACGACATCCAGGCGGTGTACCCGCAACAGCGCTACCTGCCGGCCAAGGTGCGCTTCTTCATCGACTACCTGAAGGACATCTACAACACCCCGGGGTACTGGGAAACCCGGCATCCTTGAGCGGTTTATTCGATACTGGCGTTGTATTTTTCTTGGTTTGTTATTGTGTACAAAATGTCGCAGTATTGTATTTATTCGTTGCGTCCGGGGCTTCCTTCGGCTATTCCATCAAGGGCTTTGCCATGCCGCGTCCTTCCACGGGAGGGCGTGGGTGAACGTCTTATCCCTTTCCGCGAGGAACCCCTCATGAGCGAAATCAACCTCGACACCGCCCTGGCCATCACCCGCAGCGCCCTGGCCGCCGGCCGCGAACTCTCCACCGCGCCGCTGACCGTGGCGGTGCTCGACGCCGGCGGCCACCTGGTGGCCCTGCAGCGCGAGGACGGCGCCAGCCTGCTGCGCCCGCAGGTGGCCATCGGCAAGGCCTGGGGCGCGGTGGCCCTGGGCAAGTCGTCGCGCGCCCTGGCCGCCGACGCCCAGCAGCGCCCGTCGTTCATCGCCGCGGTGAACACCCTGGCCCAGGGCAACGTGGTGCCGGCGCCGGGCGGCGTGCTGATCCGCGACCGGGACAACCGCGTGCTCGGCGCCATCGGCATCAGCGGCGATGCCTCGGACATCGACGAGCAATGCGCCATCCGCGGCATCCAGGCCGCCGGCCTGGTGGCCGACGCGGGGTAGGGAGCAACACAGCTTTTCGTAGGAGCGAGCTTGCTCGCGAACCAACCCCCGCAGCGAGGCTGTTCGCGAGCAAGCTCGCTCCTACAAAGGCTGTCGAGAAGGACGTAGGGCGAATAACCGTTCGCGGTTATCCGCCGATACACCCAGGCCATGAATAGCGCCGAGGTTGAACCCGGAGTGGCCTGGGGCCAAGGTCAAACGGCGGATAACGCCGTAGGCGTTATGCGCCCTACAGCGGCAACGGCCGCATGCGGCCGCTGGCCTTGGCCGGCTCGCCGGCGTCCGGCGCGGTGCCGCGCAGCACCAGGCGGGTGATGGTCTCGGCGGCGGCCTCGAAGTCGGCGTCGCTGAGGCTGTCCTTGCCGGTGACCATGGAGATCTGCCAGTCGAAGTCGGCGTAGGTCTGGGTCGCCGCCCAGATGGTGAACAGCAGGTGGTGCGGGTCCACCGGGGCCAGCAGGCCGCGGTCGATCCAGCTCTGCAGGCAGGCGATGTTGCGCTGGGCCTGGGCGTTCAGCTCGTCCAGGTACTCCCTGGGCAGGTGCGGCGCGCCGTGCATCAGCTCGCTGGCGAACACCTTGGAGGCGTGCGGCAGCTCCTGGGAGATGCGCACCTTGGAGCGGATGTAGGCCTTGAGCGCCTCGGCCGGCTCGTCGTCCTCGCGGAACGGCGCGGAGGCCTGCAGCAGCGGCTCCACCACGCTTTCCAGCACGCTGCGGTAGAGGTTTTCCTTGGACTGGAAGTAGTAGTAGACGTTGGGCTTGGGCAGCCCGGCGCGCGCCGCTATGTCGCTGGTCTTGGTGGCGGCGAAGCCCTTTTCGGCGAACTCTTCGCTGGCGGCGCGGAGGATCAGGCGTCGGTTGCGTTCGCGAATGCTGGTCATGGTCTGCTGGGTCTTCTTGTGCGCGGTTGCCCATGGCTGGGCCGGCGATGGTAGCACCGGCCTCGCGGGCCCCTCAAGCAAGGGCCCTGTGCTGAAAGTTGACCCGTGGTTCAGCTTTTCTGTAGAGTCTGCGGACCCCGGCGTCGCCACGGCGCCCGGCCTTCCACGAGAGCGTCGCCATGTCCGACAGCCAACTGGTCGACCCCTTCGGCCGCCGCATCACCTACCTGCGCCTGTCGGTGACCGACCGTTGCGACTTCCGCTGCACCTACTGCATGGGCGAAGACATGCAGTTCCTGCCGCGCGACCAGGTGCTGAGCCTGGAAGAGCTCTATACGGTAGCCGACGCCTTCATCGCCCTGGGCGTGCGGCGCATCCGCATCACCGGCGGCGAGCCGCTGGTACGCAAGGGCCTGACCTCGCTGCTGGCGCGCCTGGGCGCGCGCCCCGAGCTGGAGGACCTGGCGATCACCAGCAACGGTTCGCAACTGGCCGGCCGCGCGGCCGAGCTGCGCGCCGCCGGCGTACGCCGGCTGAACATCAGCCTGGATTCGCTGCGCCGCGAGCGCTTCGCCGCCTTCACCCGCAGCGACCGCCTGCCCCAGGTGCTGGCGGGGATAGACGCGGCGCGGGCGGCGGGCTTCGAGCGCATCAAGCTTAACTGCGTGGTGCAGAAGGGGCGCAACGACGACGAGGTCTGCGAACTGGTGGAATACGCGCTCGCCCGAGCCCTGGACATCAGTTTCATCGAGGAGATGCCGCTGGGCAGCATCAGTAGCCACGACCGCGCGCAGACCCTCTGCAGCAGCGACGAGGTGCGCGCCCGCCTGGCCGAACGCTGGCAACTGACGCCCAGCCTGGAGCGCAGCGGCGGCCCCTCGCGCTACTACCGCGTCGACGGCCTGCCCAGCCGCATCGGCTTCATCTCGCCGCACAGCCACAACTTCTGCGGCGACTGCAACCGCGTGCGCGTCACCGCGGAGGGCAAGCTGGTGCTCTGCCTCGGCCATGAAGGCGCGCTGGACCTGCGCCAGCTGCTGCGCAGCCACCCCGGCGACGGCGCCCGGCTGCGCGCGGCGCTGGTCGAGGCGCTGCAGCTCAAGCCGCAGCGGCATCACTTCGACGCCGCCGAGCAGGTCCAGGTGCTGCGCTTCATGAGCATGACCGGCGGCTGAGGAGCAGGGACGATGCCCCGACAGGGCTTTCCGTCGGCCAGGGGCTTTCCCTAGAATCACGCGGCCGATGTGCTGCGAGGCCGATGTGAGCGAGAGTCAACTGCGAATTCCACTGGGCGACTGCTGTCTGGTCTGCGACGGTTTCCGCCAGCGGGTGGCGGGGCGGCCGTCGCTGGAAGTCGACGGCGACCTGCTCTGGGCGCTGGAGCACAGCAGCTGGCAGCCGCTGGCGGTGACGCTGGAGCCCCTGGCCGGCGGCGCCAGGGTCCGCCCGTTGCCGCTGGCGCGCCAGGCCGCCTTCGACGCGCAGCAGGCGCTGGACTGGCGCGACGACGAGGTCAGGATCGCCTGCCTGCCCGCCGTGCGCGACGCCCGGGCGCTGCGCGATTGGTGTCGGGCGCGCTGGCCGGAAGCCACCTTCGGCCCGCAGGCCTTCGATGCCCAGGCATACGCCTGGGGCCACCTGTTGCGCCTGGACTGCCGGCGAGCCGGGCTGGCCGTGGCCGGCCACGAGCACTTTCTGCTGCCCCATGCCTACCCTTGCGTGTACCTCGGCCACCTGGCCCTGGACTGGCGACGCTTGCGCTTCGAACCAAACGCCTGACGCCGTGATCTGAACAGAAGGCGCCTCGTTCGGCGGCAGCTTTTGCCCGCCTGCGGTGCCCGGGCTTTGCTTGTGCAACCGTGCTTGGCCGCGCGGAACCTCCGGCCTTCCCCGGCGGTCTGCTAGCGCGTCAAAGTGGAGGAGACCCAGAATGACAATCACAAAGCGGGTGAAGCGGCTGGCGGCCGTGCTGGTGCTGGCGCAGTTGGGCGTGGTCGCCGAGGTGCCCCTGGCGCAGGCGGCGATGGTGGGCACCGGTGAGGTGTTGCAGGCGCAACAGCAGCACGTCGACCGCGAGCAGTTGCTGCGCATGCTCGATGACCAGGGCGTACAGAAGAAGCTGCAGTCCATGGGCGTGGAGCGCAGCCAGGTCGAGCAGCGCATCAAGAGCCTGTCCAACGAGGAGCTGGCGCAGTTCAACCAGCAGCTGGACCAGGCGCCGGCCGGTGGCATCATCGGCATCATCATCCTGTTCCTGCTGATCTTCATCATCACCGACATGCTCTGCATCACGCATATCTTCACCTTCGTGCGGTGCCAGCGTTGAGGCGTGCCGCCGCTGCCGTGGCCCTGGCGGCGCTGCTGCTCGGCGGCTGCGCCACGGCGCCGCGGCTGCCGGCGGAGGTCGACGCGCTGCCACGGCGCGTCGAGCTGGCCGAGGTGCAGTTCTTTCCCCAGCAGCAATACCAGTGCGGGCCGGCGGCGCTCGCCACCGTGCTCAACCAGCGCGGTGTGCGGGTGACGCCGAACCAGTTGAAGGAGCGGGTGTTCCTGCCGCAGCGCCAGGGCAGCCTGCAGGTCGAGCTGGTGGCCGCGGCGCGCGAGCGCGGCCTGCTGGTCTACCCGCTGCGCCCGCGCCTGGAGGACGTGCTCAAGGAAGTGGCCGCCGGCAACCCGGTGCTGGTGCTGCAGAACAACGGCCTGGACTGGTTGCCGATGTGGCACTACGCCGTGGTGGTCGGCTATGACCGCGACCGCCACGAGCTGGTGCTGCGCTCCGGCATCACCCAGCGCCTGGTGATCGACTTCACCGCGTTCGACGTCACCTGGCGGCGCAGCGGGCGCTGGGCGGTGCTGACGCTGCCGGCCGACCGGCTGCCGGCCAGCGTCGAACCGACACGGTGGCTGCGCGCGGCCCACGACCTGGAGGAAACCGGGCAACAGGCCCTGGCCGACCAGGCCTACCGCACCGCCACCCGGGCCTGGCCGCAGGAGCCGCTGGGCTGGTTCGCCCTGGCCAACGCCCGCTACGCCGCCGGCGACCTGGGCGGGGCCGAAACGGCGCTGCGCCACAGCGTGGCCGCCCGGCCGGACTTCGCCGCCGCCTGGTACAACCTGGCCAACGTCATGGCCGAGCGCGGCTGCGGCGAGCAGGCCCGCGCCCCGGCGAGCTGCGCGCACCAGCTGGCGCCGACGGATGCGCGCTTCCTCCAGGCGCCCCGGGCGGCGCCGGTGGCTTCCGGGCAATGCAGCGCCGCGCCCGCCTGCCCCGCACTTTGAGGCGCCGCGTGCATTTTCTTTGAACCGCTGCGCTTGGCCGCCGGCCTAAATGGCATTCCTCCAGGAGGTGCAGGCCATGGCCAGCGACAAGCAGCACCCGGCGGGCGATGGCGCCGGGAAGGTCCGCCCCGGTTCGGCCAGGGCTGGCGAGAAGGGCGATACCGCGGACGATCTTTCCGCCGAGGAGCGCCGCAAGGTCGAGAAGGCCCAGCCGCCCCGGGCGCTGGTGCTCCACGAGGTGATCCGCCTGCAGGGCAACCACGAGCTGGAGCGCACCCTGGCGGCGCTCTGGTGGTCGGCCCTGGCCGCCGGGCTGACCATCGGCCTGTCGCTGATGGCCATGGGGCTGTTCCGCGCCAGGCTGCCGGAGCACGACAGCGCGGCCATTGTCACCAGCCTCGGCTACCCGGTGGGGTTCCTCGCCATCATCCTCGCCCGCCAGCAGCTGTTCACCGAGAACACCCTGACCGCGGTGCTGCCGCTGATGAGCGAGCCGACCCTGCGCAAGGCCGGGCAGTTGCTGCGCCTGTGGGGCGTGGTGCTGCTGGGCAACGTCGTCGGCGCGCTGCTGTTCGCTTACGCCATGCTGCACCTGCCGATCTTCGATGCGAAGACCGACCAGGCCTTCCTCGAGATCGGCCGCGAGGTCATGGAGAACGACGGCTGGCAGATGTTCTCCCGCGGCATCGTCTCCGGCTGGATGATCGCCACCATGGTCTGGCTGGTGCCGGCGGCGGAGGGCGCCAAGGTGTGGATCATCATCCTGGTCACCTACCTGATGTCGCTGGGCAGCTTCAGCCACATCGTGGTCGGCACCTGCGAGGTCGGCTACCTGATGTGGGCCGGAGAGCTGGGCTGGAAGGCCTTCCTGCTGGACTTCGCGCTGCCCACCCTGGCCGGCAACATCGTCGGCGGCAGCCTGATCTTCGCCCTGATCAGCCATGCGCAGATCCGCAGCGACAGCGGCGCGCCAATGAAAACGGCGCCCTAGGGCGCCGTCGTCGTTCGCGGGGTAGGTTACACGCCCAGCTTGTCGCGCAGGTTGTAGTACCAGGCGCCGATCGCGGAGAAGGGCACCTGGAACATGCGGCCGCCCGGGAAGGGGTAGTGCGGCAGGTCGGCGAAGGCGTCGAAGCGCTCGGCCTGGCCGCGCAGGGCCTCGGCCAGCACCTTGCCGGCCAGGTGGGTGTAGGTGACGCCGTGGCCGCTGCAGCCCTGGGAATAGTAGATGTTGTCGCCGATCCGGCCGACCTGCGGCAGGCGCGACAGGGTCAGCAGGAAGTTGCCGGTCCAGGCGAAGTCGATCTTCACGTTCTTCAGCTGCGGGAAGACCTTGAGCATCTTCGGACGGATGATGGCTTCGATGTTCGACGGATCACGGGCGCCGTAGACCACGCCGCCGCCGAAGATCAGGCGCTTGTCGCTGGTCAGGCGGTAGTAGTCGAGCAGGTAGTTGCAGTCCTCGACGCAGTAGTCCTGGGGCAGCAGGCTCCTGGCCAGCTCGTCGCCCAGCGGCTCGGTGGTGATCACCTGGGTGCCGCACGGCATGGACTTGGAGGCCAGCTCCGGAACCAGGCCGCCGAGGTAGGCGTTGCCGGCGACCACCACGAACTTGGCCTTCACCCGGCCTTGCGGGGTGTGCACCACCGGGTTGGCGCCACGGTCGATCTTCACCGCCGGGGACTGCTCGTGGATCACGCCGCCGAGGGATTCCACGGCCGCGGCTTCGCCCAGGGCGAGGTTCAGCGGGTGGATGTGGCCGCCGCTCATGTCGAGCATGCCGCCGATATAGCTGTCGGTCTTCACCACTTCGCGGATGCGCTTGGCGTCCATCAGTTCCAGCTGGGTGTGGCCGAAACGCTCCCAGAGCTTCTTCTGCGACTCCAGGTGGCCCATCTGCTTGGCGCTGAGGGCGGCGAACACGCCACCGTCCTTCAGGTCGCACTGGATGTCGTACCTGGCGATGCGCTCGCGGATGATGCGGCCGCCCTCGAAGGCCATCTGGCCGAGCAGTTGCGCCTGCTTCGGGCCGACGGTGCGTTCGATGACGTCGATGTCGCGGCTGTAGCTGTTGACGATCTGGCCACCGTTGCGGCCGGACGCGCCGAAGCCGACCTTGGCGGCCTCCAGCACGGTCACCTTGAAGCCGTTCTCCAGCAGGAAGAGGGCGGTGGACAGACCGGTGTAGCCCGCGCCGATGATGCAGACGTCGGTTTCGCTCTCGCCCTTGAGCTCGGGGCGCGGCGGGACCGGATTGGCCGAGGCTGCATAGTAGGAAGTGGGATAAGAAGTGTGCGGCATATTGCACCTGTGTTTGTTATTTTTTACGAGATGGGCTGATGCTACCCGAGTCGAAATCACTCGGCTAGTGGCCGTGCAAAATTTTTTACGCGAGAACGAACATAAAAAAATTCCCTTTTTCAGGGGGTTAGCGAAAAAATGCTTGACGGCTCAACGCCTTCGCGTAAAATGCGCCCCCATCGCTAGGCACATAGCTCAGTTGGTTAGAGCACCACCTTGACATGGTGGGGGTCGTTGGTTCGAGTCCAATTGTGCCTACCAAATTCCCGCTTCGGCGGTAGCGAAAGGGCGATCGATACAAGGTCGCCTTTTTCTTTAGGCACATAGCTCAGCTGGTTAGAGCACCACCTTGACATGGTGGGGGTCGTTGGTTCGAGTCCAATTGTGCCTACCAATTCACCGCTTCGGCGGTAGCAGAAAGGGCGATCCGCGAGGGTCGCCCTTTTTGTTTGGGTGCGTTTTGGGGCTGGTCGCGGACGAAGTCTGCTCCTGTGGTTCCAGGAAGCACGGTCGTAGGAGCGGACTCCGTCCGCGATTGGATTTACCGGCCACGCCGGGCGTCCCGGTGGCACGGCCAACGGCGGATAACCGCGAGCGGTTATTCGCCCTACGTCATGGGAGGGCTTGGCGTAGGGCGGACAGAGTCCGCTCCTACGGTTCCAGGGAAGCACGGATGTAGGAGTGGACTCCGTCCTCGATTGGATTCACCGGCCGCGCGGGGCGTCCCTGCGGTGCTGCCTCAGCGGTGCTCGAAGCCGGGGCCGCCGCCATGGCCGCCACCGCCGTGTCCGCCGCCTCCCGGGCCGCCGAAGGGCGGGAAGAACGGCCAGCAGCCGGACAGCGAGACAAGGGCGAGCAGCAGGGTGACTTTGGTCAGTCTGGAAAGCATGGCGACACCTGGGTTGGAAAAACGGGCGCAAAGTAGACACGCCCGTGCCGCGGGTGTCCCGCGAAACTTGGTATCGGCAGGGTAAGGTTTGTATCGGTGTCGATGCGTTCAGCCTGTTTGGCTGATTGCCGTTCGTGCCGGGCGCCAATTGGCGGTGATCGGTATAGTTTGCCTGGCAAAAGTGCGGTGTTTCTCGGTTGTGGGAGGTGGCATGGGCGGTAGGTGGGCCGGTGTTCTCGGTGGTTTGCTGTTGGCGTGTATGGCCAGTGGACTGGCAGCGGCTTCCGGGCTGGCGGAATGGCCGGAGGGCTGGCAGGTGACGCGTTCGCCCGAGGCGCCGGACGAGGCCGCGGCGCTGCGCCGCGAGCGTGGCGTCAGGCTGGCGGCGGACGGCTCCCAGGCGCTGGTGGTGGAAATCACCCGTAGCCGCCTGGCCGAGGCGAAGGATGTGGACCTGCAGCGGGTGATCCTGCAGATGCGCAAGTCGCTGCAGGTCGACTTCCTGCGCCAGGGTTTCCAGGCGGCCTGCAGCAAGCCGCGGCAGGCCGTGCTGGGTGGGCTGGATGCTCTGGAACTGGTCTGCTCGGTCAGCCAGAACGGCAACGAGGTCCTGAAGCAGGTGGTGCAGGTGGCGCTGGGGCGGGAGGCGGCCTATTCGCTGACTTACGCTGCCCCGGCGGCGGAATATCCGCAGCGGCTCGCCGAGATGGCGGCGTTCAAGGCCGGCCTGCGCCTGGAGTGAAATCGCCGGGCATGAAAAAGCCCCGCATCGCAGGCTGTGTGAAAACCTCAGGATCGGTCCCACTGGTTAAAAAACAACCTGGATTTCGCGTTTCTACGTGGATTCTGGATTGGCTGAATAGCCAAGCCTCTTCAGATTTCACGTAGGAACGCGCTCTTCGAAGAGCCGCTCGGTTTTTCACACAGCCTGCGAAGCGGGGCTTTCTCTTTTCAGCCGACGAACATCAGGCCAGGTCGAAGCGGTCCAGGTTCATCACCTTGGTCCAGGCGGCGACGAAGTCCTTGACGAATTTCTCCTTGGCATCGCTGCTGGCGTAGACCTCGGCCAGCGCACGCAGCACCGAGTGCGAACCGAAGATCAGGTCGGCACGGGTGGCGGTCCACTTCGGTTCGCCGCCCTTGCGGGCGCGGCCTTCGAAGACTTCCGCGGAGCCGTCCACAGGCGCCCAGACGGTGCCCATGTCCAGCAGGTTGACGAAGAAGTCGTTGCTGAGCACGCCGGGCTTGTCGGTGAACACGCCGTGGGCGCTGCCATCGTAGTTGGCGCCGAGCATGCGCAGGCCGCCGACCAGCACGGTCATTTCCGGTGCGGTCAGGGTCAGCAACTGGGCCTTGTCGACCAACAGTGCCTCGGTGGAGGTACCGGGGTTGGCGCTCTTGTAGTTGCGGAAGCCGTCGGCGATGGGCTCGATCACCTCGAAGGACTCGACGTCGGTCTGGTCCTGGCGGGCGTCCACGCGGCCCGGTGCGAAGGGCACGTCGACGTTCACGCCAGCAGCCCTGGCGGCCTGCTCGACGCCCACGTTGCCGGCCAGCACTATCACGTCGGCCAGCGATGCCTTGCCGGTGCTCCTCTGGATCTCGTCGAGCTTGGCCAGCACCTTGGCCAGTTGCGGCGGGTTATTGACCTCCCAGTCCTTCTGCGGCGCCAGGCGAATGCGCGCGCCATTAGCACCACCGCGCTTGTCGCCACCGCGGAAGGTGGAGGCCGAGGCCCAGGCGGTGGACACCAGCTCGGCGGTCGACAGGCCGGACTCGGCGATCTTCGCCTTCAGTTCGGCGATGTCCGCGGCGCTCGGGTTGTGCGTGGCCGGCGGCAGCGGGTCTTGCCAGATCAGGTCTTCCTTCGGCACTTCCGGGCCGAGGTAGCGGGCCTTCGGCCCCATGTCGCGGTGGGTCAGCTTGAACCAGGCGCGGGCGAAGGCGTCGGCGAAGGCCTGCGGATCGTTGAGGAAGCGCCGCGAGATCTTGCCGAACTCGGGGTCGAAGCGCAGGGTCAGGTCGGTGGTGAGCATGGTCGGTTTGCGCTTCTTCGACGGATCGAAGGGATCGGGGATGATCTCCGGCGCGTCCTTGGCGACCCACTGGATGGCCCCGGCGGGCGAGCGGGTCTGCTCCCATTCGTACTTGAACAGGTTCTCGAAGAAGAAGTTGCTCCACTGGGTGGGGGTCTGCGTCCACACCACCTCGATGCCGGAGGTGATGGCGTCGGCACCGCTGCCGGAGCCGTAGCTGCTGGCCCAGCCGATGCCCTGCTGCTCGATGGAGGCGGCTTCGGGTGCCGCGCCCACGTTATCGGCCGGGCCGGCGCCGTGGGTCTTGCCGAGGGTATGGCCACCGGCGATCAGGGCGACGATTTCCTCGTCGTTCATCGCCATGTTGCCGAAGGTCGCACGGATGGCCGGCGCGGCCGAGAGCGGGTCGCCGCTGGCGTTCGGGCCTTCCGGGTTCACGTAGATCAGGCCCATCTCGGTGGCGGCCAGGGGGTTCTTGGCCAGGGCCTCGGGGTCGCGGTGCACCAGCCAGGCTTTCTCGTCACCCCAGTTGACGTCGGTGTCCGGCTCCCAGACATCGTCACGGCCGGCGCCGAAACCGAAGGTACGGAAACCCATGGTTTCCAGGGCCACGTTGCCGGCGAGCACCATCAGGTCGCCCCAGGAAATCTTCTGCCCATATTTCTGCTTGATCGGCCAGAGCAGGCGCCGCGCCTTGTCCAGGCTGACGTTGTCCGGCCAGGAGTTCAGCGGGGCGAAGCGTTGTTGCGCACGGCCGGCGCCGCCGCGGCCGTCGGCGATGCGGTAGGTCCCGGCGGCGTGCCAGGCCATGCGGATCATCAGGCCGCCGTAGTGGCCCCAGTCGGCCGGCCACCATTCCTGGGAGTCGGTCATCAGGTGTTTCAGGTCGGCCTTCAGGGCCGAGTAGTCGAGTTTCTTGAACTCGTCGCGATAGTTGAACTTCTCACCCAACGGGTTGGATCTTTCCGAATGCTGGTTCAGCACTTCCAGCTTCAGTTGATTCGGCCACCAGTCCTGGTTGGTGGTGCCGCCACCAGCAACATAATGGAACGGGCATTTCGCTTCATTCGACATTGCTTTCTCCTTTGTCCTCATCGGGTCGGTCTGATCGACAGCTTGCCGACGGTGGGTTAAGACTAGTACCGCTCCGCTGGAGGGACCAATTTATGAAAAGCAACGGTGCGATAGTTTTTATCTCTTACCAGAACCGCGCCTGATAGCGTCCCGAACAGCGGCAATACAGCACTGCAATCCTCCCGGCAGCGCGTAGTGGCAACAAAAAAGCCCCTGCGTCCGGCGGGCGCGAGGGGCTTCTTTCAGTGCGGGTGGAACCTCATATCTGCGACTGCAGGTAGTTCTCCAGGCCTATCTTGGCGATCAGCCCGAGTTGCTGCTCCAGCCAGTAGGCATGGTCTTCCTCGGTGTCGGCCAGTTGGGCCTTCAGGATGTCGCGGCTGACGAAATCCTTGTGCTGCTCGCAAAGGGCGATGCCCTTGGCCAGGGCTGCGCGCACCTGGCGCTCCAGCTTGAGGTCGGCCTCGAGCATCTCCGGCACGGTACGGCCCGCGTGGATATCGTCGGGGCGCATGCGCGGCGTGCCCTCCAGCAGCAGGATGCGGCGGATCAGGGCATCGGCGTGCTGGGTTTCCTCTTCCATCTCGTGGTTGAGGCGCTCGTAGAGCTTGGCGAACCCCCAGTCCTCGTACATGCGCGAGTGGATGAAGTACTGGTCACGCGCGGCCAGCTCGCCAGTCAGCAGGGTATTGAGGTAGTCGATTACTTCAGCATGGCCTTGCATCAGTCAGCTCCATGAGTCCGATGAGGAATTGAAGAGAATTGGCTCCTCGACGACCATGATCCGCGTCAAGTCGAGGATAGTCCCGACGGCGCGGCGGCGCCTCACCAGGCACGTGGACCATGGGGCCGAAGGGAACGAGATACATTTCCGGCGGGCAATAAAAAACCGGGCCTGGGCCCGGTTTTTCACGAGTGGCTTTCGCCTTACTCGGCAGCTTCAACCGCTTCGCCGCCTACAGCACGATCAACCAGCTCGACGTACGCCATGGGGGCGTTGTCGCCAGCGCGGAAACCGCACTTGAGGATGCGCAGGTAGCCGCCCGGACGGTTGGCGTAGCGCTTGCCCAGCTCGTTGAACAGCTTGCCTACGGCTTCTTTCGAACGAGTACGGTCGAAAGCCAGACGACGGTTGGCGACGCTGTCTTCCTTGGCCAGGGTGATCAGCGGCTCGGCAACGCGGCGCAGTTCCTTGGCTTTGGGCAGGGTGGTTTTGATCAGCTCGTGCTCGAACAGCGACACAGCCATGTTCTGGAACATGGCCTTGCGGTGCGAGCTGGTACGGCTCAGGTGACGACCACTTTTACGATGGCGCATGGTTCAATTCCTTTCCAAACTTTACGTTCGGTAGCTACGACGATCAGGCAGTAGCCTTGTCGTCTTTCTTAAGACTTGCCGGCGGCCAGTTGTCGAGGCGCATACCGAGGGACAGACCGCGAGAGGCCAGGACGTCCTTGATTTCGGTCAGGGACTTCTTGCCCAGGTTCGGAGTTTTCAGCAGCTCTACTTCGGTGCGCTGGATCAGGTCACCGATGTAGTAGATGTTCTCCGCCTTCAGGCAGTTGGCCGAACGAACGGTCAGCTCCAGATCATCGACCGGACGCAGCAGGATCGGATCGATCTCGTCTTCCTGCTCTTCAACGACGGGCTCGCTGTCGCCCTTGAGGTCCACGAACGCTGCCAGCTGCTGTTGCAGGATGGTAGCGGCGCGACGGATAGCCTCTTCGGGGTCCAGGGTGCCGTTGGTTTCCAGATCGAGGACCAGCTTGTCCAGGTTGGTACGCTGTTCGACACGGGCGTTCTCGACCACGTAGGCAACACGACGTACGGGGCTGAACGAGGCGTCGAGTTGCAGACGGCCGATGCTGCGGCTTTCGTCTTCATCGCTCGAGCGGGCATCAGCCGGCTCGTAGCCACGGCCACGAGCGACTTTCAGCTTCATGTTCAGCGCGCCGTTATCGGCCAGGTGGGCGATAACATGGTCACCGTTGACGATCTCGACATCATGATCCAGCTGAATATCGGCAGCGGTCACCACACCCGAGCCCTTTTTCGCCAGGGTCAGCGTCACTTCGTCACGGCCGTGCAGCTTGATGGCCAGACCTTTCAGGTTGAGCAGGATCTCGATGACATCTTCCTGCACACCTTCGATCGCCGAGTACTCGTGGAGTACGCCGTCGATCTCGGCCTCGACCACTGCGCAGCCAGGCATGGAGGACAACAGGATGCGACGCAGCGCGTTGCCCAGGGTATGGCCGAAGCCACGCTCGAGAGGCTCGAGCGTGATCTTGGCGCGGGTTTGGCTGACCACCTGCACATCGATGTGGCGGGGGGTCAGGAACTCATTTACCGAACTCTGCATGGATGCACCTATTTTCTAGCCCTTACTTGGAGTAGAGCTCGACAATCAGGTTTTCGTTGATGTCGGCGGACAGATCGGCGCGAGCCGGAACACTCTTGAAGGTACCGGACTTCTTGTCGGCGTCCACTTCGACCCATTCAACGCGGCCGCGCTGGGCGCACAGATCCAGGGCTTGGGCGATACGCAGCTGGTTCTTCGACTTCTCGCGAACAGCAACGACGTCACCGGCCTTGATCTGGTAGGACGGGATGTTGACGGTCTGACCGTTCACGCTGATGGTCTTGTGGGACACCAGCTGACGGGATTCCGAACGGGTGGAACCGAAGCCCATACGGTAGACGACGTTGTCCAGACGGCATTCCAGCAGTTGCAGCAGGTTCTCACCAGTGGAGCCCTTGCGGCGGGAAGCCTCTTGGTAGTAACCACGGAACTGACGCTCCAGAACGCCATAGATGCGGCGAACTTTCTGCTTCTCACGCAGCTGCAGACCGTAGTCGGACAGACGGCCACGGCGAGCGCCGTGCTGGCCAGGAACCTGTTCGGCCTTGCACTTGGAGTCCAGAGCGCGAGCGCCGCTCTTCAGGAACAGGTCGGTGCCTTCACGGCGAGACAGTTTGCATTTGGGACCAATGTAACGAGCCATTTCTCACTGTCTCCTATTACACGCGACGCTTTTTCGGCGGGCGGCAGCCGTTGTGCGGGATCGGGGTTACGTCGGTAATGCTGGCGATCTTGTAACCGCAGGCATTCAGCGCACGAACAGCCGATTCGCGACCCGGGCCCGGGCCTTTGACGTTGACGTCAAGGTTCTTCAGACCGTATTCCAGAGCAGCCTGGCCGGCACGCTCGGCCGCTACCTGGGCAGCGAACGGGGTGCTCTTACGCGAGCCGCGGAAACCCGAACCACCGGAAGTGGCCCAGGACAGGGCGTTGCCCTGACGGTCGGTGATGGTAACGATGGTGTTGTTGAAGGACGCGTGGATATGCGCGATCCCGTCAACCACCGTCTTTTTGACTTTCTTACGAGGACGAGCAGCAGGTTTTGCCATGACTATATTCCTAAGCGATTACTTGCGGATCGGCTTACGCGGGCCCTTGCGGGTGCGCGCGTTGGTCTTGGTACGCTGACCGCGAACCGGCAGACCGCGACGATGACGCAGACCGCGGTAGCAACCGAGGTCCATCAGACGCTTGATGTTCATGTTGATTTCGCGGCGCAGGTCACCTTCGGTGGTCAGCTTGGCCACCTCGTTGCGCAGCGAATCGATCTGCTCTTCGCTCAGTTCCTTGATCTTCACTACCGGGCTGATGCCGGTGGCAGCGCAGATGCTCTGTGCGGTGGTGCGACCGACACCATAGATGTAGGTCAGCGAGATAACAGTGTGCTTGTTATCCGGAATGTTTACGCCTGCAATACGGGCCATTCAGAAAAACTCCAATTGACAGCTACCCGGCGCCCAGGAAGCCAAGAAAGGGCGCGGATATTAGCGCTGTAATAACAAATAATCAACCCGGCAGCGCACTAGCTGCCGGGCTATAACGCGTGGTTCACACTCAGCCTTGGCGCTGCTTGTGACGCGGCTCCGCGCTGCAGATCACGCGAACGACGCCTTCGCGACGGATGATCTTGCAGTTGCGGCACAGCTTCTTAACCGATGCACGAACTTTCATCAGTGACTCCTACTAACCTTACGGGCCGGTCAGCGCAGCATGCTGCTGCCGCCATAACCCTTCAGGTTGGCTTTCTTCATGAGGGATTCGTACTGGTGAGAAACGAGGTGCGATTGTACTTGGGCCATAAAGTCCATCACAACCACGACCACGATCAGCAACGAGGTCCCGCCGAGGTAGAACGGAACGTGAGCAGCCACCACCAGGAACTGGGGCAACAGGCACACCGCCGTCATGTACAGGGCACCGAACATGGTCAAACGGGTCAGCACGCCATCGATGTAGCGAGCGGACTGTTCGCCCGGACGAATACCCGGAATAAATGCACCGGACTTCTTGAGGTTTTCCGCCACGTCCTTGGGATTGAACATCAGCGCTGTGTAGAAGAAGCAGAAGAAGATGATCCCTGCACTAAACAGCAGAATGTTCAGCGGCTGCCCCGGCGCGATCGCTTGCGCGACGTCCTGCAGCCAACCCAGGCCCTCCGACTGACCGAACCAGGCGCCCAGGGACGCCGGGAACAGCAGGATGCTGCTGGCGAAGATGGCCGGGATCACGCCCGCCATGTTCACTTTCAGCGGCAGATGGCTGGTTTGCGCGGCAAACACCTTGCGACCTTGCTGGCGCTTGGCGTAATGCACGGCGATGCGGCGCTGACCGCGCTCGATGAACACCACGAACGCGATGATCGCGACGGCCAGCAGGCCTACGGCGATCAGGGCGAAGATGTTGATGTCACCTTGGCGGGCGGACTCGAAGGACTGCCCGATAGCGCGCGGCAGGCCGGCGACGATCCCGGAGAAGATCAGCATGGAGATACCATTGCCGACGCCCCGCTCGGTGATCTGCTCGCCCAGCCACATCATGAACAGCGCACCCGCCACGAAGGTGGTGACTGCCACGAAGTAGAAGCCGAAGTCATTGGAGAAGGCCACGCCCTGGCTGCCCAGACCAACGGCCATGCCGATGGCCTGGACCAGTGCCAGGACGAGCGTTGCGTAGCGGGTGTACTGGCTGATCTTGCGACGCCCAGACTCACCCTCTTTCTTCAACTGCTCCAGCTGCGGGCTGATAGCGGTCATGAGCTGCATGATGATCGATGCCGAGATGTACGGCATGATCCCCAGTGCGAAGATGCTCATGCGCTCCAGCGCGCCGCCGGAAAACATGTTGAAGAGGCTAAGAATGGTCCCCTCGTTCTGCCGGAACAGTGCCGCCAAGCGATCGGGGTTGATGCCCGGAACCGGGATGTGCGCACCTATCCGATAGACGATGATCGCCAGGAACAGGAAACGCAGACGTGCCCAGAGCTCGGACAGACCGCCACCGTTGCTCAGCGCAGAGAGAGCACCTTGCTTAGCCATTTAGTCCTCGATTTTGCCGCCAGCTGCTTCGATAGCCGCACGAGCGCCCTTGGTGGCGCCGATGCCTTTCAGGGTGACCGCGCGGGCAACTTCACCGGACAGCACGACTTTGACGCGCTGTACGTTGCGGTTGATCACGTTGGCATCCTTCAGGGCCTGCACGGTGACGACTTCGCCTTCGACCTTGGCCAGCTCGGAGGTACGAACCTCAGCGCGATCCAGGGCTTTCAGGGACTTGAAGCCGAACTTCGGCAGACGGCGGTGCAGCGGCTGCTGGCCACCCTCGAAGCCCGGGGCGATGGTGCCGCCGGAGCGAGAGGTCTGACCTTTGTGACCACGGCCACCGGTCTTGCCCAGACCGCTACCGATGCCACGGCCCGGACGCAGCTTCTCGCGACGGGCACCCGGCGCGGAACGCAGATCGTTCAGTTGCATGGATTAACCCTCCACACGCAGCAGGTAGTAAGCCTTGTTGATCATGCCGCGGTTCTCAGGAGTGTCCTGAACTTCGACGGTATGATTGATGCGACGCAGGCCCAGGCCTTTGACGCAAGCCTTGTGATTGGCCAGACGGCCGTTCAGGCTTTTGATCAGGGTAACTTTGACAGTTGCCATGGTTAGAGAATCTCCTCGACGCTCTTGCCACGCTTGGCCGCTACCGACTCAGGGGACTGCATGTTCTTCAGGCCCTTGAAGGTGGCGTATACCACGTTGACCGGGTTGGTCGAACCGTAGCACTTGGCCAGAACGTTCTGCACACCGGCCACTTCCAGGACGGCACGCATGGCGCCGCCGGCGATGATGCCGGTACCTTCGGAAGCCGGCTGCATGTACACCTTGGAGGCGCCATGGGCGGACTTGGTCGGGTACTGCAGGGTGGTGCCGTTCAGATCCACCTGGATCATGTTGCGGCGAGCAGCTTCCATGGCCTTCTGGATGGCGGCCGGCACTTCACGCGCCTTGCCACGACCGAAGCCAACACGGCCTTTGCCATCGCCAACCACGGTCAGCGCGGTGAAGGCGAAGATACGGCCACCTTTTACGGTTTTGGCGACGCGGTTAACTTGAACCAGCTTCTCGATGTAGCCTTCGTCGCGCTTTTGATCGTTGTTTGCCATAACTTAGAACTCCAGACCGCCTTCGCGAGCGGCATCAGCCAGGGCCTTGATACGGCCGTGGTACTTGAAGCCAGAACGGTCGAACGCCACCTGAGTGACGCCGGCAGCCTTGGCGCGTTCGGCGACCAGTTGACCAACTTTCTTGGCTGCGTCGACGTTGCCGGTGGCACCTTCGCGCAGTTCCTTGTCCAGGGTCGAGGCGCTGGCCAGGACCTTGCCGCCGTCGGCCGCGATGACCTGGGCGTAAATGTGCTGGGAGGAGCGGTACACGCAAAGGCGTACGGTTTCCAGCTCGCGCATCTTCAGGCGTGCCTTGCGAGCGCGACGCAGACGGGTTTCTTTCTTGACGCTCATTTGCTATGCCCTACTTCTTCTTGGCTTCTTTACGAAGTACGACTTCGTCGGAATACCGCACACCCTTGCCTTTGTAAGGCTCCGGCGGACGGAAGTCGCGAATTTCCGCGGCGACCTGGCCGACCAGCTGCTTGTCGATGCCCTTGATCAGGATATCGGTCTGGCTGGGGGTTTCAGCGATGATGCCGGCGGGCAGTTCGTAATCAACCGGGTGGGAGAAGCCGAGAGCCAGGGACAGCACTTGGCCTTTGGCCTGCGCTTTGTAACCAACGCCGACCAGCTGGAGCTTGCGCTCGAAGCCCTGGCTGACGCCGATCACCATGTTGTTGACCAGGGCGCGGGTGGTACCGGCCATGGCGCGGGTCTGCTGGTCGCCGTTACGGGCGGCGAAACGCAGCTCACCGTTGTCCTGGATGACTTCTACGGACGGATGGACCTTCAGCTCGAGGGAGCCTTTGGAGCCCTTGACCGAGAGTTCCTGGCCAGCCAGCTTGATTTCGACACCGGCGGGCAGCTTGACGGGGTTCTTAGCAACGCGAGACATGCTGATTCCCCTTAGAACACAGTGCAGAGCACTTCGCCACCGACGCCTGCGGCACGGGCGGCACGGTCAGTCATCACACCCTTGTTGGTGGAGACGATCGATACACCCAGACCGCCGCGAACTTTCGGCAGCTGATCTACGGACTTGTACTGGCGGAGGCCAGGACGGCTGATGCGCTTCACTTCTTCGATGACAGGCTTGCCTTCGAAGTACTTCAGCTCGATGGAAAGCTGAGGCTTGGCCTCGGCGCTGACTTGGAAGTCCGCAATGTAACCTTCGTCCTTGAGGACTTTGGCTACAGCCGCCTTCAGCTTGGAAGACGGCATGCTCACGACGGTCTTTTCAGCCATCTGGGCATTACGGATGCGAGTTAGCATGTCTGCTAACGGGTCCTGCATACTCATGGGCTTAATGCTCCTGATACAAAAGATAAGCCTTAACGAAACTCACCCACAAAAGACCAGGCGAGATAAACCCCTGGCTCGGGGGAGCCGGGTATTCTAGAGATCGCTCAAAAACGAATCAAGCCCCACGAGGGGGCTTGATTCGTTAAGCGATCAACGGAGCCGTTGCCGGCTCCGCTTGCCGACTTACCAGCTGGCTTTCACCAGGCCCGGTACGTCGCCGCGCATGGCGGCTTCACGCAGCTTGTTACGGCTCAGGCCGAACTTGCGGTAGAAGCCGTGCGGACGACCGGTCAGGCGGCAACGGTTACGCAGGCGGCTGGCGCTCGCGTCACGCGGTTGCTTCTGCAGGGCGACCTGCGCATTCCAACGCTCTTCCTGGGAGGAGTTCGGATTAGCGATGATCGCTTTCAGCTCGGCACGCTTCTGGGCGTACTTGGCTACCGTGCGCTGACGCTTCAGCTCACGGTTTTTCATGCTCTCTTTGGCCATGGTCCTACTCCAATCAGTTGCGGAACGGGAAGTTGAAGGCGCGCAGCAGAGCGCGACCTTCATCATCCGTACGGGCGGTGGTGGTCAGAGTGATGTCCATGCCGCGCAGAGCATCGATCTTGTCGTAATCGATTTCCGGGAAGATGATCTGCTCTTTCACGCCCATGCTGTAGTTGCCGCGGCCATCGAAGGACTTGGCATTCAGGCCGCGGAAGTCACGCACGCGCGGCAGCGAGATGGCGAGCAGGCGGTCCAGGAATTCGTACATGCGGTCGCCACGCAGGGTGACCTTCACGCCGATCGGCCAGCCTTCACGGATCTTGAAGCCGGCGATGGACTTACGAGCGTAAGTCACGACCGGCTTTTGGCCTGCGATCTTTTCCAGATCGGCCACGGCGCTCTCGATGACTTTCTTGTCACCGACAGCTTCGCCAAGACCCATGTTCAGGGTGATTTTGGTAACGCGCGGAACTTCCATCACGTTCGCCAGCTGAAGCTCTTGCTTCAGCTTGGGCGCGATTTCCTTCCGGTACAGTTCTTTCAATCGTGCCATGGTATCTACCTACTCCCTCAAGCCTGGACCGGTTTCTGGGTCGACTTGAAGACACGAACCTTCTTACCGTCTTCTACCTTGAAGCCAACGCGGTCAGCCTTGCTGGTTTCCGGGTTGAAGATGGCGACGTTGGAGACGTGCAGAGGCGCCTCCTTCTCGACGATCCCGCCTTGCTGGTTGAGCATGGGGTTGGGCTTGGTGTGGCGCTTGATCAGGTTCACGCCGCCAACGACCAGACGGTCGTCAGCGAGAACTTTCAGCACCTTGCCACGCTTGCCCTTGTCCTTGCCGGCAATGACGATGACTTCGTCGTCACGACGAATTTTTTGCATGACGGCTACTCCTTACAGCACTTCAGGGGCGAGCGAGACGATCTTCATGAACTTCTCGGTACGAAGTTCACGAGTCACGGGCCCGAAGATACGGGTGCCGATCGGCTCCTGCTTGTTGTTCAGCAGGACGGCGGCGTTACCGTCGAAGCGGATGATGGAGCCGTCGGTGCGACGAACGCCGTGCTTGGTGCGAACGACCACGGCAGTCATGACCTGGCCTTTCTTCACCTTGCCGCGCGGAATCGCTTCCTTGACGGTGACTTTGATGATGTCGCCAATGCCGGCGTAGCGACGGTGGGAACCGCCGAGCACCTTGATGCACATTACGCGACGCGCGCCGCTGTTGTCAGCGACATCGAGCATGGATTGAGTCTGAATCATTATCTATCTCCGACCCTTAGACTTCCACCGCGCGCTCGACGATATCAACCAGGGTCCAGGCCTTGGTCTTGGCCAGCGGACGGGTTTCGCGAATGGTGACCAGGTCACCAATGCGGCACTGATTGGTTTCGTCGTGGGCGTGCAGCTTGGTCGAACGCTTCACGTATTTGCCGTAGATCGGGTGCTTGACGCGACGCTCGATCAGAACGGTGACGGTCTTGTCCATCTTGTCGCTGACGACGCGGCCGGTCAGCGTACGGACGGTTTTCTGAGCTTCAGCCATGTTCACTTACCTGCTTGCTGATTGAGCACAGTTTTGACGCGAGCGATGTCGCGCTTCACCTGCGAGAGCAGGTGGGACTGCGCCAACTGGCCAGTTGCCTTCTGCATGCGCAGATTGAACTGGTCGCGCAGCAGGCCGAGCAGTTGCTCGTTCAGCTGCTCCACGGATTTCTCACGAAGTTCATTCGCTTTCATCACATCACCGTCCGCTTAACAAAGGAGGTGGCGAGCGGCAGCTTTGCAGCAGCCAGGGCGAATGCCTCACGCGCCAGCTCTTCGGATACACCCTCGATCTCGTACAGGACCTTGCCCGGTTGAATCTGGGCTACCCAGTACTCGACGCCGCCCTTACCTTTACCCATACGTACTTCCAGGGGCTTCTTGGTAACCGGCTTGTCGGGGAATACGCGGATCCAGATCTTGCCGCCACGTTTTACGTGACGGGTCAGCGCACGACGTGCGGACTCGATCTGACGCGCGGTGAGACGGCCACGGCTGGTCGCCTTGAGAGCGAACTCGCCGAAGCTGACTTTGCTACCGCGATGAGCCAGGCCACGGTTGTGACCGGTCATTTGCTTGCGGAACTTCGTACGCTTAGGTTGCAGCATTTGCGTACTCCTTACTTAGCAGCTTTTTTACGAGGAGCGGGCGCTACCGGCTTGAGCTCTTCCTGGCGGCCACCAATGACCTCACCCTTGAAGATCCAAACCTTGACACCGATCACACCGTAGGTGGTGTGCGCTTCGTAGGTTGCATAGTCGATATCGGCGCGCAGGGTGTGCAGGGGCACACGACCTTCGCGATACCATTCGGTACGAGCAATTTCAGCGCCGCCCAAACGACCGCTCACCTGGATCTTGATGCCCTTGGCACCAATACGCATGGCGTTCTGTACGGCGCGCTTCATGGCGCGACGGAACATGACGCGGCGTTCCAGCTGCTGAGCTACGCTCTGCGCAACCAGCATGCTATCGAGTTCCGGCTTGCGGATTTCCTCGATGTTGATGTGCACGGGCACACCCATTTGCTTGGTCAGGTCCTGACGCAGCTTCTCGACATCCTCACCTTTCTTGCCGATCACGATACCTGGACGGGCGGTGTGGATGGTGATGCGTGCGGTTTGAGCCGGGCGATGGATATCGATACGGCTTACGGACGCGCTTTTTAGTTTGTCTTGGAGGTACTCACGAACCTTCAGGTCGGCGAACAGATAATCGGCGTAAGTGCGCTTATCTGCGTACCAAACGGAGGTGTGCTCCTTGACGATACCCAGGCGGATGCCATTGGGATGTACTTTCTGACCCATCTGATCGACTCCGTTACTTGTCCGCAACCTTGACAGTGATATGGCAAGACCGCTTGACGATGCGATCAGCACGGCCTTTGGCGCGCGGCATGATGCGCTTGAGCGAACGACCTTCGTTGACGAAGACGGTGGAGACCTTCAGGTCGTCCACATCAGCGCCTTCGTTGTGCTCAGCGTTGGCAACAGCCGACTCCAGCACTTTCTTCATGATCTCGGCGGCTTTCTTACTGCTGAAAGCCAGGAGGTTGAGCGCTTCGCCCACCTTCTTCCCGCGGATCTGGTCGGCGACCAAGCGGGCTTTCTGGGCGGAGATACGAGCGCCCGACAGCTTAGCGGCTACTTCCATCTTCCTTACCCCTTAACGCTTGGCTTTCTTGTCCGCAGCATGCCCACGATAAGTGCGGGTAGCAGCGAACTCGCCGAGTTTGTGACCGACCATGTCTTCGTTGACCAGGACCGGCACGTGTTGACGGCCGTTGTGGACAGCGATGGTCAGACCAACCATATGCGGCAGAATCATCGAACGACGCGACCAGGTCTTGATCGGCTTACGGTCGTTCTTTTCCACCGCCACTTCGACCTTCTTCAGCAGGTGAAGATCGATAAAAGGACCTTTTTTCAGAGAACGCGGCACTGTCGTATCCCTCTATTTACTTGCGGCGACGGACGATCATGTTATCGGTACGCTTGTTCGCGCGAGTCTTCTTACCCTTGGTCTGAAGACCCCACGGCGATACCGGATGACGACCAGCAGAGGTACGACCTTCACCACCACCATGCGGGTGGTCGACCGGGTTCATGGCGACACCACGAACGGTCGGGCGAATGCCGCGCCAGCGCTTGGCACCGGCCTTGCCCAGCGAACGCAGGCTGTGCTCGGAGTTCGAGACTTCACCCAGGGTCGCACGGCAGTCAGCCAGGACTTTGCGCATTTCACCGGAACGCAGACGCACGGTTACGTAAGCGCCTTCACGGGCTACCAGCTGGGCCGAGGCGCCAGCGGAGCGAACCAGCTGGGCGCCTTTGCCCGGCTTCAGCTCGATACCGTGGATGGTGCTACCAACCGGGATGTTGCGCAGCGGCATGTTGTTGCCAGCCCTGATCGGAGCGCCGATACCGGAGATCAGTTGATCGCCAGCCACCACGCCTTTGGGGGCGATGATGTAACGACGCTCGCCGTCCGCGTATTTCAGCAGAGCGATGTGAGCGGTACGGTTCGGATCGTATTCCACGCGCTCGACGATGGCAGGGATGCCATCCTTGTTGCGGCGGAAGTCGACCAGACGGTAGTGCTGCTTGTGACCACCGCCGATGTGGCGGGTGGTGATACGACCGTTGTTGTTACGGCCGCCCGACTTGGACTTCTTCTCGACCAGGCCAGCGAACGGAGCACCCTTGTGCAGGTTCTGGTTCACGACCTTGACGACGAAGCGACGACCAGCGGAAGTCGGTTTGCATTTAACGATTGCCATGATGCACCCCTTTACTCAGCGCCAGCTGCGAAATCGAGATCTTGGCCGGGCTGAAGGGCGATGTACGCCTTCTTCCAGTCGTTACGCTTGCCCAGGCCGCGAACGGTACGCTTGGTCTTGCCCTGAACGTTCAGGGTGGTGACGCGACGTACTTTCACGCCGAACAGGCTTTCGACGGCCTTCTTGATTTCCAGCTTGGTTGCATCAGTGGCAACCTTGAAAACGAATTGGCTCTTGCCGTCCGCAAGCCCGGTGGCTTTCTCGGAAACATGCGGGCCCAGCAGCACTTTGAATACGCGTTCCTGGTTCATGCCAGCAGCTCCTCGAACTTCTTCACGGCGGACACGGTGACGAGCACCTTGTCGTAGGCGATCAGGCTGACCGGGTCGGAACCCTGGACGTCGCGTACATCGACGTGCGCCAGGTTGCGCGCAGCCAGGTACAGGTTTTCATCAACGCCATCGGTGACGATCAGCACGTCTTTCAGGCCCAGGCCGTCCAGCTTGCTGACCAGACCCTTGGTTTTCGGTGCATCGACGGCGAAGTCGGCAACGACAACCAGGCGGTCCAGACGGACCAGCTCGGAGAGGATGGAGCGCAGGGCTGCGCGGTACATCTTCTTGTTGAGCTTCTGGGAGTGATCCTGCGGTTTGGCGGCGAAAGTGGTGCCGCCCCCACGCCAGATGGGGCTGCGGATGGTGCCAGCGCGAGCACGACCGGTGCCCTTCTGACGCCACGGCTTCTTGCCGCCACCAGAAACTTCGGAACGAGTCTTCTGAGCACGGGTGCCCTGACGACCGCCAGCCATGTAGGCGACGACAGCCTGGTGAACCAGAGTCTCGTTGAATTCGCTGCCAAAGGTACGCTCGGAGACTTCGATAGCCTGAGCGCCGTTCACATTAAGTTGCATCTCAGCTTCCCCTCTTAACCGCGAGCCTTGGCTGCCGGACGCACGAACACGTCACCACCGGTAGCGCCGGGAACGGCACCCTTGACCAGCAGCAGATTACGTTCGGCATCGACACGCACGACCTCAAGGGATTGAACGGTTACGCGCTCAGCACCCATGTGACCGGACATTTTCTTGCCCTTGAACACTCGACCAGGAGTCTGGCACTGGCCGATCGAACCCGGGACGCGGTGGGAAACGGAGTTACCGTGGGTATTGTCCTGACCACGGAAGTTCCAGCGCTTGATGGTACCGGCGTAGCCTTTACCCTTGGACTCGCCGGTAACGTCTACCAGCTGGCCCGCCTGGAACAGATCGACGGAGATGGAATCGCCTGCCTTGAACTCCTCTTCGCCCAGACGGAATTCCCACACGCCGCGACCGGCGGCGACATTCGCCTTGGCAAAGTGACCGGCCTGAGCCTTGGTCACGCGAGAAGCACGACGCTCGCCAGCAGTTACCTGCACAGCGCGATAGCCATCGGTCTCTTCGTTCTTGAACTGGGTGACGCGATTCGGCTCGACCTCAATGACCGTGACCGGAATGGAGACACCATCTTCGGTGAAAATGCGGGTCATGCCGCACTTACGACCGACAACACCAATTGTCATCTTAAGAACCTCTTTAGTGTACGGGGCTTTCACCCGCTATGGCCGCCCATTTCAGAGCGTTACACGACCAATGCCGAAGGCATTAGCCGAGGCTGATCTGTACTTCGACGCCAGCAGCAAGGTCGAGCTTCATCAGCGCGTCGACGGTCTTGTCGGTCGGCTGAACGATGTCGAGCACACGCTTGTGGGTACGAATTTCGTACTGGTCACGAGCGTCCTTGTTGACGTGCGGGGAAATCAGCACGGTGTAACGTTCCTTGCGGGTCGGCAGAGGAATCGGACCACGCACCTGAGCGCCAGTACGTTTCGCGGTTTCCACGATTTCCTGGGTAGATTGGTCGATCAGGCGATGGTCAAAAGCCTTCAACCGAATACGGATTTGTTGATTTTGCATTTGACCTCAGACTCCAAGTTGCCATTCCCAACGGGCGGACTCCGCCCGTTAAAAGGAGGCGCAATTGTACGGATGCCCCTGGAGGGTGTCAATATTTAACCAATCCAACGAAAAAGGGGCCCCGAAGGGCCCCTTTTCCTCATGCGCTAGATCAAGGATTACTCGATGATCTTGGCAACCACGCCGGCACCAACGGTACGGCCGCCTTCGCGGATCGCGAAGCGCAGGCCGTCTTCCATGGCGATCGGGGCGATCAGGGTGACGGTCATCTTGACGTTGTCACCCGGCATTACCATCTCGACGCCTTCCGGCAGTTCGCAGTTGCCGGTCACGTCGGTGGTACGGAAGTAGAACTGCGGACGGTAGCCCTTGAAGAACGGGGTGTGACGACCACCTTCTTCCTTGGACAGCACGTACACTTCGCACTCGAACTTGGTGTGCGGCTTGATGGTGCCCGGCTTGGCCAGAACCTGGCCACGCTCTACGTCTTCACGCTTGGTGCCGCGCAGCAGCACGCCGACGTTCTCGCCAGCACGACCTTCGTCGAGCAGCTTGCGGAACATTTCAACGCCGGTGCAGGTGGTCTTGGTGGTCGGACGGATGCCGACGATTTCCACTTCTTCCTGGACCTTGACGATGCCGCGCTCGACACGACCGGTCACCACGGTGCCGCGGCCGGAGATCGAGAACACGTCTTCGATCGGCATCAGGAACGGCTGGTCGATGGCACGAACCGGCTCGGGGATGTAGGAGTCCAGGGTTTCTACCAGCTTGCGCACGGCGGAAACGCCCATCTCGTTGTCGTCCTGGCCGTTCAGGGCCATCAGCGCGGAGCCAACGACGATCGGGGTGTCATCGCCCGGGAAGTCGTAGGTGTTCAGCAGGTCGCGAACTTCCATCTCGACCAGTTCCAGCAGCTCGGCGTCGTCGACCATGTCGGCCTTGTTCAGGAACACGACGATGTAGGGAACGCCTACCTGGCGGGACAGCAGGATGTGCTCGCGGGTCTGCGGCATGGGGCCGTCGGCAGCCGAGCAAACCAGGATCGCGCCGTCCATCTGGGCAGCACCGGTGATCATGTTCTTCACGTAGTCGGCGTGGCCCGGGCAGTCTACGTGAGCGTAGTGGCGTACCGGCGAGTCGTATTCGACGTGCGAAGTGTTGATGGTGATACCACGGGCTTTCTCTTCCGGCGCGTTGTCGATCTGGTCGAAGGCGCGAGCGGAGCCACCCCAGGTCTCGGAGCAGACCTTGGTCAGAGCAGCGGTCAGAGTGGTCTTACCGTGGTCAACGTGACCGATGGTGCCGACGTTGACGTGCGGTTTGTTACGTTCAAATTTTTCCTTAGCCACGACAGTAACCTCTTACTTAAAGGGCTGAATCAAGCTTGTTTTTTAACCAGCGCTTCGACGATGTTCGACGGAGCTTCGGCGTATTTGGAGAATTCCATGGAGTAGCTCGCGCGACCCTGGGACATGGAACGTACGTCGGTCGCATAACCGAACATCTCGCCCAGCGGAACCTCGGCACGGATAACCTTACCGGAAACCGAGTCTTCCATCCCCTGAATCAGACCGCGACGACGGTTCAGGTCGCCCATCACGTCGCCCATGTAGTCCTCAGGAGTCACCACTTCCACCTTCATGATCGGCTCGAGCACCTTGCCGCCGCCCTTCTGGGCCAGCTGCTTGGTCGCCATGGAAGCAGCGATCTTGAACGCCATCTCGTTGGAGTCGACGTCGTGGTAGGAGCCATCGAACACGGTGGCCTTCAGGCCGATGAGCGGATAGCCGGCGACGACGCCGTTCTTCATCTGCTCTTCGATGCCCTTCTGGATCGCCGGGATGTATTCCTTCGGAACCACACCACCCACGACTTCGCTGGTGAACACCAGACCTTCGGTGATGTTGCCCTTCTCGTCCACATCCGGAGTCGAGAAGCGGATCCAGCAGTGACCGAACTGACCGCGACCACCGGACTGACGAACGAACTTGCCTTCGATCTCGACGTTGTCCTTGGAGATGGTTTCGCGGTAGGAAACCTGCGGCTTGCCGATGTTGGCCTCGACGCCGAACTCGCGCTTCATGCGGTCGACGAGGATGTCCAGGTGCAGCTCACCCATGCCGGAGATGATGGTCTGGCCGGTTTCTTCGTCGGTCTTGACGCGGAACGACGGGTCTTCCTGGGCCAGCTTGCCGAGGGCGATGCCCATCTTCTCCTGGTCAGCCTTGGTCTTCGGCTCTACAGCTACCGAGATGACCGGCTCCGGGAAGTCCATGCGCTCGAGGATGATCGGCTTCTCGATGTCGCACAGGGTGTCACCGGTGGTGACGTCCTTCATGCCGATCAGAGCCGCGATGTCGCCAGCGCGCACTTCCTTGATCTCGTCACGCTGGTTGGCGTGCATCTGCACCATACGACCAACGCGCTCTTTCTTGCCCTTCACGGAGTTGATGACCGACTGGCCGGACTCCAGGACGCCCGAGTAGACGCGGACGAAGGTCAGGGTACCGACGAACGGGTCGGTAGCGATCTTGAACGCCAGGGCGGAGAACGGAGCGTTGTCGTCAGCCGGACGCTCGTCGTGGATTTCGTTGTCATCAGTGCTGTCCGGGTGGACGCCCTGGATGGCCGGAATCTCGGTCGGAGCAGGCAGGAAGTCGATGACGGCGTCCAGAACCAGGGGCACGCCCTTGTTCTTGAAGGACGAACCGCAGACCGCCGGAACGATTTCGCAGGCGATGGTACGCTGGCGCAGGCCGGCCTTGATCTCTTCGATCGACAGCTCACCTTCTTCCAGGTACTTGTTCATCAGCTCTTCGTTGGCCTCGGCAGCAGCCTCGACCATGTTGTTGCGCCATTCGTTGGCCAGGTCCAGCAGCTCGGCGGGAATCTCTTCCTCGCGGTAGCTGGTGCCCTTGTCGTCTTCGTTCCAGTAGATGGCCTTCATCTTCATCAGGTCGATCTGACCCTGGAAGTCATCTTCTGCACCGATGGCCAGTTGAACCGGAACCGGGGTGTGCCCCAGGCGGTTCTTGATCTGACCGACGACGCGCAGGAAGTTGGCACCGGCGCGGTCCATCTTGTTCACGTAGACGATACGCGGAACGCCGTACTTGTTGGCCTGACGCCATACGGTTTCGGACTGCGGCTCAACGCCGGAGGTGCCGCAGAACACCACGACAGCACCGTCCAGCACGCGCAGGGAACGCTCCACCTCGATGGTGAAGTCCACGTGGCCGGGGGTGTCGATGACGTTTACGCGGTATTTGTCGTACTGGCCGCGCGAACCTTCCCAGAAGGTCGTGATCGCAGCGGAGGTGATGGTGATGCCACGCTCCTGCTCCTGCACCATCCAGTCGGTGGTAGCAGCGCCGTCGTGTACCTCACCCATCTTGTGGCTGAGACCTGTGTAGAACAGGATCCGCTCGGTAGTGGTGGTCTTGCCCGCGTCGACGTGGGCGCAGATACCAATGTTCCGGTAGCGGTTAATTGCTGTGGTACGAGCCATAAAGCCCTCGCAAAAGAATGGAAGCCGCGATTAGAAGCGGTAGTGGGAGAAGGCCTTGTTGGCTTCAGCCATACGGTGCACGTCTTCACGCTTCTTGACGGCGGCGCCTTTGCCTTCGGCGGCATCCAGCAGTTCGCCGGCGAGGCGCAGGGCCATGGACTTCTCGCCGCGCTTGCGCGCGTAGTCCACCAGCCAGCGCATGGCCAGGGCATTACGACGGGACGGACGTACTTCGACCGGAACCTGGTAGGTAGCACCGCCGACACGGCGGGACTTCACTTCGACCAGCGGAGCGATGGCGTCGAGAGCTTTCTCGAAGAGTTCCAGGGGGTCACCTTTACTGCGCTCTTTGACCTTGTCCAGAGCACCGTAAACGATACGCTCGGCAACGGCTTTCTTGCCGCTTTCCATCACGTGGTTCATGAACTTGGCCAGAATCTGGCTTCCGTATTTCGGATCGGCCAGGATCTCACGTTTGGCCGCTACACGACGTCTTGGCATTGATAAGCCCTCAAACGGTCTTCAGGTTAGCCCGGGACTGCAACACTTTGGTTACGCGCCCGACCTTACTCTTATCGACTCAGCAAATAGGAAAAAACGATTACTTCGGACGCTTGGCGCCGTACTTGGAACGACCCTGCTTACGATCCTTGACACCCGAGGTGTCCAGCGAACCGCGCACGGTGTGGTAACGCACACCCGGAAGGTCCTTTACACGACCGCCACGGATCAGCACTACGCTGTGCTCTTGCAGGTTGTGACCTTCACCACCGATGTACGAAGTGACTTCGTAGCCGTTGGTCAGACGCACACGGCACACTTTACGCAGTGCCGAGTTCGGCTTTTTCGGCGTGGTGGTGTATACGCGGGTGCATACGCCACGACGTTGCGGGCAGTTCTGCAGCGCCGGCACGTCGCTCTTGTCGACCATGCGCTTGCGCGGCTTACGCACCAGCTGGTTGATAGTTGCCATCTATAGCTCCACTGATTGTCTTACGACACTTAAACGAAATGGCAGAGCAAGCGCCCTGCCAATTTTCGGGGTACAAAATACTAAAGAGCTTCCAGCACCCCGTCAAGACAAAGCCCCGGCTGTCAAGACAGCCGGGGCTTCGGTCAAGGCTTAGTTGCCACTCAGGTTGAGCGCTTCGGCCAGTGCTGCTTCGGCTTCGCTGGCGCTCACACGCTGCGGTTTGCCGAGTTCGCGCTGACGCTTGCGCTCGCTGTGGTAGGCCAGGCCGGTACCGGCCGGGATCAGGCGACCGACCACCACGTTTTCCTTCAGGCCGCGCAGGAAGTCGCGCTTGCCGGTGACCGCCGCCTCGGTGAGGACGCGGGTGGTCTCCTGGAAGGAGGCCGCGGAGATGAACGACTCGGTCGACAGAGAGGCCTTGGTGATACCCAGCAGAACGCGCTCGTACTTGGCCGGGAACTTGTCCACGGTGGCCAGCACTTCGTTCTCTTCCAGCACCTGGACCAGTTCGACCTGGTCGCCCTTGATGAAGGAGGAGTCACCCGACTCGGCCACTTCGACCTTGCGCAGCATCTGCCGCAGGATGGTCTCGATGTGCTTGTCGTTGATCTTCACGCCCTGCAGGCGGTACACGTCCTGGATCTCGTTGACGATGTACTTGGCCAGCGAGCTGACGCCGAGCAGACGCAGGATGTCGTGCGGGTTGCTCGGGCCGTCGGAGATCACTTCGCCACGGCTGACCTGTTCACCTTCGAACACGTTCAGGTGACGCCACTTCGGAATCAGCTCCTCGTACGGATCGGTACCGTCGGTGGGCGTGATGACCAGGCGGCGCTTGCCCTTGGTTTCCTTGCCGAAGGAGATGGTGCCGCTGATTTCCGCCAGGATCGAAGGCTCTTTCGGACGACGCGCCTCGAACAGGTCGGCAACGCGCGGCAGACCACCGGTGATGTCGCGGGTCTTCGACGTTTCCTGCGGGATACGCGCGATAACGTCACCGACACGCACCTTGGCACCGTCGTTCAGGTTGACCAGGGCGTTGGCCGGCAGGAAGTACTGGGCCGGTACGTCGGTACCCGGCAGCAGCAGGTCCTTGCCCGCGGCGTCGATCAGTTTCACGGCCGGACGGATGTCCTTGCCCGAAGCCGGGCGATCCTTCGGATCCATCACCTCGATGTTGGTCAGGCCGGTGAGTTCGTCGGTCTGGCGCTTGACGGTGATGTTCTCTTCCATGCCGGCGAAGGCAACGGTACCGTCCATCTCGGTGACGATCGGGTGGGTGTGCGGGTCCCACTTGGCGACGATGGCGCCCGGGTCGACCTTGTCGCCTTCCTTGACCGAAATCACCGCACCGTACGGCAGCTTGTAGCGCTCGCGCTCGCGACCGAAGTCGTCGGCCACGGCCAGTTCGCCGGAACGCGATACCGCCACCAGCGCGCCGTCGGCACGCTCGACGTGCTTCAGGTTGTGCAGGCGGATGGTGCCGCCGTTCTTGACCTGGACGTTGTCCACGGCGGAGGTCCGGCTGGCCGCACCACCGATGTGGAAGGTACGCATGGTCAGCTGGGTACCCGGCTCACCGATGGACTGGGCGGCGATGACGCCGACCGCTTCACCGATGTTGACGCGGTGGCCACGGGCCAGATCGCGGCCGTAGCACATGGCGCAGATGCCATGGCGGGTTTCGCAGGTGATCGGCGAACGCACCACGACTTCGTCGACGCTCATCTGCTCGAGGAAATCGACCCACTTCTCGTCGATCAGGGTGCCGGCCGGCACGATGACGTCATCGCCACCGGGCTTGAACACGTCACGCGCGATCACGCGGCCGAGCACGCGCTCGCCCAGCGGCTCGACGACGTCGCCGCCTTCGATGTGCGGGGACATGACCAGGCCATGCTCGGTGCCGCAATCGATCTCGGTCACTACCAGGTCCTGGGCCACGTCGACGAGACGACGGGTCAGGTAACCGGAGTTCGCGGTCTTCAGTGCGGTATCCGCCAGACCTTTACGAGCACCGTGAGTGGAGATGAAGTACTGGAGTACGTTCAGGCCTTCACGGAAGTTCGCGGTGATCGGGGTCTCGATGATCGAGCCGTCCGGCTTGGCCATCAGGCCGCGCATGCCGGCCAGCTGACGGATCTGGGCCGCGGAACCCCGCGCACCGGAGTCCGCCATCATGTACATGGAGTTGAAGGACTCCTGGTCGACTTCCTTGCCCTCGCGGTCGATGACCTTCTCTTTCGAGAGGTTGGCCATCATCGCCTTGGACACTTCGTCGTTGGCCTTCGACCAGAGGTCGATCACCTTGTTGTACTTCTCGCCCTGGGTGACCAGGCCGGAGGCATACTGGCTCTCGATCTCCTTCACTTCCTCGGTGGCGGCGTTGATGATGCGCGCCTTCTCGTCCGGGATGACGAAGTCGTTCACGCCGATCGACACACCGGAGATGGTCGAGTAGGCGAAGCCGGTGTACATCAGCTGGTCGGCGAAGATGACGGTGTCCTTCAGACCCACCACGCGGTAGCAGTGGTTGATCAGCTTGGAGATCGCCTTCTTCTTCATCGGCTGGTTGACCACGTCGTACGGCAGACCTGCCGGCACGACCTGGAACAGCAGGGCACGGCCGACGGTGGAGTCGACGATGCGGGTGTTGGCGACCAGTACGCCGTCCTCACCCTTGACCTTCTCGTTGATGCGCACTTTCACGCGGGCGTGCAGGGACACCTGGCCGCTGCGGTAGGCGCGGTCGACTTCCTGCAGGTCGGCGAAGGCCATGCCCTCGCCTTTCGCGTTCACGGCTTCACGGGTCATGTAGTACAGACCCATCACCACGTCCTGCGACGGCACGATGATCGGCTCGCCGTTGGCGGGCGAGAGGATGTTGTTGGTGGACATCATCAGCGCGCGCGCTTCCAGCTGGGCCTCGAGGGTCAGCGGGACGTGGACGGCCATCTGGTCACCGTCGAAGTCGGCGTTGTAAGCCGCGCAGACCAGCGGGTGCAGCTGGATCGCCTTGCCTTCGATGAGCACCGGCTCGAACGCCTGGATGCCCAGACGGTGCAGGGTCGGTGCGCGGTTCAGCAGCACGGGGTGTTCGCGGATGACTTCGGCGAGAACGTCCCAGACCTCGGGCAGTTCGCGCTCGACCATTTTCTTCGCGGCCTTGATGGTGGTAGCCATGCCACGGGCTTCGAGCTTGCCGAAGATGAACGGCTTGAACAGCTCGAGGGCCATCTTCTTCGGCAGACCGCACTGGTGCAGGCGCAGGGTCGGGCCGACGGTGATTACCGAACGACCGGAGTAGTCCACGCGCTTGCCGAGCAGGTTCTGACGGAAGCGACCTTGCTTGCCCTTGATCATGTCGGCCAGGGACTTCAGCGGGCGCTTGTTCGAGCCGGTGATGGCGCGACCGCGGCGACCGTTGTCCAGCAGGGCGTCGACGGCTTCCTGCAGCATGCGCTTTTCGTTGCGCACGATGATGTCCGGCGCGGCCAGGTCGAGCAGGCGCTTCAGACGGTTGTTACGGTTGATCACCCGGCGGTACAGATCGTTCAGATCCGAAGTCGCGAAGCGGCCGCCATCCAGCGGAACCAGCGGACGCAGGTCCGGCGGCAGCACCGGCAGGACGGTCAGCACCATCCACTCGGGATGGTTGCCGGAGCCCTGGAAGGCTTCCATCAGCTTCAGGCGCTTGGACAGCTTCTTGATCTTGGTTTCCGAGTTGGTCTGCGGAATCTCTTCGCGCAGGCGGCCGATCTCGTGCTCCAGGTCGATCTGGTTGAGCAGCTCGCGAACCGCCTCGGCGCCCATGCGCGCGTCGAAGTCGTCACCGAACTCTTCGAGGGCTTCGAAGTACTGCTCGTCGTTCAGCAGCTGGCCCTTCTCCAGGGTGGTCATGCCCGGGTCGATCACCACGTAGCTCTCGAAATAGAGCACGCGCTCGATGTCACGCAGGGTCATGTCCAGCAGCAGGCCGATACGGGACGGCAGGGACTTCAGGAACCAGATGTGGGCGACCGGCGAGGCCAGCTCGATGTGGCCCATGCGCTCGCGGCGCACCTTGGCCAGCGCGACTTCGACGCCGCACTTCTCGCAGATCACACCGCGGTGTTTCAGGCGCTTGTACTTACCGCACAGGCACTCGTAGTCCTTCACCGGGCCGAAGATCTTGGCGCAGAACAGGCCATCGCGCTCCGGCTTGAAGGTACGGTAGTTGATGGTCTCCGGCTTCTTAACTTCGCCGAACGACCAGGAACGAATCATCTCGGGCGAGGCCAGACCAATACGGATGGCATCGAACTCCTCGATTTGACCCTGGTTTTTCAACAGATTGAGCAAGTCTTTCAAGGCCTTTCCTCCTCACGGACCCGGTGCGGCGGCTAGCCGCCGCACCGTTTATCGTCACGTGTTATTCGGTTTCCAGTTCGATATCGATGCCGAGCGAGCGGATCTCTTTGATCAGCACGTTGAAGGACTCGGGCATGCCGGCCTCCATGCGGTGATCCCCGTCCACGATGTTCTTGTACATCTTGGTACGGCCGTTCACGTCGTCCGACTTCACGGTCAGCATTTCCTGCAGGGTGTAGGCGGCGCCGTAGGCTTCCAGCGCCCAGACCTCCATCTCCCCGAAACGCTGGCCACCGAACTGCGCCTTGCCACCCAGCGGCTGCTGGGTCACCAGGCTGTAGGAGCCGGTGGAACGTGCGTGCATCTTGTCATCGACCAGGTGGTTCAGTTTGAGCATGTACATGTAGCCGACGGTGGTCGGACGCTCGAACTGGTTGCCGGTGCGGCCGTCGAACAGGCGCATCTGGCCGCTCTCCGGCAGGTCGGCCAGCTTCAGCATGGCCTTGATCTCGCGCTCCTTGGCACCGTCGAACACCGGGGTAGCCATGGGCACGCCGCCCTTGAGGTTGTTGGCCAGCGCGACGATCTCGTTATCGGACAGCTCTTCCAGGCTCTCCTGGCGACCACCGATCTCGTTGTAGATCTCGTTCAGGAACTGGCGCAGCTCGGCGATCTTGCGCTGCTCTTCGAGCATGCGGTTGATCTTCTCGCCCAGGCCCTTGGCCGCGAGGCCCAGATGGGTTTCGAGGATCTGACCGACGTTCATGCGCGAGGGTACGCCCAGCGGGTTCAGGACGATGTCCACCGGGGTGCCGTTGGCGTCGTGCGGCATGTCCTCGACCGGCATGATCACCGAGACCACACCCTTGTTACCGTGACGGCCGGCCATCTTGTCGCCCGGCTGGATGCGGCGCTTGATGGCGAGGTAGACCTTGACGATCTTCAGCACGCCCGGCGCCAGGTCGTCGCCCTGCTGCAGCTTGCGCTTCTTGTCCTCGAACTTGTCGTCGAGCATCTGACGGCGGTCGCTGAGGTAGGCCTGGGCCTTCTCCAGCTGCTCGTTCAGGGCGTCTTCGGCCATGCGCAGCTTGAACCACTGGCCGCGCTCGAGACCGTCGAGGTACTCGTCGGTGATCTCGGTGCCTTTCTTCAGCGCCGGGCCGCCATCGGCGACGGCGCCGACCAGGGCGGAGCGCAGACGCTCGAAGGTGGCGCCTTCGACGATGCGGAACTCTTCGTTGAGGTCCTTGCGGATCTCGTCGAGCTGCATCTTCTCGATGGACAGGGCACGGCTGTCGCGCTCCACGCCGTCACGGGTGAAGACCTGGACGTCGATCACGGTGCCCTTGGTGCCGGTCGGCACGCGCAGGGAGGTGTCCTTCACGTCGGACGCCTTCTCACCGAAGATCGCGCGCAGCAGCTTCTCTTCCGGCGTCAGCTGGGTCTCGCCTTTCGGGGTGACCTTGCCGACCAGGATGTCGCCAGCCTGCACTTCGGCGCCGACGTAGACGATGCCGGCTTCGTCCAGCTTGTTCAGCGCGGCCTCACCCACGTTCGGGATGTCCGCGGTGATTTCCTCTGGGCCGAGCTTGGTGTCACGGGCGACGCAGGTCAGTTCCTGGATGTGGATCGTGGTGAAACGATCTTCCTGGACCACGCGCTCGGACAGGCAGATGGAGTCTTCGAAGTTGAAGCCGTTCCAGGGCATGAACGCGACGCGCATGTTCTGGCCCAGGGCCAGTTCACCCATGTCGGTGGACGGACCGTCGGCGAGGATGTCGCCGCGGGCGATCACGTCACCCTTGCTGACCAGCGGACGCTGGTTGATGCAGGTGTTCTGGTTGGAACGGGTGTACTTGGTCAGGTTGTAGATGTCGACGCCGGCTTCGCCGGTCTCGACTTCGTCGTCCGCCACGCGCACCACGATACGGCTGGCGTCGACCGAGTCGATCACGCCACCGCGGCGAGCCACGACGCAGACACCGGAGTCACGGGCGACGTTGCGCTCCATGCCGGTACCTACCAGCGGCTTGTCGGCGCGCAGGGTCGGAACGGCCTGACGCTGCATGTTCGAACCCATGAGCGCACGGTTGGCGTCGTCGTGCTCGAGGAACGGAATCAGCGAGGCAGCGACGGAAACGACCTGCTTCGGCGAAACGTCCATCAGGGTGACGTCTTCCGGCGCCTTCACGGTGAATTCGTTCAGGTGACGTACGGCGACCAGCTCGTCGATCAGATGGCCCTGCTCGTCCAGGGTCGCGGACGCCTGGGCGATCACGTGGTCGGCCTCTTCGATAGCGGAGAGGAACACGATCTCGTCGCTGACCAGGCCTTCCTTCACCACGCGGTACGGGCTTTCCAGGAAGCCGTACTTGTTGGTGCGGGCGTAGGTCGCCAGGGAGTTGATCAGACCGATGTTCGGACCTTCAGGGGTTTCGATCGGGCACACGCGGCCGTAGTGGGTCGGGTGTACGTCACGCACCTCGAAGCCCGCGCGCTCACGGGTCAGACCGCCCGGGCCGAGTGCGGAGACACGGCGCTTGTGGGTGATCTCGGAGAGCGGGTTGTTCTGGTCCATGAACTGCGACAGCTGGCTGGAACCGAAGAACTCCTTGATCGCGGCGGCCACCGGCTTGGCGTTGATCAGGTCCTGCGGCATCAGGCCTTCGCTTTCGGCCATGGACAGGCGTTCCTTGACCGCGCGCTCGACACGCACCAGGCCCACGCGGAACTGGTTCTCGGCCATCTCGCCGACGCAGCGGACGCGACGGTTGCCCAGGTGGTCGATGTCGTCGACGATGCCCTTGCCGTTACGGATGTCGACCAGGGTACGCAGTACGTCGACGATGTCTTCCTTGCTCAGCACGCCCGGACCTTCGATCTCGCTGCGGCCGATACGGCGGTTGAACTTCATGCGGCCGACGGCGGACAGGTCGTAGCGCTCGGCGCTGAAGAACAGGTTGCCGAACAGGGTCTCGGCGGCTTCCTTGGTCGGCGGCTCGCCCGGGCGCATCATGCGGTAGATCTCGACCAGGGCTTCGAGCTGGTTGCCGGTGGAGTCGATCTTCAGGGTGTCGGAGATGAACGGGCCGCAGTCGATGTCGTTGGTGTACAGGGTTTCCAGGCACACGACCTGGGCCTTGGCGATCTTCGCCAGGACGTCGACGGACAGCTCGGTGTTGCACTCGGCGATGATCTCGCCGGTAGCCGGGTGCACGACAGCCTTGGCCACGGTACGGCCAATGAGGTAGTCGAAAGGCACTTCCAGCTCTTTGATGCCAGCCTTTTCCAGCTGGTTGATGTGACGCGCGGTGATACGGCGGCCCGCTTCGACGATGACCTTGCCGGCGGCATCCTTGATGTCGAAGCTGGCGATTTCGCCGCGCAGACGGTGCGGCACCAGCTCCAGACGCAGACCTTCGCCCTTGATGTGATAGACGTTGGTCGCGTAGAAGGCATCGAGGATTTCCTCGGTGCTATAGCCCAGCGCGCGCAGCAGGACGGACGCCGGCAGCTTGCGGCGACGGTCGATACGGACGAACACGCAGTCCTTCGGATCGAATTCGAAGTCCAGCCAGGAACCGCGGTAAGGAATGATGCGCGCGGAGTACAGCAGCTTGCCGGAGCTATGGGTCTTGCCACGGTCGTGGTCGAAGAACACACCCGGGGAACGGTGCAGCTGGGAAACGATGACGCGCTCGGTACCATTGATGATGAAGGTACCGTTCTCGGTCATCAGGGGGATTTCCCCCATGTAGACTTCCTGTTCCTTGATGTCCTTGATCGCTTTGCTCGACGACTCTTTGTCGAAGATGATCAGGCGCACTTTCACCCGCAGCGGGACGGCGAAGGTCACACCGCGCAGCACGCACTCCTTGACGTCGAAGGCCGGCTCACCCAGGCGATAACCGACGTATTCCAGGGCAGCATTGCCGGAATAGCTGATAATCGGGAAAACGGACTTGAAGGCCGCATGCAGACCGATGTCGCGGATCTGATCCTTGCTTGCACCTGCCTGCAGGAATTCGCGATAGGAATCCAGCTGGATGGCCAGCAAATACGGCACATCCATGACGTCCGGCAACTTGCTAAAGTCCTTGCGGATACGTTTTTTCTCAGTGTATGAGTAAGCCATCAGCGTTCCCCAGCTTGGTCACCTGCTTGTTTGGCCTCTCCCACGGGAGCAGCCGAAAAATCGTGCAAACCTGGCGTTTGCGCCACCCCTGAGGGTGGGAGTTTCCCGTTATGGGAGGGGACCTGCGGCACCCCACCCAGAACGGAAAAAGGCCGGTGGCAAAAGCCACCAGCCATCAGCCTGTCGCTTGACGCTCGGGCTGTAGACGCAAGGGGCGAGCTTACTTGAGCTCGACCTTGGCGCCTGCTTCTTCCAGGGCTTTCTTGGCAGCTTCGGCTTCTTCTTTCGAAGCGCCTTCCTTGACCACGCCCGGGGCGCCGTCAACGACAGCCTTGGCTTCTTTCAGGCCCAGGCCGGTCAGTTCACGAACGACCTTGATCACGTTCACTTTCTTCTCGCCGGCTTCGGTCAGGACGATGGTGAACTCGGTCTGCTCTTCGGCAGCGGCAGCGGCAACAGCCGGGCCAGCGGCAACAGCGGCAGCAGCGGTAACGCCGAACTTCTCTTCCATCGCCTTGATCAGTTCAACGATCTGCATGACGGACATTTCGGATACGGCGTTGATGATGTCTTCGTTGGTCAGAGCCATGACTCTAATTCCTGTATTGGGTGACGGCGCTCGCGCCATCGATTAAACAAAAAAGGTTTGAAAGCCTACCGGTTGCCTTAGGCAGCGGTGGCTTCTTTCTGGTCACGAATTGCCGCCAGAGTACGAGCCAGCTTGCTGGTAGCGCCTTGGATCACGCTCATCAGCTGTGCAACGGCTTCGTTGTAGGTCGGCAGGGTTGCCAGAACGTCGATCTGATTGGCTGCGAGGAATTGACCCTCGAACGCGGCCGCCTTGATCTCGAACTTGTCCTGACCCTTGGCGAACTCCTTGAAGATACGAGCGGCAGCGCCCGGATGTTCGTTGGAGAAAGCGATCAGGGTCGGGCCCTTGAACGTGTCGTTGAGCACCTCGAACTGAGTGCCTTCAACGGCGCGCTTGAGCAGGGTGTTACGTACGACTTTCACGTACACACCAGCTGCGCGGGCCTCTTTACGGAGTCCGGTCATTGCGCCGACGGTCACGCCACGGGCATCAGCCACGACAGCGGACAGACCGGCTTTGGCAGCCTCGTTGACTTCAGCGACGATGGCCTTCTTGTCTTCGAGTTTGATTGCCACGGGTTTACTCCTGGATGTTACCGATACGTCCAGCCGGAGCCGGACGGCGTTTTGGTGTCTGATCCGGTTAACGAATCGGGAGCACCATCTGCGTAGGCTTGTGGTTTAAGGCTTGCGCCGCCTACGGTCTTGGACAGCCCCCGCCAGGCAGGGACCCCAATACCTGCGGGTGATGGGCCAGGCCCACCACCCGACTTTGTCTTATCAGCCTTCCAGGGAAGCCTGATCGATCTGCAGACCCGGGCCCATGGTGGTGCTCAGGGTCACGCGCTGAACGTACACGCCCTTGGAGGAGGCGGGCTTCAGGCGCTTCAGGTCAGCCAGCAGAGCTTCGACGTTCTGCTTCAGCTTGACCGGCTCGAAATCGATCTTGCCAACGGAGGCGTGGATGATGCCGTTCTTGTCGGTACGGAAGCGAACCTGACCAGCCTTGGCGTTCTTCACGGCAGTGGCTACGTCCGGGGTCACGGTACCGACCTTCGGGTTCGGCATCAGGCCGCGCGGGCCGAGAACCTGGCCCAGTTGACCAACAACGCGCATCGCGTCCGGGGAGGCGATGACCACGTCGTAGCTCAGGTCACCGGCCTTCATCTCGGCAGCCAGCTCGTCCATACCGACCTTGTCGGCGCCTGCAGCCAGAGCGGCTTCGGCAGCCGGGCCCTGGGTGAAGACGGCAACGCGGACGCTCTTGCCGGTGCCGTTCGGCAGAACGGTGGCACCACGAACGACCTGGTCGGATTTACGCGGATCGACGCCCAGGTTGATGGCGATGTCCACGGACTCCTTGAACTTGATGGTCGACAGCTCGGCCAGCAGTTTTGCGGCGTCTTCGAAGCCGTATTGCTTGCCGGCTTCGATTTTCTCGGCGATAGCCTTTTGGCGCTTGGTCAGCTTAGCCATTACACACCCTCCACGTTGAGGCCCATGCTACGCGCGGAGCCGGCGATGGTACGCACGGCCGCATCCAGGTCAGCTGCGGTCAGATCGGCCTGCTTGGCCTTGGCGATCTCTTCCAGCTGAGCACGGGTAACGGTGCCCACTTTCTGGGTGTTCGGGCGGCTGGAACCGCTGCTGATGCCAGCAGCTTTCTTCAGCAGCACCGAAGCCGGGGTGCTCTTGGTTTCAAAGGTGAAGCTGCGGTCGCTGTAAACGGTGATGATCACCGGAGTCGGCAGACCGGGCTCCATGCCCTGGGTCTTGGCGTTGAACGCCTTGCAGAACTCCATGATGTTCACGCCGTGCTGACCCAGAGCGGGGCCGACCGGCGGCGACGGGTTGGCTTGACCAGCCTTTACCTGCAGCTTGATGTAAGCCTGAATTTTCTTAGCCATGTGCTACTCCAGTTACGGGTTCTAGCGCCACAAGGGCTCCCCGGTTGCTTTCGCGTTTATCCCAAGGACGACAAAACCCCGCAGCCTATGGCTGCGGGGTGTGGGATGCATTGTGCAAGTCAGACTTTCTCGACTTGGCTGAACTCCAGCTCTACCGGGGTAGAGCGACCGAAAATGAGCACCGCGACCTGGATCCGGCTCTTTTCGTAGTTGACCTCTTCAACCACGCCATTGAAGTCCGCGAAGGGACCGTCGATGACGCGAACGGTTTCGCCCGGCTCGAAGAGCGTCTTCGGCTTGGGCTTGTCGCCACTGTCGGCGACGCGACGCAGGATGGCCTCGGCCTCCTTGTCGGTGATCGGAGCCGGCTTGTCGGCGGTACCGCCGATGAAGCCCATGACGCGAGGAGTGTCCTTGACCAGGTGCCAGGTACCCTCGTTCATCTCCATCTGGACCAGCACATAGCCGGGGAAGAACTTGCGCTCGCTCTTGCGCTTCTGGCCGTTACGCATCTCCACGACTTCTTCCGTGGGAACCAGAATCTCGCCGAACCCGTCTTCCATGCCGGCCAGCTTGACCCGCTCGATCAGCGAGCGCATGACATGCTTCTCGTAACCCGAGTAGGCATGCACAACGTACCAACGCTTAGCCACGGAACACCCTTAACCTACGATCATGGAAACCAACCAACCCAGCAGGGAGTCGAGCCCCCACAGCAGCAGCGCCATAACCAGCACTACCGCGACCACGATCATGGTGGTCTGAGTCGTTTCTTGGCGAGTCGGCCATACGACCTTGCGAATCTCGGCACGCGCTTCTTTCGCCAGGGTGAAGAAGGCACGACCCTTGACGGTCTGCAGCGCCACGAAACCAGCGACAGCCGCCAGAACCAGGATACCGAGCACGCGATAAAGGAGCGGTTGAGCGGAGTAATACTGGTTGGCGACGACGCCGACCACGACAACCACTGCGACCAAGAGCCACTTCAAGATATCGAAACGCGACTCTTTGGCTTCTGCCTTCGCATTCATCTGCTGGGAATCCCGTTGAAGAAATGCCAAATTCCGTCGAGAAATTTGGCAGGCCAGGAGGGAATCGAACCCCCAACCTGCGGTTTTGGAGACCGCCGCTCTGCCAATTGAGCTACTGGCCTAGAACAAAGTCAGGCCGACCATTATGCCGGCCTGAGAGGGAAAGATCAATCGATTATTCGATGATCTTGGCAACCACGCCGGCGCCAACGGTACGGCCGCCTTCGCGA
>NZ_QGSL01000107.1:92327-97257 GCF_003176655.1 Pseudomonas sp. RW407 | reverse complement strand
CTCGCCAGCCCCGCCGCGGTGGTCGAGGCCACCTGGCAGGGCCTGCTCGACGGCAGCCTGCCCACGGCCCTGCTGGCCAGCCTGAAGCGTTCGCTGCTGGGCCTGCTGCTGGGCGGTGGCACCGGCTTCCTGCTGGGCCTGGCGCTGGGCCTGTGGCGCCCGGCGGAGCGCCTGCTCGGCCCGTCGTTCTCGGCCCTGCGCCAGGTTGCGATCTTCGCCTGGGTGCCGCTACTCACCGCCTGGTTCGGCCTGGGCGAGGCGGCCAAGGTGGTGTTCGTCGCCCTGGCCAGCTTCTTCCCGCTGCTGCTGGCCACCCAGCGCGGCATCGCCAGCCTGCCGGCGCAACTGGGCGAGGCGGCCCGGGTGCTGCGCCTGTCGAGCTGGCAGCGCCTGCGCCGGCTGGTGCTGCCGGGGGCGGCGCCGTCGATCTTCGCGGGCCTGCGCCTGGGCCTGATCTACGCCTGGCTGGGCACCATCGGCGCCGAGTACTTCATGCCCTCGGACGGCGGTATCGGCAGCCTGATGATCGGCGCCCAGCAGCTGTTCCGCATGGACCTGGTCAGCGCCGGGATGCTCCTGGTCGGCCTCACCGGCGCCCTGCTCGGCGCCCTCGGACAACGCATCGAAGCGCGCGCCACGCGCTGGAGACACGCATGAACGCTTTCACTTCCGCGCCGCTGGTGAGCTTCCGCCAGGTCGGCAAGAGCTTCCCGGTGGACGGCCGGCAACTGGAGGCCATCCAGCGCTTCGACCTGGACATCGCCGAGGGCGAGTTCATCGCCATCGTCGGCGCCAGCGGCTGCGGCAAGTCCACCCTGCTGCGCCTGCTGGTGGGCCTGGACCGCGAGTATCGCGGCGAGATCCGCATCGGCGACAAGGCCATCGACGGCATCGGTGGCGAGCGCGGCATCGTGTTCCAGGAGCACCGCCTGTTCCCCTGGCTGACGGTGGAGCAGAACGTCGCCCTGGGCCTGGTCAACGAGCCGCTGAGCGAGACCGGCAAGGCGCGCAAGGTCGCCGACTACCTGGAGCTGGTGGGCCTGTCGGCCTTCCACCGCGCCTACCCGCACCAGCTTTCCGGCGGCATGGCCCAGCGCGTGGCCATCGCCCGCGGGCTGGTGGCCAGCCCGCGCATCCTGCTGCTGGACGAACCCTTCGGCGCCCTCGACGCGCTGACCCGCCAGCAACTGCAGGAGGAACTGCTGCGCATCCGCGAGCGCGAGCGCATCACCACCCTGCTGGTGACCCACGACGTGGAGGAGGCGCTGTTCCTGGCCGACCGCGTGGTGGTCATGGCGCCGCGCCCGGGGCGCATCAAGCGCATCGTCGAGGTGCCGCTGGCACACCCGCGCGAGCGCGGCGGCTTCGACTTCCTGCGCCTGCGCGAGGAGCTGCTGCACGAGCTGACCGGCGATGGCGACTACGTCGCGCCGCAACCCAGGCGGGTGGAGAACCTGCCGTTCGAGTTCATCGCCTGCTGAGGCGTCTCTTCTTTTCGTAGGAGCGAGGCGGACGCCTAGTTCTTGCTCGCGAACAAATGCGGTGCCATGCGGTTCGCGAGCAAGCTCGCTCCTACGAAGAACACCCCGGCGCGGCCTGCAAGACAGTTGCTCCTACATGAAACCTCCCAACCCCCGAGTCCCGACATGAGCAAACGCCCCAACTTCCTGGTGATAGTCGCCGACGACCTCGGCTTCTCCGACATCGGCGCCTTCGGCGGCGAGATCGCCACGCCCAACCTCGACGCCCTGGCCCATGCCGGCCTGCGCCTGACCGACTTCCACACCGCGCCGACCTGCTCGCCGACGCGCTCGATGCTGCTCACCGGCACCGACCACCACATCGCCGGCATCGGCACCATGGCCGAGGTGCTGACCCCGGAGCTGGAGGGCAAGCCCGGCTACGAGGGCTACCTCAACGACCGCGTGGTGGTGCTGCCCGAACTGCTGCGCGAGGCCGGCTACCAGACGCTGATGGCCGGCAAGTGGCACCTGGGCCTGAAGGCCGAGCAGGCGCCCCACGCGCGCGGCTTCGAGCGTTCCTTCTCGCTGCTGCCCGGCGCCGCCAACCACTACGGCTACGAGCCGCCCTACGATGAAAGCACGCCGCGCATCCTCAAAGGCACGCCGGCGCTCTACATCGAGGACGACCAGTTCATCGACCAGTTGCCCGAGGGCTTCTATTCCTCCGATGCCTTCGGCGACAAGCTGCTGCAGTACCTCAAGCAACGCGACCAGGCGCGGCCGTTCTTCGCCTACCTGCCGTTCTCCGCGCCGCACTGGCCGCTGCAGGCGCCCAAGGAGGTGGTGGACAAGTACCGCGGGCGCTACGACGCCGGCCCCGAGGCGCTGCGCCAGGAGCGCCTGGCGCGGCTCAAGGAACTGGGCCTGGTGGCGCACGACGTCGAGGCGCACCCGGTGGTCGCCATCAGCCGTGAGTGGGAGGCGCTGAGCGACGAGGAGCGGGCGAAGTCGGCGCGGGCCATGGAGGTCTACGCGGCGATGGTCGAGCGCATGGACTGGAACATCGGCAGGGTGGTCGACTACCTGCGCCAGCAGGGCGAGCTGGACAACACCTTCGTCCTGTTCATGTCCGACAACGGCGCCGAGGGTGCGCTGCTGGAGGCCTTCCCGAAATTCGGCCCGGACCTGCTGGGTTTCCTCGACCAGCACTACGACAACAGCCTGGACAACATCGGCCGCGCCAACTCCTACGTCTGGTACGGCCCGCGCTGGGCCCAGGCGGCCACCGCGCCGTCGCGGCTGTTCAAGGCCTTCACCACCGAGGGCGGCATCCGCGTGCCGGCCTTCGTGCGCTACCCGCAGTTGTCGCGCCAGGGCGTGATCAGCGAGCAGTTCGCCACCGTCATGGACATCACCCCGACCCTCCTGGACCTGGCCGGCGTGCGCCACCCCGGCAAGCGCTGGCGCGGCCGCGAGGTCGCCGAGCCGCGCGGCAAGTCCTGGCTGGGCTGGCTGTCCGGCGAGACCGAGCGCGCCCATGACGAGAAGACCGTGACCGGCTGGGAGCTGTTCGGCATGCGCGCCATCCGCCAGGGCGACTGGAAGGCGGTGTACATCCCCGCGCCGGTGGGCCCGGCCAGTTGGCAGCTGTACGACCTGGCCAAGGACCCGGGCGAGGTCCACGACCTGGCCGAGGCCCAGCCGGGCAAGCTGGCCGAGCTGATCGAACACTGGAAGCAGTACGTCAACGAGACCGGCGTGGTGGAGGGGGCGTCGCCGTTCCTGGTGAAGTGATGCGCTGAGCGACGAAAAGCCCCGGGCAGCGATGCCTGGGGTTTTTGTTTTGTAGTCCGCGGTACCAGGGAGGCACAGTTGTAGGAGCGGGCCCTGCCCGCGAATCGCGCGCAGGGCGCGCTCCTACATGGGAATGGCGATATCCGCGGTGATTCGTCGTTGGGAACGGCGGATAACGCCGTAGGCGTTATGCGCCCTACGGTCGATATGACCGACCCCAAGGCTCTTTCGCGAAGATAAAAAAAGGCCGCTTTCCCCTGCCTGAGTTGAAGAAAGCGACCTGGAAGAACGGATGTTTCGATGGGGTATTGCAACGAAGAACAGCGATGAAACGCCTTAGCGCGCCGTGATCACCGACAGCTTGGTGATCCCGGCCTTCTCGATCGAGGCCATGGCCTTGGCCACCTGGCCGTAGTTCACGCCCTCGTCGGCCTGCAGCTGCACGCGCAGCTCCGGTTCCTTGGCCTTGGCCGCCTCCAGGCTGCCCTGCAGCAGCTCGGGCTGGATCTCGTCCTTGTTGATGAACCACTTGCCGGCGCCGTCGATGCTCACCACCAGCGGGTCCTTCTGTTCTGGCGGGGCCACCGATTCGGTCTTGGGCAGGTTGATCGGGATGGCGTTGGTCAGCAGCGGCGCGGTGACGATGAACACCACCAGCAGCACCAGCATCACGTCCACCAGCGGAGTGACGTTGATCTCGGAGAGAACCTCGTCGCTGTCCTGCGTCGAGAAGGCCATGTCAGCTCGCCTCCTTCACGTTCTTGCCGACGCTGGGCTTCTTGGCCGCGGCGGGGTGGACGATGACGCGGAAGGCGCTCTTCTGGGCGAGGCTGTAGAAGTCGTGGGCGAAGTCGTCGAGGTCGGCCGCGGTGAGCTTCAGGCGGCGCAGGAAGTAGTTGTAGACCAGCACCGCGGGCACGGCGACGGCGATGCCCACGCCGGTGGCGATCAGCGCCGAGCCGATCGGGCCGGCCACGGTCTCCAGGCTCGCCGAGCCTGCGGCGCTGATGCCCTTGAGCGCTTCCATGATGCCCCACACGGTGCCGAACAGGCCGATGAAGGGCGAGGTGGAGCCGATCGAGGCGAGCACCGCCAGGCCCGATTCCAGGGAGCGGCGCTCGCGCTGGATCTGCTGGCGCAGGGCGCGTTCCAGGCGGTCCTGGTGGTTGATCGACTGGGTCAGGTCGTGCTGGTTGCCGTCGGGCACCTGGATGGCGGCGAAGCCGGCCTGGGCCACCCGGGCGCCGGCACCGGGCTGGCCGGCGGACTGCTCGCCAGCCGATTCGAGGCTGGTGGCGCCCCAGAACTGCTTCTGGAAGCGACGGTCCTGGGATTTCTGGCGGCCGAACTGGATGCCCTTGACCAGGGCCAGGCTCCAGGTGAGGACGGAGAAGCCGGCCAGTAGCCAGATCACCGCGCCTTCGACGGATTCCACGGGGTTGAGGGGCAGACTCATGGGGTTCTCTCCTGTGCGAACTCGTCGCAGATCAATTCAGTTTGAAGTCGATGGGCACGCTGACCCAGCCGTCCTGGGCCACGTCGCCGCGTTTGGCGGGTACGAACTTCCAGCGCTGCACGGCCTTGATCGCCGCCTGGTCGAGGGCCTCGCGGCCGCTGGAGGTCTGCACCTGGATTTCGCTCGGGCCGCCGCTGGCCAGCACGTGGACGCGCAG
>NZ_QGSL01000107.1:5838-92317 GCF_003176655.1 Pseudomonas sp. RW407 | reverse complement strand
GCCGCCGCCAGCGCCAGTGCCGCCGAGGCCCCGCAGATCGCGGTGGCGCCTCCGGAAAGCAGGCCGAACAGGCTGTTGAAGCCCATGGCGCGGGCGGCGGCGATGGACACCAGGATGGTCACGACCACCAGCACGACCACCATCGCCACCGGTTGCCAGCCGAGCGCGGCGATCTGCCCGAGGGTGATGCGGATGCCCAGCAGCGCCACGCCCAGGCGCAGCACCTCGCGGGCGGTGAACTCGATGCCGGCCTTGCAGGTGCCGTCGGCGGAGAGGAAGTTCAGTGCCAGCCCCAGCAGCAGGGCGAAGAGCATCACCGGCGCGCCGTAGTGCTCGGACAGGAAGGTGGCCGCGGCGGCGACCATGGCGCTGACCAGCAGGCCGGGCAGCAGGGTACGGCTGCGCGTACCCAGCGCAGCGATGGCGGTGGCGCTCATGCGGGAAGCTCCTCGGGCTCGGAATCGGAAATCACGACGATGCAGGTGTCGCCGTCCCATTCGATGGCGTGGCGGCGCACGCCGAACCCGGCCACCCCGGCGGCGCAGCCCGTGGCCAGGTCGAAGCGCAGGCCGTGGGCCGGGCATTGCAGCCAGCGGCCCTGCAGCTTGCCGGAGAACAGCGAGGCGCCGGCGTGGGGGCAACTGTCGTCGATGGCGTAGTACTCGCCTTCGACGTTGAACAGCAGCACGCCGCGCCCGTCGAGGAAGAACAGGCGCCGCCCGCCCTCCCCCGGCAGTTGCCCGGCGGGCACGGCCAGGTTGCTCATGCCCCTGCCTCCGCCTGGTGCTTGCGTTCCACGGCGCGCGACAGGGCCGCCAGCAGTTGCTCCGGCGGCTGGGCGCCGAGGGCGAAGGGCCGGCCTTCGAGCAGGAACAGCGGTACGCTTGAATCGGCCAACCCCACCCGGCGGCCGATAAAATAGCGTGCTCCCTCCGTCAGTGCCTGCTCGAAGTCACCGGTCTGGTAGCCGCAGGCGCGCAGGATGCGCCGCAGCGAATCGGTTTGGCCAAGGTCGTCGCCCAGCACGAAGTGCGCGCGGAACAGCTGTTCCAGCAGGCACTCCAGTTGTACCGGCGTACCGACCTGGGCCGCGCGCTGGAACACCCGGTGCGCGTAGGTGGTGTTGGGCATGACGCGGATGCGCTCCAGCTCGATGTCGACCCCGGCCTTGCGCGCCGCGTTGCGCACCTCGGCCTGCCGCGCGCGCACCGCGCGCTTGCCGCCCAGGCGGCGCAGGTAGAACTCGGCGAAGGGCTCGCCCTGCATCGGCACCTGCGGCAGCAGTTGCAGGCCCAGCCAGGAAAGGTTGACGCGAACCTCCGGGCGCTGCTGGGCGAACGCGCGCAGCACCGTATCCAGGTTGCGCTTGCCGATCAGGCACCAGGGGCAGATGAAGTCGAAGGTCATCTCCAGTTGCAGGTTCAGCATGCTGCGCCCTCCCCGCCCCGCAGGCGCTGGATGTCGGCCGGGTAGTGGCGGTAGGCGTAGCAGAACACCAGGGCCGCGGCGACGCTGATCAGCGGTATCAGCTGGAAGGCCCGGTCCAGCCCCAGGTGGTCGGCCAGCACGCCGGTGAGCAGCGGGCCCGGAGCCAGGCCCAGGAGGTTGTTGACCAGGGTCAGGGTGGCGAAGGCGGTGCCGTGCACGGCGGCGTGGGTCAGGTTGGCGACCATGGCCCCGGCCGGCCCGGACGTGCCGGTGGCGACCAGCATGGCCAGGGCGATCAGGCTCAGCTGCACGGCACCCGGCGGCAGGCGGAAGGCGACCGACAGCAGCAGGCAGCTGATCACGCAGAAGGCGATGGCCAGGACGATCTTGCGCTGCGGCGCGGTGCGCCCCAGGCGGTCGCAGAGGATGCCGCAAAGCACCATGCCGGTGCCGCCGACCAGCACCACCAGGCCCGAGACCATGCCGGCGCGGTCGGTGCCCATGTGGTAGTAGCGGTTCAGGTAGCTGGGCAGCCAGACCATCACCGCAGCGCCGACGAACAGCTGCAGGCCACTGCCGATGTAGGCGCTGACCACCGAGCGGCTGGCGAACAGGCTCTTCAGCGAATGCCCGCTGCGCGTGCCCGAGGTGGTGCGCACATGGCCGATGCGCTTGTCGTTGACCAGCAACGGGTAGGCCAGGGCCAGCAGCAGGCCGAACAGCGCCATGCCGGCGAATGCCCAGCGCCAGCCCAGGTGCGCTGCCAGCACGCCGCCCAGGCCCATGCCCAGCACCGAGCCGAACATGCCGCCGGCCATGAAGGCGCCGGTCAGGGTCGCGCGCAGGTGCGCGGGGAACACCGAGATCACCACGGCGATGCCGACGCTGCCGTAGGCCGCCTCGCCCACGCCCACCAGGAAGCGCGCGGCGAACATCTGCGGGAAGTTCTCGGCCAGGGCGCAGCCGAGGGTGGCCAGGCTCCAGAGCATGGCCATCAGCACCAGGCTGCGCACCCGCCCCCAGCGGTCGGCCAGCAGCGACAGCGGGAAGGTCAGCACGCCGACCATCACCGCCACTATGCCGCTGAGCAGGCCCAGCTGCGCATCGCTCAGCGCCCACTCGGTCTTGAGCAGCGGGAACACCGCATTGAGCACCTGGCGCGACATGTAGTCGGAGATCAGCAGGCCGAAGGTCAAGGCGAACACCACCCAGGCGTATCGGCGCGACACGCTGGGTTCGGTGGCGGGAATGTCGCCCAGGGCGACGGAGTGGATGGCCATGGCGCTACCTCTCCAGACGAGATGGTTTCTTGTTGTTGTAATGGACGGCGGCCGGGGCGCGGGCCCCGGCCGGCACTGCTCAGGCGCGTTGCGGCACGCCTTTCTGACCCGGCACGCGGTTCGGCGCCATGCCGTTCATGCGCAGGGTTTCCTCGATGCTCTCGTACTGTACGCCGATGCGGTAGATCGCCCGTGCCTCGCGGCCGTCGGCGACTTCGCGGCCCAGTTCGTGGGCGACGCGCACGCACTGCTGGATCTGCTCCACCGAGGTCATGCGCTGGCCGTGCTGGTCGATGATGGTGTCCTCGATGCCGCAGCGCGGGTGCAGGCCCATGGCCATGGCGATCATGTTGAACGGCAGCACGTTCTTCAGCAGCGACTCGGCGGTGACGCAGGCGCCATCGGGTGCGCGGTGCACGAAGTTCATGAAGTTGAACGGGTTGGGGCCGTCGAAGCCACCGCCGATGCCGATCCAGGTCAGGTTCAGCGGGCCCTTGTAGACGCCCTTGCGCACCAGGCGCTCGAGGGTTTCCAGGGCGTGCATGCCGGTCAGCTGGAAGTGCGGCTGGATATCGTTCGCCTGCAGGCGCTTGAGGTGCTCCTCGACCCAGGCCGGGCCGGCGGGCACGGTCATCTCGCTGTAGGCCGCCTGGTACGCCGGGTTGGCCAGGGAGGTGCCCGCCAGGTATTCCGGGTAGAGCAGCTCCATGATGTTCATCTGGGTGGTGTTGATCGCCACCGTCACCTGGTCCGGCTTGGGCGTCAGCTCGGCGAGCATGTGCCGGGTGTCGTCGGACAGCCACTTGGCCGCCTCGCCCTCGTCCTCCGGGGCGAAGGAGATGGAGCCACCGACCTGGATGATCATCTCCGGCACCGCCTCGCGCACGCCGGCGATCAGCTCGTTGAACTTGGACAGGCGCTTGGAGCCCTTGCCGTCCAGCTCACGCACGTGCAGGTGGAGCACGGTGGCACCGGCCTCGTAGCAGTCCACGGCCTTCTGCACCTGCTCGTCCATGGTCACCGGGATGTCCTCGGGGAAGTCCTCGGGCATCCATTCCGGGCCGTAGGGAGCCACGGTGATGACCACCTTCTCCTGGTTTTCCGGGTGCAGGGAATCGTCGAAAAATTGCATGTCGGTCTCCTCGGATTGTTCTTGTCGGATCGACGTCGGGCGCGCGGCCCGGCTCAGTACGGCTTGTCGCCGATGATCCCGGCGCGCTCCATCTGGCGCACGCAGGGCGGGTAGTCCATCACTGCGTAGTGCTGGGTGCAGCGGTTGTCCCAGATCGCCACGCTGTTCTTCTTCCAGCGCCAGCGCACCTGGTACTCGGGGATGTAGGCCTGGCTCACCAGGTAGCGCAGCAGGTCGCCGGCGCCGGGGTTGGCGTCCTGGCCGAAGCGCACGTTCTGCGCGGTGTGGTAGTTGCTGAAGTGGGTGGTGAAGGCGTTGACGAACAGCACCTTCTCGCCGGTTTCCGGGTGGGTGCGCACCACCGGGTGCTCGGCGTCGGGGTACTGCGCCTTGAGCGCCAGGCGCTTGTCGATCGGCATGGCCGCGCCGAAGCTCGCCTCGATGCTGTGGCGCGCGCGCAGGTCGGCGATCTTCTCCTTGATCTCCGCGGGCAGGTTCGCATAGGCCAGGGCCATGTTCGCCCACAGGGTGTCGCCGCCCACCGGCGGGCACTCCACGCAGCGCAGCACGCAGCCCATGGGCGGGATCTCGCGCCAGGTGGCGTCGGTGTGCCAGGCGTTCTCGTAGCGGTCGTTGGGCTGGTTGGGGTTCTTGTAGATGCGCACCAGGCCCGGGTGCTCCGGGTCGCTGCCGGCCACCGGGTGGTCCTCCAGCTCGCCGAAGCGGCGGGCGAAGGCCACGTGCTCGGCGCGGCTGATGTCCTGGTCGCGCAGGAACAGCACCTTGTGTTCGAGCAGCAGGCGGCGGATCTCGGCGAACAGGTCGGCGTCCCGTGAGGCGTCGCCCAGGTTCACCCCGGAGATTTCGGCGCCGATGCTGCAGGTCAGTCGTTCCACGTGCATGGCCAGGCCCTCAGATGACGAAGATGGATGAACCGGTGGTCTTGCGCGCTTCCAGGTCGCGGTGCGCCTGCACGGCGTCCTCCAGCGCGTAGTGCTGGTTGATCTCGATGCGGATGTCGCCGTTGCCGACGTGGCCGAACAGCTCGTCCAGCAGCGCCTGCTTCTCCAGCGGGTCGGCGATGTAGTCGGCCAGCGCCGGGCGGGTGAGGAACAGCGAGCCCTTCATCGCCAGCAGCACCGGGTCGAAGGCCGGGATCGGCCCGGAGGCGGTGCCGACGCAGACCATCAGGCCGCGGCGCTTGAGCGAATCCAGCGAGGCCATGAAGGTGTCCTTGCCGACGCTGTCGAAGACCACGTCGACGCCGCGGCCGTCGGTCAGCTCGCGCACGCGGCTGGCGACGTCTTCCTCGGCGTAGTTGATGACGTGGGCGCAACCGTGGTCATAGGCGATCTGGGCCTTGGCCGCGCTGGACACGGTGCCGATCACGTTCAGCCCCAGCAGCCTGGCCCACTGCGCGACGATTAGGCCGACGCCGCCGGCCGCCGCGTGCAGCAGCACGCTGTCGCCCGGCTCGAAGTAGTGGATGCGGCGCAGCAGGTAGGCCGAGGTGAGGCCGCGCATGGTCATGGCCGCGGCGGTCTCGAAGGCGATGTTCTCCGGCAGGCGGATCAGCGGCGCGGCCGGCACCAGGCGCTCGGTGGCGTAGGCACCGAGGGTGTTGACGAAGCCGGTGTAGGTGACGCGGTCGCCGGGCGCCACGTTGGCCACGCCCTCGCCCACCGCCACCACCACCCCGGCGGCCTCCACGCCCATGCCCGAGGGCAGCGGCACCGGGTAGGTGCCGTTGCGGAAATAGGTGTCCGCGTAGTTCAGGCCCACCGCCACGTGGCGGATGCGCACCTGCCCGGGGCCGGGGTCGCCGACCTCCACCTCCTCGAAGCGAAGTACCTCGGGGCCCCCTGTCTCGTAAAAGCGTACGGCCTTGGCCATGCCGGATTCTCCAGTCTGCATTGTTCTGCTGGGCACTCGCCCATGGACCGGACTCTAGGCAGGGGGCCTGCTGGCTGCTTCACATGGCACGACAGGCAATTCGCATTTCATGACAGGGGCATGAAGCCAGCTGTCGAGCCGACCGCAGGCCCCTCGCCGCCTCACCGCCGGCTGCTAGCATTTCACTGTACGCAGGCGCTCAAGGGCGCTGCTCATTTCACCGTTGGCGGCCAGGAAGCGGCGCGCGGTCGATACGTCCCTGTGTCAGGAGAACTGGCGATGCAAAGTGGCGGCCCCCTCGACGCGCTCCCCCTCTGGGGGCTGTTCGTCACCATCCTGCTCCTCGTCCTGCTTTCCGTCGAGGCCGGCTACCGTCTGGGCAGGTACTGGCGCAGCCGCTCGGAGGATGAAAAGGAATCGGCCGTCGGCGCGATGGTCGGGGCCACCCTCGGCTTGCTGGCCTTCATTCTCGCCTTCACTTTCGGCCTGGCGGCCGAACGCTTCGATACGCGCCGGCAGGTCGTCCTCGACGAGGCCAACGCCATTGGCACGACCTACCTGCGCGCCGGGCTGCTTCCCGAGCGGCGCGAGGAAATCCGGGCACTGCTGCGCGAGTACGTGGACGTGCGCCTGGAGGCCGTGCGCTCGGGCACCATCGCCGCGGGCATACTCCGCTCGGAGCAGTTGCACACCCAACTGTGGGCACAGACCACGGCCCTCGGCGAAGCACACCCCACGTCGATTGTCCTGGGCCTCTTCGTCCAGTCGCTCAACGAGGTGATCGACCTGCACGCGAAACGGGTGACCGCCGATGTGAGGAACCGCATTCCCGGCGCCATCTGGGTGGCGCTGCTCGCGGTGGCCGTCCTGTCGCTCGCCGCCATGGGCTACCACGCCGGCCTCTCGCGCACGAGCCGCTCGCTCGCCGAGGTGGCGGTGGCGCTGACCTTCTCCATCGTCATCGGACTGATCGCAGACCTCGACCGCCCCCACGAAGGCGCCCTGCAGGTGAGCCAGCAGGCATTGATGGACCTGCGGCAGTCCATGTAGGTGAGTACCCGTAACCGTAGCTGGGCAACGCGGCGCATGGCGGCCTGGTTTCAGCCGCCATGCCCGGTGCTGCGGGGCCCCGTCACTTGCCGCTGGTCACCCGCGTCCACAGCCGCGTGCTCAGGCGCATGCCGGCCGGCGACAGGGTCTGGATCGGGAACAGGCTGTCGAGGACTTCCTTCGGCGGGTAGACCGCCGGGCTGTCGCGCAGCGCCGGGTCGACGTACTGCAGCGCGGCGGCGTTGCCGTTGGGGTATTTCACCGCGTTGCTGATGTTGGCGATTACCTTGGGCTCGAGCAGGTAGTTCATGTAGGCGTAGGCGTTGGCCAGGTGCGGCGCGTCCCTGGGGATCACCACGGTGTCGATCGCCACGGTGGAGCCCTCGCGCGGGATGCTGTAGCCCAGGTTCATGCCGTTCCCCGCCTGGTGCGCGCTGCTCATGGCCTGCAGCACGTCGCCGCTGAAGCCGATGGCCACGCAGATGTTGCCGTTGGCCAGGTCGCTGACGTACTTGGACTGGTGGAAGTAGCGGATGTAGGGGCGGATGGCCAGCAGCGCCGCCTCGGCCTTCTTCAGGTCCTCGGGGTTCTGGCTGTGCGGGTCCAGGCCCAGGACCTTGAGGGTGATGGAGACGATCTGCGTCGGGTTGTCGAGGAAGGCCACGCCGCACTGGCTGAGCTTCTTGATGTTCTGCGGGTCGAACAGCAACTGCCAGGACTGGGTCACGTCGGTATTGCCGAAGATTGCCTTGACCTTGTCGGCGTTGTAGCCGATGCCCACCGTCACCCACATGTAGGGGATCGCGTACTGGTTGCCCGGGTCGCTGGCCGCGAGGATCTGCATCACCTTGGGATCGAGGTTGTTCCAGTTGGGCAGCTTGCTCTTGTCCAGCGCCTGGATGGCGCCGGCCTTGATCAGGCGCGGCAGGAAGTGGCTGGACGGGCTGACCAGGTCGTAGCCGCTGCCGCCGGTCATCAGCTTGGCTTCGGTGGTCTCGTTGCTGTCGATGACGTCGTAGGTGGGCTTGATGCCGGTACGCTGGGTGAACGTGGCCAGGGTGTCGTCGGCGATGTAGCCGCTCCAGTTGGCGATGTTGACGGTTTCCTCCGCCTGGGCGGTGCCGGCGAGCAACGCCATCGAGAACATGGCGGCACAGGTGCGCTTGATCATCTGCTTCCTCTCTTGTTTTGGCTGTGGCCTGTGAATCGCGGGGTCAGCGTTCGTTTCTCGCCCGGTGGACTTCCCAGGCCATGCGCACGCTGGCGCCGATGTCGAAGAAGGGCCTGGGCGGCAGGTAGCCGGGCCGGGCCTGGCTGAGCACGTCGCCGAGCAGGGGTGAGTCGATGCCGCTGGCCATCTCCACCAGCAGGCGGCCCCACAGGGTGCCGCGGGCGACACCGGAGCCGTTGCAGCCGGCGACCGCGTGCAGCCCCTCGTCGACCCGGGCGAAATAGGGTTCGCCGGAGCGGGTGCCGCTCAGGTGGCCGGTCCAGGTGTATTCGAGGTCCTGCGCCTGGATACCCGGGAAGCGCTTCTGCAGCCCCCGCAGGTGCTCGCCTTGGCGCACGGCCAGTTCGCCGGCGTCGAGGTCGCGCTGGCGGTACTCGACGGTGTTGCGAATCATCAGGCGGCGCCCCGGCAGCAGGCGCAGGGTGCAGCCGCCCGGCAGGGTCGAGAGCACGCCCCAGCCCTGCTCGTCGAACAGCGACTGCCAGTGTTCTTCGGTCAGCGGGCGGGTGATGCTGGCGCTCAGTTCCAGCGCGAAGGTGCCGCTGCGCCACAGCCCCACCCGCGGCAGGAAGGCGCCGACGCAGACCAGGACCTGCGCGGCCTCCACCTCGCCGACCGAGGTGCGCGCCTTCCAGCCCCGGCCCGGCAGGCGCCGCAGGTCGGTCACGGCGCTGTTTTCATGCACCGCCACCTGTTCCGGCAGGCTGTCGGCCAGGCCTTTGACGTAGCGCGCCGGCTGCAGCAGCCCGTTGCCCCCGGCGCAATGGATGGCCCGGGCATAGAACGCCGTGCCCAGGCGCTTCTGCAGGGCATCGCCCTCGAAATAGCGCGCCTGGGCGCCGACCGCCTGCAGGGTTTCCACGGCCCGTTCGGCCTGCTGCAGGTGCGCCGGCTCATGCACCGCGAAGTGGTAGCCGTCGTCGCTGAGTTCACAGGCTATGCCCAGCTCGGCGATGCGTCGGCGCACCTCCTTGCCGGCCTCGGCGCCGATGCGCGAAGCCACCTGGTAGGCGGCGAACCCCGGGGCGCCGATCAATTCGCCGGCGCCGGGCAGCTCGTGGCTGACCACGAAGCCGGAGTTGCGCGCGGAGGCGCCCTGGGCAACCCGCTGGCGGTCGAGCAGGACGATGCGCTGCGACGGGAAGCGGCTCGCCAGGGCATGCGCCGCCGAGAGGCCGGTGATGCCGCCGCCGATGATCAGCCAGTCGGCCTTGTGGGCGCCTTCCAGGCGCGGCCGCACGGGAGATTCGCCGGCCAGCGCGATCCAGCCGCAGTGGTTGTTCATTGCCTTTCACTCCTTCACAATCGATGCGCAGGCGTTATTGGCAATAACCCCATGAATGCGCCGCATGGCCTTAATTTACGGGCAGACATGGCCAGGTTCTAACGTTAAAAATTCATCCATCCATTCGGAATTCGCATGGATAACATGCTTCGCGTTCCCTCGCTGCAGGCGCTGCAGGCCCTGGTTCGGGTCGCCGATACCAGCAACTTCACCGAAGCCGCCCGGCAGCTGCACCTGACCCAGAGCGCCATCAGCCGGCAGGTGCAGCAGCTCGAGGAGCACTACCAGACGGCGCTGTTCGAACGCACCAGCCGCAAGGTGGCGCTGACCGCCCACGGGCGGGAGGTGTACGAGGTCGCCCGGGAGATGCTCAAGGCATTGCGCGCACTGGAGCAGCGCCTAGCGCCGCCGCCCCAGGACCGGCCGTTCCGCATCCGCATCTTCGTGTCGCTGGCGGTGCGCTGGCTGCTGCCCAGGCTGAGCTCGTTCTATGCCGTCAACCCCGGCCTGTGCCTGTCCATCGAGACCGTCAGCGGCGAGACGGTGGACACCGGCGGCGACTGCGACGCCTACGTGCTCTACCTGCCCGGCGGCCTGGACGAGCGCCCGCTGACGCCGCTGTTCGACGAATACCTGATCCCCGTCTGCGCCCCGCAGCTCAGCGGCGGCCTGGCGCCGCCACGCTCGCTCGACGAACTGGCCGGCCACGCCCTGATCCACGGCTCCACCGGCCGCCACGAATGGACGCTCTGGCTGCAGGCCCAGCAGGACCTGGCCGAGCGCAGCTACAAGCACATCCTCTTCAACCTCGACGACCTGGCGCTGGACGCCGCGGCCCGGGGCCTGGGCGTGGCCATGACCGACAAGGTCCTGGCCCACGACGCCCTGGCGCGCGGCGACCTGGTCGTCCCCTTCGGCGAGGCCCTGCGAACCGGTGGCGTGTACGCGCTCTGGCTACGCGACAGCGGCGTGAAACACCCCGCGTGCCAGGCCGTGCTGAACTGGTTCGAGGAGCAGCTCGAACAGACGACGGGGCAGGCGCAGGGGGATCGGGCCGGCTGACCCGGCGTGCCCATGTCGTTCCGGGGCCAAGTGGACGGCCCCAGCTGCGAAAAAACCTGGTGGGTGCGCCTGCCACCCACCCTCACTGGCGCTTGCCGCCATTTATTGAGATGATAATTATTCGCATATACGCCTACCCCCTCCCCTCGCGACCGTCAGACACCCGGCACCGTGACAGACCCAGGCCAACACAAGCTGCAGCTGTTCCTTACCCACCGCACCGCGCTGGTCACCTACGCCACGCCCATCGTCGGTTGCCGGGCGCACGCCGAGGACGTCGTCCAGGAGGCCTGGCTGCGCTTCGCCAGCGCGGAGATGAACGTCGCCCAACTGCACCAGCCCAGCGCCTACCTGTACCGCATCGTGCGCAACCTGGCGCTGGACTTCGTGCGCCGGCCACTGCATGGGGAACAGCAGGCGGCAGACGATGACTTCTTCGATTTCCTCAGCGACCAGCGCCCCTCGCCGGAACAGATCGCGCTGCAGCGCGAGGAATTGCAGCGCGTGCACCGCGCGCTCGGCGAGTTGCCCGAGCGTACGCGACGGGTCTTCGAGCTGTACCGCCTGGAAGGCCTGACCCTGCAGGCCATCGCCGACCAGCTGGGGCTTTCCGTGGGGATGGTCCACAACCTGGTGCGCCAGGCCCTCGGCCACTGTGCACGGAGCCTGACCGACGATGGACAATGAAACCTGGCGCCGCGGGCGCAAGCGCCCGACAATGACGCCCTCCTACCCCATGGATGAGCAGGACTGCGTGAGCGAGACCGACGAGCGACACCCGCCCCGGGACGATGATCCAGCCTGGCAGCAGGCCATGGACTGGCTGATGCGCCTGCGTGAAGCGCCGGACTCGATGGAACTGCGCCGCGCCTGCCGCGCCTGGGCCGAGGCCGACCCGCGCCACGCCCGGGCGCTGCGCCAGCTCGGGCGGGCCTGGCAGCTCAGCGGCATGCCCGCCGAAAGCGCAGCGGCGCAAACACTGGCACCCCAGGCCGCGCCTGTGGCGCCAAGGGCCCAGCGCCAACGGCGCAAGCGCTGGCCGCAGGCATTGGCGGCCTCGCTGCTGCTGGGCATGCTCGCCTGGACCCTCCAGCCGGAGGACCCCGACCGCTTCAGCGCCAGCACCAACCGCGAACTGCGCCTGCCCGATGGCAGCCAGGTATCGCTGGCCGCCGGCAGCCGCCTGGAGCTGGCGTTCAGCGGCAACCAGCGGCAGGTCCGCCTGGTGCAGGGCGAGGCCTTCTTCGACGTCGCCCGCGACAGCGCGCGCCCCTTCAGCGTCGAGGCCGGTGGCGGCACGGTGGTGGTGACCGGCACGGCCTTCGACGTCCGTGCCGAGGGGCAGGCCTGGGAGGTAGCGGTGGCGCGCGGTTCGGTGCGCGTCCAGCCGCCCCGTGGCCTGCCGCCGCGCCAGCTGGGCCCCGGTGACCGGCTGCGGGTCGAGGTGCCCGACGGGCAGGTGCGCCAGGAGAAGGTGCCCGCCGGACAGATCGGCGCCTGGCGCCAGGGCCAGCTGCTGGCCAACGACACGCCGCTGCTCGACCTGCTGGAGCAACTGCGGCGCAACTACCCGGGCGTGCTGCTGGTGGATGAACAGGCCTTCGCCGGCAAGCGCGTCACCGGCATCTACGACCTGCGCGATCCACGCCGCGCACTGCAGGCCATGGTCCGGCCCTTCGGCGGCGAAGTGGGCGGCTGGGGCCCGCTGTGGCTGTCGGTACATCCAGGAAAGTAAGAAATTTCATTCGGCGATTGAAAAATCGCCCCCTCACTTACGTCATTGAGCGCTGAACACGACTGATAGTCGTTATCAACTGCACATGGCGCCTTCGCGCGCCTTTCGGAGACAGCGCTCCATGAATCTGAACGGGAAGTCCGTGGCCCACGGCCGCGGCCGTTTCTACCTGCCCCTGCGCCGACTCGGCGGCATCGGCCTGCTGTGCCTCGTCCCCCTCGCGTCCCTGCCCGCCCTGGCCGATGCCCCGGCCCAGGACGACGACGCGCCACTGGAGCGCAAGCAGCGCTTCGAGATTCCCGCGCAACGGCTGGCCACCGCCCTGCTCGTCTTCGGCCAGCAGAGCGGCCTGCAGGTCAGCGCCGACAGCGAACTGCTGGAAGGCCTGCGTAGCCAGCCGGTGTCCGGCCAGATGAGCGCCTGGGACGCCCTCAACCAGCTGCTGCAGGGCAGCGGCCTGCACTGGCGCTACGGCGAGCCGAACCTGGTGTCGCTGTTCCGCGTCGACCTCAGCCATGCCATCCCCACCGCCGACGTCTGGGTGCGCGCCACGCGCGAACAGGACTTCCAGGGTGCGATGAGCTTCGACCGCGAGCTGATCGAGCGCATGCCGGCCGGCAACGGCGACATCACCAGCCTGCTGAAGATGGACCCCAACGTGCAGTTCGACGACGCCCAGCTGAGCAGCAAGACGCCCGGCGAGATCGACCCGGCCAACGTCAGCATCAACGGCGCCAAGTATTGGCAGAACCTGTTCCTGGTCGACGGCGTGAGCATGAACAACGACATCAACCCGGCCGCCGACGCCGGCAGCGCCAGCAACATGACCGACGTGCCCGGGCGCAGCCAGGGCCTGGCCCTGGACACCGACCTGCTCGACTCGGTGACGGTGCTCGACAGCAACGTGCCGGCCGCCTACGGCGGCTTCAACGGCGGGGTGATCGAGGCCAACACCCGGCAGCCCACCCGGGAGCTGCATGGCAAGGTCTCGGCCCAGGTGAGCCGCTCGGAGTGGACGCGCTACCACATCGACGAACGCGACCAGCAGAGCTTCGAGGACTCCACCAGCTACCTCAACCAGCCGGAATTCGACAAGCTGGTGCTGCGCAGCACCCTCGAAGGCCACGTCACCGACGACTTCGGCCTGCTGCTGAACTACTCCTCCAAGCGCTCGACCATTCCGCTCAAGGGCTACAACGCCAACTACAGCGACCCGGCCGAGGGCGTCGACAAGGACCAGACCCGGCGCATCGACAACTACTACCTCAAGGGCGTCTGGCAGGCCCGCGACGACCTCGCCTTCGAGGGCGCGCTGACCTACGCGCCGCAGGACAACCGCTACTTCATCGTCAACGGCCGCGACTCCATGCTCGACATCGAGTCCGGCGGCTACCAGGCCAGCCTGCGGGCAATCTGGGACGCCTCGCTGGCCAACGTCACCCAGACCTTCGGCTGGTCGCGCCTGGACAACTCCCGCGACAGCCAGACCAACTACTACAAGGGCTGGCGCTGGTCGCCGGAGAAGAACTGGAGCGCGCCCAACGCCACCAGCTCCACGATGCTCAGCTCCGAGGGCAACTACGGCGACATCGAGCAGCGCCAGACCAGCCTGACCTACAAGCTCAACGCCGACTGGCATCCCTGGCACCTGCTGGGCAGCGAGCACGAAGTGCAGACCGGCCTGGAGCTGGCCCGGCAGAACGCCTACTACGAGCGCCTGGAGGAATTCCAGTACGGCTCGCTGCTCAAGGGCAGCGACGCCTGCGTGGAAACCGACTGGTGCTCTTTGAGCCCGGCACCCTACTTCCCCAAGAACCAGGGCCAGGCGTTCACCCAGCTGAACGTCTACGAAGCCGGCAAGATCGAGCTCGACACCACCTCCTGGGCGCTCTACGCCCAGGACCGCATCGCCATCGGCCGCCTCACCCTGCGCCCCGGCCTGCGCCTGGACGGCGACGACTACATGGACAAGAAGACCCTGGCGCCGCGCTTCGCCGCCGAGTACGACCTGTTCGGCGACGGCCACACCCGCTTCAGCGCAGGCGCCAACCGCTACTACGGGCGCAACATGTTCGCCTACCGCCTGTACGACGGCCGCAGCGCCCTGCAGTACAAGATGACCCGCGCCAGCGGTGGCGCCGACTGGGGCGCCCCGGTGCGGACCCTGAACGACACCCGCTTCAACCAGCTGGACATCCCCTACGACGACGAGTGGACCCTGGGCGTCAGCCAGTTGGCCTGGAACACCGAGTTCGCCCTGAAGTACGTGCACCGCGACGGCCGCGACCAGATCATCCGCACCCAGGGCCGCTACCTCGGCCAGCCGGCCAGCGGCGACCTGAGCACCAGCTACTACACCTACACCAACGACGGCAGCAGCGAGAGCGACATCCTCACCTTCACCGTCACCCCGCAGCGCCGTTTCGAGCTGGCCGGCACCAGCAGCATGCTGCAGCTGGCCCTGGACTGGACCGACGTGACCAGTTCCAACGTCGACTACTCCACGGCGGTCAGCGAGGCCGACCTGGCCGACCCGATCATCCAGTACGACGGCAAGTTCATGCGCTACTCCGAACGCCCGGCGGACAACTTCAACCGCCCCTGGACCGCGCGCCTGACCACCATCACCGAGATCCCCCGGGCCAACCTCACCTGGAGCAACTTCCTGCGCTACCGCGCCGGCTACCGGCAGATCATCGACACCGGCGACAGCGTGGACTACCAGGGCACCCCGGTGGACGTCTGGGAAGAAAAGCGCCAGAGCGCAGTGGTCACCTGGGACCTGCGCCTGGCCTGGGAGCAGCCGACGGCGAAGGACCAGGCGGTGTTCGTCAACCTCGACGTGTTCAACGTGCTCGACAAGGTCGCGGTGAGCACGGTGAGCAGCACCTCCGGCATCCCCACCTACGAGGTCGGCCGCCAGTTCTGGGTGGAGGTGGGCTATCGCTTCTAGGACGCTGCTGGCCGCCGGGCTGCTGCTCGCCGGCCTGGCCCACGGCGAGGACTGCGCCACGCGCCTGGAGGCGAAGCCGGTGGACTACGCCTGCCTGCGCCAGGTCTACAGCCGGCCCGCTGCGCAGTGGCCGGCGCCCCATGTCGACCCCGGCGTGGCCTGGCGCGAGCTGGCGCCGCTGTCCGCGCCGCCGGCCCAGGACAAGCGCCAGGTCGACCTGGGCAAGCGGCTGTTCTTCGACCCGCTGCTGTCGCGCTCCGGGCAGATCGCCTGCGCCTCCTGCCACGAGCCGGACCTGGCCTTCGCCGACGGCCGCCGCGTGTCCTTCGGCCACGACCGCCAGGCCGGCACACGCAACGCCCCCAGCGCGGCCATGGCCGGCCACTTCGCCAACCTGTTCTGGGACGGCCGCGCCGGCAGCCTGGAGCAGCAGGCGCTGATGCCCATCGTCGACGCCGCGGAGATGGCCTTCGCCATCGACCCGCTCCTCGAGCGCCTGCGCGCGCACCCAGACTATCCGCGGGCCTTCGCCGACACCTTCGGCAACGTGCCGATCGACGCCGCTCAAGTGGGCAAGGCGCTGGCGGCTTACCAGCGCAGCCTGACGCCCCGGCGCGGCGCCCTCGACCGCTTCCTGCTGGGCGACGGCAAGGCGCTGAGCGACACCCAGCTGCATGGCCTGCACCTGTTCCGAGGCAAGGCGCGCTGCCTGAACTGCCACCAGGGCGAGGCCCTGAGCGACGACAGCTTCCACAACCTCGGCCTGACCTACTACGGCCGCCGCTACGAGGACCTCGGCCGCTACCGGGTGACCGGCCGCGCCGAGGACGTCGGCGCATTCCGCACGCCCTCGCTGCGCCAGGTCGCGCGTACCGGGCCCTGGATGCACAACGGCCTGTTCGGCGACCTGCGCGGCATCCTCAACATGTACAACGCCGGGATGTTCCACCCGCTGCCGACGGCCCGGCAGAAGGATGACCCGCTGTTCCCGAAGACCTCGCCACTGCTCAGGCCCTTGCAACTGGATGCGCAGGAGCTGCAGGCATTGCTGGATTTTCTCCAGGCGTTGTAGGTGTCATCGGTGAGAGTGGTCTTGCCGAGAATCATGACGCCAAACAGTTCTTCATCTTCGAGGGGCACCATCAGAAGGTAGCGAAGACGTAGGAGTGCATTGTCGAAAACGACGATGGGCAATTCCTCCCGGATGATTCCGTGATCCAGGATACCGCTCAGGTCCACGCTCGACGGCGACATGCTGTCGGTGGTGTCCATCTCGCTGAACTCGTAACCGGACTCGATCGAGTAGACCGTTCCGTTGCTCATCATGAAGTCAGTCGGGTACACAGCCAATCACACCACGATGCCAGGCCACGATACGGGCGCAGCAAACCCTCGTCCGTGGTTTCATAGGACTCTAGAAATGACGAAGCCCGCTCAGGGCGTAATGCTGTTCACTTAAGCGGAGCGGCCTTGCGGTTCACCGGGTAGCGAGTCTTTGAGATCTTCACCGTCCTTGGCCTGGTAGGCCTTGGACGGCGATCCAGAAACAGCCCGCCGATCCCGGCCCGCAACTCCGTCAATCGCCTTCCGGTAGCAGAAATCGGATTGGCCGCTGCCATCACGATCAGTTGAACGGCGATGTAGTGGGCTACCGGCTTGAAGCGTATCTCGGATGCTGAGCGGCCGAAGGCCACCGCTGCCTGACTCGCCTCACGGCGAATGACGTTGTAGCTCAGCAGCAACCCCCAGACTTCCTGATAGATAAGCTCGACCTTCTTGCTGCGCAGGGTGACCGCGTTCTGCTGCAGGGAGCTCTTGATATCCCGGAAGCCCAGTTCAATCTCCCAGCGCTCCTGGTACAGGTCGGCAAGGGCCTTGGCGCTGTAGCGATCGGCCGGCAACGAGGTCAGCACGGTTTTCAGCTTGCCCTGGCGTTCGTAGCTAACTTCGCGCACCTCCCAGTGGGTCGGCAGTTCCGGGTTACGTTTTCGCGCCTGCGCCGACACCTTCATGCGCAGCAGGCGGTCCTGCTTGCCGTAACGGACCAGCTCTTCGCTGACCAGACCCCTGCGAGCAGGAATCAACCAGTGGCGGTTCTCGCCTGCAGTGGCGACGCTCAGCAGTAAATCGGCACTCCAGAAGGCCTTGTCGAAGAGAGTCACCGAGTGATCGGGGATCTGTTGAAGAAACTCGTCAGCCAGGCGCATTTCGCTGCGTCGGTAGGGGCCCAACTGGGCATCCAGAATCACGTGCGAGCGCACGTTCATCAACGCGACCAGGCGCATCATGGGATACGGCGTCTGGCGGTCAGTGGCGGTGTTGCCGGAGCTGAAATGCTCGCGCAGCTCGGGGGTATCCGGGGTGCGCAGGAGCGCGCCATCCACCGCCAGGACACGCAGATCCTGCCAGGTATCACCGTCATGGCGTTCGCATCCCCACTGGTTGCCGGTCTTGCGGAACAACCATTCGACCGGATCGGCGCCGAGCCGCTTGCGGGCCTCGCTGACACCACTTCTCGCCAGCAGGTGGTCGGAAGCCAGGCCCTGGGCGCAGATATTCAGGCGCCTGGCCACTTCATGGACGGGCTCATCGCGGAATAGCGCCATGCCCAGTACCAACCAGAGCACCTGATCGGCAGGCAGGCGCCGCCGCCGGATGGTGGCCTGCGAGGAAAGGTGCAGCGCGGATTCCACCCACTCGACCGGAATGTTCTGGGTGAAGGTACTCAGATCGGAGAAGTTGAACAGGTCGCCCAAGTCGAGCAGATGCTGTTGGAAAGACATAAAAAATCCGATGCCAGAAGTCTGGCATCGGATTTTCAGGGAAGGCCCCGCTGAGGCTCAAATGCTTAAGTGAACAGCATTACGCTCAGGGCGGGCTTTATTCGTTGCTGACCGTCTATACGGCTATAGGCCGAGAAGGACCTGCGCCAGAGGGGTAACTGCCAGCGCCAGGCAGCCAAGAGCAATCAGCAAAATAGCGACGCCGATACAGGCGCGAATCCACCAGTCAGTGACAAGATCCATTTTCAGCCCCTCTCTCGGGTGAATCTCTAACTTTGATCGACTATCATCCAATCACGCTCTCCTCATGGTCTGTACATGGGGTGGATGAAAACTCCCGCGAGCCGGCCAAGCTCTTGGGGGTTTTGCTTTTTCTATGAAGAAATTTTGCACCCGATCTATCGCCAATTACAGGCGAAGGGGTTCAGCAGTTCTTCATGGTTTTCTACCAACCGACTCCCGCTAGAAGGGTTTCTCCTGCACGTTTTCTGCAATAAAAAAGACTGCCACACCCCTTGCGCACGCAACCGGACTCCCAGCCAGAATGGTCCTTACCCCACGAACGGTCTTTTGGAACCTTCCAAAATTCCGCGCGCCAAGCGTTAATTCTGCACTGGCGGTAGTACTCGATGGACTGCGCAGCCATGACGCCACGCCGCTTATCCTTGTCCGAGTAGTAAGCCAATCGACTTGCCTAGGCCCTGCCTGTCTGCGGCCTGATGTTGACCGCCCCACCTCTGACGTAATCGCTGAAACCAGTGGAGTTGATCACCACGGGAGTGGTCATGTTGCTAACACCCGTTACCAGAGTGCGCAGGTCGTTTATTTGCATCATCCCGACAACGCCAGTGACGCCAATAACGAAGCTGTGCGAGTCCTCGGCAATGACTGCGCTACTTCTTGTAAAGTGCGGCGAGTTCCTCTACAGCAAGCCCACTCAGTTCGATTGCCTTGACCAACCAGGGCCTCAGCGTCCTTCTGATTTACCAGTCGTGCAGTTCTCCAGAAACAATGCAGGGGCCGAAGCCCCTGGTTGTCGTTGTGGGTTGGATCAGCCGAGGAGCAGTCCGATGTGTTCGAACTTAATGGCGTGGCCCCAGGCCAGACAGACGTGATAGGCGGTCCGCAGAAACTGGCGATAAACCGGGTCTTGAGGGCCGGCCGATCAGCGGGTCGGTGATGGTCATCACATCATCCGTCATGTCGCCACCTTCCGGCATGGTGGGATTACGGGTCGCCAGCACAATTGCCAAGCGAGTGCGTCCTCGCCACGTTGTTCGACATCTAAAAGGCCGTCGGCGTATGTGTTGGCTCGGACGCAGCGGATGCGTCGCATCATCTAGCTGACCGTATCTCCCTCGACGCTGCAGCATGCACTTGCTGTGCTGTGCTGTGCTGTGCTGTCTACGAGCCAACTCGAGATATCGCTTACGCGCAGTATGCAATGCCTGAGCATGGCTTAGCGGCAGAGACCTGCCTGGGGAAACTTAGAAAATCAGTGCCATTTCCGCGGCCAAATCCTCAGGTGGAACAATAGAAAGACCGACATTAGAGCGAATGGCACAACAGCAGTTACCAACTGCCACTTCAGGGAAAGATCGAAGAGAAATGTCATCAGTGCGGCAAACGCAGATGCAATGGCCGGAATGGCAAGAGCAAGCGCCCATTCATGCCAGCGGCTTTTGCTGAGAACGACACCGAGAACGCAAAAAGCGATGGCAAGCAATAGCCATCCAAAAGCACCTAGATACACAGACATCTCCTTGAATTGAAAGCTCTTCCTTGGTGCCAGCAATCAACCTACTGACTGGCAGCAACGGTACTCATCTATCGGATTGTGCGTAACCCGCCCTTCCCTAGCGCCATCCGCGGCCCTGCAGCGAGGCGGCCTGGCCATCGGCATATTCGGCTCGTCGATCCTGGACCTGGTGCCCCAGGTGCTCAAGCGGTTCACCAGCGCCCACCCCGAGGTAAGGGTCGCCCTGCACCCAATGGACAAGGACGCGCAGATCCAGGCCCTGCGCGAGCGCCGCCTGACCATCGGCTTCAATCGGCTGGTTCCCGCGTAACCGGACATCGCACAGGAAGAGGTACGCCAGGAGCCGCTGATACTGGCCCTGGGGGAAGGCCATCGGCTGGCGCAGCAGGAAAGCATCGACCTGCAGGAGATTCTCGAAGAACCGCTGATTCTCTACCCGCGCGGCGTGCGCGGCAGCCTGGTGGTGCAGATCCGGCAGATGTTCGAGCGCTACGGGGCTCAGCCGGTGGTGGCGCACGAGGTCACCGACGTGACCACCAGCATCGCCCTGGTCGGTGGCGGCATGGGCCTGAGCATCGTGCCGCGGGCAGCGGTCAACCTGCGCCTGCCGGGGGTGATCTACCGTCCGCTGAATTGCCGCGGCGACTCGACCATCGAACTGATCTGCCTGTACCGCAAGGGTGATCAGTCGCCGGTGCTACGAGCCTTCCTGGAAGTGCTACGCGGCTTCAGAGATATCGAGTAGCACCCCGCTCCGGTTGCCAGAGCCCGTGGACGATGATTGGCTTGCTCCCAGGCATTCGCACAGCGTTTGGTCGGCGCGGCCAAGCGGCCACCCCCTCGATCAGAAGCCAATCAGCTCCTTGCCCGGCACAACCGACAACGCAGTGCCATGAACCACAGCCCGGTCGCCAGCAGCCCCGCCCCGGCCATGGCGACAGACATGGGGTACGCCGTGCCATCCTGCAAGGCGGCGACCAGGCTGCTGACGAGAAAGGCGAAGAGGAACTGCAGGATGCCTATGAGCGCCGAGCCCATCCCTGCCAGGCTGCCGCTGGCGCCCATGGCGAGGGCGGCGGCGTTGCCGGCGATCAGCCCGAGCGAGGCGATGCACAGCCACAATGGCAACAGCAGTAGCGCCAGCTGGCCCAGGCCAGCCACTGCGACCAGCGCCAGCCCGGCAGCCAGGTTCAAGCCGAGCGCCAGCCCCAGCAGGCGTTCCATCGAATGGCGGCGCAGCAGTTGCCGATTGACCTGGGCGCCGACGATCAGGCCCAGCGCATTGAGGCCGAACAGCCATCCATAGGCCTGCTCGCTGACAGAGAAGGTCTCCATGAATACGCTGGGCGAGCCGGTGATGAAGGCGAACATGCAGGCCTGCGCCAGGCCGCCGACCACGGCGGGTATCAGGAAGGCCGGGGTCCGGCACAGCGCCAGGTAGCCACGCCCCACGGCCAGCGGATGAATCGACTTGCGTCGCTGCGGCCCCAGGGTTTCCGGCACGTATCGCCACACCAGCCCCAGGCACAGGGCGGCGAACGACAGCAGGAACACGAAGATCGCCTGCCAGCCGGCGAACAGCAGGATCCACCCGCCAAGCAGCGGCGCGACTATGGGCGCAAAGGCCATCAGCGACATCAACAGCGACAGCACCCGGGCGCTTTCCAGCGGGCCGAACAGGTCGCTGACGATTGCCCGGCCAATGATCATGCCGGCGCAGCCGCCCAGCGCCTGGGCGAAACGCATGCCGCTGAACACCTCCAGGCTCGGCGCCAGCAGGCAGCCGAGGCTGGCGCCGAGGAACAGGACCACGCCCAGCAACAATGGCAGGCGGCGGCCGTAGCGGTCTATCAGCGGGCCATAGAAGAACTGCCCGACCGCCAGGCCGAGGAAGAACAGCGACAAGGTCGACTCCATGCCGCCATGGCTGGAGCCGAAATGCGCAGCCAGTTGTGCGAAGGCGGGCAAATACATGTCGGTGGCGAAGGGCGCGAAGGCGGCGAGCATCGCCAATACGACGATCAGGCGCCTGACGGCGTTGGGTGAACGGATATCTGCCGATGCCCGCATGCAGCGTTTTCCTTGTAGCGGATCCGATGGAGATTGGAGCGGCCTACGGGAACGGGGCGAGGCGCAAGCCGGCCCCCGCCCCAGGGGTCATCCGGCGGTGGCGCCGCCGTCCACCTTCAGGTCGCTGCCGGTGACCCAGGCGGACTCGTCGCTGGCCAGGTAGAGCGCGGCCCAGGCGACGTCCTCCGGCTGCCCGATGCGCTGGCGCAGCATCTGCTTGTCGAGCGCGGTCTGGAGGAACGCGGGGTCGCGCGCCAGGTGCTCGCGGGTGGCATTGGTCTCAATCAGCCCGGGCGAGATGCTGTTGGCGCGAATCCGGTGTGGCCCACCCTCCAGGGCCAGTTGCCGGGTCATCGCCAGCACGCCGCCCTTGCCAGCGCAGTGGGCCAGTGCCGGCGAGCCTTCCAGGGCCATCCAGGCATTGGCCGAGGCGAAGTTGACGATGGAGCCGCCGCGCCGCTTCAGATGAGGCCAGGCGGCCTGGCAGAGCAGGAAGACGATGTCCAGCTCCCCGCTCAGCGTCCGCCGCCACTGGCTCTGGTAGTCCATGTCCTCGATCCAGGCGAAGGCACCGAACGCCGCCGCATTGACCAGGACATCGATGCCGCCGTGGCTGGCAATGGCGAACTCCACCAGGCGCCTGGCGTCCTGCGGCTCGGTCAGGTCGCAGGGGTGCAGGCTGAGCAGCTCCAGCCCCTGTTCGCGGGCCATCGCCAGCGTCCGCTCGGCGGCCGCGGCATCTATGTCGCACCCCACCACCCGCGCCCCTTCCCGAGCGAACAGCAGGGCGCAGCCCTGGCCGATGCCGCTGCCGATACCGGTGACGATGGCGACCTTTCCGGCCAGACGTTGTCCCTTGGTCATTCAGGCGTCCTCCAGGTTGCGGGCCACCACGCGGACGATGCATCTCTTGCGCTTGTATCGGCACAGGCAGGCGACGAAGGCGGCCAGGACGACGGGCACCAGGGCCCAGCCCAGCCACCCCACGGTGACCGGCAGCGCGCCGCTGGCGCGGCTCAGGGCAACCACCAGGATCGGGCTGAGGAACATGCCGAGGCAGTAGCTGCCGTACCACATGCCGGTTCCCAGGCCGCGGCGGAACCAGGGCAGCTCGCGCATGTTCCAGATGGCCAGCGTCGGTAGCAGCAGGCCGCAGCCCAGGCCGTTGACCAGGGCGACCTCGAGCATCCCGCGGCTGTCGTGGACGCCGGGAATCAGCAGGAAGCTCGCGGCGATCAGGCCGAAGGCCAGTGTCAGGCAATGCGGCGTGCGCAGCCCCAGGCGCACCAGCAGGTGCACCGAGAGGGTGCCCAGGACGATCATCACGCTGCAGGCCGAGGCGATCAGGCCGGCGGTGCGTGGCGAGTGCTCGCCGATGCCCGCCAGCAGGTAGGCCATCTGGATCTGCAGGACCATGAAGGCGACCGCGCCGACGAAGGTGATCAGGCAGATACCCAGCAGCAGGTAGGGCCGGAAGACCTGCGGGCCGCCACGGCTTTCCTCCTCGGCCCGGGCCAGCTCCGCCGGCAGAGGCTCCCACAGCAGCAACTGGCAGAACAGCGCCAGCAGCAATGGCAACGAATAGACCACGTACGGCACGCGCCAGCCCAACTCGCCCAGGGCGCCGCCGATCATGAAGAAGAGGATCGCCGAGGTCGAGGCGAAGGTCGTCTGCAGGGCCAGGTACTTCTGGCGCTGGGCACCGCTGTAGTAGTCACCGATCAGCATGGTGCTGACGGTCACTATCACCGCCTCCACGCAGCCCAGCGCGACACGGCTGGCGATGATCGCATGCAACGATTGCAGGAACATCGGCAGAGTGCCGAGCACGCCGTAGCCGACGATTGCCCAGATCAGCAGGCGCTTGCGCCCGAAACGGTCGGCGAGCACGCCCACCAGCGGGCTGAGCAGCGCGACCAGCAGGCCGGGAATGGTCAATGCGACCGGAACCAGGAACTCGACGTGGGGCACGTCGGCGAAATGCGCCTGCATCTGGGGCAGGCTCGGTGCTATGACGATAGCCGCCATGGGGGACAGGCAGTTGACCAGCAGCAGCAGGTAGGTCGCCAGCGCCGCCTTCGGCGAACGGGCCAGGCTGGATGAGCTCATCGGACTCTCCGGTTTGTTCTTGTATCAGATCGAGTCGACAGGGGTGGCGGCCCTCGCCCGGGAACCCGGGACGAAGGCGCGCCGCAACCGCAGGCGCTAGTGCGGCATCCCCATGGAATGGGTGACGCCATCGGTGGTACGGCTGAAGCTGTAGTAGCCGACCTTGATGTCGGTGAACTTACCTTCGTCGTTGAGCTTGTAGAAGATCGGCCCATGGAACTGGAAGCGTTCGCCCTTGCGCAGCGGGCCGAACGGCGTATTCGCCGCATCCCTTGGCACGTCGAAGGTCACGAGCAGTTGCACGGCGAGGGTCTTGCCATCGAAGAGGAACTCCTCGAGGTTGACCTTCTCGTCCATCGCCCCCCAGATCTTGCGGTAGTGCGCCTCCACCTCCGGGATGCTGTTGAACACCAGCCCGCCGTTGGACATACGCACGTTGGGCGCGTAGTACTTCTCGAACGCAGCCGGGTTCTTCTGGTTGAACAACGCCAGGTAGTGCTCGAAGCTCTGCCGGTCAACCACGTGTCCCTCCTCCGGCGCGCTGGCATCGGCGGCGTATGCGCCGGCGATTGCACCCAGGGCCATGGCGGTGACGGCGAGTACGGCGGCGAACTTGTTCAGTTTCATGGTCTTGCCTCTCTCTTTGTTGTTGTACGAGGAAAAATTCAGGCCGGCTCGCGCCAGGCCATGGCGTTGTCCACCAGCGACTGCACGCTGCCGTCGTGGCGGAAACCGATCGCTTGCGCGGCGCGGGCATCCAGCGGCGGGAGACAACCGAAGGCGGCCTCCAGCTGTGCGTCGGGCCGGTAGTCGACCAGCGCCCGGCGTTCTTCTCCGAAGCGTGCGGCCAGCCCCTCCACCACTTCCGCCACGCTCAGGCGCAGCACCGGCAGGGTATAGGCGCGTCGCGCAGCAACCTGCTCGGGCAGCAGCCGGGCCGCATGCAACAGGTTCCCGGCGCAGCAGCCGACCGACATCCACCAGGCCACCGCGCCGGCGGACACCGGGCAACGGAAGGGCTCGCCGGCGGCCAGCTTCCAGAACAGGTCGCTCATGAAAGCCGACAGCAGCCCCGAGGGCTCCGGCGGCCTGGCGACTATGCCGGGCAGGCGCAGGATGCGGCCATCCAGCAGGCCGCGGCGGCTGTAGTCCTCCAGGAGGATTTCGCCAACCAGCTTGTGCGCCCCGTAGGACAACCCCGGGCGCAGCGGCGAGGCATCGTCCACCTGCGCGGGCAGCGGCGAGCCATAGACCGCGATGGTGCTGGTGAAGACCACCCGCGGGCACCTCCCCTGCTGGGCGAGCCGCTGGAACAGCGCGAGGGTCGCGTGGAGGTTGACCTGCAGGCCCAGCTCGAAATTGCGCTCGGCGGCCCCGCCGGGAATGCTCGCCAGGTGGAACACCAGGTCCGGCGCCACCTCCAGCGCGGCATCCAGCACCGCCGGATCGGCGATGCTGCCACTGACCAGATGCAGCCGCGGGTCGGCCGGCAGGTGCTCGCCGCCCATGTCCACCACGCTCAGGCGCCGCAGCGGGGTCCCTTCCGGCAATGGCGAAGCAGCCGCCAACAGGCGCTTGACCAGCTCGCGGCCGACGAAGCCGTTGCCGCCGGTTACCAGTACGTTCATGCCCTGCCCTCCGTGGACACCAGGCGCTGCTCGATGGCGCCGAACAGCGACTGGCCGTCGAGGCCGAGCATCTCGAAGCGCAGCACCTCGCCGAAGCGCATGAAGCCGGTGCGCGGCTCACCCTGTTCGAGCTTCTCGATCGCCCGGCGCTCGGCCAGGCAGGCCGAGCCGACCTCGCGGTAGCCACGGTTGGAGAAGGTCCCCGAGGCCAGCACGGTGCCGGCGCGCAGGTTCCGGTTGTAGGCCAGGTGGGCGATCAGCTCGCCGAAGGAGAAGTCCATCTCCGCGCCATTGGGGTTGCCGAACCATTCCCCGTTGCGGCTCACCTGCAGGTCCAGGTGCACCCGTCCGTCGCGCCAGGCCTCGCCCAGCTCGTCCGGCGTCACCGCCACCGGGGCGAACACGGTGGCGGGCTTGGCGTTGATGAAGCCGAAGCCCATCGACAGCTCGCGGAACAGGTGCGCGCGCATGGACACGTCGTTGAGCAGCAGGAACAGCTTGATGTGCGCCTGGGCCTCCTGCGCCGTCACGCCCATGGGCACGTCATCCAGCAGCACAGCCACTTCTCCTTCGAAGTCGCAGTTGTCCTGCTCGCTCGGGAAGGGATAGTCGTCGCGGGGGCCGCGGAAGTCGTCGCCCTGGCGCTGGACCAGGATGGGCACGCCGCTTTCCTTCCTCACGTCGAGGTCATAGGCGCGCTCCATGATCTCGCCGTGGTTGAGGAAGGCCGAAGCGTCGACGAACTGGTAGGCGCGCGGCAACGGCGCCATGACTTGCGTCGGCTCGAAAACGAAGGCATCCGTCGCCGTGCCGGCGTTCAGCGCGGCGTATTCGGCCTGCAGCGCGGGCTCCAGCTCATCCCAGCGCTCGATGGCCGCCTGTAGCGTGGGCGCGGCCTGGGCAAGGCACGCACGGGCGAGATCGCGTGACACCACCAGCAGCCGGCCATCGCGGCTGCCGTCCCTCAGGGTCGCCAGTTTCATTGAGTGTTCTCCTTGCAATCGCTTGTGGATGACGCCCACAGCTCGGGGCACTGGATCAGCTCCAGCAGGTTTCCCGAGTTGTCGCGGATGAACGCCATGGGCGTGCCCTGCACCACCTTCTCGAAGACGATGTCGGCGCCCTTCTCCCGCAGCCCGGCGACCGTCGCCGGGACATCCCGCACGGCCAGGCACAGGTGCTTGTTGCCATGGGTGCGCACGTCCTGGTTGGGTTCGCGGCGCTCGGCCGGCAGCGGCGCGGCGCCCTCGACCTGGAACAGCTCCAGGCGGAAGTCGCCGCGGCGGACGAAGGCCACGTCCGCCGGGATGATGTCGATGAAGGCGCGCATCTCCAGTTCGAAGCCGAGCATGCGCTGGTACCAGCCGATGGCGGCGTCGATGTCCGGCACGCTGATGCCGACGTGATGCGGGCGTATCTCCGGCAGGGTCGAATTCATCGCTGCGCTCCTGTCGCTCAGCTCAGGGGGCGACCGCCATCCACAGGGATGACGGCGCCGGTGGTGAAGGTCAGATGGGTGGCCGCCGCCAGCACGGCATCGGCCACCTCCCGTGGTTCGGCCAGGCGCCGCAGTGGCGTGCGCTCGGCCTGCTCGTCGCGCCAGGCGCGGTCCATGCGCTGGACGAACTCGGTGTCGGCCAGCCCCGGCGACACCGACACCACGCGGATCGCCGGCGCCAGCGCGCGGGCCAGCGAGCGGGTCATGTTGTCCAGCGCCGCCTTGGACGCGCAGTAGGCGACATTGCTGCCCATGGCGCTCACCGCGGCGATGGAGGAGATGTTCACCACTATCGCGGCGTCGCTGCGCTGCAGCAAAGGACGCAGTGCCCGCAACGTGGCGAAGGGGCCGCGCACATTGGTGGCGAGTATCCGCTCGAACAGCTCGTCGTCGAGGCCATCGAGGTCGTCATGGGGGACGTAGCGCGTGGTGCCGGCGCAGTTCACCAGCAGGTCGCAACGGCCATAACGCCGTTCCACTTCCGCCGCCAGCCCGGCAAGCGCCACGCTGTCGGTCACCGGGACCGGTAACGCGCAATGCGCGCCGCCGGTTTCCGCCAGTTCCTCGACCAGACGCAGCGCGGGCTCGCGGGAGCTGTTGTAGCCCACCACCAGGTTCGCCCCGGCCGCCGCCAGCGTCCGGCAGATCGCCGCGCCTATGCCGCCGGCGCCACCGCTGACAACGGCCACCCGGCCCTGCAGGGATACGCCCATGGCTCAGGCCGTCTTCTTCAGGCGGCGCACGCGGATGTCCGCCTGCTCCTTGTGCCCGGCGAAGTGTTCGAGGGCGCACAGGCGCGAGCAGTATTCGCCGATCAGCACCGAGGCCTCGTCGGTCAGCACGCGCTGGTAGGTGTGCGTCTTGATGAACTTGCCCACCCACAGGCCACCAGTGTAGCGGCCCGCGCCCATGGTCGGCAGGGTGTGGTTGGTGCCGATGACCTTGTCGCCGTACGACACGTTGGTACGGTGGCCGAGGAACAGCGCGCCGTAGCGGGTCATGCGCTGGAGGAACCAGTCGGGGTCGCGGGTCATCACCTGCACGTGCTCGGAGCAGATGCGCTCGGACTCCTGGAGCATTTCCTCGTCGCTGTCGCAGAGGATGATCTCTCCGTAGTCGCGCCAGGCGACGCTGGCCACCGCCGCGGTGTCCAGGCGTTCGAGCACCTTCTCGATGGCCGCCGGCAGCTCCTCGGCGATCTTGCGGCTGGTGGTCAGGCAGAAGGCCGGGGAAGTCGGTCCGTGCTCGGCCTGGCCGAGCAGGTCGACGGCGACCAGTTCGGCATCCACGCTGTCGTCGCAGATCACCATGGTCTCGGTGGGCCCAGCGAACAGGTCGATCCCCACGCGCCCGTAGAGTTGACGCTTGGCCTCGGCGACGTAGGCGTTGCCCGGGCCGACGATCATGTCCACCGGCGCGATGCTCTCGGTGCCCAGGGCCATGGCGGCAACGCCCTGCACGCCGCCCATCACGTAGATTTCGTCGGCGCCAGCCAGGGCCATGGCGGCGATGATCTCGGCCGAGGGCTTGCCGTCGAACGGCGGCGCGCAGGCGATCACGCGCTTGACCCCGGCGACCTTGGCGGTCAGCACGCTCATATGCGCCGAGGCCAGCAGCGGGTACTTGCCGCCGGGGATGTAGCAGCCCACCGAGTTGACCGGGATATTGCGGTGGCCGAGCACCACGCCGGGCAACGTCTCCACTTCGACGTCGCGCAGCGACATCAGCTGCACCTGGGCGAAGCGGCGGATCTGCGCCTGGGCGAACCGGATGTCCTCCAGCGCCTGCGGGCTCAACGAGTCGATGCAGGCCTGGATCTCTTCCTGGCTCAGACGCAGCGACGGCGGGTTCCACTTGTCGAACTTCTCGGAGTACTCGCGCACCGCCGCCTCGCCGCGCGCCTCGATGTCGCGGATGATCTGCTCGACGGTGCCACGCACCTGGGTGTTGAGCTCGGCCTTGACCTCGGCCGGTTTGCCTTTCTTCAGATACTGGATCATTGCTGGTTTCTCCGTTTTCGGTTGCCCCTCGCCAGGGGCGAGGGCTTGCTTGCTCATCAGGTCCAGGCCGCCACGCTTTCCACCTCGACGCCGAGGGTGACGACGAAGCGGGCGACCATGTTGTAGGTGGCGACCACGCCGACCAGCTCCACCAGGCGGGTATCGCCCAGTTCGCCGCGCAGCTGCGCCAGCAGCCCCGCCGGCGCGCGGCCCTGGCGGGTCATGTCCAGCGCCAGGCGCAGCACGGCCCGCTCCAGCGGGTTGAACAGCGCCTCGTGGCCGATGGCGCTCTTCAGGTCGCGCAGGGCGTTGAACTGCGCGGGCGTGCCGCCGGCCTTGAGGAACAGCGGGCCGTGGTGGTGCATCTCGTATTCGGCGCCGCACAGCCCGCACACCGCGCACAGCGCCAGCTCGCGCAGCTTCTCCGGCAGCCCCAGCTCGTTGCGCACCTTGCCCAGCAGCGAGCCCCAGCCTTGGGTGAAGGGCACGCTGTGCAGCAGCATGCGGTCGATGTTGAGCAGCGTGCCGCCACGGCGTTCGAGGATGGGGGCCAATACGTCCGGCGGGCCGGCAGCGTCCGAGGGCTTGTAGGGAATGCCCGGCATAGTCGATCTCCAGCGATCAGTCGGAGGGGGTATGGGCGGCCGGCGCGGCCGCCGTTCAGTTGGATCAGGCGGTGCTCGGCTGCAGGGCCTCGGCCTGTGCGGGCCGGGGCCTGGGCAGGAGAAAACAGGCCAGCGCCGGCAGCAGGACCATGGCGCCGAGCATGTTCCAGAGGAACATGAAGGCCAGCAGCACGCCCATGTCGGCCTGGAACTTGATGGCCGAGAAGGCCCAGGTGGCGACGCCCACCGCCAGGGTCAGGCCGGTCAGCAGGACCACCTTGCCGGTGAAGGTCAGCGCCGCGTAGTAGGCGTCCGAGAGGCTGTCGCCGGCACGCATGCGCGCCAGGGTCACCGAGAGGATGTAGAGCGCGTAGTCCACGCCGATCCCCACGCCCAGGGCGATCACCGGCAAGGTGGCGACCTTCACGCCCATGCCCAGGGCCACCATCAACGCCTCGGCCAGCAGGGAGGTGAGCATCAGCGGCAGGACCGCCACCAGCACGGCGCGCCAGGAACGGAAGGTGACGAAGCACAGCAGGATCACCGCGCCGTAGACCAGGAACAGCATCTGCCGCCAGGCCTGCTTGACCACGATATTGGTTGCCGCGTCTATGCCGGCGCTGCCCCCGGCCAGCCTGAAGTGAATGCCGTCCCCGTCGTTGGCGGCGGCGAAAGCCTCCACCGCGCCGACCACGCGCGACAAGGTGTCGGCCTTGTGATCCTTCAGGTACACGTAGAGGGTCAGCAGGTCGCAGGCGTCGTTGTACAGGCCGCGCGGCGCCCCGGCGGTGATGAAGTTGAGCATCGACTGGTTCTTGATCAGCTCGAACCATTTCGGGTTGCCTTCGTTGAGGCCGACGAGCACCTGGCGGTTCAGCCGCGCCAGCGAGTTGGTCGACTCCACGCCCGGCAGCTGGCGCAACTGCCACTCCAGCGCGTCGACCCGCTTGAGCACCTCGTAGCCGGCGCAGCTGCCGTTGCCGTCGGTTTCCACCATCACGGCGAAGAGGTCGCTGCTGGCGCCGAAACGCTGGTTCATGAAGACCACGTCGCGGTTGTAGCGCGAATCGTCACGCAGTTCCGGGGCCCCCGGGTCGAGGTCGCCGATCTTCAGCTGGTGGCTGCCCAGCGCCCCCACTCCGGCCAGCAGAACGGCAACGGCCAGCGCCAGCACGGCGCCCCGGCGGCGGGTGAAGCGGTCGAGCAGGCGCCACAGCGGATGGCGCGCGCCGGCCTGCTCGGCGCGCAGGCTGCGCGCGGCGGCACCAGCGCTGACGCCGCTGAACGAGAGCAGGATCGGCAACAGGATCAGGTTGGTGAAGATCAGCACGGCCACACCCAGGCTGGCGGCGACGGCCAGTTCCTGGATCACCCGGATGTCGATCACCAGGAGCACGGCGAAGCCCACCGCGTCGGCCAGCAAGGCGGTGAGCCCGGCGAGGAACAGGCGGCGGAAGGTGAAGCGTGCGGCGACGTACTTGTGGGTACCGCGGCCGATGTCCTGCATGATGCCGTTCATCTTCTGCGCGCCGTGGCTCATGCCGATGGCGAAGACCAGGAAAGGCACCAGCATCGAGTACGGGTCCAGGTCGTAGCCCAGGGTCCTGATCAGCCCCAGTTGCCAGATCACCGCGATCAGCGAGCTGGCGACGACCAGGGCGGTACTGCGCACGCAGCGGGTGTACCAGAACACCATGGCGGTCACGATGACCACGGCGATGGCGAAGAAGGTCAGCACCTCGCGCAGGCCGTCGATGAGGTCCCCGACGATCTTGGCGAAGCCGGTGATGTGCAGCTCGATATCGCCCTGCTGGTAATGCGTGCGCAGGTCCTCCAGGCGTGCGGACAACTGCGCATAGTCCAGCTTGCTGCCGTCGGGCAGGCGGCTGAGCAGAGGCACGTAGATCACGCTGGCGCTGCCGTCCGCGGCCACCAGCTGGCCGATTTCGCCGGAGCGGTCGACGTTGGCACGCAGCTGGCGCAGACTGGCCGGCGAGCCATCGTAGCCGTCGGGGATCACCGGGCCACCCTCCATGCCCTCCTCGGTCACGCCGGTCCAGCGGGTGTTCGGCGTCCACAGCGACTTCATGCCGGCACGGTCCACGCCAGGAATCAGGAACACCTCGTCGTTGAGCTTGCGCAGAGCCTCCAGGTAAGCCGCGCCATAGATGCTTCCGGAACGGCTGACCACACCGATGCGTATGGCGTTGCCCAGCCCGCGCAGGTCGTCCTGGTGGCGCAGGTAGTTGGCGATGTACGGATGGTTGGCCGGGATGGTCTTCTCGAAGCTGGCATTGAGCTGCAGCCCCAGGGCTTTCCACCCCAGCAGCAGGGTTGCCAGCAGGCACAGCGCGATGACCGCGAGGCGATGGTTGAACAGGAGGCGCTCGACCAGGCTGCCGGACTGCCGATCGAAATCGGCCAGGCTGGCGACGATGGGGAAGCTGCTGGATGCGGGCTGTTGCATGACGACCTCGGCTCTTCAGTGCTGCGCCGGCATGGCCGGCTGGGCGATACCTTGCAGGCTGCTGACCAGCAGCTCGCCGGCGGCGTTGCGGAGCATTGCCGTGGGTGCCGGCAGCGCCGTGCGCGCCAGCGGCTCCAGGCGCGTGCCGGACGAGCCGCCCTGCCATAGCTGGCCGGCCTGGTCGAGGAGCAGCACACTACCGTCGCGCTGCAGCTGGCTGGCCACCACCGACACCGGCTGGGGCAGCGCCAGCCGGCTCCAGCTCTGGCCGTGGTCGTCGGAACGGAAGGCATTGCCGCGCAGGCCGGCGACCACCAGGCTGTCGCCGTGGGCGCTGACGGTGAAGTAGCTGCCCTGGTAGGGCGTGTTCAGGCGGGTGAAGCTGGCGCCATGATCGGCGGAGCGGAACACCCTGCCCTCCTCGCCGACGATATAGAGGTAGGCCCCCGCCCCGGCGATCGCATACAGATGCCGTGAGCCCGGGTTGTCGAGGCAGGTGGAAAGCGACTGCCAGCTGCGGCCGCCATCCTCGGTCCGCAGGATCAGGTTGTAGGCGCCGATGATGAAGCCGTGCTTCTCGTCGGCGAAGTGCAGGTCGAGGAAGGGCTTGTCCGGACCGTCCTCGACCAGGCGCTGGGCGTTGCCCACGGCACTGGACTGGCTATCGGCCCCATCGCGCGCCTGGGCCTCGTCCAGCACGAGCTGGGCTGCCTGGCCGCCGCGCAGCTGGACACTCCAGCTCAGGCCGCCGTCGTCGCTGTGCAGCACGGTGCCGAAATGCCCCACGGCCCAGCCCTGCTCGGGCGTGGGGAAGCGCACTGCGGTGAGGGTCACGCTGACCGGCACGCGTGCCTGGCGCCAATGCCTGCCGCCATCCTCGGACAGCAGGATCAGGCCGCGCTCGCCCACCGCCACCAGGCGCCTGCCGGTGTCCTGCAGGGCGAGGATGGCCGCCTGTTCGAAAGACTCCGCGTGCAGCGCAGGGCGGCTATCGGCATCGGCCAGCGGCAGGGCAGCCGGCGCACCGGCACCGAACGCACCGCTGACCAGAACCAGGGAAACGGCAAGGATCGATGAACACCATGGACGCGTGGCAACGCGGCGGCGCGAGCCGCTGGGCAAGGCAATCTGCATGACGCTGACTCTTGTAATTGTTATGGCGGTGGCGGCGGTGCGGCGTGATCAGAACACCGTGCCGCCGTCGGCGTTGAGCACCTGGCCGGTGATGAAATCCGCCTCCTCCGAGGTGATGAAGGCGAGCAGCCCGCACAAGTCTTCCGGTACGCCGTTGCGCTTGATCAACTGTTGTTCGCACACCGCGGCGAACAGCGCCGGCGGCAGGTTCTTCTCCGACGCCGCGGTGCGCGTAAGACCTGGGGAAATCGCATTGACGGTGATGCCCTGCGGGCCGAGCTCGGCGGCCAGGGCGCGGACCAGGCCGATACCGGCCATCTTGGTGGTGATGTAGGCGGCGAAGTTGGGCATCGGATTGCCCACGGTGCTGGAGGCGATCTGCACGATACGGCCGTATCCACGGCTGGCCATGTCCGGGGCGAAGCACTGGGCCAGCAGCAGCGAGGCCTCGACGTTCACCGCCTCGAAGCGCCGGAAGCATTCCAGGGTCAGTTCGGCGAAAGGAACCAGCGGCATGTAGGCGGCATTGTTGACCAGGATGTCGCAGCGCCCGAAGCGCTCCAGCACCTTGCCCGCGAAGCGTCGCAGGGCCTCGGCGTCGGCCAGGTCGAAGGCCTCGGCATGGACCTCGGCGCCCAGTTCGCGCACCGCGGCGATGGTTTCCTCGGGGAGGCTCAGGTCGGCCAGGGCCAGGTGGCATCCCTGGCGGGCCAGGCGGCAGGCGAAGTGGTGGCCCAGGGCGCCAGCGGCGCCGGTGATGACCGCGACGCGGCCTTGGTGAGTACTCTGCACGATGAGTCTCCTGGTTGTTGTTCTTGTTATCGGGGCGCCCGCTTGGCCGCCCGGCTCTATGGCAACGACCTTATCGCCCGCCTATTCATTCGGGAAATCGTTTGTCGGAATCCAAGGTATCCATGGAGCAAATGAGTCAACGCTCCCCGCAAAAAAGCGAATGCCCGTGCCTACCACCTCCCTGGCAAGGGATGGGCGGGCACGGGCATTCGGAGCTGACGGGGCCTCTCAGATCGGTGCGCGCAGGGCCTCCTGGGCCGTGATCATCACCCGGGTGTGCTCTTCCAGCGAGCCGCCTTCCTGCTCGATCTGCCCCAGCCGCCCGGAGGCGCGCACTACCAGGCTGGCGCGGTCGAAGTGGCGCCCGGCGTAGGCCGTCAGCGCGCCTTCCAGCGAGTGCCGCCGGCTCAGCTCCTCGGCCAGGACGATGGCGCCCTCGATGGCGATGCCCGCGCCGGACGCCAGGTGCGGCGTGGTGGCATGCACGGTGTCGCCCAGCAATACGATGCGCCCCTTGTGCCAGGGCGCCCCTATCATGTGCCCGGCCAGCGGCCGGTACAGCAGGCGGTGGTTGCGCAGCGAGCCATCGAGGATGCCCTCGCGGATCTCGGCGACCTGGCCGCCGAACTCCCCCAATAACTCGGCCAGCTTGCCCGGCCACTCCTCCGGCGGAATGAAGTCCATGCCTTCGCGCTTGTCGAGGACGAACAGGTAGCATTCGCTGTCGCTGATGGGGTTCACCCCGGCCTTGGTGGTACGCCCCATGTAGACCGTGGAGTTCTCCCTCTGCCGCGGCACCACGGCACGCCACGAACCCTGCCCGGTGAAGCGTGGGCCGGGGAAATCAGGCAATACGAGCTTGCGCACTGCCGAGTTGACCCCGTCGGCGCCTATCACCAGGTCGTAGCGTTCGCCAGTGCCGTCGCTGAACAGCACGTCCACCCCTGCCTCGTCCTGGCGCATGTCCCGGAAGCTCTGTCCCAGGCGTACGCGCACCCCTGCCCGCTCGGTCGCCCGGGCCAGGATGCGGGCCAGCACCGGCCGCAGAATGCCGGCCGCCCCCGGCAGGCCCTCGGCGCCTGGAATGGCGGCTATCGGCACCGTGCGGGTGACGTTGCCGTTGGCGTCACAGATGTCGATGGCCCGCCAGGAGCCACCTTCGTGCAACACCTCGTCGACCACGCCGATCTGCCGCAGGGCACGCAGCGTCGGCCCGCTGATGGTGATGCCGGCACCGTCAGGCGCCCAGTTCGGGTTGATCTCCACCAGCTCGACGGCGATGCCCTGCTTGCTCAGTTCGATGGCGGCGCACATGCCGCCGATCCCCCCACCGACAACGAGCGCACGCTGAATCAATGCCATGGTCTTTCTCCTGGATGCATCTGTGCCTGTAGGCTCATTCGGTGGTTCCGCCCAGTCGTTCCGCCAGCCAGTCGGCGATCAGGGCTCCGGCATTGCCGGGGTTGTCCAGCGAGCTGTGTTCGACGCCGCCTTCGCGGTCGGTGAAGACGATCAGCTCCTTGTCCGGGCTGTTGACCAGTTGCTCGAAGGTGAGATGGGCATAGCGCAGGGGGATCTGGCGGTCGTTCTCGCCGTGGGTGACGAGGAAGGGCACGCGGATGCGCTCGAGCACCCCGTCCAGGTGCATGTGCTCGGCCTTGGCGAAGAAGTCGCCGAGGTCGCGGGCGCCGAACACCCATTGCACGTGCTTCCAGTAGTGCGGCACGGGGTTTTCGCCCTCGCGCTTCAGGCGCGCCTGTTGCACGGCCCGCCAGTCGTGGTTGGCGCCCCAGACCGCGCCGCAGGCGAAGCGCGGCTCGAAGGCCACGGCGCGCGGGCAGTAGTAGCCGCCCAGGGAAACCCCGAGCGCGCCGATGCGACGAGGGTCCACCTCGGGGTGTGACTCCAGCCAGTCGACCACCCGGCTCGCCCACACCTCGGTGTCATGCACCGCCGGCATGCCATGCAGGCGCAAGGCCTCGCCGGTCCCCGGCTGGTCGATGAACAGTGCCGACAGGCCGCGCTCGGCGAATTGGCTGCCCATGACGCTCTTCTGCAGCATCTCCTTGGTGCTGTCGAGGCCGTTCATGATCACCACGATGGGCGCCCGGGCTCCGGGGACAAGGCCCTCGGCGCGAACGTAGAGGCCGCTGATGCAGCCCTCGCCATAGGGAATCTCGACCCGCTGGCAGTTCTCGTGGCGCAACTTGCGGCTCTGCTCGAAGAGTTCCAGCGAACGCTTGTACAGCGCCAGGCGGTGCTCGTAGCCGTGCGCCTGCATGCGCTCGGCGATGGTGTAGTACAGGGCGGCGCGCCCCAGCTTGTCACCCGCGGAACGCTTGCGCCCACGCGCCAGGTCCGCGTCGGCCAGTTCGACCAGCTTGTCGCCGCCGCCCTTCCAGGCCTGGAAAAAAGCCTCGGTGCCGGGGTCGTCCCCTGCCCTAGCGACTTCCAGCAGGGGAGCGCACATCGCATCCACCTCCCCGATGTTGCCGCCGTGGGTCAGGGCGATCATCGTCGAGAGGCTCCAGACATAGTTGGTGGGAAAGTACTGAAACATGGGTTCGACCTTTAGCTTGAAATCAGGATTGCCTGGCCACGCGCCGCTGCGGCGCCGACGCGGCCGGGAGTTGCCGGGGAATCCACACGCCGCCGTCGGCCGCCACGCGCGCCGGCACCGGCGTCAGGCGCTGGCCGACGCAGGGTCCGGCGAAGCAGTGTCCGGCGCGGATGTCGAAGTGCGCGGAATGGGCGAAGCAGACGATGTGCTGGCCATCGCCGGAGAGAAACATGTCCTGCCGGTAGTCCAGCGGGCGATGGTTGTGCGGGCAGTCGTTGAGCCAGACGAACACCTCCTCGCCCTGGCGCACCGCGAATACCCGGTCGTCCCGCCCCTCGCGCAACAGGCCCCGGGCGCCGCCGTCGGGAATGTCCCGGAGCAGGCAGAGCAGTTGTTCATCCGGCATGGCCGCTTCCTCACTCACCCGGCGCCCATTTGTCGATGGCGTCGAAGAGGAAGATCTGCGAGTTGTCCGAGCCGGGGTCCATCGCCCGTGCCGCCCACAGTTCGTCGTGCTGGTCCATGTCGGCGTCCATTTCCATCACGGCGCCAAAGGGGCTGTTGAAGTACCAGAAGTAGTTGCTGCCCATGATGTGCCGTCCCGGCCCCCAGAAGCTGCGATAGCCCTTCTTGACGAAGCGCCAGCCCTGCTGCAGGACCTCGCCGGCCGAGCCCAGGTGGAAGGTGAAGTGGTTGCAGCCGACCATGTGCTCGTTCTGGCTCTGGATCATGAACAGCGTGTGGTGATCCAGGGTGCCGGCCGGGCGCATGAACGGGCCGAGGTGGTTGAAGCGGTCGGTGACCACGAAGCCCAGGCGCCGGTAGAAGGCCTCGGCCTTGTCCACGTCGGAGACGAAATACACCACGTGCGACAGCGAGCGCGGTTCGATATGGGCATCGGGGTCCGCGGCGCAGTCGTTGGGGGCCCGCCCCGGCGCCTGGCCCGGTACGTTGAAGCCCAGGTAGCGCGCCTGGATCGGTTGCCGGCGGGTGACCATGAAAGCCACGCCGAAGCCGCCGTCGTCCAGGCAGTGCAGGCTGCCATCGGCGTCGATGCGCAGCTCCCGGTCACGCCCGAGCTCGTCGCGGATCGCCGCCAGCGTGGCCTCGTCGGCCACGCCATAGACGGTCTCGCGCAGTGAAGGCGAAACCGCCCCCGGCGGCAGCGCCGGCAGGCCGGGCGCATCGCTGCGCCGCACGATGAGGCCGGTGCCGTCGAGGGCAACGTAGACGCCGCCGCCCGCCGGGTCGTAGTCCTGCACGCGCAGGCCGTAGTCAACCAGGTACTGGTGGGCGCCCTGGAGGTCTTCGACGCCGAAGACCAGGTATTCAAGACCGACGATATTCATGGTGCTTTGCTCCTGTCCCGGATCGCTCAGGACTGCTTGGCTTTGCGGAACGGCAGGCTGGCGAGAAACGCCATGTCCTTGAGGCTCAGCATCTTCAGGCCGGCCCGCGTGGCGGCGCCGTCCAGCCGTGCCTCCATGGGCAAGGTGCCGAAGCTCTTGCCCTTGATCACCAGCTCGTCGCCGACCCGGCGGATCGACTCGACGTGCATCAGTTCCTCGTCCGCCGGCCCGCGCAGCACCATGCCCTCGCGGGCGGCTGCGGCCTGGCCGACCGGTGGCGGCAGGTCCTCGCGCACGCCGGAGGAGACCGCACCGAAGTCCATGCCCAGTTGCTCGAACATCTTGATCGCGGTGGCCCGGCCGGCGCCGTAGACACCGCCGCCGGGATGCTGGAACGGACCGGCGAGGTACAGCCGCTCCACGCCGGGCACGGTGAACTGGCCGAGGTCCGGCGTCGGACGGTGGCCGGCGCTCTGATAGAAGTAAGGCGCCACGCCATGCAGGTCGCCGCGCATCATGCTGTTGGGGCTGGAGCGCTCCAGGTCGACCGGGCTGACGATGCTGCGGGCGATGATGTTGTCGCCGGTCAGGTTGCTCACGAACTTGCGGTAGTGCTCCAGCGACAGGTCGCCGATCTCTTCCTTGAAGTCGTCCCAATGGCGGTCCTTCCAGCGCGGGTCGTTGACCTTGTAGGGCGCGAAGGTGATGCCATGGAACATGCCGGCCCCGGCGGGGACGCGGGTCTTGTCGCCGATGCTTTCGTCACCGCCGGCGCACAGGCGGCGCTGGCTGATGTAGCCGCGCTTGAGCTCGTCGAAATCGGCCAGCATCTCGTCCAGGGAGTCAGTGGCCATGAACTCCAGCATGGTGGCGTACCCCACCTCCTCGCCCGCGTGGTACTTGCAGTTCTCCTTCAGGTCGTAGTGGCTGACCATGATCGAGAACGGCGCCAGGGTCGCGCGTTCCGCCCGCGCCAGCACCGGCTCGGGCACACCCTCGACGAACTTGCGCACGACGTGGGGGTGGATGGCGCCGATCACCGCGTCACGGGCCTGGATGGTCTCGCCGCTGCTCAGGCGCACGCCGCTGGCGCGCCCGCCGCTGGTGAGGATCTGCGCCACCTCGGCGTTGCAGCGCACCTCGCCGCCGTGGGACTCGATGCAGCGCACCAGCGACTCGGTCAGCTTGCCGCTGCCGCCGATGGGTTGCGAAACGCCGTAGGTATGGATGATCCCGGGCATCAGCAGCACGCCCATGCCGGTGCCCAGTTCGTTGGGCGCCTGCAGGTTCTCGCTGACCAGGCGCAGCAGGTGGATCTTGATCTTGTCGCTCTCGTAGAGCTGGTTGACCAGGTCCAGACAGTCGCGATTCATGTAGTCCAGCATCAAGCGGCCTTCATCGCTGCGGTCGAGCATCGCCACCAGTTCGCCCAACGGGGGCGGCGGCGCGTACAGGCCGGGCATGAACATCTGCAGGATGTTCTGGCTGAGCTTGACGAAGTTGCGATAGGTCTCGGCATCCTTCGGCGAGACCTTGGCGAAGCATTCGCAGGTCTTGTCGACGTCCCTGTAGGTGAACAGCGCCGACTGGTCCGGGAAGATGGTGGCGTGCGGCACCGGCGAGTAGTGGTACTTCAGCCCGTGCTGGCTGAGCAGGCCCAGTTCATCCTGGCGCAGCATCGGGTTGCCCTGGATCATGATGTGCACGCTGGAATGCTCGTCGTGCCAATAGCCGGGGGTATTGAGCTGGCGCGTGGTGACGCCGCCGCCGGGATAGCCCTTGCGCTCCAGCACCAGGACCTTCTTGCCCGCCTTGGCCAGGTAGGCCGCAGCCACCAGGCCGTTGTGCCCGGCGCCCATGGCGACGATGTCGTAGGGGGTATTGCTCATCTTCAACTCCTTGCTGAATCGGGAGGGAACGGCCGCTGGCGACCGTTCCCGGCCCCCTCGCGGGGGCGGGACTTCAGGTACTCAACGAACCCCTTCGCCGGCCATCGCTTCCGGGGTGAAGGTGGTTTCCGGATAGGTCGGCACGATCTTGTACTGCTCCTTGGAGTCGTTGAGCATGCCGTCGAAGTACCAGCTGCCGGAGATCAGGTCGTAGAACCCGAAGCTCTGCGGCGATGCGGTGGCGGGAATGTCGGGCATCACTATCGGATCGGCGAAGCCCATCTGCCAGAGCTGGCCATTGGCGTCCCAGTGGTCGGCCAGCACGGCGATCCAGGTGTCCTCGTCGACGTAGTAGCGCCGCTTGGGCGCCAGGTGGCGCTTGCCGGGGGCGACCGTGGCCTCGACCACCCAGACGCGGTGCAGTTCGAAGCGCATGTCCTGCGGGTTGATGTGGTGGTCCAGCAGCACTTCCTTGGAAGTGCGCTGCAACAGGCGGTTGGTGTTGTAGGGGATGTACATCTCCTTCTTGCCGACGATCTTCCAGTTGAAGCGGTCCAGGCGGCCGGTGAAGACGTCGGTCTGGTCGAACATGGAGATGCCCGCGCTGGCCGGCGTCGGTGTGTCGCAGCAGGCGTTGGGCAGCTTGCGCACGCGGCGCTGGCCGGTCAGGTAGACCCACGACTGGGTGCTGTCCGGGTCAAGGTTCTCGTGCCCGGTGATGGCCTCGCCGGCGCGGATCGGCGGTCCGTAGTTGAGCATGCGGATCATCCAGTAGTTGTTGCCGTAGCGGCTCTTCAGCTGTTCCGGCGAGCCTTCCTTGAGGTAGTACGGCATCTCGAACGACCCCGAGGCCAGCACGCTGGGCACGTGGTTGCCGTTGGCGGTGGTCTGCACGCCGCGCACGTCGACGTGCCAGGACGAACCACGCCAGCGCAGCAAGTGGTTCCACATGATCTCCTCGGCACTTTGCGGGATCGGGAAGGGAATGCCGCCATAGGCACCTTCCAGCTTGCCGTTGTCGAGCCTGGCGCTGCTGGCGTTCTTCAGGGTGTTGTCATACACCCACTGAGGGGCCGCGGCGGTGCGGTGGCTCGGGTAGACGTCGATGCGGAAGCTGTCCGGGTACTTCTGCATCATCGCCTTGACGCCTTCGGAGAGCTTGTCGGCGTACTGGCTCATGTTGCCCGCATTGATGCTCAGCAGCGGTTTCTCGCTGGAGAAGGGATCGGGGCGGCGGCCGCCGTTGACGAAACCGGGAATCGGCTGGGTGTAGCCGCCGGTCCAGGCCGGGATGCTGCCGTCGGCATTGCCGGCCTTCTCTCCTCCCAGGGGAGTCAGGTCCTTGTTCAGGCGCTCGGCCTCCTGGGGCGAGACGGCAGCCAGCGCCAGGGAACCGAAGGTCAGCAGTGCGCCTAGGATGGCCGTGCGCAGCAGCAGGGAGTGGGCGTTCATGTCAGTTCTCCAGCAGGATCAGAAGGTGCGACGCAGGGTCACCGCGACGAAATCGCGGTCCGCCAGGTTTTGCTTGTAGGAACCGTGGCCATCGGCATCGATGGCGTTGTCCACGGGGCCGAAGTAGTGGGTGTAGGAAACACCGAAGCGCCAGACGTCCAGGTAGGTGGCGTTCAGCCCCACGTTGAGGTCGCCGACATGCTCGCCGAGGAACGAGCCCACCACCGACGAGTTGCCGTCCAGGCCGTAGCCCACCCCCATCGGCACCGAAAGGTCGAGGCCCGGGTAGACCTGGCGGTATTTCGGCTCGTAGACCATGCGGATGTTGGTGGCGTCGCGGTCGGCATTGGGGTTCAGCGCGCTGCGGTTCTTGGTCACGCTGCTCAGGCGGTTCCAGGCGATCTCGCCCAGCAGGTCGGCCTCGTTGGAGATGAAGTTGGGCCCCAGGCTGGCCATCCAGTTGACCTGTGCGTGCACCGAGTTGCCCACCGCGTAGAGGACGTTGCCGTCGCCATCGGCGGTACCGGTAGAATCCACCTGGGCATCGCTGCTGAGCGGAGTGTTGCGGCGGATGGAGATCTCCCCGGCGACGTTCACCTCGCCGAAGGTGCGCGAGGCGCTGGCGCCGAAGGAACGGACGTCTTCCGGGTAGACCCAGCGATAGCTGCCGGCGCGGTAGCCCGAGTCGGTAGCGCCGGCGCCGACGCCCGGCAGGATGTAGATCTGCGGGGTCTTCTCGTTGTAGCGCACTGCGTACAGGCCATAGTCCACCTCGCCGACACGGAAGCGCAGTTGCACGCCGCCCTGCCCCGAGTCCTTAGCCTTGATATCGCTGATGCGGCGGAAGTAGCTGCTGCCGTCGCTGGCCAGCAGCATCCGTTCCGCACCGTTGCTGAGGAAGTCGACACCGGAGAAATAGCTGCCGGCGCCCGGCAGCAGGCTTTTCTCCCACTCCAGCTGGTAGTAGGCGCCAATGGCAACGTCCGGGGTGAGCTGCAACTGGCCGGACACCTGGTTGACCGGGCGCATCAGTTCCTTGAACTGCGTGTTGGGTACCGACTGCGCCTTCACCACATCGATCGGCGCCTGGGCGTTGGCGATGCCGTTGCCGCCGAAGAACAGGCTTTCGCCCCACAAGGTGGTATGTCGTCCGAGACGGCCGGTCAACGGCATGGAGCCCAGGTCGAAACGGCCGAACACGAAGGCGTCGAGCACCTCCGCGTTGCCGCCGTGCAACTTGCGCGTGCCGGAGGTGAACTCGTCATGGTCCACCGAGATGGCGTTGGCGGTGGCCGGCGAGTCGTTGTCGTTATGACCGTGGTACTCGGTGTCGTACCAGCCGGCGCCGCTCACGCGGAAGCCATAGCGCTGCTGGTAGGTCAGGTCGAATTCGCTGAGCACATCCAGGCGATTGGAGATCAGCCCCTTGTCGAAGTTGCGGTCGCCGTCATCGGTGTTGGGCCAGTTCGCCTGGGGCTCGCGAGTCAGCCGCGAATCCTGGCCCTCGACGCGGAAGGCCGCCGAGTATTTCGCGGTGGTGTCCCAGAGGATCTTCAGGTCCGGGTTGTCGGTATCGATCATGAAGGCTTCGCTGGGAGCGCTGCCGAGAGTGGCGAGCACCGCAAGGGCCAGGGTCTGGAGGCGCAGGCCCGGGAGCCCCGGGGCCTGAGGCTTCGCATGTAGCGTGGGTTTCATCGTCTTATCCTTGTTCTTGTTTTGGGACAATGCTGGTGTTGGCGTTCGGCGCCACGGCAGCAGGCGCTAGCGCCAGTGAATCAGCGCCTGGCCGGCCACCGGGGCGCGGAACCAGGGGATGCGGGTGCCTTGCAGGCTGCCCAGGTAAACCGTCTTCAGGTCGGGACCGCCAAAGGTCAGGCTGGCCATCCAGGGCGCGAGGGTGCCGCGGGCCGCGGCCATGATCTCGGGGGTCAGGGTCTTGTCGGCGTAGTGCCGGTTGAGCCGCGCGGTGGCCTGCGGGTCGCCATCGTCGAGCAGCGTCAGCACCTCGCCATCGGGCGTGATGGCAATCAGCTTGTCGCTCATCACCAGCGTCACCCAGAGGTTGCCGTAGCTGTCGAAGGCGAAGCCGTCGGGGAAGCCCTCCAGTTCGCTGGGCCCGTAGATTTCCCGCTCGCCCAGGGAACCGTCGGGACGCAGGCGCAAGCGCGAGATGCGCCGCACGTTGCTCTCGACCACGTAGAGCCATTCTTCGTTGTCGTCGAAACGGATCTCGTTGGTGCCGCCGAAACCCTCGGCGACGATGCGGATGCCCTTCTCGTCGATCACCCCGATGTAGCCATCGAGCACACCGGAATTGATCGAGTCGGTCCATGGCTGCATGGTCGTGGTCACGGTGAACCAGATGCGCCCCCTGGAATCGAGCAGAGGGAAGTTGGTCTTGCCCAGCGGGCGGCCATCCAGGTGGTCGTGCAGTACCTGCAGGCGGCCCTGGCGGTCCAGGCGCTCGATGCGATCCAGGCCCCAGTTGCAGATGATGAACTCGCCCTCGGCGGTCAGCGCCAGGCCATTGGGCAGCGAGGCGCCCTGGGACTGCACGTAGCGCTGCTCGAAGGACACCTCGGCAACCGCCGCCTGCTGCGGCGCCAGCAGCACCTGGCTGCCGTCGGCGCCGATGTGCATCACGCCTCCGCGGGCATCGGCGGCCCAGAGCGTGCCGTCGGGCTGCGCGACTATGCACTCCGGACGTTGCAAGTCATGCCCGATGAACTGGATGGCTTGCCGATCCACTTGCCATCCCTTGAGAGGATTGTGTCCACCCATCATGCGATACCTATGTGCTGGACTGCTGGCGCCGGCCGTGCAGCCGCCATCGACGGCGCAGCCGGACCTCGCCGGGCCTTTCGGCTGGCACCAGGTGAGTCGGGTAATGGAACCTGTGCCCGCGCTGCGCCCGGACGGGGCGTCAGATCGACGGGTACGCGGGGGTCATGCCCAGGCGGCGTCCCGGCGCGGTCGCGCGCATTCGGGAGGCCCGGACGGATTCGGGAAGGAGTCGGTGAATGCCGGGCCAGAACTGGCCGGCAGCGAAGCGCAAGGGGCAAGGTCCTGCCCGGACGTACCTGAGGCGTGGCAGCGCATGGTCATCTCCGGTTTTCGTTCTTGTTCTGCACGCCGCGGCGATCGGCCTGGCGTCTTCCCCTGTCGGTTCTGCGACGGGGCAGTGACGAAATTACGCAACCCTGAACCATTCGGGAAATTTTTAATTGACATACAAACCATAACTGCGGTGGATTATAAAAAGCCCCCGCCCCCGGACGGGTAAAACAACAACAATCATCTCGGCGCCCGCCATCGGCAGGCGTCCGACGTGCCGACAAGAGCCGAATCCGATGCGTTTCTACGGTCTGGACCTCAACCTGCTGGTCGTCCTCGACGTCCTGCTCACCGAGCAGAACATCACCCGTGCGGGCGAGCGCCTGCACCTCAGCCAGCCGGCCACCAGCGCCGCCCTCGCCCGCCTGCGCGACTACTTCCAGGACGACCTGCTGGTGCAGATCGGGCGCCGGATGGTGCGCACGCCGGTGGGTGACGGCCTGACGCTGCCGATCCGCGAGTTGCTGATTCAGATGCGTGCCACCCTGGAAAACCGCGCATTGTTCAAACCTGCGGAATCCAGCCGGAAATTCAGCCTCATCGTCTCCGACTACGTCGGTACCGTGCTGATGCCGGAGGTGAGCCGGCGGATCAACCAGTCCGCGCCCCTGTGCTCGATAGAGATGTTCCCGCCCCACAACGCGCCCACCGAACAGATCGAGCGTGGCGAGATCGACCTGCTGCTCCTGCCGGACCTGCAGATCACCACCGAACACCCGTCGCAGGCCCTGTTCCAGGATGAATTCGTCTGCGTGATGTGCCGCGACAACCCGCTGACGGAGTCGACCCTGAGCTTCGAGCAGTACAAGCAAATGAAGCACGTGCTGGTGCGCTGGGGCGAAAAGCGGGTTCCCACCGTGGACGAGTGGTTCCTGCACAAGTTCGACATCGAGCGCCGCTTCGACGTGATCACGAACACCTTCAACAGCGTGCCGTCCTACCTGATAGGCACCGAACGGCTGGCCACGATGCACCGCCTGCTGGCGGAGCGCTGGGTCACCTACCTGCCCCTCAAGATCCTGCCATTGCCCTGGACCGCCCCACGCCTGACCATCGCCATGCAGTGGAACAAGTACCAGCAGCACGATCCTGGGCTGACCTGGCTGCGCAGCCTGATCGTAGAGGTTGCTGCATCCATCTAGATGTCGACGTTTCCGGAAGCGAACCGACATGCAGCTTTATCGAACACCGGCCCCTGTCCTGCCGCAAGAATCAGAAAAAATCCTTGAAGCGTCCCGCAAAAACAGAAAACAAGAAATCCATTCCACTGATGCAGATCAATGAACCCGGCAAAAGTAATGTCATATTGACATTATCCGTAAAGAAAACTGCACAGAGAAACAACGATTGCGTGCCAAAGACAGAGTAAGGATCGATGTTTGTGAATTGACCGTCGGAATGTATGTGCTGGAGCTCGACGAGTCCTGGGAAAACACCCCGTTTCTGTTCCGTGGTTTCCAGATCAGGACCATGAAGGAGCTGGAGCGGATCAGGCAGATAGCGAACCATGCTTGGGTCGAGGCCCGGTCCCTGCCCGAGGGTCCCTCCGGGGACCCCGACATGGCGCTCGTGCCGCTCATCGGCAAGGTGGACTTCAGGCAAGAGATCGAGCAGGCACAGCAGACCTGGTGCGAAGCGCTGGAGGTTTCCCGGGGCCTGCTGGACGCGGTGCGCCTGGGCCAGGCCCTGGACATCCCCGGGGTCAAGCGAACCATCGAGGGGTGCGTCGAGAGCATCCTGCGCAACCCCGCGGCAATGCTCTGGCTCACCCAGATCAAGAACAAGGACGACTACACCGCCGAGCACTCGCTGAGAACGGCCATCTATGCGATTTCCCTGGGCCGCAGGCTCGACATGCTGCCCCGGGAACTGGTCGACATCGGCATGTGCGGCATGCTCCACGACCTCGGCAAAATCAAGGTTCCGCTGCCGATACTCACCAAGAACGGCCGGCTGTCCGCGGACGAATACCTGATCATGCAGACCCATGCCGACAGCGGCCGCAAGTTGCTCATGAGCACCAGCGACGTGCCACCGGCGGCCGTCGATGCCGCCTACTGCCACCATGAGCGCCTGGACGGCAGCGGCTACCCCCGGGGCCTGCGGCACGACAAGATCCCGCAAGTGGCGAAGCTGGTGGCGATAGTCGACGCCTACGATGCCATCACCAGCGACCGGGTCTACAGCAAGGGGCGCTCCAGCCTGGAAGCGCTGCGGATAGTATTCGATGCAGCCGGCACGCACTTCGACGAGGAGATGGTCGCGCACTTCGTCAAACTCATCGGCATCTACCCGCCGGGGGAAATAGCCGAACTGAGCAACGGCGAAGTCGGCATCATCATCGGCTGCCCACCCGGCAACAAGCTCAAGCCCAAGCTGCTGAGAGTGCTGGACGCCGACAAACGCCCCTGCCGGGAACGGGTCATCGACCTGGCGACGAACCCGAAGGACGACCAGGGAAAACCCTACTACCTCTATCTGGTCCACCCCAGCGGCGCCTTCGGCATCGACATCGAGCATTACCGCAAGAAGGGTCTTCTCGTTCCCGAGAATCTCTAGCCGAGTTCAGATGACATGACGGCTCTGCATCAGGCTGCACCAGGTCAGGGTCGGTACCGCCAGTGGTGGCACGCGCCGATCCGACATGCATCAGCTCGGCCGAGTTCGTCACCGAGAAACCCCAGGAAGATCTACATCCGCCACGGCTTCAATCGCGAAGCCGGCGAAATAGCGGGAGCTTCGGAGCGCGCTCCGACTTGTCGGGCTGTCGCCGTTCCCCGAGACAGTCGCTGGAGGTCCGGCAGCGCGAAGCCGGCATGGACTGGCAGATCCAGGAAAGCCCGGTCCATTTCAAGGCAGACGCAGTTGGCCATCTGGGCAGAGCGAAGTTAAATACCCGCATTGACAGCAAGAACCTTCAGAGGGCACCTGCAGGTAGCGGGCGGCGGGGAGGGGTCACCGTGCAGCATCTTCCGGCACGTAGATCATCCGCCCGTCGGCCAGGCGGTAGGTCACGCCGGCGCGGGTGCCCTGGCCTTCGCCGATCTCGCCGCTGGCCTCGTAGCGCTTCAGCTCCTTGCCCTCCTTGACCAGCAGGCGCATGTCCGCCTCCCCGGGGTTCTCGACCACCACCACCTTGTCCTGGCTGAACGGGTTGAGCGGGTTCTGCACGATCACGATCAGCAGGATGCCGATCACCACCAGGAACAGGTCGATCAGGTTGACCATCGAGAGGATGGGGTCGTCCGCCTCGTCGTGTTCGAGAAAGCGCATCAGTTGCCCTCCTGCGCGCGCTCGACGGCCCGCAGTTCCTGGAGCAGCCAGCGGCGGCGCACGGTGAGGACGAAGAAGGTGATGCTGGCGCTGACCAGGGCGAGGATCACCGCGGAAAACGCCACCACCAGGTTCTCGCCGATACCCTGCGCATCGTTGCGGGTCAGCGCCAGCAGGGCCGGCCCCATGGGGATCATGGTCGCCACCAGGCCGAGCATCGGCGTGCTGCGCGAGGTCACGCGCAGCCATTCCAGGCGCTGCATGATCCACAGTTCGAGGTCGTCGCTGTTGCCGCCGTGGGCTCTCTGCCAGGCCGCCAGGCGCGACTGGTAGCGCCCGCTGCGGCGCTGCCAGGCTTCCACGGCGAAGCCGCCGAGGGCGATGAAGGCGTAGGCCAGGGCGGCCAGGATCAGCAGCAGCACCGGCAGCAGGAACAGGCGCGTCAGTTCGTAAAGGCTGGTTTCCAGGGCATTCATGGGCGGTTTTCCATCAAACGGCGGTTGATAACGACTTGCCGGCCGGCGCCGGCGATAAACAGGACGAGTAGCAGCGCCAAGGCCAGGCGGATGCTCGCGTCCGGCTCGCCCCCCTGGGGCGGCGCGACCTCTTCGAGCACGCGGCCGCTGACCGCCTCGGCGGCACCGGCGGCCGTGGCGCCATCGGCCGGCGCCGTGGCAGCGGACTCGCCGAAGCCGGCGGCCATCTGCTCGATGAAGGCCCGGGTCGTCGCTTCGCTCCCCTGCCCCGCGCCGGCGGCGGCCAGTTGTTGCCAGCGCTCCGCCAGTTCGCGGCGGGTCTGTTCGCTGGCATCCCAGTAGCCCTTGCGAATGGCCTCGGCCAGGCGCTCGATGATCTGCGCCTGGGCCCTCGGGTTGTGCTGCTGGAACCATTCGGCGAGGCCGAGCTGGCGGCGGTCCATGACGAAGGTGTCGTGCAGCGCCTGCCACTGGTCGGCACGGACCATGCTGCGGTCCGCCGCCTGCCAGCCCCACAGGTTGTTGGCCAGGTCGAGCATTTCCAGGCTGCCGGCGTAGCCTTCGCGCTGCATGGCGCTGATCCATTGCGGGTTGAGGTAGCGCCCGCGCAGCTCGTTGGCGAGGAATTGCGCCGCGCCCGTGGTTCGCGGCTCGCGCTGGCGCAGGTCGGCGATGTACAGCGCCGGGCTGGCGCCGTCCAGGTGGCGGACGGCCAGCGACAGGCCGCCGAGGAACTCGAACGGATGGTCGCTGGCGAGCACGCCGTTGAGCGTCGAGGAGCGCGACAGGATCGCCGCCTGCACGCCCTTCAGCTGTTCGGCGAACAGGTTGCCGCCGTCCAGCTTCACGCCCCAGTCGCGGCTGCCGTAGGCGTACTGCAGGCGGCCGAGGAACTGCTCGGCGAGGGCCGAATCGTCGTCCCAGCGGGTGGAGTCCAGGGCCAGTTGCGGTAGGCCGGTGCCATAGTCGCCCGGCGCGTTGCCGAACAGGCGAAGGCGCGACAGCCGCTGCGCCATGTCTGGCGCCACGCCCTGCTCGCGCAGGCGCCGTTCCAGCGCGCGGCTGTTGGCGACCAGCGGGTTGCCCGGCTCGTCCAGGCTGGCCAGGCGCTCGATGGCCTGCGCGAGCAGGCGCATGAAGCCGTCGAACTGGTCGCGGTAGACGCTGGTCACCTGCAGCACCACGTCCACCCGCGGCCGGCCCAGCTCCGTCGCCGGCACGATGTCCAGCGCCAGCAGGCGGCCGCCCGCATCCCAGCGCGGGCGCAGGCCGAGGGCGTGCAGGACCTCGCTTTCGACGATACCCAGATGGCGCATGGTTTCCGAGGACCAGAGGCTGAAGGCGAGCTTGTCCGGCGCCTGGCCCTGGTGCTCCGCCCGGTAGTTCTCCAGCAGTTGGCGGAACGCCTCGTCGCCGGCCTCGTAGGCGGCCCGGGTCGGTACCTTGTCCGCTTCGAAGGCATAGAGGTTGCGTCCGCTGGGCACCCCGGGGTTGCGGATCGGATCGCCACCGGGGCCCGGCGCCACGAAGCGCCCGGCCAGGCCGGCGAGCAGCGCCTCGAGTTCGCCGGTCTCGCCGAGCTGGCGGTCCAGCGCCCGTGCCCGCAGCAACTGCTCGCGCAGGCGCGGGTCGGCGACCGCGCCAATATCGCCATCCTCGCGCAGGTAGCGTTGCAGGGTGCGGTAGGCGCGGTTTTCCTGCAGGGCCTTGAAGTCGCGGGCGAACAGCTCGTTGGGGTCGAGGCCGAGTGCCCGGTAGTAGGGCTCGCCCAGTTGCTGCATCACGGTGCTCAGGCGCAGCTCCGGCGCCGCGGCGACGCCGAAGGTGTGCAGGCCCAGCGGCATGGCCGCTCCGGCAAGCCCGTGCAGGTGGTCGTGGAGCTGCGCGAGGAACGCGGGGAAGTCCTGGCGCATCGCCTCCTCGCTCCAGCCCAGGTCGTCCTGCAGGTGCGAGGCCAGCACCGCGGCGCGGATCTGCTCGGCGCTGCGCTCACGCACGGCGCCCTCGTCCAGCTGCTGGTATTCGTGGATCAGGTGGTGCAGGTCGCGCAGTTCGTCGTACAGGCCCGCCGGGGCGAAGGACGGTGTCTGGTGGCTGACGATGACCGCACGCCCGCGCCGGCGCGCCTGGATCGCCTCGCCGACGTTGTCCTGGATGTACGGATAGAACACCGGCAGATCGCCGAGCACGCGCATGGGGTAGTCACCCGCGGCCAGCCCGCGGTCCTTGCCGGGCAGCCATTCCTGGGTGCCATGGGTGCCGAAGTGGATCAGCGCGTCGGCGGCGAAGCCCTCGCGCACGAACTGGTAGACCGCCAGGTAGAGGTGGTCCGGCGGTACCGCGCTGTCGTGGTAGGCCTCGCCCGGGCGGCCGGCGCGCGGTGGCTGCGGCAGCAGCAGGAGGTTGCCCAGGCGTGCCGCCGGGAACAGGAAGCGACGCTGGCCGTCGATCTCGCGCAAGGCCCAGTGCTTGCCGGGCTCGCCCCAGCGCTGGCGCAACTGTTCGCGCAACGGGGCCGGCAAGGCATCGTACCAGCGCAGGTAGGCGTCCAGCGGCAGGCTGGCGGCAAGGCCGTCGCGGTACAGCGCATCGAGGGTGTCCGGGCGGTAGTAGCCGCCGAGCAGGCGCTGCGCCGTGTCGATCAGCGCGGCCTCCGAGGTTGCCGGCACCAGGTAGCCGGCCCCGTGCAGCGACTCGCTCAGCCTGGCCAGGCTGGCCGGTACGTTGAGATGCGAGGCGGCGATGTTCTTCTCGCCCTCGGGGTGGTTCCAGAACATCAGCGCCAGGTGCTTCTGCGCCGTCGGCAGGCGGCGCAGCCGCACCAGGCGGTCGAGCTTGCCGAGCAGGGCCTCGGCCTGCCCCGCCATCAGCTTCGGCTCGCCGTGTTCCAGGGCGCTGATCACCAGTGGGTCGCTCATGCCCCAGGTTTCCGGCACGCCGAGGAAGGCCGCCGCAGTGCGCGCCGGAATCCCGCTGGCGGCGGCGAGCCAGTCGGCCTCGCTGCCGTCGCGGTAGCCGAGGGTCTGCAGCACCGGGACGTCCAGGGCGAGGAACTCGGCGCGCCGGGCCGGGCCGTTCTGCAGGTGCTGCAGGTTGACCAGCGCCTGGATGCCGGCCCCGGCGAACGACCGTGTCAGCGCTTGCGCGTCGCCGTCGTCGAACCACAGCGCCAGGGGCGCCTGGCCATGCCGCTCGCTGCGGCGCAGCAGCTCGTCGATGGCAGCGGTCTGGGCGTCGGCGATGGCGCTGCGCGGGATCACGAAGGCGATCCGCGGCGCCGCCTTCGCCCAGCGTGGCGTGGCCCAGGCCAGGTAGTCGGCGAGGTTGGCGAACGGCGCCGGCGCATCGGGGTGGTAGAAGCCCGCTTGCGGCAGGCGCTGCGGCGCCGGCACGGCATCGGTCGGCAGCCCGGCGTGCTGGCGCTGGAGCAGTTCGAACAGGTGGCGCAGGTTGGCCTCGCCGCCATTGGCATAGTAGCCGACCAGCCGCTCCGCCAGGGGCGCCGGCAGGTTGCCGAAGCCCGGCGCGCCGCCACCGACGCGGATCCAGGGCAACGGCCGGCGCTGCAACAGGTCGCCCAGCGCCTGCTCGACCTGCGCCCGGTCGCCGGGGCGCGGGGTATCGAGGATCAGCAGGTCGGCCCCGTCCAGCCAGCGGGCATCCGGCTCGCCGCCCTCGCCCAGGCGCAGGCCTTGCAGCTGCACGCCGGCGTCGCGGGCCCAGCCCGCCAGGCGCTGGTGCTTGCCCGGCAGCACGAAGTCGCTGCTGAGCACGCGTACCTGCGCCGGCTCCGCCCAGGCGCCGGCGCACCCCATCAAGGCACAGCAGAACATCAGCAGGCGGCGCATCAGAAGCTCGCCACCAGGCCGATGTGGAAGGTGCGCCCCGCCTCGGCGTAGGTGAAGTTTTCGTTCTGCTCGGCCAGGCGTTCGTCGCCGAGGTTCTCGATGCCGCCGCGCAGCGTCAGGTTGTCGCTGAGCTTCTGGTTCAGGTCCAGGTGCCAGAGGCTGTAGGCCGGCAAGGCGTAGCCGACGTTGCTGCTGTAGGCCACCTGGCTGCCGACGTACTCCGTGCGCAGCTGTGCGCTGAAGCGCGTGTTCGGCGTCCATTTCAGCAGGCTGTTGGCGAGGTGCCGGGAACGGTCGCCAAGACGCTGGCCGACGGTCTGGTTGCGCGCGTCCAGGTAGGTGTAGTTGAGTTCCCAGCGCAGGTCGGCCGGCAGGTCGATGCCGCCGCCCAGCTCGATGCCGCGGATGCGCGCCTTCTCGACGTTCTCGTAGTTGCGCACCTCGGCGCCGCGCACGCCGCAGCGTGACACGCAGACGGTCTGGATCAGGTCGCGCACGTCGTTCTCGAACAGTGTGCCCTTCAGCGACCAGCCCTCCCCTTCGTAGTCCGCGCCCAGCTCGTAGGAGGTGTTGGTCTCCGGCTTCAGGTCGGGGTTGCCGTAGATGGTGAAGCGGCCTCCCCCACCCACCGCCGCGTATTCCGGCGACAGCTGCTTCAGGCTCGGCGCCTTGTAGCCGCGGCCGACGCCGGCGCGCAGGCTGAGCACATCGGAGTAGTGGTGCAGCAGGTACAGGCGCGGGCTGCTCTCCCAGCCAAACGCCTCATGCTTGTCGAAGCGGCTGCCGAGGGTCAGCGACCAGTCGGGGGCGAAGGCGATCTCGTCCTGCAGGAACAGCGCCTTGTGCCGCGCGCTTTCATCACCAGCGGCGTTCACCGTGCTGTCCTCCAACTGCTCCTTGCGCCATTCGCCGCCCACGCTGAACAGGTGCCAGTCGAACGCCGGCACGCTCACATGGCCATCCACCACCGTATCGGTCAGGCGCTGCGGGTCGCTGGCCGGTTGGGCGTCGGAGCGCGCGTTGTGCCGCTCCAGGCGGTTGCGGTAGGTGCGCAGCTGGCTGCTGCCCCAGTCCCACTCGCCGCTGTGGGCGAGCGACCACTGCTCGCGCTCGATCCGGTCGCGGGACTCGTAATAGCTCGAACGCGCCCCGCCGGTCTCGCTGTTGCGCCAGCGCCGCTCGCGGCCGCGCTGATGGCCGAGGTCGATGCGCTGGGCCTCGTCCGGCGTCCAGCTCAGGTTCAGGCCGCCGCTGTCGGCGTTGCGCCCTTCCAGCTCGGACAGGCGCCGATTGTCGGCATCCGGCGTCTCCTGCTGGCGGCGCGTCTCGCCGTTCAGGCTGAGCCCCAGCTTGCCGGGCACCAGCGGCCCCGCGACATAGGCGCCGAGCTGGTGGTTCTGCCCGCCCAGGCCATCCTCGCGCACGCCGCCGTCGAGCAGGCCGCTGCCGTGCCAGGCATCGGTCCCCCGGCGGGTGATGACGTTCACCACGCCGCCCAGTGCCTCGGAGCCATACAGCGACGACATCGGGCCGCGCACGACCTCGATGCGCTCGATGCTTTCCACCGGCACCCAGCCCAGGTCGAAGTCCGAGTGGGCAATGGCGCCGGACGAGGACGCGATGCGCTTGCCGTCCACCAGCACCAGCGTGTGTTCGCTGCTCATGCCGCGGATGCTGATGCCCCGCCGCTCCAGGCCGATGCCGTTGAACTGCAGGCTTTCCGAGCCCCGCAGGGCTTCCTGCAGGTCGCGCACCGGCCGTTGCTGCAGCGCTTCGGCGGTGACCACGGACACGCTGGCCGGCGCGTCCCTGAGCTTGCGTTCGGTCGTGGTGGCGCTGACCACCGTGGGTTCGAGGTCGACCGGCGCGGCCATGGCCAGCCAGGGGAAGAGGCAGACGAGCGGCATGGAACGGGACAGCCGCGGTGAAGGGGAATGGCACGAGTAGGGAGTCGGGGTCATGGTCTGGAAGGTATTGGAAGAATTAATTGACATGTTATAACGTAACACTAAAGTAAATCCATCAAAGTACGCAGGGAGCGTCGCCGGACACTCGGCCACTCGCTACTGCAGCATCAGGTCACGCTTCCAGTGCCGGCCACCCTCGCGATAGCCCAGGCAGGCATAACCGCCCCGCGGGTCTACATGGCTGCCATCGATTCCGCCACTCCGCACATAGGCCGCGGACAGTGACAGGCCGCGGGCACCAAGGGGCGCGAGGTCGAGATCGTGTTGAGGGCGTGGAAGTCCGACAGCTGCACGGCGTTGCCGAGGAAGATCGCGCCGCGCGTGACGTAGCCGAAGGGCGAATCACCGTCCACCTGCTGGTAGCCCAGGCCGATCCACTGCGGGCCGAAGCCATGGCCGCCAAGCAGGCCCCAGGCGGTGTTGTCACCACGCCTTGCCAGTATCGCGGCGGCGGTAGAGGTTGAGCTCCAGCGACAACGCCCTCCCCTCGCCCAGCGGCCGGTGCGAAATGCACGCCATCCAGCGGATTGTGCCCGGCCACCAGCAGCAGGCCGAATCAGCGCCCCCCTGCAAACATGCATGTGCGAATAGCTCGTAGAAGCGCTTGGGCCCCCATCGAGGCGATGCCGAAATCGGAAACGCATGCAGTCCGGCATGAGCACCAAAGCGAAGGGGCTTGGGGAGAGTCCATGCATGGGCGTTTAGCAATGCTGTCGTACGGCTATGGCCTGTCGGTAACCGCCGTGCAGCTGGCCCACGCCTACGCCACCCTGGCCAATGGCGGGCGGATGATGCCCCTGTCGCTGGGTGCCGCGAGCGCGCGCCGAGCCCCGAGCAGGTCATTCCGGAAAGGGTCGCACGTACTGTGGCGGCCATGCCCGAACAGGTGGTCGAGTCGCCTCGCGGCATCCATCGCGCCCGGGTGCCCGGCTATCACGTGGCCGGCTCGACCGCCCTGAGGCTGGGGGCAGTTCTGGAGGCAATGGAGAAATCGACCATTGAACCGCAAACGACTCGGCATCGCCCTGCGCTACCGCTCCAGGCGCTGGAAGCGCCGCCAGTTGGCCGGGGACATGCCGGCCAGGCGGAGGAATACCCGGGAGAAATGCGACTGGTCGGCGAAGCCGCAGTCCAGGCCTATCTGCGACAGGCACAGCGAAGTGTCGCGCATCAGTTCCTTGGCCTTCTCCACACGCCTCCTCAGCAACCAGTCGTGGGGCGACAGGCCGGTGCTGAGCTTGAAGGCGCGCGTGAAGTGACTGCGGGACAGCGCACATTCCTGAGCCAGGCGGGCTACCGACAGGCCGTCGCTCAGATGGTTGGCGATCAGTTCCTGGGCGCGCCGCAGTTGCCAGCCGGCCAGCCCCCTGGCCGACTCCCGCGGCGCGGGGGCCTCGCCGTAGCGCGCGTTGAGGTGGGTGCACAGGGCGAGCATCACCTGGTCGATGAACAACTGGTTGACCTGGCCCGGCATGCCCAGCGCAGGCAGCAGGGCCTGCGCCAGGTGGTAGGCGACGGGATCGACCTGCCCGGTAATCCTGTCGAACGCCACGGGCCTCGGAACGCCCTCCTCGTAGAACAATTCGTTCATGGCGGTGCACGGCAGGGTGAAGCGGAGGTTGTCGTAGGCCGCCCGGTGCTGGCAGCGCACCTCGTCGCCCAGGTAGGCGATGGACATGCTCTGCCGCGCATGACCGCCGTCGTACACCAGGCTGCCGCCGCGCCAGAGACGGTGCGAGGCGAAGTCCCGGAGCTGGACGATGACCGAGAACGCATCGTCGCAGGGGATCTTCAGCACCTGTTCGGCGTCCGGACGCTCCTCGTATTTGCGCAGGATCGAGTAGTTCCCGCCGCCAAGGGCCGCCGGCGCCCGCGCCTGCCCGTCCCGGGCCGCTTCCTGCCCTGCCTTTTTGTCCAAGCGCATGGCCTGCCCTCCCGGCTCGAATTCATCTGTCCAATTGCCCCGAAGCTCCAGAACGCCCTTTCGGGACGATGCCTGGTGAGCCCGGTATAGAGCCCCTGCATTGCAGCGAGACGACAGACTGCAGAATAGACGCCCCGCCACCCGGCCACTCCCGGATCGTTCAAGGAAGATGATATTGAGCGCCTGGATGAGTACAAATAGAATCAATGGAATTCCATCAATTCCGATTCATGCATGAAACTCCTTCCCGACCTGGAAGCCTGGGCGATCTTCGCCCAGGTGGCCAACAGCGGTTCCTTCGCCGGCGCGGCCGAGGCGCTGGGCATCTCCCAGCCCACCGTGTCCAAGGCCATCGCGCGCCTGGAACGCCGCCTGGGCACGCCCCTGCTCCACCGCACTTCGCGCCGGCTCTCACTCACCACCGCAGGTACGCAAGCCTGGGAACGGGCCTTGCGCATCCTCGAAGAAGGGCGTGCCGCGGAAGCCGAGGCCTCCGCCCAGGCCAGCATGGCGTGCGGCCGCATCCGCATGACCGCGCCGATGTCGTTCGGCCTGAAGTACCTCGCGCCGCTCGTCCCGGCGTTTCTTGAGCGTTACCCGGAAATAGAGCTGGACCTGTCCCTCGACGACCAGGTGGTCGACGTGGTGGCCGGGGGCTTCGACGTCGCCCTGCGCATCGCCGAGCTGCCCGACTCCAGCCTCAGGTCACGCCGGCTGTGCGCCGTCCGGCGGCCCCTGGTAGCCACGCCGGAATACCTCGACCGGCACGGCCGCCCGCGCCACCCGCAGGACCTGGCACAGCACCGCTGCCTGCTCTACAGCAACCTGCCGACGCCGGAGGCCTGGAAGTTCCACCACCCGACCCAGGGCGACTGCAGCGTGCCGGTTCGCGGGCGGCTCAGCAGCAACAATGCCGACGTCATCAGCCCCGTGCTGCTGGCCGGCCAGGGCCTGGCGCTGCAGCCGGAGTTCATCGTCTGGGATGCCCTGAAGAGCGGGGCGCTGGAAGAAGTCCTCGCGGACTGGCACATCGCCAATATCCACATCAACCTGGTGACGCCGCCCGGCCCCTTGCGCCCGGCGCGGGTCACCGCCCTGCTCGACTTCCTGGGTGAACACCTGGCCCATGCGCCCTGGGCCCTGGACGGAGACTGAGCGGGCGCACAAACGTCCCAAATGCACGCATCGCTACAAGACCGGGGGGAGCCGGCCAGCGCACAGTCTGCACTCCACGTTCCCACCGGAGACTCTTCGCCATGGGCTGCCCCCGGCCACACGCTGCCGCGCCCGGCCGATCACACCCTGATCGGCCACCGGTCGCAGATGCCCTTCGCCACCCGGTCCATCGACGCCTCCGAAGGCCACTGAACGCCATGCCGGCAGGACGGTGGCATGGCCTTCCCGCCGGTTGTCGCCAAGCGCCGTCCTGCCACAGCCCTGGCATCCGCTACCGTCCGGCTGCCCTGGCCGGGCGGCCACCTGCCCGTCGCGCTATTCGTCAGCCGTGCTGCTGACCTACCTGCTCGTGCCGGCGGCCGGCCGCCGTTTCGCCACCTGGCTGCCTGCCCGCCGACCGAGGAGCACCCGATGAGCCAAGACCCATCCAACCCCAGCCGCCGCCACTTTCTCGCCGCCGGCTCCGTGCTAGGCGCCGCGGGAGCTCTGCTGTCCGCCCTGCCCCTGAGCGGCGCGGCTGGTTCCACGCCTACCGAAACCCGAGGGAGCCCCATGATTGCCGACCTGATCCTGCACAATGGCCGCATCCACACCGTGGATCGCGAAAACCCCACCGCCAGCGCCGTGGCCATCAAGGACGGCAAGTTCCTCGCCGTCGGCACCGACGCCCAGGCCATGGCCCTGCGCGGCAGCGCCACCCAGGTCGTCGACCTGAAGGGGCGCACCGTCATCCCCGGCCTCAACGACTCGCACCTGCACCTGATCCGCGGGGGCCTGAACTACAACCTCGAACTGCGCTGGGAAGGCGTGCCGTCGCTGGCCGATGCCCTGCGCCTGCTCAAGGAGCAGGCCGAACGCACACCTTCGCCGCAGTGGGTCCGCGTGGTCGGCGGCTGGACCGAATTCCAGTTCGCCGAGAAACGCATGCCGACCCTCGACGAGCTGAACCAGGCCGCCCCGGACACCCCGGTGTTCGTCCTCCACCTGTACGACCGCGCCCTGCTCAACCGCGCCGCCCTGCGCGTGGTCGGCTACACCAAGGACACGCCGAACCCGCCCGGTGGCGAGATCGTCCGCGACAGCAGCGGCAACCCCACCGGCATGCTCATCGCCCGGCCCAACGCGATGATCCTCTACGCCACCCTGGCCAAGGGGCCGAAGCTGCCACTGGAATATCAGGTGAACTCCACCCGCCAGTTCATGCGCGAGCTCAACCGCCTGGGCCTGACCAGCGCCATCGATGCCGGCGGCGGCTTCCAGAACTACCCCGACGACTACCAGGTCATTCAGCAATTGGCCGACGCCGGCCAGCTGAGCGTGCGCATCGCCTACAACCTGTTCACCCAGAAGCCCAAGGAAGAGCTGGCCGACTTCAGGAACTGGACCGGCAGCGTGAAGTACGGCCAGGGCAGCGACTTCTTCCGCCACAACGGCGCCGGCGAGATGCTGGTGTTCTCCGCCGCCGACTTCGAGGACTTCCTCGAACCGCGCCCGGACCTGCCACCGAACATGGAAGCCGACCTGGAGCCGGTGGTGCGCCACCTGGTGGAACAACGCTGGCCGTTCCGCCTGCATGCCACCTACAACGAATCCATCTCGCGCATGCTCGACGTGTTCGAGAAGGTCAACCGCGACATTCCCTTCAACGGCCTGCCGTGGTTCTTCGACCACGCCGAAACCATCACGCCGCAGAACATCGAGCGCGTGCGGGCGCTGGGCGGCGGCATCGCCATCCAGGACCGCATGGCCTTCCAGGGCGAATACTTCGTCGACCGCTACGGCGCCAAGGCCGCCGAGGCCACCCCGCCGATCCAGCGCATGCTCGCCGAGGGCGTGCCGGTGGGCGCCGGCACCGATGCCACCCGCGTGTCCAGCTACAACCCCTGGACCTCGCTGTACTGGCTGGTCAGCGGCAAGACCGTGGGCGGGCTGAGCCTGTACCCCGAGGGCCTGTCCCGCGACACCGCGCTGCAGTTGTTCACCCACGGCAGCGCCTGGTTCTCCAGCGAGCAGGGCAAGAAGGGGCAGATCAAGGTCGGCCAGTTGGCGGACCTGGCGGCGCTCAGCGCGGATTACTTCAGCGTCGAGCAAGAGCAGATCAAATGGCTCGAATCGGTGCTGACCGTGGTCGGCGGCAAGATCGTCCACGCTGCCGGCGAGTTCGACAAGCTGGCGCCGCCGGCACTGCCGGTGCTACCCGACTGGTCGCCGGTGGCCAAGGTCCCCGGCCACTGGAAACCGGCCGCGCCGCTCGCAGCGCAGGTGCACCAGTGCGTCGGTGCCTGCGCCGTGCACGCCCACGATCACGGGCGGGCGCGCCGGTCGAACGTGCCGGTCAGCGACTTCCAGGGCTTCTGGGGCGCCTTCGGCTGCTCCTGCTTCGCCTTCTGAAAGCCGGCGCGGGCCTGGCGGCCCGCGCCCCCAGCGAGAACCCGCGATGGTCCGAGCCCCCTACATCCTCCTGCCCTCCCTGGCCTGCGCCGCCTCGGTCACTTGCGCCGCGCCCCACGGCGGCCTGCTGGACGGCGCGCAGTGGTCGCTGCTCGGACGTAACTATTTCCTGCAGAACGACTACCGCACCCGGCCCTCGCCCAGCGGCCAGAGCCTGCGCCAGGAATGGGCCCAGGGCTTCATCGCCGACTTCCGCTCGGGCTTCACCCCGGGCGCCCTCGGGCTGGGCTTCGACGCCCACGCCTTCCTCGGCCTCAAGCTCGACGGCGGCCGCGGTCACGCCGGCACCGGCCTGCTGCCGCGCAATGCCGACGGCTCCGCGGCCGACGACTATTCCGACGTCGGCGGCGCGCTGAAGCTGGACCTCTCCCGCAGCACCCTGAAGTTCGGCGAGATGACCGTGGAGACGCCCGTCTTCGACACCGGCGACAAGCGCCTGCAGCCGGAATACGCCAGCGGCACCCTGCTCGAGGTGCGGGAGTTCGACAACCTGCGCATCCAGGCCGGGCGCTTCACCGCCTTCAGGAACCAGGACTCGGCCTCCGCACACGGCGACTTCGATGGCTATGGCGCCAGCACCCGCGGCAGCGCCCTGAGCTTCGCCGGCGCCGACTTCGCCCCCAAAAGTGACTTCGGCGGCTCGCTGTTCGCCGGCCAGCTCGACGACACCTGGCGCCAGTACTACCTGAACCTGCACTACGGCCACGCCGGCCTGCTGGTCGATGGCAACCTGTACAAGACCCGCGACGAAGGCCAGGCCCGCGCCGGGGCGATGGACACCACCGCCTGGAGCCTGTCGGCGCGCCAGCGCTTCGGCGCCCAGGCCCTGACCCTCGCCTACCAGCAGGTCGACGGCGACACCCCCTTCGACTTCGTCGGCGGCGACTCCATCTACCTGGCCAACTCCATCAAGTACGCCGACTTCAACGGCCCCGGCGAGAAGTCCTGGCAACTGCGCTACGACCTCGACCTGGGCGTGCTCGGCGTACCCGGCCTGGGCTTCATGGCCCGCTACGTGCGCGGCAGCGGCATCGACGGCAGCCATGCCCCCGCCGATGGCGCCTACGCCGGGATGTACGGCCGCGGCGGTCGCCACTGGGAGCGCGACAGCGAGCTGCGCTACGTCTTCCAGTCCGGCCCGGCCAAGGACCTTTCGCTGTACCTCTCGCAGGTCAGCCACCGCGCCGACGCGGCCCAGGGCGGCGACGACATCGACCGCCTGTACCTGATCATCGAATACCCCCTCAAGGGCGCCCTATGAACCCTGCCCGCTCGGCCTCGGCAACGGGCCACGGAGCGTTCCCGCGGCATTCCCCGCGCGCGGCCTGGGCCGTGGCTCGTCGTCACGGACAGACCGCCGACCACCCGGCGCGGCATCTACGCCGCGCTCCATCCACTCGATCCATGAAGGAAGAGTCCCATGACCAACAAATACCTTGAACTCCTGACCCCGCAGAACAGCCAGGTCATCTTCATCGACCAGCAGCCCCAGATGGCCTTCGGCGTGCAGTCGATCGACCGCCAGGTCCTGAAGAACAACGTCGTCGCGCTGGCCAGGGGCGCCAAGGCCTTCAAGATCCCGACCACCATCACCACGGTCGAGACCGAAGGCTTCTCCGGCTACACCTACCCGGAACTGCTGGCGGTGTTCCCGGAAAACAGGATCCTGGAGCGCACCTCGATGAACTCCTGGGACGACCAGAACGTGCGTGACGCACTGGCCGCGAACGCGGCCCAGGGCCGCAGGAAGGTCGTCGTCTCGGGGCTGTGGACCGAGGTGTGCAACACGACCTTCGCCCTGTCGTGCCTGCACGACACCGACTACGAGATCTACATGGTGGCCGACGCCTCGGGCGGCACCTCGGCAGATGCCCACAAGTATGCGATGGACCGCATGATCCAGGCCGGGATCGTACCGGTGACCTGGCAGCAGGTGGTGCTGGAATGGCAGCGCGACTGGGCCCGCAAGGAAACCTACGAGGACGTCATGGCGCTGGTCAAGGATCACTCCGGCGCCTACGGCATGGGCGTGGACTACGCCTACACCATGGTCCACAAGGCGCCCGAGCGCGTGCAGCACGGCGAGCGCATCGGCCCGAGCCCGGCCAAGTAAGGCCGCACCACGAGCCCCGGGGGGAACCGCATTGTCGGTCCCCCCGGGGCCCATCCCCGACCTTCATGCACGCTCCGGCCAGGCGCCCGCGCCCCGTCCCGGAGTCGAGGTGAACCATGAAACTGTATGTCCTGTCCCTGGGCGCCGGCCTGCTGGTCGGCGTCATCTACAGCCTGCTGAACGTACGCTCGCCCGCCCCGCCGCTGGTGGCCCTGGTCGGCCTGCTCGGCATCCTGGTGGGCGAACAGATCATCCCGGTCGGCAAGCAGTTGCTGAACGGCACAGCCTTCAGCACGGCCTGCGACAAGACGCAGGCCACCCGCCATGTGCTGGGCCAACTGCCTGGACGGCATGCGTCGGAAGAGGCGCCCGAACGGGAACGGACGTGAACGGCTTGGCGCCATGGGATAACGCCCCACTGCCCGGAGGGCCCGAGCGCATCCCCGGCACCTGCGGCAGCCAGAGGGCTTCCGCGATCCACCTTCGCGGTTGTTGTCCGCTCAATGCGCCCTGCCCGCCATCGTATCGAAGGAGCCACCATGGAACAGCCCGCCGTCTCACCCACGCTCGCCGGACTGCTGGGGTTCAACGCCGGCTATGTCGATACCGCCGGCTTTCTCGCCCTGCATGGGCTGTTCACGGCCCATGTCACCGGCAACTTCGTCACCCTGGGCGCGACACTGGTGCACGGGACCGGTGGCGCCCTGGCCAAGCTCTCGGCCTTGCCGATCTTTTGCCTGTGCGTGGTGCTGGCGAGGCTGATCCGCTCGCCGGGATGGCTGATGCTCGCCAAGATTCCCCTGCTGTCGGCCGCCGCCGCCATCCTGATCGCATCCGGGCCGTTTCAAGATGCTGACGCGGCCCCCGCTTTCACCGCAGGCATGCTGCTGGTCGCCGCCATGGCCATCCAGAACGCCCTTCAGCGCATGCACCTGTCAAGCGCGCCACCCTCGACGCTGATGACCGGAACCACCACGCAGATCATGCTCGACCTGGCCGACCTCCTGCGCGGTGTGGACGCCCCGGCGCGCTCCCTCGCCCTGGGCAGGATGCGCAAGATGGCATTCGCCATCCTGGTCTTTGCCGCCGGGTGCGGCCTGTCGGCACTCGCCTACGCCTGGGTGGGGATGTGGTGCTTCGCCGTGCCGCCCGCCATCGCCCTGGCTGCAGCGCTTGTCGGTTCGCGCGGTGGGGTGGGCCAGGTTTCGTAGCGTCCAAGAGGGGGCTGCCCATCAGAGCTCGTCGATGCAACTCGCACCACGGATTTTGGACCAGGTACCGGCCTGATGCCCAGGGAGAGCGGCCAGTCGTCCGCACAGTTCGAGCACAAGGCCAAACACATCTAGTCCGAGCAGCTATCGCAGTGGTGAGGGCAACTCATCCAGAGGGTGGGCTTTGGGATGACAACCGGAGGAATACCATGAGCAACACTGAACGGATGAAACTGACCAAGCTAGGAAAAATGATCATCACGAAGGGCGGAATCCGCATTCCTGGCTTCGATGCAGAGAACGTCAGTTGCCAAGAGGTCACAATCATGATCTTCGCCTGGGCTAGACTACCGGGGAGCTTCAGCGTGAGATTCTGAAGACGATAGAGCAACTAGATGGGGGAAGACTGATCATTGATAAAACCATGCCGCCTGACTCTTGAAGTCACGCAATGCAGGCTCCAACGACCTGCTGGACTCCGCATCAAGCTCGTCCCCCAGCAGATTTAACAACTGGATGTTCTGCAACTCGAAAAAGCTCTCGCCATCCATAACGATGACTCTTGCCTTTGCGAGACTCGTATCCAGTTTCTGCGACCAGCGAGCATATTCCGTCAACTTCCGCGGACTGAGTTGTTCGATGTCGCTATCACTCATTTTCTGCAGCTCTTCCGTTGGGGTAAGAAGCTCTTGCCTTAGCGCCTGATGAAGGTCACTCATCCAGAATCTGAGCCCTGCCAACTGACCAGCGACTACCGTTTTCTTGGGCCATCCTTTAGCTAGCCACGCCTCAAGTGTCTGAACCTTCCCATCGGCGTTTTCTTTCGCCATATGGACGTATTGGCGCTCTGCCTCTTCCCTCGTCATGGGAATTCGAGTACCGAGAACAGGGTTATTCAGTTTGCTGCGACCAGTAAGAACACGAACAAGATTTGGATGACACCTATTCAGTAGGATCTTCAACCTGGATACACACTCAGCTGCAGACTTTAAGGAATCCAACTCACTCTGCAATGAACTAATCCGCATCTTGATAGCTCTGATCTGTTCAATATTTCGCTGATGACTCTGTTTCTTCCTGTACAGACTAGTCTTCTCGGTAAAGACGGCACCCAGATGCTTTTTACCACACACGTTCCCAATATTTGTTTCCAAGCCATCCGTAGTACTAATTAGGTAGCCGCGACGATGCGGTGTACGACAATTGCGAATTCCACACTTCACCGACTTGGTATCAGGAAAGATGTAGGCGCCGAGGATATCGAGAAGCTCTCGGCCAGCGCTTTCACCGAAGTCCAAGACCTCTCGATAGTTTGGCCGACTTTCAAGATCGTCGGCTGTCTTGATCTCTAGCGACATCAGTACACATCCCGTTGTGTTGTTGGAAGGCAAACTGCCACTAGCCTACCTCAGTCATCGAATACATCACCACTATCGCCTCCTCTAGGTAGACGGCAGCCGAAAGTACGGTCGGCCATCCGCCAGAACATGACCAGAGAGGAGATGCAACTGACCTGCCCACCGGGAAACTGGTCACCCAGGTAGCCCTAGCCTGCTCGGACAAGCTCAGCTTCGTGCTCGACGACAAGCCGTCAATCCAGCGCCTGCACTTCGAGGACCTGCTGCAAAAGTAGGCAGAAAAAGACGGCGGCTACGATGCCGCGGGCCAGTTCGACGCGAGCTTTGTCCTGATCATGCTCACCTTCCGCCAGCTCCTGCCTGCCATCTTCGATGGTCTTGGGCGGACAAGAAGTCCCCACCGAGATCTGACGCTACGGAGGTTCCATGGATGACTTCTACTACTGCTCCACCACCCCGCGCATCGTCGCCCTGGTACGCGCCTGGTACCTGCAGCGCGACGTGTTCGAGGCCCAGCGGAAGCATCTCGGCGAAGCCTTCGGTGCCGAGGCCTCGGTGATGCGCGGCATCGACTCCCTGCACATCGGCGGCCTGAAGCTGCCCCTGGCGCCCGACATGGACGTGCACTGGCGCCAGCCGGACAACCACGGGTATCGCAACCTACGCACCGCCGGCCAGCCGCCGAAGGGCTCCAGCAAGGCCCACCGCGCCGCGGTCCGCAAGGAACACGCCCGCCTCACCGCCCTCTGGCAGCAGCTGGGCCTCAACACCGGCAGCCTGCTGATGTGCGGCGGCGTCATGTTCGAGATTGGCGGAACCGCCTACTCCAACCTCGGCTTCCCCATCAACGAGCACGAGCACCTGGCCGCAACCGCCAACCACAAACCCTCCTACGGGTGGATCGAAGGCGCCGAGGAAATCCTCTCCAGAGCCTACTTCTCCGCCCGCGACCAGAAGAACCGCACTGCCACGCCCAAGGAGGCCGCCCATGCGTAACGGAAACTCCCACACTGCCGCCAAGTTCGTCGTCCGCCTGCCCGACGGCATGCGCGACCAGGTCGAGCAGCGCAGCAACACCGACCACATCAGCATGAACAGCTTCATCGTCCAGGCAATCGAGGAGAAGCTGGCCCGCGCCGCCGGCAAGCCGGACCTGGTCAGCCACTTCGGCTAACGCCTGGCGGCCTTGGAGCGACGCATGGACGATCGCGCAGGGCTGCTGTCGTGACCATCCACCACTGCTCGATCGACATCGCCAATGGCGTGATCCGCTACGCCAGGACGCCGCGTCGTCTGGATGGCCTGCTGAAGGAGGCCAGCACCGGGCTCAGCCTCCCGGGCGAGGAGGCTCTGCGCCTCGCCTAGGGCATGGCCGACAAAGGCCTCGAGGTCATGCCGATCGGCTGCGACCACTTCGACAGCAGGGCTATTGCCTTGGCCACGAGGAGAAGCCATGAAGCGACCACCCTCCCCCATGCAGGACGAAACGCTCGGGCACATCCGAGCGTTCTGGGCGGAGAAAGGCTAAGCGCCCACCGTAGCCGAGCTGGCCGCCGCGGCCGGCGTCTGCCTCTTCGCCATGCAGCAGCGCCTCGACGCCCTCGAGGAGAAAGGCCACATCAAGCGCGACGCCGGCGTCGCGCGCAACATCCGCCTCCCGTTACCCCTCCTGCGCCTGAATGCCGCGGCTCCGCCGGCGGCACGGCGGCGTTCGCCCTGGAGTGCCCACGCCCCCACCCCGCCCGATCCTCCGCTACCACGGCGGAAAGTGGCTGCTCGCCCCGTGGATCATCCAGCACCTCGCCCCGCACCACACCTACGTCGAGCCGTTCGGCGGGCCGCCTCTATCCTGCTGCGGAAGGCACGCAGCTACGCCGAGATCTACAACGACCTCGACGGGACTTGGTGAACCTCTTCCGCGCCGCCCGTGACCGTGGCGAAGAACGGCTCCAGACGCTGGCATTGACGCCATTCGCCCGGGAGGAATTCGACGCCAGCTACGGCGAGACGACGGATCCGCTTGAGCGCGCCCGGCGAATGGTGGTCCAGTTTCCAGGGCTTCGGCAGCGCGGCAGCCAGCGGTGAGCGCACGGGGTTCCACGCTTTGTCCAGCCGCACCGCTACTTCTCCGGCCATCGACTGGCGCAACTACCCGGAGACCCTGTCGGCGATCATCGACCGCCTGCAAGGGGTGGTAATCGAGTACCGCGACGCCCTGGACGTGATGGCGCACCAAGATCGGCCGAGCACGCTGCACTATGTCGATCCGCCCTACGTCCACTCCACCCGCAGCACCAAGGTCCGCCACAACGCCACCGGCAAGTCATACCGCCACGAGCTGAGCGACACCCAACACCGCGACCTGGCCAAGTTCCTCAAGGAGCTGCGCGGCATGGTCGTGCTCTCCGGCTACCCCTGCCCTCTCTACGACCGCCTCTACCGCGACTGGTACCGCCTGGAGCGCAACGCTCTCGCCGATGGCGCGCGCGATCGCATCGAGTGCCTCTGGCTCAACGAGGCAGCGCGGCGCGGCCTGGCGCAACTCGACATCTTCCACGACACCAAGGAGCTAGCAGCATGACCACTCCCAACGGTGTGCATGCAGTCCTTTTAATCAGCCTTCAGCGTCTTCTGGATTAGCTCTGCCGCATTCTGCATTTCCGGCGATATACCAGAATCGCGATTGTATTCGCTTTGGAGAACCTCTCTTTCCTGGGAAACCAGAGATTCTGCTATAGCTGGAGACAATTTTCTGTGGGAAACCAAGTCGAAAAAGTCCTTGGAAAAGACAATGACAAGTGGCTGTACGCCAAGCTTCGGATTAATGGTACCGAAGAACATCCCTTTTGCTCCGAGGACTCGCTGAAACACAGAACCGCCCTCCAGCCCTTTTGAAATAGCAGCAGCTTGTTCCTCGAAGGCATTCTCAGCGCCCTGTTTCAGCCCGGCTCTGTATGCAGCAATCGCAACCACTACTCCGACAACTGCAATGATCAGTTCTAACACGCCTTCCTCTCCTTGACCGGCCCATGCCGGGCCATTCGAACCTACCTTAAAGAGCATCAAATGGCCACTACTCGTAATGCCCTCGTTCCAGGTACTCTTAGTGCTCTTCCTGACGCCAAGGACAACTCATGACCTCGCCATTCGAGATCGCATTCGAAATCGGCCAGATCTACGATCGCCGTGCGGACATCCACGGGCCTTTCGGCGGAAGCAAGCAAAGCGGTATCGCGCCCTCCCTACGGGTGCCCGCGATCTTCCTCTTCACTGGCGACAGCGGCGAGCAATACGGGTACAGCGATCATTTCGACGATTTCGGCGTATTCCACTACTCGGGAGAGGGTCAGGTCGGCGACATGCAACTGACGGGAGGCAATAAGGCGGTCCTGCAACACGCTCAGACTGGGCGCTCGATTCATCTTTTCAAGGCACTGGGGAAGAAAGCCAGCAAGCGCTACATGGGGGAGTTTGTCTTCGCCGATCATCACTGGAGCGATGGCCTTGATCGAGAAGGCAACATGCGCAAGATCATACGGTTCTGCCTCGTTCCGGTCGGGCGAGTAATCGAGGGGGACGTCGAGGATGAAGTGAAGGCCGACTTCCCGAGCTCTTTGGATGCGGCTCGCGAGTTGGCACTGAAAGCCATAGTGTCCGGCGAAGACGCCAGCCAAGGCGCAGCGATGCGGAACATATATTTGCGCAGCGCTCATGTGAAGAACTACGTACTTCTCCGCGCCGCGGGATATGCGAGTCCTGCGATAAGCCAGCCCCCTTCCTCCGGAAAGATGGCCGTGCCTACCTAGAACCTCACCATATCAATCGGCTATCTGATGGAGGCCTGGATCATCCTCAGTTCGTCGGAGCTGTGTGCCCAACCTGTCACCGTGAAATCCACTATGGGGCCAACGGCGTGAAGAAGAATGAGCGGCTCCGCGCGCACGTGGAAAGCCTGGAAAAAATGCTCGCGAAGAAACTCGCTTGAGGTAGCTACGGGAACAGCAAGGCTATTCCCGTGGTGCTGTGGATTGCGCGCAGTTTGCTCGAACAGGTCCAGGCGAGATACAGGACTTAAGTCACGAATAATGCGATCACTGACACCACCAGCGCTACCAACGAAATCGGAATGGCGAGGCCCGAGTTCTTGTTCGCGTAATCAATCCACTCATCCCACCGATTCATTGACGCGCGGGCGTAGCCTTCAGGGGTTAGCGAGAACTGAGCCCCACCAATGCTCGTCATGTGTCCCGCGTTCCGCAGTTCTACGAGAAGGTCCACCAGCAGGTATCGAACCATGTTTCCGTCCTGCTCGCGAAGTTCAGGCATCCGATCCAGGTAAGCCTCTGCCTCGGTTGTAAGAACCGTGTATTCGTTGAGGTTTCTTGTCCCCTCTCCAAACTCTTCGACGTATTCCGCATAGAAGATCTTCAGCAGCTTGAGCTGCATCTTCTTCGTCACCTTCTTCGTTATGGCCATCGGCGTTCCCTCGCAAAAGGTCATGACGCTAACCCACTCCCTGCCGTTGCGCCACTACGGCGTCGTGGAGCGAATTTCAAGCATCCGTCGATGCCTGCAGTCGCCACCAATAGTCATGATCGTCCCTGTCATGCATCTGCTCCAGCACCGAAGAGCAATTCCCGCATCGATACGTGCGGAAGTATGCCTTTGGCCTAGCGAAATACTGCCAGGACTTCGAATCGATCATCACGAGACCTGAATGCGGACCAGTTCGACCTGGCCCGGAAAGCTGTTGCTGGCAGTCAGCACAGAGAGTCATGTTGTCTCCCTCGGGATACGCAAGGCATCAACCTATCCCCATCTTCTTACGACCTGCCAGCCATACCGACGAAGGGTGGCAAGGAGACCTCATGCCCGCAGAAAATGAGCCGCTGGCCATCACCGGAGTGAACCCCAAGACGCGCGAGTGCACCCTCATCGCGCGGTGCCACCCTGACGACGTGATGGAGGCCCTGGCCGCCGGCTTGGCCGTTATCCCCATCACCGCCGAACAAGCGCGCTGGGCCTTCGGCGAGGTCATCGCCGAGCCGTTCGAACTCGCCAAAGCAGGAGCGCCGTCATGAACCAGTTCGGCACCGAGAACATGGCCAGCCTTGCCGGCGACCTCCTCAGCTGACCGGCCTCCGCCGCCAGCGCCCGAAATAGAACCTCCCCACAAACTCCACGCCACCAGGCGAGGTATCCACATGCCCGAAAAAAGCATCCCCCCGCCGGCCTCAGCTACGCCCGGCAAGCTGCGCTACTTCGCAGCGCTCGACGACTGGCAGGCCATGCTGTCGACCTTCAGCAGCACCCGCAGCCTGCTGGCCGAGGCCCGCACCTGGCTGGGTGACGGCATCAACGCTGGCCGCCTGGCGCGCGATGTCTGGCCCGCCGGCCTGGCCGGACTGCTCGAGCGCATCGACACTGACACCGTCCCGAAACGCCGCCAGCCGGGCATCACCCGCGCGGAGGAGAACAACGTAAGTACAGAGGTGGCATCCATGTCTTCCGCCAAGACAGGAGCAATTGCATCTGCGCACACGCAAAGGTGCGCTTCCATGGCATGTCGAGGAACACGTTGCAACTGATCGGCGTACTCAGATGCCGACAACGAAAATCGAAACTCACATGCAACCAGTCACTGGGGAGACAATGAAAAATCCTCCCCTCGCTCACAAGAATCGGCAATTGCCTGCCCCCTCCAAACTCTGTCGCCAGACCTAATTACCGAACTAAATTGAAACGCGTTACCAATGGACTCAACGAAAAACTCATCTACATCCCCAGCACAATCACCACCCAAATAACTAAATGTTATCCTGCAAACCCAAAATCCTTCATAATCCTTATCATTTTCATCCATTAGCAGTCGATCTTGTAATTTATAAGAGTCCCTTTTCAAAGAATCTATTATTCGCATACCCTCATGATTATTTACTGCACTAAAAATAAACCTCCTTCCTTCTTCATGATTTATCCACGGATGAGATGCCAGAGTTTTTTGAACCTCGTCGCAATCTGGATAGTCTCCAAGCGCAACGGTTGGACCAGTTAGAAACGCCAAAACAGAACCCCAAAAAAACAGCTTATAGCCATTCAGGCCTATGATATTCATGCCGAGCCTCCAAAGCAGATTTCGTATACCTCAGTCTCGCGCCTCAAGCTCCCACGAAACCATGCATTGGTATCCTCCACTTACACTATCCTTATCACAGTCACACTGACTAATTTTTATCTTAGTCTTCGTTGAACTTAGTACTGCCTTACTCTCAGCTTTTGCTCTTGCATAGCTACTAGCGGACTTACACGCTGAAACACGATCAGCTCCGCTACCAGTTTCTTGACCGCTATCGGATTCCGCAAAAACATGAACAGAAAACAATAATAACGAATAGAAAATTAGGCGCCCCATATCACCACCTTCCTCGCAAGCTAATTAGACAAGACCAGAGGAAATCCGAACAAAATTCTCACTAAAACGATCCTAAACAATTGAAATTTCAGTCTAGCAAAACCCAACTGACCTGCTCAGAAATGAGCCTTTCCTTAGGACCACTACAGAGGGGAGTTTAGCTAGTCAGCTCATCATAGCTAGGCGACGGATGCATACAGGCAAACGCGGATCGTCGGGATCACATCGATACTGACCGGCATTTTTCTGAAGGCCCACCGGTTCACACACATCACTTTCGCCATCCACTGAACTCGCGGCGCGGCGGCACTCTACCTGGAGAAACCATGACCATCAGCTACGGATCGGTCTGCAGCGGCATCGAGGCCGCAAGCGTGGCCTGGCACCTGCTGGGCTTCCGCGCCAGTTGGTTCGCAGAGATCGAACCCTTCCCATCCGCCGTGCTGGCCCACCGCTGGCCGGCGGTGCCTAACCTCGGCGACATGACCAAGCTGGCCCGCGAGGTGCTGCTGGGCATCATCGCCGCACAGCTGATCCTGGTGGGCGGCACGCCCTGCCAGGACTTCTCCGTAGCCGGCATGCGCGCCGGCCTGGCCGTGGCCAATCTCTACGCCTACCGCGCAACGGACCCGCGCGAGCTGTGGCGGTGCGCCGATCCGGTCAGTCCGGAAAATGACAGGCACCTGACGGAGCTGGGCGCCGAGTACGGCGACATCGTTTGCGCCTGGGGCTCGCACGCGAGGCCGGAGCGAGTCGCCGCAGTGGTGGGTCTCCTGCTGGCCGCCGGCGCGCGCCTGTGGTGCCTCATCACCAACAGAGACGGCAGCCCGAAGCACCCGCTCTACATCAAGCGTGACCAGCCACTGGTCGAGTGGCAGCCGCCAGCACCGCTCCAGCGCTAACCCCCCATTCAGCACCACCCCCGCCCCTACGGTGAAAACCGCATGGCTGCTGAGCCTGGCCCTCGATAAGGCCGGGTTCGCTCCTACGGCACCACCAGGGTATGCACCTCCTTTCCACCATCGCTGGCCGCCCGCGCCGGCGCGATGAGGTATTGCCCATGGAAAGCGAAATTCTTTCCGATGAGGAACTGGCCGAGATCACCGGCTACAAAGCCATGGCCTGGCAGCGCCGCTGGCTGAAAGAACGAGGCTGGACTTTCGTTGAAAGCCGCGGTCGCCGCCCTCTGGTAGGTCGCCAATATGCACGCATGAAACTGGGCATTCCGCCTGAGACGACCATCATGCAGACGTCGGCACTGCCGGCAACGACCTGGACGCCTGACTTCTCCCGGGTGAGCTAAATACGACCGCGCAACAAGGAAAACCGTGACCTTCCGCCAGGCGTGTACCGGCGGAAGCGCACGCGCAAGAACGGAAAAGTCTGGGTTGGCTACTACTACGAGGATGTGGACGGCAACGAGCGCCCTTTGGGCACCGACCTTGATATGGCCAGGATCAAGTGGGCTGAGCTGGTTGCCAAGGAGAAGCCGGCCGACCTGCGGATCATGGGTGCCATCTTCGACCGCTACATCCGCGACGTGTTGCCAGGCAAGGCGCCCAGGACGCAGAGCGACAACCTGAATGAGATCAAGCAACTCCGGAAGCTGTTCGACGAAGCTCCCATCGACTCCATTACGCCGGCGATGGTCGCGCGTTACCGTGATGCCAGGAAGGCGAAGGTCAGGGCGAACCGGGAAATCGCCACCCTCTCGCATGTCTTCAACATGGCCATCGAATGGGGGCTTACTGGCAATGCAAATCCTTGTCGTGGTGTGCGCAAGAACAAGGAGAAACCGCGCGACTTCTACGCCAGCGATATGATCTGGGACGCGGTCTACCGCAAGGCGGTGCCGGAGTTAAAGGACGCTATGGACCTGGCCTATCTCACCGGCCAGCGGCCGGCGGACGTGCTATCCATGCGCAAGAGCGATATCGATGGCGACTACCTGCTGGTCAAGCAGGCGAAGACCGCGCACAAGGTGCGGATCTTGCTGCGCATCGACGGTGTGGAAACGAGTCTTGGCAGGCTGCTCAAGCAGATTGCCGCCAGGAACGAGCAGTTCAGCAGTCCGTACCTGATCATCAGTGCCCGGGGCAGGCGCGTCGGCGCCTCCATGCTCCGAGATCGCTGGGAAGCAGCCCGTGAGGCGGCCCAGCAAGCGGCCATCGAGGCGGGCGATCCGGAGTTCGGCGCCATCGTCCGGAACTTCCAGTTCAAGGACATCCGGCCGAAAGCGGCAACCGAGATCAACGATCTGAAGGAAGCAAGCCGGCTGCTTGGGCACACAGAGGAGGAGATCACCAAGAAGATCTACATTCGCCGCGGCGCGGTGGCAAGGCCTGCAAAATAGGCGACAGTTTCGGAACTCGTTCCGATTCTTTTCGGAACTCCTGCCATTTTCAGCCCCATCATCGAGCCTTAATGTAGGTCGCCGAAAATGAAAAGGCCCTGAAAAATCAGGGCCTTGAAGATGGCGGAAGTGTAGAGATTCGAACTCTAGGACAGTTGCCCGTCGACGGTTTTCAAGACCGTTGCCTTAAACCACTCGGCCACACTTCCTTTCGGGGGCGCATAGTACCGGATCGCAACACACTGTCAAACTCTGATCCTACGCCTGACAGGCGGGTTTGGTATCATCACTGCAACTATGGTCACGGAATCCCATTCCGCTTACAGGAGTGTCTAGCCATGCAAGAACGGCAATATCTCAACCCCGCCGCGGCGGAGCAACGGGAAGTCAGCGGAGTCCTGCGCAACACCTACGGCCTGCTGGCCATGACCCTGGCCTTCAGCGGCCTGGTCGCCTACGTCTCGCAGCAGCTGCGCCTGCCCTACCCGGGCCTGCTGCTGACCCTGGTCGGCTTCTACGGCCTGTTCTTCGCCACCCTCAAGCTGCGCGACAGCGGCTGGGGCCTGGTAACCACCTTCGCCCTCACCGGCTTCATGGGCTACACCCTCGGCCCGATCCTGAACCTGTACCTGGGCATGGCCAACGGCGCCAACATCATCGCCTCGGCGTTCTTCATGACCGCCCTGGTGTTCTTCGGCCTGTCCGCCTACGTGCTGACCACCCGCAAGGACATGAGCTTCCTGTCCGGCTTCATCACCGCCGGCTTCTTCGTCCTGCTGGGCGCCATCCTGATCTCCTTCTTCGTCCAGATCAGCGGCCTGCAACTGGCGATCAGCGCCGGCTTCGTGCTGTTCTCCTCGGCGGCCATCCTGTTCCAGACCAGCGCCATCATCCACGGTGGCGAGCGCAACTACATCATGGCCACCGTCAGCCTCTACATCTCCATCTACAACATGTTCATCAGCCTGTTGCAGATCTTCGGCATCATGGGCAGCGACGACTGACGCTTCCCGGCAACACCGGAAAAGCCCGCTTCGGCGGGCTTTTTCCTTTTCCGGCGCAGCAAAATCCCCGCACTGGCCTTATCATCGCGTTGTAATCCGCCGACCGGCCCATGCCATGAAATTCGCCATCGCCCTCTTCGCTCCTCCCCACTCGCCCGCCGCCCGGCGCGCCCTGCGCTTCGCCGAGGCGGTGCTCGCCAGCGGCCACGAGATCGTCCGCCTGTTCTTCTACCAGGACGGCGTGCACAGCGCCTCGAGCAACCCGGTGAGCGGCCAGGACGAGCTGGACGTGGCGGCGGCCTGGACGCGCTTCGTCGGCGAGTACCGGCTCGACGCCGTGGTGTGCATCGCCGCCGCCCTGCGCCGTGGCGTGCTCAACGCCGAGGAGGCCGCGCGCTACCAGCGCCCGGCGGCCAACCTGCAGGCGCCCTGGGAGCTGTCCGGCCTCGGCCAGTTGCATGAAGCGGCGCAGTTGGCGGACCGCCTGGTCTGCTTCGGAGGCGACTGATGGCCAAGTCCCTGCTGATCGTCAGCCGCCAGGCCCCGTGGAGCGGCCCCGGCGCCCGCGAGGCGCTGGACATCGCCCTGGCCGGCGGTGCCTTCGACCTGCCCATTGCCTTCCTCTTCCTCGACGATGGGGTATTTCAGCTGGCGCCCGGCCAGGCCCCCGCCAGCCTCGAGCAGAAGGACCTGCAGGCCAACCTGCAGGCCCTGCCGCTGTTCGGCGTCGAAAGGCTCTACGCCGCCGCCCGCAGCCTCGCCGAGCGCGGCCTGCCCAGTGCAGGCCTGAACCTGGCGGTGGAAGTGCTGGACGACCTCGCGCTGCGCCAGCTGACCCAGCAATACGACCAGGTGATCACCCTCTGATGAGCACGCTGCATCTGCTTTCCCACTCCCCGTTCGGCGATGGCCGCTTCGACAGCTGCCTGCAGCTGCTGTCCCACGACGACGGCCTGCTGCTCAGTGGCGATGCCGTCTACGCCCTTGCCGCCGGCAGCGCCCCGCGCCAGCGCCTGGAGCACCTGTCCAACGCCTGCTTCGCCCTCGCCGAGGACCTGCAGGCGCGCGGCCTGCAGGCACAGCTGCCGGCCAACCTGAAGGCGCTGGACTACCCCGCCTTCGTCGAACTCTGCACCCGCTACGACAAGGTCAACGCCTGGCTATGACTACCCTGATGGTGGAAGGGCGCGGCATCGCCCTGGACAAGGACGGCTACCTGCAGTACCTGGACGACTGGTCGGTGCCGGTCGCCGAGGCCCTGGCCCAGCAGGAAGGCCTGCACCTCTCGCCGGAGCACTGGGAAATCCTCCACCTGCTGCGCGAGTTCTATGCGCAGTTCCAGCTGTCGCCGGCCAACCGCCCGCTGATCAAGTACGTAGCCCAGCGCCTGGGCGCGGAAAAGGGCAGCAGCCTGCACCTCAACCTCCTGTTCAAGGGCACCCCGGCCAAGCTTGCCGCCAAGCTCGCCGGCCTGCCGAAGCCGACCAATTGCCTATGACCGCCGCTCCCCTCGTCCTGCAGACACCCGCCGAACACCCCTTCGCGCAGTTCGTGCGCATCCTCGGCAAGGGCAAGCGCGGCGCGCGCAGCCTGACCCGCGAGGAGGCCCGCGAGGCCCTCGGCATGATCCTCGATGGCCAGGTCGAGGAGGCGCAGCTGGGCGCCTTCCTGATGCTGCTGCGGCACAAGGAGGAAAGCGCCGACGAGCTGGCCGGCTTCACCGAGGCCGTGCGCGCCCGCCTGGACGCACCACGGATCGCCGTCGATCTCGACTGGCCCAGCTATGCCGGCAAGAAGCGCCACCTGCCCTGGTACCTGCTGGCCGCCAAGTGCCTGGCCGCCGGCGGCACGCGCATCCTCCTGCACGGCGGCGGCGCGCACACCGCCGGGCGCCTGTACACCGAGCAGTTGCTGCAGACGCTGGACATCCCGCTGTGCCGCGACTGGAGCGCGGTGGACGAAGCGCTCGACCGCGGCGGACTGGCCTTCGCCCCGCTGGTGGACTGGATGCCGGTGCTGCAGCGGATGATCGACCTGCGCAACACCCTCGGCCTGCGCTCGCCCATCCACTCCCTGGTGCGCCTGCTCAACCCGCTGGGGGCCACCTGCATCCTGCAGAGCATCTTCCACCCCGGCTACCAGGAGACCCACCGCGAAGGCAGCCGCCTGCTCGGCGACCGCGCCATCGTGATCAAGGGCGAAGGCGGCGAGATCGAGATCAACCCGGACAGCCCGGCGCACCTCTACGGCACCGAGGCGGGCCAGAGCTGGGACGAGGAATGGCCGGCCCTCTCGGCACTGCGCCACGTCAAGCCGGAGCGGCTGGAGCCGCAGGTGCTGGCGGAGGTCTGGCGCGGCGAACGGGAAGACGCCTACGGCGAGCTGGCGGTGGTCGCCACCATCGCCCTGGGCCTGCGCGGGCTGGGCCGCGACCGCGAGGCGGCCTTCGCCGAGGCCCGGCAACGCTGGGCCGCCCGTGACAAATCGATCGGATAGATAGTTTCCACCCTGTTTTTGCAGCGATCCATCGATGGCAAGGGCGTAGACTGGCTCCCATACCCTTTCATGAGGAGCCAGTCATGGGACAGCTCATCGATGGCCGCTGGCATGACCAGTGGTACGACACCAGCAAGGACGGCCACTTCCAGCGCGAGAACGCGCAACGCCGCAACTGGGTCACCGCCGACGGCAGCGCCGGCCCCAGCGGTGAAGGCGGCTTCCGCGCCGAGGCCGGGCGCTACCACCTGTACGTTTCCCTGGCCTGCCCCTGGGCGCACCGCACGTTGATCTACCGCCAGCTCAAGGGCCTGGCCGGGCTGATCGACGTCTCGGTGGTCAGCTGGCTGATGCTGGAGAACGGCTGGACCTTCGATCGCAGCCTGGGCTCCACCGGCGACGCCCTGGACGGCCTGGAGTTCCTGCACCAGCGCTACACCCGCGACGATCCGCACTACACCGGCCGCGTCACCGTGCCGGTGCTGTGGGACAAGCAGCGCAAGCGCATCGTCAGCAACGAGTCGGCGGAAATCATCCGCATGTTCAACTCGGCCTTCGACGGCCTGACCGGCAACGACCTGGACCTCTACCCCACGCCGTTGCAGGGCGAGATAGACGCGTTGAACGAGCGCATCTACCCGGCGGTGAACAACGGCGTGTACCGCGCCGGCTTCGCCACCACCCAGGCGGCCTATGAAGAGGCCTTCGTCACCCTGTTCGAGGAACTCGACTGCCTGGAGAAGCGCCTGGGCGAACGGCGCTACCTGGCCGGCGAGTACCTGACCGAGGCCGACATCCGCCTGTTCACCACGCTGGTGCGCTTCGACGCCGTGTACCACGGGCACTTCAAGTGCAACCTGCGGCGCCTGGCGGATTACCCGAACCTGTCCGGCTGGCTGCGCGAGCTGTACCAGCTGCCGGGAGTAGCGAGCACGGTGAACTTCCAGCACATCAAGAACCACTATTACGGCAGCCACCGCACCATCAACCCGACCGGCATAGTGCCGCTGGGGCCGCAGCAGGACTTCAGCGGGCCGCACGGGCGCGGGCACCTGCCGGGCAAGGGGATTGCGCGCAAGGGTTGAAGGCGCAACGGTCTTGAACCTCGGCGAGGCCCATGCGGCATGGCGATGGGTATCGCTTCGCTCCACCCATCCTACGGAATCGGCGCTTCGGGTTCGGCCGGGGCGTTGGCGGCAAGAACGGCAACGGCGTACAACCGCGAACGGTTGTACGCCCTACGGGTGGGCCTGGCGTAGGGCGCATAACGCCTCCGGCGTTATCCGCCGTTTGACCTTGGCCGCATTCCGCTCGGTGCCGGGTACGGAGCCGCCGTCGGAGGCGCGCCAGGCTCAACCACGGAGTTCCCGACAGGAAAGGTGTAGCGGCGTACAACCGCGAACGGTTGTACGCCCTACGGGTGGGCCTGGCGTAGGGCGCATAACGCCTCCGGCGTTATCCGCCGATTGACCTTGGCTGCATTCCGCTCGGTGCCGGGCACGGAGCCGCCGTCGCAGGCGCGCCAGGCTCAACCACGGAGTTACCGACAAGAAAGGTGTAGCGGCGGATAACCGCGAACGGTCATTCGCCCTACGGTCAGGAATTCGGCGCCTCAGAGCGGCTTGTCGATGCCGTCGTAGATCTTCTGCAGGGCGTCCAGGCGTTCCTGGTAGCGTTTCTTCAGGCAGGCCTTGTTGCTGCCGCAGGCGCGGCGCTGGTCCAGCCAGGCCAACTGGGCGTCGCCCATGTTGCCGCGCATGCCCATGGCGAACAGGCCGCTGAGCAGGCGGTAGGTGGTGGCCATCTGCACGTCCAGCTCGGACAGCTGGCGGTCGGCGCAGATGGCTTTTTCATCGGTGTGGCGCGCCTTCCTGCAGTCGAAGCTGGCGGCGCCGGCCGGCAAGGCCGCGGCAGCCAGGGCGCAGGCCGCGCCCCAGGCCATCGCAGCGCGCCAGGCTTTCATCGCTGACCTTCGAACCAGGCGAGCTTGTCGCGCAGGGTGACCACCTCGCCGACTATAACCAGCGTCGGCGCGTGCACCTCGTGCTCGGCGACCAATTGCGGCAGGTTGGCCAGGGTACCGGTGAACACCCGCTGGTGTTCGGTGGTGCCCTGCTGGATCAACGCGGCGGGCGTGTCGGCGGAGCGGCCGTGGCGCACCAGCTCCTCGCAGATCACCGGCAGGCCCACCAGGCCCATGTAGAACACCAGGGTCTGGCCCGGGGCCACCAGGTCGTTCCACGGCAGGTCGCTGGTGCCGTCCTTCAGGTGGCCGGTGACGAAGCGCACCGACTGGGCGTAGTCGCGGTGGGTCAGCGGGATGCCGGCGTAGGCCGCGCAGCCGCTGGCCGCGGTGATGCCCGGCACCACCTGGAAGGGGATGCCGTTGGCCGCCAGCTCGTCGATTTCCTCGCCGCCGCGGCCGAAGATGAACGGGTCGCCGCCCTTCAGGCGCAGCACGCGCTTGCCCTGCCGGGCCAGCTCGACCAGCTTGCGGTTGATCTCGTCCTGGGGCACCGCGTGGTCCGCGCGGCGCTTGCCGACGTACAGGCGGTCGGCGTCGCGGCGGCACAGTTCGAGGATGGCCGGGGCCACCAGGCGGTCGTAGAGCACCACGTCGGCCTGCTGCATCAGGCGCAGGGCGCGGAAGGTCAGCAGGTCCGGGTCGCCGGGACCGGCGCCGACCAGGTAGACCTCGCCACGGGCTTCGGCCTGGCCTTTTTCCAGCTTGTCCGCCAGCAGGCGCTCGGCTTCCGCCGGCTGGCCGGCGAGCATGCGTTCGGCCACCGGGCCCTGGAACACCTCTTCCCAGAACTGGCGGCGCTGTTGCAGGTCCGGCAGGCGCCGCTTGACCGCTTCGCGGAAGCGGCTGGCCAGCCCGGCCAGCTGGCCGTAGGTGGCGGGGATCCAGGTTTCCAGCCGTGCCCGCAGCAGGCGCGCCAGCACCGGCGCGTCGCCGCCGCTGGAGACGGCCACCAGCAAGGGCGAGCGATCGACGATGGCGGGGAAGATCACGCTGCACAGCGCCGGCGCGTCCACCACGTTGACCGGCACGCCGCGGGCGTGGGCATCGCGGGAGACCTGGGCATTCAGCGGCTCGTCGTCGGTGGCGGCGATGGCCAGCACGCAGTCGGCCAGGTCGCCCTCGGCGTAGCGGCGTTCGAGCAGTTCGCCAGCGCCCTGCTCCACCAGTTCGCGCAGCTCGCTGTGGACCTGGGGCGCGACCACCCGCAGCACGGCGCCCGCGCTGTCGAGCAGGCGCGCCTTGCGCAGGGCGACCTCACCGCCGCCGACCAGGAGTGCGCGACGCCCGCGCAGGACGTGGAACAGCGGCAGCGCATCCATCTCAGCCGATCACCTCGATGCCGCCCATGTAGGGCTTGAGCACCTCGGGTACGCGGATGCTGCCGTCGGCCTGCTGGTAGTTCTCCAGCACGGCGACCAGGGTGCGGCCCACCGCCAGGCCGGAGCCGTTGAGGGTGTGCAGCAGTTCCGGCTTGCCGGTTTCCGGGTTGCGGAAGCGCGCCTGCATGCGGCGGGCCTGGAAGTCGCCGCAGTTGGAGCAGGAGGAAATCTCGCGGTACTTGTCCTGGCTCGGCACCCAGACTTCCAGGTCGTAGGTCTTCGCCGCGCTGAAGCCCATGTCGCCGGTGCACAGCGCCAGCACGCGGTACGGCAGCTCCAGGGCCTGCAGCACCTTCTCGGCGTTGCCGACCAGGCTTTCCAGGGCTTCCCAGGACTTGGCCGGGTCGACGATCTGCACCATCTCGACCTTGTCGAACTGGTGCTGGCGGATCATCCCGCGGGTGTCGCGGCCCGAGGCGCCGGCTTCACTGCGGAAGCACGGGGTGTGGGCGACGAACTTCAGCGGCAGCTCCCTGGCGTCGAGGATCAGCCCGGCGACGATGTTGGTCAGGGAGACTTCGGCGGTGGGGATCAGGTACAGGTCGGCCTCGCCGTCGCGGCCGATCTTGAACAGGTCTTCCTCGAACTTCGGCAGCTGGCCGGTGCCCTGCAGCGCCGGCGCCTGCACCAGGTACGGGGTGTAGGCCTCCTCGTAGCCGTGCTCGCGGGTGTGCAGGTCGATCATGAACTGCGCCAGGGCGCGGTGCAGGCGGGCGATGGGGCCGCGCATCAGGGCGAAGCGGGCGCCGGACAGCCGCGCGGCGGTCTCGAAGTCCAGCCAGCCGTGCTGCTCGCCGAGGGCGACGTGGTCCTTGATGGCGAAGTCGAAGCTGCGCGGGGTGCCCCAGCGGCGCACTTCGAGGTTGTCTTCCTCGTCCGCGCCCACCGGCACCGACTCGTGGGGCAGGTTGGGGATGGTCAGCAGCAGCGCGTCCAGCTCGGCCTGGATCACGTCCAGCTCGCGCTTGCCGGCTTCCAGCTCGTCGGCCATGCGGTTGACCTCAGCCTTGAGCGGCTCGACGTCCTCGCCACGCTTCATGGCCTGGCCGATCGACTTGGAACGCGCGTTGCGCTCGGCCTGCAGGGTCTCGGTGCGGGTCTGCACGGACTTGCGCTGGTTCTCCAGCGCCTCGATGCGCGCCACGTCCAGGGTGAAGCCACGGGCGGCGAGGCGGTCGGCCACTTCCTGCGGCTGGGTGCGTACCAGTTTGGAATCGAGCATGGTCTGTTCTCGTGTCTAGTGTCGGCGGCGCTCGGGCGCCGCTCAGGATTTTCTGCGTTTTCTCGGGCTGGCCCGGTCCAGGGCCGCCAGGTGCTTGAGCTTCTCGCCGATCTTCAGTTCCAGGCCACGGGGCACGGGCTGGTAATACTGGCGCGGTTCGAGCCCTTCGGGGAAGTAGTCTTCCCCGGCGGCGTAGGCGTCGGGTTCGTCATGGGCGTAACGATACTCCTCGCCGTAGCCGAGGTTCTTCATCAGTTTGGTCGGTGCGTTGCGCAGGTGCAGCGGCACTTCCAGCGAGCCGTTCTCGGCGACGTCGCGGCGCGCCGTGTTGTAGGCGTTGTAGACCGCGTTGCTCTTCGGCGCGCAGGCCAGGTAGACGATGGCCTGGGCGATGGCCAGTTCGCCTTCCGGGCTGCCCAGGCGCTCCTGCACGTCCCAGGCGTGCAGGCACAGGGTCAGGGCGCGGGGGTCGGCGTTGCCGATGTCCTCGCTGGCCATGCGCACCACGCGGCGGGCGATGTACAGCGGGTCGCAGCCGCCGTCGAGCATGCGCGCGTACCAGTAGAGCGCGCCGTCGGGGCTTGAGCCGCGCACCGACTTGTGCAGGGCGCTGATCTGGTCGTAGAAGGCCTCGCCGCCCTTGTCGAAGCGCCGGCGGCTGTCGCCCAGCAGGTTCTGCAGCAGTTCGGGGCTGATCTCGCCGCCGTCCTCGGCCAGGTCGGAGGCGTTCTCCAGCAGGTTGAGCAGGCGCCGGCCGTCACCGTCGGCGGCGGCCATGAGGATGGCGAAGCTCTCGTCCGGCAGGCTCAGGTGGCGCTTGCCGAGGCCCTTGTCCTCGCTCAGCGCGCGCTGCACCAGCTTGCGCAGAGCGGCCTCGTCCAGGCTTTTCAGCACGTAGACGCGGGCCCGCGAGAGCAGTGCGTTGTTCAGCTCGAACGAGGGGTTCTCGGTGGTGGCGCCGATGAAGATCAGGGTGCCGTCTTCGACGTAGGGCAGGAAGGCGTCCTGCTGGCTCTTGTTGAAGCGGTGCACCTCGTCGACGAAGAGGATGGTGCGGCGGCCGTACTGCGCGGCCTGCTGCTTGGCCATCTCCACCGACTGGCGGATTTCCTTCACCCCCGAGAGCACCGCGGAGATGGTCTCGAAGTGGGCGTCGGAGACCTGCGCCAGCAGCTTGGCCAGGGTGGTCTTGCCCACCCCCGGCGGGCCCCAGAAGATCATCGAGTGCAGCGCGCCCTGCTCCAGCGCCTCGCGCAGCGGCTTGCCGCGGGCGAGCAGGTGCTCCTGGCCGACGTATTCGTCCAGGCTGGCGGCGCGCAGGCGCGCGGCCAGGGGCTGGGCTACGGGTTCGGAACGGAACAGGTCCACGCTGCTACCTCACAGGCGCCGGCGGCGCCCGCTCACTCCTGGATGACGTCGACGCCCTTGGGCGCCTCGAAGACGAACTGCTTGGCGTCCACCGGCTGGTTCATCTTCACGTCGAAGAACAGGATGTTGGTGCGCTGGCCGACGCTGTCGATCAGCTGCATGTCGTTGACCACCCCGTTGCGGAAGGAAATCCGCAGGTTGTCGAACAGGGTGTCCTTGTCCTTCGGCTTGAGGATGAAGTCGACCACGTTGCCGCCATCCTTGCTGGTGATGTCGAAGCTCTCGTGGATCTTCGAGATGTCACCGGAGAGCAGCAGCGCCGGGGTCTGGGTCAGGCGCTGGTCGAGCTTCTGGATGGTCACCTGCTGCAGGTCCGGGTCGTACAGCCAGATCTTCTCGCCGTTGGAGATCAGCAGCTGCTCCTGGGGCGCGTCGGTGTGCCAGCGGAACAGGCCCGGGCGCTTGAGCGCCAGGTTGCCGGCGGTCTCCTGCAGGCGGGTGCCGCTGCCGTCCAGGGTCAGCTGGGAGAAGCGCGCGCTCAGGGTCTGGGCCTTGCTCAGCATCGCACTCAGGCGCTGGGTGGCGGCATCGTCGGCGTGGGCCTGGATGCCGGCGACGGCCAGCGCGGCAAGCACGAGCATGCGGATCAGTCGCATGGAAATCCTCGATCAGTCGCGGATGGGGGCCGGCGCGGTCACTTCGCGCGAGCCGTTGGAATTCATCGGGGTGACCACACCGGCCATTTCCATCGCCTCGATCATGCGCGCGGCGCGGTTGTAGCCGATCTTCAGCTTGCGCTGCACCGCGGAGATGGAGGCGCGGCGGCTCTCGGTGACGAAGCGTACGGCCTCGTCGTACAGCGGGTCGTCCTCGCTACCCTCGCCACCTTCACCGCCGCCGCCACCTTCGAAGCTGCCGCCACCGCCTTCATCGGCGCCGGCGAGGATGTCCTCGATGTAGTCGGGCGCGCCGCGCAGCTTCCAGGCCTCGACCACGCGGTGCACCTCGTCGTCGGAGACGAAGGCGCCGTGGACGCGGATCGGCAGGCCGGTGCCCGGCGGCAGGTAGAGCATGTCGCCGTGGCCGAGCAGCTGTTCGGCGCCGCCCTGGTCGAGGATGGTCCGCGAGTCGATCTTGCTCGACACCTGGAAGGCGATGCGGGTCGGGATGTTGGCCTTGATCAGGCCGGTGATCACGTCCACCGAGGGGCGCTGGGTGGCGAGGATCAGGTGGATGCCCGCGGCCCGCGCCTTCTGCGCGATACGGGCGATCAGCTCTTCGACCTTCTTGCCGACGATCATCATCATGTCGGCGAATTCGTCCACCACCACCACTATGGTCGGCAGCGTGTGCAGCAGCGGCGCCTCGTCTTCCATGCTCTCGCGGCGGTACAGCGGGTCGGTCAGCGGCGTGCCGGCCTCCTCGGCGTCCTTCACCTTGCGGTTGAAGCCGGCCAGGTTGCGCACGCCCATGGCGGCCATCAGCTTGTAGCGCCGCTCCATCTCGGCGACGCTCCAGCGCAGGGCGTTGGCCGCCTCCTTCATGTCGGTGACCACCGGGCAGAGCAGGTGCGGGATGCCCTCGTAGATCGACAGTTCGAGCATCTTCGGGTCGATCATGATCAGCCGCGCATCCTGGGGCGTGGACTTGAACAGGATCGACAGCAGCATGGCGTTCACGCCCACCGACTTGCCCGAGCCGGTGGTACCGGCCACCAGCAGGTGCGGCATCTTCGCAAGGTCGGTGATGACCGGGTGGCCACCGATGTCGTGGCCCAGGGCCAGTGGCACGGTGGACTTGTGCTCGTCGTACTCCGGCGACATCAGCACTTCGGAGAAGCGCACCATCTGCCGGTCTTCGTTGGGGATCTCGATGCCCACGGTGGTCTTGCCGGGGATGACCTCGACCACCCGCACGCTGATCACCGCCAGCGAGCGCGCCAGGTCCTTGGCCAGGTTGGAGATGCGGCTGACCTTCACCCCCGCCGCCGGCTGGATTTCGAAACGGGTGATCACCGGGCCCGGATGCACCGACTCGACCACCACCTCGACGCCGAACTCCTTGAGCTTGATCTCCAGCAGGCGCGACATGGCCTCCAGCGACTCCGGGGAGTAGCTGCGCTTCTTCTCGCCGGCCGGGTCGAGGATCGACAGCGGCGGCAGGGTGCCTTCGACGGCGGTGTCGACGAACAGCGGCGCCTGTTTTTCCTTGAGCACGCGCTTGCTGGGCTCGGCGGGCTTGGGCGGCGGCGGCGCGTCGATCTTCGGCGCCGGGCGCTTCTCGCGCTCCTGCACGCTCTTGGCCAGGGCCTCCTCGCGCTCGATCAGGCGCTCCTTGACCTTGGCCTGCTCGCGGCGGTCGGGCACCACGGGCGCAGCCACCTCGGCAACGCGCTCGTCCACCTCGCGCAATTGCGCGACCAGCTGCCGGTGCTCGCTGCGCGCGCTCCACCAGCGGTTGAAGGCGTTCTGGATCAGCTCGAAGAGGTCCAGGGTGATCTTCCCGGTGACGTCCATCACCTGGAACCAGGACAGGTCGGCGAACACGGTCAGGCCGAACAGGAACAGGGCGATGAACAGCAGGGTGCTGCCCTGCACGTTGAGGGCGTTCAGCGCCAGCTGGCCGAGGCTCTCGCCCACGGCGCCGCCGGCGGAGGCCGGCAGGTGGCCGCCGCCGATGTGGAAATGGATGTAGGCCAGCGCCGAGCCGGAGAGGATCAGGAACACCAGGCCGATCAGCCGCCAGGAGAACAGCCAGCCGCTGAACTCCCAGGCCATGTGGCGCTTGCGGAAGATCTGCCAGGTCTTGACCCCCAGCAGCAGCGGGAACAGGTAGGCGAAGTACCCCAGCGCGACGAAGAGGATGTCGGCGCTCAGGGCCCCCAGGCGACCAGCGGCATTCTGCACCTGCTCGACGTGGCTGGAATGGCTCCAGCCCGGATCGGACGAATCGTAGGTGAGCAGCGCCATCCACAGGTAAAGGCAGAGCGCGCCGAGCGCGATCAGGGCCCCTTCCTTCAGGCGAATGTGCAATTGCTGACGCCAGGCTGCGGCGTGGCTAGCGGTGGTCGAGTCCTTCAAAACGCGTCTATTCCTGCGCACTGGGCGCGTCCGAGAGTCATCTGTCGACAAAACGGGCCTATTGTACGGCTTTGGCCGCTCGATGCCACAGGGCCCGCCACGGCGCCTTTTGCCGCCTTTTCCAGGTTCGGTGTAGCATAGCCCACCAAGGTTTCACGGCTGCTCAATTGGAGCATGCATTCTCTTACGTGACAAAGGCTTATGGAGTCTTTTTATGAGTGAAGTCAAGCATTCGCGCCTGATCGTCCTGGGCTCCGGCCCGGCGGGTTACACCGCTGCCGTGTACGCCGCGCGGGCCAACCTCAAGCCTGTTGTCATCACCGGCATCCAGCCCGGCGGCCAGCTCACCACCACCACCGAGGTCGACAACTGGCCCGGCGACGTCGAAGGCCTGACCGGTCCCGCCCTGATGGAGCGCATGGAGCAGCACGCCAAGCGTTTCGATACCGAGATCGTCTACGACCACATCCACACCGCCGAGTTGCAGCAGAAGCCGTTCATCCTCAAGGGTGACAGCGGCACCTACAGCTGCGACGCGCTGATCATCGCCACCGGCGCCTCCGCGCAATACCTGGGCATGGCTTCGGAAGAGGCCTTCATGGGCAAGGGCGTTTCCGCCTGCGCCACCTGCGACGGCTTCTTCTACCGCAACCAGGTGGTCTGCGTGGTCGGCGGCGGCAACACCGCCGTCGAGGAAGCGCTGTACCTGGCCAACATCGCCAAGGAAGTGCACCTGATCCACCGCCGCGACAAGCTGCGCTCGGAGAAGATCCTCCAGGACAAGCTGTTCGAGAAGGCGAAGAACGGCAACGTGCGCCTGCACTGGAACACCACCCTGGACGAAGTCCTGGGCGACGACATGGGCGTGGTCGGCGTGCGCCTGAAGGACGCGAACAGCGGCGAGACCCGCCAGCTGGACCTGGCCGGCGTGTTCATCGCCATCGGCCACAAGCCCAACACCGACCTGTTCACCGGCCAGCTGGAAATGCGCGACGGCTACCTGGTGGTCAAGGGCGGCGGCGAAGGCAATGCCACCGCCACCAGCATCCCCGGCGTGTTCGCCGCCGGCGACGTGGCCGACCAC
>NZ_QGSL01000107.1:0-5828 GCF_003176655.1 Pseudomonas sp. RW407 | reverse complement strand
CCGGCCAGCATCAGCCCCAGCGCCCCCAGGGCCATGCCGAAGCTCACCAGCAAGGCCGCGTAGAGCGGCGAGCGGCCACTGGCCTCGACCGCCTCCAGCGCCGGCAGCAGCAGCGAGAACGCGGTCGCCGCCAGCATCACCCCGGCGCCGAAGCCCAGCAGGGCATCGGCCACCCGCGCCGGCATGCTGCGGATCAGCAGCACCGGCACGGCGCCCAGGGCGGTACCCAGGGCGCAGACCAGGCCGCCGACCAGCGCCTGGTACAACGGCGCCGGCAATTGCAGGCGAGCCAGCAGCAACAGGTGGTTGAACAGCAGGCCGCTGCCCAGGAGCACTATCCCCAGGCCGAGCCACCAGCGCAGGTTGCGTGCGCCGGCCTGGCGCGCGCTTGCCTCTAGCGGGCGCATGGTGCCACTTCCCCGGCAGGCATCAGGCGAGCCCCCGCTGCTCCAGGGCCAGGCGGTAGCGGCGCGCCACTTCCGGCCAGTCGACCACCTCGTAGAAGGCCGCGATGTATTCCGGCCGGCGGTTCTGGTACTGCAGGTAGTAGGCGTGTTCCCAGACGTCCAGGCCGAGGATGGGGATCAGGTCCTGCATCAGCGGGCTGTCCTGGTTGGCGCTGCTTTCCACCTTCAGGCGTCCCTGGCTGTCGACGCAGAGCCAGGCCCAGCCGCTGCCGAAGCGGGTCAGCGCGGCCTTGGTGAAGGCTTCGCGGAAGGCCTTGTAGCCGCCCAGCTCGGTTTCGATGGCGCGGGCCAGGGCGCCGTCGGGCTCGCCGCCGCCCGCGGGCGACATCACCTGCCAGAACAGCGAGTGGTTGGCGTGGCCGCCGCCGTTGTTGATCACCGGGCCGAGCAGCTTCTCCGGCAGGCGGTTCAGCTGCTGCAGCAGTTCTTCCACCGGCAGCTCGGCGAAGGGCGTGCCTTCCAGCGCGGCATTCAGGTTGTTGACGTAGGTCTGGTGGTGCTTGCTGTGGTGGATCTCCATGGTCCGCGCGTCGATGTGCGGTTCCAGGGCGTCGTAGGCGTAGGGCAAGGCGGGAAGACTGTGGGGCATGGTCGCTCCTAGTGGTAGCGCATGGATTGCGGGGTGGCGAAGAGGCCGGGGCGCAGCTCCACTTCGCCCTGCTGGTGCAGCAGCTCGCGGGTGCGCGGGTAGTTGCCGTGCTCGCCGATGAAATTGAGCAGCTCGAGGTAGCTGCGCCGGCTGTGGCGCAGCGCGGCCTCGCGCATGTCGCGGCTCTGCCGCGGGTCGATGCTCAGTTCCAGCAGCCGCTCGTGGCAGTTGCACAGGTATTCGGCGGCCTCTTCCGGCTGGCCCAGCTGCACGTGCAGGTCACCGAGGTTGTGGTGGGAGATGACGAAGGCCATCACCGCCTCGTCCGGCTCGTGCCAGCGGCCCAGCAGCAACTGGGCGTGGGCCAGGGCGTGGAGGTAGTGCTCGCGGGCATCGATCAACTCGTTGCGGATGAAGCAGCGGTTCCCCAGTTCGATGGTCTGTTGCCAATGGCGCATGTCGCGTACCTCCACGGTGGGGGCGGCCTTCAGAGGCCGCCGGCGGTGAGTTTCTCGGGGTCCAGCAGGGCCTCCAGGCGCTCGCGGCCGAGATCGGTGTTCTCCAGCGCCACCTCGATGATCGGCCGGCCCTCGCGGTAGGCCTGCTTGGCGATCTCGGCGGCCTTCTGGTAGCCGATGATCGGGTTCAGCGCGGTGACCAGGATGGGGTTGCGCGCCAGCGCCTCGCGCAGGCTCGCCTCGTTGACCTTGAAGCTGGCGATGGCCTTGTCGGCCAGCAGGCGGCTGACGTTGCCCAGCAGCTGGATGCTCTGCAGCAGGTTGTCGGCGATCACCGGCAGCATCACGTTCAGCTCGAAGTTGCCGGACTGCCCGGCCACGGCGATGGTCGCGTCGTTGCCGATCACCTGGGCGGCGACCATGGCGGTGGCCTCGGGAATCACCGGGTTGACCTTGCCGGGCATGATCGAGGAGCCCGGCTGCAGGGCCTCCAGCTCGATCTCGGCGAGGCCGGCGAGCGGGCCGGAGTTCATCCAGCGCAGGTCGTTGGCGACCTTCATCAGCGCCACGGCGAGGGTCTTGAGCTGGCCGGAAACGGCCACGGCGGTGTCCTGGGCGCCGATCAGCGCGAAGAAGTCGTCGCCCGGGCGGAAGGCCAGGCCGGTCAGGCCGTTGAGCTCCTGGCAGAAGCGCGCGGAAAACTGCGGGTGGGCATTCACCCCGGTGCCCACTGCGGTACCGCCCTGGGCCAGTTGCTGCAGCGCCGGCTGCAGGGCCTCGAGGTGGGCGGTGGCCTGGCGCACCTGCTGGGCCCAGCCGCCGAGCACCTGGCTCAGGCGCACCGGCATGGCGTCCATCAGGTGGGTGCGGCCGGTCTTCACGTAGCGCTGCACCTCGCCGGCCTTGCGCTCGAGGGTGGCCAGCAGGTGGCGCAGGGCCGGCAGCAGGCGCTCGTGGATTTCCAGGGCGGCGCTGATGTGGATGGTCGAGGGGATGATGTCGTTGCTGCTCTGCCCGCAGTTGACCTGGTCGTTGGGGTTGACCGCACGGCCCAGGCGGCGCCCGGCGAGAGTCGCCACCACCTCGTTGGCGTTCATGTTGGAGCTGGTGCCGGAGCCGGTCTGGAACACGTCCACCGGGAAATGCTGGAGGAAATCGCCGGCCAGCAATTCCTCGCAGGCGGCGACTATGGCCGCGCCGGTCTCGGCGTCCAGTTGCTCCAGGGCGACGTTGGCCCGCGCCGCGGCGGCCTTGGCCAGCAGCAGCGCACGGATGAAGGCGGCGGGCATGCGCTGGCCGCTGACCGGGAAGTTGTTCACCGCACGCTGGGTCTGGGCCCCGTACAGTGCCGCGGCCGGCACCGCCAGTTCACCCATGCTGTCGCGTTCGATACGGCTGTCAGTCATTCTGCTTTCTCGCTTACAGGTCGTGGTACGTCAGGGAAGGCGCCATCGGCTGGGTGGCCAGCCGGCGCGAAAGCTGTTGCAGGCGCTGCCTGCGCTCGGCATCGCCGGCCAGGCGGCGCAGATCGCAGAGCGGGCGGTAGGCGTGATCGAGGCACAGGCCGCGCCAGTGCCAGGGCAAGGCGACATCGGCGGCGGTGTCGAGCAGCAACTGGAAGCTCTTCTCGAACAACTGCCAGGCCGGCAGCGGCTCCCAGGCCACCAGGTAGCGCGTCTCGAACAGGTAGAGCTCCAGCAGGCGCGGCTCGTCGGGCTCCAGCGCGCAGCGGATGCGGGTACCCAGGCGGTACCAGCGGTCGAGCAGGGAGGTGTGGGTTTCGACGAACATGGGAATCCCTCAACCGATAATGAGATTGATTATCGTTACGAGAGAAAGAAAATACAAGTCAGACCAAGGGAGTAGGGCAAATCGAGGAGGTAGTTTCGCCGGGTGCTCTTCGTAGGAGCGAGCTTGCTCGCGAAGGGAGTTCCCCTGAAACGCCGCTGCATAAGGGAGGCGCCTTTCCCTCTCCCTAACCCTCTCCCTGAAGGGAGAGGGGACCGTTCGGTGTATTTGGATGTTCTGCAGTTAGCCGGCAGCGCCGAAGGTTTCCGGCTGAAACCATTCCTCCTCTCGGCACGGACTGCCCCCTCTCCCTTCAGGGCGGGGCGCGCAGCCGAGGGCTGGGGAGAGGGCGCTCTTGGGGCGAGCGCCGAGCCTAGCCGGCAGAATGCAATTCGCGAGCAAGCTCGCTCCTACGAAGAGCTATTGCGGAAAGAGAAACGCCGCTTCCCTCGGCAGGAAACGGCGTTCTCCAGAACCACAGCCTGCTATCAGTTCCCAGCCACCATCATCCTTTCCACCAGCACCGAGCCGGTATGCAGGTTGCCGCGGTTCTCCACGTCGTTGCCGATGGCCAGGATGCTGGCGAACAGGTCCTTGAGGTTGGCGGCGATGGTGACTTCCTGCACCGGGAACTGGATCTCGCCGTTCTCCACCCAGTAGCCGCCGGCGCCGCGGGAGTAGTCGCCGGTGACCAGGTTGACGCCCTGCCCCATCAGCTCGGTGACCAGCAGGCCGCGGCCCATGCGCCGCAGCAGGGCCTTCTGGTCCTCGTCGCCGTGGCTGACGAAGAGGTTGTGCACGCCGCCGGCGTTGGCCGTGCTGGGCATGCCCAGCTTGCGCCCGGAATAGGTGCCCAGCACATAGGAAACCAGGGTGCCGTTCTCCACGAAGGGCTTGGCGTAGGTGGCCAGGCCATCGTTGTCGAACGCGGCGCTGCCCAGGGCGCCGGGCAGCAGCGGGCGTTCGTCGAGGGTCAGCCATTCGGGGAACAGGCGCTGGCCCAGGCAGCCTTCGAGGAACGACGACTTGCGGTACAGGCTGCCGCCGGAGATGGCGCCGAGGAAGTGGCCGAACAGGCCCACGGCGACCTCCGGGGCGAACAGCACCGGCACCTCGGCGGTCGGCACCGGGCGTGCGCCGAGGCGGCTGGCGGCGCGCTGGGCGGCGCGGCGGCCGATGCTCTGCGGGCTGTCCAGCAGCTCGCCGCGGCGCTTCACGTCGTACCAGTAGTCGCGCTGCATCTGCCCTTCGCCCTCGGCGATCATCACGCAGCTGAGGCTGTGGCGGGTACTGGCGTAGCCGCCGATGAAGCCGTGGCTGTTGCCGTAGACGCGGCAGCCATGGTGGATGTTCAGGGTGGTGCCGTCGGCCTTGGTCACCCGCGGGTCGGCGTCGAAGGCCGCGGCCTCGCAGGCCAGGGCGCGCTCCACCGCCTGGTCCGGGGTCAGCGACCAGGCGTGGTAGAGGTCCAGGTCGGGCAGGTCGCGGGCCATCAGCGCGGGGTCGGCCAGGCCGGAGCAATCGTCCTCGGAAGTATGCCTGGCGATGGCCAGGGCCGCCGCCACCGTCTCGCGGATGGCCTCGTCGCCGGTCGCCGAGGTGCTCGCCGAGCCCTTGCGCTGGCCAACGTAGAGGGTGATGCCGAAGCCCTGGTCGCGGTTGAACTCGACCGTCTCGACCTCGCGCTGGCGCACGCTGGTGGACAGCCCCTGCTCCAGGGACACCGCCACTTCGCAGCCGCTGGCGCCCTGGCGCTTCGCCTCGGCGACGATCCGCTCGACCTGCTCGCGCAGTGCCGGAAGTGCCTCTGGGCCGACGGCCTTGGCCTGTTCGCTCATTGCCAAACTCTCCTGTTCTGTTCCGCGGGCGGGGCATCGGGCCCCGTGGCCTCGCGGGCGGGCCGGACAAGCGACCCTCGACTCGTTATCATGGCGGCGTTTTCCACTGGACCACCGCCATGGCTGAATATCAAGACGACGACTCGCTGTTCGAAGAGAAGAGCAAGTCGCAAGTAAAACGCGAGCTGCACGCCCTGCAGGACCTCGGCGAGCGCCTGACCGCGCTCAAGCCGGACATGCTCGACCGCCTGCCGCTCACCGAGCCGCTGCGCCGCGCCATCGACGAGGCGCCCAAGCACAAGGCCAACGCCGCCCGCAAACGCCACCGGCAGTTCATCGGCAAGCTGATGCGCGACCAGGACCTCGACGCCATCGTCGCCCTGCTCGACCAGCTCGACAGCTCCACGCGCCAGTACAACGAGCGCTTCCACGCCCTGGAGCGCTGGCGCGACCGCCTCATCACAGGTGGCGACGAGGCCCTTTCCGCCTTCTTCGCCGAATACCCGGACAGCGACCGCCAGCACCTGCTGCAGCTGATCCGCCACGCCCAGCACGAGGCCGCTCACGACAAGCCCCCGGCCGCGGCGCGGAAGATCTTCAAGTACATCCGCGAACTGGACGAGCTCAAGCGCGGTCTCCGTTAAGCCCCGCCCGTCCTTCCCGGCGCCTCAGGCGCCGGTCCCGCCCA
>NZ_QGSL01000106.1:1602033-1606954 GCF_003176655.1 Pseudomonas sp. RW407 | reverse complement strand
GTGGGGGCCGTCCGCCGGGGAGGGGTGTTGCTTAGATCTTGCCGACCAGGTCCAGGGACGGGGCCAGGGTCTTCTCGCCTTCCTTCCACTTGGCCGGGCAGACTTCGCCCGGGTGGGCAGCGGTGTACTGGGCGGCTTTCAGCTTGCGCAGGGTCTCGCCGACGTCACGAGCGATCTCGTTGGAGTGGATTTCGACGGTCTTGATCACGCCTTCCGGGTTGATCACGAAGGTGCCGCGCAGGGCCAGGCCTTCTTCCGGGATGTGCACGCCGAAGGCGTTGGTCAGCTGGTGGGTCGGGTCGCCGATCAGCGGGAACTGGGCCTTGCCCACGGCCGGGGAGGTTTCGTGCCAGACCTTGTGGGAGAAGTGGGTGTCGGTGGTCACGATGTAGACTTCGGTACCAGCGTCACGGAAGGCAGCGTAGTTGTTGGCGGCGTCTTCGATCTCGGTCGGGCAGTTGAAGGTGAAGGCTGCCGGCATGAAGATCAGGACCGACCACTTGCCCTTCAGGGACTGCTCGGTGACTTCGATGAACTTGCCGTTGTGGAAGGCGTTGACCTTGAACGGTTGGACTTGGGTGTTGATCAGGTTCATTCGGCATTCCTCGTAGAGATGGGTTGATCGAATTGGTTATGAAATTCGACGTGGGCAAGATTATCCGCTATTAGCCCGCTTGGCCCATTGATTTAGGCCATCAAACAAATTGGCTTTCTCTATCAGCGGAACTATAAAAGGAAGAGCTTCGCTATCGATGAGCGGGCCCTCCTCCATCCTGCACCCTGCTCAAGACCAGCGCGTGACACCACCGTTCAATGCCCGTGCCGGACGTGCCCGCGCCGGCCGGCGGAGGTGGAGCCGGGGCGCTTTCCTGGCCGGCTGGTCAACAGGCGCCGCGAGCTATGCTTTGCTTAGAGAGCAGCCCTTTCGGCTGGCAGAGTTCGTGCACCAGCTGACCACATGGACAGCTTCAGCGCCGCGTCGGGCCCGCCTCCCGGCAGCCGGTCCGGCGCGCGCCAGCGAGGTTTCGCATGATCCAGTTCCTGCTCGACGACGAACTGCGCCAGGTGGACGGCCTGGCACCGGAAACGAGCCTGCTCGAGTACCTGCGCACCCGGCTGGGGCGCACCGGCACCAAGGAAGGCTGCGCCTCCGGCGACTGCGGGGCCTGCACCCTGGTGCTGGCCGAACCCGAGGGCGACGGCCTGCGCTACCGCGCGGTGAACGCCTGCATCACCCCGCTGGGCTCGCTGCACGGCCGCCAGTTGCTGACGGTGGAGAACCTCGCCGATGGCGACCGCCTGCACCCGGTGCAACAGGCCATGGTGGACTGCCACGGCGCGCAATGCGGCTTCTGCACGCCGGGCATCGTCATGTCGCTGTTCGCCTGGCGCCATGCGGCCTGCGCCCATGACCGCGAGAGCGCGCTGACGGCCCTGTCCGGCAACCTGTGCCGCTGCACCGGCTACCGGCCGATCCTCGAAGCCGCCCGGCGCATCGCCGGCGAAGCCCGGGGCGATCGCTTCGCCGCCGCCGAACGCGCTACCGCCGGGCGCCTGCGCGCCCTGCCCGCCGGCGCCAGCCTCGACAACGGCGAGCAGCATGCCTGGCTGCCCACCTCGCTGGAGGAACTGGACCGGCTGTTGATGGATTATCCACACGCACGGCTGGTGGCCGGCGCCACCGACCTGGCCCTGGAAGCGACCCAGGCGCTGAAGGGCTTCCCGCAGCTGATCCACCTGGAGCGCGTGGCCGAGCTGCGGCGCCTGGAGGAACACCCCGGGTACCTGCTGATCGGCGCCGCGCGGCCCTACGCCGACTGCCAGGACGCGCTGCGCGCCTTCCCCGGCGTGCCCGCGCTGCTGGAGCGCCTGGGCTCGCTGCAGATCCGCCAGCGCGGCACCCTGGGCGGCAACATCGCCAACGCCTCACCCATCGGCGACATGCCGCCGGTGCTGCTGGCCCTGGACGCCCGCCTGCGCCTGCGGCGCGCCGGGCAGATGCGCGAAGTGCCCATCGATGGCTTCTTCACCGGCTACCGGCAGAGCATCCTGCAGCCGGGCGAATATATCGAGGCGGTAGTTATCCCCAGGCTGGGCGAGGGCCAGTCGTTGCGTGTGGACAAGATATCCAAGCGCCGTGACGACGACATCTCCGCCCTGTGCCTGGCCCTGCGCCTGGACTTCGACGAGCAGGGCCGGGTGCGCGAGGCGCGCCTGGCCTGCGGCGGCATGGCCGCCACCCCGTTGCGCGGCCGGCGCACGGAAGCCGCGCTGGCTGGCCGGGCGTTCGACGCCGCCGCCGTGGCCGCGGCCCAGGCCGCCCTGGCCGAGGACTTCCAGCCCATCGACGACCTGCGCGCCAGCGCCGCCTATCGCCTGAAGGTGGCGCAGAACCTGCTGCAGCGCGCATTAGTGGAATACACCGCAACCCCCGCGGAGGTGCGCCATGCGTAGCCTGCCTCCCCTGGCCGCCAACGGCGGCGCCAGCGAAGCCCGCAGCGCCGGCCAGGCCCGGCCCCACGACAGCGCCGAGCTGCACGTCAGCGGAGCGGCGCGCTACGTCGACGACATCAAGGAACCCCGCGACCTGCTGCACGCCGCCGTCGGCCTCACGAACATCGCCTGCGGGGTTATCCACAGCCTGGACCTGACGGCTGTGCGCAACGCCCCCGGCGTGGTCGCCGTGCTGACCCTGGACGAGGTGCCCGGCCACACCGACATCGGCCCGGTCTTCCCCGGCGACCCGCTGCTGGCCGGCGAGCGGGTGAAGTACCACGGCCAGGCACTGTTCGCCGTGGCGGCGGAAACCCAGCTGCAGGCCCGCCGCGCCGTGCGCCTGGCGAAGGTCGAATACGCCGAGGAAACGCCGCTGCTCGACCCGCTGCGGGCCAAGGCCGAGGAACGCTTCGTACGCCCGCCGCACTTCATGCGCCGCGGCGACGCCGGGCACGGCCTGGCCGCCGCGCCCTACGTACTGCAGGCCAGCCAGTTCGTCGGCGGCCAGGAGCATTTCTACCTCGAAGGCCAGGTGTCCATGGCCGTGCCCACCGACGATGGCGGCATGTTCGTGTTCACCTCCAGCCAGCACCCCAGCGAGGTGCAGAAGCTGGTGGCCGAGGTGCTGGCCATGCCCCTGGCCAGGGTCACCGTGGAAGTGCGGCGCATGGGCGGCGGCTTCGGCGGCAAGGAAACCCAGGCCGCGCCCTGGGCCTGCCTGGCCGCGCTGCTGGCTGCGCGCACCGGACGCGCGGTTAAGCTGCGCCTGCCGCGCGCCGAGGACATGCGCGCCACCGGCAAGCGCCACCCCTTCCACAACCGCTACCAGGTCGGCTTCGACGCCGAGGGCCGGCTGCTCGCCGCGCAACTGGAAGTGGTGGGCGACTGCGGCCACTCGCCGGACCTCTCCGACGCCATCGTCGACCGCGCGATGTTCCACGCCGACAACGCCTACTTCATCCCCGACGTGACCATCGCCGGCTACCGCAGCTTCACCAACGTCGTCTCGCACACGGCCTTCCGCGGCTTCGGCGGGCCCCAGGGGATGATGCTGATCGAACGCGCCATGGACGACATCGCCCGCGCCGTCGGCCAGGACCCGCTGGACGTGCGCAAGCTCAACCTCTACGGCGGCAGCGGCCGCGACCTCACGCCCTACCACCAGCGCGTGGAGCACAACCTGCTGGGCGAGCTGATCGAGCGCCTGGAAGCCAGCAGCGACTACCGCGCCCGCCGCGCCGCCATCACCGCCGCCAACGCCGCCAGCCCGGTGCTCAAGCGCGGCCTGGCGCTGACCCCGGTGAAGTTCGGCATCAGCTTCACCGCCCAGCACCTGAACCAGGCCGGCGCGCTCATCCACCTGTACACCGACGGCAGCATCCAGCTGAACCATGGCGGCACCGAGATGGGCCAGGGCCTGAACGTCAAGGTGGCGCAGATAGTCGCCGAGGAATTCCAGGTGCCCCTTGAGCGCGTGACCATCACCGCCACGCGCACCGACAAGGTTCCCAACACCTCGCCCACCGCAGCTTCCAGCGGCACCGACCTGAACGGCATGGCCGCCCGCGACGCGGCCCGCACGCTCAAGGCGCGGCTGGCGGAATTCCTCGCCGCGCGCGAGGGCGTGGCGCAGCAGGAGGTGCGCTTCGCCCACGGCCAGGTGCAGGTCCGCGACAAGGCGCTGGACTTCGCCGAGGTGGTGCAGGCCGCCTACTTCGCACGGGTGCAGTTGTCCGCCACCGGCTTCTACCGCACGCCGAAGATCCACTACGACCGCGCCACCGGCCAGGGCCACCCGTTCTTCTACTTCGCCTACGGCGCGGCGGTGTCCGAGGTGGAAGTGGACACCCTGACCGGCGAGTACCGCCTGTTGCGGGTGGACATCCTCCACGACGTCGGCCGCAGCCTCAACCCGGCCATCGACATCGGCCAGATCGAGGGCGGCTTCGTCCAGGGCATGGGCTGGCTGACCTGCGAGGAACTGAAGTGGGACGCCAGGGGCCGGCTGCTCACCACGGGGCCGGCGACCTACAAGATCCCGGCGGCGAGCGACGTGCCCGAGGACTTCCGCGTGGCCCTGTTCGACCGGCCCAACGAGGAGGACAGCGTGTACCTGTCCAAGGCGGTGGGCGAGCCGCCGTTCATGCTGGCCATCTCGGTGTGGTCGGCCCTGCGCGACGCCATCGCCAGCCTGGCGGACTACCGGGTGAGCCCGGCGCTGGATACCCCGGCGACGCCGGAGCGGGTGTTGTGGGCCTGCGAAGCGTTGAAGGGGTGGGCTGTGGATAGTTCGCTGGAAGACGCGTTATGCCCTCACCCTAGCCCTCTCCCGGAGGGAGAGGGGACCGTCCCGAGCGAGACTCGGCAACGGAGTCAGCCGGATATTGTGGATAACAGGATGACTCCCGAACTTCCCTCGCACGCC
>NZ_QGSL01000106.1:1575317-1602023 GCF_003176655.1 Pseudomonas sp. RW407 | reverse complement strand
CAATCCCCACCCCAACTGATATCTGTATAAAAATACAGCCCCAGCCCTCGCCCATGCCCTTCCAGACCGACCCGCGCTTCTACTACCTGGCCAACTTCCACCGCGCCCTCGCCTGGCTGGAAGAACGCTACGACGACCTCTTCGACGCCGCCGAGCGCGCCTTCCTCCGCGACTTCCAGGCCATGCCGCTGGAGGCCCGGGCGTTGCTGGTGCGGCTGATCATGCGCAAGGGCCCGCATTTTCGCGCCAGCAAGCTGGACTACGCCGAGATCGGCTGCCCGCGCCGGGCCGCCGCGCCGCTGCTGGAGGCCGGCTGGCTGGATGGCGCCGCCGCGCTGGGCCTGGAAGAACTCTTCGGCCTGCTGCGCAAGGACGAAATCCTCGACTGCTTCGGCGCCCAGCTGTCCAGCCGCCAGTTGCGCAAGCCGGAGCTGCAGGCCGAACTGGCCGCGGTCGACGCCGAGCCGCGGCCCTTCGCCGCCTGGTGCCCACAGCTGGACGAGGCGGTCTACAGCCTGGCCATCGCGCCCCAGGTGGAGCGCCTGCGCCTGATGTTCTTCGGCAACCTGTACCAGGACTGGACCGAATTCGTCCTCACCGACCTGGGCATCCTGCGCTATGAAACCGTCCCGCTGACCCGCGAATCCCGCGGCTTCGCCAGCCGCGACGAGGTCGACGCGCACCTGTTCCTGCAGCGCTGCCGCGAAGCCTTCGACCTGGGCGCCGCTGCCCAGGAACTGCTGCCGCTGATCGCCAGCGTCGACTGCGGCACCGCCCAGCTGCAGCGCCGTCGCGGACGCGTGCTGTTCCACATCGGCCAGCAACTGGAGCGCGAAGCCGACTGGGAAGGCGCCCTGCAGGTCTATGCCGCCAGCGAACACGCCAGCGCCCGCCAACGCCAGGTGCGCGTGCTGGAGCGCCTGGAACGCCATGCCGATGCCTACGACCTGGCCCTGCAGGCCGCGGCCCAGCCCCAGGACGCCGCCGAGGCGCAGCTGATCGAGCGCGCCCTGGTGCGCCTGCGCCGCCAGCTCGGCCACGCCCAGCCGGCGAAGGCCAGGGCCGAGCCGCCGCCACGCATCGACCTGGAGCTGGAGCCGCAGCCCGGCCTGAGCGTCGAGCAGTGCGTGCAACTGCACCTGGCCCGCCCCGAAGCGCCGGTGCACTACGTAGAGAACACCCTGGTCCTCGGCCTGTTCGGCCTGCTCTGCTGGGAAGTGATCTTCACCCCGCTGCCGGGCGCCTTCTTCCACCCCTTCCACGCAGGCCCCGCGGACCTCTACGACAGCCAGTTCCGCGCCCGTCGCGCCGGGCTGTTCGAAGCGCGCCTGGCACTGCTCGACAGCGGCGCCTACGCCGACGAGATGCGCCGCATCCACTGCGAGAAACAGGGCCTGCAATCGCCCTTCGTGTTCTGGGAGCTGCTGGACGGGAACCTGCTGGAACAGGCCCTGGCCTGCCTGCCGGCGGCGCACCTGAAGGCCTGGTTCGGCCACCTGCTGGAAGACCTGCAGGCCAACCGCGCCGGCATGCCCGACCTGATCCAGTTCTGGCCCGCCGAGGGCCGCTACCGGATGATCGAGGTGAAGGGCCCCGGCGACCGCCTGCAGGACAACCAGAAGCGCTGGCTGGCCTTCTGCGCCGCGCACGGCATGCCGGTGGAGGTCTGCTACGTGACCTGGGCCGGGGAGCCGGCCGCATGAACTACCAGGTCGCGGTGCGCGCACTCTGCGAGTTCACCGCCAAGGTCGGCGACCTCGACCTGCGCTTCACCCCCTCGCCCACCGCCCAGGAAGGCATGGCCGGCCACGCCACCGTGGTCGGCCGCCGCGGCCCCGGCTACCTCGCCGAACTGCCGCTGGCCGGCGCCTACCGCAACCTGCTGGTGCGCGGCCGTGCCGACGGCTACGACCCGGCGCGCAACTGCCTGGAAGAGATCAAGACGCACCGCGGCGACATCGCCCGCATCCCCGACAACCACCGCCAGCTGCACTGGGCCCAGGCCAAGGTCTACGGCTGGCTGCTCTGCGCCCTGCAGGGCCTGGAGGAAATCGACCTGGCGGTGGTCTACTTCAACGTCATGACGCAGAAGGAGACGGTATTCCAGGAGCGCTTTACGGCCGACGAACTGCACGCCTTCTTCGAGGAACACTGCCAGCGCTTCGTGACCTGGGCCGAACGCGAGATGGCCCACCGCGCGGCCCGCGATACAGCCCTGGAAAGCCTGCGCTTCCCCTGGCCGCAGTTCCGCCACGGCCAGCGCCAGCTCGCCGAGGCGGTGTACCGCGCCGCCCGCGACGGCCGCCACCTGATGGCCCAGGCCACCACCGGCATCGGCAAGACCCTCGGCACCCTGTTCCCACAGCTCAAGGCCATGCCCGGCCAGGGCCTGGACCGGCTGTTCTTCCTCAGCGCCAAGACCCCCGGCCGGCGCCTGGCCCTGGAGGCCCTGGCCAGCCTGCGCCAGGACGAACCCGAGCTGCCGCTGCGGGTGCTGGAACACGTAGCCCGCGACAAGGCCTGCGAACACCCGGACAAGGCCTGCCACGGCGACTCCTGCCCGCTGGCCAAGGGCTTCTACGACCGCCTGCCGGCCGCCCGCCTGGCCGCCCTGGACGGCGCCTGGCTGGACCAGGCGCGGGTCCGCGAGGTGGCCCGCGAGCACGGCATCTGCCCCTACTACCTGAGCCAGGAGCTGAGCCGCTGGGCCGACGTGGTGGTGTGCGACTACAACTACTACTTCGACATGAGCGCCCTGCTCTACGCGCTCACCGTGCTCAACGAGTGGAAGGTGACTCTGCTGGTGGACGAGGCCCACAACCTGGTGGAGCGCGGGCGCAAGATGTACACTGGCGAACTCGACCAGGCCGATTTCCAGGACCTGCGCCGCGTCGCCCCGGCCAAGCTCAAGGGCGCGCTGGAGCGCGTCGGCCGCCACTGGAACCAGCTGCACCGCGACCAGGAAGTGGAATACCAGGTCTACCCGCTGGCGCCGGAGCTGTTCATCCTCGCGCTGCAGAAGGCGGTGACCGCCATCACCGACCACCTCAGCGAGCAGCCCGACGGCAACAGCCTGGAGCTGCTGGGCTTCTATCTCGATGCCATGGCCTTCTGCCGCCTGGCCGAGGCCTTCGGCGAGCACTCGCTGTTCGACATCACCCGCCGCCAGACCGAAAGCGGCCGGGTCTACTCCACGCTGTGCCTGCGCAACGTCATCCCCGCGCCCTTCCTCGCCCCGCGCTTCGAGGAGGCCCACAGCTGCACGCTGTTCTCCGCCACCCTGACGCCGGCGCACTACTACCGCGACCTGCTGGGCCTGCCGCAGGACACCGCCTGGATCGACGTGGAATCGCCGTTCCACGCCGAACAGCTGGAGGTGCAGGTGGTGCGCAACCTGTCCACCCGCTACCGGCACCGCGCCCAGTCGGTGCGGCCGATCTGCGAACTGATGGCCCGGCAGTACCGCGAGCGGCCGGGCAACTACCTGGCCTTCTTCAGCAGCTACGCCTACCTGGAGCAGGTGCGCGAACGCTTCGTCCGCGACGAGCCCGGGGTGCCGGTCTGGGTGCAGGCGCGCAACATGGACGAGACCGAGCGCGAAGGCTTCCTCGAACAGTTCCGCAACGGCGGCCGCGGCATCGGCTTCGCGGTGCTCGGCGGCGCCTTCGGCGAGGGCATCGACCTGCCCGGCGACCGCCTGATCGGCGCCTTCGTCGCCACCCTGGGGCTGCCCCAGGTGAACACGGTGAACGAGGAAATCCGCCAGCGCATGCATGCCCTCTTTGGAAATGGCGGCGGCGACGGCTACGACTACACCTACCTCTACCCCGGCCTGCAGAAGGTGGTGCAGGCGGCCGGCCGGGTGATCCGCACCCAGCAGGACGAAGGCGTGGTCTGGCTGATCGACGACCGCTTCGGCCGCAGCGAAGTGCGCCAACTGCTGCCGCGCTGGTGGACCGTGCGCAGCTGCCGGCTGGCCCTGCCGCCGCCGGAGCCGGAGGCGCAAGCCAGCGCGCCACGCAAGGCGCCCGTGCCGCCGACTCGCCAGCGCCCGGCACGGCCGAAGCCGGAGCAGGCCCAGGGCGAACTGGGCTTCAATGATTTCTAGATCGAATCACTGAAACAATCATTCATATCTGTTTCGCATAGCTTCGGCCACGCAGACTCCTTCCAGGCCCACGGATAAAGGAGTCCGCCATGTTCGCCATGCAATACAGCCACCGCCTGCCGGCGGAACACGACATGGGCGCCATCCGCCAGCGCGCCGCCAGCAAGGGCCCGCACTGGGACGCCTGGCCGGGCCTGGCCTGCAAGGCTTTCGTCCTCCAGGAAAAGGGCCGCCACGGCGCCGAAGGCAACCTCTACGCCTCGGTCTACCTCTGGCGGGAACCGGCCGCCGCCGCGGCCTTCCTGGCCGGCGAGGCCTTCCAGGGGGTGATCGACAGCTTCGGCCGGCCCGCGGTGGAAACCTGGCTGCCGCTGGACGCCCGCCGCGGCCCCGCCTTCGATCGCCCGGCCCGCTCGCTGTACCGCGAGGAACTACCCTTGTCCGATAGAGGCGCCGCCGCCCTGCGCGACGGCGCGCTGGCCGCCGGCGAGGCGCTGCTGGGCCGGGAGGATGTGCTGGCGGCCTGGGTCGTGGCCGACCTGCAGCGCTGGACGCTGCTGCGCTTCAGCCTCAGTGCCGAGGCACTGGAGGCACGCGCGGGCAGCCTCGGCTACGAAGTCCTGTACCTGGCACGGCCAGGGCTGGAGCGACTGCCATGAACGACAGGCAGAAACGGGAACTGGCGGCACAACTGGCAGGGCTGGCCTTCGGCGCCTTCATGGTGCTGGGGATGGCCTGGGGTGTGGTGCGGGTGGCTCGGGTGCTGGTGGGGTAAGGATGGGGCTTTTCGTAGGAGCGAGCTTGCTCGCGAATGGAGTTTCCCGGCAATTGCAGTGTTTCGGCTTGACTCCGCCCCCTCTCCCTAACCCTCTCCCTGAAGGGAGAGGGGACCGTTCGGAGCGTTTGGGTTTTCCAGAGTCAGCCGGCAGTTCCGGAGTTGCCGGCTAAAACCGTTGTTGACGTTGGCACAGACTAGCCCCCTCTCCCTTCAGGGAGAGGGCTGGGGAGAGGGTGCTCCAATCTTGGCGCCGAAGTCCCGGGAAACCTCGTTCGCGAGCAAGCTCGCTCCTACGAAAAGCCCCCAGGTAACCATCCTCTACCCCACCGTACTCCGCACCGCCGCCACCAATGTCCGCAACATCCCCTGCGCCTGCGCATCCCGGGGATGGGAGAACAGCAGCACATCGCGCCCCGGCAACGCCGGCAGCCCCAGCCGCGCCCCCACGTCCTCGCACCCCGCCGGTGCCACCCGACGCCCCAGGGCTGCCACGGCTATGCCCGCGCTCACCGCCGCGCCAATGGTCATCAACCCACCACCGACGAACACCTCGCGCCAGGCCACCCCGGCCTGGTCCAGGGCGTCCACCGCCATGCGCCGCACGCTGCAGGGTTCGGCCTGGGTGGCCAGGGGCAGCGGTTGGCCGGGCAATGGCTGGAAGTCGGTGGCGCCCATCCAGGCGAAGGGTTCCTGCAGCACCACCTCGCCGTCCTGGCGTGGCGGGCCCTGCTGCAGCACCAGGGCCACGTCCAGTTCGCCGCGGTCGAAGCGCTCCAGGGTTTCCCGCGAACTGTCCACCCGCAGTTCCAGCAGCAGCCCCGGCTCGCTGCGGGTGAGCTGGCGCAGCAACCCGGGCAGTTCGGCGCCGACGATGTGGTGGCTGATGCCCACCACCAGCCGCCTGGGCTGGCCGCCGGCGAACGCGCCCAGCGCCTGGCGGTGCGCCGCCACCAGGGCGCGGGCCGCTTCCAGGAACACCCCGCCGTCGGCGGACAACCGCACCAGGCGCGGCGTGCGCTCCAATAGGCGGCGGCCGAGGCCGTCCTCCAGGCGCTTGATCTTCAGGCTCACCGCCGACTGGGTGCTGGCCAGGGCCTCGGCGGCGCGGGTGAAGCTCTTCAGCTCGGCGACCAGCACGAAGGCCTGCACGGCCTCGATGTCCAGGGCTTTCATGATGTCCACTTTCAATGACCGAGAGCGGACAGCATTCGACTTTGCCATGGGAGGGTCAAGCGGGCGAGGCGTTTTCCCTGTGGCCGACGTAGGGCGCATAACGCCTCCGGCGTTATCCGCCGATCAGATCACCAGGGTTGGCCGTGAACTCGGATTGAGCCGAGGTGTAGCGGCGGATAACCGCGAACGGTTATTCGCCCTACGCCCAGGAAACATCGTCGGCGGTGGCGGCTCAGTCGAGCTTCTTGCGGATCCAGTACAGGTAGGTGCCCGCCTCTTCCTGCTGCTCCACCAGTTCGTGGCCGAGGAAGATGCAGAACTTGGGGATGTCGCGGCGGGTGGAGGGGTCGGTGGCGATGACCTTGAGCAGGCCGCCAGCCGGCAGGTCGCGCACCTTGTTGTGCAGCATCATGACCGGTTCGGGGCAGTTCAGGCCGGTGGCGTCGAGGATGGCGTCGACAGGCTGGGACATGGAGAGGCTCCGCAAAACGAATGGCGCATTGTCGCCCAAAGCGGGGCGCAGGGTCACGCGTCGCGGGCGAACGGCAATGGCCCAACCTTTCGTCGGGCCCCCGCTGCGCTGCGCTGGGCTAAGCTCGGCGCCTTCCCCGACAGCGGATGTCCCCCGCCCATGCGCCTGCCCGCCCTGCTCTGCCTCGCTTTGCTGCTCACCGCCTGCGCCGCCCGCGACCAGTTGCCCGACTATGCCGCCAGCGCCGGGCAGGACCTGCCGGCCAGCTGGTACGAGGCGGTGATCACCGCCCGCGACGGCACGCGGCTGTCCGCCACCGTGTTCCAGCCGGCGCTCAAGGCCGGCGAGACGGCGCCGCTGGTCGTGCACACCCACGGCTGGGGCGGCTGGCGGGTGACCGGGCCGGACGGTTTCTATGGCCAGAACATGATGTCCGGGCGCGCCGCGCTCAAGGCCTGGAAGGCCGGCTACTGGGTGGTCAGCTACGACCAGCGCGGCTGGGGCGGCAGCGACGGGCGCATCGAGATGATGGACCCACGCTTCGAGGTGAGCGACGCCAGCGCGGTGATCGATTGGGCCGCCGCGCACCTGCCCCGGCTGAGCATGGACGGCCCCGGCGACCCGCGGCTGGGCATGCTCGGCGAGAGCTACGGCGGCGCCGTGCAGTTGCTGGCCGCGGCGCAAGACCCGCGCATCGACGCCATCGTGCCCATCGCCACCTGGTACGACCTGAGCGACGCCCTGGCCCCCGATGGCCAGTTGAAGATGGGCTGGGGCGGCGTGCTGGTCAGCCTGGGCCTGGCCACCGGCTACGACCTGGGCAAGTTCGTCCAGGCCGACTACCTGCACAGCGCCAGCGGGCGCATGGCCGAACCGGTGCGGGCCGAGCTGGCCGCCCACAGCCTGGCGCGCTACTGCGCCGAGGGCCGCCGCCCGCATGCCGACGCCCTGCTGATCCAGGGCCTGCGCGACACCCTGTTCCCCCTCGACCAGGGCCTGCAGATCCGCCAGTGCCTGCGCCAGGGCAATGCCGACGTGCGCCTGCTGGGGATGCAGGGCGGGCACATCCTGCCGCCGCCGTTGCAGGCCTGGAGCGGCCTGCCGCCGTTCAACAACGAACCGGTGATCCATTGCGGCGAGCGTGCCATCAACCTCTACCAGGGCATCCTCGCCTGGTACGAGGAGAAGCTGCGCCGGCGCCCCGGCGCCGCCGACAGCGTGCCCTCGCTGTGCGTCAGCCTCGACCTGGACCAGGGCCTGGCGCTGGACGAACTGCCCGCCCCCGGCCCCACCGTGGCCCTGCCGCCGACACCGGTACGCCCGGCCAGCAGCGGGCTGCTGCAGCCCCGCACCTTCATCCCGCTGCACCAGGTCGCCGAGCCCGGCGCCCTGCTCGGCAGCCCCGAGGTGCGCCTCTCCCGGCCACTGGGCGCGGGCGAGCAGGCGCTGCTGTTCGCCTCGCTGGCGATTCGCGGCGCGGACGGCCGCACCCGGGTGCTGGACGAGCAGGTCAAGCCGTTGCTCAACCGCGGCACCACGCGGCTCAACGCGGTCAGCGCCCGCCTGACGGCGGGGGACGAAATCGGCCTGCTGGTCAGCGGCTTCAGTGGCCAGTACCTGTTCAACGGCTCCTGGCAGCTTCGCACGGTGGCGTTACAGGGCGAGGTGCAACTGCCCGCCCTGCTGCCGCTGCAGCCGCGCCTGGCGGCTGGCCGCTGACTCAGCGCAGCGGCCCGGCGGGCGCCTCGTCCAGCTGGGCCAGCAGCATCGGCTCGCCGTCGCCGTCCACCGGCAGCAGCGCCCACTGTTCCTTGTGGCCCAGGCGGCGGTGGCTCTGGCGCACCTGGCTGCCCAGCGGCAGCGGCGCCTTGAAGTGCACGTCCAGGCGCACCTGTTCGGCCAGGCGGCGGCCGGTGAGGCTGCGCGCCAGGCTCCACATGCCGTGGGCGAAGGGCTTGCCGAAGCCGTAGCGCGAGGCCATCAGGCGCGACAGGTGCAGCGGGTTGAAGTCGCCGCTCAGGCCCGCATAGCGCCAGCCGGCGATCTTCGGCACACGCCACTGCACGCCGGGGTGCGCGGGTACCTCCAGGGTGTGCCACTGGGCGCGCTCGGGCAGCGGGTCGGGCTCGGCGTGGTCGTCGAGGAAGTCGCCGCGGCGCAGGTAGGTGGTGATCGACTGCCAGTAGAGCATGTCGTGGTGCCAGACCTCGGTCACCACGTCCACCTCCAGCCCCAGCGGGCTGCGCCGGCTGGTGAGGATGCGGCAGTCCAGCTGCAGCTGGTCGCCCTCCTCCAGCAGCCGGTAGCGCTGGATGTGGCTGCGCAGGTGGATCAGCCCGAGGATCGACAGCGGCATGCGCGAGCGGCTGAGCAGGCGCAGGTGCAGCGGCAGGCTGATCACCTGCGGGTACAGCAGGGGCACGCCCAGGCCCGGGTCCAGGCCGAAGTGCTGGCGGTAGGCGCGCAGGTGGCGGGCGTCGAAGCGCAGGCTGCGGCTGTCCATGGCCAGGTTCGGCAGGCGCTCGCCACGGCCCAGGCCGCGGCGCGGCAACAACATGCGGCTGTAACTGCCCAGCAGCGAGGGCAACTTTCGCTTCACGAGCGGCTCCGGGAGGGGGTGCGCCGCACAGCATGGTCGCTGCGCGGCGCCACGGCAAGTCGCCGAAGGTCGCGGATCGCCCGCGGCCCTACAGGCGGCGCAGGTGCACCGTGACTTCCTCGCGGTCGTGGTACAGCTGCTTGCAGCCGATGGCCACGCGCAGGCCGCGCTCGCGGAAACTCTCGCGCAAGCGTTCGAGGATCTTGCGCACCTCGGCGTAGCGCTGCTTCATCGGCAGCTTGAGGTTGACCACCGCCTCGCGGCACAGCCCCTCGCCGATCCAGGTCTCGATCAGCGAGCCGGTGCGCGCCGGCTTCTCGACGATGTCGCAGACCATCCAGTCCACCGTCTGCCGCGGCCGGAACACATAGCCGTCGGCGCGCTGGTGGTCCACCAGGCCGGAATAGACCAGGTTCTCGGCCATGGGCCCGTTGTCCACGGCGATCACCCGCATCTCGCGGTTGACCAGTTGCCAGGTCCAGCCGCCGGGCGCGGCGCCCAGGTCCACGGCGAGCATGCCCGGCGCCAGGCGCTTGTCCCAGTCGGCGCGCGGGATGAAGTGGTGCCAGGCCTCCTCCAGCTTGAGGGTCGAGCGGCTGGGCGCCTCGCGGGGGAACCGCAGGCGCGGGATGCCCATCGGCCACATGGCGCTGTTGCGCGGCTCGGCGAGGCCGACGAAGACTTCGCGGCCGGAGCGGAAGGTCAGCAGCAGGCGCGGCAGGCTCGGGTCCTCGCGCAGCTTGCCGGCCTTGACCAGCGCGGCGCGCAGGGGCTTCTCGAACTTGCGGCAGAAGGTCGACAGTTCCTTGCCTTCGTTGCTGTCGAAGACTTCCAGCCAGAGGCTGCCGCACAGCGGGTACGGGCCCAGCTCCTCCAGCAGCGCGCCGATGCGGTCCTGCTCGGGCAACGGGACGAAACCGGTGCCGCGGGCCCACTGGCGCGGGAAGATCAGCTCGGAAAAGCGCAGGTGGCGCATCAGCCGGTCGGCGCCGTCGGCTTCCTGGCAGACGAACTCGGCGTAGGCGGTGGCCGGCTTGGCGCGGGCGTAGCCAGCCACGTCCAGGCCGGCGGCCAGGTCGGAAATCTCCGCGCAGACCTCGTTTTCGAAGCCCGGGCGGCAATGCAGTAGCAGGGTGTTCATCGGGGTGTCTCCTTGGCCGCGCACTATAGTCGCTGAGCGGCCGGCTTTCACCCGGATTCGCCCGCTGCGAAGGCCGGGCCGAGGGAACCCGCGGCTGCGGCAAAGGGTCCAGACTCCATGGCAGGACCGCCCGGAGCGGTCTAGCTTGAGAGTTCCGAAGTCGCGTTCCAGGGCCTGGCAGCCCCGGGGCACGCATGCCGGAAACCGTCAGGATGCCGCCAGATATGCAGAAGTTACCGCCAATCCGCGTTGCTTTTGCGCCATGCCGGGCTCTTCGCCCGGCGCCTCCGTCAGTATCGGAGCGGTGCCGTCGATCCGGCAGAACCTAGCCTGAGGAGAACGTCATGCCCGCAGTGGACAGCCTGAACAGCCTGCGCACCCTAGAGGTGGGCGGCAAGACCTACCACTATTACAGCCTCCCGGAAGCCGCGAAGCAGCTCGGCGACCTGGACAGGCTGCCGAAGTCGCTCAAGGTGCTCCTGGAGAACCTCCTGCGCTGGGAGGACAACCACACGGTCAACGCCGACGACCTGCGCGCCCTGGCCGGCTGGCTGAAGGAGCGCCGCTCCGACCGCGAGATCCAGTACCGCCCGGCGCGGGTGCTGATGCAGGACTTCACCGGGGTGCCGGCGGTGGTCGACCTGGCCGCCATGCGCGACGCCATGGCCAAGGCCGGGGGCGATGCGCAGAAGATCAACCCGCTGTCCCCTGTCGACCTGGTCATCGACCACTCGGTGATGGTCGACCGCTACGCCAGCCACGCCGCCTTCGCCGAGAACGTCGAGATCGAGATGCAGCGCAACGGCGAACGCTACGCCTTCCTGCGCTGGGGCCAGAACGCCTTCGACAACTTCCGCGTGGTGCCGCCGGGCACCGGCATCTGCCACCAGGTCAACCTGGAGTACCTGGGCCGCACGGTGTGGACCAAGGACGAGGACGGGCGCACCTACGCCTTCCCCGACACCCTGGTCGGCACCGACTCGCACACCACCATGATCAACGGCCTGGGCGTGCTCGGCTGGGGCGTCGGCGGCATCGAGGCGGAAGCGGCCATGCTCGGCCAGCCGGTGTCGATGCTGATCCCCGAGGTGATCGGCTTCAAGCTTACCGGCAAGCTGAAGGAAGGCATCACCGCCACCGACCTGGTGCTCACCGTCACCCAGATGCTGCGGCAGAAGGGCGTGGTGGGGAAATTCGTCGAGTTCTACGGCGACGGCCTGGCCGACCTGCCCCTGGCCGACCGCGCCACCATCGCCAACATGGCCCCGGAATACGGCGCCACCTGCGGCTTCTTCCCGGTGGACGAGATCACCCTGGGCTACCTGCGCCTGTCCGGCCGTCCGGAACAGACCGTCAAGCTGGTGGAGGCCTACTGCAAGGCCCAGGGCCTGTGGCGCGAGAAGGGCCACGAACCGCTGTTCACCGACGCCCTGCAACTGGACATGGGCGAGGTCGAGGCCAGCCTGGCCGGGCCCAAGCGCCCGCAGGACCGCGTGCCCCTGGGCCAGGTGGGCAAGGCCTTCGCCGACTTCCTCGCGCTGCAGCCCAAGGCCGCGCGCAGCCCGGAAGTCTCGCGCCTGCTCAATGAAGGCGGCGGTGGCGCCGCGGTGGGCAGCGCCGAGAGCCAGGGCATCGAGTACCAGCACGAGGGCAAGAGCTACCACCTGCAGGATGGCGCGGTGGTCATCGCCGCCATCACCTCCTGTACCAACACCTCCAACCCCAGCGTGATGATGGCCGCCGGCCTGCTGGCCAGGAAGGCGCTGGAGAAGGGCCTGCAGCGCAAGCCCTGGGTGAAGAGCTCGCTGGCCCCCGGCTCCAAGGTGGTCACCGACTACTTCAAGGCCGCCGGCCTGACGCGCTACCTGGACGAGCTGGGCTTCGACCTGGTGGGCTACGGCTGCACCACCTGCATCGGCAACTCCGGGCCGTTGCTGGAACCCATCGAGAAGGCCATCCAGCAGGCCGACCTGACGGTGGCCTCGGTGCTGTCCGGCAACCGCAACTTCGAGGGCCGCGTGCACCCGCTGGTGAAGACCAACTGGCTGGCCTCCCCGCCCCTGGTGGTAGCCTACGCCCTGGCCGGCAGCGTGCGCCTGGACCTGTCGAAGGACCCGCTGGGCACCGGCAAGGACGGCCAGCCGGTGTACCTGAAGGACATCTGGCCGAGCCAGCAGGAGATCGCCGAGGCGATCCAGAAGGTGGACACCGCGATGTTCCACAAGGAATACGCCGAGGTCTTCCAGGGCGACGAGAAGTGGCGCGCCATCGAAGTGCCCCAGGCGCAGACCTACACCTGGCAGGCCGACTCCACCTACATCCAGCATCCACCGTTCTTCGAGCACATCGCCGAGGCCCCGCCGAAGGTGGCCGACATCGAGAAGGCCAGGGTGCTGGCGGTGCTGGGCGACTCGGTGACCACCGACCACATCTCCCCCGCCGGCAACATCAAGAAGGACAGCCCGGCCGGGCGCTACCTCAGCGAGCACGGCGTGGCCTACGCCGACTTCAACTCCTACGGCTCGCGGCGCGGCAACCACGAGGTGATGATGCGCGGCACCTTCGCCAACATCCGCATCAAGAACGAGATGCTCGGCGGCGAGGAAGGCGGCAACACGCTCCACGTACCCAGCGGCGAGAAGCTGGCGATCTACGACGCGGCCATGCGCTACCAGGCCGAGGGCACGCCGCTGGTGATAGTCGCCGGCAAGGAGTACGGCACCGGCTCGTCCCGCGACTGGGCGGCCAAGGGCACCAACCTGCTGGGGGTCAAGGCGGTGATCGCCGAGAGTTTCGAGCGCATCCACCGCTCCAACCTGGTGGGCATGGGCGTGCTGCCGCTGCAGTTCACCGGCGGCCAGGACCGCAGGGCGCTGAACCTGACCGGCAAGGAAGTGCTGAACATCCGCGGCCTGGACGGCGAGCTGAAGCCGCACATGACGCTGAAGGTGGAAGTCACCCGCGAGGATGGCAAGCAGGATGGCTTCGAGGTGCTGTGCCGCATCGACACCCTCAACGAGGTGGAGTACTTCAAGGCCGGCGGCATCCTGCACTACGTGCTGCGCAGCCTGATCTGAGCAGTCGCCCGGTTCGAGGTCGGAGCCGGTGGGAAGATAGGTGAAACGGCGTATGACCGCGAACGGTTATACGCCTCACGCCCCATGCGGAGTCTGCCGTAGGTGTGGGGATGGCGCCGGCCTTGCCGGCGAAATCGCGGATAAGATCCGCTCCTACGGCTTCCCCTGTGCCCGCGCCCTTGCGGGAGCAGGCCCTGCCCGACAGACAAAACCTATAAATTCATAGGAAAATTACCTACGACCATGTGACAGGTAGCGTTTTGCCATCGTCCACGTCAATATTCCTACGCCAAATATCGAACAAGGCTTCAACTTTCGTTGATCCCGGCCGATAACAAAACCGTCACATGCCTTTTTCGTGGACCTCGCCCTGAATGCGCAACAACCAGCCCGTCACCCAGCGTGAACGCACCTACCCAGCGGAACAACGCCTGATCTCCACCACCAACAGCCGTGGCGTGATCACCTATGCCAACGATGCCTTCGTCGACATCAGCGGCTTCGCCCGGGACGAGCTGGTGGGCTCGCCGCACAACCTGGTGCGCCATCCGGACGTGCCGCCCGCGGTGTTCGCCCACATGTGGGCCACGCTGAAGAACGGCAAGCCGTGGATGGGCATCGTCAAGAACCGCTGCAAGAACGGCGACCACTACTGGGTCAGCGCCTACGTCACGCCCATCTTCGAGCGCAACGAGATCGTCGGCTACGAGTCGGTGCGCGTGCGCCCCAGCGCCGAGCAGGTCGAGCGCGCCCAGGCCCTGTACCAGCGGATCAACGCCGGCAAGCCGGCGATCCCGCGCCGCGACCTGTGGCTGCCGGTGCTGCTGGACTGGCTGCCGTTCATCCTGATCAGCCAGGTGGCCTTCCTCATCGGCGTCTGGCTCGATTCGCACTGGGGCTTCGCCCTCGCCGGCCTGCTCGCCATCCCCCTGGGCCTGGCCGGCCTGGGCTGGCAGCAGCGCGGCCTCAAGCGCCTGCTGCGCCTGGCCGAGCAGACCACCTCGGACCCGCTGATCGCACAGATGTACACCGACAGCCGCGGCGCCCAGGCGCGCCTGGAAATGTCCATCCTCAGCCAGGAAGCGCGGCTGAAGACCTGCCTGACGCGCCTGCAGGACACCGCCGAACAGCTCACCGCCCAGGCCCGCCAGGCCGATACCCTGGCCCACCACAGCTCCTCCGGCCTGGAACGCCAGCGCGTGGAGACCGAGCAGGTGGCCACGGCGGTCAACCAGATGGCCGCCACCACCCAGGAAGTGGCGAACAACGTGCAGCGCACCGCCGACGCCACCCGCCAGGCCAACGAGCTGACGCGCCGCGGGCGCAGCGTGGCCAGCGAGACCCGCGCAGCCATCCAGCGCCTGTCCGCCTCGGTGGGCGAGACCGGCCTTGCGGTGAGCCAGCTGGCCCAGGACAGCAACGAGATCGGCGGCGTGGTCGACGTGATCAAGGGCATCGCCGACCAGACCAACCTGCTGGCGCTCAACGCCGCCATCGAGGCCGCCCGCGCCGGCGAGATGGGCCGCGGCTTCGCCGTGGTGGCCGACGAGGTGCGCTCGCTGGCCCAGCGCACAGCCGAGTCCACCGAGCAGATCCACGGCCTGATCGCCAAGCTGCAGACCACCGCCGAAGGCGCGGTGAGCGCCATGGAGGTCGGCCGCCGCCAGGCCGACGAAGGCGTCGAGCGGGTGCTGGAGGCCGACCAGGCGCTGTCCGGCATCAGCGACTCGGTGGCCAACATCGCCGACATGGCCAACCAGATCGCCGCGGCGGCCGAGGAACAGAGCGCGGTGGCCGAGGAGATCAACCGCAACATCGCCACCATCGCCCAGCTCGCCGACCAGACCTCCGACGAGGCCCAGCGCACCGCGCAGTTGAGCGAGGAGCTGACCGGCACGGCGCAGAGCCAGTATTCGCTGGTGGAGCGGTTCAACCGCTGAGCACCGGGGCTCGTCCGGGCGTCGGGCGTACAAGCGTTCGCGGTTGTACGCCGTTCCTTCGTCCGTTGCCCGCTTCGTGGTCGGTTCGGAGCGCCCTTGAACGGGGCTTCGGGCTCGGGGCCGCAGTGCCTGGTGACCAAGGTCAGGCGGCGGATAACCGCGAACGGTTATTCGCCCTACGCTCCCGGCGGTTTCGGTGCATGGCTTGACTCCGCTCCCTCTCCCTAACCCTCTCCCTGAAGGGAGAGGGGACCGTTGGGCAGAACAGGAGGTTATGCAGTTAGCCGACAGCCTCGACGGTTTCCGGTGAAAGCATTCCTTCTCTCGGCACGGACAAGCTCCCTCTCCCGCTTGCGGGAGAGGGCTGGGGAGAGGGTTACGGACGCCAACGCAGCTCCGAAGCCGAACCTAGCCGAGGTGCCTTGCGTTACAGCGACTGCGCCGGGTCCGCCGCCACCGCCGCGGCCTTGCGTACGAACAGGCAGTAGGCGGCCGTCAGCAGCGCCAGGAACGGGATGCCGAAGACCAGGGTCATGCGGAAGGCATCGACGAAGGCGGTGGTCAGCAGGATCGCCAGCATGAGCCCCAGCCCCAGCAGCGTCGCCCAGGGGAACCCCCACATGCGGAAGGACAGCTGCAGGGCGCCGCGCGCCTGGTGGTAGCGGCGGAAGCGGTAGTGGGTGAAGAAGATCATCATCCAGGCGAAGAGCGCGCCGAAGATCGAGATGGCCATCATCAGCATGAACGACTGCTCGGGAAACGCCACGTTGACCAGGGTCGCCAGGGCGATGCGGTGCAGGACAGCGCCAGCGCGTTCAGCGGCACCCCGGCGCCGCTCAGCCGGCCCATGGCGCGGGGCGCGTAGCCGGCGCGCGAGAGGCTGAACATCATCCGCGTGGTGGTGTAGAGCTGGCTGTTCATCGCCGACAGCGCCGCCACCAGGATGACGAAGTTGATCAGCCCGGTGGCGCCGGGAATCCCGACCTGCTGCATGACGCTGACGAAGGGGCTCTCGGCGCCCTGCCCCGACCGGTCCCAGGGCAGCATGGCGAGGATCAGCGCCAGGGTCAGGATGTAGAACACCAGCAGGCGCACCATGGTCACGCGGAAGGCCTGCTTCACCGCGCGCTCGGGCTGTTCGGCCTCGCCGGCGGCCACCGCGATCATCTCGATGCTCAGGTAGCTGAAGATGGCGATGATCACCGCGACCCACATGCCGGACAGCCCGTGGGGCAGGAAGCCGCCGTGCGCGACGTAGTGATGGAAGCCGTACTCCGGGTGCGTGCCGCCGAACACCAGCCAGGCGCCGAGCAGGATGAAGGCGAGGATGGCGCTGATCTTGATCGCCGAGAAGGCGTACTCGAAGTGGCCGAAGGCCTTGACGCTGATGGCGTTGGTCAGGATCAGCGCCGAGGAGAACAGCAGGATCCACACCCAGCTGGCCACGCCGGGGAACCAGTACTTCATGTACAGGGCGATGGCGGTGACCTCGGTGCCCACCGCCAGGACGATGGCCGCCCAGTAGGCGTAACGCACCAGGAAGCCGGCCAGCGGGCCGACGTAGAACTCGGCGTAGGCGCCGAAGGAGCCGGAGGTGGGATGGGCCACGGTCATCTCCGCCAGGCAGCCCATCAGCAACAGCGCGATCAGCGCGCCTATGGCGTAGCTGAGCAGCACGCCGGGGCCGGCGAAGCCGATGGCGAAGCTGCTGCCCATGAAGAGCCCGGTACCGATGGCGCCGCCAATGGCGATCATGCTCATCTGCGCCGAGGTGAGCTGGCGCTTGAGCCCCTGCTCGCGTGCCGCGATGGCGGCGAATCCAGTCTTGTCGTTCATCTTGTGCCTCTGGGGTCTTGTCGTTATGGCGGGCGTCAGAGCAGTTGCAGCGGGTATTCGACGATCACCCGCACTTCGTCGTTGTCGGCGGTGTCGGCGCGGGCCACCTGAGCGCTGGAGCGCACGCTGGCCTGGCGCACGCGGATCGACAGGTCCTTCGCCGCGCCGGACTGCACCACGTAGCCCAGCTCGATATCGCGCTCCCAGCGCCTGCCGTCGTCGCCATAGCGTCCGTAGGCGCCGTTGGGGCCGCCCTGGTAATGGCTGTCGTCGATGTGGTCGCCGCTGACGTAGCGGCTCATGAAGGTCAGCCCGGGTACGCCGAAGCCGGCCAGGTCGAGGTCGTAGCGCAGTTGCCAGGAGCGTTCGTTGGGGCCGTTGAAGTCCAGCACCTGCACCGAGTTGGCGAGGTAGATCGAGGTGCCGCTCTGGCGGTCGAAGCCCAGGTAGTCGAAGGGTTCGTCGCCGTGCACGCGCTGGTGGGCCAGGGTCAGCGCCTGGGCGCCCTGGCTGTAGCGCACGGCGGCGGACCAGGTGGTGTTGTCGATGTCGCCGGCCAGCCGGCGGCCGTCGTCGAGGGTGCGGTAGAGGTTGAAGTCGAGGTTCAGCGCTCGGCCGTCGCCCAGCTCCAGGCGCTGGCCGGCGCTGGCGTAGTACTGCCGCCAGATGTCGTCGAAGCGCGAGCTGTAGGCGGACAGGCGGGTGCCTTCACGCGGCGTCCAGGCCAGGCCCGCATAGTCGACCGCGCGGGTTTCCACCTGGGCGTAGAGCGCCTTGAGCGCGCCGTCGGCGTTGCTGGAGTTGCCGTCGTTGCCGGCGGTGAAGTGCCCGGCGTCGAACAGCAGGCCGTCCAGCTCGCGGCTGCTGAGCGAAACGCCGATGGCCATCGGGGTGAACAGGCGCGCGTTGCCGGTGCCGAACACCGGGTTCATCGGTGCCTGGCTGCCATATTTCAGCTCGCTGCGGGAGACCCGCAGCTTCACCGCGGCGCCGGCTTCGGAATACTCGTCTTCCGGCTCGCCCCGGGAGTCCACCGGCAGCAGGTCGGTGCCCGTGCGGGCGCGGCTGCTATCGAGCTTGAGGCCCAGGTTGGCATAGGCGTCCACGCCGACGCCGACGGTGCCCGGGGTATAGCCGGAGCGGTAGTCCAGCATCATCCCGTGGGCCCATTCCTGGCGATAGTTCTGCCCGCCCGGGTTGTTCAGCAGGTTGCGATGGAAGAAGAAGTTGCGCTGGGTCAGCAGCAGCTGGCTGCCGGCGAGGAATCCGCCGTCGGCTTCGTCCGCCAGCACCGGCGCGCTCAGCGCGACGAGCGCGAGCAAGGGACACATCGGCAAGGGATGCAGCTTCATGGAGGGGATCGACCTTTTTGTTGTACTTGTCAGTCAAGGCGGGCGCCAGCCGGCGCCCGGGGAAGGCCCTGGCGGGCCGGATCAGGTCACCTGCTTGCGGGTCATGAAGCGCTCTGCGCGCCAGGCGCCGCTGTCGAGCACGTCGCCGAGGATTTCCGCGGCGTCCCAAACATCGCTGTAGCGGGTGTACAGCGGGGTGAAGCCGAAGCGCATGATCCGCGGCTCGCGGTAGTCGCCGATGACCCCGCGGTCGATCAGCGCCTGCACCACCGCGTAGCCCTCGGGATGCTCGAAGCTGACGTGGCTGCCGCGGCGGGCGTGCTCCAGTGGCGTCACCAGGGTCAGCGGATGGGCCGCGCAGCGGGCCTGGACGCGTTCGATGAAGAGGTCGGTCAGGGCCAGCGACTTCGCGCGCAGGGCCTGCATGTCGGTCTTGGCGAAGCTGTCCAGGCCGCATTCGACCAGGGCCATGGAGGTGATCGGCTGGGTCCCGCAGAGGTAGCGGCCGATGCCCGGCGCCGGCGCGTAGGCCGGTTCCATGCCGAACTGGCGGGCATGGCCCCACCAGCCGGACAGCGGTTGCCAGACCTGCTCGCGCAGCGCCGGCGACACCCAGACGAATGCCGGGGAACCGGGGCCGCCGTTGAGGTACTTGTAGGTGCAGCCGATGGCGTAGTCGGCACCGGCCGCCGTGAGGTCGACCGGCACGGCGCCGACCGAATGGCACAGGTCCCAGATGGTCAGCGCGCCGCATTCATGGGCCAGCGCGGTGAGCGCGGCCATGTCGTGCAGGTGGCCGGTCTTGTAGTTCACCTGGGTGAGCAGCAGCACCGCGGTATCGGCGCCGACGGCAGCCGGCACGTCCTCCGGACGATCCACCAGGCGCAGCTGGTAACCCTGGCGGAGCATGTCGGCCAGGCCCTCGACCATGTAGATGTCGGTGGGGAAGTTGCTGCGCTCGGTGACAATCACCTTGCGCGCGGGATCGCGGCCCGCCTGCACGCGCAGGGCCGCCACCAGCACCTTGAACAGGTTGATCGAGGTGGTGTCGGTGACCACCACCTCGTCTTCGCCGGCACCGATCAGGCGCGCCAGCTGGTTGCCCAGGCGCTCCGGCAGGGCGCGCCAGCCGGCGCTGTTCCAGCTACCGATGAGGCCTTCGCCCCACTCTTGCGCCAGCACCTGGCGGGCGCGCTCCAGCGCCGCCCTGGGGCGGGCGCCGAGGGAGTTGCCGTCCAGGTAGATCACCCCTTCGGGCAGCGCGAAGTCGTCACGCAGCGCGGCCAGGGGGTCGCGGGCATCGAGGGCCAGGCAGTCTTCTCTTGTTGTCATGTCGGTTCCTAGTGCGAAAGACGACGCAGCACGGCGCGCACCGGGCTGGCATCGAGATGGGTGAACTTGAGCGGAAGGGCGATCAGCTCGTAGTCGCCGGGCGGCACCTCGTCGAGCAGCAGGCCTTCGAGGATGGCCATGCGCTGGCGGGCGACGGCGCGGTGCGCGTCAAGGCGCTTGCTGTCCTGCGGGTCGAGCGACGGGGTGTCGGTCCCCACCAGGCGCACGCCATGGGCGGCGAGCAGCTCGATGCAGGCCGGATCGACGGCGGCGAAGCGCTCCGGCCAGGCGTCCAGCGGCGCCTTGCGCCAGGTGCGGATCAGCACCCGCGGCGGCACCCCGGCCAGGTGGCCGAGCAGGTGCCCGGGGAGCACGCAAGGCAGCGCATCCAGGCAGTGGATCACCCGGCAGGGGCCGAGGTAAGGCGCCAGGTCCACCGCGCCTATGGCGGCGCCGTCGGCGTCGTAGTGCAAGGGGGCGTCGGCGTGCGCCCCGGTGTGCGGCGACAGGGTGATGCGCCCGACGTTGACCGGGCACTGCTCATCGATCCGCCAGCAGCGCTCCTCCTGGAAGGGCGTGTCGCCCGGCCAGGTCGGGGTGCTGGTGTCCAGCGGCGGGCTGATGTCCCACAGGGTGCGGTCGTCGGGCATGCTCGGTCTCCTCGGCAGGTGGGAGGATGATGCTGCAACGCCCTGTGCAGTTTCGTGCTATCTTCGTCGCGAATGCGCCGCTCATTCGCAGATAATTTCTCCAATAAAGCCTTTCATAGAAGATCCTGCAGATGACTCTCGACAGCACCGACTTGCGCATCCTGCTCTGCCTGCAGCACAACGGCCGCATCAGCAACCAGGAGCTGGCGGAGAAGGTCGCGCTGTCGCCGTCGGCCTGCCTGCGGCGCCTGCGCAATCTGGAGGAGGAAGGCATCGTCTGCGGCTATCGCCCGGTGCTGGATGCCGAGCGGCTGGGCATCGAGCTGGAGGCGCTGGTGCATGTGTCCATGCGCCAGGACGAGGCGGACTGGCACGAGCGCTTCGTCGAGCGGGTGCAAGGCTGGCCCGAGGTGGTCGGCGCCTATATCGTCACCGGGCACAGCAACTACGTGCTGCGGGTGCAGGCGCGCAGCCTGAAGCAGTTCTCCGACTTCATCGTCAATCGCCTGAACCGCGCCAACGGCGTGACCGACATCCGCTCGGAAATCATCCTGCAGACCATCAAGGAAGGCGGCGGCGTGCTCGACCTGCTGGCCGCACGCCGCTAGGCCGGTTCAACGGGCGAGGAAGGCGGCCACCGCGTCGGCGGTGCTGTCCAGATGCTGCTCATGGCTCAAACCCGAGGCCTTCAGCGGCTTCAGGTCATGGTCCGCCGCCGCCAGCCACTGGACGCGGATCGCCGGCGACAGCAGGTACTGCGCCACGTGCGCGCGGTCGCCCAGGGCGTCGCGTTCGCCCTGGACGATCAGCGTCGGCGTGCGCAGCTCGGCCAGGTGCGCCACCCGCGGCTTCTCCGGCTTGCCCGCGGCATAGAAGGGGTAGCCCAGGCACACCAGGGCGTCGGCGCCGAGTTCGTCGGCCAGCAGGCTGGCCATGCGCCCGCCCATGGACTTGCCGCCGATGGCCAGCGGCCCCTGCACCTGCCCGCGTACTTCGGCGAATACCTGGCGCCAGCACTCCAGCAGCTGCTTCTGCGGGTTCGGCGGGCGCCGGCGGCCGTCCTCGCGGCGGGCGGCCATGTAGGGGAACTCGAAACGCGCCACCGCCACGCCGCGGGCGGCCAGGCGCCGGGCGATCTCGTCCATGAACGGGCTGTCCATGGGCGCGCCGGCGCCATGGGCCAGGACGAGGGTCGCCGACAGCGCGCCGACGGGTCGGTTCCACAGCAGCGACAAAGCGCCACAGTCACGTATTGGCACCGCCTCGGAGGCCGATTGATCGGAATCAATATTCCGTTTCCGGGGTTTATCCATTCTTCGCTCCGCTAGTTGCGTAATTAGTACCTGTCCCTGGGGGAGGGGCGGCGTTCGCCGTAAGGAACCCGCCGGGATGGGCTAGCCCATAACCGTGGATGGAAGCCCATATACCATGAGCACAACCAATCAGACCGCTTATAACTACAAGGTGGTCCGCCAGTTCGCCGTGATGACGGTGATCTGGGGAATCGTCGGCATGCTGGTCGGCGTCGTCATCGCCGCCCAGCTGGTGTGGCCGGAACTCAACCTCGGCTTGCCGTGGACGAGCTTCGGACGCCTGCGCCCGCTGCACACCAATGCCGTGATCTTCGCCTTCGGTGGCTGCGCCCTGTTCGCCACCAGCTACTATGCGGTGCAGCGTACCTGCCAGACCCGCCTGTTCTCCGACACCCTGGCCTCCTTCACCTTCTGGGGCTGGCAGCTGGTGATCCTGCTGGCCGCCATCAGCCTGCCGCTGGGCTACACCTCCTCCAAGGAGTACGCCGAGCTGGAATGGCCGATCGACATCTTGATCACCATCGTCTGGGTCGCCTACGCCGTGGTGTTCTTCGGCACCCTGGTGAAGCGCAAGACCAAGCACATCTACGTGGGCAACTGGTTCTTCGGCGGCTTCATCCTGACCGTGGCGCTGCTGCATGTGGTCAACAACCTGGAGCTGCCGGTCGGCTTCATGAAGTCGTACTCCATCTACTCCGGCGCCACCGACGCCATGGTCCAGTGGTGGTACGGCCACAACGCCGTGGGCTTCTTCCTCACCGCCGGCTTCCTGGGGATGATGTACTACTTCGTGCCCAAGCAGGCCGAGCGCCCGGTCTACTCCTATCGCCTGTCGATCGTGCACTTCTGGGCACTGATCGCCGTGTACATCTGGGCCGGCCCGCACCACCTGCACTACACCGCCCTGCCGGACTGGGCGCAGTCCCTGGGCATGGTGATGTCGCTGATCCTCCTGGCGCCCTCCTGGGGCGGCATGATCAACGGCATGATGACCCTCTCGGGCGCCTGGCATAAGCTGCGCAGCGACCCCATCCTGCGCTTCCTGGTGGTATCCCTGGCCTTCTACGGCATGTCCACCTTCGAAGGCCCGATGATGGCCATCAAGACCGTCAACGCCCTCTCCCACTACACCGACTGGACCATCGGCCACGTGCACGCCGGCGCCCTGGGCTGGGTCGCCATGGTCTCCATCGGCTCGCTGTACCACATGATCCCGAAGGTCTTCGGCCGCGAGCAGATGCACAGCGTGGGCCTGATCAACGCGCACTTCTGGCTCGCCACCATCGGCACCGTGCTCTACATCGCCTCGATGTGGGTCAACGGCATCACCCAGGGCCTGATGTGGCGTGCGGTCAACGCCGACGGCACCCTCACCTACTCCTTCGTCGAAGCGCTCGCCGCCGGCCACCCCGGCTTCGTGGTGCGCATGATCGGTGGCGCCGTGTTCCTCAGCGGCATGCTGATCATGGCCTACAACACCTGGCGCACCATTGCCTCCTCCAAGGCGGAGGACGCTGAAGCGGCCGCCCGGATTCCCGCCGTCGTAGGAGCCCACTGATGAAACACGAAGTACTCGAGAAAAACGTCGGCCTGCTGGCCCTGTGCATGGCCGTGGCCGTGAGCATCGGCGGCCTGACGCAGATCGTCCCGCTGTTCTTCCAGGACGTCACCAACACCCCGGTGGAAGGCATGAAGCCCTACACCGCCCTGCAACTGGAAGGGCGCGACATCTACATCCGCGAAGGCTGCGTCGGCTGCCACTCGCAGATGATCCGCCCGTTCCGCGCCGAGACCGAGCGCTACGGCCACTACTCCGTGGCCGGCGAGAGCGTCTGGGACCACCCCTTCCTGTGGGGCTCCAAGCGTACCGGCCCGGACCTGGCCCGCGTCGGCGGCCGCTACTCCGACGACTGGCACCGCGCGCACCTGTACAACCCGCGCAACGTGGTGCCGGAATCGAAGATGCCCGCCTACCCCTGGCTGGTCGAGAACAAGCTCGACGGCAAGGACATCGAGACCAAGATGCAGGCCATGCGCACCCTCGGCGTGCCCTACACCGACGAGGACATCGCCGGCGCCCGCGACAGCGTCAAGGGCAAGACCGAGATGGATGCCCTGGTGGCCTACCTGCAGGGCCTGGGCACCATCATCAAGAGCAAACGGTGACAGCAGATGGATATCGGGACGATTCGCGGCCTCGGCACCGTCGTGGTGATGGTGGCCTTCGTCGGCGTACTGCTCTGGGCCTATAGCGGCAAGCGCAAGCAGCGCTTCGATCAGGACGCCCTGCTGCCCTTCGCGGACGACCCGGCAGCCATGAAGCACGTCGAGCAAGAGCAAGCTTCTAGGAGCAACAAAGAATGACAACCTTCTGGAGTCTGTACGTCACCGTACTTACCCTGGGCACCATCTTCGCCCTGGCCTGGCTGCTGTTCGCCACCCGCCGCGGCCAGCGCAGCGAAGCCACCGACGAGACCGTCGGCCACTCCTTCGACGGCATCGAGGAGTACGACAACCCGCTGCCGAAGTGGTGGTTCATGCTGTTCGTCGCCACCTTCATCTTCGCCCTCGGCTACCTGGTCCTGTACCCGGGCCTGGGCAACTGGAAAGGCCTGCTGCCGGGCTACCAGGAAGTCAGCGACGGCAAGCCCTTCGCCAATGGCCAGCCGGGTTGGACCGGCGTGCACCAGTGGGAGAAGGAAATGGCCAAGGCCGACGAGAAATATGGGCCGATCTTCGCCAAATTCGCCGCCATGCCCATCGAAGAGGTGGCCAAGGACCCGCTGGCGCTGAAGATGGGCGGCCGCCTGTTCGCCTCCAACTGCTCGGTCTGCCACGGCTCCGACGCCAAGGGCGCCTACGGCTTCCCCAACCTGACCGACCAGGACTGGCGCTGGGGCGGCAGCACCGCGGACATCGAGACCACCATCAAGGGTGGCCGCCACGCCGCCATGCCGGCCTGGGGCGAGGTACTGGGCGACCAGGGCGTGCATGACGTGGCCGCCTTCGTCACCAGCAAGCTGGACGGCCGCAAGCTGCCCGAAGGCGTGACCGACGAACAGGTCGCCAACGGCCAGAAGATCTTCGCCACCACCTGCGTCGCCTGCCACGGCCCCGAGGGCAAGGGCACCGCCGCCATGGGCGCGCCCAACCTGACCCACCCGGCCGCCTTCATCTACGGCTCGAGCTTCTCCCAGCTGCAGCAGACCATCCGCTACGGCCGCCAGGGCCAGATGCCGGCCCAGCAGGAGCGCCTCGGCGGCGACCAGGTGCACCTGCTGGCCGCCTACGTGTACAGCCTGTCCCAGGGTGATGCGCAGAAGAGCGAATAAGCGCTTCCGCCCTCCCCTCGCAACACCCAGCGGCGCCGGCTACCACCGGCGCCGCTCTATTTCGGGGGGACGAAAAAATTTAGGACGTTTCCGACGCGACCAACGGTCGCACCGTTGCACGTAGAGCCAAGTCGTATCATGTTTAGGCGTGCAGCCATATCCTGACCCTTTCGGCATGTATCGACGGGGCACCCTCCCACTGCCGTGGTACGCACTGATGAGCAAACAGATTCCCGTGCAAGACGTCACACCGCCCGCGAAGAAGGGTGGAGAGAACGTCGACCTCTATGCCTCCCGCGAGAAGATCTACACCCGGGCCTTCACCGGGTTCTTCCGCAACCTGCGCCGTGTCGGCGGCGCTTTCCTGTTCCTTCTCTACTTCGGCACCGTGTGGCTGACCTGGAACGGTCGGCAGGCGGTGTGGTGGGACTTGCCCGAGCGCAAGTTCTACATCTTCGGCGCCACCTTCTGGCCGCAGGACTTCATCCTCCTCTCCGGCCTGCTGATCATCTGCGCCTTCGGGCTGTTCTTCATCACGGTGTTCGCCGGCCGCGTGTGGTGCGGCTACACCTGCCCGCAGAGCGTGTGGACCTGGATCTTCATGTGGTGCGAGAAGGTCACCGAAGGCGACCGCAACCAGCGCATGAAGCTGGACAAGGCGCCGATGAGCGCCAACAAGCTGCTGCGCAAGGCCGCCAAGCACTCGCTGTGGCTGCTGATCGGCCTGGTCACCGGCCTGACCTTCGTCGGCTACTTCGCCCCCATGCGCGAGCTGCTGGCCGACTTGGTCACCGGCGAGGCCGACGGCTGGGCCTACTTCTGGGTGGGCTTCTTCACCCTGGCCACCTACGGCAACGCCGGCTGGCTGCGCGAGCAGGTGTGCATCTACATGTGCCCCTACGCGCGCTTCCAGAGCGTGATGTTCGACAAGGACACCCTGATCGTCTCCTACGACCCGCGCCGCGGCGAGAAGCGCGGCCCGCGCAAGAAGACCCTGGACTACAAGGCCCAGGGCCTGGGCGACTGCATCGACTGCACCATGTGCGTGCAGGTCTGCCCCACCGGCATCGACATCCGCGACGGCCTGCAGATCGAATGCATCGGCTGCGCCGCCTGCATCGACGCCTGCGACAGCATCATGGACAAGATGAACTACCCGCGCGGGCTGATCAGCTACACCACCGAGCACAACCTGTCCGGGCAGAAGACGCACCTGGTGCGCCCGCGCCTGATCGGCTACGCCATCGCCCTGTGCGTGATGATGAGCCTGCTGGCGACCGCCGTGGTGATCCGCCCGCTGGTGGGCTTCGACGTCAGCAAGGACCGCGTGCTCTACCGCGAGAACGCCGAAGGCCGGATCGAGAACGTCTACAGCCTGAAGATCATGAACAAGGACCAGCGCGACCACACCTACGTGCTCGGCGCCAAGGGCCTGGACGGTCTGACCCTGGAAGGCCGCAAGGAAGTCCAGGTGGCCGCCGGCGACATCCTCGCCATGCCGGTGGAACTGGCGGTGGACCCGGACAAGCTGCCGTCCAGCACCAACAAGATCACCTTCACCATCCAGTCGGTGGACGATCCGTCCATCAGCAAGGAAGCCGAC
>NZ_QGSL01000106.1:1528744-1575307 GCF_003176655.1 Pseudomonas sp. RW407 | reverse complement strand
CTGTTCGCGAGCAAGCTCGCTCCTACGAAAAGAAATCCCCCGCCCATGACTTTCCTTCAGGCAAAAAAAGACCCGGCGATGAGCCGGGTCGAAACCGTGATTAGCCTGATGAGGAGATAATCTGATCGTCCGACTGCGGTGGCCGCTCAGCTTACCGACTGGCCTCGCGACCAGTTGAGTTAATAATAACAATTATCATTCGCGAGTCAACGCTTTTTTCATCGCTCCGGCATTTCCCGGCGAACGGTCATGGGGAGGGGCGCCTGGAAAAATCGCGGGCAAAAAAAGACCCGGCGGTGAGCCGGGTCTAAAACCGTGATTAGCCTGATGAGGAGATAATCTGATCGTCCGACTGCGAGTAGGGCTCTCAGCTTACCCGCCGACCTCGCGGCCAGCCGTGGTAATAATAACTATTATCATTTGTGAGTCAACAGCATTTCGCAAAAAAATTTCGCCATGCAGAAACGACGAAGCCCGGCGCATGGCCGGGCTTCGTCCTGGGGCTTCGGCTGGCGCTAGCCGGCGCCGAGCTGCAGGCGCAGCTGGGTGACCTCGCGGTTGAGCAGGTCGATGCGCCGCGCCATGCCCTCGATCAGGCTGTGGGCGATGCGCGGGTTGCTCTGCATCAGGCTGAGGAACTGGTCCTTGGGGATCACCATCACGGTGCAGGGCTCGCTGGCGACCACGCTGGCGCTGCGCTTCTCGCCGGTGAACACGGCCATGGCGCCGAAGATCTCGTCCTTCTGCACGTCGCCGACCTTCTGCCCGTCGACGAAGGCCTCGGCGTGGCCCTCGATGATGATGAACACGTGCTCGGCGTCGTCGCCTTGCTGGATCAGCTGGTCGCCGGCGGCGAAGTGGCGGAAGCCGGTGGAGGGGCGGATGTCCGGCTGCTTGAGGTGCGCCAGGGCATCGGAAAGCAGCGCGGTGTGGCCGATCAGGTAGTGCAGGAACAGCTCCTGGCGCTGCTCGTCGGCGTGGATGTGGTGGAACACGTCGCTGCGCGAGTAGGGGATCAGGCACAGCGGCTCGTCGCTGGTGTAGCGGCACGGCGGCAGGTCGATGCCCTGGCGCAGGCCCACCAGGTCGCCCTCCTGCAGGTAGAACAGCGGGCGTTCGTCGACCAGCGCGTGGAGCAGGCCGTTCTCGATCAGGAACAGCTGCTGGTTGGGCAGCTCGGCCGCCAGGTCGTCGGTACGTTCCAGGCGGATGGGCTCCGCGCAGGGGGCGAGGCCGGAAAGCAGCTGGGCGGGAATCCCCTGCAGGCGGCTGATCAGCTGGTCGGCGTATGCCGGTTGTTCACCGAGTAGGTACATGGGCCGTGATTCCTTGGACGGACGTTGGCGGTCGAGGCGCACGAAGGGCCCTGAAACGATAGGGTTCTGGCCCGCTGCCGTAAATCATTTCCTGGAAGGCTTGTGAGCTAACTCTGATTCCTTTGGGGGAAAGTTTCCAACTGGCCCAGCAGGTCGGCCTTGTGCGCCGGTGGCAGGTCGTTCCAGTGGACATCCAGCAGGGCCCCTTCGATGGCATAGAGCAGTACCTTGGAGGCCCTGAAGCCGCGGGCCCGAACGGCGCGGTAGGCGCCGACCGCCCCCAGGCGGCGCAGGTCGGAAACGTTGTGGATGCCCACGGCGTGCAGCCATTGGGCCGAGGTCTTGCCAAGATTCTTCAGATGCAGCAGTTCGTCGTTCATCGTCGGTCCTTGCGATGCGGCACACGGGGTGGGTCATGCATGGCGGCGACGGCCGTGAACTGCTGGAGACGGCCGGCTCACTTGACGATGAAGTGTAGCGGGCCGGTGGCGGGACAATGTGGCTTTGTGACATCGGCGGGCGCCAAAGCGCCCTCGGCGTGACGAACGGCAGCCCGGGCATACTCGACGCCCGGGCTGGAGCCGGTTCTCAGAGGCCCGGCAGGCGCTGGCGGATGCTGCTTACCAGGGTGTCCAGGCTGGCGCTGTCCTGGGTGTCGACGCGCTTGCTGTGGGCCTGCTCGTCGGCGTCCAGGGCCTCGCGCCCGGCCTGCTGGGCCTGCACCACCTCGAGGGTGGCGTCGGACGGGTCACCGCCCTGCGCCTGGCGCTGGGCCAGCCAGCTGGCGATCACGTTTTCCGGCGCCTGGCAGTCGAGGATCAGGTAGGGCACCCCGGTGTCGTCGGCGATGTGGCGCGCGGCCTGGCGCTGGGCGTGCTTGAGGAAGGTGGCGTCGAGCACCACCGGGTAGCCGGCGCGCAGGATGTCGCCGGCCAGGGTGTTGAGGCGCTCGTAGGTGGCCGCGCTGGATTCGGCGTTGTAGATGCCGCCTTCCAGGGCGCCACGCTGGGCGTCCTGCTGTTCGCCGAACAGGCGCTTGCGCTCCACGTCCGAGCGCAGGCGGATGGCGCCCAGGGCTTCGACCAGGCGCAGCGCCACCGAGCTCTTGCCCACCGCGGAAACGCCCATGGTCAGGGCCAGGAAGCGCGAGGGGATGGCGCTGTAGCTCTCCGCCAGGTTGGCGTAGTTGCGGTACTGGCGCAGGGTCGCGGCCTTCTGCACGGCGTCGTGCTGGTGGGCCAGGCTGAACAGGGCGATCTTGGCCCGCACCAGGGCGCGGTAGGCCTTGTAGAAGTTGAGGATTTCCAGGGACTGGTAGTCGCCGGTCAGCTCCAGGTACTGGCTGACGAAGCGCCGCGCGTGGCATTTCAGGCCGCGGTCCTCGAGGTCCATGGCGAGGAAGGCGTAGTCGGCGCAGACGTCGGTGAAGCGGAACGGCTCGTTGAACTCGATGCAGTCGAACAGCACCACCTGGCCGTCGATCAGCGCGGCGTTGCCCAGGTGGATGTCGCCGTGGCATTCGCGGACGAGGCCGTTCGCCTTGCGCGCCTGCAGCAGCGGCTCCAGGCGGGCGTAGGAGCTTTCGGCCCAGGCTTCCAGGGCATCCAGCTGCAGCAGGTCGGCCTTGTCGCCGAGCAGCGGGCGGATCTGCTCGAAGTTCTGCCGCACCGGCGCCATCACCGCCTCGGCCGACCCCAGCGGGTTGTCCTGCGGGACCTGCGGGGTGCGCAGGTGGAAGCCGGCGATCTGCTTCGCCAGGGCGTCGATGTGCGCGGAGGTCAGTTCGCCGCGCGCCTGCACTTCGCTGAGCAGCGCGTTCTGCGGGAATTCGCGGCACTTGAGCGCGTATTCGATCGCGGGGCCTTCGCCGCCCAGCTGCGGCGCGGCCTCGCTGCCGGTGATCGGCAGCACGTCCAGGTACAGGCCCTCGGTGAGGCGCTGGTTCAGGCGCAGTTCTTCCTCGCAGAAGTGCTTGCGCGCGGCGAGGTCGGTGAAGTCGAGGAAGCCGAAGTTCACCGGCTTCTTGATCTTGTAGGCGTACTGGCCGGTGAGCAGGACCCAGGAGATGTGGGTTTCGATGACCCGCACCTGCTCCACCGGGTGGGGGTACAGGGCAGGGTTCTGCAGGGCAGCGATCAGAGTCTGGCTCACGGGATATTGTCCTTGGCTGTCCGGATTCGGGAGGCAGGCATTATGGCGGCATCGCCGGTGGCTGCAAACTTGCGCGGCGCCACAGGCAACCAATCGGCCGGGCGCTGGTCGAAGCTGCGTCGCCATGGCCGGGGCCCCGCCGCGTGCCCGCGACAGAGCCCGGACGCCGCCTCGCTCGGCGTCTGTCCCCTGTGGATAAAGTACGTATAATGCGCCGCCATGACGCGTCCCCGATCCCCCCGTTCCCGTAAGAATCAAAAGCCCGCTCCGTCGCGCAAGTGGCTGGGCTGGCTGCTCAAGCTCAGCCTGGTCGGCCTGGTCGTGCTGGCCGGTTTCGCCGTGTACCTCGATGCGGTGGTGCAGGAGAAGTTCTCCGGCAAGCGCTGGACCATCCCGGCCAAGGTCTATGCCCGGCCGCTGGAGCTGTTCGTCGGCCTGAAGCTGAGCAAGGACGACTTCCTCCAGGAGCTCGGTGCCCTGGGCTACCGCCGCGACGGCGCGGTCAGCGGCCCGGGCATGGTGGCCGTCTCCGGCGGCACCGTCGACCTCAACACCCGCGGCTTCCAGTTCTACGAGGGCGCCGAGCCCGCGCAGCGCATCCGCGTGCGCTTCTCCGGCGACTACGTGGCCGGCCTGTCCCGCGCCGACGGTGCCAAGCTGGACGTGGCGCGCATGGAGCCGCTGCTGATCGGCGGCATGTACCCCTCGCACAACGAGGACCGCATCCTCATCAAGCTGGACGAGGTGCCGCCGTACCTGGTCGACACCCTGGTGGCGGTGGAAGACCGCGACTTCTGGTCCCACCACGGCGTATCGCTGAAGTCCATCGCCCGCGCCGTCTGGGTCAACGCCAGCGCCGGGCAGCTGCGCCAGGGCGGCAGCACCCTGACCCAGCAGCTGGTGAAGAACTTCTTCCTGACCAACGAGCGCAGCCTCAGCCGCAAGCTCACCGAAGCCATGATGGCGGTGCTGCTGGAGCTGCACTACGACAAGCGCGAGATCCTCGAGGGCTACCTCAACGAGGTGTTCCTCGGCCAGGACGGCCAGCGCTCGGTGAACGGCTTCGGCCTGGCCAGCCAGTACTTCTTCAGCCAGCCGCTGTCCGAGCTCAAGCTGCCGCAGATCGCGCTGCTGGTGGGCATGGTCAAGGGACCGTCCTACTACAACCCGCGGCGCAACCCGGAGCGCGCGATGGAGCGGCGCAACGTGGTGCTCGACGTGCTCGCCGAGCAGGGCGTGATCACCCCCGAGCAGGCCGCGGCGGCCAAGCAGGCGCCCCTGGGCGTGACCCGCCAGGGCAGCATGGCCAACAGTTCCTACCCGGCGTTCCTCGACCTGGTGAAGCGCCAGCTGCGCCAGGACTACCGCGAGGAAGACCTGACCGAGGAAGGCCTGCGCATCTTCACCAGCTTCGACCCCATCCTGCAGTACAAGGCGGAAACCGCGGTCACCGAGACCTTCAAGCGTTTCGCCGGGCGCAAGGGCCTGGACCAGACGGAAACCGCGATGGTCGTGACCAACCCGGAGACCGGCGAGGTGCAGGCGCTGATCGGCAGTCGCGACTCGCGCTTCGCCGGCTTCAACCGCGCGGTGGACGCCACGCGGCCGATCGGCTCGCTGGTCAAGCCGGCGGTCTACCTGACCGCCCTCGAACGGCCCAGCCAGTACACCCTGACCACCTGGATCCAGGACCAGCCGTTCTCCATCAAGGGCAAGGACGGCCAGGTGTGGACGCCGAAGAACTACGAAGGCGATTCCAACGGCACCATCTTCCTCTACCAGGGGCTGGCGCGTTCGCTGAACCTGTCCACCGCCAAGCTGGGCCTGGACCTGGGCGTGCCCAACGTGCTCAAGACCCTCGAGCGCCTGGGCGTGCAGGTGGACTGGCCGGCCTACCCGTCCATGCTGCTGGGCGCCGGCGCCATGACGCCGATGCAGGTGGCGACCATGTACCAGACCATCGCCAGCGGCGGCTTCAACACCCCGCTGCGCAGCATCCGCAGCGTGGTCGCCGCCGACGGCCAGCCGCTCAAGCGCTATCCATTCCAGGTCCAGCAGCGCTTCGACTCGGGCTCCATCTACCTGCTGCAGAACGCCATGCAGCGGGTGATGCGCGAAGGCACCGCGCGCTCGGCCTACAACCAGCTGCCGTCGAACCTGACCCTGGCGGGCAAGACCGGCACCACCAACGATTCCCGCGACAGCTGGTTCTCCGGCTTCGGCCAGGACCTGCTGGCGGTGGTCTGGCTGGGTCGCGACGACAACGGCAAGACACCCTTCACCGGCGCCACCGGCGCGCTGCAGATCTGGACCAGTTTCATGCGCAAGGCCGACCCCCTGCCGCTGGACATGCCGGTGCCGGATAATGTCGGCATGGCCTGGGTCGATCCGCGTACCGGCCAGGGCAGCGACGCCAATTGTCCGGGCGCCGTGCAGATGCCCTATATTCGCGGAAGCGAGCCGGCGCCGGGCGCCGGCTGTGGTAACAACCAGCAGACGCCGGCCGGCGAGGTCATGGACTGGGTCCGTGGCTGGCTGAATTGAGGCGAGAGGATTCGAAGTGAGAAACGCATGGTTTGCCGTGGCTGCCGCCGCGGCCGTGCTGTCCGGCTGCGCCACCCCGCAGCAGGGCGCTATCCCGGTGCAGGATTCCGGCACCTCGGTGTCCAACCAGGAGCGTGTCGGCTATTCCAATGCCAACCGCCCGGCCTATGCCAACACCGCGCCGAGTGCGGCGTCGCAGCCGGCCGGTGATTCCGGCGTGACCGTGATGGTGCCCCAGGATGCCGGCATGGCGCCGATCCAGGCCTTCCCGGCGCAGACCGGCACGGCGCCTATCTCCACCGGCCCGGCCACCCCCGGTACGCAATATGGCGGCGCCCCGGCGGCGCCCGCCGGCAGTGCGCCGAGCAACATCAGCGCCACCGGCGGCTTCAGCCAGCAGACCTACCAGCAACCGGTCTACCAGCAGCAACAGCCCAGCTACCAGCAGCAGGCCCCGGCCGCGCCGGTGCAGGCGCCGTCCGGCATTCCCTCGCGCAACGCGCCGCTGGCCGCCGACGAGCAGCTCGATGGCCCGGTCCTGGCGCTGCTCACCACCGCCCAGCAACAGCAGGGCAGCGGCGACCTCAACGGCGCCTCGGCCAGCCTGGAGCGCGCCCAGCGCATCGCTCCGCGCGAGCCGCAGGTGCTCTACAAGCTCGCCCAGGTACGCCTGGCCCAGGGCGACGCCGCCCAGGCCGAGCAGGTGGCCCGCCGCGGCCTGTCGCTGGCCAACGGCCGGCCGACGCTGCAGGCCAGCCTGTGGGACGTGATCGCCAAGGCCCGCGAGGCCCAGGGTGACGCGGCTGGCGCAGCTACCGCGCGGCAGAACGCCAAGGCGACGCTGTGATGGACGGCCGCCTGCCTGCCATCGCCGACCAGCTCCTGCTGATCGAGCGGGAACTGCGTGCGCTGGCCATGTGGGAAGAGCAGTCGCCTTCGGACGAGGCGCTGGCCAGCCAGGAGCCGTTCTGCGTGGATACGCTGGAACTGGAGCAATGGCTGCAGTGGATCTTCCTGCCGCGGATGAAGCTGATCATCGAGAGCGGCGCGGACCTGCCGCACGCTTCGGGCATCCGCTCCATCGCCGAAGTGGTCTACGCGAACGAGGGCGAGCGCATGCTCACCCTGTTCGAGGCCCTGGGCGAGTTCGACCGGCTGATCGGCGAGGCGCCCTGAGCCACGCCGGTCAGTTGCAGTTCTTCTGCAGGTCCTGCTCGGTCTGGGTGATGCGGGCCTGCCGTTCTTCTTCCGGGATGCGTCGCATCTCGCCGTCGTCGTCGGCCACCCGTACCCGCGGGTTGTTCTTCAGCTGTGCCAGGTTGGTCCGCAGGGTGTCGCAGTAGCGCGCACGCTCGGCCTCCTGCTGGGCGACTTCCTGGCGCACCTTTTCGTCGGCCGCCTTCTGCTTGTCGCTGGCCGAGGGCGCGGCCGCCGGGGCCGGCCTGGGTGGCAGCGGGAAGCCCGAGGGCGGCGGGGCGACCTTGGTGTCCACGGTGGCGGCTTCGGTGCCCTGCGGCGGCTGCGCGCCGAAATGCGTGACACCCTGGGCGTCGACCCACTTGTATACCTGGGCGGCCATCAGCGGAGCACTCAGGGCGAACATCAGGGCGCCCATCACAATCGTCCGTCGCATGCGGTTTCGGTCCTTGGATGCGGAAACTGCGGGTAACTATAACCAAAAGTGTCGATGCGTCCGCAGAGAAAGATCACAACCTGCGTCAGACACAAATCCATATATGGCTTGACTTGACGCGGCCGAATCAGAAGAATCCAAGGTTCGCTGCAGTGGGCCGGCCGCAAGCTGGTTTTACTCGGCAGACAAGAGGCGCTACCCGCGCCGCTAAGTTTCACCCTGCTTCGCGTTACCTCGCGCTGGGTGGAGGCCCTCCGTAACACACCAGGTGCGCCTCCAAGTTCTGCTCATTCGGCAGTCGACGTAGCCGGCGATTACATTCGCCCAATTGTCTGCCGGGCAGCCAACCAAGTTTCGGTCCCCCGCCCCTGGGAGATCGTTTAGCGTTCTAGAGGTGACAACGTGGAGCTTTTATCCGGCGCTGAAATGGTCGTCCGCTCGTTGCGTGACGAAGGCGTTAAGTACATCTACGGGTACCCGGGCGGTGCCCTCCTGCACATCTACGACGCTCTCTTCAAAGAGAACGAAGTGACCCACATCCTGGTGCGTCACGAGCAGGCCGCTACCCACATGGCCGATGGCTATGCGCGCGCCACCGGCAAGCCCGGCGTGGTCCTGGTGACCTCCGGCCCGGGTGCGACCAACGCCATCACCGGCATCGCCACCGCCTACATGGACTCCATCCCGATGGTGGTGATCTCCGGCCAGGTCGCGAGCAACATGGTCGGCACCGATGCCTTCCAGGAAACCGACATGGTCGGTATCTCCCGGCCGATCGTGAAGCACAGCTTCATCATCAAGCATCCCTCGGAAATCCCCGAGGTGATCAAGAAGGCCTTCTACATCGCCCAGTCCGGCCGTCCGGGCCCGGTGGTGATCGACATTCCGAAGGACATGGGCGATCCGACGCAGAAGTTCGAGTATTCGTATCCGAAGAAGGTCAAGCTGCGCTCCTACAGCCCCGCGGTTCGCGGTCACTCCGGCCAGATCCGCAAGGCCGCCGAGCTGCTGCTGTCGGCCAAGCGCCCGATCATCTACGCCGGTGGCGGCGTGATCATGGGCAATGCCGCCGAGCCGCTGACCGAAGTGGCGCGCCTGCTCAACGTCCCGGTGACCAACACCCTGATGGGCCTGGGCGGTTTCCCCGGCAACGATCGCCAGTTCGTCGGCATGCTCGGCATGCACGGCAGCTACACCGCCAACCTGGCGATGCACCACGCGGACGTGATCTTCGCCGTCGGCGCGCGCTTCGATGACCGTGTCATCAACGGCGAGACCGCCGCCAAGTTCTGCCCGAACGCCAAGATCATCCACGTCGACATCGACCCGGCCTCGATCTCCAAGACCGTCAAGGCCGACATCCCGATCGTCGGTCCGGTGGACAGCGTGCTGGCCGAGATGGCCACCATCCTCAAGGAAATCGGCGAGACCCCGAACAAGGAAGCCCTGGCCGCCTGGTGGAAGCAGATCGACGAGTGGCGCGGTAACCGCGGCCTGTTCCCCTACGACAAGGGCGACGGCAGCATCATCAAGCCGCAGAGCGTCATCGAGACCCTCTGGGAAGTCACCGGCGGCGACGCCTTCGTGGCCTCCGACGTGGGCCAGCACCAGATGTTCGCCGCCCAGTACTACCGCTTCAACAAGCCCAACCGCTGGATCAACTCCGGTGGCCTGGGCACCATGGGCTTCGGTTTCCCCGCGGCCATGGGCGTGAAGCTGAACTTCCCGGAGGCCGACGTGGCCTGCGTGACCGGCGAAGGCAGCATCCAGATGAACATCCAGGAGCTGTCGACCTGCCTGCAGTACGACCTGCCGGTGAAGATCGTCAACCTGAACAACGGTGCGCTGGGCATGGTCCGCCAATGGCAGGACATGCAGTACAACAGCCGCTACTCGCACTCCTACATGGAATCCCTGCCTGACTTCGTCAAGCTGGCCGAGGCCTATGGCCACGTCGGTATGCGCATCACCGACCTCAAGGACCTGAAGCCGAAGATGGAAGAGGCGTTCGCCATGAAGAACCGCCTGGTCTTCCTCGACATCCAGGTCGATACCAGCGAGCACGTCTACCCGATGCAGATCCGCGGCGGTGCGATGCGCGACATGTGGCTGAGCAAGACGGAGCGTACCTGATCATGCGACACATCATTTCCCTGCTGCTGGAAAACGAACCCGGCGCGCTGTCCCGCGTGGTCGGCCTGTTCTCCCAGCGCAACTACAACATCGAGACCCTGACCGTGGCGCCGACCGAGGACCCGACCCTGTCGCGCCTCACCCTGACCACGGCCGGCCATGACGAAGTCATCGAGCAGATCACCAAGAACCTCAACAAGCTGATCGAGGTGGTGAAGCTGGTGAACCTGTCGGAAAGCGCCCACATCGAGCGCGAGCTGATGCTGGTGAAGATCAAGGCCACCGGCGCCCAGCGCGCCGAGGTCAAGCGCACCACCGACATCTTCCGCGGGCAGATCGTCGACGTCACCAGCAGCGTCTACACCGTGCAACTGGCCGGCACCAGCGACAAGCTCGACAGCTTCATCCAGGCCATCGGCACCGCTGCGATCATCGAGACGGTGCGGACCGGGGTGACCGGCATCGCCCGTGGCGACAAGACTCTCAGCATCTGAATTTGAAAGACGGCCCACGAGGCCACTAGACCAGGGGAATTACCCAAATGCGCGTTTTCTACGATAAAGACTGTGACCTCTCCATCATCCAGGGCAAGAAAGTTGCCATCATCGGTTACGGTTCCCAGGGCCATGCCCATGCCTGCAACCTGAAGGACTCCGGCGTCGACGTCACCGTCGGCCTGCGTTCGGGCTCGCCGTCCGCCGTCAAGGCGCAGAACCACGGCCTGAAAGTGGCCGACGTGGCCAGCGCCGTCGCTGCCGCCGACCTGGTCATGATCCTGACCCCGGACGAGTTCCAAGGCCGCCTGTACAAGGAAGAGGTCGAGCCGAACCTGAAGAAGGGTGCCACCCTGGCCTTCGCCCACGGCTTCTCCATCCACTACAACCAGGTCGTACCGCGTGCCGACCTCGACGTGATCATGATCGCGCCGAAGGCCCCGGGCCACACCGTGCGCTCCGAGTTCGTCAAGGGCGGCGGCATCCCTGACCTGATCGCCATCTACCAGGACGCTTCCGGCAACGCCAAGAACGTCGCCCTGTCCTACGCCTGCGGCGTCGGCGGCGGCCGCACCGGCATCATCGAAACCACCTTCAAGGACGAGACCGAAACCGACCTGTTCGGCGAGCAGGCCGTTCTGTGCGGCGGTTGCGTCGAGCTGGTCAAGGCCGGTTTCGAAACCCTGGTCGAAGCCGGCTACGCGCCGGAAATGGCCTACTTCGAGTGCCTGCACGAACTGAAGCTGATCGTCGACCTCATGTACGAAGGCGGCATCGCCAACATGAACTACTCGATCTCCAACAACGCCGAGTACGGCGAGTACGTGACCGGCCCGGAAGTCATCAACGCCGAATCCCGTGCTGCCATGCGCAATGCCCTCAAGCGCATCCAGAACGGCGAATACGCCAAGATGTTCATCAGCGAAGGCGCCACCAACTACCCGTCGATGACCGCCTACCGCCGCAACAACGCGGCCCATGGCATCGAAGTCATCGGCGAGCAGCTGCGCGCCATGATGCCCTGGATCGCCGCCAACAAGATCGTCGACAAGTCCAAGAACTAAGGGCTTTCCGACACTCGAAGAAACGCGGCTCCGGCCGCGTTTTTTCGTTCTTGCGCAGGGTTCTGGTATAAAGCCTGTGCGCCAGGGCGTCCGTGCCCCGCGCTCGATCGTATTCCGCTGAGTTCCCTAAGGAAGTCTCCATGAGTGAAGGTCCCGAGGAGCCGAACAAGGCCTCCGAAGAAACCGAAAGCCTGCTGCCCATCGACGAGCACGTCGAGGAAGGGCACGACGCCGACGGCCGCAAGGTCCGCCACCGCGGCATCTACCTGCTGCCCAACCTGTTCACCACCGCGGCGCTGTTCACCGGCCTGTACGCCATCATCAACGCCATGAGCGGCGACTTCTCCAATGCCGCCATCGCCATCTTCGTCGCCATGGTCCTGGATGGCCTGGACGGTCGCGTCGCGCGCCTGACCAACACCCAGAGCGCGTTCGGCGCCGAGTACGACTCGCTGTCGGACATGGTCGCCTTCGGCGTGGCCCCGGCGCTGGTCGCCTTCGAATGGGCGCTGAGCAGCCTGGGCAAGGTCGGCTGGATGGTCGCCTTCATCTACGTGGCCGGTGCCGCGCTGCGCCTGGCACGCTTCAACACCCAGGTGGGCAAGGCCGACAAGCGCTACTTCATCGGCCTGGCCAGCCCGGCCGCCGCGGCCCTGGTGGCCGGCACCGTGTGGGCCTTCGCCGACTTCGAGATCCAGGGCGCCAAGGTCTCCCTGCTGGTCGCGCTGATGGTCGCCGCCGCCGGCATGCTGATGGTCAGCAACATCAAGTACCACAGCTTCAAGGACCTCGACCTGCGTGGCCGCGTGCCCTTCGTGGCGATCCTGGTGGTGGTGCTGGCCTTCGCTGTGGTCTTCACCGACCCGCCGCGCATCCTGCTGCTGCTGTTCCTCGCTTATGCCGCGTCCGGTCCGGTGCAATACTTGTTGCAACTGCGCCGCCGTCGTCGCCCGAGCTGATGTAATTTCCCCCGGGCTTCGCAGTCTATTGGCGCACACAGCCAGTCGTTGCGGAGCCCGCCATGCTGATCCGTATTGCCCGACCTTCCGATTGCCATGAATCGGAAGTCACTCCCGAAGCCCTCTACCTTTCCCGCCGCCGTTTCCTCGCCGCCAGCGCGGCAGGCGCCGCCCTTGCCAGCCTGCCGGCCATGGGGCAGGCCGACCCCTCCCGCTACGCCGATGTGGACGCTGCCGCGAGCACGCCCGGCTGGTTCAACGAGAAGCTGCCGACGGTCCAATGGGATGCCGTCACCGTGCAGGGGGAGAGCATCACCCCCTTCAAGGATGCGACCACCTACAACAACTTCTACGAGTTCGGCCCGGACAAGGGCGACCCGGCCGCCAACGCCGGCGCGCTGAAGACCGAACCCTGGTCGGTGGTGATCGATGGCGAGGTGGCGAAGCCCGGCAAGTACGCCCTCGAGGACTTCATCAAGCCCTACCGCCTGGAAGAGCGCATCTATCGCCTGCGCTGCGTGGAGGCCTGGTCCATGGTCATCCCCTGGATCGGCTTCCCGCTATCGGAGCTGATCAAGCGCGTCGAGCCGACGGGCAATGCCAGGTACCTGCGCTTCGAGACCCTGGTCGACCGCGAGCGCATGCCCGGCGTGCAATCCAACTTCGCCCTGATCGACTGGCCCTACGTGGAAGGGCTGCGGATGGATGAGGCCATGCACCCCCTGGCGATTCTGGTCGTGGGCATGTATGGCCGCGTCCTGGCCAACCAGAACGGCGCGCCGCTGCGCCTGATCGTGCCCTGGAAGTACGGCTTCAAGGGCGCCAAGTCGATCATCCGCATCAGCTTCGTCGCCGAGCAGCCGAAGACCACCTGGGAAAGCCTGGCGCCCGACGAGTATGGCTTCTATGCCAACGTCAACCCGACGGTGGACCACCCGCGCTGGAGCCAGGCCCGCGAGCGGCGCCTGCCCAGTGGACTATTCAGCCCCAATGTTCGTCCCACCCTCATGTTCAACGGCTACGCCGACGAAGTGGCCTCGCTGTACGCGGGGATGGACCTGAGGAAGAACTACTGATGCAGATGCGCAATCCCGTGTGGCGCGCCAGCGTATTCCTGCTGGCGCTGTCGCCGCCGCTCTATTGGCTGTACCAGGCCTGGGTCTTCGCCCTGGGGCCGGACCCGGGCAAGGTGCTGGTCGACAACCTGGGGCAGGGCGGCCTGGTCCTGTTGCTGCTGACCCTGGCCATGACCCCGCTGCAGAAGCTGACGCGCTGGAACGGCTGGATCCTGGTGCGCCGGCAGCTCGGCCTGTGGTGCTTCACCTATATATGCTTGCACCTGTGCGCCTATTGCGTGTTCATCCTCGGCCTGGACTGGGCGCAGCTGGGTGTCGAATTGCGCAAGCGGCCCTACATCATCGTCGGGGCCCTGGGCCTTCTCTGCCTGCTGCCCCTGGCGCTGACTTCCAACAAATACAGCATGCGCAAGCTGGGTAGTGGCTGGAAGAAACTGCACCGGCTGGTCTATCTCATCCTCGCCCTTGGCCTGCTGCATATGTTGTGGGTCGTGCGTTCGGACCTCGAACGCTGGTCGTTGTATGCCGCCGTGGGCGTATTCCTGCTGTTGCTGCGCCTACCGCCGGTGGCGCGGCAACTGCCGGCGCTACGAGCCCGTTTCGCATCGCGCTGAAGATTCTTTCAGAAAAGTGTTGACGGGCATTCTGAAGTCCCTATAATGCGCACCACTCCCAGCGACGAAGCGCTGAAAGAGCTTGAAAATCAAGCACTTAAGCAGGTTCGAAGTTGGGGTGGTGATCAGGCAGGTGCTTCACTTGCCGCCTTTCGGTTCGATAGCTGCTCCGGCAGCGGGCCGAAAAGGAAGATCGCCGAGGTGCTTGACAGCGAGTTTGAACGCTGTAGAATGCGCCTCCCGCTGACGAGAAGCTTAGGCCGATCGAAAGCGCAAGCGGTTGAGTAGGAACGAAAAATTCTGAAAATAACGCTTGACGGAATAAGAGGTTGGCGTAGAATGCGCGGCCTCGGTTGAGACGAAAGAATCAACCACTGCTCTTTAACAAGTTGAATCAAGCAATTCGTGTGGGTGCTTGTGGGTTAAGACTGGTGATCGCAAGATTATCAGCATCACAAGCAACACTCGTGAATTCGAGAGTTTTTTGCGATTGCTGAGCCAAGTTTAGGGTTTTCTCAAAACCCGATCAGTATTGAACTGAAGAGTTTGATCATGGCTCAGATTGAACGCTGGCGGCAGGCCTAACACATGCAAGTCGAGCGGATGAAGGGAGCTTGCTCTCTGATTCAGCGGCGGACGGGTGAGTAATGCCTAGGAATCTGCCTGGTAGTGGGGGACAACGTTCCGAAAGGGACGCTAATACCGCATACGTCCTACGGGAGAAAGTGGGGGATCTTCGGACCTCACGCTATCAGATGAGCCTAGGTCGGATTAGCTAGTAGGTGGGGTAATGGCTCACCTAGGCGACGATCCGTAACTGGTCTGAGAGGATGATCAGTCACACTGGAACTGAGACACGGTCCAGACTCCTACGGGAGGCAGCAGTGGGGAATATTGGACAATGGGCGAAAGCCTGATCCAGCCATGCCGCGTGTGTGAAGAAGGTCTTCGGATTGTAAAGCACTTTAAGTTGGGAGGAAGGGCTGCAAGTTAATACCTTGTAGTTTTGACGTTACCAACAGAATAAGCACCGGCTAACTTCGTGCCAGCAGCCGCGGTAATACGAAGGGTGCAAGCGTTAATCGGAATTACTGGGCGTAAAGCGCGCGTAGGTGGTTTGGTAAGATGGATGTGAAATCCCCGGGCTCAACCTGGGAACTGCATCCATAACTGCCTGACTAGAGTACGGTAGAGGGTGGTGGAATTTCCTGTGTAGCGGTGAAATGCGTAGATATAGGAAGGAACACCAGTGGCGAAGGCGACCACCTGGACTGATACTGACACTGAGGTGCGAAAGCGTGGGGAGCAAACAGGATTAGATACCCTGGTAGTCCACGCCGTAAACGATGTCGACTAGCCGTTGGGATCCTTGAGATCTTAGTGGCGCAGCTAACGCGATAAGTCGACCGCCTGGGGAGTACGGCCGCAAGGTTAAAACTCAAATGAATTGACGGGGGCCCGCACAAGCGGTGGAGCATGTGGTTTAATTCGAAGCAACGCGAAGAACCTTACCTGGCCTTGACATGTCCGGAATCCTGCAGAGATGCGGGAGTGCCTTCGGGAATCGGAACACAGGTGCTGCATGGCTGTCGTCAGCTCGTGTCGTGAGATGTTGGGTTAAGTCCCGTAACGAGCGCAACCCTTGTCCTTAGTTACCAGCACGTTATGGTGGGCACTCTAAGGAGACTGCCGGTGACAAACCGGAGGAAGGTGGGGATGACGTCAAGTCATCATGGCCCTTACGGCCAGGGCTACACACGTGCTACAATGGTCGGTACAGAGGGTTGCCAAGCCGCGAGGCGGAGCTAATCCCAGAAAACCGATCGTAGTCCGGATCGCAGTCTGCAACTCGACTGCGTGAAGTCGGAATCGCTAGTAATCGTGAATCAGAATGTCACGGTGAATACGTTCCCGGGCCTTGTACACACCGCCCGTCACACCATGGGAGTGGGTTGCTCCAGAAGTAGCTAGTCTAACCTTCGGGGGGACGGTTACCACGGAGTGATTCATGACTGGGGTGAAGTCGTAACAAGGTAGCCGTAGGGGAACCTGCGGCTGGATCACCTCCTTAATCGAAGATCCCGGCTTTCTCATAAGCTCCCACACGAATTGCTTGATTCACTGGTAAGCGACGGTTAGGCAACCCTATATGGGTCTGTAGCTCAGTCGGTTAGAGCGCACCCCTGATAAGGGTGAGGTCGGCAGTTCGAATCTGCCCAGACCCACCAATCGTTGGAAAAGAGGGGGCCATAGCTCAGCTGGGAGAGCGCCTGCTTTGCACGCAGGAGGTCAGGAGTTCGATCCTCCTTGGCTCCACCATCTCCGCATCGTCGAAAGCTCAGACATGAATGTTCAAGGTGTTGAACGAACATTGATGTCTGGTCTTTGTGCCAGAACCGTTCTTTAAAAATTTGGGTATGTGATAGAAGTAGACTGAATGATCTCTTTCACTGGGGATTGTTCAAGTCAAGGTAAAATTTGCGAGTTCAAGCGCGAATTTTCGGCGAATGTCGTCTTCACGTTCGAGACGTATGACCAGATTGCTTGGGGTTATATGGTCAAGTGAAGAAGCGCATACGGTGGATGCCTTGGCAGTCAGAGGCGATGAAAGACGTGGTAGCCTGCGATAAGCTTCGGGGAGTCGGCAAACAGACTTTGATCCGGAGATCTCTGAATGGGGGAACCCAGCCAGCACAAGCTGGTTATCACACACTGAATCCATAGGTGTGTGAGGCGAACCAGGGGAACTGAAACATCTAAGTACCCTGAGGAACAGAAATCAACCGAGATTCCCTTAGTAGTGGCGAGCGAACGGGGACTAGCCCTTAAGCTTCTTGGAATCTAACAGAACGCTCTGGAAAGTGCGGCCATAGTGGGTGATAGCCCCGTATGTGAAAGGTTCCAGGAAGTGAAATCGAGTAGGACGGCGCACGTGAAACGTTGTCTGAACATGGGGGGACCATCCTCCAAGGCTAAATACTACTGACTGACCGATAGTGAACCAGTACCGTGAGGGAAAGGCGAAAAGAACCCCGGAGAGGGGAGTGAAATAGAACCTGAAACCGTATGCGTACAAGCAGTGGGAGCCCACGTTGTTGGGTGACTGCGTACCTTTTGTATAATGGGTCAGCGACTTATATTCAGTGGCGAGCTTAACCGAATAGGGGAGGCGTAGCGAAAGCGAGTCTTAATAGGGCGTTTAGTCGCTGGGTATAGACCCGAAACCGGGCGATCTATCCATGAGCAGGTTGAAGGTTAGGTAACACTGACTGGAGGACCGAACCCACTTCCGTTGAAAAGGCAGGGGATGACTTGTGGATCGGAGTGAAAGGCTAATCAAGCTCGGAGATAGCTGGTTCTCCTCGAAAGCTATTTAGGTAGCGCCTCACGTATCACTCCAGGGGGTAGAGCACTGTTTCGGCTAGGGGGTCATCCCGACTTACCAAACCGATGCAAACTCCGAATACCTGGAAGTGTCAGCGTGGGAGACACACGGCGGGTGCTAACGTCCGTCGTGAAAAGGGAAACAACCCAGACCGTCAGCTAAGGTCCCAAAGTTATGGTTAAGTGGTAAACGATGTGGGAAGGCTTAGACAGCTAGGAGGTTGGCTTAGAAGCAGCCACCCTTTAAAGAAAGCGTAATAGCTCACTAGTCGAGTCGGCCTGCGCGGAAGATGTAACGGGGCTCAAACCATACACCGAAGCTACGGGTGCATCGCAAGATGCGCGGTAGAGGAGCGTTCTGTAAGCCTGTGAAGGTGAGTTGAGAAGCTTGCTGGAGGTATCAGAAGTGCGAATGCTGACATGAGTAACGACAATGGGAGTGAAAAACTCCCACGCCGAAAGACCAAGGGTTCCTGCGCAACGTTAATCGACGCAGGGTTAGTCGGTCCCTAAGGCGAGGCTGAAGAGCGTAGTCGATGGGAAACAGGTTAATATTCCTGTACTTCTAGTTACTGCGATGGAGGGACGGAGAAGGCTAGGCCAGCTTGGCGTTGGTTGTCCAAGTTTAAGGTGGTAGGCCGAACACTTAGGCAAATCCGGGTGTTCAAGGCCGAGAGCTGATGACGAGCTTTCTTTTAGAGAGCGAAGTGGTTGATGCCATGCTTCCAGGAAAAGCTTCTAAGCTTCAGGTAACTAGGAACCGTACCCCAAACCGACACAGGTGGTCGGGTAGAGAATACCAAGGCGCTTGAGAGAACTCGGGTGAAGGAACTAGGCAAAATGGCACCGTAACTTCGGGAGAAGGTGCGCCGGTGAGGGTGAAGTATTTACTGCGTAAGCCCACGCCGGTCGAAGATACCAGGCCGCTGCGACTGTTTATTAAAAACACAGCACTCTGCAAACACGAAAGTGGACGTATAGGGTGTGACGCCTGCCCGGTGCCGGAAGGTTAATTGATGGGGTTAGCGAAAGCGAAGCTCTTGATCGAAGCCCCGGTAAACGGCGGCCGTAACTATAACGGTCCTAAGGTAGCGAAATTCCTTGTCGGGTAAGTTCCGACCTGCACGAATGGCGTAACGATGGCGGCGCTGTCTCCACCCGAGACTCAGTGAAATTGAAATCGCTGTGAAGATGCAGTGTATCCGCGGCTAGACGGAAAGACCCCGTGAACCTTTACTGTAGCTTTGCACTGGACTTTGAGCCTGCTTGTGTAGGATAGGTGGGAGGCTTTGAAGCGTGGACGCCAGTTCGCGTGGAGCCAACCTTGAAATACCACCCTGGCATGCTTGAGGTTCTAACTCTGATCCGTTATCCGGATCGAGGACAGTGTATGGTGGGCAGTTTGACTGGGGCGGTCTCCTCCTAAAGAGTAACGGAGGAGTACGAAGGTGCGCTCAGACCGGTCGGAAATCGGTCGTAGAGTATAAAGGCAAAAGCGCGCTTGACTGCGAGACAGACACGTCGAGCAGGTACGAAAGTAGGTCTTAGTGATCCGGTGGTTCTGTATGGAAGGGCCATCGCTCAACGGATAAAAGGTACTCCGGGGATAACAGGCTGATACCGCCCAAGAGTTCATATCGACGGCGGTGTTTGGCACCTCGATGTCGGCTCATCACATCCTGGGGCTGAAGCCGGTCCCAAGGGTATGGCTGTTCGCCATTTAAAGTGGTACGCGAGCTGGGTTTAGAACGTCGTGAGACAGTTCGGTCCCTATCTGCCGTGGACGTTTGAGATTTGAGAGGGGCTGCTCCTAGTACGAGAGGACCGGAGTGGACGAACCTCTGGTGTTCCGGTTGTCACGCCAGTGGCACTGCCGGGTAGCTATGTTCGGAATAGATAACCGCTGAAAGCATCTAAGCGGGAAACTAGCCTCAAGATGAGATCTCACTGGGGACTCGATCCCCCTGAAGGGCCGTCGAAGACTACGACGTTGATAGGTCGGGTGTGTAAGCGCTGTGAGGCGTTGAGCTAACCGATACTAATTGCCCGTGAGGCTTGACCATATAACACCCAAACAATTTGTGTGTTGATTGGTGAAGTCGACGAACCGAAAGTTCGTGAGAACCGCAAAGACCTGTCACATACCCGAATCGGGATGAGCGTGAGCGCAAGCCACGGGCATCCGAAAGAATTGCTTGACGACCATAGAGCGTTGGAACCACCTGATCCCATCCCGAACTCAGTAGTGAAACGACGCATCGCCGATGGTAGTGTGGGGTTTCCCCATGTGAGAGTAGGTCATCGTCAAGCACCTATCCCAAAACCCCTGATCAGCCTGGCTGGTCGGGGGTTTTGCTTTGGCGCGGGGAAAACCAATCGCGGACAAGGTCCGCTCCTACGCCATGCCCACCTCCGGCTCCCCCTGTAGGCGCGCGCCCTGCGCGCGAATCGCGGGCAGGGCCCGCTCCTACAGTTACCCATGTGCGCCATGTGCCCGTAGGAGCGGATCTCATCCGCGATCCGGCCGGCAGGTCGGCGGTTTTCCCAGCGCGCTATTACGGCGGCAGTTGTGTTTCCGGTGACGCCGTTCCCTCTCCCCAGCCCTCTCCCGCAAGCGGGAGAGGGGGCCGTTCGGCGTTCTGTGTCAGCCTGGAACATCGGTTCGAATACGCAATCGCAGGGCGCATAACGCTCCAAGCGTTATCCGCCGTCGGCCCCGCGCCAGGCCCACCGGCGGATAACCGCGATGGCAATCCCCTGGAAATCGGAACTTCTCCTCGCTGCACAGCGCCTATAGTCAGAAACAACAGGTAACAAACTCCCAGCCACCGCACGGCTTCACCGGGAGTCCACCGTCTGCAGGACGCGCTCTCGAGGATGGGGAGGCCCGTTCGTGGAGTCGGGTGCCAGGGCCAGGAGGGCCGGCGCCGATCTGGAGAAAGGTAGCCGCCATGAGCAAGAAACCCTTCTACAAGAGCCTCTACGTGCAGGTGCTGATCGCCATCGCCATCGGTGTTGCCCTGGGCCACTTCTATCCGCACACGGCGGTGCTGATGAAACCCCTGGGCGACGGCTTCGTCAAACTGATCAAGATGGCCATCGCGCCCATCATCTTCTGCACCGTGGTCACCGGCATCGCCGGCATGCAGAGCATGAAGGCGGTGGGCAAGACCGGTGGCATGGCCCTGCTGTACTTCGAGGTGGTTTCCACCATCGCCCTGATCATCGGCCTGGCGGTGGTCAACATCGTCCAGCCGGGTGTGGGCATGCACGTCGACCCGGCAAGTCTGGATACCAGCAAGGTCGCCGCCTACGCCTCGGCCGGCGAGAAGCAGAGCACCATCGAGTTCCTGCTCAACATCATCCCCAACACCGTGGTCGGCGCCTTCGCCAACGGTGACATCCTCCAGGTGCTGTTCTTCTCCGTGCTCTTCGGCTACGCCCTGCACCGCATGGGCAGCTACGGCCAGCCGATCTTCCAGTTCATCGAGCGCTTCACCCAGGTGATGTTCAACATCATCAACGTGATCATGAAGGTCGCCCCCATCGGCGCCTTCGGTGCCATGGCCTTCACCATCGGCGCCTACGGCGTGGGTTCGCTGGTGCAACTGGGCGAGCTGATGGCCTGCTTCTACCTCACCTGCATCCTCTTCGTGCTCCTCGTGCTGGGCAGCATCGCGCGCTTCCATGGCTTCAACATCCTGCGTTTCATCAACTACATCCGCGAGGAACTGCTGATCGTGCTCGGCACCTCTTCCTCGGAGTCGGCGCTGCCGCGGATGATCGCCAAGATGGAGAAACTGGGCTGCGACAAGACCGTGGTCGGCCTGGTGATCCCCACCGGCTATTCCTTCAACCTCGACGGCACTTCCATCTACCTGACCATGGCCGCGGTGTTCATCGCCCAGGCCACCGACACGCAGATGGACATCATCCACCAGGTGACCCTGCTGGCGGTGCTGCTGATCGCCTCCAAGGGCGCCGCCGGCGTCACCGGCTCGGGCTTCATAGTCCTGGCTGCCACGCTGTCCGCCGTGGGCCACCTGCCGGTCGCCGGCCTGGCGCTGATCCTCGGCATCGACCGCTTCATGTCCGAGGCTCGCGCGCTGACCAACCTGGTGGGCAACGGCGTGGCCACCGTGGTGGTGGCCAAGTGGTGCAAGGAACTGGACGAGGAAACCCTGCATCGCGAACTGGCCGCCGGACCCTCGGCGCTGGAAGCATCGATGGATCATTGAAAGCTTCACGCGCTACCCTCTACGGCGCCCCTGCACGGGGCGCTGTCGTTTCCTGAAGCCCGTCATGCAGGCAGTGGAGAAAGCCATGACCGAACGCAAGTCGAACTACCCGCTGTACACCCACTATTCCGGCCCGGCGCTGCTGGAGATGCCGCTGCTGAACAAGGGCAGCGCCTTCACCCCGCAGGAACGCATCGATTTCAACCTCAGCGGCCTGCTGCCGCAGACCGTGGAGACCATCGAGGAGCAGGCCGAGCGCGTCTACCAGCAGTACCTGCAATGCGCCTCCGACCTCGACCGGCACGTCTACCTGCGCTCCATCCAGGACAACAACGAGACGCTGTTCTTCCGCCTGCTCGAAGGCCACCTGGAGGAAATGCTGCCGATCATCTACACCCCCACGGTAGGCCAGGCCTGCCAGGACTTCTCGAAGATCTACCGCACCCACCGCGGCCTGTTCGTCTCCTGGCCGGACCGTGAGCGCATCGACGACGTGCTGCGCAGCGCCACCAAGGACAAGGTGAAGATCATCGTGGTCACCGACAGCGAGCGCATCCTCGGCCTGGGCGACCAGGGCATCGGCGGCATGGGCATTCCCATCGGCAAGCTGTCGCTGTACACCGCCTGCGGCGGCATCAGCCCGGCCTACACGCTGCCCATCGTGCTGGACGTGGGCACCAACAACCAGGCGCTGCTGGACGACCCGCTGTACATGGGCTGGCGCCACCCGCGCATCAGCGGCAAGGACTACGACGACTTCGTCGAGCTGTTCATCCGCGCCGTGCAGCGCCGCTGGCCGGGCGTGCTGCTGCAGTTCGAGGACTTCGCCCAGACCAACGCCATGCCGCTGCTGGAGCGCTACCGCGACCAGTTGTGCTGCTTCAACGACGACATCCAGGGCACCGCCTCGGTGGCGGTTGGCACCCTGCTGGCGGCGTGCAAGGTCAAGCAGCAGAAGCTCAGCGAGCAGGTGATCACCTTCGTCGGCGCCGGTTCCGCCGGCTGCGGCATCGCCGAGCACATCATCGCCGCCATGCAGCTGGAGGGGCTGAGCGAGGCGCAGGCGCGCCAGCGCATCTTCATGGTCGACCGCCACGGCCTGCTGGTGGAGGGCATGGATGGTCTGCTGGAGTTCCAGCGCAAGCTGGCGCAGAAGGCCGGCGACGTGGCCGACTGGCAGCGCGGCGAGGACGGCATCGACTTGCTCGAGGTGGTAAGCCGGGCGAAACCGACGGTGCTGATCGGCGTTTCCGGACAGCGCGGGCTGTTCAGCGAGGCGGTGGTCCGCGAGATGTACAAGCACTGCCCGCTGCCGCTGGTGATGCCGCTGTCCAACCCGACCTCGCGGGTCGAGGCGACCCCGGCGGAAATCCTCCAGTGGACCGAGGGCCGCGCGCTGGTCGCCACCGGCAGCCCGTTCCAGCCGGTGGAGCACGGCGGGCGCAGCATCCACATCGCCCAGTGCAACAACTCCTACATCTTCCCCGGCATCGGCCTGGGGGTGATCGCCGCCGGCGCCCGGCGCGTCACCGAGGCGATGCTGATGGCCGCCTCCAACGCCCTGGCCGAATGTTCGCCGGTGGTGACCGGGGAGGGCGACGCGGTGCTGCCGCCGCTACGTGACATCCAGCAGGTCAGCCGGCGCATCGCCTTCGCCGTGGCCAAGCAGGCCCAGGCCGAGGGCGTGGCGCTGGAAACCCCGGACGCCATGCTCCACGCCGCCATCGAGCGCAACTTCTGGGCACCGCGCTACCGGGAGTATCGTCGCCGCTCGCTGTAAGCGGGCCACGCATGGCCCGGTGCCCGGGCCGGCGAGGCGCTAGCGCTTCCGGTGCTCGCCGGTGCGGGCCGGGCGCCCGGCGCGGCGCTCCTGCAGGGTGAGCTGCAGGGCCTTGGCCACGCCGGCGCCGAGCAACCCGCCCAGCAGGGTGGCGACGACCTGCAGCAGCAGGCCCAGCGCGCTGGCGGCGTTCGTCTCGCGCAGGAAGGTCGCGACTTCCGGCCAGAGCGCCAGCCACAGGCCGACGAAGCCCAGCACCAGGTCGTACCAGAAGGCACCGACCCCGGCGGGGCGATAGCCGTGGACGAAAAGGATGAAGGCGCTGAAGGCCAGCGCCAGGAGCAGGGTGCCCAGCGTCTGGCTGAACGCATCCGGACCGGACATGGCCATCAGCTCCCCGGATCGCGAAGGCGCAGGCACTGGCGACGGTGCAGCCCCAGGCGCACCTCGTCGAGCAATGCCTCGGCACAGGCCAGCGCCTGCTGGCTCGCGACGTCGACGGGCGCGGCGGTGCGGCTGAAATCGTCGATGCGCAGGCCTTCGACCAGGGCCGGCGTTTCCACCAGCGTCCAGTCCAGCCCGCTCACTTCCAGGCTGCGGGCCAGGCCGGCGCCGAGTTGCTCGTCGGCGGCATCTTGCGGCGCCACCAGCCATTGCCAGTGGCCCACCAGGAACAGCCGCGGCACGCCGGCGCGCAGCGCGCCGTCGATGAGCGCGCCGCACTGCGGTGGCAGTTGTTGCGGCGGCTGGTCGCCGAGCATGGCGAAGATCACGTCGAGCCCCATTACGGCCTCGCTGACCTCCACGGACGACGCCAGGCCACCCAGCTTGCAGCGCAGGCCGGGGCGAGCACGCAGGCTGTTGAGGTCTTCCACCAGGGCGCTGACCTCGTGCTGCCGGTGCAGCGCGGCAGCGACCAGGGCCTGGCCGAGGCTGTCGAAGGGGCGGAACACGCCCAGCTTCAGCGTGGCTGTCTCGAGGTTGTGCATGGCGCTTCCTCCGCTTGTGTGGGCAAGGCGAACCTATGCATATCGAAGCCCCGGCGAGGGCCGAGGTTCCACCCGCGTGGCGACCGGTCGGGCCCGGTGTGGAGCCCGCCCTTGCGCGGGCGGGTTCTTTCCGGGGGGCTTTTCCTCTATCTTCTGCGCTTGCGCCTTCCTTTCTCACGCAGACCCGTCGCATGCCCGTCCCGTCGTCCCTTTCGCCATCCCTCGCCGCCGGCATCGCGGCGTTGACCCGTCACTACGCCGATACCGTCCTGCCGCTGTGGCGTGCCGCCGGCTGGAACGACGCGCTGCAGTTGCCCTACGAGGCGCTCGACGACCGCAGCGGGCAGCCCCTGGCGGCGGTGCGCTACCGCACCATGGCCTGCGCCCGCCAGTTGTTCATCTTCAGCCACGCAGGGCCTGCCGACGCGGCCCGGGCCGAGGCGTTGTTCGCCTCGCTGCAGCGCCATTTCGGCGATGGTCGCGGGGGCTGGCTCTACAGCATCGACGCGGCCGGGCAGCCGCTGGACAGCCGCCGCGACCTCTACACCTTCGCCTTCGTGGTGTTCGCCTGCGCGCAGTATCACCGGCTCAGCGGCAGCGCCGCCGCGCTGGAACTGATGACGCGCACCACCGAGCTGATCGAGCAGCGCTTCGCCGACGGCGAGGGGCTGTACCTGTCCGCGCTGGCCGAGGATTTCGCCGACGATGGCGCGCCTGTGCTGCAGAACCCCATCATGCACCTCACCGAGGCCTACCTGGCGGCCTACGCCATCGACGGCGACGCCTGGTACGGGCAGCGCCTGCGGGAGATGGGCCAGGCGCTGCTGGCGCGCTTCGTCGACCCGGCCAGCGGCTGCGTGGCCGAACTGCCGCAAGGCGAGGCGGGCAACCGCATCGAGCCGGGGCACCAGTTCGAATGGTTCTCGCTGGTCATGGGCGCGCCGGCGTTGTTCGCCGGTTCCGCCCTGGAGGCCGCGCTGCGCCGCGCCTTCGTCTTCGCCCAGCGGCATGGCGTGGCCGCCGGCACTCTCGGCGTGAGCGCCGCGCTGGCGGCGGATGGCATCCTGCAGGACGCCACCCAGCGCATCTGGGCGCAGACCGAGTTCGCCCGGGCCCTGGCCGTGGAGGGCAGCGCCCAGTCCCTCGACACCCTGGCGCTGTGGACCGAGCGCTTCCGTTCGCGCTTCCTGCACGACGGCGGCTGGCACGAGGTGCTGGGGCCGGACGGCGCGGTGTTGCGCGCGGACATGCCATCCACCACGCCCTACCACCTGCTGGGCGCCTACCAGGCGCTGCAGGCCCTGATCGAGCGCGCCTGAAGCCCGCGGCCGCCTGGCTACCGCCTGGCGGCCATGCCTTCGGCAGGGGCGATCCGCCGGAACCGCTGGCAAGCTGGAGAGTCCGTGAAAGGGTGGGCGACCGTCCGCCACCTTGCGCAACTCCAACCATCTGCACGGCCTGCCAGCGGGCCGGGGGGAACGATGCATGCAACAGCACACCAGCGAGCCGAACTTCATGCCGCCCAGCGAGTACACCACCTCCAGCGGGGTGGCGGTGCTCATCTCGCCGCGCTACATAGGCCCCGGCAAGGTCGCCGAGATGCTGCTTTCGCTGGCGAACATGCCGGCGAGCGTATCGCCGCTGGACGTCGTCATCGGGCCCTGGGAATCCCACGAGGCCGCCTTCGAGGCCTCCTTCGCCGCGGCCGAGCGCTGGGTAGGGCAACTGGACGGCCACGCCTGACGCGGATCGATGGGCAACGGCCGGCGCGGGTGCGTGCCGAGGCATTCACCCGGCCGCCGGCGCTTGCCGTCGGCGCCGTTCCCGAGCGCCTGGCCAGGGGCGTAAAGACGGAAGCTGGGGCGGTGTGGCAATGCGACCGATCGTCCAGAATCGCGGCGCGGAAAAGAAAATGCTGTCCAAATCCGCTGAACCCTGTATCCTGCCACCACTGCCTGCCCGGTTTAGCGGCTCCGTATTGATGCTCAGCCAGTTCTGATTTCCATCTCCTCGGTTTCTCTTCACTCTGCATTCAGTTCCAGCCAGGCATGTCGCCTGTGCTCGTTCCTACCTTGGAGATCTACATCATGGCAAACCGCCAAACTGGTACCGTCAAGTGGTTCAACGCTGAGAAGGGCTTCGGCTTCATCACCCCGGAAAGCGGCCCGGACGTCTTCGTTCACTTCCGCCAGATCGAATCCACCGGCTACAAGTCCCTGGACGAAGGCCAGCGCGTCAGCTTCCTCGTGACTGCCGGCGCCAAAGGCCCGCAAGCCGAGCAGGTTCAAGCCCTGTAAGAGCACTCTCGAGTGCCCGAAGCCCCGCATCGCATTGCGGGGCTTTTCGTTTGTGCCCGGAAAATTCCCGCCTTCTCCCTTCGCTCGCCAGCCAGGCATTCCCGCCCCGGCGTCATCGCCTTCCTCGCTCCGAATCGAGCGCTGCACACCACTGGGCAGTCGCTGAGCCACTGCGCCTGATCCCGCCCCACCGGGGCGACTGCCTCCTCGCCCCGCCGTCGATGTCGCTTTCATGGCACCCCCAGCCCCGGCCCTGGGCGCTCGCGGGCGGGGCCATGTCGTTTTTGCTCATGCCCATGGCGATCCTGGGCAAATGCCCGGGCGACGCCCTGGAATAGGGTTGTGCCCGCGTCCGGCAGTCTCCGGCGCCCGCCAGGTGGCGCCGTGCCACCTCATAACAAGTTCAATAAAAGGCCGACCGATGAGTATTCCAAGTGCCAAAGGCGCCAGTGGCGAACTGGTCCAGGGCTTCAAGCCGCGCCACGTGACCATGCTGTCCATCGCCGGGATCATAGGCGCGGGGCTGTTCGTCGGCTCAGGCCACGCCATCGCCGCCGCGGGGCCCGCCGCGATCCTCGCCTACGCCCTGTCCGGGCTGCTGGTGGTGCTGGTGATGCGCATGCTGGGCGAGATGGCGGTGGCCAACCCCGACACCGGCTCCTTCTCCGCCTACGCCGACCAGGCCATCGGCCGCTGGGCCGGCTTCACCATCGGCTGGCTGTACTGGTGGTTCTGGGTGCTGGTGATCCCCATCGAGGCGATCGCCGCCGGGGTGATCTTCAACAGTTGGTTCCCCCAGGTGCAGACCTGGGTGTTCGCCCTGGTGATGACCCTGCTGCTGACCGTCACCAACCTGTTCAGCGTGGCCAAGTACGGCGAGTTCGAATTCTGGTTCGCCATGCTCAAGGTGGGCGCCATCGTGCTGTTCATCAGCCTGGGCGCGGCGGCGCTGCTCGGCGTGCTGCCGGGGCACCAGGTCAGCGGCCTGGGCAACCTGATGCGCGGGCACGGCGGCTTCCTGCCCAACGGCTGGGGTGCCATCTTCACCGCGCTGATCACCACGCTGTTCAGCTTCATCGGCACCGAGGCGGTGACCATCGCCGCCGCCGAGTCCAGCGACCCGCGGCGCAACATCGCCAAGGCCACGCGCTCGGTGATCTGGCGCATCAGCGTGTTCTACCTGCTGTCGATCCTGGTGATCATCTCGGTGGTGCCCTGGGACGACCCCATGCTGACGACCCAGGGCTCCTACCAGCGCGCCCTGGAGCTGATGAGCGTGCCCCACGCCAAGCTGATGATGGATCTGGTGGTGCTGGTGGCCGTGGCCAGCTGCCTGAACTCGTCGATCTACATCGCCTCGCGGATGATCTACTCGCTGAGCCGCCGCAACGATGCGCCGGCCTTCATCCAGCGCACCTCGGCGGCGGGCGTGCCGCGGGCGGCGGTGATCGCCAGCACGCTGATCGGCATGCTCACCACCGTGCTGAACTTCATCGCCCCGGCGCGGGTGTTCGACTTCCTCCTCGCCAGCTCCGGCTCCATCGCCCTGCTGGTGTACCTGGCCATCGCCGTCTCGCAGCTGCGCATGCGCGCCACCCTGCAGCGGCGCAACCAGGCGATCGCCTGCCGCATGTGGCTGTTCCCCTGGCTGACCTGGGCGGTGATCGCCTTCATCAGCGGCGTGCTGGTGGTGATGTTCATCCTGCCGGAGCACCGCATCGAGGTGAGCTCCACCCTCGGCCTGACCGTGGCGACCGTGCTCTTGAGCTTCACCACCCGGCGCCAGGGCGCCCAGGCCGGCGGGCGCCTCGATCCGCTGCGTTCGGCCGGCTGACGGCAGGAGTCGCGATTGGTGGAACGGCGGCAATTCAGCGGTGCCATGCAGGGCCGCAACCTCAGGTTCGTTTCCGCGCCCCGGGCGGGCACGCAACGCCAGGGGCGGGTGGGCTTCCTGCTGCTGGAGCACTTCTCCCTGCCGGCCTTCACCCAAGCGCTGGACACCCTGGTCACGGCCAACCTGATCCGCGCCGACACCTTCGCTACCGGGACCTTCAGCCTGGACGGCGAATCGGTCACCAGCGACCTGGGGCTGGTCATCTGCCCGGGTACGGCCCTGGCGCCGGCGGCGCTCGCCGGGCTGGACCTGCTGGTGCTCTGCGGCGGCCTACGCACGCCGCTGCGCGCCACGCCGGAACTGACGCGCCTGCTGCAACTGGCAGCGGAGAAGGGCGTGGCCCTGGCCGGGCTGTGGAACGGCGCCTGGTTCCTCGGCCAGGCCGGCCTGCTGGACGGCTACCGCTGCGCGGTGCATCCGGAGAACCGCGCAGCGCTGGCGGAGATCGCCCGGCACAGCGAAGTCACCAGCGAGAGCTACATGGTCGACCGCGACCGCTTCACCGCCGCCAGCCCGACCGGGGCCTTCAACATGGTGCTGGAATGGATGGACGCGCTGCACGGCCGCGAACTGGTGGACGCCGTGGCGGACATCCTGGCCTTCGAGGAATCGCGCTTCCGCCGTGCCCGCCCGGCGCTGCACGAGAAGCTCAGCGAGCCGCTGCGCGAGGCCATCAACCTGATGAGCGCCAACATCGAGGAGCCCCTCAGCCAGGACCAGCTGGCGAGCTACGTCGGCCGCTCCAAGCGGCAGATCGAGCGGCTGTTCCAGCAGCAGTTGGGCACCACGCCGGTGCGCTACTACCTGGAGCTGCGCATCACCGAGAGCCGCCGCCTGCTGCAGCACTCGGACCTGCCGATGTTCGAGGTGAGCCTGGCCTGCGGCTTCGTTTCGCCCAGCCATTTCAGCAAGTGCTACACATCCTTCTACGGCTATCCGCCGTCGAAAGAGGTGCGTTACGGGTGCGTGAAGTCGGCGAGGTAGGGCGTGCCGGCGAAGACCCCAGCCACGTCATTCCCCTGTAGGAGCGCGCCCTGCGCGCGAATCGCGGACGGAGTCCGCTCCTACGGGTGGAAGATGTGCGTAGGGCGGAACACCGGTGCCCAGGAAAATTGTGGTGGTTGGCGGATAACGCCGTAGGCGTTATGCGCCCTACGGGTTGGAAGGGGCGGCGTAGGAGCGGATTCCATCCGCGATCCGCGCCGGTGTTCCCGGCAATCGCGGACGGCGTCCTACGGGAGAATGCCGGCGCCGAGGTATCGCCCGGCGCGATACCTGCCAGCGGCAAACGCGCTCCGTTGGCGGCGGCGCGCGGGGTATAAAGCGCCCATGCGCTACCGACGTCTGGACCTCAACCTGCTGGTGGCCCTGGCCGCGCTGCTCGACGAATGCAGCGTCAGCCGGGCCGCCGAACGCCTCAACCTGGGCCAGTCGGCCACCAGCGCGGCGCTGGCGCGCCTGCGCGAGCACTTCAACGACCCGCTGCTGGTGCCCCTGGGGCGGGGCCTGGCGCCCAGTGCCCTGGGCCGCCAGCTGCTGCCCAAGGTACGCGAGGCCCTGGCCCTGGCGGGGGAGGTGGTGGATGCGGCGGTGCTCTTCGACCCTTCGCAGTGCGACCGGCGCTTCACCCTGGTGGCCTCGGACTATGTGGTGGCGACCCTGTTGCCCGCGGCCAGCCGGGCTCTGTCGCAACGGGCGCCGGGCGCCTCGCTGGTGCTGCGCGACCTGCCGCTGCCGCGCGACGGCGACGTGGTGGCCGAAGCCCTGGAATACCGCCGCAGCGACCTGGTGATAGTGCCGCAGCGCCGGGTGAACCCCCGCTATCCGCAGATGCCGCTGCTCGGCGACGAGCTGTGCTGCATCGTCTGCGCCGGGCAACCGGCCTTCGCCGGCGGCCTGAGCCTGGCCGACTACTGCGCCGCCGAGCACGTGCTGCGCGAGTTCGCCGACGGCCAGAACCTGGCCATGGACGCCCTGCACTTGCGCGAACTGGGCATCGAGCGGCGCGTGGCCGTCGCGGTGCAGAGCTTTTCGCTGATGGCCGAGTTCATCGTCGGCACGCCGCGGGTGGCCACGCTGTTCCGCCGCCAGGCGCAGGCCCTGGCGCGGCGCTACCCGCTGCGCGTGCTGCCGGCGCCATTGGCCTTTCCGACGGCGCCGCAGGTGCTGCAGTGGCACCCGCAGCAGGACCTGGACCCGGCGCTGGCCTGGCTCCGCGTCTTGCTGGCGGAGCAGGCCGCGGGGCTGGGTCAGGCCTGAGAGTCGCCGGTGTCGCCGCGCAGGCCCAGCTCCTCGATGGCCAGCAGGGCGCAGCGCTCGTCGTTGTCGGAGGTGTCGCCGCTGACGCCGATGGCGCCGAGCAGGTTGCCGGCCTCGTCGCGTAGCAGGATGCCGCCGGGCGCCGGGATCACCTCGCCTCCGGTCAGGCTGTTGATGGCATCGAAGAACGCCGGCATGGCCTGGGCGCGGCGTGCCAGTTCGCGACCACCGAAGCCCATGCCGAGGCAGCCGCGGGCCTTGCCGCTGGCGATCTGCGGGCGCAGGAAGCTGGCCCGTTCGTCGCGCAGCACGGCCAGCGGATGGCCGGCGGCGTCCAGTATCGCGGCGGCCAGCGGGCGCACGCCCAGCTCGCGGGCGTGGCGCAGGGTGGCGGCGGCCAGGCGCGTGGCGTGCTCGAAGTCGAGGGTGGTCATGCTCACAGGCTCCATTTGCCGAGTTGGGCGACGCGGTCGCGGGTATAGAGGTCGGTCCATTTCAGCGAGTTGAAGTCCGAGACCTGCCTGGGGTCGTAGGCCGTGCGCTGCAGGCGCACCGGCTCGCCGGCCTTGTACACGGCGAGCAGGCGCTGGCGGTCCTGGAGGACGCGGATGTCGTCCAGGGGCGAGCCGTCGAGCACCAGCAGGTCGGCCTGCCTGCCCGCTTCCAGCGTGCCCAGGGTTTCGCCACGCGGCATCAGCCGGGCGCCGACGTTGGTGGCGGCGTACAGCGCCTCGGCGGGGGTGAAGCCCAGGCGCGTCACCAGCAGTTCCAGCTCGCGGGCGTGCCATTCGCCGTAGGGGGTGACGGCGAAGCCGCTGTCGCTGCCGCAGGCGAAGGGGATGCCGGCGGCCTTGGCGCGGCGCAGCACCGGCGTGCCCAGCTCCAGGGTGCGCGCGCAGTAGCCGGCGTAGCCGGTGGCGATCGCCGGGTCGTGGGCCTGGCAGAAGTCCACGGTGTTCTGCGGGAAGGTCATGGTCGGGGCCAGCACGCTGCCGGCTTCCAGCAGTGCCTCGATGCAGGCGTCGTCCATATAGAAGGCGTGGAACACCAGGTCCACGCCGGCCTTCGCCGCATACATCACCGCCTCGCGGCCATAGGCGTGGGTGGCCACCCGGCAGCCCAGGCGGTGGGCTTCCTCGACCATCTCGCGGGTCTCCTCGGCGGTGAAGGCGGCGATGATCTCGCCGTTGGGCCGGCGATGGGTTCCGTCCATGGCGATCTTGATCAGGTCGACGCCGTCCTTGGCCTGCCGGCGGATCTCGGCAATGGCCTCGGTACGGCTGGTGACCAGGGCGGCGGTGAAGTATTCGGGGGCGCCGACGCGGCTGGGGAACCAGTCGTTGAGGCTCTGCCGGTTGGTGATCACGCGGCTGCTGGCGGCGATGCGCGGGCCCTCGAACAGGCCGGCGTTGACGGTGTTGCGCACGGCGATGCTGAGCTGGCCGCTGTCGCCGGGGCAGACCATGGAGGTGACCCCGGCGGCGAGCACGTGCTGGGCGAAGAACAGCCCGCGCAGGGCGCGGAACTCGTCGCTGGTCCAGAGATCGATGTCTTCCTCGCTCTGGGCGTTGCCGAAGGCCAGGTGGGTGTGCACGTCCACCAGCCCGGGCATGACGAAGGCGGCGCGCTCCTCGCGGTCGCCCGCTTGCGGGCGCGGCGCCGCGGCGCTGGGGCCGACGTGGCGGACCAGGCCGTTGTCGATGATCAGCGTCTGTTCGTGGCGGGCCTGCAGGCCGGTGCCGTCGAACAGGGTGGAACAGTGCAGGTGCAGGGCGCCCATGGGCGGTTTCTCCTCGGCTTCTCGTTGTGCCGGCAGGCTAGGGCGCTGCGCCCCGGCTGACCAACAGATGCTGTCGATGCCCGGCCATCGATACCGTCGATACCTGGCGCGGGCGCATGGCGCCTGGGTTCCGGGCATGGGGCAAGCGATGCGGGGCAGGTATCGGCAGTGGCGATGCCAGGCATGGCCAATGGCGATTTTTCCCGCCGGGGCGGGCAGGGCGAGGATGCCGCCGCCATCAACCCACGAGGAAACCACCATGAACGACATCCGTACCGAACTGCTGGCCCTGGAGCAGGCGCGCCAGCGCGCGCTGGTGGAGGAGGACCACGCCGGCCTGGAGCGACTCTTCGCCGACGACCTGCTCTACGTGCACACCACCGGCCTGGTGCAGGACAGGGCGCAGTACCTGGACTACGCCCGCCACGCGGTGCGCTACCTGGCGGTGGAGCGCGGCGAACTGCGGGTACGCCTGTTCGGCGACGCCCTGGCGCTGATGAGCGGGCCGCAGTGCAACCTGCTGCAGAAGCGCGGCGGCGGCGAACCGGTGCGCGCCGAGGGCTTCGCCACGCAATTGTGGGTGAGGGAGGGCGGTGGTTGGCGGATCGCTGCCTTCCATGGCACTCGCACGCCAGCATGAGGTGGCGCGGTAATTTTGCCTTTGCCCGCTAGCTTGTGCGTCCGGGCTACTGGAAGCGTCGATGGAGGTCCGGGAATATCTCCTGGGCGAACCAGGCCGGCAACCCTGGCTGCACGCTGCGGGATTTCGGCGTCGGGCTGAGTACCACGCCCAGGCGTACCAGGCGGCTCAGTTCATCGATCGCCGGGCGCGGCGTCAGGCCGGTGAAGGTCTTGAAGTCACTGCGTGGCATCTCGCCCTGCACCAGCAGGGCATGGACCGCCGCTGCGCTTTCCTCCCGGGCGCCGGCCGCGCGTAGCTGGGCGTTATAGCGGAATGCCCGCACCACTCGCTCGCGCAGGGCTGTCGGGTCGACGGCCTGGGTCATGTAGTCGATCTGGTCGTGGCAGACGTCCAGCATGAACTCGATGAAGGCGAAGTAGTGCTTGCGGCTCAGCTTGCCGCGTCCGTCCAGGTCGCCTTCGCGAGGGCGGTCGGCCAGCGCCAGCATCCGATAGTAGTCCTGGTGCTGGCGCGCCAGGCCGCGAGACAGGGACCAGAGCGTCGGCCGCAGGCCCAGGGCAACGAGGTGGATATGGGTCATCAGCCGTGTGGTGCGCCCGTTGCCGTCGAGGAACGGGTGCACGAAGGCCAGCCGGTGATGGTAGGCGAGGGCGCCGATCAGCCGGCGGCGTGGGTCGCGGGCGCGTCCGAAGCCATCGCGCAGGTGACGCAGCATCGGCAGCACGACAGAGGCGGCCGGCGCGGGCCTGCCGCCGATGGCGACTTCCTCGTCCGGCCTGGCGCGCAGCTGGCCCGGTTGCAGGAAGCGGCCGTCGTCGAGGCGCCGGCTGGCATCATCGGTATCGTCGAACAGGCGTTCGTGCACGCGCTGCACCAGCGCCGGTTCGAACAAGTCGCTCCATTGCGCGGTGGGGAAGCGCCGCAGGGCCCGTTCGAACACCGCCTGCGCCTGCATGTGCCTGATGGCCAGGTCTTGCAGCAGGAGACGCTCGCGGCGTGGCGCGGCCTGCGCCTGCTGCATCATTGCGATCTCGGTATAGCGGCCCTCGATGAGGTTCGAATAGTAGCTGTTGGTTATCTGCAGCAGTTGCCCGAGCTGCTCGCTCGTTTGCCTGGCCAGGCGGCCTGCCAGGAAGGCCGCCTTGCCCGGCAGGGCGTCAGCCCGTTCGATGATCGAGGCCGGCAGCTCTTCCGGCAGTATCGGGTCCAGCCAGCCCTTGTCGGTGATCAGCGGCATTGCTGCTTTCCTGGGTAAATTTCTTCACATTTAAATTCACATTTCGTAAGGCTGCAAACCCTTATGTATTGCGGCTTGTATTTGGTTTTAGAGAGTCATTAAGAAAGTTTTTCTTCATATTTTTACCGGCAGGGCGCCGGCACGCCCGGCAGCGGGGAACGGCACCGTGATCCGGTGCCGCAGCAAGGAAGACCCCGGAGCCCTCAGGCCGTACGCCCACCCAGCGTCTCCGCCACCCAGTCCGCGATGTACTGCCCGGCGTTGATGCTGTTGTCGAAGCTGGAGTGCTGCACGCCGCCTTCGCGCTCGGTAAAGATCTTCAGCTCGCGCCTCGGGCTGTTCACCAGTTGCTCGTAGGTGCGGTGCGCCCATTTCAGCGGAATCTGCGAGTCCTTCTCGCCGTGGGTGACCAGGAAGGGCACGCGGATGCGTTCGAGCACGCCGTCCAGGTGGACGTTCTCGGCGATGCCCATGAATTCGTCGATGTCCTTCGCGCCCCAGACCCATTGCACGTGGGCCCAGTAGTGCGGCACCGGGAAGTCGCCTTCCTTCTCCAGGCGGCGCTTCTGCACGTCGCGCCAGTCGTGGTTGGCGCCCCATACCACGCCGCAGGCGAAGCGTGGTTCGAAGGCCACCGCGCGCGGGCAGTAGTAGCCGCCCAGGGACACGCCTTCCAGGCCGATGCGCTTGGCGTCGACGTCCGCGCGGGTTTCCAGCCAGTCGAACACGCGGCTGGCCCAGTGCTCGCTGTCGTAGCGCGCGGTCAGGCCGTGCAGGCGCAGGGCCTCGCCGGTGCCGGGCTGGTCGATGATCAGCGAGGCCACGCCGCGCTTGGCCAGCCAGGCGGGCAGGCCGACGCGGTATTTCATTTCCTTGGTCGAATCCAGGCCGTTGACCTGCACCAGCAGCGGCGCCGGGCCCTCCACGCCCTCGGCGCGCACGTAGAGACCGGCGATGTGCTTGCCTTCGTAGGGGATCTCCACGCGTTCGCAGTTCTCCTTCGACAGCGCGACGCCGCGGGCGAAGGTGTCGAGGAAGCGCCGGTACAGCGTCTCGCGGCCCGGGGCGCCGTGGGCCTGCAGGCGTTCGCAGGTGAGGTAGTAGGTGGCGGCGCGGTTGTACTTCTCGCCGGCGGAGAACAGGCGGCCGGCGGCCTCGTCTTCCTCGGCCAGGCCGCAGAGCTTGTCGGCCATTTTCGACCAGGTCTCGCGGAAGGCCCGGGTGCCGGCGGCGTCGGGCTGCCTGGCGGCCTCCTGCAGCGGGGCGCACATTTCCTCGATCTCGCCCAGGCGGGCGCCCATCTCGATGGCCAGGTCCACCGAGAGGTTCCAGACGTAATTGGTGGGGAAGTAGCGGAACATTCTTGTTGTCCTTCTGCGGTCGGGTTTTCCGGCGCCCGGGAATGGCGGCAGGCACGCAGGGCGCGGTTCGACGGCAAGGTACGTAGGCGGGGCGGTGCTGCGCCAATCGCGAGTGGGGATGCGAGGTATCGCCAAACGCGATGCCCCGGCGCCACGGCGGCGGCCGGGGGGCGATGGGGCGGGGTCAGCCGGTGTGGCGCAGGGCTTCGGGCTGCTGGTCGAGGCTCTGGATGAAGTCGCGGATGCGCTCGCGCAGCCAGCGGTGCATGGGGTCGCCTTCCATGCTGCGGTGCCAGAGCATGTATTCGCGCATCACCGGGATCTTCACCGGCGGCGGCAGGATGCGCAGCGGCAGGTAATGCGCGTACAGCTCGGCCAGGCGGCGGTGCATGGTGGCCACGCGCTGGGTGCCGACCAGCAGCTGGGGCAGGGTGTTGAAGTCGTTGGTGATCACTTCCAGGCGGCGGTTGAAACCGTACTGGCTCATGAACCAGTCCTCGATGCTCAGGTGCCGGTTGCGCCCGAAGCCCACCGAGATGTGGCCCATCTGCATGTACTGCTCCAGGGTCAGGCTCTCGCCCACCGCCGGGTTGTCGCGCCAGACCACGCAGACGTGGTCCTCCTCGAACAGCAGCTGCGCCGGGTGGCCGTCGATGATGTAGCGCTCGGGCACGATCATCATGTCCACCTCGCCGCGCATCAGCAGCTCGGCGCTGTTGTCGCCGGGGCTGAGCATCTCGAAGGTGATGTGCGGGGCCTGCTGGTGGATCTTCTGGATCACCTGGGCGAAGAGCACGCTGATCAGGTAGTCGGAGGTCACCAGGCGGAAGTGGCGCTTGCTGCTGGCCGGGTCGAACACCGGCTTGGCGGTGATCGAGGAGCGGATGGTCAGCAGTACCTCGCGCACGGGCCCCGCCAGTGCCAGGGCGTAGGGGGTGGGCTGCATCTTGCGGCCGACCTGCACCAGCAGCTCGTCCTCGAAGAAGGTGCGCAGGCGGCCGAGCACGCCGCTGGTGGCCGACTGCGTCATGTGCAGGCGTTCGGCGGCGCGGGTGATGTTCTGCTCTTCCAGCAGCACATCCAGCGCCACCAGCAGGTTCAGGTCCAGGTGGTGGAATCGCATGGCAGATGGCTCAGGCTTGTTGTAGTTATTTTCGCGATACCTTCCCGCCGCATTCCCGATACGTCAAGACCGCTGCGCCATGAGTGGGCGGCAAACACCCGCCGCCATGGGCCCGCGCCCAGGTATCGCATTCGGCGATGCCTCGCATCCCCACATGCGATTGGTCAGGGCGCCATGGCGCCCGCCAACCTGCGCCCCAGTCGAGCGGCCCCCGTGCCGCGGCGACCCACCACCGGCGGCCCCCTGCCCGGCGCCGAATCATAATTTCAATGGAGTGGTAGCCATGAACATCCTTGGCCTCGACGCCCTGGTCTTCGGCGTCGACGATATCCAGGCCTGTGCCGATTGCCTGCGCGACTACGGCCTCGCGGCCACGCAACTCACCGCCGACGGTGGGCGCTTCGAAGCCCTCGACGGCACCGCCATCGTCATCCGCCACGGCGACGATCCGAGCCTGCCGCCGGCCCTGGGCCCAACGCCTTCCCTGCGCGAGACCGTCTACGGCGTGGCTGGCGCCGCCGACCTGGAAGCCATCGCCGACGAACTGGGGCGCGACCGCGAGGTGCGCCGTGATGCCGCCGGCGCGCTGCACTGCGTCGACGACCTGGGCTTCGCCATCGCCTTCCAGGTCAGCTGCCGCCGTCCGTACGAGGCCCCCGCCGACCTGACCAACGCCCCCGGCAGCGCGCCGCAGCGCCCGCTCAACCAACTGGGCATCACCCCGGACATGCCGGCGTTGCCGCGCACCTTGTCCCACGTCGTGTACTTCGTGCCCGACGCCGCCAGGGGGGAGGCCTTCTACCGCGAGCGCCTGGGCTTCGTCACCACCGACAGCTTCGTCGGCGTCGGCCCCTTCATGCGCACGGCGGGCATGGACGACCACCACTGCCTGTTCATGATCCAGACGCCGCCGCACATGCAGGGCTGCGAGCACTTCACCTTCCACCTGGGCAGCGGCACCGAAGTGCTGCTGGCCGGCACGCGCTTCCAGAACAAGGGCTGGACCAGCTTCTGGGGCCCGGGCCGGCACCTGCTGGGTTCCAACTGGTTCTGGTACTTCAACAGCCCGCTGGGCTGCCACATCGAGTACGACGCCGACATGGACAAGCACGACGACGCCTGGGCCGCGCGCCAGGCGCCGATGTCGGCGGACAACTCGCAGCTGTTCCTCTTCACCTCGCGGGAGAAGTGGGCCCCCAGCGGCCCGCCGCCGAAGCAGGGCTGAGCCGTGGAGTGCATGGCGCTGTGCCGGCTCGACGAGCTGGCCGAGGGCCAGGCGCGCGGCTTCGACCCGCAGGGCAGGGGGGCGGACGGCCTGTTCGCCCTGCGCCACCGCGGCCAGGTGCGCCTGTACCGCAACCGCTGCCCGCACCTGCTCGTGCCGCTGGAGTACCGCAAGGACAGGTTCCTCAGCGCCGACGGCCAATGGGTCGTCTGCTACGCCCACGGCGCGCGTTTCCGCCCGGACAGCGGCGAGTGCGTGTACGGCCCGTGCCGTGGCCAGGCGCTGGAAGCGCTGGCGCACGAGGAGAAGGACGGCTGGCTGCTATTGCCGCTGGCGCAACTGCAAGGCTGAGGTATCGCGCCGCGCGATAGGTCGCATCCGCGGACTCGATTGGTCAAGGCCCGGCCCCGCCGGGAAGCTGTGCCCCGGGGCACGCAGAACGGCCGCACCGCTCGCCGGTGCGGACAACAAGAACAAGACGTGAGAGATGCCATGAATACTGTGAGCAACGTGCTGATCGTCGGCGGCGGCATCGGCGGGCTGTGCGCCGCCATCGCCCTGCGCCGCAAGGGAATCGCCGTCGACCTGGTCGAGCTGAAGAGCGAATGGACCGTCTACGGCGTCGGCATCATCCAGCAGAGCAACGTGGTGCGCGAGATGCACCGCCTGGGCCTGCTGGATGCCTACCTGGACGCCGCCTACGCCTTCGAGGACGTAGCCATCTACACCACCGCCGGCCAGCAGCTGGCGCGCATCCCCGGCCAGCGCCTGGCGGGGCCGCAGTACCCGGCCAACGTCGGCATCTCCCGCCGCGCGCTGCACAAGGTGCTGAGCGAGACCGCCATCGAACTGGGCACCCGGGTGCGCCTGGGCACCTCGGTGGAGAGCTTCGAGCAGGACGCCGGCGGTGTCGACGTGCTGTTCAGCGACGGCAGCCAGGGCCGCTACCAGCTGCTGGTGGGCGCCGACGGGCTGTACTCGCGGGTCCGCGGCCTGCTGTTCGGCGACAGGTACCAGCCGCGCTTCACCGGCCAGTCGGTGTGGCGCCACAACTTCCCGCGCGCCGCCGGCATCGACCACCTGGCCAACTACCAGGGCCCCTCGGGCAACGCCGGCCTGGTGCCGCTGGCCGACGACCTCATGTACCTGTTCACCACCTCCCACGAGCCGGGCAACCCCTGGATGGACCCGGCCGGCCTGGCCGAGGGCCTGCGCCAGCGCCTGGCCGGGTTCGGCGGGCTGATCGGCGAACTGCGCGAGCAGGTCACGGACAGCGCCGAGGTCGTCTACAAGCCGCTGGAGGCGGTGTTCGTCGACGAGCCCTGGTACCGCGGCCGGGTACTGCTGATCGGCGACGCCGCCCACGCCACCACCCCGCACCTGGGGCAGGGCGCCGGCATGGCCATCGAGGACGCGGTGGTGCTGGCCGAGGAACTCACCGCCGGCGGCAGCCTGGCCGAGCAGCTGCAGCGCTTCATGGGCCGGCGTTTCGAGCGCTGCAGGTTCATCGCCGAGAAGTCCCTGCTGGCCGGGGAGAAGGAGATCGCCCGGGACCCGTCCTTCGACCGCATCGGCCTGGTCCGGCAGATGCTGGAGGTCACCGCGCGCCCCATCTGAGCCCATGTACCCGGCGCGCCTGCCCTGGCCGCGCGCCGGCGCCAACACGAATGCACAAGAACAAGAACGAGGTGACCTCGATGCCCACTGACAAGCGTGCAACCGCGCGGCCGCTGCCGCCGCTCAAACCCCTCACCCTGGCGCTGCTGGCCCTGGCCGCCGGCCACGCCCAGGCCTTCGAATTCGACACCGGCAACCCCGACCTGCGGGCGCGCTGGGACAACACCCTGAAGTACAGCGCCGCCTGGCGCACCCAGGACGCCAGCAGCAAGCTCACCGAAGGCCAGACCGCGCTGAACCTGGACGATGGCGACCGCAACTTCGACAAGGGCCTGATCTCCAACCGCCTGGACCTGCTCTCCGAGCTGGACGTGACCTACGGCGACGTCGGCGCGCGGGTCAGCGGCGCGGCCTGGTACGACGACGTCTACAACCGCGGCACCGACGCCAGCGACCCGAGCCGGGCCAACAGCTACTCGGCGGACTACGACGAATTCACCGACGACACCCGCACCCTGCACGGGCGCAAGGGCGAGCTGCTCGACGCCTTCGTCTTCGGCAAGACCGAGCTGGCCGGCATACCGCTGTCCGGGCGCCTGGGCCAGTACGCCATGCAGTGGGGCGAGAGCCTGTTCTACGGCATGAACGGCATCGCCGGCGGCATGGCGCCGATCGACGTGGTCAAGGGCCTGTCGGTGCCCAACACCCAGTTCAAGGAGCTGATCCGCCCGGTACAGCAGGTCTCCGGCCAGCTGCAACTGACCCCGGATGTATCCATCGGCGCCTACTACCAGTTCGAATGGGAGGCCAACCGCCTGCCGGCCGCCGGCAGCTACTTCTCCACCGACGATTTCTTCGGCGACGGCGCCGAGCGCATGTTCGTCGGCGCGCCGGTGATGCCCGGCGGCCAGCCGCTGGCCTTCTACCACGGCAACGACAAGGAGGCGAAGGACTCGGGGCAGGGCGGCGTGCAGCTGCGCTGGCGCACCGAGACGGTGGACTGGGGCCTGTACGCCATCCGCTTCCACGACAAGTCGCCGCAGCTCAACGTGCGCACCGACTTCGCCAACCTCGACCCGCTCACCGGCAAGGCCGGCGAGTTCTACTGGGTGTACCCCGAAGGCATCGAGGCCCTGGGCGCGAGCTTCTCCACCACGGTGGGCAACTTCAACCTGGCCGGCGAAGTCTCCACCCGCTGGAACCAGCCGCTGGCCTCCACCAACCAGCACGCCCTGGCCGTCGGCGAGGTCATCGACAACAGCGACGACCCGCTCTACGCCACCGGCCGTACCCTGCACGCCAACTTCTCCTGGCTGGCGAGCCTCGAGCCGAACTTCATCGCCCAGGAGGCGAGCTTCCTCGGCGAGATCGCCTGGAACCGGGTGATGAGCGTGAGCAGGAACCGCGACGCCATCGACCCCAATGCCGACCGCGACGCCGCCAGCCTGCGCCTGGTGTACGAGCCGATGTACCGGCAGATCTACCCCGGCCTGGACCTCTCGGTACCGATCGGCGCCAGCTACACCAACGGCGCCTCCGAGGCCCTCGGCACCGGCTTCGGCACCGACCACGGCGGCGACATCAACGTCGGCCTCAAGGGCAACTACCTCAACACCTGGAGCCTGGGCCTGACCTACACGCACTACTACGGCCCGCAGAACACCTTCCTCGACGCCGACAACCACTACACCTTCGAACAGTCGCTGAAAGACCGCGACTTCATCGCCTTCACCGTCAGCCGCACCTTCTGACCGAGGACTGCCCGATGAAACACAACAAGAAACTCGCCTGCCTGCTCACCGCCCTGAGTGCCTCCCTGCTGTTCGCCCACGGCGCCCTGGCCGCCGTCTCCGCCGAGGAGGCGGGCAAGCTGAAGACCACCCTGACGCCACTGGGCGGCGAGCGCGCCGGCAACGCCGACGGCAGCATCCCGGCCTGGACCGGCGGCTACACCCAGGCCGACCCGGCCTACAAGGACGGCGGCAAGCGCGGCGACCCCTTCGCCGCCGACAGGCCGCTGTTCACCATCACCGCGCAGAACATGGCGCAGCACGCCGCGCAGCTCACCCCCGGGGTGCAGGCGATGCTGAAGAAGTACCCGGACAGCTACCGCCTGGAGGTCTACCCGACCCACCGCAGCGCCGCCGCCCCGCAGTCGGTGTACGACGCCACCTTCGCCAACGCCACCAGCGGCAAGCTGGTGGACGGCCCGGCCGGGCCCATGCCCGAGGGCGCCGCCGGCGGCATCCCGTTCCCCATCCCGGCCAGTGGCGCCGAGGCCATCTGGAACCACCTGCTGCGCTGGCGCGGCGCGTCCTGGCACGCCAGCTTCACCCAGTACCTGACCACCGCCGACGGCAAGCACGTGCTGACCAACGACTCGCGCTCGGACCTGCAGATGCCCTGGTACCTGCCCGGCGGCGCGGGCGAGAAGGGCGTGTTCTGGTCCATCCGCATGATCAACGACGGCCCGCCGCTGCGCGCCGGCGAGGCCATCACCGGCCTTGAGAACCTCAATGCCGACAAGGCCTCGGTGTGGACCTACCTGCCCGGCCAGCGCCGCGTGCGCCGCCTGCCCAACGCCTGCTGCGACACCCCGACGCCGGCCACCGCGGGGGTCATGAGCTTCGACGAGCTGTACGTGTTCAACGGCCGCGTCGACCGCTTCGACTGGAAACTGGTGGGCAAGCGGGAGATGTACATCCCCTACAACGCCAACAAGGTGTTCACCGCCGCCGGCCCCGAGGCGTTGCTGGACGCGCACCACCTGAAGTCCGACGCCATCCGCTGGGAGAAGCACCGCGTCTGGGTGGTGGAAGCGACCCTCAAGAGCGGCCAGCGCCACGTGATGCCGAAGAGCACCTACTACCTCGACGAGGACACCTGGGCGGCGGTGCTGGGCGAGCGCTACGACGCCCGCGGCCAGCTGGCCAAGGTGCTCTGGACCTCGCCGGTGGTGCTGCCCGACCTGCCCGGCGTGGTGACCCTCACCAACGGCTTCTACGACCTGCTCTCCGGGGCCTGGTTCGCCGGCGACCTGTTCGCCGGCAAGAGCGAGCAATACCGCATCGTGCCGCCCTACAAGGACTCGGTGTTCACCGCCGACGCCATGGCGGGCGAGGGTGTGCGCTGAGCGTTAGCACCGGGGGGCTGTAGGAGCGCGCCCTGCGCGCGAATCGCGGGCAGGGCCCGCTCCTATGGGAGACCTCGCTGTACCCGGCCTCGTCAGGCCCGACTACAAGAAAAACCAAGGTTGCGTGCGATGAAGAAGATGCTTTCCGGCCTGCTCCTGGCGGCCTGTTGCGCGGCGCCGCCGGTCCACGCGGCGAGCGTTGCCGATGTCCTGGTGCAGCCCGCCGTGCAAGGCCCCCAGGCCCTGCGCGCGGTACTGCAGGACGTGACCCGCGCCGGCCAGCGCCTGGTGGCGGTGGGCGAGCGCGGCGTGGTGCTGCTTTCCGACGACAACGGCAGCAGCTGGCGCCAGGCGGCAGCGGTGCCGGTGAGCACCAGCCTGACCGCCGTGCAGTTCGTCGATGCGCGCAACGGCTGGGCCGTGGGCCATGCCGGCGTGGTGCTGCACAGCGACGATGGCGGCGAGCACTGGCGCCTGCAACTGGACGGCAAGCGCGCCGCGGCCCTGGAGCTGCAGGCCGCCGAGGCCACCGCCGACGCCGGGCGCGTCGCCGCCGCGCAGCGCCTGGTCGCCGACGGTGCCGACAAGCCGCTGCTGGCCCTGCATTTCAGCGATGCCCGCCACGGCCTGGTGCTGGGCGCCTACGGCCTGGCCCTGGCCACTGGCGATGGCGGGCTCAGCTGGCAGTCATGGATGGGCCACCTGCCCAACCCGAACGGCCTGCACCTGTATGCCGTGGCGGGGCAGGGCAGCGTGCTCTACCTCGCCGGCGAGCAGGGCCTGCTGCTGCGCTCGCGCGATGCCGGCGAGCACTTCGAGGCCCTGCAGGGCCCCTATGACGGCAGTTACTTCGCCGCCGCCATGCTGCCCGACGGGCGCCTGCTGGTGGGCGGCCTGCGCGGCAAGCTGTTCGCCTCCGACGACGATGGCGCCAGCTTCCGGGCCCTGGCCAACCCGGTGCCCGCGTCGCTCAACGGCATCCGCGTGGCCGGCGGCCAACTGCTGCTCGCCAACCAGGCCGGGATGCTCCTGCGCAGCGGCCTGGACGACTTCGCCCCAAGGCCGCTGGCGGTCTCCGACGGCCTGCCGCTGAGCGCCGCCACCCTCGCCGCCGACGGCGCTCTGGTGGCCGTCGGCATGGCCGGCGCGCGCCGCCTGGCGCCTTCTTCCTCCTCCAGCACAGCGGACTGAGCCATGCACGCCCCGACTTCCCCCGCGCCGTCCAGCGGCCGCCTCGACGACTTCGACAGCGCCTCCGGCTCGCTGCTGGAACGCGCCCTGTTCAACCACCGCGGCCTGGTCCTGCTGCTGTGCCTGGCGGCGACCCTGCTGCTGGGCTGGCAGGCCACGCGCCTGACGCTCAACGCCAGCTTCGAGAAGATGATCCCCCGGGAGCACCCCTTCATCCTCAACTACCTGGCGCACCGCCAGGAGCTGGCCGGCCTGGGCAACGCCGTGCGCATCGCCGTGGCCAACCCCGCGGGCAGCATCTACGACAAGCATTACCTGCAGGTGCTGCAGCAACTCAACGACGAGGTGTACCTGCTGCCCGGCGTGGACCGCGCGGCGATGAAGTCCCTGTGGACGCCCTCCACCCGCTGGACCGGCGTCACCGAGGAGGGCCTGGAGGGCGGCCCGGTGATCCCCGACGGCTACGACGGCGGCGCCGAAAGCCTCGCCGCGCTCAAGCGCAACGTCGAGCGCTCCAACGAGATCGGCCAACTGGTGGCCTTCGACCAGCGCTCCAGCATCCTCTACGTGCCGCTGCTGGAGAAGACACCGGACGGCCAGGCGCTGGACTACACCGCCTTCGTCCATGAGCTGGAGGTCCTGCGCGGCAAGTACCAGGCCCAGGGCGTGGACATCCACATCACCGGCTTCGCCAAGGTGGTCGGCGACCTGATCGACGGCCTGCGGCAGATCCTGCTGTTCTTCGCCGCCGCCATCGCCATCACCGCGGCGGTGCTCTACTGGTACACCCGCTGCGTGCGCAGCACCGCGCTGGTGGTGGTGTGCTCGCTGGTGGCGGTGGTCTGGCAACTGGGCCTGCTGCCCTTGCTGGGCTACGAACTGGACCCGTACTCGGTGCTGGTGCCCTTCCTGGTGTTCGCCATCGGCATGAGCCACGGCGCGCAGAAGATGAACGGCATCATGCAGGACATCGGCCGCGGCATGCACCGCCTGGTGGCGGCGCGCTTCACCTTCCGCCGGCTGTTCCTCGCCGGGCTCACCGCGCTGCTGTGCGACGCGGTCGGCTTCGCGGTGCTGATGATCATCCGCATCCAGGTCATCCAGGACCTGGCGGTGATCGCCAGCCTGGGCGTGGCGGTGCTGATCTTCACCAACCTGATCCTGCTGCCGGTGCTGCTGTCCTACGTCGGCGTCAGCCTCAGGGCGGCGCGGCGCAGCCTGCGCGCCGAAGAGGCCGAGGCGAGCGGGGCGGACAAGCATGCCGTGTGGCGCTTCCTCGACCTGTTCACCCGCCGCCGCTGGGCCGCGCTCTGCATCGCCGTGGCCGCGCTGCTGGCGGCCGGCGGCTACGCGGTGAGCCTGAACCTGAAGGTCGGCGACCTCGACGCCGGCGCCCCGGAGCTGCGCCCGGACTCGCGCTACAACCGCGACAACGCCTTCGTCACCGCGCACTACGGCGCCAGCAGCGACGTCTTCGCGGTGATGGTGCAGACCCCGGCCGGCGCCTGCTCGGCCTACGACACCCTCAAGCGCGTCGACGACCTGGACTGGCAACTGCGCGGCCTGCCGGGCGTGGACTCGACCAACTCCCTGGCGCTGCTCGAGCGCCGGGTGCTGGTCGGCCTCTCCGAGGGCAGCCCGAAGTGGTACGAGCTGGTGAACAACCAGGCCACCCTCAACATGGTCACCGCCAACGCCCCGCGAGGCCTGTACAACGACGATTGCAGCCTGCTGACGCTCTACGCCTACCTCACCGACCACAAGGCCGACACCCTGGCGCGGGTGGTCGACAGCGTGCAGGCCTTCGCCCGCGACAACGACGGCGATCAGGCGAAATTCCTCCTGGCCGCAGGCAGCGCGGGCATCGAAGCGGCCACCAACATCGTGGTCAGGCAGGCCAACCACGACATGCTCTGGTGGGTGTACGGCGCGGTCGTGCTGCTTTGCCTGGTGACCTTCCGTTCCTGGCGCGCGGTGCTCTGCGCGGTACTGCCGCTGGTGCTCACCTCGATCCTCTGCGAGGCGCTGATGGTGGCGCTGGGCATCGGCGTGAAGGTCGCGACCCTGCCGGTGATCGCCCTCGGCGTGGGTATCGGCGTGGACTACGCGCTCTACGTCATGAGCATCGTCCTGGCCCAGCTGCGCCAGGGCGCCAGCCTTTCCACCGCCTATTACCGGGCGCTGCTGTTCACCGGCAAGGTGGTGATGCTCACCGGCGTGACCCTGGCCATCGGCGTGGGCACCTGGATCTTCTCGCCCATCAAGTTCCAGGCCGACATGGGCGTGCTGCTGGCCTTCATGTTCGTCTGGAACATGGTCGGCGCACTGGTGCTGCTGCCGGCGCTCGCCTACTTCCTGCTGCCCCGGCGCCAGGCGCAGCCCGCCGTGCCGGCGCACCATCTGGAGGAAATCCACCACGACCGCGACT
>NZ_QGSL01000106.1:1495628-1528734 GCF_003176655.1 Pseudomonas sp. RW407 | reverse complement strand
GCAGGTTCGGCCCTGACGCCAAGCTAGCAATCCGCCGCGGCGGAGAATGTCCCCCAAATGGGGGGCGGGCCCGGGCGGGCCCCGGTGGAGTGCGGCCTTGCGCGAAAGGTATGAATTTCGAATCACTACTAGGTTGCTTTCGACGCACCGGCTCGGCTGATTAGCTTCTGCGGCCAACAAAAACACCCAGAATGGGGAGAGCCGCATGAGTACAACGAGAAAGCGCGCCGGGTTCCCGCTGCAGGCGCTGGCCGCGGCGGTCGCGGTCGGCATCGGCGGGCACGCCCAGGCCGTCACCTTCAACATCGGCGAGATCGAGGGGCAGTTCGACTCCAGCCTGTCGGTGGGCGCCAGCTGGTCGACGAGCAAGCCGGACAAGGACTTCATCGGCGGCAACAACGGTGGCCGCGGCCTGTCGCAGACTTCCGACGACGCGCACCTGAACTTCAAGCGCGGCGAGACCTTCTCGAAGATCTTCAAGGGCATCCACGACCTGGAGCTGAAGTACGGCGACACCGGCGTCTTCGTCCGCGGCAAGTACTGGTACGACTTCGAGCTGAAGGACGAAAGCCGCCTGTTCAAGGACATCGACGACAGCGGCCGCAAGGAAGGCGCCAAGTCCTCCGGCGCCGAGCTGCTCGACGCCTTCGTCTACCACAACTACAGCATCGCCGACCTGCCGGGCAGCGTGCGCCTGGGCAAGCAGGTGGTGAGCTGGGGCGAGAGCACCTTCATCCAGGGCGGCATCAACGCCATCAACCCCATCGACGTGTCCGCCTTCCGCCGGCCCGGCGCCGAGATCAAGGAAGGCCTGATCCCGGTGAACATGTTCTATGTCTCGCAGAACATCACCGATTCCCTGTCGGCGGACGCCTTCTACCAGCTGGAATGGGACCAGACGGTGGTGGACAACTGCGGCACCTTCTTCTCCCAGGCCGACGTGGTGGCCGATGGCTGCAGCAACAACCTGGCGGTGCTGTCCCCGGCCCTGGCGCCGTTCGGCCCGGCCTTCGGCTACCAGACCACCCGCGAGGGCGTGATAGTGCCGCGCAGCGGCGACAAGGACGCCCGCGACGGCGGCCAGTACGGCATGGCCCTGCACTGGATGTCCGATGCGCTGGACACCGAATTCGGCGCCTACTACATGAACTACCACTCGCGCCTGCCGATCCTCAGCGTCAACGCCGCCGACCGCGCCACCTACGTTCGCTCGGCACAGGTGCTCGCCGGCGCCGTGCCGCAGGTGCCGGCCGCCGCGCGCCAGGGCGTGGCCATCGCCAACGTCGCCGGCGGCAGCAGCTATTTCATGGAGTACCCCGAGGACATCCACCTCTACGGCCTGAGCTTCTCCACCACGCTGCCCACCGGTACCGCCTGGCAGGGCGAGATCAGCTACCGGCCCAACGCCCCGGTGCAGATCAACACCACCGACCTGCTCTACGGCGGCGTGCGCGGCCTGGCCGGGATCAACCCGGCGTTTGCCGCCTTCTCCAACTTCTCCCTGGCCGGCGGCGACCCGGCGTCCATCCCCGGCAGCTCCCTGGCCGGCTACGAGCGCAAGGAGATCACCCAGCTGCAGACCACCTTCACCCACTTCCTCGACCAGGTCATGGGCGCCGAGCGCCTGACCCTGGTGGGCGAGGTGGGCTGGACCCACGTCGGCGGCCTGGAAAGCAGCCACGACGTACGCTACGGCCGCGACCCGGTCTTCGGCCCCGGCGAACTGCCCAACAATACCTGCCGGGCCATCAACGCCAACACCGTCGGCGCCAACGGCAAGAACGTCAGCCGCTACTGCGACAGCGACGGCTTCACCACCACCGACTCCTGGGGCTACCGGATGCGCGCCATCTGGGACTACAACGACGTGTTCGCCGGGGTGAACCTCAAGCCCAGCCTGGCCTGGTCCCACGACGTCGATGGCTTCTCGCCGGGCCCGGGCGGCAACTTCGAGGAAGGCCGCAAGGCGATCAGCCTGGGCCTGGACGCCGACTACCTGAACACCTACACGGCCAGCCTGTCGTACACCAACTTCTTCGGTGGCGACTACAACACCTCCAGCGACCGTGACTTCGTCGCCCTGAGCCTGGGGGTGAACTTCTGAAGGCAAGGGCGGCGGGCCCTGGTCCGCCGCCCACACCGGCAACATCCGCTTCGGGCGGTTTGTGGGCCGCCCCTTTTACTTCCCGCCGCTCCCGGCGGGCGGCCTCTCCGGCCGTCGACAGAGCAACTCCGTGGTTTGGCGGCCCCCCGGGCCGCCCTTTTTTCCCCCGTCCGGGGGATGAACCTTGTCCGGCGCGCTTCCTAGCATTGGCTGAAAAACGCCCAGCCGCGCCCGGAGTCTCCCCGCACCATGCCGCACAACCTGCCCGACCTGCCGCTGGACCACCTGCCACGCCCGCGCCTGAGCGAGCCGCTGCTTCGGGGCAACCCGCGCCTTCGCCTGCTCTGCGCCTGCGCCGGCAGTGGCAAGAGCCTGCTGCTGCGTGCCTGCGCCCAGGCAGCCCCGGCGAACACCGGGTTGTGCTGGCTGGACCTGCGCGGCCGGCGCATCGGCGTCAGCGAAGTGGTGCAGCGCCTGGCTTCCATGCTGGGGCTGCAGGAGGCCACGGAGCAGGCGCTGGAGGCGCGCCTGGCGCAGCAGGAGCGGCCGTTGTGGATCATGCTCGACCACCTGTGCGGCGCCGGCGAAGAGGTGGAAAGGTTGGTGGGCCGGCTGCTGCAGCTCGCCTCGCCGCAGGTTGGCTGGTGGGTCGCCAGCCGGCGCCGCCCGGCCTGGCCCCTGGCGCGCCTGCTGCTGGCCGGCGACCTGCACGAAGTGGATGCGCGGCAACTGGCCCTGACCGGGGCCGAGCTACAGGCGCTGCTGGAACAGCAGGCGGCCCCGTCGCTGGAGGCCGACACGCTGCTGCAGCGCACCCATGGCTGGTGCGCCGGCGCCGCCCTGGACCTGCTGGCCGCCCGCCTGGGCGAGCCGCCGATCGGCCGCGAGCGCCTGTTGCTGAATTACCTGCACTGCGAACTGCTCGACGGCCTGCCGGCGCGCCAGCGCCAGGCGCTGTGCCAGCTGGCCTGCCTGGCGGATTTCGACAAGCACCTGCTCGGCCACCTGTTCGAAGCGGGCGAGGGCGCCCATCTGCTGTCCGCGCTGCTTGACGCCGGGGCCTTCGTCGAGCCCGTGGGGCCGGGCGAGGAACGCCTGCGGGTCCACCCCGCCGTGGCGGGCGCGCTGGCGGCCAGCCTGCCGCCGTCGACCCGGCTTTGCCTGTATCGCCAGGCGTGTCAGTACTTCGTCGAACTGGGCGAGGAAGCGCAGGCGGTGCACTACGCATTGCTGGCCGAGCAGCCGGACATGGCGGCCAGCCTGATGGCGCGCATCGGTATCGAGGCCCTGCTGCACGGCGAAGGGCCGGCGGCGGTGCTGTGCTGGAGTGAACGCCTGCCGGAAACCCTGCTGCGCAGTACGCCGCAGGTGGTCCTGTTGCGGGCCTGGTCGCTGCTGCTCGCCGGCCGGCTGGACGAGGCCAGCGCCTGCGCCGGGCAACTCGCCGCCTTCCTGCCGAGCCCGTGCCGGCAGCGTCAGGCCGAATGGCTCGGGCACTGGCAGGCGCTGGTCGGCCAATTGCAGTTGCGTGCAGGCGATGCAGTGGCTGCCGCGGCGACGCTGGAGCAGGCCCTGCAGGGCTTGCCCGGGCAGGCCTGGGCGGTGCGGGTGCTGACGCAACTGGCGCTGCTCGAACAGGCACAGGCCGAAGGCCGCGACGACGCCGTGAGGCAGCTCGAAGACGCCGTGGCCAGGGTGGTTCGCGACCGCGATTGCCGAACCCTGGAGGCCATGCTGGTGCTCCAGCACGCCCGGCGCCTGGAATGGCGCGGCGAGTTCGCCCGCGCCGAAGGGGTGCTGAGGCGCGCGAACAGCGAACTGGCGACCCTCGGCGGCCGGGTGCGGGGCCGCACGCAGCTGCAGCTCGCCCGCAACCTCTGGCACCAGGGGCGCCTGGCCGAGGCGCGGGAGCTGTATGCGCAAGGCCTGGCATTCTGCGGGGCCGCCGCCGACCCCGCGGTGGCCTGGGCCCACGCCGGCCTGGCCGAGATCGATGCCGCCCAGGGCGACCTGGCCAGCGCCTATGCCAGGCTCACCGAGGCCCTGCGCTGCATGCAGCTGCTGCGTGTCGCGGAACCGCTGTACCGCCCGCAGCTGGACCTGCTACGTGCCCGCCTGTGGCTGCGCGAAGGCCAGCACAGGCGCTGTGCCGAACTGGCCGCCGCCTACCTGGCGCTGTGCCTGGAGCGGCCGGGCTGGCACCTGGAATTCCCCGGCGTGGATGCGCGCCGGCAGTTCGAACTGCTCCAGGCCCGAGCCGCCGTGGCCGCCGGGCAGGACCTGGCCGAGGTGCTGCAACCCTGGCTGCAGGAGGTGTTACGGGCGAGGCAGCTGGAGCTGGCGGCCGAGCTGGGCTTCGCCCTGGCCGAGGCGCACCTGGCCGGCGGCCGGCAACGCAAGGCGCAGGCGGCCCTGTTCGATGCACTGGCCCAGGCCAGGCGCTTCGGCGGGCCCGGCACCCAGGCCTACTGGCACTCGTTCCGCCCCGAGATTGCACGCTGGGCCGGAAGGGCCGGCGAGGGTGAAGGCGAGGCGGTGGACGTCAGCCAACTGAGCCGGCGCGAGCGCTCGGTGCTGGGCATGATCGCCGAAGGCCTGGCCAACCAGGAGATCGCCGAGCGCCTGCACATTTCCCTGCACACGGTGAAAAGCCACGCCCAGCGCATCAACAACAAGCTGGGTGTGTCGCGGCGCACCCAGGCCATCGTCCGGGCGAAGGCCCTGGGCCTGGTGCATTGAGCCCTGCGCGAAATCGCTGGCCGGGGCAGGGCGCATAACCGTTCGCGGTTATCCGCCGATGGCCGATGCACCGGGGCCTGACGAAAACGGCGGATAACGCCGTAGGCGTTATGCGCCCTACGGGAACGCCATGCCTCAGGGTGACTGTAGGCGCGGGCCCTGCCCGCGATTCGCGCGCAGGGTGCGCTCCTACAGGGTATGGCGTGGGTGGGGCAACGTAGGGCGCATAACCGTTCGCGGTTATCCGCCGTTGGCCGATGCGCCGGGGCCCGATGAAAACGGCGGATAACGCCGTAGGCGTTATGCGCCCTACGGGAACGCCATGCCTCAGGGTGACTGTAGGAGCGGGCCCTGCCCGCGAATCGCGCGCAGGGCGCGCTCCTACAGGGGATGGCGTGGGTGAGGCAACGTAGGGCGGATGACCGTTCGCGGTTATCCGCCGTTGGCCGATGCGCTGAGGCCCGATGAAAACGGCGGATAACGCCGTAGGCGTTATGCGCCCTACGGGAACGCCATGCCTCAGGGTGACTGTAGGAGCGGGCCCTGCGCGCGATTCGCGCGCAGGGCGCGCTCCTACAGGGGATGGCGTGGGTGGGGCAATGTAGGGCGAATAACCGTTCGCGGTTATCCGCCGCCATTCGTGCCGCCGGGGTGTCCAGCGTAGCCGGGGGCCAATCGCGGACGGAGTCCGCTCCTACGATCGTGCTTCCTGGAACCGTAGGAGCGGACTCTGTCCGCGATAGCAGGAGGTATCGGCGCGCCTCGCGGATAACGCCTTAGGCGTTATGCGCCCTACGGCTGGATGGGGGCGGGTAGAAAAATGCCCTCGTCGTCGGAGGGCATTGTCGGTGTTGCAACGGTGGCGGCTTCATCACCGCGCCTGGTGGGCCAGGGCGTACAGCTGCTTGGCTTCGCCGGCCAGGGGCGCCAGGGCAGAGGCGATGCGGGCGGTTTCCATCACCAGGACGTCGGAGCCTTCGTGGTTCTCCAGTACCCGCAGCATGTCTTCCAGGCGGCTCAGGCGCGATTCGGCGGCTTCGAACAGGTGGTTGGCGGGGGCATTGGGGTTGACGAAGAGGACGTCTTCGTACGACTGGTGCTGCAGGGGTTCCAGCTTCGCTTCGGGCACGGGCTACCTCCAGGGGGCGGGTCGGCAACGGATGCACGGTGTGGAGAGGTAGCGCATGTCCTTTGCCTCATGGGAGTGGGAAGGGCCGCGGCCCAAAAGGGCGGCGGACCGTGCGGGGGTCGCAAACCGGTGCATAGAAGCAGAAACCGGCCAGGCTGGAGCCTGACCCGCACGATCCGCCATGACTGCACCGTGCAGCAGGCAAGAAAAAGCGCCTGTGCAAGATGCATTGGCGCTTCGTGCGCTTCTATGCGGTTTCGGGTTGCGACGCCCGGCCACGGGATCACCGTGACGGACCGAATCTAGGGGCTCGCCTTGTAAGACCACAAGGGCGAATGCGCGTGGGACTTTTCGGTTGAAACGGAGCGAGGGCGGTGTATGTACCGCCCTTCGCCATTCAGGGGTGGGCGGCGCCCGGTTCGCCCGCGGGGTTTTCCGCCGCCGGCTGTTCGCCGCCGTTCTGCACCTGGTCCACCCAGGAGTTGAACAGCTCGTAGCCCACCGCCAGCACCACCGGGCCGATGAACAGGCCGATGATGCCGTTGCTGATCATCCCGCCCAGGGCGCCGATCAGCACCACCGGCATGGGCACGGAGACGCCGCGGCCGAGCATCAGCGGCTTGAGCACGTTGTCCGACAGGCCCGCGGCTATGGTCCAGATGGCGAAGAGGATGGTGGTGGCGCCCACGCCGTCCTGGCTGAACACGTAGAGCACCACCGGCAGGGTGATCAGCAGCACCGGCAGTTGCATGATGCCCAGCAACAGCACCAGCAGGGCCAGCAGGCCGGCGCCGGGCACGCCCATCAGCACCAGGCCCACGCCCACCAGCAGCATCTGGATGAAGGCGATGCCCACCACGCCCTGGGCCACCGCGCGGATGGTGGCCGCGCACAGGCTGGCCAGTTCGGCGCCGCGCTCGGGGCTGAAGATGCGCTGGGCGATGACGGTGGCGCGGTGCGCGCTGCGCTCGCCGTTGGCCAGGAACAGCCCGGCGATGATCAGGGCGAAGACGAACACCAGCACGCCGGTGCCCACGCCGGCCAGTTTCACCAGCAGGGTCTTGCTCAGGTCCTTCAGGTGCGGGGCCACCTGCTGCAGGGCCCAGCTCAGGTCCTGGGAGGCGTGCATCCAGATGCGGTACAGCGGCTCGCCGATCACCGGCCAGCCCTGCACGGCCTCGGTGGGCGGGGGGATTTCCAGCTTCCACTCCTGGGCCGAGTGCAGCGCCAGTTGCACGGAGCTGGCGATGGATTCGCCGAGGAAGGCCAGGGGCACGATGAGGCACAGCAGGGCGAGCAGCACCAGCAGGGTGGCGGCCTTGCCCGGGGACAGGCGCAGGGCGCCGGCGATGCGGGCGTTCAGCGGGTGCAGGGTGACGGCGAGGATCACCGCCCAGAGCATCACGCCGAGGAAGGGGCGGAAGATTTCGTAGCAGAAGATCACCAGCCCGGCGATCAGCCCGGCGCGTATCAGGACGTCCAGGTAGTCGCGGGCACTGCTGATCTCGAGGAACTTGCGGGCGGCCATGCGGAAAAGCTCCATTGCGGGTGCGTTGCCTGAAGGCTAGCCGCACGCGCGGGGCTCGCCAGCGCAGGGGAAAAACCGGCCTTCTCTTTGAACGACAGGCCCCCGCCAGGGCCGGGCCCAGGAGCCTGGCGGGGCCCGGCGGGGAGCGCTCGCCCGCAACGTCGGCGGGCCAAAAAGGCCATTGCATCGGAACACGAGAGCCGCCCGCCCGGAGGCCGGGTGGGCGACAACCTAGGTATAGCCGGCGGTGGCTGCCGCAGCGGCCGGGAACTGTGGCGCAGTCGATGTTTCCGGCAGGTGCCGCCGGCGCGCCGACGAATGTCGCGCCAGTGGCTACGCTTGAGCCAGGGCACCCGTGCGTGCCCGCAGGTGTAGCCATCGATGCCCGCAGCGAGGGCCAAGGAGTGGAGTACATGAGGCGCTGGTTCAGCATGCTGCTGTTGCTGTTCGTCGCGTTGCCGGGGTGGGTGCTGGCGGAGGTGCCGGCCGATGCCACGGAAGGGGTGCCGGGCACGCCGGCGGAGCTGAAGGTGGCCAACCGCAGCATCATCACCTTCCACGCCACCTTGCTGGGCGAGACGCCGGCGGCCCGCGCGCAGCGGGCCAAGGCGGTGATCGAGGAGGCCCTGCAGGGCACCGACGAGCTGAAGGTGGGCGTCGATACCATCCTGCACAGCCAACTGGTGCTGCTGGGCGGCCGGCGGGCGTTCATCGTCTCGCCGCTGGACCTGGACGTGCCCGGCGGCTCGGTGCAGGAGGCGGCCCGGGCAGCCGCGGCCAACCTGCGCGTGGTGGTGGAGGAAACCGGCCAGGCGCGCAGCCTGCGCTTCCTGCTCATGGCGCTGGGGTTCTCGGCGCTGGCCACGCTGGTCTATGCGCTGCTGCTCAAGGGCGCCGGCTACCTGCGGCGCAAGCTGCGCGGCCGGCTGCCGCTGCTGATGCGTGAACGCACCTACCAGATCAAGGTCGGGCACACGCCGCTGCTGGACATGCAGTACGTGTTCTACCTGGTGGACCGCCTGCTGGCGCTGCTGTACTGGGCGGTGGTGCTGCTGTGCGGCTACAAGTGGCTGAGCTTCGTGCTCTCGCAGTTCCCCTACACGCGGCCCTGGGGCGAGAGCCTCAACGTCTACCTGCTGGAGCTGGCCGACTACCTGCTGGACGGCATCGTCGGCGCCATCCCGGGCATCGCCGTGGCCGTGGCGATCTTCTTCATCGCCCGCGGCGTGAGCGGCTTCAGCCGGCGCCTGCTGGAACGCCTGGCGCGCCCCGGGAACATCCGCTGGCTAACCGTGGAGACGCTGCAGCCGACCACGCGCCTGACGTCCCTGGCCATCTGGCTGTTCGCCCTGGTGATGGCCTACCCGTACCTGCCGGGCTCGGGCACCGACGCCTTCAAGGGGCTTTCGGTGCTGCTGGGCCTGATGATCTCCCTGGGCGCGTCGAGCATGGTCGGCCAGGCCGCCGCCGGGCTCATCCTCACCTATTCGCGCACGCTCCGGGTGGGCGAGTACGTGCGGGTGGGCGACAACGAGGGCACGGTCACCGAGGTGGGCATGTTCAACACCACCATCCGCACCGGCCTGGGCGAGGTGCTGACGCTGCCCAACTCGATGATCACCGGTTCGGTGACGCGCAACTATTCGCGCGCCGTGCAGGGCACCGGCTACATCGTCGACACCGTGGTGACCATCGGCTACGACACGCCCTGGCGCCAGGTGGAGGCGATGCTGATCGAGGCCGCCCGGCGCACCGACGGCATTCTCGGCAAGCCCCGGCCGCAGGTGTTCCAGACCGGCCTGTCGGATTTCTACCCCGAGTACCGCCTGGTGGCCCAGGCCGTGCCCAGCGAGCCACGGCCGCGCGCCGAGCTGCTGAGCCTGCTGCACGCGAACATCCAGGACGTGTTCAACGAATACGGCGTGCAGATCATGTCGCCGCACTACCTGGCCGACCCCGCGCAGGAGAAGTGGGTACCCCGGGACAGGTGGTACAGCGCGCCGGCCGCGCCACCGGCCGGGGAGGGCGACCCCGGGGCCGATCCGCGCCGCTAGTCGGTGGCCCCCGGCATGATGATGCCGGGGTCGCCGTGCAGGCGCCGGTGCTCCAGGGGCGTCATGTCGAACCAGCGCTGGTGCGCGCGGCAGAACGAGGTGGTGCGCCGGTAGCCCAGCTCGCTGGCGATCTGCGCCACGCTCAGGTTGGTCCGGCGCAGCATCTGTTCGGCCTGGCGGCGGCGGATGCGGTCCAGGTGTTCCTCGAAGTCGATACCATCGTCGGCGAGGCGCCGCTGCAGCGTCCTGGGGTGCAGGCCGAGGGCGTGGGCGACCTGCTCCAGGCTGCAGCGGTGGTTCGGCAGCAGGATGCGGATCTTGCGCGCCACTTTCTCGCGCAGGTCGTCGTTGACGTCGCTGTAGGTCTCCAGGTAGAAGCGCACGATGGAGTGCAGGATCGCGTCGTGGTGGAGGCAGGCGCGCTGCAGCACCTCCGCGGGCATGACCAGGGCGTTGTGGTCCTGGCCGAACAGCACCGGGCAGCCGAAGTACTCGCGATAGGTCTCCATTTCGCCCACGGCCTGGTGGCGGAACATCACGGCCTTGGGAGTCCAGGGGGTGCCGCTCACTTCGCTGACCAGCAGTTTGCCGTGCAGCACCGATTTCTCCACGATCTGCGGCGTCTGGATGTTGCTGGGCAGGGCATTGTCGAAGTACAGCAGCGCCTGGCCGGGGCGGCGTTCCAGGCGATAGAGGATGGAAGGGCTGTATATGCTCATGTAGCGGATCACCGCCACCAGGGCGTCGCCCACCGTGGGCGCGGAGTGGGCCAGGTGCTGCAGCGGGCCTGCCAGCGCGAAGCCCTGGCGGGTGGCCAGCTCCAGGCCGAAGTGCGGTAGGTCGAGGGCCCGGGCGCTGCCCTCGAAGATCTGCACCAGGCTCTTGTAGGGCAGTTGCTTGTCGAAACTGCCGACCACGTCCAGGCCGATGCGATGGGGGGCGAGGAAGTCGCGCACGGAGGCGCCGCGCTCGGTGACCAGTTCGCCGAATTTGAGAAAGGCTGTGCCGCGAATGCTATCCATGTCCGTTCTTGTTCGTAGCCGGTGGGTTGCCCGTCAGTATGGCCGCCGAGGTGGGGCCTGCACGCTGGGGCGATGAGCTGTCGTGTATGGGGTGCTGCGGAAAAGGCGCCCGGGGCAGCGGGGCCCCGGGCGGCGGGGCTTACTTCTTCAGTGCCTGGAACGACTTGACCATGTCCGCGGCCCAGCCGTCGAGCACGGCGCGGGCGTCGCTGGCCTTCATGACCTGGGAGGAGTTCTCCAGCTCGGCGCCGGCGCCCTTGCGCACCACCTCGGCCACCACCTGGCTGTTGCCGCCGTCGAGGAAGGCCGCCTCGGTGGCGATGCTGGTGTCCTGGTCGCGGATGCCGGTGGCGACGCTGACGCCGGCGGCCACCAGGGCGATGGGGATCACCTCGTAGGGCTGCAGGCCCTTGGTCGAGGCGCTCACCCCGGTGATCGCCGGGCGCACCACCAGCACGCCCGGGCCGGGGCCGCTGGCCAATGGCAGGGCCTTGGCGAATTGCGTCTGCAGGGCCTGGTCGTAGTAGGTGGTGATGCCGCTCAGGGTGCTCTGCGGGATCTTCTCGGTGGGTTGCGGCTGGGGATAGAGCTGGCTCGGCTCGACATAAACGCTGGTGAAGCGGTTGACGTCGATGCCCGGCTGGATCCAGCGCATGACCGGTGCTCCGGAAGGCGATTTTTCTTCCTTCAGCACGCTGTAGTTCTTGAGGAAACCGGAGTACTGCTCGGGCTCGACGTACTTGCTCGCGCAGCCGGAGAGCACGAGGGACGCCAGGCACACGGATACCGCTAACGACTTCAACTTCATCGAGTTGCTCCTTGTTGGACGGTAATGACAGGGTAGGGGATCGGGTGCACGGCCAGGGTTGTCCGCTGGCCGCTAGTAGCGCCAGGTGACGCCCGCGGCCAGGGCATGCAGTGCGGCATCCTTGTAGGTGCCGGAGAGGGTGGTTCCGGAGCGCGACTTGGTCTGCTCGACGTCCATATCACCCAGCCACATGAGAGTGTAGGCGAAGTGCACGTCCATGCCGTCGCCCAGGTCGTAGTTGATACCCGTGGCGAAGCGCCAGACGGCGCCGGCGGGGTTGTCCACGGTGCGGTCGCCGTCGTCGACCATCGGGCTGTCGTAGCCCATGCCCATGCTCCAGCGCAGTTTCGGCGTGGCCTGGTACTGGGCGCCGACCGAGGCATGCCAGGAATCCTTGTACTGGCGGTCGACGGTGCGGCTGACGCCGCCGGCGTTGGCATCGACTTCCACGCCGATGTCGCCGAAGTCGCTCCAGTCCTGCCAGCCCAGGCTGCCCAGCAGCGTCCATTGCGGGTCGAGGTCGTAGGCGAGGCTGAGCTGGGCCGTCTGCGGGATGTTCAGGTCCAGTTCCAGCTTGTCCACGTCGAGGCGGTTGAGGGCGGCGTTGAGCAGCGGGTTGCTGATGTTGTCCAGGTCCGGGCGGTCCTTGAATTCCAGCTTGACCTTGCTGGTGTACGCCAGGCCGACGCGGGTGCGCTCGTTCAGTTCGTAGAGCAGGCCGATGTTGAAGCCGGTGCCGACGTCGGTGTCCTTGTATTCCAGCTGGCCGTCGGGGCGGTCGACCAGGCCGAGCAGGCTGTTGTTGACCGCCACTTCGGTGCGGTAGTAGCCGTACACCAGGCGCGGACCGATGCCGACGGAGAGCTTGTCGGTGAACTTGTGCGCCAGTGTCGGCTGCAGGGACACGCTGAGAATCGCCGCCTCCTGGGTGAAGTAGCGGCCCGCCCAGTCGTCGTCGTAGTCCACCGCCAGGCCGAAGTTGCCGTACACGCCGAAGCCGATGGCGTTGTCTTCGTCGATGCGGTGGCTGACGAAGAGGCTGGCGCCGGGCAGGTACTTCAGGGCATTGCCGCCTTCGTTGCCGTCGAACTGGTTGGCGTCGTCGCGAGAGAACTTGTAGTGCCCCAGCAGCACCTGGCCGTTGGCGTTGATCTGGGTGCCGGCCAGCGCGGTGATGCCCGCCGGGTTGCTCATCAGCACGCTGGGGTCGCGGGCCAGCGCCGCGGCGCCGGCGTTGGCCAGGCCCGTGCCTTCCTGGCCCACTTCGTAGATCAGCGCATCGGCGCCCCAGGCGCTGCCGGCGGCCAGCCCCAGCGCACCTGCCAGCATGGCTGGGTTCAATCGCAAACGACGGAATTTCTTGCTCGCCACGGCGCTTCCTTTTGCTCGTTGTCGGCGGTGCCGGCGCCCTTGCGTGCGCGGCTACCACCCCTTTGGGGGAGTGTTGTGACACAGACCAGCCTAGATACTGACAGCGGTTACGCAACCTCGCAGGCCCAGGGCCGCGACGGGGATGTTCATTACACGACAGTGCGGCTTTTGCCGTGGCGCCGACCGGGCCGCGGACTAGAGTTAGGGCAACCCTGCGCCAGCGCAGTGGAGTGGCAAAGCGCCAGGCATGGTGCGCCCGCCGCAGGGAAACCGCATGCGATGCGACGGCCGGAACAAGGAAAAAGACAGTGAGCACACGTGAGCAGATCGCCAGCCTGGAAGCCAGCGTCGGTGCGCAGGTACTGGGGCAGGAAGAGACCATCCGCAACATCCTGCTGGGGCTTCTGGCCAACGGCCATGTGTTGCTGGAGAGCCTGCCCGGCCTGGCCAAGACGCGCACGGTCAAGGCCCTGTCGAAGAACCTCGACGCGCGCATGAGCCGCATCCAGTTCACCCCCGACCTGCTGCCCTCGGACATCACCGGCGGCGAGATCCTGCAGCAGACCGAGGCCGGCAACCAGCTGAAGTTCCAGCCCGGCCCGCTGTTCGGCAACGTCATCCTCGCCGACGAGATCAACCGCGCCCCGGCCAAGGTCCAGGCGGCCCTGCTGGAGGCCATGGAGGAACGCCAGATCACCGTGGCCGGGCAGACCCACGCCATGCCCGGGCTGTTCATGGTGCTGGCCACGCAGAACCCCATCGAGCAGGAAGGCACCTACCCGCTGCCCGAGGCGCAGATGGACCGCTTCCTGATGAAGCTCTTGATCGACTACCCCAGGGTGGAGGACGAGACCCAGGTGCTGCGCCTGGTGCGCGCCGAGGAGCAGCGCCAGCAGGCCGGCGCAGCCGCCGAGGCGCCCGCGCCGCTGGCCCAGGAGGCGATCTTCGCCGCCCGCCGCGAGGTCGGCCAGGTGCACGTGGCCGAGGCCATCGACCGCTACCTGATCGACCTGATCAACGCCACCCGCCGCCCGGCCGACTACGACGCGGACCTGGCGCGCTGGATCAAGGTGGGCGCCAGCCCGCGCGGCGGCATCAGCCTGGACCGCGTGGCGCGCGCCCACGCCTGGCTGGCCGGCAGCGACTACGTCTCGCCCGACGACGTGCGCGCCGTGCTGCACCCGGTGCTGCGCCACCGCCTGCTGCTGTCCTACGACGCCGTGGCCGACGGCGTGAGCGCCGACCAGGTGGTCGACCGGCTGCTCGACAAGGTCGCGGTACCGGCCTGAGGGGAGGGTAGCCATGGCCCCTGCAACGCCCGTCGCCGACGGCTTCGTCTACGCCTCGCTGGAGCAGCTGATGCTGCTGGAGCACCAGGTGCGCGGGCTCAGTTTCCTGTCGCGGCAGCCGCTGTCCAGCGTGCTCTCCGGCAACCACGCGGCGCGTTTGCGCGGCCGCGGGCTGAGCTTCGACGAGCTGCGCCAGTACAGCCCCGGCGACGACCTGCGGCACCTGGACTGGCGTGCCTCGCTGCGCTACGGCAAGCCCTTCGTGCGCAGCTACACCGAGGAGCGCGACCGCCCGACGCTGCTGCTGGTGGACCAGCGCATGAGCATGTACTTCGGCTCCAAACGCAACTTCAAGTCGGTGACCGCTGCGGAGCTGGCGGCCATCGGCGCCTGGATGGCCTTCCACGCCGGCGACCGGGTGGGCGGGCTGGTGTTCGGCGACCAGCGCATCGACTACGTGCGCCCGTTGCGCAGCCGCGCGCGGGTGGAGGCGCTGTGCTCGGCGGTGGTGCGGCACAACCATTCGCTGCAGGCGACACGCACCGACGACGAGTCGCCGGGGCAGCTCGACCGGGTGCTGCGCGAGTGCCTGGCGGTGGCCGGGCACGACGCGCTGATCGTGATCATCAGCGACTTCGCCGGCGTCGGCCCGCAGACCCTGCAGCTGCTGCGCCAGCTGAGCGCGCACAACGACGTGCTGGCGCTGCAGGTGTTCGACCCCATCGCCCTGAAGATTCCCGACCGCGGCCGCGTCACCGTCACCCAGGGCGAACTGCAGGTGGAACTGGAAGTGGGCCGGCGCCAGGTGCACCAGCCGCTGGGCGAATTCCTCTCCGGGCGGCTGAAGGACGTGGCCACGCTGCTGCGCCGCAGCCAGGTGCCGCTGATGATGTTCAGCACCGGGCGCGAGAGCCTGGAGCAGCTGCGCGGCGAACTGGGCCGGCTATCGGGCGTGCCGCGATGAGCCTGGCCGCCGTACCGGGCATCGACCAGCTGCAGGAGCTGGCGCTGCCGCCACCGGTCACCGGCTACTGGCCGCAGACCTGGGGCTGGCTGGTGCTGGCGCTGGTGCTGGTCGCCTTGCTGGCGGCCTGGGGCACCTGGCGCTACCTGCGCTGGCGGCGCGACCGCTACCGGCGCGAGGCCCTGGCCCTGCTGGACCAACTGAGCGCCGAGCTGGCCGACCCGCAGCGCCGCCTGGGCGCCCTGCGCGAACTACCGCAGCTGCTCAAGCGCGTGGCCCTGTCGCTGCCCGGCGGCGAGGCCGCGGCGCGCCTGGGCGGGCCGCAGTGGCAGGCGTTCCTGCAACGGCGCAGCGCCACGCCGCTGCCGGCGGACCTGGCGCAGCGCCTGGCGCTGCTCGCCTACGCCCCGGCCGAGCGCCTGCAGGCCCTGGCCGACAGCGAGGTACAGGCACTGCTGGCAGCCTGCCGGCATTGGATCGAGGTCCACCATGTGGCAGTTTGATTATCCCTGGCTGCTGTTCCTGCTGCCGCTGCCCTGGCTGGCGTACCGCTACCTGCGCGCCTACCACGAGTCGCGCAGCGCCCTGCGCGTGCCGTTCTTCGCCGCCATGAGCCGCGCCACCGGCCAGGCCCCGGGCAGTGGCCGGGCCGCCGGCGGGCGCTGGCAATTGTGGCTGAACCTGCTGGTGTGGGCCCTGCTGGTGGCCGCCTGTGCGCGCCCGGTGCTGGTGGAGAAGCCCATCGAGAAGGAACGGCCGATCCGCGACCTGATGCTGGCGCTGGACATCTCCCAGTCCATGGAGACCCGCGACTACGCAGGCCCCGACGGGCAGAAGGTGGACCGCCTGAGCGCGGTGAAGAGCGTGGTGCGCGACTTCATCGCCAGGCGCAAGGACGACCGCATCGGCCTGATCGTCTTCGGCACCGGCGCCTTCCCCCAGGCGCCGCCGACCCTGGACCACGCCAGCCTGCTGATGCTGCTGGACGAGGTGGGCATCGGCATGGCCGGGCCGAACACCGCCCTGGGCGATGCCATTGGCCTGACCATCAAGCTGCTGGCCGACGCCCGGGAGCAGGAGAAGGTGCTGATCCTGCTCACCGACGGCAACGACACCGCCAGCGCCATCACCCCCGACCACGCGGCGGCCATGGCCCGCGAGCACGGCATCGTGGTGCACACCATCGGCATCGGCGACCCCGCGGCCAGCGGCGAGGCCAAGGTGGACCTGGACGGCCTGCGCGGCATCGCCCGGGCCACCGGCGGGCGCTTCTTCCGCGCAGGCGACAGCGGTGCCCTGCAGCAGGTGTACGCCACCCTGGACCGCATCACCCCGCACAAGGTGAAAACCTTCAGCCACCAGCCCAAGCGCGACCTGTTCTGGCTGCCCCTGGGCGCGGCGCTGCTGGCCCTGGCGCTGGCCCATGGCCTGGCGGCCCTGGCCGGGCGCGTGAGCGCGCCGGGGCGGCGCCAGACGCAGGTGGAGGGCTGAGATGGATATCGACCTCGCCGCCTTCCACTTCCTGCGCCCGCTGTGGCTGCTGGCACTGCTGCCCGGCGTCCTCTTCCCGCTGCTGTGGGCGCGCCGCCACGACCTGGCGCGGCGCCTGGACGGCATCATCGCCCCGCACCTGCTGCAGCACCTGGTGATCACCCCGCAGGACAACCAGCGCCTGCGCCCGGTGCACCTGCTCGGCGCCTTCCTGGTGCTGGGCGGCATCGCAGCCGCCGGGCCGACCTGGGAGCAGGACCGTCCGGCCTTCCTCGACAACCGCGCGCCGCTGATCCTGGCCCTGGACCTGTCGCCCTCGATGGACGCCGACGACGTGCCGCCCTCGCGCCTGGAGGCGGCCAAGCACAAGCTGCACGACCTCATCCAGCGCCGCGCCGGCGGCCATACCGCGCTGCTGGCCTATGCCGGCAGCGCGCACCTGGTGCTGCCGGCTACCGAGGACCCGGCCCTGCTGGACAGCTTCCTGCAGGCGCTGTCCAGCAACCTGATCGAGCGCAGCGGCAAGGACGCCCTGGGCGCCATCGAGGTGGCCAAGCGCCTGCTGGCCGCCGAGCAGGCGCCGGGCACCCTGGTGCTGGTCACCGACGGCGCCGACCGCACCCAGTTCGACGCCATCGGCAAGGCCCTGCAGGGCAGCGAGCTGCAGGTGCTGGTGCTGGCCGTGGGCAGCCAGGACGGCGGCCTGCTCAAGGGCGGCCAGGAGGACGCCGAGGGCCGGCCGCTGCTGGCGCGCTTCGACGCCGAGGGCCTGAAGGGCCTGGCCGACGCCGCCGACGCTCCCCTGGGAAGCCTGACGCTGAACGACGACGACCTGGACTGGATCGAGCTGCACGCCCAGCAGCACTTCCAGGCGGCCCAGGACGACGGCCGCGAACTGCACTGGAAGGACGCCGGCTACTGGCTGTGCTGGCCGTTGCTGGCGCTGGCGCTGCTGGCCGTCCGCAAGGGCTGGCAGGTGCACTGGCTGGGCGCGGCGCTGCTGGCCCTGGGCCTGGGCTGGCCGGCGCCGCCGGCACACGCCGGGCCGCTGGCGGACGCCTTCTTCACTGCCGACCAGCAGGGCCGCTGGGCCTTCGAGCACGAGCACTACCCGCAGGCCGCGGCGCACTTCCAGGATGTGTACTGGAAGGGCATCGCCGCCTACCGCGCGGCGGACTACCCACTGGCCCTGGCCAGCTTCGCCCGGCTGGACACGGCGCAAGCGTATTTCTACCTGGGCAACACCTATGTGCGCCTGAGCAAGTTCGAGCAGGCCATCGCCGCCTACCGCCAGGCCCTGGCGCGCCAGGCGGACTTCCCCGAGGCCAAGGCCAACCTGGCCCTGGCGCAGGCCCTGCAGAAGGACCGCGACGCCCAGCAGGAAGCCGGGCCGCCGGACGAGAAGGCCGACAAGGAGGTGTTCGACAACACCACCGGCAAGGGCAAGTCGGTGCCGAGCCAGACCGGCCAGGCCAGCTCCGACGAGCAGTGGCTGAGCAACCTGACCACCTCGCCGGCGCGCTTCCTCAAGCGCAAGTTCCTGCTGCAGGACGCCGCGCGCAACCCGGCCACGGAGGCCACGCCATGAAGCGCCTGCTGCTGTGCCTGCTGCTGGCCCTGCCCGTGCCGGCGCTGGCCGACGAACCGCTGGTGAAGGTGCGCAGCCAACTGCTGCCGGGCGACTCGGTGCTGGTGGGCGGCACCCTCAGCCTGCAGCTGGACCTGCTGGTGGACACCTGGTTCAGCGCAGCGCCGCAACTGCCCAAGCTGGCGCTGGACGGCGCGGTGGTGTCGGTGCCCAGCGGCGAGGCCACGCACCTCACCGAGCAGATCGACGGCAAGCCGTTCTTCGGCCTGCGCTACAGCTACCAGATCACCCCGCAGCAGGCCCGCGCCTTCGACATTCCCGCCCTGGCCATCCAGGTGCAGCCGGGGCAGGGCAGCGGGCCGCTGACGGTGCACAGCCAGCCCCTGCATTTCACCGCCCGCGAGCCCGCCGGCGGCGAGGCCGGGGCGCAGCGGCTGGTGGCCCGGCAGCTCGACTTCAGCCAGGTGCTGGAGCAGTCGCACAAGCCGCTGCGGGTAGGCGACAGCGTCACTCGGCGCCTCCACGTGCAGGCCGAAGGGGCCCAGGCGATGTTGATCCCGGCGCCGGCCTTCGCCGAGGTGGACGGGCTGCGCCGCTACGTGCAGACGCCGACGGTGAAGCCCATGGGCGACGGGCGCGGCGGCGTCGACGGCGGCGAGCGCGAGGATGCGGCGACCTACGTGGTGAGCGAGGCCGGCCGCTTCAGCCTGCCGGCCATCGAGCTGCGCTGGTGGGATGCCGCCACGGGCGAGCAGAAGACCGCCTCCGTGCCGGCCCTGGACCTGGAGGCCAAGGGCGCGGCCGGCTACCAGGCGCCGTTCTCCATCACCGAGGACCTGCGCCGCCTGGGGCAGAAAGCCCAGGTGCACATCGCCGGGCACTGGCTGCTCATCGGCCTGGCCCTGGTGCTGCTGGCCGCGCTGGCATTCGCCGGGCAGCGCTGGGGCGCGCCGCTGGTCGGCCAATGGCGCAGCTGGCGCCAGCGCCGCCAGCAGGCCTGGCTGGACTCTCCCGAATACGCCTGGCGCCAGGTGCGCCCGCAGCTCGAAGGCTCGCCGCCGCAGCTGGGCGCGCTGTACCTGTGGCTGCGCCGGCGCACCGGATGTCACGAAATGAGTAGCGCCTTTGGCCGCCTGCCCGAGCCGACTGTCGATTATTTGCTAGCGTTTTTCAGAACTCGCTATGGACGCGAACACCGTGCAGACACCCCGGAGGCGCTTCTGAAGGCGCTGCCCGGGCTGCCGAAGGCTGTTGCCGAACACGACGAACCCGCACCGGCGCACCACAGCCTCAAGCCGTTGAACCCCTGAAGCAAGGACGTCCCATGTACGCACACCGCACGCCACCCACCCTGCGCTGGATCTTCACCCTGCTGCTCTGCCTGCCGCTGCTGGCCCAGGCGGCCGAGGTGCTGCCGTCGTGGAACGACGGGCCCTCCAGGCAGGCCATCGTGAAGTTCGTCGAGGCGGTGAGCACCGAGGGCGGCAAGGACTACGTGAAGCCCGCCGAACGCATCGCCGTGTTCGACAACGACGGCACCCTGTGGACCGAGCAGCCGCTGTACTTCCAGGTGCTGTTCGCCCTGGCCGAGGTGAAGCGCATGGCGCCGCAGCACCCGGAGTGGAAGGAGCAGATGCCGTTCAAGGCGGTGCTGGAGAACGACCAGAAGGCCCTGGAGGCGGCCGGCATGCGCGGCCTGCTGGAGATCGTCATGGCCACCCACACCAACATGAGCACCGAGGCCTTCACCGACAACGCCCGGCGCTGGCTGGCCAGCGCCACGCACCCGCGCAGCCACAAGCCCTACACCGAGATGGTCTACCAGCCGATGCTGGAACTGCTGGGCTACCTGCGCGAGCACGGCTTCAAGACCTACATCGTCTCCGGCGGCGAAGTGGCCTTCATGCGCGCCTTCGCCGAGGAGGTCTACGGCATCCCGCCGGAGCAGGTGATCGGCACCACCTTCGCCACCCGCTTCCAGGACGACGAGGGCGCGCTGTCGATCCAGCGCCTGCCCAAGCTCACCCACAACGACGACGGCGCCGGCAAGCCCGAGAGCATCGACGCCATCATCGGCCGCCGGCCGATCCTCGCCTTCGGCAACTCCGACGGCGACCTGCAGATGCTGCAGTGGACCACCGCGGGCGAAGGCCTGCGCTTCGCCGGCCTGGTGCACCACACCGACGGCGAGCGCGAATGGGCCTACGACCGCCAGAGCAAGGTCGGGCGCCTGGACAAGGCGCTCGACGAGGCCACGGAGAAGGGCTGGACGGTAGTGGACATGGCGAAGGAGTGGAAGCGGATCTATCCGTTCGAACAGCAAGCGGGAAACAACTGAACCGCAGGATCGCAGCGGGGCGCCAGCCGGCCGGTCGGCGCCCCCGGTGAACGTAGTCGTGGCTCACGACAAGCAAACTGGAAAGGAGTAACACCCACATGAAACGCACGGGAAGATGGTTGTCGCGCTTCGCCCTGGCGGCGACGGCGATAGTCGGATGCTCGGTCGCCAGCGCCGCTGACAAGCCGAACATCCTGGTGATCTTCGGCGACGACGTCGGCCAGACCAACATCAGTGCCTACGCCTTCGGCGTGGTCGGCTACAAGACGCCGAACATCGACCGCATCGCCCACGAAGGCATGATGTTCACCGACTACTACGCGGAGAACAGCTGCACCGCCGGCCGTTCCACCTTCATCACCGGCCAGTCGGCGTTGCGCACCGGCCTGTCCAAGGTCGGCATGCCTGGCGTGCCGGTGGGCCTGCAGGCGCGCGACATCACCATCGCCCAGGCGCTCAAGGCCCAGGGCTACGCCACCGGGCAGTTCGGCAAGAACCACCTGGGCGACCGCGACGAGTACCTGCCGACCAATCACGGCTTCGACGAGTTCTTCGGCAACCTGTACCACCTCAACGCCGAGGAAGAGCCCGAACGCCCGTACTGGCCGAAGGACGACGAGGCCTTCACCAAGGCCGCCACGCCGCGCGGGGTGATCCACTCCACCGCCGACGGCAAGATCGAGGACACCGGCCCGCTGAACAGCAAGCGCATGGAGACCATCGACGACGACACTACCCAGGCCGCCATCAACTTCATGGACAAGCAGGTGAAGGCCGACAAGCCGTTCTTCGTGTGGATGAACACCACGCGCATGCACGCCTTCACCCACGTGCGCGACTCGATGAAAGGGCAGAGCGGCATGCTGGGCAACGAATACGCCGACGGCATGATCGAGCACGACGGCGACGTCGGCAAACTGCTCAAGGCGGTGGATGACCTGAAGATCGCCGACAGCACCATCGTCATCTACACCACCGACAACGGCCCGAACCAGTGGTCCTGGCCGGATGCGGCGACCACCCCGTTCCGCAACGAGAAGAACTCCAACTGGGAAGGCGCCTACCGGGTGCCGGCGATGATCCGCTGGCCGGGCCACATCAAGGCCGGCGAAGTCTCCACCCAGATGGTCTCCGGGCTGGACTGGTTCCCGACGCTGCTCGCCGCGGTGGGCGACACCGACATCAAGGACCGCCTGCTCAAGGGCGCCAACGTCGGCGGCAAGAACTTCAAGGTGCACCTGGACGGCTTCAACCAGCTGGACTACCTGACCGGCAAGGCCGACAAGAGTGCGCGCAACGAGTTCTACTACTTCAACGACGACGGCGAGCTGGTGGGCATGCGCTTCGGCGACTGGAAGATCGTCTGGTGCGAACAGCGCGCGCCCGGCGGCCTGCAGGTGTGGAGCGAGCCCTTCACCTGCCTGCGGGTGCCCAAGCTGTTCAACCTGCGCATGGACCCGTACGAGCGGGCGGACGTGGTCTCCGACCAGTACTACGACTGGCTGACCAAGAACGACTACCTGCTGTTCCAGGGGACGCAGAAGGCCGCGAAGTTCCTGCAGACCTTCGTCGAGTACCCGCCGAGCCAGCGCCCGGCCAGCTTCAGCATCGACCAGATCCGCGAGAACGTGGACAAGCAGATCGAAGCGAAGATGAAGCAGCAGGGCACTGCGAAGTAAGCTGTGCCGCATAGGAGGCCCGCGAGCCGGGCTTCCGGACCGATGCCTGCGACGGCTTTGCCGTCGCAGGCTTTTCCATTTTCCGACAAGGCCGTCCGATGCCCTCAGCTGCCAACCCGCCCCGTATGCGATCCCGTCGTGCCGTTGGCGCGGAAGTCCCTTCCCGGGCCCACCTGCAGATGCTGCTCCCGGCCCTGCTGATGTTCGCCTCCGGGGGCGCGGCGCTGGTGTTCCAGGTGCTGTGGGTGAAACAGCTTTCCCTGGTGGTGGGGGTGGAGGTGTATGCCGTCACCACCGCCATCAGCGCCTTCTTCGCCGGCCTGGCCCTGGGCGGCCTGGCCTTCGGCCGCTGGGCCGACCGCCTGCGCCGGCCGGTGCGCCTGTACGCCGGCCTGGAGCTGCTGGTGGCGGCGCTCGGCGTCGCCGCCAGCGTGGCCCTGGCCCACGCCGCCGGGCCCTTCGCCCGCCTGGAGGCCGGCATTGGCCTGGCGGCCTGGCTATTGCCCTTCGTCCTGGTCGGCCTGCCGGCCTTCTTCATGGGCGGCACGCTGCCGGTGCTGGTGCGGGCGCTGAAACCGGCGAACGACCAACTGGGCCGCGCCGGCGGTGGGCTGTATGCGGCCAATACCGCCGGCGCCATCGCCGGTACGCTGCTGGCGGCCTTCGTGCTGCTGCCGGCCCTGGGCGTGCTCGGCAGCGCCTGCGCCGCCGCCGGCCTCAACCTGCTGGCCGCCGCCGGCGCGCTGCTGGCCCGCCGCGAGGCCGTGGAACCCGCCGCGCCCGCCGGGCAGCCGGTGGCGCCGCGCAGCCCCGCGGCGCGCCTGGCCATCGCCCTGTACTGCGTGGCCGGCGGCGTGGCCCTGGGCTACGAAGTGGTGTGGACGCAGTCCATCGTGCAGTTCATGAGCACCCGCGCCTTCGCCTTCGCCATGGTGCTGGCCACCTACCTCTGCGGCCTGGTGCTGGGCAGCGCGCTGTACGCCCGGCGCGCCGACCGCATCCGCGATCCCTGGGGCCTGTTCGGCCTGCTGATCGCCGCCGCCGGGCTGCTGGCCATCCTCCAGGTCGCCGGCCTCGGCCACTGGCTGGTGGGCGCGCAGACCCGCGCCGAAGCACTGGTGCTGGGGCTGGGCGGCAGCGAGCTGGCCGGCATGTGCGCGCGCTTCGCCGTGGCCGCGCTGTGCGTGGTGTTCCTGCCCACCACGCTGCTGGGCGCCGCCTTTCCCCTGGCCCTGCGCCTGGCGGTGGACAGCGCCCACGTGGGCCGCGACGTCGGCCTGGTGGTGGCGCTCAACACCCTCGGCGGCATCCTCGGGGTGATGCTCACCGGCTTCCTGCTGGTGCCCGGCCTGGGCCTGGTGCGCAGCCTGGCGCTGCTCGCGGCGCTGGCCGCGGCCGTCGGGCTGCTGGCGGTATGCCGCGGCCAGCAGGTGGGCAAGCGCATGCGCCTGGGCGTGGCGCTGGTCGCCGTCGCCACCCTGGCGGCCGGCGCGCTCACCTCGCCGCGGCACCTGGCCGAACTGCTGCCGGCCGCGCGCAACGGGCAGATCACCTTCTACGAAGAGGGCCGCGGCGGCACCGTGGCGGTGGTGGAGCAGGGCAGGGGGCAGAACCGCTTCAGCCGCCTGTACATCCAGGGCGTGTCCAACACCGGCGACGCCATGCCCTCGTTGCGCTACATGCGTCTGCAGGCGCTGCTGCCGCTGCTGGTGCACGACGGCGAACCGCGCTCGGCGCTGGTGATCGGCTTCGGCACCGGCATCACCGCCGGCGCCATGCTGCGCTACCCGGCCCTGCAGCACCCGGTGGTGGCCGAGCTGCTGCCCGAGGTGCTGGCCGCGGCGCGGCACTTCAAGGGCAACTTCGACGCCCGCCACGACCCGCGCCTGGACATCCGCCTGCGCGATGGCCGCCGCGAGCTGCTGCGCAGCGCCGAGCGCTACGACATGATCACCCTGGAACCGCCGCCGCCTTCGGCCGCCGGTGTGGTCAACCTGTACTCGCGGGACTTCTACCAGCTGGCCGCCAGCCGCCTGGAGCAGGGCGGCATCGTCGCCCAGTGGCTGCCGCTGCCGACGCAGAACGAGGAGGACAGCCGCGCGCTGGTGCGCAGCTTCATCGACGTCTTCCCCCATGCCTGGCTGTGGACCACCGAGTTCCACGAGATGCTCCTGGTGGGCTCGCTGCAGCCGCTGCGCCTGGACGTGCCGCGCATCCGCGAGCGTTTCGCGCAGCCGGCGGTGGCCGCGGCCCTGGGCGAGGTGGGCGTGGACTCGCCCGAGGCGCTGCTGGCCACCTGGGTGACCGACCGCGCCGGGCTGGAAAGCTTCGCCGGCGACGCGCAGCCGGTCACCGACGACCAGCCGCGCATCGAGTACGCGCCCTGGGTGCGCGCCAGGGAGATCACCCGCGTGCTGCCGGTGCTGCTGGCGCTGCGCCGCGCGCCGCCGCTGGAGGGCGCCGAGCCGTCCTTCCGCGCCGCGGTGGACGACCACTGGGCGCGCCTGCGGCGCTTCTACGACCTGAGCCTGCACGCCTACCGCGGCGACCGCCAGGCCTGGGCCCGCGACGCCCGCCAGGTGGTCCGCGACGACGGCGACAACCCCTACTACCGCTGGTTCCTGGGCGGCGAATAACGCCTCCGAGGTCGACCTTGGCGTGGGTTGTGGCACGGGTGTATCGGCGTATAACCGCGAACGGTTATACGCCCTACGCCACGGCCGAACCCCGTAGGGCGCATAATGCCTCCGGCGTTATCCGCCGTTTGGCCTGGGCCTCAAGCGGCTCCAAGGTCGACCTTGGCGTGGGTTGTGACATGGGTGTATCGGCGTATAACCGCGAACGGTTATACGCCCTACGCCACGGCCGAGCCCCGTAGGGCGTATAACGTCTCCGGCGTTATCCGCCGTTTGGCCTGGGCCCCAGGCGGCTCCGAGGTCGACCTTGGCGTGGGACGTGGCCGGGGTGTATCTACGCGCGCGGCGCCAGCAACTGGCGGCGGCGGGCGCCGGGGGTGAGGTCGAACCAGCGCCGGCAGGCGCGGTTGAACACCGCCTGTTCGCTGTAGCCGAGCATGTTGGCGATCTGCGCCAGGGGGATGTCCCGCGCCGCCAGGTAGGTTTCCGCGCGCTCGCGGCGGACGCTGTCGACCACCTCGTCGAAGGTCAGCCCCAGTTCGCCCAGGCGGCGCTGCAGGGTGCGCTCGTGCAGGCCCATCTGCTCGGCCACCAGCGGCAGGCGGCAGCGCTGGGTGGGCAGCATGCGCGTGACCCAGCGCCGCACCAGCTCGCCCAGGTCGGCGCCTTCCTGTTCGAACTGGCTGAGGTACTGCACCAGGGTGCGGTGCAGCGCCGGGTCCTGCTGCTCGATGCGCTGGTCGAGCTGGGCGCGGGTCAGCAGCATGGCGTAGCCGGCCTGGCCGCTGCGCACCTCGGTATGGAAGTAGCGCCGGTAGCGCAGCAGCGGTACCGGGCTTGCGCCGTGCAGCTCCACTGCCTGGGCCTTGAAGCCGGGGCCGCAGAGCAGCTTCATGGTGTTGTGTGCCACGCCCATGGCCAGCTCGGCCATCTGCCGCTGCTGCGTCACCCCGGGGATGCGCAGGGCGATGCACAGGCGCGGGGCCTGGCCGGGCGCTTGGTCGAGTTCCAGCTGGATGCCCGGGCTGTGGTAGCCGATGAACCGCACCACGTCGCCCAGGGCGTGGGCCACGGTCACCGAGTGGCGGGCGATGGCGGCGATGGGGCCGAGCACGTGCAGGTTCTGGTGCTCGGCCATGCGCAGGCCGAAGTCCGGGCAGCCCAGTTCGGCGGCGGCGTATTCCAGCAGCCCCACCAGCGAGCGGAAGGGCACCCGGGCGTCCTCGTCGTCGAGCAACTGCGGCTTGATGCGGAAGCGCCGCAGGTACGCGGCCGGGTCCTGGCCGTGCTGGGCGACCAGCTCGCGGAAGCCGGTGAAGGAGGTGGTGCGGATGAAAGGTTCCATGTCGTGAAGAATCAATTATCTGTCATCAAAGATCAATCAATCGGACGACGGCCAGCGAAGAATCCGAGGCGTTCCCTTCCCACTCACCGGAGCACCCCATGGAATTCGACTACATCATCGTTGGCGCCGGCTCGTCCGGTTGCGTCCTGGCCAACCGCCTGAGCGCCGACCCCGGCGTTTCCGTGTGCCTGCTCGAGGCGGGGCCGGAGGACCGCTCGCCGCTGGTGCACGCGCCGGCGGGCATCGCCGCCATCCTGCCCACGCACCACGTCAACTGGGCCTTCGATACCGTGCCCCAGGCCGGCCTGGGCGGGCGCGTCGGCTACCAGCCGCGGGGCAAGGTGCTCGGCGGCAGCAGCTCGATCAACGGCATGATCTACATCCGCGGCCACCACAGCGACTTCGACGACTGGGCGGCCCTGGGCAACCCCGGCTGGTCCTTCGCCGAGGTGCTGCCGTACTTCCGCAAGAGCGAGCGCCACCACGGCGGCGGCTGCGAGTACCACGGCGGCCAGGGCGAGCTGTACGTCGGCCAGGTGAACGCCCATGTGGCCTCCCATGCCTTCATCGAGGCCGGGATGCACGCCGGCCATCGCTACAACGAGGATTTCAACGGCGCCGAGCAGGAAGGCGTGGGCCACTACGAGGTGACCATCCGCGACGGCCGCCGCTGGAGCGCCGCCACCGCCTTCCTCAAGCCGATCCGCCAGGCGCGCGGCAACCTCACGGTGCTGACCGGCGCCCGCGCCGAGCGCATCCTGCTGCAGGGCAAGCAGGCCTGCGGCGTGCGGGTGACGCACAAGGGCCAGCACCTGGAGCTGAAGGCGCGCCGCGAGGTGCTGCTCAGCGCCGGGGTGTTCGGCAGCCCGCAGTTGCTGCTGCTCTCGGGGATCGGCCCGGAGGCCGAGCTGAAGCCCCATGGCATCCGCGTGCAGCACGAGCTGCCGGGGGTGGGGCAGAACCTGCGCGACCACCCGGACGTGGTGCTCTGCTACCGCAGCCACGACACCTCGCTGCCGGGCTACTCGGTGCGCGGCGGTGCGCGCATGAGCGCGGCCCTGGCGCAGTACCTGGCCAGCCACAGCGGCCCGCTGGCGAGCAACTTCGCCGAGGCCGGCGCCTTCCTGCGCACCGGCCCCGAGCAGAGCCGCCCGGACGTGCAGCTGCATTCGGTGGTGAGCCTGCTGGACAACCACAACCGCACCCTGCACTGGGGCCACGGCTTCAGCTGCCACGTCTGCGTGCTGCGGCCCAAGAGCGCCGGCAGCCTGGGCCTGCAGTCCGCCGACCCGGCCGCGGCGCCGCGCATCGACCCGAACATCCTCGGCCATGACGACGACGTGCAGACGCTGCTCAAGGGCTACCGCATGGCGCGGGAAATCTGCGAGCAGCGGCCCATGGCGCGCTTCGGCCTGAAGGACCTGTACAGCGCCGGCCTGCACAGCGACGAGCAACTGGTGGAGGTGCTGCGCCGCCGCACCGACACCATCTACCACCCGGTGGGCACCTGCCGCATGGGCCCCGACGAGGACGCGGTGGTGGACAGCCGCCTGAAGGTCCGCGGCATCGAGGGCCTGCGCGTGGTCGACGCGTCGATCATGCCGACCCTGGTGGGCGGCAACACCAACGCCGCGGCGATCATGATCGCCGAGCGCGCGGCGGGGTGGATCGGCGGGGCCTGAGGCGGGCCGGCTGTCGCGCAAAGAGCAGGGTGCGGCGGCCGCGCCGCCATCTTCGGCTAGGCTTGCCAGGCATGGTCGGGCGCGCCGTCATTCGCGCGGCGCCCCGGCCCCGCTTCCCACTGCCCAGAGCCCCGCATGCCCCAGGCCCGCGACCTGATCATCTGCGAATACTGCGACGCCGTGTATGAGCGCGCGCCGCTGCAACGCCACCAGCGCGCATTGTGCGTGCGTTGTGGCGGCGTGCTGCAGCGGCACACCGCGCTGACGGTGCAGCAGCGCCTGGCGCTGAGCCTGACCGGCGCCGTGCTGCTGGCCTTCGCCAACGCCTACCCGGTGATGACCATCAGCATGAAGGGCCTGAGCAACTCGGCGACGCTCTGGGACTCGGTGCTGGTCCTCAGCAGCGGCAGCATCACCTTCATCGCCCTGGTGGTGGCCCTGGCCATCATCATCGCCCCGGTGCTGCAGGTGACGTTGCTCACCTGGGTGCTGGGCTTCGCGCTGGGCCGCCGCCGCGCGCCGGGCTTCGCCCTGTGCATGCGCGCCCTGGAGGGGCTGCGGCCGTGGAGCATGCTGGAGGTGTGCCTGCTCGGCGCCATGGTGGCGGTGATCAAGCTGGCCGGGCTGCTGGAGGTGATCCCCGGCATCGGCCTGGTGGCCCTGGCGGCGCTGAGCGTGCTGCTGATCGCCATCGCCGGGCGCGACATCCGCGACCTCTGGGAGCTGGTATGAGCACGCCGCCGCTGGCCCCGCAACTGAACCTGTGCCTGTGCCACGGTTGCGGCCATACCTGCGACCTGGGCCGCAACGCCCATGAGTGCGAACGCTGCGGCGCGCCGCTGCACGCGCGCAAGGCCGACGCCATCAACCGCGGCTGGGCATTCCTGGTGGCGGCGCTGGTGTTCTACGTGCCGGCCAACCTGCTGCCGGTGATGCGCACCGAAATGCTCGGCCAGGGCGTGGACAGCACCATCGGCGGCGGCGTGCTGGAGTTCTGGGAGGCGGGCGCCTGGGACATCGCGCTGATCATCTTCATCGCCAGCATCGGCGTGCCGGCGATCAAGTTCGGTTCCCTCGGCCTGTTGCTGTTCACCGCCCAGCGCCGCAGCGCCTGGGCGCGCCGGCAGCGCTCGCAGCTGTACCGTTTCGTCGAGCTGATCGGCTACTGGTCGATGCTCGACGTGATGGTGGTGGCGCTGGTGGCGGCGCTGGTGCAGATGCGCGGGCTGGGCACCATCGAGCCGCGCCCGGGCATCCTCTTCTTCGGCCTGGTGGTGGTACTCACCATGCTTTCGGCGATGAGTTTCGACCCTCGCCTGATCTGGGACGACGATCCGCACAAGGGAGACCGAATCGATGGCGCAGGACACACATGACCCGGCGCCGCCGGGGCGGGCCGAGGTGCGCACGCGGCGCTGGAACCTGTCGCTGGTCTGGATAGTGCCGATCATCGCGCTGCTGGTCGGCGCCTCGCTGGTGGTGCGCAACTGGATGCAGCAGGGGCCGGTGATCTCCATTTCCTTCGCCACCGGCGAAGGGCTGGAAGCGCACAAGACCCAGGTGAAGTACCGCAGCGTGGTGATCGGCGAGGTGACCTCGGTGGAACTGGCCAGGGACCGCAAGGGCGTCGTCACCAAGGTGCAGCTGTCCAAGGACGCCGAGTCCTTCGCCAGCCGCGGCGCCAAGTTCTGGGTGGTGCGGCCGCGCATCGGCGCCGGCGGCGTGTCCGGGGTGGACACCCTGCTGTCGGGGGCCTTCATCGGCGCCGACGCCGGCGAGGCCAGCGCCCCGGAGAAGAACTTCACCGGCCTGGAGTCGCCGCCGCCGATCACCTATGGCGAGAAGGGCAAGCGCTTCATGCTCGGCGCCGACGACCTGGGCTCGCTGGATATCGGCTCGTCGATCTACTACCGGCGCATCCCGGTGGGGCAGGTGGTGTCCTATGCCTTGCGCCAGGACGGCAAGGGCGTGGACATCGGCGTGTTCGTCAATGCGCCCTACGACGCCTTCGTCACCCAGGACACGCGCTTCTGGAACGCCAGCGGGGTGGACCTGTCGGTGGACGCCAACGGCCTGAAGGTCAACACCGAGTCGCTGTCCTCGCTGCTGGTCGGCGGCCTGGCCTTCGGCACCCCGGACTTCGCCGCAGACGCCAAACCGGCGGCGGACGAGCAACGCTTCCAGCTGTTCGCCGACCGCGACACGGCGCTGGCCCCGCCCACCGGCAAGCCGCTGTACCTGAGCCTGCGCTTCGACCAGTCGATGCGCGGCCTGTCGGTGGGCGCGCCGGTGGAGTTCATGGGCGTGCCCTTCGGCAAGGTCACCTCGGTGAAGCTGGACTACGACGAGGTGAAGCAGAGCTTCCCGGTGATGGTCGACGCGGTGGTCTACCCGCAGCGCCTGGGACCGGTGCACCAGAAGATGCTGCAGGCCTTCCACCATTCGCCGGAGGACGAGGCGGGCACCCGCCAGCTGCTCGCCAGCTTCGTCGAGCACGGCCTGCGCGCCCAGGCCCGCAGCGGCAACCTGATCACCGGGCAGATGTACATCTCCCTGGACTTCTACCCCGACGCGAAGAAGGTGGCCTTCGACACCAGCGCCCAGCCGTTCGCCATCCCCACCGTGCCCGGCAGCCTGGACAAGCTGCAGGAGCAGTTGCAGGAAATGGTGGAGCGCATCCGTAAGCTGCCGCTGGAGCGCATCGCCAACAACCTGGACGGCAACCTGCGCGAGCTGCAGAACAGCCTGAAGCAGTTCAACGGCCAGACCCTGCCCGGTGTGAAGGGCACCCTGGACGAGGTGCGCAAGACGCTGCAGACGGCCAACGCCGCGCTGTCGGAGGACTCGCCGCAGCGCCAGAAGCTGGGCGACACCCTGGAGGAACTGGACCGCATGTCGCGCTCGCTGCGCGACCTCTCGGACTACCTCGGCCGGCACCCCGAATCGCTGATCCGCGGGCGCCCGAAGGCCGCGGGCGTCGACGACCTGCAGCCCTGACAGGGCCATGCCAAAGGAGTGAACGAGATGCCCAAGCTGCCGAAGCTGCTCATGGCCGGGCTGCTGCCGTTGTTCTGGGGCTGCAGCAGCGCGCCCATCCACTATCACACGCTGGTGCCCGCGCAGCCGGGGCAGGGCGCGGCGAGCGGGGTGCGCGTGGAACGCGTGAGCCTGCCGCCGCAGGTGGACCGCTCGCAGATCGTGGTGCGCCAGGGCGGCAGCGGCCTGGCCATCCTGGAAACCGAATGGTGGGGCGCCAACCTGGTGGACGAGTTCCAGAATGCCCTGCAGGACCAGCTGGGCGGCCCGCCCGGCGCCGCGCCCAGGGCGGTGCTGCGGGTGGAGGTGCAGCGCTTCGACTCGGTGCCGGGGCGCTACGCGCTGCTGGACGCCACCTGGCGCCTGAAACGCGCGGGCGGCCAGGGCGAGCTGAGCTGCCACACCACGGTGCAGACGCCGGCGCAGAACAGCGTGGAAAGCCTGGTCAGCGCGCACCAGGCCAACCTGCGCCAGCTGGCCACCGCCATCGCCCAGGCCGCGGCCGGCCAGGGGCGTTGCCCGGCGCCGTAGGGTCGATGCCCGGGATCGGCAGATCGCGGACGGAGTCCGCTCCTACGGGGGAATGCCATGCCTTACGGGTATCCGCCATTGCCCGGGCACCGGTGTTCCGGCCGGCGGCGTATAACCGCGAACGGTCATGCGCCCTACGCGTCCGCGCCTCCCTGCCCGTAGGGCGCATAACGCCTACGGCGTTATCCGCCATTGCCCGAGCACCGGCGTTCCGGCCGGCGGCGGATAACCGCGAACGGTTATTCGCCCTACGCGTCCGCGCCTCCCAGCCCGTAGGGCGCATAACGCCTACGGCGTTATCCGCCATTGCCCGGGGCACCGGTGTGTCGGCCGGCGGCGGATAACCGCGAACGGTTATACGCCCTACGCGTCCGTGCCACCCGGCAACCTGTAGGAGCGGACTCTGTCCGCGATTTCGCGCGCAGGGCGCGCTCCTGCATGGGGGCGTCAGTGGAAGGGATAGATGTAGTTCAACCAGGACGCCATGCGCAGCAGGATCTTGCGCATCACCGCCAACTCGTGGGCGTGCTCGCTGTACACCGCGGCCTGGCCGAAGGCGCCGCCGGGCAGGGTGGCGCGGTATTGCTCGAAGGCCGGGTCGGTGATGTCGAGGAGCACCGGCACGCGGCCCGGCGGCGGCGAGCCGCTGAAGCTGATCAGGTTGCCGCCGGGCTGGATCTGGCCTTCGCCGATCACCGGCAGCACGCGCCGCACCTTGGCCTGGAACACCTGGCCGGGCAGGCCGTCGAAGGCGATCTCGGCGGCGTCGCCGGCGTTCAGGCGCAGCTGGCTGTTCTGCCGCATCCAGGCCACGTAGAAGTAGTCCTCGTTGGGGATGAAGACCATCGACGGCCGGGTGGCAAAGCGCGTGGCGCGCACGCCGGGGCGCAGGATCAGCTGCGACACGATGCCGTCGGCCGGGGCGTGCACCGTGGTGCTTTCCAGGTCGTAGCGGGCGCCGATCAGCTGCGCCTCGATGGCGTTGACCTGGGCGGTGGCCTGGTCGAGGTCGCGGCGGTTGCCGACATTGCGCTGCACCAGGGTGGAAGCGCGATAGAGGTCGGCCTTGGCCGACACCAACTGGGCCTCCAGCGCCTTCACCTTGCTCTCGAAGGGCGTCGGGTCCAGGCGGAACAGCACGTCGCCTTTCTTCACCGCGCGGTCGCGCTCCACCGGCACCTCGATCACCTGGCCGCTGACGTTGGGCGAGATGGGCGTGCTGATGAAGTAGCTGCGGGCCACCTCGGAGTAGGGGTGGTTGTAGTTCATGAAGAACACCAGGCAGCCCACCAGGACCACGCCGCCGAGGGCGGCGGTGGGCACGGTCCACTTGTTCCTGGGAATGCGGAACAGCTTGAAGACGGCGACGCAGAGGGCGGCGTAGGTCAGCAGGAGCAACGTTTCCATCTCAGTGGCTCCCTTCGTCGTGCGGCGCGTGGGGCGCGGCGAGGGTGCGCTTGAGTTCCACCAGCTCGGCCTTCAGCTCGGCCAGCTCGCGCTCGGTGGCCGGCGCGTTCGGGTTGCCCATGCCCCAGCCGCGGTCCTCGCGGTAGAGCGTCGCCCAGATCCACAGCAGCGGCCAGATGACGTGCAGGGTGAACAGGCTCACCCAGCCGGCCACGTGGATGGAGTCCTGGTGCGGGTGGTTGCGTTCCTTGGCGATCTCGTAGGGGATGTCGTGGATGGCGATGATGCCGTAGAAGAGAATCAGGGCGACGGCGATGAGGATTCCCAGGGCTACGTAGTTCAGCATGGGCGTTCTGTTCCTTGAG
>NZ_QGSL01000106.1:1463754-1495618 GCF_003176655.1 Pseudomonas sp. RW407 | reverse complement strand
CACCGCCCCCCGCCGCGGCGGCCAGGCCACCGACGCCCAGGGCGCCCAGGCCGGCCATGGGCAGCAGGCCGAAGGCGTAGTAGGAATCATCGGACTGCACGGCCAACAATTGCTCGATGGAATCCAGCTCGGTGGTCAGCCAGGGTTCGCTCTGGTCCGCCAGCCACAGCTGGCCGTCAGGAGCCTCCAGCACCAGGTCGTGGCGCAGGCCGTCCACGGCCTGGAAGAAGTTGTCGACGGTGACGACCTCGCCGTTCTTCAGACGTATCACCAAGCTGTCGCCGTTGCGGCTGACAGACTGGATGCTGTCCGGCGCGGCCGCGATCTTCACCACGCACGGGTGCGTCAGCAACAACAGGTTCTTGCCGCTGACATCGCTGACCTGTCCCGAACTCTTCGCAATCAGTTGAATTGCGGCCATGTGAACTCCCGCCTGACGAGGCTATCTTTCTGCAATTAAAAGGACACTGGCGATTCGAGGACTCGTCCTCGCAACACTTGGCCAGCGCCCTGTTTGATTCAAATCAAGGAAAACCAGGACTTCCTTAATTACTAGCCAGAAAGAATAAGGCGCCCTCCAGGGCATACAATTGGGAATTTTCTTATTCACGGCTCCAGGCGATAAATTCCGACGCCGTATCGGAAAATTCTTAGCCCTTTTAAAATCCCAACTAACCCTTTCGCCGAAATGAATTCCAAAGAGAAATAAAAAAAGCGGGCCATGCAAGCCCGCTTTTTCAGGTTGTATATAAGATGAAGTTCATCAGTCGAAGAAATGCCCCTCCAGGCAACAGGCCAGCAGTTCCTGGTCCGTGGTCACGCCCAGGCGGCGCTTGGCCGATGCCTTCTGCGCGCTGATGGTCTTGTCGCTGCGCCGCAGCAGGCGGGCTATCTCGCAGACGCGCAGGCCCGAGACGAACAGCCGCAGCACCTCGTACTCCTTGACCGAGAGCGAGGTCAGGCGGCTGTGCAGGTCGCCGCCCTCGCCCGCGCATGGGCTCAGTACCCTGCGGCCCTTGCACAGGGCGTCCAGGGCCGACAACAGCTGGGGCATGCCCGCGTCCTTGCGCACCACCCCCTGCACCCCGAGCTCGCACAGGCGGTCCAGCACCAGGCGGTTGGACAGCATGGTGAAGACCAGGAACTTCACCTCGGGGAAGTTACGTACCAGGTAGCCGATGAAGCGCACGCCGTCGCCGTAGACTTCGTCCCCGGGCATGCTGAAGTCGATGATCGCGATATCGAAATGCTCCCGTCGCAATGCCTCGACCAACTCACCGGAAGTTCGCACCTCACATGCCACCTGATACTGCGGGTGGCGTTCCAGAACTCCACGAACTCCCATCAATACGACTGCGTGATCATCCGCCAGAACGATCTTGATCTTTTTCAAGGCAACCTCACAAACGACGATAACCGCAACTTTCGCGGCTGCCTAATCTAATGGAAGCCCCTGAAAAACGTCACCTTAAAACCGGACTATTTAATCAATATAAGAAAAATCCGACATGGCACCCAAGTTGCCAATAGCGCGCGGGGAAAGAGTGCGGAGCGTCTGCGGTGGCCGTCGCCGGCCCGTCCGCGCACCAAACGGGGCAGCGGAAATGCCATGAAAAAAATCAGACGGATCGGAAGGGAAAAGGGGGAAACGGAGCTAGCCTGAGGGGAATTGTGGCTACGAAGAATCCCACCCCAAAATGGAGGTGGCCCCGCCAGCCACACCCCGGCACACGATGTCACCGCTGCGGCTGCTCCCTTCCGGGCCTGACCGGGTTCACGGCTGATCGTTGCGGGGGGACCGACAGGGCCACCATAACGAAGCCCGCCTATGTGGCGGGCGGCGACATTGTACCGAGCCCAGCGCAAGTTACAAGCACTTCAAGCACTTAGCGGTGAAATCCGCGATGGGGCACGCAGAAATGGCAATTTGACATCATCACTCTGCGGCATGATGGCACACTGCCACAGCACTGGTGAGGTGGAGGGGACGGACACCCCTCGGCGCTTCAGCCCTCAACGCTTTGGGAGAATTCCGATGATCAAGTCTGCGCTCGCTGTCCTGGCCCTGGGCCTGTCTTCCACCGCCTTCGCCAACGGCGGCACCATCACCTTCAGCGGCCACATCTACTCGCCACCGTGCCAGGTCGCCGATATCACCAGCGAAGCCAGCGCGCGCCAGGCACGCCTGGCGCTGACGGGCTGCGGCGGGACCTCGAGCCTGTCGTTCAGCGAACCGTCCGGGCAGGAAGCGGCCCGCCAACTGGCGGTGACCGACCTGGACGGCCGCCACGTCGACCTGGGCGCCGGCAACGAGGCGCAAGGCGGCGATCTCAACCTGGTGCTGCGCAACCTGGACGGCCGCAGCGGCGCGCGGCCGCTGCTGCTGAACATCACCTACCTCTGAGTTCCCCCTCCCCCCTCGCCCAGCAGCGCGGGGGATGGCCTCACTCGGCGCGGATCATGCCGCCGGGGATCGGCTGGGTCGACACCTCCAGGTTCGGCCCCAGGTAGAGGTCGCTCTTCTCGAAGCCGGGCCGGCTGCTGAAGCTGGCGTACTTCTCCTGCCCGCGGTGGAAGGTGAAGGCCACCCGGTAGTCGCCGCCACGCAGCAGGCGCAGCGGGAAGCTCAGCACGGCGCCCGGCTGGATCTCCCCGGAGAGGCTTTCCTCGCCGTTCTCCTTGAAGCTGTAGCTCGCCGGCGCGCTGGCGTTGGCGTCGTAGTGCAGCTGGATCTGCGGACGCTCGGTCCAGGCCACGTAGAGGGCGAACAGCAGGACCAGGGCGATCAGCCCCGCGAGCCGCTGCTTTCTAGCCTTGTCCATCGTCGCCCCCGGTCAGTTGAGGCTGTCGGCCAGGGCCTTGGCCGGGACGAAGCGCACCACTCTCTTCGCGGCGATCTCGATGCTCTTGCCGGTCTGCGGGTTGCGCCCGGTGCGCGCGGCGCGCTCGCTCACCTTGAGCTTGCCGATGCCCGGCAGGGTCAGCTCGCCGTCGTTCTCCAGGGCGTCCTGGACGATGCCGGCCAGTTGCTCGAACACACCGCGCACCGAGGCCTGGGTCAGGTCGAGGGATTCGGCGATGTCGCGTACCAGTTGTTCCTTGGTCATTGCCATGGTGTTTCTCTCCGGATGGTCTTGGAAATTCGTTCAGGCACTGATGCCATGCTCTGCCAGTAACGTCAGCAGCCCCTCTTCGTCCATGACGTCCACGCCGAGTTCCTGGGCCTTGGCCAGCTTGGAGCCGGCGCCGGGGCCGGCCACCACGCAATGGGTCTTGGCCGATACGGAGCCGGCGACCTTGGCGCCCAGGCTCTCCAGCTTTTCCTTGGCCACCTCGCGACTCATGGCTTCCAGGGTGCCGGTGAGCACCCAGGTCTGCCCGGCCAGCGGCAGGCCCTCGGCCTGCTTCTTCTCGCTCGCCCAGTGCATGCCGAATTCGCGCAGCTGCTCTTCGATGGCCCGCGTGCGCTCGGCGTTGCCGGCATCATCGAAGAACTCGCGCAGGCTCTTGGCCGCGCGCTCGGGCAGGCGCTCGACCTGGCGCAGGTCGAGCCAGTCGGCGTGGATGATGCCTTCCAGCGAGCCGAAGCGGCTGGCCAGCTTCTCCGCGCCGGTGGCGGCGATGAAGGGAATGTTCAGCTTGTCGATGAAGCCCGCCAGGGTGGCGCAGGCGGCGAACTCGGCGGCCACCCCGCCCTCTTCCTGCAGTTGCACGCCGTGCTCGGCGTCCAGCAGTTCGGCGATCACCTTGCGGTTGTGCTCGTCGGCGAAGAAGTTGTGGATCTCGTAGGCCACCTCGGCGCCGACGTCCGGCAGGTAGGTCAGCACCTCCGGCAGGGCCTGCTGGATGCGCGCCAGCGAGCCGAGGGCGCGGGCCAGCAGCTTGGCGGTCTCCTCGCCGACGTCGGGGATGCCCAGGGCGTAGACGAAGCGCGCCAGGCTCGGCCGGCGGCTGTCGGCGATGGCGTTGATCAGGTTGTTGCTGGACACCTCGGCGAAGCCTTCCAGCTCGATCACCTGCTCGTAGGTCAGGCGGTAAAGGTCGGCCGGCGACTTGACCAGGCCCTTGTCCACCAGTTGCTCGACGATCTTGTCGCCGAGGCCGTCGATGTCCATGGCCCGGCGCGAGACGAAGTGGATGATCGACTGCTTGAGCTGCGCCTGGCAGAACAGCCGGCCGACGCAGCGGTAGATAGCGCCTTCGCTGACCGACTCGCGGCCCTTGGCGCGCTTGACCAGCTGGGTGCGCTCCACCTGCGAGCCGCACACCGGGCAGTGCTCGGGAATGTGTACCGGGCGCGCGTCGGCCGGGCGGCGCTCGGTGACCACCTGCATCACCTGCGGGATCACGTCGCCGGCGCGGCGGATGATCACGGTGTCGCCGATCATCAGGCCCAGGCGCGCCACTTCGTCCATGTTGTGCAGGGTGGCGTTCGACACGGTCACCCCCGCCACCTGCACCGGCTTCAGGCGTGCCACCGGGGTCACGGCGCCGGTGCGGCCGACCTGGAATTCCACGTCGAGCAGCTCGGTGAGTTCCTCGCGGGCCGGGAACTTGTGGGCGATGGCCCAGCGCGGCTCGCGGGCGCGGAAGCCCAGCTCGCGCTGGAAGTCGATGCGGTTGACCTTGAACACCACGCCGTCGATCTCGTAGGCCAGGCTGTCGCGGCGCTGGCCGATGTCGGCGTAGTAGTCCTGGCAGCCCTTCACCCCGCGGACCAGCCTCAGCTCCCGGCTGACCGGGATGCCCCAGGCCTTGAAGGCCTCGAGTATGTCGACCTGGGTGCCCGGCAGGCTGCCGCCCTCGACGCGGCCGAAGCCGTAGGCGCACAGTTCCAGCGGGCGGCTGGCGGTGATCTTCGGGTCGAGCTGGCGCAGGCTGCCGGCAGCGGCATTGCGCGGGTTGGCGAAGGTCTTGGCGCCAGCCTCCATCTGCCGGGCGTTGAGCGTCTCGAAGCCGGCCTTGGACATGAACACCTCGCCGCGCACTTCCAGCACCGCCGGCCAGCCCTCGCCCTGCAGGCGCAGGGGGATGTTGCGCACGGTGCGCACGTTGGCGCTGATGTCTTCGCCGGTGGTGCCGTCGCCGCGGGTGGCGCCGCGGGTCAGCCGGCCGTTCTCGTACAGCAGGCTGACCGCCAGGCCGTCGAGCTTGGGCTCGCAGCTGTATTCCACCTCGGCGCCGCCGCCGAGCAGGTCGCCGCCCGGCAGCAGGTCGGCCAGGCCTTCGCGCACACGGCGGTCGAAGTCCAGCAGGTCCTGCTCCTCGAAGGCGTTGCCCAGGCTGAGCATGGGGATTTCGTGGCGGATCTCGCCGAAGGCCGAGGCGGCCGCCCCGCCGACGCGCTGGGTCGGCGACTCGGGGGTGACCAGGTCCGGGTGCTCGGCCTCGAGTTCCTTCAGCTCGCGGAACAGGCGGTCGTACTCGGCGTCCGGCACGCTGGGCTCGTCGAGCACGTAGTAGCGGTAGTTGTGCGCGTCCAGCTCGCTGCGGAGCTGGGCGATGCGTTGGGCGGCGGTCTGGGTGTCGGTCATTCAGAAAGCCTCAAGCGGCAAGCTAAAAGCGGCAAGACAAGAAAAGCAAAGCCCCAAGCCAAGCGCTAGGCTTGCAGCTTGGGGCCTGTAGCTTGCCGCTGCGTTTATCGTTTCTGCGTCAGCGCGCGGCGTTCGAACTCGATGATGCGCTGGCGGTAATGCTCGATGGTCTGCGCGGTCATCACGCTGCGCTGCTCGTCCTTCAGCTCGCCGTTGAGTTCGTGGGCCAGCTTGCGGGCGGCGGCGACCATCACGTCGAAGGCCTGCTTCGGATGGCGCGGGCCCGGCAGGCCGAGGAAGAAGCTCACCGCGCGGGTGCTGAACTGGTCGATGTTGTCCAGGTCGAAGGTGCCCGGCTTGACCGCGTTGGCCATGGAGAACAGCACTTCGCCGTTGCCGGCCATGCTCTCGTGGCGGTGGAAGATGTCCATGTCGCCGAAGCGCAGGCCGCTCTCGAGGATGTTCTGCAGCAGCGCCGGGCCCTTGAAGCCACCCTCGTCGCGGCAGATCACGTTGATGATCAGCACTTCTTCCACCGGAGCCGGGGCGGCGGCGGGCGCCGGGCGCTCCTTGTCCTTTTCCTTGTCCTTCTTGCGGTCCCTGGCCCGGGATTTTTCCTTGGGCGCCTCGGCCAGGGGGTCGGGGAAGTCTTCCTCGTCCAGCGGGCCGAGCAGGTTCGGCGCCGGGTCGTCCAGGGCCAGGTCGCCCTGGCGCGGCTCGCCACGGCGCTTGCCGCGGGCCGGGTCCTTGGCGCTGACCTTCGGCAGGTCGTGCTCGTCCAGCGAAGGCTCGTGGTGCTCGACCACCCGCGAGGGCCCCAGCACCTCGGCGCTGCCGCCGTCGTCATCGTCGTCCAGTTGGTTGGCGAAATGGCGGTCCAGCTTGAACTTCAGCTTGCCCTTTCCGCCCCGCATGCGCCGCCAGCCATCGAACAGAATGCCGGCGATCACGATAAGCCCAATGACGATCAGCCATTCGCGCAGACCGATATCCATCTAATCCCAGTGCCCCTGATAAAAATGATGATGAAAAAGGGATGTCCTATCCCGGTAAAACGCGAACCCCGAGTTGTATGTTCGCGCGTAACAAAGTGGGCATTAAGCTAGCATGCCCGACACAACTTTTACACCGTCTGCGGCTGTTGCCCGCAGCAATATTCGCAACTTTTCCCGGGCGCCCCCGGGACTGGGCTTACCCCAATCGAATCAAGGGGTTACGCATATCCTCCCAGTACAGCACAGATCAACGCCGGGCGCTGACGAATACTGTACGAAATTTGTCCAGAAGGTACTTCATCAGGCTTCCGCCAGTGCCACGGCTTCTTCCACGTCGACCGCCACCAGGCGCGAACATCCCGGCTCGTGCATGGTCACGCCCATCAACTGGTCGGCCATTTCCATGGCGATCTTGTTGTGGGTGATATAGATGAACTGCACTTTCTCGGACATTTCCTTGACCAGGCGGGCATAACGCCCGACGTTGGCGTCGTCCAGCGGCGCGTCGACCTCGTCGAGCATGCAGAACGGCGCCGGGTTGAGCTGGAAGATGGCGAACACCAGGGCCAGCGCGGTCAGCGCCTTCTCGCCGCCGGACAGCAGGTGGATGGTGCTGTTCTTCTTGCCCGGCGGGCGCGCCATGATCGCCACCCCTGTATCGAGTAGATCTTCGCCGGTAAGTTCCAGGTAGGCGTGACCGCCGCCGAACACCTTGGGGAACAATGCCTGAAGGCCAGCATTGATCTGCTCGAAGGTTTCCTTGAAGCGGTTGCGCGTCTCGCGGTCGATCTTGCGGATGACGTTCTCCAGGGTGTCCAGGGCTTCCACCAGGTCGTCGTTCTGCTCGTCCAGGTAGCGCTTGCGCTGGGATTGCTGCTGGTATTCGTCGATGGCCGCGAGGTTGATCGCGCCCAGGCGCTGGATGCGCCCGGCCAGTTCCTCCAGGCGGGTTTCCCAGACCTTCTCGGCGGCGTCGTGGGGCAAGGTGCCGAGCACCGTGTGCAGGTCGTAGCCGTCTTCGCCGAGCTGCTCCTGCAGCGCCTTGCGACGAACGGTCAGGGCCTGCCACTCCATGCGCTGCTGCTCCAGCTGGCCGCGCAGCAGCTGCGACTGCTGCTCGGCCTGGGTGCGGCGCTTCTCGGCGTCGCGCAGCTGGCGGTCGGCGTCTTCCAGGGTCAGGCGCGCGGTCTTGAGTTCCTCTTCCACGCCCATGCGCCGCTCCAGCAGCTCTTCCAGGCGCATGCGCAGCTCTTCCAGGGGCGCGGCGCCCTCCTCCAGGTTGAGGTTGAGCTGCTCGCAGCGCTCGACCAGGCGCACGGCCTGCACGTCGAGGCGCTCCAGGGCCTGGCGGGTGGATTCGTGCTGCGCCTTCAGCGAGCCGACGCGCACCGCCAGCTGGTGGGCCTGGTCCTTGTGCTGGCGGGCTTCCTGGCGGATGCGGTCGAGGCGCTCGCGCAGCTCGTCGCGCTCGGCCAGCAGCGCCTCGCGGCGGCCGGTGTCCTCGGCCATGGCATCCAGCGCCACCTGCAGGTGCAGGCGCGCCTCGCCCAGTTGTTCCTGTTCCAGGGCGCGCTGCTCGGCCAGTTCGGCCAGTTCCTCGTCGAGGCGGCGACGGCGCAGGGTCAGCTGTTCGACCTTGGCCTGCTGGGCCGAGAGCGCGGCCTTCAGCTCGCCGTGGCGGCGGCCTTCGTCCTGGATGCGCCGGCGCAGTTGCTCGCGGCCCTCTTCGACCTGGCGCTGGGCCTGGCGCTGGGCTTCCAGTTGTTCGTCCAGGGCGGCCAGGCGCTCTTCCAGTTCTTCCCGTTCGGCGTACAGCCGTTCCAGCTCCTGGCCGCGGGCGAGCACGCCGGATTCGGCGGAGTCGCCGCGGCGCACCCGCAGGAAGTGCCGGCCGACCCAGTAGCCGTCGCGGCTGACCAGGCTCTGCCCGGCGCCCAGCGCGGCGCGCTGGGCCAGGGCCTGCTCCAGGCTTTCCACCGGGCGCACGCCGGCCAGCCAGGGCGACAGGTCGTGGTCGGCGCTGACCTTGTCCAGCAGGCTGCCGGCGGCACCGGCACCGCCGCGCGGCAGGTCGAGCAGGCGCAGCTCGCCCTTTTCCAGGCCGGCATAGGGCAGCCCGGCGAAATCTTCCAGCAGCACGGCGTGCAGGTCGGCGCCGAGCACGGTTTCCACCGCCAGCTCCCAGCCCGGCTCCACGCGCAGGCCTTCGGCCAGGCGCGGGCGCTGCTCCAGGCCCTGCTCGCGCAGCCAGTCGGCGGCGCCGGCGCCCGGGTCCAGGGCGGCCTGTTGCAGGGCCTCCAGGGAGGCGATGCGGCCGTTCAGGCGCTGCAGTTCGCCCTGGGCCTGGTGCTGCGCGGCGTTGCCTTCCTGCAGGCCCTGGCGCACCTGTTCCAGGCGCTCGACCAGCTCCAGCTCCTCGGCCTGCAGTTCTTCCAGTTGCAGCTCGACGGCGGCCAGTTGTTCGCTCAGTTCGAGGATGGCCGCGCCTTCGGGGTCGGCGGCCAGTTGCGCGCGTTCCTCGGCCAGGCGGCGTTCGCGCTCGAGCTGGCGCTCCAGGCTGTGCTCCAGGTGCTGGATGCTCGACTGCTGCACCTCGGCCTCGCGGCGCGGCTCGGCGCTCTGCTGGTTGAAGGCGTCCCAGCGCTGCTGCCAGTCGTGCATGCCGCTCTCGGACGCTTCCAGCAGGGCGCCGGCCTCCTCGGCGGCGGCGGCGCTGGTTTCCTGCTCGGGGGCCAGCATGTCCAGCTCCTCGGCCAGGGTCGCCAGCAGGGTGCGGTCGTGGCCCAGGTGCGATTCGGTTTCCTGGCGGGTGCGCTCGGCCTCGCGCAGGTCGTCCTGCAGCTGGCGCATGCGCTGCTGGCCGTGCTGGATGCTCTGCTCGACGCGGGCGATGTCGCCGCCCACCGAGTAGAAGCGCCCCTGCACCTGGTTGAAGCGCTCGGACAGCTCGTGGTGGCCGTCGCGCAGGCGCTCGATGCTGGCGTCGGCGCTGCGCTGCTCGGCCACCAGGGCCTCGAAGGCCACCTCCTGGTCGCCGATCACCCGTTCCTTCTGCCCCACCTGCTCGTTCAGCTCGCGCCATTTCAGGGCGCCCAGCTGGGCCTTGAGCTGGCGCTCCTCGGCCTTGTATTCCTGGTACTTCTCCGCCGACTGGGCCTGGCGGTGCAGGCGTTCGAGCTGGCGCTCCAGCTCCTCGCGCAGGTCGGAGAGGCGCGCCAGGTTCTCCTGGGTGCGGCGGATGCGGTTCTCGGTCTCGCGGCGGCGCTCCTTGTACTTGGAGATGCCGGCGGCTTCCTCGATGAAGTTGCGCAAATCCTCCGGCTTGGCCTCGATCAGCTTGGAGATCATGCCCTGCTCGATGATCGAGTAGCTGCGCGGGCCCAGGCCGGTGCCGAGGAAGATGTCGGTGATGTCGCGGCGCCGGCACTTGGTGCCGTTGAGGAAGTAGGTGTTCTGGCCGTCGCGGGTGACGCGGCGGCGGATGGAAATCTCGGCGTAGGCGGCGTACTCGCCCACCAGGGTGCCGTCGGTATTGTCGAAGATCAGCTCGATGGACGCCTGGGTCACCGGCTTGCGCGTGTTGGAGCCGTTGAAGATGACGTCGGTCATCGACTCGCCGCGGAGGTTCTTCGCCGAGCTCTCGCCCATCACCCAGCGCACGGCGTCGATGATGTTGGACTTGCCGCAGCCGTTGGGACCGACCACGGCGGCCATGTTGCTCGGGAAGCTGACGGTGGTGGGGTCGACGAAGGACTTGAACCCCGCCAGCTTGATGCACTTGAGGCGCATGCCGCTCTCCTCAGCGTTCGGCCAGGGCAGCCAGCACCAGCTGGCTGTTGTGGCGGCCGTAGTCCAGCAGCACCTCGCGGATGGCCGCCTCGTCGCGCTCGATCACCGCCTGCAGCAGGCGGGCGAAGCTGTCGAGGAACTGGCTCATCTCGCTTTTGCGCCGCTCCAGGGCCAGGTGGTAGGTGCGGCTGATGGCCGGCAGCAGGTTCTCCACCGTCTCCTGCAGGTAGGGATTGGCGGCGAACGGGAAGGCGGCGCGCATGATGTCGAAGCTGGATTCGACGAAGGCGTCGATGTCGCCGCGCTGCAGGTTGTCCAGCAGGCGCTGCTGGATGGCCAGGAACGGCTGCAGGTCGCGCTCCTCGCGCCAGGTCCGGGCCACCGCCACGGCGAGCAGGATGTACAGCTCCATGACCAGGGCGTAGAGGCTTTCGACGTGGCTGGCGGACAGCTCCGAGACCTGCGCCCCGCGGCGCGGCAGGATGACCACCAGGTGGCGGCGCTCGAGGATCAGCAGCGCCTCGCGCACCGAGCCGCGGCTGACGTTCAGGGCCTGGGTGACCTTCTGCTCCTGGATGCGTTCGCGTTCCTTGAGCTCGCCCCGGATGATGCGTTCGGCGAGGTGGTGGGCAATCTGCTCAGCCAGGCTGTCCGGGGCCTTGAACGTCATGGGTGTCCTTATCGCTGGAGGGCTGATGGAATGGGGCTTGCGACCGCGCAGTGTAACACAGGGTGTTACCCGGCAACGCCCCGGTCAAGGGGCTCGACTGAACGAAGGTTGGTGCGTAGGAAGAAAGGATTAGGCGCAGGATTGTCTGACAATCCTACAACGAGAGTCGCCCCATGTTCGCCTTCCTCCCCCCTGCCTGGATGCTGAGCCTGAAGAAGGCCGGCTACTGGATCTGGCTGGTGCCGGTGTTCGGCATCCCGCTGAGCTACTGGTGGTCCTACGGCAGCGACCACCCCAACGCCTGGGCCTGGTTCGTCATCGCCGTGGTGTTCCTGGTCATTCCCGTGCTCGACGCCATCGTCGGCCGCGACCCGGCCAACCCCGACGAGGCCAGCGAAGTGCCCGTGCTGGAGCGCGAGGGCTACTACCGCTTCCTCAGCCTGATGACCGTGCCGCTGCTGCTGGGCATGCTGGTCTACGGCGGCTGGGTGATCACCCACTATGAAGCCTGGAACTGGGTGGGCAAGCTGGGCTGGATCCTCTCGGTGGGCACGGTGATGGGCGCCATCGGCATCACCGTGTCCCACGAGCTGATCCACAAGGACCCACCGCTGGAGCAGATGGCCGGCGGCCTGCTACTGGCGGCGGTGTGCTACGCCGGGTTCAAGGTGGAACATGTGCGCGGGCACCATGTGAACGTCTCCACCCCGGAGGACGCTTCCTCCTCGCGCTACGACCAGAGCCTGTACGCCTTCCTGCCCCACGCCTACAGGCACAACTTCCTCAACGCCTGGCGCCTGGAGGCCCAGCGCCTGAAGCGCAAGGGCCTGCCGGCATGGCACTGGCGCAACGAGCTGATCTGGTGGTACGCCGTCAGCGCGCTGTTCCTGCTCGGCTTCAGCCTGGCCTTCGGCTGGCTCGGCGCGGTCTACTTCATCGGCCAGTCGATCATGGCCTTCACCCTGCTGGAGATCGTCAACTACGTCGAGCACTACGGCCTGCACCGCCGGCGCCTGGACGACGGCCGCTACGAGCGCACCACCCACGAGCACTCCTGGAACAGCAACTTCCTGCTGACCAACCTGTTCCTCTTCCACCTGCAGCGGCACTCCGACCACCACGCCTACGCCAAGCGCCGCTACCAGGTGCTGCGCCACTACGACGCCAGCCCGCAACTGCCCAACGGTTACGCCGGGATGATCGTCCTGGCGCTGTTCCCGCCGCTGTGGCGCGCGGTGATGAACCCCCGGGTGCGTGCCTACTACGCCGGCGAGGAATACCAGCTGAGCGACACCCAGCGCGCCTGAGCCCACCGAGTTCCACGCCTTTGCGGCAGCCGAGTACCCCCGGCTGCCGTTTTTTTTGCGCCTCCGGGAGCGTAGAGCGACCTGCAACAGGCGCTTCGGGCTGACTCCGGGCGAGGTGTGGCCAAGGTCAAACGGCGGATAACCGCGAACGGTTATCCGCCCTACGTTACGGGCAGGCCTGGCGTAGGGCGCATAACGCCTACGGCGTTATCCGCCGTTTAGCCTTGGTTCCCGGCGGCTCCGAGATCGATCTGGGCGTGGGGCGTGGTCCGTGGCCCAGGCTAACCGGCGGATAACCGCGAACGGTTATCCGCCCTACGTTACGGGCGGGCCTGGCGTAGGGCGCATAACGCCTACGGCGTTATCCGCCGTTTGGCCTTGGTTCCCGGCGGCTCCGAGGTTGATCAGGGCGGTCTGTGACCCAGGTTATCCGCCCCACCCCTTCCGAAAATCCGCTCCTACGAAATAGCTGACCGAAAAATCAGAATTTTATTGACTTAAAAGTCAGCTTTTCCTAGATTCAGCTCCATCGCGCCCCGCCCAACAACAAGAAAGCCTGGAGGCATGCCTTGATCAGGTTCCTGCTCAACCGCGAGCTGCGTGTCGAAGACCGCCTCGACCCCAACCTCACCGTGCTCAACTACCTGCGCCAACACCTGGGCAAGACCGGCACCAAGGAGGGTTGCGCCTCCGGTGACTGCGGCGCCTGCACCGTGGTGGTCGGCGAGCTGGTCGGTGCCGAGGGCGCCGAACGCATCCGCTACCGCACCCTCAACTCTTGCCTGACCTTCGTTTCCGCGCTGCACGGCAAGCAGCTGATCGTGGTCGACGACCTCAAGCACCGCGGCGAACTGCACGGCGTGCAGCAGGCCATGGTCGACTGCCACGGCTCGCAGTGCGGCTTCTGCACCCCCGGCTTCGTCATGTCGCTGTTCGCCCTGCAGAAGAACAGCACCGGCGAAACCCACGAAGCACGCAAGGCCGAGGCCCACGAAGCGCTGGCCGGCAACCTGTGCCGCTGCACCGGCTACCGGCCGATCCTCGACGCCGCCGAGCAGGCCTGCTGCCAGAAGCGCCCGGACCAGTTCGACGCCGCGCAGGAGCAGACCATCGCCCAGCTCAAGGCCATCGCCCCGCGCGAGACCGCCGAGCTGAACAGCGGCGACAAGCGCTGCCTGCTGCCGCGGACCATCGCCGACCTGGCCGACCTCTACAGCGCCAACCCGCAGGCGCGCCTGCTGGCCGGCGGTACCGACCTGGCCCTGGAAGTCACCCAGTTCCACCGCGAGCTGCCGGTGATGATCTACGTCGGCCATGTCGAGGAGATGAAGCGCGTCGAGGTCTTCGCCGACCGCATCGAACTGGGCGCCGCCGCCGCGCTGACCGACTGCTACCAGGCCCTGGCCCACGACTACCCGGACTTCGGCGAGCTGCTGCACCGCTTCGCCTCGCTGCAGATCCGCAACCAGGGCACCCTCGGCGGCAACATCGGCAACGCCTCGCCCATCGGCGACTCGCCGCCGCTGCTGATCGCCCTGGGCGCGCGCATCGTGCTGCGCAAGGGCAGCGACAGCCGCGAACTGCCGATCGACGAATACTTCATCGACTACAAGGTCACCGCGCGCCAGGAAGGCGAGTTCATCGAGAAGGTCATCGTCCCGCGCCCGCAGGCCAACCAGGCGTTCCGCGCCTACAAGGTGTCCAAGCGCCTGGACGACGACATCTCGGCGGTCTGCGCGGCCTTCAGCATCACGGTGGAGAACTGCCGCATCAGCGCCGTGCGCAGCGGCTTCGGCGGCATGGCGGCGATCCCCAGGCGCGCCCGCGCCTGCGAGGCCGCGCTGCTCGGCCAGCCGTTCAATGCCGCCACTTTCGAACGCGCCGCACAGGCCCTGGGCGAGGACTTCACCCCGCTCTCGGACTTCCGCGCCAGCAAGGAATACCGCCTGCTCACCGCGCAGAACCTGCTGCGCAAATGCTTCCTCGAACTGGAAGCGCCCCAGGCCGTGACTCGGGTGACCGCCTATGCATAAGCACAACAAGACCCAGGAAGAACTCCAGGCGCTGTTCCGCGCCGACCTCACCACCGGCGTGGGCAAGAGCGTCAAGCACGAGAGCGCGCCCAAGCACGTCAGCGGCGAAGCGGTGTACATCGACGACCGCCTGGAATTCCCCAACCAGCTGCACGTCTACGCCCGCATGAGCGACCGCGCCCACGCGCGCATCACCCGGCTGGACGTCAGCCCCTGCTACGACTTCCCCGGGGTGGCCATCGCCATCACCAAGGACGACGTGCCCGGCCAGCTGGACATCGGCCCGGTGGTCGCCGGCGACCCGCTGCTGGCCGACGGCAAGGTCGAGTACCTCGGGCAGATGGTCATCGCGGTGGCCGCCGACAGCCTGGAGACCGCGCGCAAGGCGGCCATGGCCGCGATCATCGAGTACGAGGACCTGGAACCGGTGCTCGACGTGGTCGAGGCGCTGCGCAAGAAGCATTTCGTGCTCGACAGCCACCAGCACCGCATCGGCGATTCCGCCGCGCAACTGGCCAGCGCGCCGCACCGCATCCAGGGCACCCTGCACATCGGCGGCCAGGAGCACTTCTACCTGGAAACGCAGATTTCCTCGGTGATGCCCAGCGAGGACGGCGGCGTGATCGTCTACACCTCCACGCAGAACCCCACCGAGGTGCAGAAGCTGGTGGCCGAGGTGCTGGGCATCTCCTTCAACAAGGTGGTGATCGACATGCGCCGCATGGGCGGCGGCTTCGGCGGCAAGGAAACCCAGGCCGCGGCGCCCGCCTGCCTGTGCGCGGTGATCGCGCGCCTGACCGGGCGCCCGGCGAAGATGCGCCTGCCGCGCGTGGAAGACATGCAGATGACCGGCAAGCGCCACCCCTTCTACGTCGAGTACGACGTCGGCTTCGACGACGACGGCCTGCTGCACGGCATCCAGATCGAGCTGGCCGGCAACTGCGGCTACTCGCCGGACCTCTCCGGCTCCATCGTCGACCGCGCCATGTTCCACTCGGACAACGCCTACTTCCTCGGCAACGCCACCATCAACGGCCACCGCTGCAAGACCAACACCGCATCGAACACCGCCTACCGCGGCTTCGGCGGCCCGCAGGGGATGGTCGCCATCGAGGAAGTGATGGACGCCGTGGCCCGCCACCTGGGCAAGGACCCGCTGGAAGTGCGCAAGCGCAACTACTACGGCAAGGACGAGCGCAACGTCACCCACTACCACCAGCAGGTGGAGCACAACCTCATCGAGGAAATGACCGCCGAGCTGGAAGCCAGCGCCGAGTACGCCAGGCGCCGCGCCGAAATCCGCGCGTTCAACGCGAACAGCCCGGTGCTCAAGAAGGGCCTGGCGCTGACCCCGGTGAAATTCGGCATCAGCTTCACCGCCACCTTCCTCAACCAGGCCGGCGCGCTGATCCACATCTACACCGACGGCAGCATCCACCTGAACCACGGCGGCACCGAGATGGGCCAGGGCCTGAACACCAAGGTGGCGCAGGTGGTGGCGGAAGTCTTCCAGGTCGACATCGACCGCGTGCAGATCACCGCGACCAACACCGACAAGGTGCCCAACACCTCGCCGACCGCCGCCTCCAGCGGCGCCGACCTCAACGGCAAGGCCGCGCAGAACGCCGCCGAGACCATCAAACAGCGCCTGGTGGAATTCGCCGCCAGGCACTGGAAGGTCACCGAGGAGGATGTCGAGTTCCGTAACAACCAGGTGCGCGTGCGCGACCTGATCCTGCCGTTCGAGGAGCTGATCCAGCAGGCCTACTTCGGCCAGGTGTCGCTGTCCTCCACCGGCTTCTACCGCACGCCGAAGATCTACTACGACCGCGAGAAGGCCGCCGGCCGGCCGTTCTACTACTTCGCCTTCGGCGTGTCCTGCTCGGAGGTGATAGTCGACACCCTCACCGGCGAGTACCGCATGCTGCGCACCGACATCCTCCACGACGTGGGCGACTCGCTGAACCCGGCCATCGACATCGGCCAGGTGGAAGGCGGCTTCGTCCAGGGCATGGGCTGGCTGACCATGGAAGAGCTGGTGTGGAACGCCAAGGGCAAACTGATGACCAATGGCCCGGCCAGCTACAAGATCCCGGCCATCGCCGACATGCCGCTGGATTTGCGGGTGAAGCTGGTGGAGAACCGCAAGAACCCGGAGCAGACGGTGTTCCACTCCAAGGCCGTGGGCGAGCCGCCGTTCATGCTCGGCATCTCGGTGTTCTGCGCCATCAAGGACGCCGTGGCCAGCCTGGCGGACTACCGGGTGCAGCCGCAGATCGACGCCCCGGCGACGCCGGAGCGGGTGCTCTGGGGGGTGGAGCAGATGCGCAGGCTGAAAGCCGAGCAGGCCGCTGAACCACAAACCACCGCCGAACCGGCATGACCCGTAGGGCGGATAACCGTTCGCGGTTATCCGCCGCTTGACCGTGGCCACACCTCGCTCGAAGCCAGCCCGAAACACCTGTTGCAGGCCGCGCCAGGCTCGATCACGAAGTTGACGATAAACAAGGTGTATCGGCGTACAACCGCGAACGGTTGTACGCCCTACGCTCCATGAACCTTCCGAGGTAGACGCCATGAACTGGATCAGCGCCCTCGCCGACCTGCAGCAACGCGGCGAAGCCGCCGTGCTGGTGACCATCATCGAGGAGCGCGGCTCCACGCCGCGCAACGCCGGCTCGAAGATGGTGGTCGGCGCCGAGAAGCTGTACGACACCATCGGCGGCGGCCACCTGGAGTACAAGGCCCAGCAGATCGCCCGCGAGATGCTCGAGCAGCGCAGCCAGCAGCCGCGCCTGGAGCGCTTCAGCCTGGGCGCCAGCCTCGGCCAGTGCTGCGGCGGCGCCACCGTGCTGCTGTTCGAGCCCATGGGCCAGCCCCAGGCGCACATCGCGGTGTTCGGCGCCGGCCACGTCGGTCGCGCGCTGGTGCCGCTGCTGGCCAGCCTGCCGTGCAAGGTGCGCTGGATCGACTCGCGCGACGCCGAATTCCCCGAGGCGATTCCGGCCGGGGTGGAGAAGGTACTGAATGACGAAGTGCTCGATGAGGTCGAGAATATGCCGGCGGGCAGCTACTACATCGTCATGACCCACAACCACGCGCTGGACCTGGAGCTGACCGCGTCGATACTCAAGCGCAACGACTTCGGCTACTTCGGCCTGATCGGCTCGGACACCAAGCGCGCCAAGTTCGAACACCGCCTGCGCGACCGCGGCTTCGCCAGCGAGAGCGTGCAGCGCATGCGCTGCCCCATGGGCATAGCCGAGGTGAAGGGCAAGCTGCCGGTGGAGATCGCCGTGTCCATCGCCGGCGAAGTGATCGCCACCTACAACGCCAGCTTCGGCCAGGAAAAGGCCAGCGGCGAGAACAGCGTATCCCGGCTGCTACCCAGCAGCCGCCGGGCGCGCACCGCCGAGAGCGGTGCCTGACATAGAGACCGTGATGGGTGGAGCACAGCGATACCCATCGATTCCCAGATCGAGAGAACAGCATGACAACCACAGCCTACCGCGCCAGCATCCTGCACAGCGTCGCCGACCCGGCCGAAGTCGGCGTCGACAAGTCCTACCAGTACTTCGAGGACGGAATCCTGCTGGTGGAGGACGGCAAGGTCGCCCGCCTCGGCCACGCCGCCGAGCTGCTGCCGCAACTGGGCGGCGTGGACGTGGTGGAATACCGCGACGCGCTCATCACCCCCGGCTTCATCGACACCCACATCCACTACCCGCAGACCGGCATGATCGCCTCCTATGGCGAGCAGCTGCTGGACTGGCTGAACACCTACACCTTCCCCACCGAGAAGCAGTTCGCCGACCCGGCCCACGCCGCCGACGTCGCCGGCATCTTCCTCGAGGAACTGCTGCGCAACGGCACCACCACCGCCCTGGTGTTCGGCAGCGTGCACCCGCAGTCGGTGGACGCGCTGTTCGGCGCTGCCGAGAAGCTCGACCTGCGGCTGATCGCCGGCAAGGTGATGATGGACCGCAACGCCCCGGACTACCTGACCGACACCGCCGAGAGCAGCTACCGCGACAGCAAGGCGCTGATCGAGCGCTGGCACGGCAAGGGCCGCCTGCTCTACGCGGTGACCCCGCGCTTCGCGCCGACCAGCACCCCGGAACAGCTGGACGCCGCCGGGCGCCTGCTCAGGGAGCACCCGGGCGTGTACCTGCACACCCACCTGTCGGAGAACCGCAAGGAGATCGAGTGGGTGAAGGAACTGTTCCCCGAGCGCAGCGGCTACCTGGATGTCTACGACCACCACGGCCTGCTCGGCGCGCGCTCGGTGTTCGCCCACGGCGTGCACCTGTGCGACAGCGAGTGCCAGCGCCTGGCCGAGACCGGTTCGGCGGTGGCCTTCTGCCCCACCTCCAACCTGTTCCTCGGCAGCGGCCTGTTCGACCTGGCGAAGCTTGAGAAGCACAAGGTCAAGGTCGGCCTGGGCACCGACGTCGGTGCCGGCACCAGCTTCTCCCAGCTGCAGTCGCTGAACGAGGCCTACAAGGTCATGCAGCTGCAGGGCATCAAGCTCGACCCCTTCAAGTCGCTGTACCTGGCCACCCTCGGCGGCGCCCGCGCGCTGGAACTGCAGGACAAGGTGGGCAGCTTCGCCCAGGGCAACGAGGCGGACTTCGTGGTGCTGGACTACAAGGCCACCCCGCTGCTGGACTACCGCCTGCGCCAGGCGAAGAGCCTGGAAGAAAAGCTCTTCGCCCTGATCATCCTCGGCGACGACCGCGCGGTGCGCGCGACCTACGCCCACGGCCGCGCGGTGCACCAGCGCGGCTGACCCTTACGGTCGCGCCGGCCGGGCCCTTGCTCAGGACCACCCGCCGGCGGGGCCGCTTTTATCCCGCCGCCCCGGAGCCGAACCGTAGGGCGCATAACGCCCCAGGCGTTATCCGCCGTTTGGCCTTGGTCCCAGGCCGCTCGGCGTCGAGCACGAAGCCCCCCGGCCCAACGGCGCATTCAGCGATGAGAAAGGTGAGGCGGCGGATAACCGCGAACGGTTATTCGCCCTACGTTTGCCGGGGGCTTCGTGCCATGCAAGAGCCCCTCTCCCCAACCCTCTCCCTGAAGGGAGAGGGGGCTTGTCCGTGCCGAGAGGAGGAATGGTTTCAGCTGGAAACCGCTGGAGCTGCCGGCTAACGCCAGAATACCCAACCCTGCCCAACGGTCCCCTCTCCCTTCAGGGAGAGGGTTAGGGAGAGGGAGCGGAATCCCCCCAGAACACCGCAGCCACCGGGAAACACCATTCGCGAGCAAGCTCGCTCCTACGAGAAGCCGTGCTCGCCGGCAACGGTAGGAGCGGATTCATCCGCGATCCGCGCCTGCACCCGGTCCATCGCGGACGGAGTCCGCTCCTACAAAAGCCCCGCGCTACCCCCGCACCTCCACCAGCACCGGACAGGGCGCCCGCTCGATCACCCGCTGCCCCACCGACGGGTCCAGCAGCCGCTCGATACGCCCCAGGTGGCGATGGCCGATGACGATCAGGTCGCAGGTCAGGCGCTCGGCCTCGCGCAGGATGGCCCGCGCCGGGTCGCCGGCCAGCACCCTCCCCGTGGCGCGGCCCGCCGGCAGTTGCGCGATGGCGGCTTCCACCAGGGCCTGGGCCTCGTGCTGCTCGTGCTCGGCCGGCGGGTAGTCGAGCACGTCCGGCTGCGGCAGGGCGAAGGCGCGGTCGACCACGCAGACCACCTCCAGATGCGGCGCGCCGACCTCGGCCATCTCCGCGGCCAGGGCGACGATCCGCTGCGACTGGGACGCGCCATCGATGGCGACCAGGATGCGTTCGAACATGGAGCCTTCCTCTTCTGTAACGGCGAACGCCGGTCATTCTTCGGCCCCATGGCGGGTGCGTAAAGGCACCTTGGCTGCACGCCAGAGTTGCACCAGACGCACGTATGGCCGAGCATCCCCGGCAACGAACGCTTCCGGAGGCGCCATGGCCCTGCCCGACCTCAACCTGCTGGTCGCCCTCAACGTGCTGCTCGAAGAAGGCAGCGTGGTCGGTGCCGCGCGCCGCCTGCACCTCAGCCCGCCGGCCATGAGCCGTACCCTGGGGCGCATCCGCGAGGCGGTGGGCGACCCCATCATGGTCCGCGCCGGGCGCAACCTGGTGCCCACCCCGCGGGCCCTGCAGCTGCGCGAGGAAGTGGCGCACCTGGTGGAGCAGGCCACCCGTCTGTTCAATGCCCGCGAGAACCTGCGCATGGACCAGCTGGAGCGCTGCTTCGTGCTGCGCTCGAACAACGTGCTGGTGGGCGGCTTCGCCGCGCGCATGCTGGCGGTGATGCGCGAGGAGGCGCCGCGCTGCACCCTGCGCCTGGTCCCGGAAGCGGACATCGACGACGAGGCCCTGCGGCAGAACCGCATCGACCTCTACCTCGGCGCCACCTCCACCCTGGAGCCGGAAATCCGCACCCAGACGCTGTTCACCACCAGCTTCGTCGGCCTGGCCCGGCGCGACCACCCGATCTTCGACGGCGAGATCACCCCCGAGCGCTTCGTCGCCTACCCGCAGATCAGCGTGTCGCGCCGCGGCCGCGCCACCGGGCCGCTGGACGACGCCCTGGCCGACCTCGGCCTGCGCCGTGACATCCGCCTGATCACCCCGACCTTCCATTCCTCGATCTTCGCCCTGCTGGAGTCCGACCTGGTGCTGCCCATCGCCGAGCATTCGCTGTGGCGCCTGGACCGCCTGGGCCTGGCCCTGCGCAAGTTCGACATCCCGCTGCCGCTGAAGACGGTGGTGGTGATCCAGGCCTGGCACCCGCGCTTCGACAACGACCCGGCGCACCGCTGGCTGCGGCAGACGGTGAAGCGGGTGTGCACCGAGCTGCGGGAAAGCTCGGGCGTGCTGCCGTGATGGCCGATTAGTGCATAGAACGCACTGATTTGTTTTGGACATTTCAATTTTCACACTGATCGGCGCTCCCTAGACTGGGCCAAACACCAGAATCCAGTGACGCCATGCCTTGCCCGACCCCGTGCGCGACCCGCGGCCTCCTTCGCGAGGCCCGGCCATGACCGCCGCCCTCACACCGCTCGCCAACCCGTCCGCCGCCCAGCCGGCCAGGCCCGCCGCGCAGCCCTTCGGCCCGCGCATCCTGGTGGGCATGCTCGGCGTGCTGGTCGCCTCGCTCAGCGCCGGGCTCAACGACAAGGTCACCGACCTGGCGATGACCGACGTGCGCGGAGCACTCGCCATCGGCCACGACGAAGGCACCTGGCTGCTGGCGCTGTACGCCGCCTTCCAGGTCGCCGCCATGGCCTTCGCGCCCTGGTTCTCGGTGACCTTCTCGCTGCGCCGTTTCACCCTCGGCGCCATCGTCGCCTTCGCCCTGCTGGCGCTGCTCTGCCCCTTCGCCCCCAACGTGCAGACGCTGTACCTGCTGCGTGCCCTGCAGGGCCTGGCCGGCGGCTGCCTGCCGCCGATGCTGATGACCGTGGCGCTGCGCTTCCTGCCGCCGGGCATCAAGCTCTACGGCCTGGGCGCCTATGCCCTGACCGCCACCTTCGCGCCCAACCTGGGCATGCCGCTGGCGGCGCTGTGGACCGAGTACGTCGGCTGGCAGTGGGTGTTCTGGCAGGTCATCCCGCTGTGCGCCTTCGCCCTGGCCGCGGTGGCCTGGGGCATCCCCCAGGACCCGCCGCGCCTGGAACGCTTCCGCCAGTTCGACTGGATAGGCGTGGCCCTCGGCCTGCCGGGCATCCTCATGCTGGTGCTGGGCCTGCTGCAGGGCGAGCGCCTGGACTGGTTCGAGTCCGACCTGGCCACCCTGCTGGTAGTGGGCGGCACAGCGCTGCTGGTGGCCTTCTTCCTCAACGAATGGACGCACCCGCTGCCGTTCTTCCGCCTGGACCTGCTCAAGCGGCGCAACCTCAGCCACTCGCTGCTGACCCTCGGCGGCATCCTGGTGGTGCTCGGCGCCTGCGCCGGCGTGCCGGCCTCGTACCTGGCCGCCGCCCACGGCTACCGCCCGCTGCAGAGCGCACCCATGGCCCTGCTGGTGGCCCTGCCGCAGTTGCTGACGCTGCCGCTGGTGGCCGGGCTGTGCAACATCCCCCGCGTCGACTGCCGCTGGGTGCTGGCCATCGGCATCGCCCTGTGCGGCCTCTCCGCCTACGGCATGAGCCAGCTGACCAGCGACTGGACGCGGGACAACTTCTACCTGCTGCTCAGCCTGCAGATCGTCGGCCAGCCCATGGCGGTGGTGCCGCTGCTGATGTCCGCCACCAGCGTGGTGGCGCCCATCGAAGGGCCCTTCGCCTCGGCCTGGTTCAACAGCGTGCGGGCCTTCGCCTCGGTGGTCGGCAGCAGCCTGGTGGGCATCCTAATGACCTGGCGCGAGCACTACCACTCCAACCGCCTGGTCGACCACCTCGGCGCCGTGCCCCAGGCCCTGGGCCTGCGCCTCGGGCAGCTCGACGGCGAGCTGCCGCGCCTGGCCGCCCAGGTCCACGGCCAGGCCAGCGTGCTGGCCGCCGCCGACACCCTCTGGTGCATGGCGTGGCTGGCCGCCGCCCTGCTCCCGCTGATCGCCGTGATGCCGCTGCGGGTCTACCCGCCGCGCCCGGTCGCCCCCGTTCACTGAAATCCGGAAAAGACACCATGTCCAAGACCGCCCTCACCCCCCGCCGCGCCAGCCTGCTGCTGGCCGCGGTCGTGCTGCTCGCCGCCCTGGCCTGGCTGCTGTTGCGCCTGCTCGGCCCGGAGCGCGAACAGAGCACCGACGATGCCTACGTGCATGCCGACTTCACCCTGGTGGCGCCCAAGGTCGCCGGCACCGTGGAAAGCGTGCGGGTGGAAGACAACCAGCCGGTGAAGGCCGGCCAGTTGCTGGCGCGCATCGATGCGCGCGACTACCGGGCCGCGCTGGCCGCCGCCGAGGCCGACCTGCTCTCGGCGCGGGCGCGCCTGCGCCACGTCGGCGCCGACCTGGAGCGCCAGCAGGCGGTGATCGCCCAGAGCGCCGCCCAGGTCGAGGCCGACCAGGCCAGCCAGCGCTTCGCCCGCCAGGAACTGGAGCGCTACCAGAGCCTCGCCAGCCGGGGCGCTGGTACCCTGCAGAACGCCCAGCAGGCGCGCTCGCGCCTGGACAACGCCCAGGCCGCCCTGGACAAAGCCCGCGCCGCCCACCTGGCCGCACGCAAGCAGCTGGAAGTGCTGCAGGCCCAACAGATGGAGGCGCAGAGCGCGGTGCAGCGCACCCAGGCGCAGCTCGAGCAGGCGCAGCTGAACCTGTCCTACTGCGAGATCCGCGCGCCCTTCGACGGCATGGTCGGCCGCCGCGGCGTGCGCGTCGGCGCCTACGTCACCCCGGGCAGCCCGCTGCTGGCGGTGGTGCCGCTGCAGCAGGCCTACGTGGTCGGCAACTTCCAGGAAACCCAGCTCACCGAGGTGCGCCCCGGCCAGGCCGTCAGCGTGCGCGTCGACACCTTCCCCGGCGCGGTGCTGCGCGGCCACGTCGACAGCATCGCCCCAGCCACCGGCCTGAGCTTCGCGCCCATCGCCCCGGACAACGCCACCGGCAACTTCACCAAGGTGGTGCAGCGCATCCCGGTGAAGATCGTCCTGGAACCGGACCAGGCGCTGCTGGCCCGCCTGCGCGTGGGCATGTCGGTGGTCGCCAGCATCGACACCGCGTCCGCCGGCGGCGAACGGGTGGCCGCGCAATGAAGCACGCCCCGCTCCTGCTCGCCTGCCTGGCCCTGGGCGCCTGCACGCTCGGCCCGGACTTCCGCCGGCCCGACGCCCAGGCGCCGGCCGCCTGGAACGCCAAGGGCGACGACGTCGCCAGCCGCCCCGCCGACGGCGCCGTGGAAAGCCGCTGGTGGCGCCTGTTCGACGACCCGCAGCTGGACCGCCTGCAGGCCCGCGTGGCCGCCGGCAACCTCGACCTGCAGGCCGCCGCCGCGCGCCTGGAGCAGAGCCGGGCAATCCGCCAGGCGCTGGGCGCCGATGCCGTGCCGCAGGTGGACGGCAACGCCGGCTACGCCCGCCAGCGCAACAGCGAGGTGGGCCTGTCCGACCCGTCCGGCGAGGGCGGCCGGCACAACTTCAACCAGCTCGACGCCGGCTTCACCCTGTCCTGGGAGCTGGACCTGTGGGGCCGCGTGCGCCGCGAGCTGGAGGCCGCCGACGCGCAGGTGCGGGCCAGCGAGGAAAGCCGCCATGACGTGCTGGTGGCGGTACTGGCCGAAAGCGCCCGCGACTACGTGCAGCTGCGCGGCGAACAGGGCCGCGAGGCAATCCTGCGCGGCAACCTGGAGATCGCCCGGCACAGCCTGGAGCTGACCCGGCTACGCCGCGCCGAGGGCGTGGCCACCGAGCTGGACGTCGCCGAGGCCAAGGCCCAGGTGGCGGTGATCGAGTCGCAGCTGCCCGGCAGCCAGAAGCGCCAGGCGCGCCTGCTCAACGCCCTGGCCTACCTGCTCGGCGAGGAACCCGGCGCCCTGGCCGGCGAGCTGGCGCAGGCCAGGCCCATCCCGCGCCCACCGCAAGCGGTGCCGGTGGGCCTACCCGCGGAGCTGGCCCGGCGCCGCCCGGACATCCGCCAGGCCGAGGCCGTGCTGCACGCCGCCACCGCCAGCATCGGCGTGGCCCGGGCGGACTTCTACCCACGCATCAGCCTCAACGGCGACTTCGGCTTCCAGGCCCTGCAACTGGCCAATTTCGGCGACTGGAACAGCCGCACCTTCGGCATCGGCCCCAGCCTGCACCTGCCGATCTTCGAGGGCGGCCGGCTGAAGGGCACCCTCGCCCTGCGCGAGGCGCAGCAGCAGGAAGCGGCCATCGCCTACCGGCGCACGGTGCTCAACGCCTGGCGCGAGGTGGACGACGCGCTCAACGACTACGCCGCCGACCAGCGCGAGCTGGCGGCCCTGGACGAGGCGGTGGAACACGGCCGCACGGCCCTGGCCAATGCGCGCGAGCAGTACAAGGCCGGCGCGGTGGACTTCCTCAACGTGCTGAGCGCCCAGCGCGAGCTGCTGGCCAGCGAGGAACGCCAGGTGCGCAGTAGCGAGGCGGTGGGGGTGAATCTGGCGCTGCTTTATAAGGCGTTGGGTGGCGGCTGGGAGCAGGAGCCCGCGGGATCGTAGGGCGAATAACCGTTCGCGGTTATCCGCCGCCTGACCTTGGCCCCACGCAGCTCCGGCCTCGGCCTCGAAGCCGGGAGCGAGATGGGTGTAACGGCGTACAACCGCGAACGGTTGTACGCCCTACGCTTGCCGGGGGGGTTGTGCGATGCGAGAGCACCCTCTCCCCAGCCCTCTCCCTGAAGGGAGAGGGGGCTAGTCCTCTGCCAGCTGAAATAACAGAGTACTCCTGTAATTACCGGCTGACGCTTGACTATCGCCCAGCTCCGAACGGTCCCCTCTCCCTTCAGGGAGAGGGTTAGGGAGAGGGAGCGGAGTCAACCCGAGACACCGCAGCCTCCGGGAAACTCCATTCGCGAGCAAGAACTAGGCGTCCCCCTCGCTCCTACGAAGAGCCCTAGCGCGAGGCCTTCCTCCGCAGCGCCGCCGGGCTGAACTCGGCCACGTCCGGGGCCGGCTTGCTGAAGTCGGCGGTGCCGGGCTCCTCGTTATCCAGCCACTGCACGCTGTAGCGGCGCGACTGCAAGTCGTGGAAGGTATCCAGGGCGGTCCAGACCATGGGTTGCTCGTAGAAGTTCTTCAGGTAGGCCATGGAGACGCGCCACAACTCGCCGCGGCCGTCGTACTGGTCGACCACCGCCGCACCCCAGCTGTCCTCGTCGAGGTACAGGGTGCGCTTGCTGTAGATGTGCCGCGCGCCGGGCTTGAGCTTGCCTTCCACCACCCACACCCGGTGCAGTTCGTAGCGGGTGTATTTCGGGTTGATGTGGCTGGGGGTGAGCAGGTCCTTGTATTTCACCTCGGGGCTGGTGACCAGGTAGTTGTTGTAGGGGATGTAGATCTCCTTCTTGCCTACCAGGGTCCAGTTGTAGCGGTCCGGCGCGCCGTTGTACATGTCGGTGTCGTCGGCGGTGCGCAGGCCGTCGGAGTCCTCGATCGGGGTGTCGTAGGCCAGCGTCGGGGCGCGCCGCACGCGGCGTTGGCCGGGGCTGTAGCCCCAGGCCTGGCGCGGTTCCTTGACCTGGTCGAGGGTCTCCTGCACCAGCGCGCCCTCGCCCGCCAGGCGCGCCGGGGCGGTGGTGAAGGTCATGTAGTAGAACAGGGTGTTGCCCAACTGGTCGAAGCTGCCCTTGGGGTCGTAGAAGCGGAACAGCGCGGCGTCCTGGCTGGTGACCAGCGAGTAGGCGCCGTTGCGCTGCACGCCGGTCTGCGCCGAGCGCCGCTCGATGTAGCTGCCGCGGTAGCGGGCGATGTGGTTCCACAGCGCCTCCAGGCCGCTCTGCGGGATCGGGAACGGCACCCCGCCGTAGGCGTCGGCGAAGCCGTTGCCGCCTTCCACCAGCTTGCCGCTGGTGGCATTCCTGAAGGTGTTGTCGTACACCCATTGCGGCGCCGCGCCGCTGCGGCGGGTCTGGTACACCGGCATCTGGAAGCTGTCCGGGTAGGTGTTGAACAGGGCGACCTGGCCGGGGGTCAAGTGCGCCTTGTACTGCTCCAGGTTGGCCTTGGTGATGGTGAACTGCGGCTTGTCGCCGGCGAAGGGGTCGACGTGGTGGCTGCCCGGGCCCTTGTAGCCGGCCGGGGCCTGGGTCAGGCCGCCGCTCCAGGCGGGGATGGTGCCGGCGGCGTTGCCGGCCTTCTCGGCGCCCAGGGGGGTCAGGCTGCTCTTGAGCTGCGCGGCCTGGTCGGCGCTCACCGCCGCGCGGGCATCGGTCGCCGCCAGGGCCGCCAGGGCCAGCAGCGCGATCATGGGTTTCTTGGCGATCATGCGAGTCTCCATCACCTGGCTGATCAGAACGAGTACTTGGCGCTGACCGAGACGTTGTCGCGGTCACGCATGGAGTTGTTCACCCCGGCGCCGTAGTAGTTGGTGTACTGCATGCCCACCTGGAAGCTGTTCAGGTAGGTGGCGTCGGCGCCCAGGGTGTAGGCCTTGCGCCCTTCGATGAAGTTGCCGGTGCGGTCCGAGTTGCCCTTGAAGTCGTCCTGGTAGACCACGTAGGGGCTGAGCTTCACGCCGGCGAACACGTCGTTCCAGGTGCCGCTGAGCAGCAGGGTGTAGCCGTAGCTGTCGCGGCTGATCTGGTCGCCGTCGTCGGAGCCGCCGACGTAGGACTTGTCCTGGGCGCCGACGAATTTGCGCTTGCTGCCGTCCCAGGCGGTGTATTCCAGGCTGCTGCCGCGGATGAACTCGCCGGCGACCTCGGCCACGCCCACCACCGAGTCGAAGGTCATGTGCGGGCCGAAGTTGTAGATGCCGGTCAGCGAGGCGTTGTAGGTCTCGGCGCGCTCGTAGTTCTGGAACAGCGAGCCACGGCACAGCTGCTTGCCGGACACCGCCGCGCAGGCCTGGTCGGCCGGGGTGTTGGCGTCGTAGAGGTTGGTCAGGCCGAGCACGCCCTGGGTCAGCAGGTCGCCGAGCAGGTCGTTGGTGGCCGAGATGCTGATCGGCATGTTCGGCCGGTAGGCCAGCTCGCCGGCCACCGAGGCGTCGCCCAGGGTGGTGTTGAAGCTGAAGCCGTACATGCGGATGTCTTCGACGTAGTCGCGCCGCGCCTGGGCGTTGCTGGCCAGGTCCAGGGTGGCCAGGCCGGGCACCGCCTCGCCCAGGCCCAGCGGGCCGAGCACGCCATTGAGGGCGGCGATGTCGGCGCCCTGGTAGCTGCGCAGGTCCACCGCCACCTGGGGTTCCTTGGCGTGGTAGTTGACGAAGTACAGGCCGAACTCGGTGGAGTTGAGCTGCTCGGCGATGTAGCGGAAGGCCACGCCGTATTCGCCGCTGTCGCGGGCGTCGAGGTCCTTGCCGACGCTGGCCACCTTGAAGGTGCCGGTGTTGGGGTTCAGGTAGGCGTTCGGGCCGGCCGGGCCGTTGCCGAGCAGGCCGAGCCCGGCCACCAGCGGGTAGCCGGCCAGCAGCTGCTTGAACTCCGGGCTGTCCTCGGTGGTGTAGGCGATGTCGCCGCCGTCGGCGAACAGGTCGGTGTCGGAGAAGTAGGTGCCCACCGGGTCCAGGCGCGTCTCCTTCCACTTCCACTGGTAGTAGCTTTCCATCGACAGGTTGTCGGTCAGCCCGAGGTTGAAGCTCAGCGCCTCCACCGGCACCAGCACTTCCTTGAGCTCCGAGCCCGGCAGGTGGAAGCGCGAGGCGTCCACCGGGTTGATGGTGTTGATGCCGCCGCGGTAGAAGGTGCTCTCGCCCCAGTTCAGCACCTGGCGGCCGACGCGCCCGGTGACCGGGTGCTCGGCGACGTCCCAGTCGCCCGAGAGGTAGGCGTCGAGCAGCTCGGCCTTGCGCCCGGCTATATGGCGGGTGTCCTGGGTGAAGCGGTCGTCGTCGGGGTAGGACTGGCTGGGGCGCTCGACGCCGTCGGTGGTGCTCAGGTAGTCGTTGCGCTTGTCCATGATCTGCGTGTCGTAGTAGGCGGTGCCACGCATGAACAGGCCGTAGTTCTGGTACTTGGCCGAGAGGTCCGAGGTGATCTTGAACACCTGGGAGACCAGGCCCTTATCGAAGTTGCGGTTGCCGTCGTCGGTGTTGATGTCATCTATGTTCTCGGTCCCGCGGCCCTGCACGCGCCACATGGCGCCGTACGACAGGGTACTGTCCAGCGAGCCGGTGAGCTGGTTGTCGGCGAAGCTGAATTCGACGGCCTGGGCACTGCCCGCCACCAGCAACGGCAGCAGCCCCATGAGCGCGCCGGCTCGCCTGGGCGCCCAGAACGCCTGGCAGCCCCAACCCCTTTCGATGCACGTACGACGGTTCATCGAAGCATTACCTCCATGACGGCCAAGATTTATCGCCCCGGGCATTGCGTCCGGCGCTGTTCTTATTCGTTTCTCGGCTGCTGGCCAGTGGCCCAGCAGTACAGCTCCACAGTGGCGCTTGCCGGCGCCCGCTGGCTCCTCTGGCGAATCCCCTGCACGCGGATTTTGGCACTATCGTGCAAGCAAGGTAACAAACTGTTTCCCCACTTGCCAACCCGAAAGCATGAACGCCCATGCCGCCGGCCATCGCACGAAAGCGCGATCCAGACGGATTGGACTTCAGGCAACGAAGGCTCCGCAATGACAGGTCGCGCCACTGCGACTCACAAATCTGACCATTGGGACGACCACGGCAGGCCGTCGGCGACCGAAAGGTACGGGCGGTGCCGGCCCGCGCCCAGGCGCAGCGGTGCGGCGGCGAGCGGCTATCCTATGGCCATAGCCCACCGGAAGCCTCGCCATGACCGCCGCCCCCTTCGCCATCCGCCCCCACGCCGACGAGGTCGAGGGCATGCCCATCCTGCGTGCCCTGCCCTCCGCGCAGTTCCGCAGCATCGGCCCCTTCGTGTTCTTCGACCACATGCTGGCCACCGACTTCGCGCCGGGCCAGGGCATGAACATCAACCAGCACCCGCACATCGGCCTGTCCACCCTCACCTACCTGTTCGAAGGCCAGGTGCAGCACAAGGACAGCCTGGGCTCGGACCAGTTGGTGCTACCCGGCGACGTCAGCTGGATGACCGCCGGGCGCGGCGTCGCCCACGTCGAACGCACCCCGCAGGCCCTGCGCGAGCGCGGTTCGCGCCTGCACGGGCTGCAGCTCTGGCTGGCCCTGCCGCAGGCCGAGGAAGGCCGCGAGCCGAGCTACAGCCACCACCCCGTGGCCAGCCTGCCGCAGAGCGAGAGCCTGGGCGTGCGCATCCGCCTGATCGCCGGCAGCGGCTTCTGCCTGGCCTCGCCGGTGCCGGTGCTGTCGCCGACGCTGTATGCCGACATCGAGATGGTCGCCGGCAGCACCCTGACGCTGCCGCCCGAGCATCCGCAACGGGCGCTCTACCTGCTGGAGGGCGAGGCCCTGCTGGACGACGACCCCGTGCCGCTGCGCCAGCTGCTGGTCCTGCCCGAGGGCGAAAGCCCGGTGCTGAGCGCCTGCGCCGACTGCCGCGCGGTGCTCATCGGCGGCGCGCCGCTGGACGGCCCGCGGCGGATGAACTGGAACTTCGTCGCCAGCGCCCCCGCGCTGATCGACGACGCCCGCCGGCGCTGGGCCGCCGGCGACTGGCCGAAGGTGCCCGGCGAAAGCGAGCGCATCGAGCTGCCGCGCTGAGCCGCGGCCCTCCCCCTTTCCCTCCACGACCTGGAGCTGCCATGCCAGAGCAGAATCGTCACGCCAGCGCACTCACGGTGCTCACCGTGCTCTTCTTCATGTGGGGCCTGATCACCTCGCTGAACGACGTGCTGGTGCCGCACCTGAAGGCGGTGTTCACCCTCAACTACGTGCAGGCGTCGCTGGTGCAGTTCAGCTTCTTCACCGCCTACTTCGTCATGTCCTTCCCGGCCGGCCGCCTGGTCGAGCGCCTGGGCTACAAGCGCGGGATCATCCTCGGCCTGGTCACTGCAGGCTTCGGCTGCTTGCTGTTCCTGCCGGCAGCTGGCGCGCAGTCCTACCCGGCGTTCCTCGCCGCGCTGTTCATCCTGGCCTCGGGTATCACCCTGCTGCAGGTGGCGGCCAACCCCTACGTCACCGTGCTCGGCAGCCCGCAGTCGGCCGCCAGCCGGCTGAACATGACCCAGGCCTTCAACTCCCTGGGCACCACCGTCGGCCCGCTGGTGGGCTCGGTGACCATACTCGCCATCGGCGCCGGCGCCGCCAGCGGGCTGGGCAGCGCCGCCGCCGAGGCCGACTCGGTGAAGACGCCCTACCTGGTGCTGGCCGCCCTGCTGTTCGCCATCGCCGTGCTGATCGGCCTGTTCCGCCTGCCGCAGATCACCCACGACGCGCCCAGCGACGGCGCGGCCGCCGGCAGGCATTCGCTGCTCGCCCACCGGCATCTGATATTCGGGGTGGTCGGCATCTTCGCCTACGTCGGCGCCGAGGTGGCCATCGGCAGCTACCTGGTCAGCCTGATGGGCCAGCCGGACATCGCCGGCCTGCCCGGCGAGCAGGCCAGCAAGTTCCTCTCGCTGTACTGGGGCGGCGCCATGGTCGGCCGCTTCATCGGCAGCGTGCTGATGCGCAGCATCCGCCCCAACCGCATCCTGGCCTTCAACGCGGTGACCAACGCCGTGCTGCTGGCGGTGGCCATCGGCGTGGGCGGCCACGTGGCGATGTGGGCGCTGATCCTCATCGGCCTGTTCAACTCGATCATGTTCCCGACCATCTTCTCCCTGGCCCTGGAAGGCCTGGGCAACCTGACCAGCAAGGGCTCGGGCCTGCTGTGCATGGCCATCGTCGGCGGCGCCCTGGTGCCGCTGGTGCAGGGCTTCTTCGCCGACCACATCGGCCTGCTGCATTCCTTCGCCATTCCGCTGGTGTGCTACCTGTACATCTGCTGGTTCGGCGCCCGCGGCTACCGGGCGGACGAGGCCAGGGCGACGCGGTTGGCGCAACCGTAGGGCGGATGATCGTTCGTGGTTATCCACCGTTGGCCGATGCGCGACGCAA
>NZ_QGSL01000106.1:1374161-1463744 GCF_003176655.1 Pseudomonas sp. RW407 | reverse complement strand
GGGGGAGCGGCCTGGAAGGCCGCGCAGGGCGGGATGCGAGGCGGGGCGACTAGTGGTGGGCGGTCCGGCGGAAGCGGAGCTTCTGCCAGCCGATGGTGCTTCTGAAGTGCCCCGTATCGCCCCACAGTCTGAAGCGCAGGCTGCGGTAGAGCGACGTGGGAACGGTGCAGCCGATCCTTCTCAAGTGGCCGTACATCCAGACCAGGCCCTGGTCTTCGTAGTTGGCGCTCGCTTGCATGACGGGGTTTTGTCCAAGGCACGTATAAATGGGATTTTATTGTTTTGATTATTCGTCGTGCCGGTTCTTTTGGGTATATCCATATGGTGCTAGTTGTTTGGTCTAGGCATTGTTTGAATATCCACAAGTCATGAAATGGTTACGGTTTCCGGTGAAGTTGCCGAAGTTGCAGTGGCGCCTGGGCGAGGGGGCGCCGCCCGGCGCCCGGTTCACTCCGGCGGGGCGAGCAGCGTGTCGATTTCGCGGAAGATCGCCTGCCATTCCTCCTCGCTCACCTCCATGAGGCCGAAGGAGCGCAGCAGGAAGGCGCCCTTGGCGGCGAGGAAGGCCAGGCGGGCGTTGCGGCTGCGCTCGTCCTCGCCGCCTTCCTGGATGAGCAGGGGGCGGTACCAGTCGCTGGACTGCTGGCGCAGTTCCTCCCGGCTGAGCATCGCCGCGAGCACGGCCGCGGCGCGCTTGCCCAGGGCTTCGTCGCTGGCGGCCATCAGCTGGACATGGGCGCGCAGGCTGTCGAGCGGTTCCGCTTCGTCTGGGGCGTTGTCGCGCACAGCCACCTCGAACTCCGCTTTCCATCGGTTGAACATGGCCTCGATCAGGCCATCCTTGGTGCCGAAGCAGGATTGCACGCCACCCTTGCTGATCCCGGCGGCCTTGGCCACCTCGCCGATGGACAGCGCCGCAACGCCTTCGCGCATGACTACGCCTTCGGCAGCATCCAGGACCTTGCCTCTATCAATGACGGGGCGTTTACTCATCAGGCCTCTTCTGCATTAGAATACGGTCGTATTTTAAGGTTGGCCAGCCGTGCGGCCGCCCGTGCCCGTTCTGTCCCGCTGCACCTGGCAGCCATGGGACGGCACGGCCCTTCTCGATTCGCAGCAGCCGCGAGAGCTGTGCGCTTCCGGTGATGGCCAGGGACCATAGCCGGCAGGGAGGCGGTGGCTTCCATTCCTGACCGATTCGTCAACGTTTGCCGCCCGCTCGGCGGGGGCAAGTCATCAATGTTCATGGCAATGGCGATTTTTTGACATTGCCGGTCTTGCGGGTGGGTGTCGCTCCCCATGTGGACGGAAGGCTGACGCTTTCACCCAATGGGGAAGCATAACGCGCCCAGCGGGAAAGGCACGTCAGACATGCTGGCAATTTACAGGCGCAGTTGCCGATGCCGCCTGGCGAGCCTTCGCCGAAGGCCGTTTCTGGATCGATGTATGGAAATGGAAAGCAGTACTTCCGCCGGTATCGCCTTCGCCAGGCGCATTCATGCGCCGCGCAGCCTGGGGTGCGGTCTGAGCTTCGTTTTCATCGCGGTGCTCGTCTATCCGGGCAACCCCCTGCTCTGGGCCTGGATGCTGGTCAACGGCTTCCTCTGGCCGGGCCTGGCCCGGGCCATCGCCGTGCGTGCCGCGGTGCCCTACCGGGCCGAGCTGCGCAACCTGCTGCTGGATTCGCTGTTCGCCGGCGGCTGGGTGGCCGTCATGCACTTCAGCCTGTTGCCCTCGGCGCTGCTGCTGTCGATGGTCACCATGCACAACGTGGCGGCCAATGGGCCCGGCTTCATGCTCAAGGGCCTGCTGGCCAATGTCGCGGGCATGGCAGTGGTGGGGCTGCTGACCGGCTACCAGGTGGACCTGGAGACCCCCGGGCGGGTGATCTGGGCCTGCCTGCCGATGCTGTTCCTCTACCCGCTGGCGGTGGGCTGGACCAGCTACAGCCTGGCACGCCGCCTGCACGCCCAGCGCCGCGCCTTCTCCCTGGTGGACTGCTTCGACCAGCAGCAACTGCTGCTGTCCTACGACGTCTGGCTGCACCGCCTGGCCCAGGAGTTCGGCCGCTGCCGCCGCGGCGGGCCGCGGGCGACCCTGGCGCTGATCCGCATCGACGACCATGCCTGCCTGCGCCTGCGCTACGGCAACCTCACCGCCGAGGCCCTCAGCGTGCGCCTGGGCCACCTGATCAAGGCCGAGGTGCGCAACACCGACCACGTGAGCCGCAAGCACCCGGACGAGTACCTGGTGCTGTTCCGCCAGACCCACGGCGCCGGCGCCCGGGCCTGCGTCGAACGCATCGCCCAGCTGTTCGGCAACTTCGACGGGGCGTCGCTGCCGCCGCTGTCGCTGAGCATGGGCCTGGCCGACTACTCGACGGACTTCGCCAGCGAGCACGACTGGATCGAGCAGGCCCGCCAGAGCCTGGCGCCCTGCGCGATCGCCGAGGGCGCAGGCCCGTAGGCGCAATGTGGGTGGGGCCGCGTAGGGCGAATAACTGGCACCGATGCCGGCATTTTCCGGCTATCGCGGACAGAGTCCGCTCCTACAGGTTGCCCTGACGTCGTGCCCCTGTAGGAGCGCGCCCTGCGCGCGAATCGCAGGCAGGGCCCGCTCCTACAATTCCAGGGAAGCACGGTCGTAGGAGCGGACTCCGTCCGCGATAGGCCGGGCCCCGCCGCGAAATCGCGGATGAATCGGACGCGTACAGAAATCCTCAACCGTGCAGACGGCTGGTGTTCACCAGGTCCAGCGCCCGCGCCCGCAACTGCCCGCAGCCACCGTCGACGTCCTGGCCGGCGCTGTTGCGCACCTTGGTCAGCACGCCGCGGCTGTGCAGGTAGCGCACTATCTCGACGATGCGCGCGCCGTCCGGGCGCTGGTAGGCGTCGCCTTCCAGGGCGTTGAAGGGGATCAGGTTGAGCACCGCGAACTTGCCCCTGAGCAGGCGCAGGATGCCATCCAGCTCGTCCTGGCCATCGTTCACGTCCTTGAGCAGCGTCCACTGGTACTGGATGGGGTAGCCGACCTGGCGGGCGTAGGCCTCGCCCAGTTCCACCAGTTCGTCCGGGGTGAGCTTCGGCGCCTTGGGCAGCAGGTGTTCGCGCAGGTCCGCGCGGGTGCTGTGCAGCGACAGGGCCAGGGCCGGTTTCACCCGTTGCCGCGGCAGGCGCTCGAACACCCGCGGGTCGCCCACCGTGGAGAACACCAGGTGCTTGTGGCCGATGCCGCCGTCGCTGCCGAGCACGTCGATGGTCTCCAGCACGTTGTCGAGGTTGTGCGCCGGCTCGCCCATGCCCATGAACACCACCTTCTTCACCCGCCGCAGGCGCCGCGCCAGCACCACCTGGGCGACCATCTCGGCGGCGCTCACCTGGCGCAGCAGGCCGCTGCGGCCGGTCATGCAGAAGCGGCAGCCCACCGCGCAACCGACCTGGCTGGACACGCACAGGCCCTCGCGCGGCAGCAGCACGCTCTCCACCATCTGCCCGTCGGCCAGGCTCACCAGCAGGCGCTCGGAACCGTCCCCGGCGGGGTGGCGGGAATGCAGGCGCGCCAGGCTTTCCAGCTGCGCCGCCAACTCCGGCACGGCATTGCGCACCGCCAGCGGCAGGAAGTCCTCGCTGGCCTGGCGCCGGGTGCCGGCGTCCAGCGCGCGGCCCTGCAGCCAGGCACGCAGCATCCGCCCGCGGTGGCGGGGCAGGGCGCCGAGGTCGGCGAGGCGTTGGTCGAAGTCGGTCAGGCGCATGGGGCGCGCATGCTAACACCGGCGCCGGGCGCGGCGAAGGCGGGGCGACAGGCGCCGGTGCGTCATGGGCGCTTTCGCCTACGCTTCACCCCGTACCGCAACCAACCAGGGGGACATATGGCAGAGGACTTCGATTCCAGACGGCGCGATCTGATGCGCATGGCGGCAGTGGCCGTGGTGGCGGCGCAATTGCCGCGCCTTGCCGAGGCCGCCGGCGAGCCCGTGGAGAAAACCCCGCCGGCGGCGAAGGCCGGCGCGCACACGGCGTTCGCCGCCCTCCGCCAGATCGATGCCGGGCTGCTCAGCGTGGGCTACGCCGAGGACGGCCCGGCCGACGGGCCGCCGGTGATCCTGCTGCATGGCTGGCCCTACGACATCTACGCCTTCGTCGACGTGGCGCCGTTGCTGGCGGCGCGCGGCTACCGGGTGATAGTGCCCTGGCTGCGCGGCTACGGCAGCACGCGCTTCCTTTCCGAACGGACGATGCGCAACGGCCAGCCGGCGGCGGTGGCCTCGGACATCATTGCCCTGATGGACGCGCTGAAGATCGACAAGGCCATCCTCGCCGGCTTCGACTGGGGCGCGCGCACCGCCGACATCATCGCCGCGCTCTGGCCGCAGCGCTGCAAGGGCCTGGTGGCAGTAAGCGGCTACCTGATCGGCAGCCAGGAGGCCGGCAGCAAGCCGCTGCCGCCGGAAGCCGAGTTCCTCTGGTGGTACCAGTTCTACTTCGCCACCGAGCGCGGCCGGCTCGGCTACCAGCAGAACACCCACGCCTTCGCCAGGCTCATCTGGCAGCAGGCCTCGCCGAAGTGGCGCTTCGACGACGCCACCTTCGAACGCAGCGCCAAGGCCTTCGACAACCCCGACCACGTTGCCATCACCGTCCACAACTACCGCTGGCGCCAGGCCCTGGCCGAAGGCGAGGCGAAGTACGACGAGCTGGAGCGGAAGCTGGCCAAGGCCCCGCCGATCACGGTGCCCACCATCACCCTGGAAGGCGACGCCAACGGCGCCCCCCACCCGCCGCCCAGCGCCTATGCCGCCAGGTTCACCGGCAAGTACGAGCACCGCACGCTGAGCGGCGGCATCGGCCACAACCTGCCGCAGGAGGCGCCACAGGCGTTCGCCCAGGCGGTGGTGGATGTGGGTGGCTGGGCGGGGTGATGGACGCTGGTGACTGAACCTCGCCGTTCCCTTGGATTGGAGCGGCAAGGCTTCAGCGCCGTTTGCTGGCCAGGTCGTAGATTTCGTCGTTGCGGCGTGCGCCCACCGCGATGATCAGTACTTCGATGCGCGGGCCGTTCACGCGGTAGACGATGCGGGTGTTGCCCACCCTGATCCTGCGGCAGCCGGCGAGGCTGCCCGCCAGGGCCTTGCCCAGCTTGTCGGGCTCGCCCTCGACGATGCGCTGCCCGATGACCTTGAGGATTCGCTGCGCCTCGACCCTACCGAGGCGCAACAGGTCGTCCGTGACCGCTTCGTGATAGATGACGTTCCATGCCATGCGGCCTGGCCTTCTTCAGTCGGCGAAGCGAGCCACCATGTCCTCGTGGCTGATCGCCTTGCTTGCGTCGAAGCTGTCCAGGCGGTCACGGGCGACGCGCTCCACGCGCAGGTCTTCCAGTTCGTCGAGCAGTTCCTGGTAGGCCTCGACGTTGAGGATGACCGCTGCGGGTTCGTTGTCCTTGAAAACGACGAGCTTCTCGGTCTTCCGAGTCGCCACGTCCCGCAGCTTCGCACTGAAGCTTCGCGCCATGCTCGTGACGGACACCGCCTGATCAGCGCGGTCCATGAGTGCTGCCATTGCCTGGTCTCCCGTCGGTGGATCTTTCAGCGCTTTATTAGCCGGTTTATTTGGCTAATTGAAGTGTGTTGCATTATGCGCTGAATATTGTGCTTTTCAAGCTGTATGTCGGTGAGTGGCCAGGGGCGGCGTGCTGAGTATCCACGGAGCCTCCTGTTCGAGGGGAGGGTTGGGCTGGATTTGGAACTTTCCTACGGTTCTATCGGTGTCGCGCTACACCGGCGCGGCGGAAGGGCGCGTATCTGGTCTAGTCTGCAGGTCTGCCCGTCGCTTTTCAGGAGGAACCCGCCATGCCGCGCCTTACCGCCCGCGATTTCCCGCCCGAGCTGCTGGAGCTGTACGACCACTACGCCCATGGTCTGATCAACCGCCGCGAGTTCATCCAGCGCGCTTCGCTGGTCACCGTCGGCGCGGCTGCGCTGCTGCCGGCGCTGAGCCCGGACTATGCGCTGGCCGAGCAGGTGCCGTTCACCGACCCGGACATCGCCCCCGAGTACATCGGCTACGACTCGCCCAGGGGCAATGGCCGGGTGCGCGCGTACCTGGTGCGGCCGGCCAGGGTTCAGGGCAAGGTGCCGGCGGTGCTGGTGGTGCACGAGAACCGTGGGCTCAACCCCTATATCGAAGACGTGGCGCGGCGGCTGGCCAAGGCCGGGTTCATCGCGCTGGCGCCGGACGGGCTCAGCTCCGTCGGCGGCTACCCGGGCAACGACGACAAGGGGCGCGAACTGCAGGCGAAGGTCGACCCCGAGAAGCTGATGAACGACTTCTTCGCCGGCCTGGAGTGGCTGATGCGCCACGAGGGCGGCACCGGCAAGGTCGGTATCACCGGGTTCTGCTATGGCGGCGGGGTGGCCAATGCGGCGGCGGTGGCCTACCCGGAGCTGGCCGCGGCGGTGCCTTTCTACGGCCGCCAGCCACGCAGCGAGGACGTGCCGCGGATCCAGGCGCCGCTGCTGCTGCACTACGCCGAACTGGACACGCGCATCAACGAGGGCTGGCCGGCCTACGAGCAGGCGCTGAAGGCCGCCGGCAAGACCTACCAGGCGTACATCTACCCCGGCGTGAACCACGGTTTCCACAACGACTCCACGCCACGCTACGACGAGGCTGCGGCCAGGCTCGCCTGGGACCGCACCCTGGCCTGGTTCCGCCGCTACCTGGCCTGACTGCGCCCCCCGGCCGCAGCCTGTCGGTCAGGAAAGGCTTGCCCTGGCGGCTGGACGTGGCAAGCTAGCGGCCCTCCCGTCCACCCCCTTCCGCATCATGTCGCTCAATCGCAAAGTCGTTCTCGCGGGCGTGCTGATCCTGGCCTGGCTCGGCATCCTGTTCGCCGCCTTCTGGTCGTTCCATGGCCGCTACCTGCGCACCTATCCGGACACCACCCAGCTGTTCGATGGCCAGGCGCTGCAACTGCCGGCGCAACTGGCCGGCCCGGGGCCTATCCGCGTGGTGCACTTCTGGGACCCGGAATGCCCGTGCAACGTCGCCAATCAGCAGCACCTGGCCTCGTTGATCAAGCGCTTCGAGCCCCAGGGCGTGGACTTCTACGCCTACCGCAAGCCCGGCACCCAGGGCCGCCTGGCCAGCGAGCTGTGGGGCCTGAAGCCGCTGCCGGAATTCCCCTCGCCGCCGCCCATCGCCGCCAGCCCCTCGGTGGCGGTGTGGGACCGCGACGGCAAGCTGGCCTACTTCGGCCCCTACAGCGAAGGCGCCACCTGCACCTCGGCCAACAGCTTCATCGAGCCGGTGATCCAGGCGCTGGTCGAAGGCCGCCAGGTGAAGTCCCCCAGCACCCTGGCCACCGGTTGCTATTGCGACTGGTAACGACGTTGGGCGTGGCGTAGGGCGGATAACCGTTCGCGGTTATCCGCCGTTTGACCTTGGCCCCAGGCCGCGCCGGATTCGAACCCGAAGCTCCCGTTTCCAAGCGCTCCGGGCTTGACCAGAAGGCCAACGTCGAGATGGGTGTAACGGCGTACAACCGCGAACGGTTGTACGCCCTACAGCGTCAGCGTGAACCCCTCCACCAGCGCCCCCGGCAGCAACTGGGTGGCCGCGCTGCGCCGCCCGTAGGTGTTGGTGTCGATGCGCAGCGAGCGTTCGCGGGTGAGGGCCTGCAGGTGTTCGCCGAGCAGGCTGTACAGGCTGGTGTCGAAGCGCATGCTGGCCAGGGGGGCGACTATCCGGCCGTCTTCCACCCAGAAGCTGGCGAAGCGCGTCATGCCGGTGATGCGCGCGGCGGCCAGGTCCGAGTAGTTCAGGTACCAGAGGTTGCCGATGTACAGGCCGGTGCCCAGGCGCGCCAGCACTTCGTCCTCGGGCAGGTCGCCGCCGGCCATGACCAGGGACCGCGGCATCTCGTGGCTGCCGGCGCCATAGGCGGGCAGGCCGAATTCCTTCGCCGAGCGCGGGCTGACCAGTTGCCCGACCATGCGCCCGCCGTCGATCAGCGTCTGGTCGCGGCGCAGGAAGCCGTCGTTGTCGAACAGCGGTTCCAGGCCGCTGCTGGCCGCCTCCTCCAGCCTGACCTGGGGCGACAGGCTGGCATGGCCCAGGTGCAGCGACAGCAGCGGGCTCTGGCGGGTGGCCAGTTCGCGGGCGGAGAAGCCGCCCCAGCACAGCAGCGAGACGATCTCTTCCAGCGCCGCCGGCGCCAGGTAGGCACGGTAGGCTCCCGGCTGCAGGGTGCGCTGCGGGCGTTGCAGGTACTCCAGCTGCTCGCGGGCGCGGGCGAAGGCCCGGCCGAGTTCGGCGGCGTCCCAGTCGCGGGCGGCGTAGGTGGTCTTCACCGCCTCGCCGTTGTCGGCGAACAGGCTCCAGTCCAGGCTGGCGCTGCCGCTGGTCTGCCAGCCGAAGCTGCCGCGGGTGTTGGCGAAGCCGCGGTACAGCGGGCCGCCGGCGTAGATGCCGACCAGGTCCAGGTCGCGCGCCTGGGCGTCCACCTGGTCGATCACCTCGCGTACTTCCGGCAACCGGCCGGGTGCTTCCTGGACGCTGGTCCAGGGTTCGTCCTCCAGCAGCAGGTAGGGGTCTTCCGGGATCGCCTCCAGGGTGCCGCGCAACTGCTCCAGGCCCTGTTGCAGGCGCAGGCGGTCCTGTTCCGCGGTGCCGGTGAGGCTCAGTTCCAGGCTGGCGTGGCGGGCGCCGCGGATCAGCCGCAGCTGCGCCTCGATCTGCAGCACGCGGGTGGCCTGGCGTACCCGGGCGTGGTTGAAACGCACGAAGTCGGAATCCTCGGCGGCGAGCCACAGGCTGAACTCCTCGCCGCCGCGCAGCCGGCCCTGCAGCCAGCCGGCGAGTTCGCGCAGGTGTTCGGGGGACAGTCGCAGATGCATCAGGCCTGCCCTCCGAACACGGTGACGCCCTTGAACACGCAGGCCGGCGAGGCGTGGCCGACTGTGATCGCCTGGTTGGGTTCGCCCTTGCCGCAGTTGGCGGTGCCCATCACGCTGAAGGTGGAGGCGTCGCCCACCGCGCCGAGGCTGCGCCAGAACTGCGCGGAGATGCCGCGGTAGTTGGGGTTGCGCACCACACCGGCGAGTTCGCCGTTGTCGATCAGCTGGCCCCATTCGCAGCCGAACTGGAACTTGTTGCGCGCGTCGTCGATGGACCAGGAGCGGTTGGTGGCCATGAGGATGCCTTTCTCGATGCCGCCGATCAGCTGCGCCAGGCTCTTGTCGCCGGGCTCGACGTTGAGGTTGGCCATGCGGTCGATGGGCGCGCGGTTCCAGTTGCAGGCGCGGCTGTTGGCGACGCCGGCGAGTTGGCTGCGGGCCTGGGACAGGGCGCCGCCGAGGGGGCGCTGGAGGATGCCGTCGGCGATCAGCAGCTGGCGCTCGGCGGGCGTGCCTTCGTCGTCGTAGGCGTAGCTGGCCAGTTCGTCGGGCACGTCCGGGGCGAAGCTGACGTTGAGCAGCGGCGAGCCGTACTGGTAGTGGCCGAACATGTCCGCGGTGACGAAGCTGGTGCCGGCGTAGTTGCGTTCGTCGCCGAGGATGCGGTCCAGCTCCAGCGGGTGGCCGATGGATTCGTGGATCTGCAGGATCATCTGGTCGGGCATCAGCAGCAGGTCGCGGGTGCCTTCCGGGGTGTTGGGCGCCAGCAGCAGTTGCAGGGCCTCGTCGGCGACGCGCGCGGCGGCGCCGGCGAAGCCGCTGTGCAACATCACCTCGGCACCGCCCTGGCGGGCCACTTCGAAGGTACGTGTCTGGCTCTGCTGGCCGTCGAAGGCGGTCACCGACAGCCAGGGGTAGAGGCGCTGGGTCTCGTGCAGCAGGTCGCTGCCGTGGCGGTCGAGGTACAGCTGGCGTTCGCGCACCACGCCCAGCCTGGCGCTCCAGTCGACGATGCGTTCGTCACGGGGCACAGCGGCGCATTCCGCGCGCAGCAGGTCCAGCCATTGCGCCAGGTCCGGCAGCGGGGCTGCGAAATGCGGGCTGCTGCGCCGCTGCTGGCCGAGGTCGGCGCCGGCCTGGGCCGGGCGCGGCAGGGCGCGGGCGGCGATGCCGGCGGCGAGTTGGCGGGCACGTTCGAAGGCCTGGCGCAGGCCGTTTTCGCCAAGGTCGCTGGTGGCGGCGAAGGCTTCCACGCCGTCGACTTCGGCACAGAGCATCGCCCCCTGGTCGAGGCCGTGCCGCACCGGGTCGACCTGGTCGCGGGTCACGCCGCAATCCAGGCTGTGCCGCTGCACCAGGCGCAGGGAGCGGAACGCCGGGTCGCGGCGCTGGGCGGAAACGAAGTGGCGCAAGGCCGCGTGCAGGCTATCGGACATCCGGAGGCTTCCTGGAACGGTGAACCCCGGATTGTGCTCCCGCCCGGTTGCCGATTGCCAGCAACGCAAAGGGGGAGGGCAGGGCGTAGGGCGGATAACCGTTCGCGGTTATCCGCCGTTTGACCTTGTTCCCCGGCCGCTGCGGATCCGAACCCGAAGCCCCCGTTTCCGTACGCTCCGGTGCCGGGGCAACGGCGGATAACGCCGTAGGCGTTATGCGCCCTACGGGTAGTGCTCGATCAGGTAGCGCAGCGACGCCGGCAGCATGGGGCCGTGCCCCAGGCCGTCGAAGCGCTGGTACTGCACCTGCAGGCCCGGCACTTTCGCCAGGTTGGCGCTCAGCTCGCGGGCCGGGCGTTCGGCGTCGCCTTTCACCGGGCCGCGCGGGTTGCCCGGTTCGTCGCCGCCGCGCATCAGCAGCAGGCGCGGGCGGCTTTCGCCCAGGCGCTGCTCCAGGCCCGCGGCTTCGCGGACGATGGCGCCGTCGTGCCACCACAGCGAGGGGCTGGCGGCGGCGTAGGCGCTGAATTCGCCGGGGCGGGTGAACAGCGCGTGGAGCACGGCCAGGCCGCCGTAGGAGTGGCCCCAGAGGGTCTGCCGGCTGGCGTCGATGGGGGCGACGGCGGCGACCATGGGGCGCATGCGTTGGCGCAGCAGGTCGAGGAAGGCATCGACGCCGCCGCTGGGCTGGCCGGTCAGCGGGTCGAGCTGCTTTGCCTCGCCGGGCAGCGGCGGGGTGTAGTCGTAGGTGCGGGCGTTGCGCTCGATGCGCTGGTCGGTCTGGTAGCCGACCGCGACCAGCAGCGGCGCCTGGCCGTCGGCGAGCTTCGCCAGGCCGGCGGCGTCGAGGGCGCCGAGGGCGGCGTTGCCGTCGAGCATCCACAGCACCGGGTAGCCGGCGGCGGGGGCCGGGCGCTCGGGCTTGCCGACCCACAGGCGGTAGTGGCGCCGGCCGTCGGCGGAGTCGAGTTCGAGTCGGGTGAAGCGGTAGGCCAGGTCCTGGCGTTGCAGCAAGGTGGTGTCCATCTTCTGGTCCGGCGCCGGTTGCGCCAGGGCCGCCTGGCTCGACGCGGCCAGTGCCAGCGCCAGGACCAGGGGCAGGGTGGTGGTTTTCATCAGGCGATCTCGTCTGCCGGCCCCCGCCGGGAGCGGGGGCCGGGTGGTCCTCAGAAGGACGCGGTCAGGCTGGTGTAGAGGGTGCGGCCGGGCTCGTTGTAGGTGGCGGCGCCGGCACCGGCGATGTTGGTCACGCCCTGGGCGTTGCCGGCGCGGTATAGGCGCTTGTCGAAGATGTTGTCGACGCCGGCGGTGAGGCTGAGGTTCTTGCTGATCTTGTAGGTGCCGCTGGCGCCGGTCAGCGCGTAGGGCGACAGCTCGTCGTTGGCGCTGCCGGTCACGCGGTTGCCCTGGTAGTCGTACTTCTTCGGCTTCTGCTTGCCGTACCAGGCCACGCTCAGCTGCAGCGAGAGGTCGTCGGTGGCCTGCCAGTCGAGCATGGAGTTGAGCGTGTAGTCCGGGATCACCGAGAGCACGTCGCCGGTTTCCTTGTTCTTCGACTGCAGCATGTAGGTGAAGTTGTTGGTCCAGGTCAGCTGCTGCGCCAGGGGCACGGTGAGGGTGCCTTCCAGGCCCTCGACCAGCGCCTTGGGCACGTTCTCCCACTGGTAGATGGAGGCGTTGGCGTAGCTGCCGGTGCCGCCGCTGGCGCTGCCGATCGGGCTCAGGCCGGACTCGATCTTGTTCTTGTAGTCGTTGCGGAAGTAGGTCAGCCCGGCGACCCAGCCGTTGTCCTTGAACTCGATGCCCAGTTCCTTGTTGACGCTGGTCTCGGCCTTGAGGTCGGCGTTGCCCTGCAGGTAGCAGCTGGTGCTCTGCCCGTAGCAGCCCTGGCCGCGGCTGTAGAGCAGGTAGTTGGGGTTGAGCTGGTACAGGTTCGGCGCCTTGTAGGCGCGTGCGATGCCGGCCTTCAGGGTGAGGGTGTCGGTCAGCGCGTGGGACAGGTTCAGCGACGGGCTCCAGTTGTCGCCGACGATGTCGTGGTGGTCGAAGCGCAGCGCCGGGGTGAGCATGGTGCCGGGCATGATCTCGATGTTGTCTTCGGCGAACAGCGAGAAGATCTCCGCCGAGGAGCTGCCGTCGCGGCCGGTGCCGCTCAGGCCGGGCACGGAGCCGCCCTCGCTGGTGGTCTGGGTGTTGGCGCTGGGGTCGTCCAGCTCCTGGCGCGTCCATTCGCTGCCCAGGGTGAGGGTCTGGTTGCGCCAGGCGTACAGCGGCAGGTTGACCTCGCCGTGGGCGGTGAGGTCGCGCAGGGTCGAGGTGTAGAAGTCGGTGTTGCTGAAGATACCCTCGGTGCCGCCGGCCAGGCCTTCGTTGATGCGCCGGTTGCGCGTCTTCTCGTACTGCAGGTAGGCCATGGAGGAGCCGAAGTCCCAGTCGCCACGGTGGGTCATCGCGTACGTCTCGCGGTACATGATGTTGGTCTCGTGGCCGAGCATGCTCTTCACGTTGGCGTTGCTGTTGGTGTTCTGGGTATCGCCGGTGTAGATGTTGCCCTGGCGGCTGAAGCCGGCCTCCAGCTCCAGCGTCTGCTCGGGCGTCAGGCGCCAGCTCAGCTGGCCGTTGACGTCCTTGTTGCGCACGCCTTCGCGGCCGGCGGGGAGGGTGCCGGCCTGGTTGCCGGTGCGCGCCGACTCGTGGCCCGAGTTGATGTCCCAGTCGTCGGCGTCGGTCTTGGCCACGTCGCCGTACACGCGGTAGCTGAGGGTGTCGGTGAGCGGGCCGTTGAGGCCGAAGCTCATGCGCTTGGTGGCGCCTTCGTCGCCGTGCTGCGGGAAGTTCTGGTAGAGGGTGAGGTTGCCGTGGGTTTCCTTGGCCGCCTGCTTGGTGATGATGTTCACCACCCCGCCCATGGCGCCGGAGCCGTAGCGCGCCGCCGCCGGGCCGCGGATGACCTCGATGCGCTCGACCTGGTCGGCCGGCACCCAGTTGGTGTCGCCGCGGGTGTCGCGCTCGCCGCGCCAGCCGTAGCGCACCGAGCTGCGGCTGCTGACCGGCTTGCCGTCGACCAGGATCAGGGTGTTCTCCGGGCCCATGCCGCGGATGTCGATCTGCCGGTTGTTGCCGCGCTGGCCGCTGCTGGAGTTGCCGGTCAGGTTGACCCCCGGCATGGTGCGGATGATCTGCGACAGGTCGTTGGCCGGCGGGCGCTTCTTGATGTCCTCGGCGGTGATGACGGACACGCCCGGGGCCTGCTTGGTCTCTTCCTGGGCGGTGGCGACCACGGTCTGGCTGTCCAGTTCGATGGGCTGCTCGTCCTGGCTGGCGGCGTGGACGGCGCTGGCCAGCAGGCAGCTGGACAGCAGCAGGAAGGGGACTAGGGGTTGGGCACGGGACGACATCTTCGATCTCCGGAAGTTCAGCCTGAAGGCGAGAGATCGAAGATGATAATTACTCACAATTGCGAGTAAAGCGCATTAACTTTCTAAACACTTTCGCCCGCCGGCAACAGCAGGTGCAGGCACAGGCCGGGGTGGGCGTTGGTGGCCCACAGGCGGCCGCCCTGCAGCTCGATGGCGCGGCGGGCGATGGCCAGGCCCAGGCCGAAGCCCGCGCCGCTGCCCTCCAGGCGCTGGTAGGGCTCGAAGATGCGCTCCAGGTCCGCCTCGGCCACGCCGGGGCCCTGGTCGCGCAGGCACAGGTGCCAGTATTCGCCCTCGCGCCAGCCGTCGAGGCTGACGCGGCCGCCCGCCGGCGAATGGCGGATGGCGTTGCGCAGCAGGTTCTCCAGGGCCTGGGCCAGGCTGTCCAGGTGCACCTGCACGCAGCATTCGGCGCCCAGCGGGCAGGGCAGGCGCGCCGGCTCCCAGCCGCTCTCGAAGCAGGCGTCCTCGCGCAGCGCCTCCCACACCGAGAGCACCAGCACCGGCTCGGTGGGCAGCTGCGGGCGCTCGGTGTCCATCCAGGCCAGGTCCAGGGTGTCTTCCAGCAGCCGCTGCATGTCGGCCACCTCGCGGCCCAGGCGCTGGCGCAGTTGCTCCGGCGGCAGGTCGCCGTCGTGGGCGATGCGCAGCCGCGCCAGGGGCGTGCGCAGTTCGTGGGACAGGGTGCGCAGCAGCAGGCGCTGCTGCGCCAGGCTCTGGCGCAGGCGCGCGGCCATGTGCTCGAAGGCCTGGGCCAGCTCGCCCAGTTCGTCGCGGCGCTCCTGCAGCGGCAGGCCGGGGCTGTCGAGGTCGTCGGCGCGCAGGGCGTCGGCGCGGTCGCGCAGGCGGTTGAGCGGCACCACCAGGTGGCGGTACAGGGCCAGGCCCAGCAGCAGGGCCAGCAGGGTCGGCGCCACGCCGTGGGTGATGACGTGGGTCCAGGGCGTCAGGCCGCTGGGCAGCAGGCGCTCGGGCAGCTGGATGACCAGGCGGCCGTCCTCGGGGTGTTCGGGGAATTCGATGCTGACGTAGGGCAGCTCGTCCTGCAGGCGCCGGCTCATGGGCCAGTCGAGCTTGCGCATGAAGGTCAGGTGGCTGGCCTCCTCGGCGCTCAGCGGGGTGCTGCCGAGGCTTTCCAGGCGCGGGCCGATGACCGCGGCCCAGGTGTCTTCCTCGCGCTCCAGCTGGCGGCGGAAAGCCTCGGCGCCGGCCGCGCCGCCCTGGCGCCAGGCCGTTTCGGCCTGCAGGGCATAGCGCGCCAGGTACAGGCGGTCGGCTTCGTCGAGGAAGTAGGTGCTGCGCTCCACCGACAGGCCCCAGTTCCAGATCAGCCAGGTCAGCGTCAGGCAGAAGCCCACCTGCAGCAGGGCCAGCTTCCACAGCAGCGGGTGGCGGCGCATCAGGCGCTGTCCGTTTCCACCAGCACGTAGCCCTGGCCGCGCACCGCCTGGATCTGCAGGTGCTGCGCGCCTATGGCGGCGAGCTTGCGGCGCAGGTTGCAGACGTGCACGTCCAGGCCGCGGTCCAGGCGGGTGTAGGCGCGGTGCAGCACGCTCTGGTAGAGGAAGGCCTTGCTCAGCGCCTCGCCGGGGTGCGCGCGCAGGGTCGCCAGCAGGCGGTACTCGGAGCCGGTGAGGCCGGCGGCGCGGCCCTGGTGGATGACGTCGCGGCTTTCGTCGTCGAGGGTCAGCGCGTCGCCCTGGGGCGCCTCGGCCTGGCGCCGGTCCAGGGCCACGCGGCGCAGCAGGGCGTCGACGCGGGCATCCAGCTCGGCCAGGCTGAAGGGCTTGGGCAGGTAGTCGTCGGCGCCGCGGGTGAAGCCGCTGATGCGGTCCTGCTCGGCGCCCAGGGCGGACATCAGCATCACCGGCACGGTCTGCCGGCGGCGCAGTTCGTCGAGCAGGCTGAGGCCGTCGACGCCGGGCAGCATGATGTCCAGCAGCACCAGGTCGAAGCGGCCGTCACGCAGAGCGGCCAGGCCCTGGGTGCCGGTCTCGCAGGCGCGCACGGCGAAGCCGCGGCCCTGGAAGTGGCGTTCCAGGGCCGGGCGCAGGTGGGCGTCGTCTTCCACCAGGAGCAGCTTGGGTGTCGCTGGATAGGCCATTGATGAGAACTCGATGCAATTGCGAATGATCCCATTGGCGGTGGGGGCGGGGCAATGGCTGGGTGCTGGCATTTCGTCGCATCTGAGTGCTGGGGGGAATGGGATGGTGCTTTTCGTAGGCGCGAGCTTGCTCGCGAATGGGGCCTCCCGGGATTTCGGCACCAAGACTGAGAGCACCCTCTCCCTAACCCTCTCCCTGAAGGGAGAGGGGACCGTTGGGCAGAGCTGGGTGTTCTAGAGTCAGCCGGCAGCACCGTTGGTTTCCGACTGAAGCCATTCCTCCTCTCGGCACGGACAAGCCCCCTCTCCCTTCAGGGAGAGGGCTGGGGAGAGGGCGCTCTTAAACCCAACACCACAGCCACCGACAAACTCTATTCGCGAGCAAGCTCGCTCCTACGAAGAGCAGGCTCGCACCCGGCTGGCCCCAACGATCAGCGGCGTGCCGCTGTAGGGATCGCTCAGCAGGGTGCAGCGCACGCCGTACAGGGCTTCCACCAGCTCGGCGCTGACCACGTCGGCCGGCGCGCCCTCGGCCAGCACGCGGCCGCCCTTCATCGCCACCAGGTGGTCGGCGTAGCGGCAGGCGCTGGACAGGTCGTGGACCACCATCACCACCGTCTTGCCGGTCCCGGCGAGGCGGCGGATCAGTTCGAAGACCTCGATCTGGTGGCCCAGGTCCAGCGCCGAGGTGGGCTCGTCGAGCAGCAGCAGCGGGGTGTCCTGGGCGATGGCCATGGCGATCCAGGCCCGCTGGCGCTGGCCGCCGGACATGGATTCCAGCGGCCGCTCGGCCAGCTCGCCGAGGTCGGCGGCGGCCAGGGCGGCGTCCACCACCTTCTGGTCCTCGGTGCTCCATTGCTGGAACAGGCCCTGGTGCGGCTGGCGGCCGAAGCGGATCAGCTCGGCCACGGTGAGGCCGTCCGGGGCGCTGGCGTCCTGCGGCAACAGCGCCAGGCGCCGCGCCACCTCCTTCGAGGGTAGGCTGGCGATGGCCTTGCCGTCGAGCAGCACGGCGCCGCCGCTGGGCTTCTGCAGGCGCGCCAGGCCCGCCAGCAGGGTGGACTTGCCGCAGCCGTTGGGGCCGACGATGGCGGTCACCCGGCCGGCCGGCAGGCGCAGGTCCAGGCCCTGGATGATCGGTCGCTTGCCGTAGGCCATGCTCAGGTCGCGGGCCTCCAGCGGGGCGATGGGGTTCGGGTTCATGGCTGTCTCCCGGAAGGTTGGCGCAGGATGATCCACAGCAGGTAGGGCGCGCCTATCACCGCCATGACGATGCCCACGGGGATTTCGATGGGCGCCAGCAGGGTGCGCCCCAGCCAGTCGGCCAGCAGCGTCAGCAGGGCGCCGGCCAGGGCTGCGTTGAGCACCGGCACGCCGTGCTGGCCGCCCAGGTAGCGCGCCGCCTCGGGGGCGATCAGCGCCACCAGGCCGACCGGGCCGGCCACCGCCACGGCCAGGCCGGTGAGGGCCACGCTCAGCGCCAGGGTGGCGATGCGCATGGCGCCCAGGCGCACGCCCAGGCCGATGGCCACGCTGTCGGAGAAGCGCATCGCCGTCAGCGGCCGGGTGAGCAGGCGCGCCGCCGGCAGGCCCAGGGCCAGGCCGCCGGCCAGCAGCCACACGGCCAGCGGCGGGCGGGCGTTGAGGCTGCCGACGGTCCAGGGGTAGGCGGCGTTGGCCGCGTCTATGTCGGCGCGGGCCAGCATCAGGTTGGTCAGGGCGCCGAACAGCGCGCCGATGCCCAGGCCGACGACGATGAAGCGGTAGCCGCGGGCGCCGGCCCCGGCGGCGAGCAGGAAGGTCAGCGCCGCGGCGGTGGCGGCGCCGGTCAGGGCCAGGGCCGAGGGCGCCAGGCTGGTCGGTACCGCGACGATGGAGGCCACGGCGAAGGCGGTGGCGCCGTTGTCCAGGCCGACCATGCCGGGGGTGGCCAGGCGGTTGCGCGCCAGGGTCTGCATCAGGCAGCCGGCGGCGCCCAGGGCGGCGCCGCTGAGCACCCCGGCGCACAGCCGTGGCAGGCGCAGCTCGCGCACCAGCAGTTGCTGGAAGGCATCGCCCTGGCCGAGCAGGGCGGCGATGGCCTGGCCGGCGCCGAGGCCGTCGCCGCTCAGGCAGAACACGAAGGCGGCGCCCAGCAGCACCAGCAGCGCCAGGCCGAGCGCCAGGCTGCGGCGGTGCCAGAGCAGCGACAGCCGGCCCAGGCGCAGCAGGCCATAACCCTGGGGAGTGGAGGAGGCGTTCATTGGCGTTGCAGCGTCGGCAGGCGGTGCGAGCGCACCACGGCGATGAGGATGGGCGCGCCGACGAAGGCGGTGACCACCCCCACCGGCATCTCGTAGGGGCGTACCAGCAGGCGCGCCAGTATGTCCGCCAGCAGCAGCACGCAGGGGCCCAGCAGCAGGCACAGGGCGAAGCCGCGGCGGATGTCGCTGCCCACCAGGCGGCGGGCGATGTAGGGCACGATCAGGCCGAGGAAGGCGATGGGCCCGGCGGCGGCGTTGGCTGTGCCCACCAGCAGCGCCACCGCCAGCAGGGCGGCCAGGCGCACCCGCTGCGGGTGGTGGCCGAGGCCGCTGGCGACGCGCTCGCCCAGGGCCAGGGCGGCCAGCGGGCGGATCAGCGGCAGCGCCACCAGCAGGCCGAGCAGCAGCCCTGGCAGGCTCCAATGCAAGGTGTCCAGCGGGCGCCCGGCGAGGCTGCCGACCACCCAGAAACGCACTTCGTCGGCGGTGCGCTGGTCCCACAGCAGCACCAGGCTGCTCAGTGCCGTGAGCAGGCCGGAGAAGGCCACCCCGGCCAGCACCAGGCGCACCGGGTCGTCGCCCACCCCGCGCAGGCGCGACACCGCCAGCACCAGCAGGCAGCCACCCAGGGCGCCGACCATGGCCACCGCCAGGTTCAGGCCGGCGGCGGTGGCGCCGAGGTTGATCGCCAGGGTCACGGCGAAGGCCGAGCCGGCGCTGACCCCCAGCAGGCCGGGCTCGGCCAGCGGGTTGCGCGTCACCGCCTGCAGCAGCAGGCCGGCGGCGCCCAGGGCCACGCCCACCAGCAGGGCCAGCTCGGTGCGCGCCAGGCGCAGCACGCCGACCACGAAGCGGGTGTCCTCGTCGGCGCCGCCGAACAGCGCCTGCAGGCTGGCCCAGGGACCGGCGTCGCCGGCGCCCAGCAGCAGGCTGGCCAGGCACAACAGCGACAGCAGCAGAGCCGCCAGCCCGAGGGCCAGCGGCTGGGACAGGCGCGCGGGCAGCATCAGTTGGCCAGCGCCTTCTCCACGTCATCCAACACCTGCTGGGCGGCCAGGTAGCCGGAGCTGCTGCTCCAGATCTGCCCGTCGACGCTGGCCAGGTGCCCGGCCTGCACCGCCTTCAGGCGGGTGAAGGCGGGCTGCTGGCGGGCTTCGGCCAGGGCTTTCGCGCCGTCGGGGTTGAGGGTGGCGAGGAAGATCCAGTCGGCATCGGCCCTGGACAGGTTCTCCAGGCTGAGGATGTCGGTGTGCGGGCGCCTGGTCTGCTCGGCCGCCAGCGGGTTGGGGCGCAGGCCCAGTTGGTCGAGTAGCTGGCCGGCGAACAGGTGGCTGGACATCATGATCGGCCCCTGCGGGTTCCAGCGCACCACGCTCAGGCTGACGCCGGCCGGCAGGCGCGGGCGCAGCGCGGCGATGCGCTGGTCGAGCTCGGCCAGGCGCCGTTCGCCCTCGGCGCGCTTGTCCAGGGCCGCGGCGTAGGTGCGGAAGGCCGCGCGCCAGTCGTCCAGGGCGCCGCCCCCGGGCACCACGGTGGGCGCCATCAGGCTGAGCTTGGCGTATTGCTCGCGGGTCAGGCCGGGGCTGGCGAGGATCAGGTCCGGGCGCAGCTTGAGCACCGCTTCCAGGTTGACCTCGCGCACCGTGCCCACCAGCGGCAGCTTGCCGGCCTTGGCCTTGAGGTACTCGGGGATGTCGCTGCCGCCGCGGCTGGCCAGGGCGCCCAGGGGCTGCACGCCCAGGGCCAGGGCGGCGTCGAGAGTATTCTCGCCCAGGGCCACCACGCGCTGCGGGTGGTCCTTGACCTGCACCGGGCCGAAGGCGGTGTCCAGGGTGGTGGCGCTGGCGCCGGCGGGTTGCAGGAGCAGGAAGGCGCTGGTCATGGCGGCAGCCGCGCAGGCCAGCAGGCGGCGGGGGAGGGGCAGGGCTCGGGCTTGCATGGAGGTTTTCCTGTTGCGCCGGGTACGGCGGGCGGTTGGGAAATGCCCATAGATACGACAAAAGCGAGTCTTAATCACTCGCATTTACTGTTTGTTTACAACTGCGATGACCTGGGTCAACGCCGGCGAACCCGCGCGGCAGGGCGCCGCGCGGGGGCCGCAGCCTCAGCGGGGCGACCACAGGGCGCGGGGAATGCACACCTGGCCGTCGAACAGCAGCCGCGCGGTGCGCACCAGGCCGCAGCCGGCGATGCGCCCGTCGCGCAGGCGGATTTCCACGCTGAACTCGCCGCTGGGGTGTTCCACCGACAGGCGCCGCACCTCGCCGTCGCCGCCACGGGCCAGGTCCTGCGCCACCGAGCCCGGCACCAGGCAGGCGCTGGCCACGCTCACCGCGCCGAACACGCCGATGGAGGCGTGGCAGCGGTGCGGGATGAACGAGCGGGTGTCGATCGCCCCGCCGTGGCGCGGCGCCGAGACCAGGCACATCTTCGGCACGTTGCGCTGGCTGACGTCGCCCAGGTTCATGCGCGGGCCGGCCTGCAGGCGGATGGACTCCAGGCGCGCCTTCAGCTCGGCGTCGGCATCCAGTTCCTCGCGGCTCTCGCAGCCGCTGCGGTCCAGGTCCGCGGCGCGCAGCAGCACCACCGGCATGCCGTTGTCGATGCAGGTGACCTCGATGCCGTCGAAGCGGTCGCGGGCGTTGCCGGTGGGCAGCAGGGCGCCGCAGCTGGAGCCGGCCACGTCGGCGAACTCCACCACCAGCGGCGCGGCGCTGCCGGGCACGCCGTCGATGCGCGTGTCGCCGGCGTATTCCACCTCGCCATGGGGCGTGGGGACGTGCGCCACGGCGAGCTGCCCGGTGTTCTCCATGAAGATGCGCACCGGCGTGACCGCACCACGCACTGGCACCAGGCCGCGCTCGATGGCGAAGGGGCCGACGCCGGCGAGGATGTTGCCGCAGTTCTGCCCGTAGTCCACCCGCGCTTCGTCCACCAGCACCTGGGCGAACAGGTAGTCGACGTCGGCCTCGGGCCGGCGCGAGGCCTGGACGATGGCGACCTTGCTGGTCAGCGGGTCGGCGCCGCCGAGGCCGTCGATCTGGCGCTTGTCCGGCGAGCCCATCACCGCCAGCAGCACGCGTTCGCGCAGGGCCGGCTCGGCGGGCAGGTCGGCGCCCAGGAAGTAGGCGCCCTTGGAGGTGCCGCCGCGCATCAGCAGGCAGGGGATGCGCGTCTGGCTCATGGCCGGCCTTCCAGTTCGTCGAGGCTGTCGACGTAGCGCAGGCCCTTGGCGGCCAGGCGCGGGCGCATCTCGTAGATGTCCAGGCCGAGCTCGCCGGCGGCCAGGCGCAGGCGCTTCTGCTCCTCCAGGTCGGCGCGCTTGCGCGCGGCCTCCAGCACCTGTCCGGCTTCGTCGTGGCGCACCACCACCGCGCCGTCGTCGTCGGCGATGACGATATCGCCGGCGTTCACCAGTTGCCCGGCGCACAGCAGCGGCAGGTTCACCGAGCCGAGCACTTCCTTCACCGTGCCCTGGGCGCTGATGGCCTTCGACCACACCGGGAAGCCCATCCCGCGCAGGGTGTGGCTATCGCGGATGCCTGCGTCGATGACCAGGGCGCGCACGCCGCGGGCCTTGAGCGAGGTGGCGAGGAGGTCGCCGAAGTAGCCGTTGCCGCAGGGCGAGCTGGGCGCGACCACCAGGAGGTCGCCTGGGCGGCACTGCTCGACGGCTACGTGGAACATCCAGTTGTCGCCAGGGGCCACCAGCACGGTCACCGCGCTGCCGGCCACTGCCACGCCCTGCTGGATCGGGCGGATGTCGGCGTCCAGCAGGCCCTTGCGGCCCTGGGCCTCGTGCACGGTGGCCACGCCCAGGCGGCCGAGTTCGTCGATCACCTCCTGCGCGGCGCGGGGGATGTTGCGCACCACGATGCCGGTCTTGCCGATCAGCGCGCTCATGCCAGGTTCTCCGTCACGCGCGGGAAGACGCTCTGGAAGCCCTCGGCATAGACGATGTTGCGCGCGCTGGTGATGCCGACGTTGCGCTTGGCCTGCACGCCGCGCTGCAGGGCGACGCGGGTGTAGTACTCCCACAGGTGTTCCTGGCCGGCCATGCACTGGATGGCGGCGTACTTCCTGTCCCACACGCCGGTAATGTCGAGGAAGGTGTCCGGGCGCCATTCGCACTGTTCCGGCTGGTGCGGCTCGAAGGCGTACACGGGCGGGGCGCCGACGATCTTCTCGCCGGGCCTGTAGCCCTCGGCCTGGGCGATGATGCGTGCTTCCTGGGCGAGGTTCATGGCCAGCGGGTGGTCGTAGTTGTACGGGTCCTTCAGCGAGTGGCTGAGGACGAATTCCGGCTGCACGCGGCGGAACACGTCGGCCAGGCGGAACAGGGTGTCCTTGTCGGCGCGCATGGGGTAGTCGCCGATGTCGAAGAACTCCACGCTGGCGCCGAGGATCTCGGCGGCGGCCAGGGCTTCCTCGCGGCGCGCGGCCTTGACCTTCGCTTCGGTCATCTCGCCTTTGCGCCACAGCTTGGCGGATTCGCCGCGCTCGCCGAAGGACAGGCAGACGATGTGCACGGCGTAGCCCTGCTCGGTGTGCAGGGCGATGGCGCCACCGGCGCGCCAGACGAAATCGGCGGAATGGGCGCTGACCACCAGGGCGGATTTTTGTGCTGCGTTCATGTGGGTGGGCTCCGGTTGGGAATGTGTCGAGGATGTCACCGAGGGTCGGCAGCGACTAATGCGTTCAGTTGTGGGAGGTATGCCTTTTACTTATTGCGCTTGCCGGGGTGGCTGGGCATAGTCCCGCCGGAGTAAGGCTGCGAGCCGGGAGAGGAAATGAGCGACGTCGAGCTGCCGAACCTGATGCAGGTCCGCGCCTTTGTCCGCGTGGCGGACCTGGGCAGCGTGTCGCGGGCCTCGGAGGCGCTGTTCCGCGCGCAGTCGGTGGTCACCCGCGCCATTTCCGAACTGGAGACTCGGCTCGACGCGCCGCTGTTCGAGCGCCACGCCAACGGCATGCGCCTGACCGATTACGGCGACTGCGTGCTGCCCCGCGCACGCCGCGTGCTGGCCGAGCTGGAGAGCGTGCCGCGGCTGCTCGGCGCGGCGCCGGTGGAGCCGCTGTACCTGTTCCAGGGGCGGCGCCTGGAGGTCTTCGTCAAGCTCTGCGAGACGCGCCACATGCAGACCGTGGCCAGCCATTTCGGCCTCAGCCAGCCGGCGGTCAGCTCGGCGCTCAAGGTGCTCGAGGGCGGCTGCGGCCGGCCGCTGTTCGAGCGCACCCCGCGCGGCCTGCAGCCGACGCGGGCGAGCCACGAGATCCTGTTCCCGGTCCGCCGCGCGCTCAACGAGCTGCGCCATATCGAGACCGACCTCAGTGCCATGCGCGGCAGCCTGCAGGGCGTGGTGCACGTCGGCGCGCTGCCGCTGGGGCGCACGCGCATCCTGCCCGAGGCCATCGTCCGTCTTACCGCCGAACACCCCGGGGTGCGGGTGATCACCAACGAAAGCCCGTTCGACCTGCTGGCCACCGAGCTGCGCGCCGGCGACCTGGACTTCGTCTTCGGCGCCCTGCGCTCGGCGGACTACGCCAGCGACCTGGCCGGCGAGGCGCTGCTCACCGAGGAAATGGTATTGCTGGCGCGCCATAGCCATCCGCTGCTGCAGCGCCCGGTGCTACTGGCCGAACTGCAGCAGGCGCGCTGGGTATTGCCGCGCGCCGGCTCCCCGGCCCGTGGCCTGCTGGACGCCTGCTTCGCCGCCTCGGGCATGGCCGCGCCCTGGCCGGTGGTGGAAAGCGGCGACCTGGCGACCATTCGTGGTTTGCTGCTGCGCTCGGACATGCTCGCGGCGGTGTCGGCGCACCAGCTGGAACACGAGATCGCCTCGGGCGAGCTGTGCCGGCTGCCGGTGCCCTTGCCACAGACTACCCGCGCCATCGGCCTGACCTACCGCAGCGGTTGCCTGCATTCGCCGGTGTCGGCGGCATTGATGCAGAGCATCCGCGAGGTGATCCAGGCGACAGGGGAGGGCGTGGCGTAGGGCGGATAACCGTTCGCGGTTATCCGCCGTTTGACCGTGATCCCCGGCGCGTCTCGGATTCGATCTCGAAGCGCCTGTTCGAGGCGCTCCGTTCCCGCCCGTGAAGTCGGGCATGGGGTCGGATGTATCGGCGTACAACCGCGAACGGTTGTACGCCCTACATCACAGGGTGGGCGTGGCGTAGGGCGGATAACCGTTCGCGGTTATCCGCCGTTTGACCGTGATCCCCGGCGCGTCTCGGATTCGACCTCGAAGCGCCTGTTCGAGGCGCTCCGTTCCCGCCCGTGAAGTTGGGCATGGGGCCGGGTGTATCGGCGTACAACCGCGAACGGTTGTACGCCCTACGTCCTTACAACAGATTCAACGGATAACTGACGATCAACCGGTTCTCGTCGAAGCTGTTGGTCCGGCCCCAGTCGCGGCGCATGTTGGAATTGCGCCATTTGACGTTCAGCGTCTTCAGCGGCCCCGACTGCACGGTGTAGGCCAGCTCGCTTTCGCGGGCCCACTCGGTGCCGTCGTCGGTACTGCTGTTGCGCACGTTGTCGCCGTGGATGTAGCGGTTCATCAGGGTCAGGCCGGGTATGCCGAGGGCCGCGAAGTCGAAGTCGTGGCGCAACTGCCAGGAGCGCTCCTTCGCGCTCTCGAAGCTGGAGCCGAAGGCGTCGTTGGCCAGGGTGCCGCCGCTGGCGCCGTTGACGCGGAACCACTCGTCGTCGCCCATGACCTTCTGCAGGCCCAGGTAGAAGGTGTTGCCGCCGACCTTCGCCGAGAACATTCCCGACGCCGTGCGGTTGTCCAGGTCGCCGGCCTTGGCGCTGCCGTCCTCCTTGCCCCGGAAGTAGCCGAGGTTGGCGCCCAGCACCCAGTCGCCCAGCGGCTGGAAGTGCTGCACCTGCAGGTACTGCTGCTGGTAGATGTCCTTCAGCTCGGCGTTCCACAGGCCGACGAGGGTACGGTCGCCATTGAAGCGGTATTCGCCGCCGGCGAAGTCGAAGCGGTCGGAGGTGTAGGCCGTGCGGTTGAACAAGCTCATGTCTTCCATGCTGGCGTCGTTGCGTGGGCTGTTCTGGCGGAACTGGCCGCCGTACAGCGTCAGGCCGGCGATTTCCTTGGAGGTGAGCTGGGCGCCCTGGAAGGTCTGGGTCAGCGAGCGACCGTCGTCGGAGCGCAGGATCGGCAGTGCTGGGGCCCATTCACCCACTTTCAGCTCGGTCTTCGACAGCCGCGCCTTGCCGGCCACTGCCAGGCGGCCGAAGTCGTCGGCCGGGCGGCCGTCGTCGTGTACCGGCAGCAGCTGGGTACCGGCGGTGCCCTTGCCGCCGTCCAGCTTGACGCTGTACAGGCCGAGCACGTCCATGCCGAGGCCGACGGTGCCCTGGGTGAAGCCGGACTTGAAGTCGAGGATGAAGTTCTGCGTCCACTCCTCGGCCTTGCCCTGGGCGGTGTCGCCGACGTAGTTGCGGTTCATGTAGAAGTTGCGCAGCGTCAGGCTCGACTTGGCGTCCTCGAGGAAGCCGTCGGCGAAGGCGGGGAGGGTGGTACCGGCCAGGGCCAGGGCGGCGGGCAGGTAGCGGGGAAAACGACGGATGCAGGGGTAGCCCATGACGATCTCTCTGGAGTCATTGTTGTGGGGAGAGGCTTGTCTGGCGCCGGCTGTGGCGCCGGAAACGACGGCGCGGCGTTAGGCGGCGACCTGGCCTGGCGACGGCGGTGCGAGAGAGGGATGGGCGGCGTGCAAGTGCGACATTGCTCTGGACCTTCTTGTAATTGTTGGTGTGCTTTCGCGTCCGAGGGCAGCGGGCGCTGCCGGAGGTCGGTACGCCTCGATAGTGGAAGGGCGGCGGGCGGTGGACAATCGGTGAAAACGCTTCCTGTGCGAATATCGAACATTAATTAACCGGTTCGAACATTTAGGCGCGCCCTGCAAGCCGCCCCCGGCGGTTCCCCGGCCCGGTCGATCTCATTAGAATCCGCCGATCCTCGTAGTGGACGACACCCATGGCCGGTAGCCAGATCGAACGCGCCTTCAGCCTTCTCGAAAGCCTCACCAGCGAGCCCCGTGGCCTGCCGATGCAGACCCTGGCCGAGCGCCTGGAGATACCCAAGAGCGCCACCCACCGCATGCTCGCCGAGCTGATCCGCCTGGGCTACGTGCGGCAGAACCCGGAGAACGCCCGCTACCAGCTGTCCACCAAGCTGGTGGCGCTGGGCTTCCGCTACCTGTCCTGCAGCGGCGCCGACATCGTCCAGCCGATCCTCGACCGCCTGGCCCAGGACAGCGGCGAACTGGTGCGCCTGGGGGTGATCGACGGCAGCCGCCAGACCTGGATCGCCAAGTCCCAGGGCGCCCGCTCGGGCCTGCGCTACGACCCGGACATGGGCCGCGACGCGCCGCTGTTCTACACCGCCTCCGGGCACGCCTGGCTGGCCAGCCTGGACGACGCGCAGGCCCTGGAGCTGGTGCGCCGCCAGGGCGTGGGCGACCCCGCGCAGTTCGGCCCGCGCGCGCCGCGCAGCGAGGATGAGTTGCTCGGTTACCTGCGCCGCGCCCGCGAGCGCGGCTATGCCTGGGTCGAGCAGACCTCGGCGCTCGGCACCTCGGCCCTGGCCGCCGTGGTGCACAGCCCGGTGGACCGCCGGGTGATCGGCGTGCTGAGCATCGCCGGGCCCAGCGCGCGCCTGCCGGAGGCGCGCCTGCACGAACTGGCGCCGCTGCTGCTGGCCGCCGCTGCCGAGCTGTCTGCGGCGAGCCAGGCCTCCGACCTCTTCGCCTGATTCCCCTTGCTGCCTGGCCTTCCTCCCCCGCGGAGGAGGGCCGCTCGCGCCTGCCCGGACGCAACGGCGGTCGATAATCGCCCGCTGCCTGTCGTGCTGCACTTGAGTAAAATTGGAACCGAGTTCTAAATTCACTCATGCCATTCCATGGAGCCCCGCGTACCGGGCCCCAGCACAACAAGCAGAAGAGGAATCCCGCGTGACCGCTCCCTTGCGCATTGCCCTGATCGGCGCCGGCATCATGGGCCGCCAGCATCACCAGCACCTGCTTCATGTCCCCGCCCTGCAACTCTGCGCGGTGGCCGACCCGGGCCCCGGCGCGGCCGGGTTCGCCGCCGAGTGTGGCGTGCCGTACTACGCCGACCACCGGCGCATGCTGGAAGAGGCGCAGCCGCAGGCGGCGATCATCGCCAACCCCAACAACCTGCACGTGGCCACCGCCCTGGACTGCCTGGCCGCCGGCGTGCCGGTGCTGCTGGAGAAGCCGGTGGGCGTGCACCTGGACGAGGTGCGCGAGCTGGTCGAGGTGAGCCGGGGCAGCGGCGTGCCGGTGCTGGTCGGCCACCACCGCCGGCACAACCCGCTGATCGGCAAGGCGCGGGAAATCCTCGCCGCCGGGGCCCTGGGGCGCCTGGTCAACGTCACCGCGCTGTGGCAGCTGCAGAAACCCGACAGCTACTTCGAGGTGCCCTGGCGCCGCGAGCCGGGAGCCGGCTTTCTGCTCACCAACCTGATCCACGACCTCGACCTGCTGCGCTACCTGTGCGGCGAGGTGGTGCAGGTGCAGGCTTTCACCGGCAACTCGGTGCGCGGCCTGGTCAACGAGGACAGCGCGGCCATCCTGCTGCAGTTCGAGAACGGCGCCCTCGGCAGCCTGACCGGTTCCGACGGCGTGGCCGCGCCCTGGAGCTGGGAGCTGGACTCCGGCGAGAGCCCCATTTACCCGCGCCAGGTCGACCAGCCCTGCTACCTGCTGGCCGGCACCGAGGGCGCGCTGAGCATTCCGCAACTGCAGCGCTGGCACTACGCGCAGTCGGGCGCCGGCTGGCACCAGCCGTTGCTGCGCAGCAGCGAGCCCTTCACCCCGGGCGAGGCGCTGCGCCGCCAGCTGGAACACTTCGTGCGGGTGGTCCGCGGCGAGGAGCCGCCATTGACCGACGCCCTGGACGGTGGCCGTACCCTGGCGCTGATCGAGGCCATTCGCGAGGCCGCTGCCAGCGGCCGGGCGTGTGCACCGGTGCGGGTTGGTTGAATGAGACCGTGCAGCTTTGTCCGCGATAACCGAAGGTGCTGACGCGGATCGCGGACAAAGTCCTACCACGCCACCGCTGTCCCACCTGTAGGAGCGCGCCCTGCGCGCGATTCGCGGGCAGGGCCCGCTCCTACAATGGGGCGAGATGGGAGACGCGAATTTCGATCCAGTCACTCCCGCGAACGAGGGAGCCCAGAAGACAGTTGCTCCTGCGCCCGTGCTTCCTGTAGGAGCGGACTCTGTCCGCGATTCGGCGGATAACGCCGTAGGCGTTATGCGCCCTACGCGGACTGTCCTGGAACGTAGGGCGAATAACCGTTCGCGGTTATCCGCCGTTGGCTGGAACGCCGGGCTCGGGGCGGTTCAGCCGAACATCCAGCGCAACAGCAGCACCAGCAGCACCACGGCCAGGATCGGCCGGCCGATGCGGTAGGCCTTGGGATAGCGGCGCTTGAATTTCTTCACCTGGGCGCCCACGGCGTTGCCCAGGCGGATCAGCACCGAGTAGGCCTGGTTGATCCCGCCGACGCGCTCGCCGTCGACGTTCTGCGGCGCGGTGGCGCGGCCGAGGAAGGCGCTGACGCGGCGGTTGATGCGCGTCAGCAGTGGCGACCTGAGCGGGCGCTCGACGTCGCAGAAGAGGATCAGGCGCGATTCGTCGGTCTCGTTCTTCACCCAGTGCACGAAGGTTTCGTCGAACATCACGTCCTCGCCGTCGCGCCAGGCGTAGGGCTGGCCGTCGACGAAGATGCGGCAGGCGTCCGAGTTCGGCGTGGCCAGGCCCAGGTGGTAGCGCAGGGAGCCGGCGTAGGGGTCGCGGTGCTTGTTCAGGTGGCTGTTCGGCGGCAGGCGGGTGAACATCGCGCCCTTGACGTTGGGGATGCTGCTGACCAGCTCCACGGTCTTCGGGCACAGGCGCTGCGCGGAGGGCAGGGGGCCGTCGTACCAGGTCAGGTAGAAACGCGTCCAGCCCTTCTTGAAGAAGGAACCGAAGCCCGCCTCGTTGTTGTTCAGGGCGTCGCGGATGTAGCCCTCGTCGAACAGTTGCTCGGCTTCCTCGCGGATCATCTGCCAGTTGTCGCGCAGCTTGTCGAGTTCCGGGAAGCGCTCGCGGTCCAGGTACGGCCTGGAGGGTACGCTGGAATTCAGGTACATCAGCGAGTTGTACGGGGCGAACCAGGCCGAGTGGTTGACCACCTGGCGCAGGAACGGCAGGCGTACCTTGCCGCGCAGGTGCACGTAGAGGATGGCGACGAGGAAGATGGCGAGGATCGCGAGGACGAGGAGCTTGATCATGGGGTGGCGAGTCCGCCCTGTTTGACTGAAATACGGCCGGCCACTTGCGCAATGCCGGCACAGGCCCGAGGATTATACCCTCAGCGCGCGTCGCCGCTGAATTTTCCGCCACGTCAGAATTGTCCTGCGTCAAAGTTCGCGGGCTGTCGGAGAGTCGTTAGCCAATGAGCATGTCATTGCGTGACCAGCTGCTGAAAGCCGGGCTGGTCAACGAAAAGCAGGCCAAGCAGGCCAGCAAGCAGAAGCAGAAACAGCAGCGCCTGGAGCACAAGGGCCAGGCCGAGAAGGACGATAGCCAGCGCCAGGTCGCGCTGCAGGCCCAGGCCGAGAAGCTGGCCCGTGACCAGGAGCTGAACCGCCAGCAGCAGGAGAAGGCCGAGAAGAAGGCCCGTGTTGCGCAGATCAAGCAACTGATCGAAGGCACCCGCCTGCCCAAGATGGAGGGCGACGACTACTACAACTTCGTCGACGCCAAGAAGGTCAAGCGCATCGCGGTGAACGCCCTGATCCGCGACAAGCTCAGCCGCGGCAGCCTGGCCATCGTCAGCTACGACGGGCGCTACGAGATAGTCCCGCGCGACGCCGCACTGCGCATCCAGGAGCGCGACGAGCGCCGCGTGGTGCTGCTCAACGAGCCCAGCGGCGAGCCGGACGAGGACGATCCGTACAAGGACTACGTGGTGCCCGACGACCTCATGTGGTGACACGGGCAGAAACGAAAAAGCCGGGCGGATGCCCGGCTTTTTTCGTTGCGGCGGCGCTTACGAGCCCTTGACCGGCTTGCCGTCGACGGTGCCGTCCTTGAGCATGATCTGGTACTCCTTGCCGTCGGTCTCCTGCTGGTACAGGCGCACGAGCAGGTAGTCCCAGTCCTTGGCGAACCAGAGGACGGTCTTGCGGTTGCTCTTGGTCGGGTCGCGCACGCGCTCGACCTTGATGGCGTCGATCTGGCCGGCCTGGGTGGCGACCTTCTCCTCGCCGAGCACGCGGAAGTCGTAGGTATCGGTGTCGGTACCCTCGATCACCTGGTAGCTCATGCTCTTCTTGCCGACGGCGACGTCATGCTGCAGCACCAGCTGGTAGGTGGACTTGTCGAGCTGGCCGCGGTTCAGCGGCAGGCGCACGGTGTCGCCGCGGTCGCTGCCGGTGACCTGTTTCTGCGCCCAGTTGAACTGCAGGTCGGTGGACTTGTTCTTGCCCAGGCCCTCGCGGGCCCAGTGGTAGGTCTGCGGCAGGTAGGTGTCGCCCTCGATCTTGAAGGAACTGTTCTCCTTCAGGCTGGCGAGCAGCATGGAGGCCTGGAAGTCGAGTTCCCAGCTGCCCCCGTCGCCTTGTTTGAGGCTGCGGGAAGCGGTCCCGCTCAGCGGCATCTGTTTCCAGTCCGCGGTGTAGCTGGCCTCGAACGGCTTGATCTGGAACGAGGCGGCATGGGCCGGCAACGTCAGCAGGGCCATCAGGAACAGCAGGACTCTACGCATCGCGAATCTCCTAGGTTCGGAACGGGTAGCCGGTGGCCGGCAGCGCCTGGCCATCCAGCATGGCGCCTCGCTCGCCCAGGCGCAAACGGCCTTCGGCGAACCAGCGCATGGCCAGCGGGTAGATCAGGTGCTCCTGCACGTGCACCCGCGCGGCGAGCGTCTCCGGCGTGTCTTGCGACTCTACCGGGATTGCCGCCTGTACGACCAGAGGGCCGCCGTCGAGTTCCTCGGTGACGAAGTGCACCGAGCAGCCGTGCTCGGCGTCACCGGCCTGCAGCGCGCGCTGGTGGGTGTGCAGGCCCTTGTACTTGGGCAGCAGCGAGGGATGGATGTTCAGCAGGCGGCCGTGGTAATGGCGCACGAAGGCCGGGCTGAGGATGCGCATGAAGCCGGCCAGGACCAGCAGGTCCGGGGCGTAGGCGTCGATGCGGCGGATCAGCTCGGCGTCGAAGGCTTCGCGGTCGGCGAAGCCCTTGTGGTCCAGGACCTCGGTGGCGATGCCGGCGGCGGCGGCGCGCTGCAGGCCGTAGGCATCCGCGCGGTTGGAAATCACCGCGCGGATGGTTGCCGGCGTGGCGCCGTCGGCCAGGCTGTCGATCAGTGCTTGCAGGTTGCTGCCGGAGCCGGAAATCAGCACCACGACATTGCAAGGACGGGACATCAGTGGCCTTTCAGGTTGTTCAGCACCACGCGTTCGGCGTCCGCTGCGCAGGCGTCGATGCGGCCGATGACCCAGGGCTGCTCGCCGGCGGCGCGCAGGGAAGCCAGGGCGGCCTCGACCTGGTCCTGGGCGACGCAGATGACCATGCCCACGCCGCAGTTCAGCACGCGGTGCATCTCGTGCTCGTCGACGTTGCCTTTCTCCTGCAGCCAGTCGAACACCGCCGGGCGCTGCCAGCTGGCCACGTCGATGACCGCCTGGGCGTTGTCCGGCAGTACCCGCGGGATGTTGTCCAGCAGGCCGCCGCCGGTGATGTGGGCCATGGCCTTGACCGCGCCGGTCTGCTTGATCAGTTGCAGCAGCGGCTTGACGTAGATGCGCGTCGGCGCCATCAGCAGGTCGGCCAGGGGCTTGCCGCCCAGTTGGGTGGCCTCGATGTCGGCGCCGGCGACCTCGATGATCTTGCGGATCAGCGAGTAGCCGTTGGAGTGCGGGCCGGAGGAGGGCAGGGCGATCAGGGCGTCGCCGGCGACCACTTTCGAGCCGTCGATGATCTCGGCCTTCTCCACCACGCCGACGCAGAAGCCGGCCAGGTCGTAGTCCTCGCCCTCGTACATGCCGGGCATCTCGGCGGTTTCGCCACCCACCAGGGAGCAGCCGGCCAGCTCGCAACCGGCGCCGATGCCGGTCACCACGGTGGCGGCGACGTCGACGTTGAGCTTGCCGGTGGCGTAGTAGTCGAGGAAGAACAGCGGCTCGGCGCCGCAGACCACCAGGTCGTTGACGCACATGGCGACCAGGTCCTGGCCGATGCTGTCGTGCTTGTTCAGGTTCAGCGCCAGGCGCAGCTTGGTGCCGACGCCGTCGGTGCCGGACACCAGCACCGGCTGCTTGTAGCCGGCCGGGATTTCGCAGAGCGCGCCGAAGCCGCCCAGGCCGCCCATGACTTCAGGACGCGCGGTGCGCTTGGCGACGCCTTTGATGCGTTCGACGAGGGCTTCGCCGGCGTCGATGTCCACACCGGCGTCCTTGTAGCTCAACGAGGGTTGCTTGCTGCTCATGTATCCAGGCCTGTAGATAGGAGTGATTCGTCTGCCGGCCGCGGCGCGAAGGATTCGCGGCGACCTCGCGGGAGGCGCGGGATTTTATCAGGCTTGCCCGGCAGCGGCCATCTCGCGCTGTTGCCGCTGACCGGAGGGCTGTTTAAGGTATAGGCCTTCCGGAGGGGCTTGCCAGGTGCCGTTCCCTTCCTTTTCCGTTCGTCGAGAGCCTGTCATGCGACTTACCGCCCGCCTGTTGATCCTCTGCCTGTCGTTGCTCGCCCTGCCGTCCTTCGCCGCCGCGCCGGGCGACCTCTACCAGGTGCACGAGCCGGTGGCCTCGCAGCAGCCGGACGAGCGCAGCGCCGGCCTGTCCCGCGCGCTGCAGACCCTGGTGCTGCGCCTGACCGGCGACCCCCGCGCCATCCAGAGCGGTGCGCTGGCCGGCTACTTCAAGGACCCGCAGCAACTGATCAGCCAGTACGGCTACGAGAACGGCCCGCCGCTGGCCCTGGTGGTGGACTTCGACCCCACCTCGGTGAACAACGCCCTGCGCCAGGCCGGCCTGCCGGTCTGGGGCGCCAACCGCCCGAGCCTGCTGGCCTGGTGGCTGAACGAAAGCGCCGCCGGCAGCAGCCTGGTGGGCGACAGCCAGGAGGGCGCCGCGCCGCTCAACCGCGCCGCCCAGCGCCGTGGCCTGCCGCTGCTGCTGCCGATGGCCGACCTCTCCGAGCAGGGCGTGGGCACCGCGCAGAACATCACCGCGGCGCAGCCCGATGCGCTGCGTGCCGCCTCCGAGCGCTATTCCGCCGACGGCCTGCTGGCGGTCGACGCCAAGGAAGACGGCGGCAAGTGGCAGGCCCAATGGCGCCTGTGGCTGGGCGACTCCCGCGAGCAGGGCCAGGCCCAGGGCGACAGCCCGGACGCCCTGGCCGATGCCGTGATGCTGGCGGTCAGCCAGCGCCTGGCGCCGCGTTTCGTCGGCGCGCCGGGCGCGGCAAGCGCCCTGACCCTGCAGGTGCAGGGGGCCAACCTCGAACGCTATGCCCAACTGCAGAAGCTGCTCGACCCCATGGGCGCGAAGCTGCTGCTGGCCCAGGGCGACAACCTGCAATACCGCCTCAACGCCAGCCCCGACCAGCTGCGCGCCCAACTGGGCCTGGCGCACCTGCAGGAGGCCCCGGCCGAGCCGGCCCAGCCGGCGCTCGACGCCAACGGCCAGCCGCTGCCGGCGCAGCCCGCGACGCCGAGCAACGTCATGCGTTTCCGCTGGTAGTGACGCCGCGGGTGGGCCTGGCGCCGGATTCGCAGTATGCTGCGCCTCCGGCGCCTTTTCGGATGCGCCAAAATGATGATTTGGTTACACTTTTGATCCGTACGGCTTCACTGTAAGCGTTTTCGAAGAAAAGCCCCGCCCGGCACATGAAACAACCTATGCAGCTCCCCCTGGGCATCCGCCTACGCGACGATGCCACCTTCGCCAACTTCTACCCCGGCACCAATGCCGCGGCGCTGGGGTATGTCGAGCGGCTGTGCGACTGCGACGCCGGCTGGGCGGAAAGCCTCATCTACCTGTGGGGCGTCGAGGGCGTGGGGCGCAGCCACCTGCTGCAGGCGGCCTGCCTGCGCTTCGAGCAGTACGGCGAGACCTCGGTGTACCTGCCCATGGCCGAACTGGTGCAGTACGGCCCGGCGATCTTCGACGACCTCGAACAGCTGGAGCTGGTCTGCCTCGACGACATCGAGGCCCTGGCCGGCCTGCCGGAGTGGGAAGAGGCGCTGTTCCACCTGTTCAACCGCCTGCGCGACGCCGGCCGCCGCCTGCTGCTGGCGGCCTCGATGCCGCCGCGCGAGCTGCCGGTCAAGCTGCCGGACCTGAAGTCGCGGTTGACCCTCTCGCTGATCTTCCAGCTGCACCCGCTGACCGACGAGGAAAAACTCCGCGCCCTGCAACTGCGCGCCTCGCGCCGCGGCCTGCACCTGACCGACGAAGTCGGGCGCTTCATCCTCACCCGCGGCGCACGCAGCATGGAATTCCTCTTCGACCTGCTGGACGAGCTGGACAAGGCCTCGCTGCAGGCGCAGCGCAAGCTGACCATTCCCTTCCTCAAGGAAACGCTGGGTTGGTAGCGCGGCTGCAGGCGGCAGGCTATAGGCTGCAGGCGAAGAGCACATGGCCGGGGGCCTCTGTGTAGGAGCGACATTCTGCCGGCTCTTCGCTCTTGCCTGCCGCCTGCCGCCTGCCGCCTATAGCCTGCCGCCGCTCTAATCCTCCCCGGCCAGCTTGCGCTCGTACTGGAAGCGCCAGCGGGTGTAGAGCAGCGCAGCGCAGAACAGGCTGACGCTGAGCAGCACCTCGGCCCAGCCGTAGATGCGCTGGCCCGGTTCGAAGGTGTTGAGCACCCCGGTGATGAAGTACAGGTTCACCACGTAGCAGGCCCAGGCGTGGCCGCGGGCGCTACCGAGCAGCATGCCCGGGGCGATGATCAGCAGCGGCAGCAGCTTCAGCGCGGTCCACACCTTCGGCACCCAGTCCGGGGCGCCGTGGGCGTCGGTGAACAGCAGGCCCCAGATGAGGATCAGCAGGACCAGCGCCAGCAGGCTGCCCAGGCTCACCGCGCGGCTCGCGGCCAGGCGCGGGCGCAGGTGCTCGAGGGAGGGCAGGGGTTTCTTCTTGCGGGCCATTCAGCGCTCCAGTTTGCCGGCGACCTCGGCCAGGCGCTTGCCCAGCGCGCGGCACAGGGTGATCTCGTGTTCGTCCAGGGCGCGCTTGCCGTCGGCGCCGGCGAAGTGGCTGGCGCCATAGGGCGTGCCGCCGCCGCGGGTCTCCAGCAGGGCCGGTTCGCTGTAGGGGATGCCGGTGACCAGCATGCCGTGGTGCAGCAGCGGCAGCAGCATGGACAGCTGGGTGGTCTCCTGGCCGCCGTGCAGGCTGGCGGTGGAGGTGAACACCGCCGCCGGCTTGCCCACCAGGGCGCCGGTCAGCCACAGGCTGCTGGTGCCGTCGAGGAAGTACTTCAGCGGCGCGGCCATGTTGCCGAAGCGCGTCGGGCTGCCCATGGCCAGGCCGGCGCAGTCCTTGAGGTCGTCCAGGGTGGCGTAGAGCGCGCCTTCCTCGGGCAGGTCCGGGGCCACCGCCTCGCACTCGGTGGACACCGCCGGCACCGTGCGCAGGCGCGCCTCCAGGCCACCCTGTTCGATGCCCCGGGCGATCTGCCGGGCCATCTCGGCGGTGGCGCCATGGCGGCTGTAGTAGAGCACCAGGATGTAGGGCGCGCTCAAGGCAGGATCTCCAGCACCTTCTCCGGCGGCCGGCCGATCACCGCCTTGTCGCCGGCCACCAGGATGGGCCGTTCGATCAGCTTCGGATGGGCGGCCATGGCCTCGATCAGCTGGGCGTCGCTGAGCTGCGGGTCGTCCAGGCCCAGGGTCTTGTATTCCTCTTCGCCGGTACGCAGCAGCTGGCGCGCGCCTATGCCCAGCTTGCCGAGCAGCGCCTGGAGTTCGGCAGCGCTGGGCGGCGTCTCCAGGTAGCGCACGATGGTCGGGGCCAGGCCGCGCGCCTCGAGCAGTTCGAGGGCGCCACGGGACTTGGAGCAGCGCGGGTTGTGGAAAAGTGTCAGTTGGCTCATATCCATGGGCTCGCTGGGCCGTTAAAGTGGCGGCTATTCTAACCGCCTCCCGAGGGTTGGCTGAACCATCGGCGTTCGGCCGGGCCGGCGGCCCCGCGACTTAAGGACACAGCATGCACCCGCGCCTGCAGAACCTGATCGAGTTCTGGCGTTATCTCCTCCAGCGTTTCCGCGCCGACCGCGTCAGCAGCCACGCCGCCGCGCTGACCTACACCACGCTGTTCGCCGTGGTGCCGATGATGACCGTGACCTTCGCCATCGTCTCGGCAATTCCCGCCTTCGAAGGCATGGGCGAGCGCATCCAGCTGTTCATCTTCCACAACTTCGTGCCGTCCACCGGCGAGGCGGTGGAGACCTACCTGCGCGCCTTCATCGTCCAGGCGCGCCACCTGACCTGGCTGGGGGTGGCTTTCCTGGCGGTCACCGCGTTCAGCATGCTGGTGACCATCGAGCGCGTGTTCAATGAAATCTGGCGGGTACGCAAGCCGCGCCGCGGGGTGACGCGCTTCCTGCTGTACTGGGCGATCCTCAGCCTGGGGCCGCTGCTGCTGGGCGCCGGCTTCGCGGTTTCCACTTACGTCACTTCGCTGTCGCTGCTGTCCGGGCCCCATGCGCTGCCCGGCGCCGGCATGCTGCTGAAGTTCATGCCGCTGCTGTTCAGCGTGGCGGCCTTCACCCTGATCTACGCCGCGGTGCCCAACGCCCGCGTGCCGCCACGCCATGCCCTGGCCGGCGGCGCCCTGACGGCTTTCCTGTTCGAGGCGGCCAAGTCGCTGTTCGGCCTCTACGTCGGCCTGTTCCCCGGCTACAAGCTGATCTATGGCGCTTTCGCCACGGTGCCGCTGTTCCTGCTGTGGATCTACCTGTCCTGGCTGATCGTGCTGTTCGGCGCCGAGCTGGTCTGCAACCTGTCCTCGACGCGCCTGTGGCGGCGCAGGGCATTGCCGCGGCTGCTGGTGCTGCTGGGCGTGCTGCGGGTGTTCTACGAGCGCCAGCGGCAGGGCGAGGCGACGCGCCTGGCGCACCTGCACCGGGCTGGCTGGATGCTGCCGGAGGACGAATGGGAGGAGATGCTGGCCTTCCTCGAGCGCGAGCAGATGGTCTGCCGCTCGGGCGGCAGCGACGATACCTGGGTGCTCTGCCGCGACCTGGGCAGCTACAGCCTGCATCGCCTGCTCAACCGCTGCCCCTGGCCGCTGCCCTGCCTGGAAACGCTGCCGGACAGCCTGCCGGACGACTGGTACCCGCCGCTCCGCGAGGCCTTGCAGCGCTATCAGGCGGAGCGCGAGGCGCTGTTCGGCGGCAGCCTCGCAGAATGGTTGAGTCCGTCACATTCCAGGTGACGTAAAAGGTCAGTTTGCGGCGAAACGGAATGCCGGTAGCGGCGGGACGGGGATGGAAATGCGTGGAATCGCGGGCCTCGAAAGTTTGGCACGCTTCTGGCTATAGCCGGTTCAGGACAGTGGTGTTCCCCAGAAGTTCCGAGAAGGCCCGCATCTTCATGAACAAAGACCTGAACAAAGTCGTACACCTGCACCAGCGCGACCCGCAGAGCGCCCTGGAGCGGCTGAATAGAATCACCGGTCTGCAGTTCAGCAGCTGGCCGGAGTCCCTGCTGCCCAGCGTCCATGCCGCGCTCGAGGAGCAGGCCGCCGGCAGTGCCGAGCCCGTTGGTGAACCCGCCCGTCAGCTGGGCTGAAAGCTACGACAGCTGGCCGGCGTTGATCCGCTGGTCGCTGGCGATCTGTTCCACCGCCTGGACGAAGAGTTCTTCCACCGTCAGGCGCGAGAGTCCCACCGCCGAACGCAGCCTGATCTGCAGGTTGTCGATCCTGTACCGGTACGTTAGCCGCGCGATGCCCGACAGCAGTATGCGTCCGCTGGCATTGAGGGTGCCGTGGTCGATCACCACCTCGTGCTGCCGCTCGCCGTCGCCGTAGCAGGCCAGCAGCGTCACCGGCAGCTGGGCCATGCCCGGCACCTGCAGCCAGGCGGCGACGTTGTAGTCGCAAGCCCGGCCGCCGTTCCCCATGCCGAGGGGCCTGGCATTGGCCACGATGTGTTCGGGCACCCGGCTGACGATCTGATCCGTGGGCTGCATCGGTCTATTCCATGAATGGGCATCGGCCGGCGTACATTGCGCCAGCATGTTCTTCGACAGGGCGTGTAGGACATGCGGAAAGTAAAGTTCCGCAAGCCTCGGCATTATAGGAAGCGTCAAGCCGGCAAAACGTGCATGTTGCCGATCCTGGCTGTGATCTGGTTCCCAATTGGCGACATCAGCCCAGCCGCAGCGGATGCCGGCTGACCAGCGGCGTGGTCAGGTTGGCCGTGGGCAGCGGGAGGATGGTCTGGTTGTCGAAACTGGCCAACTGCAGCCAGAGGTTCTCGCCCTCGACGAATTGCCCCTGGGGCAGCCAGATGCCGTGGTACCAGCCGTTGCCCGGTTCGGGGGTGCTCTGCAGGACCGCCGGGTGACGTTGTGCGTCAGGCGTGCGGCGCAGCCACGCCGGCCGTGGCAGGCCCTTGAGGAAGCGCAGGCCCAGGTGCAGGCCGTCGCCGTTGAGGTGGCGCCAGCGCACCATCGCCAGGATCGGCGAGCCCGGCTGGTCGAGGATCAGCAGCAGTTGCCCGACCGGCAGGCGCTGTGCCTGGCTGCCCTGGCAGACGATGCGGGCCCCGCCGGGGCTGCAGTCGGCCATCTGCGCCTCGCAGCTGCTGGCGGCGCCAGCTAGCAGGTGGGCCTGGATGGCCGTCAGGCCGATCACCACCTGGCAGCTCGCCTGCTTCTCGGCGCGGGTATGGCGGCGCGGCTGGTGGCCCAGCCAGTGGGGCCGGACCCGCTCCAGCAACTGGTTCTCTGCCGCCGGGCGCAGGGGGGCCGGGTCGTGCAGGGCGATCAGCAGCGCGCCCAGTTCCAGGCGGCGCAGTTGTTCGGCCGGTGCCGCGGGCTTCTGGTCGAAGCCCAGGCAGGGGCGATCGTCGCCCAGGTCCACCAGGTAGCCGTCCTGTTCCTCTTCCTCGTCGTCCCAGTCCTGCAGCCGGGCCAGGCCGGCCAGCGGGGCGAGGGCGCTGAACAGGTGTGGCGCCTCGCCCTCGGTGAGGTGGAAGGGGTTGCTCAGCGCCAGCAGCAGGGACTGCTGGTACAGGCCCCGCAGGGTGCCGGCCGGGGTGGGTTCGAAGGCGGCGGCGATGGGTTCGTCGAGGCACTGCTGGTACTCGCCTATCCAGTACAGCAGGTGGCTGTCGCGCCACAGCGAGCCCGGCGGCTGCTGGTACTGCTGGTAGTGGCGCAGCAGGGCCTGGGCGAGGAAGTGCTCGGCCATGTACAGGCACCAGGCCAGGTGCGGGCGCGAGGGCTTGTGGCCGTTGAGTATCTGCAGCAGCAGGCGCTTGAAGCCGGCGGCCAGTTCGCCGCACAGGTGCACGAAGAGCGCCGGGGGCGCCTTCTCGGCGCGGATCAGCCGGGTGTAGTGGCGATATTCTTCGGCGAGGCTTTGCAGCGCGCGCTGCCTTTCCAGTAAGGTCAGTGCGCAACGGTTGAGCCGGAAGAGGACGCCCAGGCAGTGCTGCAGACCTTCGTGCAAGGGCAGCCGCCGGGCTTGCGCCAGTCCTGCCGCCAGGTTGCTCGCTGCGTCGCCGTTGTCTTCCAGGATGTCCGGCACTTCCAGGCGCAGGGCTGAGAGCATCATGACCACCCCGCATACACGAGGACTGAAGGCATGGGAGTACGGCTCCGTTTTGTCAGTGGACTGTTGGCCGGCCTGATCCTGGCCGGCTGCTCGGCGGATTACGGCGTCGATCAGTATGGAAAGAAGGTACCCACAGCAAGCCTAGATGGCCAGTGGCTAGTCATCAATTACTGGGCCGACTGGTGCGTGCCCTGCCGCAAGGAAGTGCCCGAGCTCAATCGCCTGGCGGAGGACAATCGGGACAAGGGCGTGCGGGTGCTGGGCGTCAACTACGATGGCCTGCGTGACGCCGAGCTGAGCAAGGCCGCGCAGGACCTGGGCATCCGCTACACGGTGCTGGCCGACGACCCGGCGCCGCGCTTCAAGTTGCCGCACAGCGAGGCGCTGCCGGTGACCTACATAGTCGACGCCAAGGGCCAGGTGCGCGAGCGCATGCTGGGCGAACAGACGGCCAGCGGCGTACAGGCGCGCCTACTGGCCCTGCAGGAGGAGAAACGCTGATGGCGAGAATCTGCATGCATGGCTTTGTCAGTGGGTACGTGCAGGGTGTCTATTACCGCCAGGGCACCCAGGAGCAGGCCGACCGGCTGGGCATCGACGGCTGGGTGCGCAACCTGCCCGATGGGCGGGTCGAGGTGCTGATCGAGGGGGAGGAGAGTGCCGTCCACGCGCTGCGCGAGTGGCTGCACCAGGGGCCGGAGAAGGCCCAGGTGACGGACGTGGCGTTGCAGGACATGCCGGCCCAGGGCATCACCGGCTTCATCGTCCGGCGTTGAACCCGGCGCCGGCGCCCGATGCGCCGGCGCGGGCTCAGTTGTTGGCGCCGGGGTCCGCAGCCAGGCGGCCGGCGTCGCTCAGCAGGTGCTGGAGGAATTCCTTCTGCAGCTCCGGATCGTTGCGCGTCAGCTCGATCAGGCTCTGTTCCAACTCGCTGGCTTCCTCTTCCAGGCCGAGGTCGGACAGGCGCTTGACGCGGTGCACCCAGTGCTGCACGTCTTCGCCTTCCAGGTCGTCGTAGATCAGCGCGTGGGCTTCGTGCAGCTTGCCCCGCAGCGTCGGGCTGACCAGCAGGCCGGCTTCGGCATGGGCACTGTCCTGGGCATCGCGTACGCTCAGTTGCAGGCGCCCGGCGCGATACACGGCGTCGTCGCTGAAGGGGCTGTCCAGCAGGTTCAGGCGCAGGATGCCGTGGCGGTCGGTCAGCAGTTCCTGGGTTTCCTTGCCCACGCTCACCTGCACCGGACGCTCGGCCCAGGGCAGGCTGGAGTACTCGGTGTGCCTGTTGCGCCGCTGCTCGTCGATGCTGGCCAGGTTCTGCTCGGCGCGGCCGTTGGACTGCACGTTCATGAACGGGTTCATGCCGTCGATGCCGTAGCCGATCCAGCCGCGGGTGACGCTTTCCGGCAGGTTGCCCAGGGCGAACACGTTGACCACGTTGGCGCCGATGCCGGCGACGAAGGTCACCGCGCCCAGCGGCACTTCGTAGAATTCGCGCCAGCCCTGGTAGGGCGTGTAGCGATCGTAGCGGCGGGTGACCTCGAAGGTGGTGACCTCGAAGGTCTTCTGCTCCTGCACGCGCACGCGGCGCTGCGGCAGCTGCAGGACGCCGGGCTCGCCGACGTCGATCTGCAGGCTGTGGTCGAGCAGCTTGCGCTCGACGCGCTCCTCGTGCTCGCTGCGCTGCGACATCTGGTTGGCGCAGCCGCTCAATGCAAGGCTGCCGCACAGGGCGGCAACCTTGAGGGTGGTGCTTCGGGACATCGCGCTGCTCAGTTGCCGATCTTCGCCTTGAGGAAGTCCATGACATCGGCCACGGCGACGTTCTGCGACTCGCTGTCGCGACGGCCCTTGTACTCCAGGGTGCCTTCGCCCAGGCCGCGGTCGCTGACCACGATGCGGTGCGGGATGCCGATCAGCTCCATGTCGGCGAACTTCACGCCGGGGCTGGTCTTCTTGTCGCGGTCGTCCAGCAGCACCTCGTAGCCGGCGGCGGTCAGCTCGGCATAGAGCTTGTCGGTGGCCGCGCGCACGCTTTCGGTCTCGTACTTCAGCGGCACGATGGCGACCTGGAAGGGCGCCAGGGCGGCCGGCCAGAGGATGCCGCGCTCGTCGTTGTTCTGCTCGATAGCCGCGGCGACCACGCGGGATACGCCGATGCCGTAGCAGCCCATGATCAGGGTGACCGGCTTGCCCTGCTCGCTGAGCACGGACAGGCCCATCGCCTCGCTGTACTTGGTGCCGAGCTGGAAGATGTGGCCGACCTCGATGCCGCGGCGGATCACCAGGGTGCCCTTGCCGTCGGGGCTGGGATCGCCGGCGACGACGTTGCGCAGGTCGGCGACTTCCGGCAGCGGCAGGTCGCGTTCCCAGTTCACGCCGAAGTAGTGCTTGTCGTCGAGGTTGGCGCCGATGGCGAAGTCGCTCATCAGGGCCACCGAGCGGTCGACGATGCAGGGCAGCGGCAGGTTCAGCGGGCCGAGGGAGCCGGGGGCGGCGCCGATGGCGGCCTTGATCTCGGCTTCGCTGGCCATCTGCAGGGGGCTGGCGACCAGGGGCTGGTTGGCGGCCTTGATCTCGTTCAGCTCGTGGTCGCCACGGACCACCAGGGCGACCAGCTTGCCTTCCTCGGCGCCACGCACCACCAGGGTCTTGATGGTCTTCTCGATGGCCAGGCCGAACTTCTCCACCAGGTCGGCGATGGTCTTGGTGTCCGGGGTGTCGACCAGGCGCAGTTCCTCGGTGGCGGCGCCGCGCACGGTTTCACGCGGGATGGCCTCGGCCTTCTCGATGTTGGCGGCGTAGTCGGAGCTGTCGCTGAAGACGATGTCGTCCTCGCCGGAGTTGGCCAGCACGTGGAATTCGTGGGAGCCGCTGCCGCCGATGGAGCCGTTGTCGGCCTGCACGGGGCGGAAATCCAGGCCCAGGCGGGTGAATATCTTGCAGTAGGCCGCGTACATGCCGTCGTAGGTCTGCTGCAGCGATTCCTGGTTCATGTGGAAGGAGTAGGCGTCCTTCATGATGAACTCGCGGCCGCGCATCAGGCCGAAGCGCGGACGGATCTCGTCACGGAACTTGGTCTGGATCTGGTAGAAGTTGATCGGCAACTGCTTGTAGCTGGACAGTTCGTTGCGCGCCAGGTCGGTGATCACTTCTTCGTGGGTCGGGCCGACGCAGAACTCGCGGTCATGGCGGTCCTTCAGGCGCAGCAGCTCGGGGCCGTACTGCTGCCAGCGGCCGGACTCCTGCCACAGCTCGGCGGGCTGCACGGCCGGCATCAGCACTTCCAGGGCGCCGGCGGCGTTCATTTCCTCGCGGACGATGGTCTCGGCCTTGCGCAGCACCCGCAGGCCCATCGGCAGCCAGGTGTACAGACCCGAGGCCAGCTTGCGGATCATGCCGGCGCGCAGCAGCAGCTGGTGGCTGATCACCACGGCATCGGCAGGGGTTTCTTTCAGGGTGGACAGCAGGTACTGACTGGTACGCATGGTTGGCCGTTATTCGATAGCGAGGAAAAGAAAGGGACGGGGCATTGTACGGTGCGTGCCCAGCGCCGTACAGGGCGCGGCTGGCGGAGCCGGATACCGGGCGGGACGGTGGCGCGGAAAAGGAAAAGCCCGGCGCGGGGCCGGGCTTTTCTTGACCTGCGGTCGTTCCGGTTACAGAACGGACAGCGGGTAGTCGACGATCAGGCGGAACTCGTCGATATCGCCTTCGGCCTGGTCGGCGTTGGCGCGGTGCCAGGCTTGGCGGATGCGGAAGGACAGGTCCTTGGCCGGGCCGTTCTGGATCACGTACTTGGCTTCCACGTTGGTTTCGTGGTGCTTGCCGTCTTCACCGTAGCCGTAGGCAGCGTAGGCGCTGGTCGGATCGATCTTGGTGCCGTCGATGTCCTTACCGTTGATGTAACGAGCCATGAAGGTCAGGCCGGGTACGCCGTACTCGGCCATGTTCAGGTCGTAACGAGCCTGCCAGGATTTTTCGCCCGGGCCGTTGAAGTCGGAGTACTGAACGGAGTTGGCGAGGAAGATCGAGTCCGCCGCTTCGTTGTTGTCACCGATACCGATGTAGTCGAACGGAGTGTTGCCGTTCACTTTCTGGAAGGCCAGGGTGAAGGTGTGGGCGCTCAGGGTGTAGGCGGCGGCCAGGGAGAAGGTGTTGTTGCTGATGTCGCCAGCTTTCGCGCTGCCTTCATCCTTGGTGTTGTAGTAGTTGAAGTCGAAGCCCAGGGATTGGGAGTCGGCGATCGGCAGGGTGTAGTTCAGGTTGACGTAGTACTGCTTCCAGATGTCTTCCAGCTTGGCGCCATACAGCGACGCGCTGAAGTTGTCGTTGAAGGCGTACTTGCCGCCAACGAAGTCGGCGGAGCTGGCATCAACGCCGGCGTAGGTGGCCCAGATGTCACCATCGCGGTTGGTGGTGGTCTGGCCGGTACCGGAGTAGTAGTGACCCGCCTCGACGTCCAGACCTGCGATTTCGCTGCTCATCAGGCTGAAGCCGGTAGCGGTCTGCGGCAGCAGGCGGGTGCCACCGACGGCGAATACCGGGGCGGTGGGCTGCATGTCGCCGAATTTCAGCTCGGTCTTGGAAACGCGAACCTTGACGGCTGCGCCTGCCTTGCCATAGTCGTCGGCCTTGTCGCCGTCGTCGTGGACCGGCAGGTTGCCGGTGGCGCCATAACCGCTGCCGCCGTCCAGTTTCAGGCCCAGGTAGCCGAAGGCGTCAACGCCGAAACCGACAGTACCTTGGGTGAAGCCGGAGTTGTAGTTGGCCCAGAAACCTTGGGTCCAGTCGCGGGCGTCAGCGGCGCCATCTTTCTTGTTGCGGTTGAAGTAGTAGTTGCGGACCAGGAAGTTCAGGCTGCTGTCTTCGACAAAGCCTTTGGACTCCGCTTGATCGCTGACGAAGGCTTCGGCCATGGCCAGTTGCGAGGTGGCTGCAGAAATCGCCAGGGCAATGGCGCTCCACTTCATCACTTTCATCGTGATTGCTCCTTTGGTTTTGAAATTATCTGCCATCACTTATGTGCCGCGGTGACGGCTCGTTCTTCTTGTCGGCGCTAACTTATAGCACGCGTGTTGTCTTGGCGATAGTTGCCGGAAACTTCAAACGGTTTCTTTATGGCACTGTCGCAAACATGTATGACAAGTGTCGCTTCCAAGTAGGTCTCATCTTGAGAATCTGGTTATGCGACGACTTGACGCTCGCTTGTTTTATTTCCCCTTGGTGGTGTCGCGTATCTTCTGGTTGTTTTTTGTTCAATTGCGATCCGCGCTTTTGTTGTTCTTCCCGGTGGCGAGCATCTAGCAACATCCGTGCTCAAAAGCCGTTTCGGCTCCGCGAAGGTTTCGCCATCGCTCCGGATGCTGCACGGTGTATGCCGTTGGCGCGCGGATTTCAAGATGTTGCGGAAATATTTGCGACTTCTCCTACACGCCCGGCGCTTGTCCGGGGTTGCAGGTTCGTTCGAGAAGCCGGGGTTTTCCTGCCAGGTTCCTTTCAGTAGACAGCAGATGCCTCTGCTTCCCTGTTGTCGGAAAGTGCCCCGATTTGGCGCAGTGCACGAATAGGGTGCCGCGCAACTGCGCCGTGGCTGCCGTTCCGCGCCTGCCTCTAGTATCCTGCGCGCCCAGCGCCCCCGAGGGGGCTAAGCTTCCCTTCAAAGACTGGTCGAACAGGAGAAGTCAGATGTTCGTCTTGGATTCCCGCCTGCAGCAGGACACCATCGCGCTGGGCGACTTTCCCCTGAGCCGCCTGCTGCTGATGAACGATGCGCAGTACCCCTGGTTCATCCTCGTGCCGCGCCGCGCCGATGTCAGCGAGATCTTCCAGCTGGCGCCGGACGAGCAGCAGGAGCTGTGGCGCGAGGCCACCCACCTGGCGGAAGTGCTCAAGGACACCTTCAAGGCCGACAAGATGAACGTCGCCAACCTCGGCAACGTGGTCAGCCAGCTGCACATGCACGTGATCGTGCGGCGCCGGGACGACGCGGCCTGGCCGGGCCCCGTCTGGGGCCGGCACTCGGCGCGCCCCTACACCGCCGAGGAACTGCTGGCAGTGCGCGGCAAGCTGCGCATGGCGCTGGGCGACGGCTTTCGTTTCGAGGAGTGAATGCCATGAACCTTGAAGAGCGGGTGACCGATCTGGAGAGTCGCCTGGCGTTCCAGGACGATGCCCTGCAGACGCTGAGCGACGTGGTCTACGAGCAGGAGCGCCTGATCGAGCGCTTGCGTCTGCAGATGCAGGCGCTGCTCAAGCGCCTGGACGACCTGCAGGGGCAGGTCGGTATCGCCGAGGACGAGGCGCCGCCGCCGCACTATTGATGGTGGTCGTGGGTGGCGTAATGCCGTTTATGTGGGGTGTTGTGTCTGGTGTCTGCCGGTGGGAGTGGGTTTTGGGGTTGAGCCCGCTCCCTCTCCCCAACCCTCTCCCGCAAGCGGGAGAGGGGGCTGTCCCGGGCAAGCGGATAACGCAGCGTCAGCCGGCAAGTCCGGGCGAATAACCGTTCGCGGTTATCCGCCGCCATCCGTGCCACCGGGGTGTCCGGCGTGGCCGGGGAGTCCAATCGCGGACAAAGTCCTACCCCGCCACCGCTGTCCCACCTGTAGGAGCGCGCCCTGCGCGCGATTCGCGGGCAGGGCCCGCTCCTACATGGGAATGGTGTCGGTGGGGCAGCGTAGGAGCGGATCTCATCCGCGAACCGCGCCGGGACCTCCGGCTATCGCGGACAAGGTCCGCTCCTACGGGGGAGAAATATCGTGCTTCCCGGCAACCTGTAGGAGCGGACTTTGTCCGCGATTTGGCGGATAACGCCGTAGGCGTTATGCGCCCTACGGGTTTCCAGCGAAACATCCGCGCGCACCGGAACGCCCCTTCAGAAGGCCGAGCGAAACCGGCGCTCAGGTGTGGCGACTGACAAAAGTGACTCGCCCGAGGGGGCGAAACGAGAGACATCCGAGCACTCGGAGCGGCGCGTTACACCCAAGCCCGACATCCTTGGGTTTCCGCATTCGCGGGAATGACGAGGGGGCGGAGCATGAGGTCGGGACAAGGGGCGAAGGCCCTGCGAGCAGAACCATGACCCCACCCCACATGAAAATGCCGTTTCCCCATAAGAAGAAACGGCATCCTGTTTTAAGCAAGCAGCATTACACCCATCAACGGGCTTCCGCGTTTCTGCTTGCCCGTCAGCGGCGGCCGGGCAGGGCGGCGATCACGTCCTCCGCCTGCAGGCCCTTGTCGCGTTGCACCACGGAGAACTCCACGCGCTGGCCCTCGATGAGGATGCGGTGACCTTCGCCGCGGATGGCGCGGAAGTGCACGAAGATGTCCTCGCCGGTGTCGCGGGAGATGAAGCCGAAGCCCTTGGAGGTGTTGAACCACTTCACGGTGCCGGTCTCGCGGTTCTCGTCGCTGATCGGGGCTTCGGGCTCTGCGCTCGCGCTGGGGCGCTTCTGCAGCCGGCCGGCGAGTTGCAGGACCACGGCGATGGCGAGGATCAGCAGGGGCAGGACGATGGCGGGCTGGTCGCCGATGGAGGGCAGCGGGGCCAGCAGGATGAGGATCTGCAGGACCACGGCCAGGGCGATCAGCGCCGATACCAGGCTCTGCAGCTGTTGTACCCGCTGGCTGGCGGGGGTGAGCAGCAGGGCGGTCAGGCCGAGCAGGGCCAGGTAGACGGCATCGGCATTTTGCAGGTAGGGGATGGCATCGGCGCGCAGCGAAGGCGCGAAGGACAACACGAGGGCGGCAACGCCCGTCAGCAGGTGGACGATTTTCAGCATGTTATGGATTCACCTTGAGCGGTAAGCGTAAAGAGAAGCAGCCGGTCGGGCGGTCTGGTTCGCAGCGATGAAGATGACCTGAAAGAGGCCGGCAGCCTATGCGCGGTACGCACGGGCGGTATTTAACAGCAAACCGGTAACCTTCTCAAATCAACCGCTTAGCGCCTTGGGCGGGGGAGGTGAGCCCGGCGTGATGCCGGGCTCGGTGGGGTGGTTTCAGTGGGCAAGCAGGCTGCGCAGCATCCAGGCGGTCTTCTCGTGGACCTGCATGCGTTGCGTCAGCAGGTCGGCGGTGGGTTCGTCGGATGCCTGGTCGGCCAGCGGGAAGATGCTGCGCGCGGTACGCACCACGGCTTCCTGGCCCTGGACCAGCAGGCGGATCATTTCCTGGGCGTCCGGCACGTCCTGCTCTTCCTTTATAGAGGAAAGGCGGGCGTAGGCGGCGTAGGTGCCCGGCGCCGGGAAACCGAGGGCGCGGATGCGCTCGGCGATGCTGTCCACCGCCAGGGCCAGCTCGGTGTACTGCCCCTCGAACATAAGGTGCAGGGTGTTGAACATCGGCCCGGTGACGTTCCAGTGGAAGTTGTGGGTCTTCAGGTAGAGGGTGTAGGTATCGGCCAGCAGGCGCGAGAGCCCTTCGGCGATGGCGGCGCGGTCCTGTTCGGCGATGCCGATGTCGATTTCCATGGCGTCTTCCTCTTGGTGAAAATTCCAGGTCAGGCTATCACGCACGCGGGTGCGCCCATCCTGGTTTGAATCAAAGCATCCGATAGTCGATTTCTATCAGGGGCTGCGACGCGGCCGCCGCCGGAGGGCGGCTGCAAGTCATGGTTTTTTCAGGCTATAATCCGCGCCTTTGCCGCGGGATGCGGGCCCGCGGCCAGATAGCAGCCAAGGTGTCCCGATGCCGATTTACGAATACCAGTGCCGTTCCTGCGGCCATCAGCTGGAAGCCATGCGGAAGCTCAGCGATGCGCCGCTGGTCGATTGCCCGGCCTGCCAGGCCCCGGAATTGAAGAAGATGGTCTCCGTCCCCGGTTTCCGCCTGAGCGGCGGCGGCTGGTACGAAACCGACTTCAAGACCGGCGCGAAGAAGAACCTGGCGTCCGCCGAGTCCGCCTGCCCCGCCACGGGCTGCGGCTCGGGCGCCTGTGCCGCCGGCGAATGAGCGGTTCCCTCGAATCCAAGACTTGCGAGAAGCGAAACACACCATGATGCGCAGCCACTATTGCGGCCAATTGAACGAGAGCCTGGACGGCCAGGAAGTCACGCTTTGCGGTTGGGTGCACCGCCGCCGCGACCACGGCGGGGTGATCTTCCTCGACATCCGTGACCGCGAAGGCCTGGCCCAGGTGGTGTTCGACCCCGATCGCGCGGAAACCTTCGCCAAGGCCGACCGCGTGCGCAGCGAGTACGTGGTGAAGATCACCGGCAAGGTGCGTCCGCGTCCGTCCGGCGCGGTCAACGCGAACATGGCCTCCGGCGCCATCGAGGTGCTGGGCTACGAGCTGGAAGTGCTGAACCAGGCTGAGACGCCGCCGTTCCCGCTGGACGAATATTCCGATGTGGGCGAGGAAACCCGCCTGCGCTACCGCTTCATCGACCTGCGCCGCCCGGAAATGGCCGCCAAGCTGAAGCTGCGTGCGCGCATCACCAGCAGCATCCGCCGCTACCTGGACGACAACGGCTTCCTCGACGTCGAGACGCCGATCCTCGGCCGCCCGACCCCCGAGGGTGCGCGCGACTACCTGGTGCCCAGCCGCACCTACCCGGGCCACTTCTTCGCCCTGCCGCAGTCGCCCCAGCTGTTCAAGCAGCTGCTGATGGTGGCCGGCTTCGACCGCTACTACCAGATCGCCAAGTGCTTCCGCGACGAGGACCTGCGCGCCGACCGCCAGCCGGAATTCACCCAGATCGACATCGAGACCAGCTTCCTCGACGAGAGCGACATCATCGCCATCACCGAGAAGATGGTGCGCCAGCTGTTCAAGGAAGTGCTGGACGTCGAGTTCGACGAATTCCCGCACATGCCCTTCGAAGAGGCCATGCGCCGCTACGGTTCGGACAAGCCGGACCTGCGCATCCCGCTGGAGCTGGTGGACGTCGCCGACCAGCTGAAGGACGTGGAGTTCAAGGTCTTCTCCGGCCCGGCCAAAGATCCCAAGGGCCGCGTCGCCGCCCTGCGCGTGCCGGGCGCCGCCGCCATGCCGCGCAGCCAGATCGACGACTACACCAAGTTCGTCGGCATCTACGGCGCCAAGGGCCTGGCCTACATCAAGGTCAACGAGCGCGCCAAGGGCGTCGAGGGCCTGCAGTCGCCGATCGTCAAGTTCATCCCCGAGGCCAACCTGAACGTGATCCTCGATCGCGTCGGCGCCGTGGATGGCGACATCGTGTTCTTCGGCGCCGACAAGGCGAAAGTCGTCTGCGACGCCCTGGGCGCCCTGCGCATCAAGGTCGGCCATGACCTCAAGCTGCTCACCAAGGAGTGGGCGCCGATGTGGGTCGTGGACTTCCCGATGTTCGAAGAGAACGACGACGGCAGCCTGACCTCGCTGCACCACCCGTTCACCTCGCCCAAGTGCAGCCCGCAAGAGCTGGAGGCCAACCCGGCCAGCGCGCTGTCCCGCGCCTACGACATGGTGCTCAACGGCACCGAGTTGGGCGGCGGCTCCATCCGTATCCACGACAAGGGCATGCAGCAGGCGGTGTTCCGCGTGCTGGGCATCGACGATGCCGAGCAGGAAGAGAAGTTCGGCTTCCTCCTGGACGCCCTCAAGTACGGCGCGCCGCCCCACGGTGGCCTGGCCTTCGGCCTGGACCGCCTGGTGATGCTGATGACCGGCGCCGCGTCGATCCGCGAAGTGATCGCCTTCCCGAAGACCCAGAGCGCCGGCGACGTCATGACCCAGGCGCCGGGCACCGTGGACGGCAAGGCCCTGCGCGAGCTGCACATCCGCCTGCGCGAGCAGCAGAAGGCCGCCGAGTAATTCCAGACGAACCGCGGCGGCGCAACCCCTGCGCCGCCGCCGCAACAAGCTAGACGGAGTGAGTTATGGCTGGTCATTCCAAATGGGCCAACATCAAGCACCGCAAGGAGCGTCAGGACGCCAAGCGCGGGAAGATCTTCACCAAGCTGATCCGCGAACTGACGGTCGCCGCCAAGCAGGGCGGCGGCAACCCGGCTGACAACCCGCGTCTGCGCCTGGCCGTGGACAAGGCGCTGACCGCCAACATGACCCGCGACACCATCGACCGCGCGATCGCCCGTGGCGCGGGTTCCAACGACGCGGACAACATGGAGGAGCTGACCTACGAAGGTTACGCGCCCAGCGGCGTGGCGATCATCGTCGAGGCCATGACCGACAACCGCAACCGCACCGCGGCGGAAGTGCGCCATGCCTTCAGCAAGTGCGGCGGCAACCTCGGCACCGATGGCTCGGTGGCCTACATGTTCGACCGCAAGGGGCAGATCAGCTTCGCCCCCGGCGTCGACGAGGATGCCCTGATGGAAGCGGCCCTGGAGGCCGGCGCCGACGACGTGGTGACCAACGACGACGGCTCCATCGACGTCTTCACCAGCTTCGCCGACTTCATCGCGGTGAACGAGGCGCTGACCGCCGCCGGCTTCAAGGGCGAGGAAGCGGAGATCTCGATGATCCCCTCGACCACCGCTACCCTGGACCTGGAGACCGCGCAGAAGGTGCTCAAGCTGATCGACATGCTCGAGGACCTGGACGACGTGCAGAACGTCTACTCCAACGCGGACATCCCCGAAGAGGTGATGGCGCAGCTTGGCTGACGCCATCCCCGACAGGGGCCTCGGGCCGGAAGCCGGAGCCGTCGGATTCGACCGCTCCGGCTTCCTGCTTCTGGTTTCCGGCATATGACCCTGATCCTAGGCATCGACCCCGGTTCGCGCATCACTGGCTTCGGCGTGGTGAGGGACACCGGCCGCGGCTGCGAATACGTCGCCTCCGGCTGCATCCGCACCGGCAGCGGCTCCCTGCATGAGCGCCTGCAGATCGTCTTCCGCGGCGTGCGCGAGGTCATCCAGACCTACCACCCGACCATGATGGGCATCGAGCAGGTGTTCATGGCGCGCAACGCCGACTCCGCGCTCAAGCTCGGCCAGGCCCGCGGCGCGGCCATAGTGGCGGCGGCGGAGGAGGGGCTGGAGATCGCCGAATACACCGCCAGCCAGGTCAAGCAGGCCATCGCCGGTACCGGCGGGGCCGACAAGCTGCAGGTCCAGATGATGGTCATGCACCTGCTGAAGCTGACGCAGAAGCCGCAGATCGACGCCTCCGACGCCCTGGCCATCGCCCTGTGCCACGCCCACACCCGGCAGAGCCTGGTGCCCCATGGCCTGACGACGGCGCGCCGTCGCGGCGGGCGCCTGCGCCTGTAACCGACAACCTGCAAGGACCCTGAGCCGTGATTGGACGCCTGCGTGGCACCCTGGCGGAAAAGCAGCCGCCGCACCTGATCCTCGACGTCAACGGCATCGGCTACGAGCTGGAAGTGCCGATGACCACCCTTTATCGCCTGCCCGCCCTCGGCGAGCCGGTGACCCTGCACACGCACCTGGTGGTGCGCGAGGACGCCCACCTGCTCTACGGCTTCGCCGAGAAGCGCGAGCGCGAGCTGTTCCGCGAGCTGATCCGGCTCAACGGCGTCGGCCCCAAGCTGGCGCTGGCCCTGATGTCGGGCCTGGAAGTGGATGAGCTGGTGCGTTGCGTGCAGGCGCAGGATACTTCCACCCTGGTGAAGATCCCCGGGGTCGGCAAGAAGACCGCCGAGCGCCTGCTGGTGGAGCTCAAGGACCGCTTCAAGGCCTGGGAGAACATGCCGACCATCGCCCCCCTGGTGACGGAACCGAAACTGGCCGCAACAGTCTCAAGCGCCGAGGCGGATGCCGTCAGCGCGCTGATCGCGCTAGGCTTCAAGCCCCAGGAGGCGAGCCGCGCCGTGGCCGCCGTGGAGGAAAAAGATTTGTCCAGCGAAGAACTCATCCGCCGCTCGCTCAAGGGCATGGTCTGATCCATGATCGAGACCGATCGCCTGATTTCGGCCGCCACCGCCGGCCCTCGCGAGCGCGAGGAACAGCTGGACCGCGCCATCCGTCCGCTGAGCCTGTCCGACTACATCGGCCAGCCCAGCGTGCGCGAGCAGATGGAGCTGTTCATCAGCGCCGCCCGCGGCCGCAAGGAGGCCCTGGACCACACGCTGATCTTCGGCCCGCCGGGCCTGGGCAAGACCACCCTGGCGAACATCATCGCCCAGGAGATGGGCGTGGCCATCAAGAGCACCTCCGGCCCGGTGCTGGAGCGCCCCGGCGACCTGGCAGCGCTGCTGACCAACCTCGAGCCGGGCGACGTGCTCTTCGTCGACGAGATCCACCGCCTCTCGCCCATCGTCGAAGAAGTGCTGTACCCGGCGATGGAAGACTTCCAGCTCGACATCATGATCGGCGAAGGGCCGGCGGCGCGCTCCATCAAGCTCGACCTGCCGCCCTTCACCCTGGTCGGCGCCACCACCCGCGCCGGCATGCTGACCAACCCGCTGCGCGACCGCTTCGGCATCGTCCAGCGCCTGGAGTTCTACAGCGTCGACGACCTGGCGACCATCGTCGCCCGTTCGGCCGGCATCCTCGGCCTGGACATGGACCCGGCCGGGGCCTTCGAGATCGCCCGCCGCGCCCGTGGCACGCCGCGCATCGCCAACCGCCTGCTGCGCCGCGTGCGCGATTTCGCCGAGGTGCGCGCCAGCGGCGCGATCAGCAGCGAGGTGGCGGACAAGGCGCTGAACCTGCTGGACGTCGACGAGCGTGGCTTCGACCACCAGGACCGGCGTCTACTGCTGACCATGATCGACAAGTTCGACGGCGGGCCGGTGGGGCTGGACAACATCGCCGCGGCCATCGGCGAAGAAAAACATACGATCGAGGACGTGCTGGAGCCCTATTTGATCCAGCAAGGCTATATCATGCGCACGCCGCGGGGACGGGTCGTCACCCGGCATGCCTACCTGCATTTCGGTCTGAAACTGCCGAAGCGGATGGGGGAGGATGCGATGCCGGATCTTTTCTCGTCTGAAGATGGTAATTAATTGCATTTGTGGCTGATTGCCGATTGGCAAAGCCCCAACTTGGTTCTAGAGTATGCGCGCGCAACACGGGGGTCAGCCGTTCGAGCATCGATTCCGGGTCTATTACGAGGACACCGATGCGGGCGGCATCGTCTACTACGTCAACTACCTCAAGTTCATGGAGCGGGCTCGCACCGAGCGGCTGCGGGCTCTGGGCTTCGCCCAATCCCAGCTGGCAGGTGAGAACCTGCTTTTCGTCGTTCATTCGGCCGAAGCGCGCTACCACGCGCCGGCCCGTCTGGACGACGAGCTGGTCGTCAGCGCCGAGGTCGAGGAGTTGAACCGCGCGAGCCTGCGTTTCCGTCAACAGGTTCGTCGAGCGTCGGATTCGGCCTTGCTATGCGAAGGCCGCTTCCTGGTGGCGTGCGTACGGGCTGACAACCTCAGGCCCCGCGCCATCCCCGAAGTGTTGCGTGCGGCATTTGCCGGCACTCCGGACACCCTTTCAGCAGGAGAATAACGTGGAACCGAACGTCGTCGACCATACCTCCATGTGGAGCCTGATCAGCAACGCCAGTATCGTGGTGCAGCTGGTCATGCTCACCCTGGTGGCCGCCTCGGTCACTTCTTGGATCATGATCTTCCAGCGCAGCAACATGATGCGCTCGGCCAAGAAAGCCCTGGATGGCTTCGAAGAACGCTTCTGGTCGGGCATCGACCTGTCCAAGCTGTACCGCCAGGCCGGCAGCAACCCCGACCCGGACTCGGGCGTGGAGCAGATCTTCCGTGCCGGCTTCAAGGAGTTCTCGCGCCTGCGCCAGCAGTCCGGCGTCGACCCGGACGCGGTGATGGAAGGCGTGGCCCGTTCCATGCGCGTGGCCATCTCCCGTGAGGAAGAGAAGCTGGAAACCAGCCTGCCGTTCCTCGCCACCGTCGGCTCCACCAGTCCGTACATCGGCCTGTTCGGCACCGTCTGGGGCATCATGAACTCCTTCCGCGGCCTGGCCGCCGTGCAGCAGGCCACCCTGGCCACCGTCGCCCCCGGCATCGCCGAGGCCCTGGTCGCCACCGCCATCGGCCTGTTCGCCGCGATCCCCGCAGTCATCGCCTACAACCGCTTCGCCGCGCGCTCGGAAATGCTGATCGGCCGCTACTACACCTTCGCCGACGAGTTCCAGGCCATCCTGCACCGCAAAGTCCACGCCAGCGACGATTGACCAGAGAGGTGAGCCGACATGGCAAGGGTCCGTCATAAACGCAAGCCGGTCGCTGAAATGAACGTGGTGCCATACATCGACGTGATGCTGGTACTGCTGGTCATTTTCATGGTGACCGCACCGATGCTGAACCAGGGCGTCAAGGTCGACCTGCCCAAGGTCTCCAGCGAAGTGCTCCCGCAGGACAACGACTCGCGGGTGCTGACCATTTCGATCAAGGCCGACAAGACCTATTACTGGAACATGGGTTCGGAAGTCGACCCCGACCAGGGCAAGGGCAGTCAGACCGCGGTGGCGCTGGACCAACTGGTCAGCGCGGCAACCGCCATCCTGGCCCAGAACAGCAGTCAGGGTAAGAAAGTGCAGGTCTTCGTGCGTGGCGACAAGGCTGTCGACTACGGTTCCGTCATGGCTGTCATGGGCGGATTGCAGAAGGCCGGCGTAGGTAACGTCGGGCTGATTACCGAGGCGCCCGGAACTTGATGCAACGCGAACACTCCCCATCGGAAAGCTACTTCTGGCCGGTCGTACTGGCGGTAGCGCTGCACGTCCTGATTTTCGCGATGCTCTTCGTCAGCTGGGCCATGACGCCCGAGCTGCCGCCTGCGCGTCCGATCGTCCAGGCTACGCTCTACCAGCTCAAATCCAAGAGCCAGGCCACGCAGCAGACCAACCAGAAGATCGCCGGGGAGGCGAAGAAGACCTCTGCCAAGCAGTACGAACAGGAACAGCTGGAGCAAAAGAAGGTCGAGCAGGAAGCCGTAGCCGCGGCGAAAGCTGCGGAACAAAAGAAAGCCGATGAGGCTCGAAAGGCTGCGGATGCCGAGAAAGCTGCGGAAACAGCCAAGGCAGCCGAGGCGAAGAAGGCCGCAGACGCCGCCAAGAAGGCGGCCGAGGCCAAGGCCGCTGCGCAGAAGCAGCAGGCCGACATCGCCAAGAAGAAGGCCGAGGAAGAGGCCAAGAAGCAAGCCGAGGAAGAAGCCAAGAAACAAGCCGCGGAGGAGGCCAAGAAGAAGGCCGCCGAAGAGGCCAGGAAGAAAGCCGAGGAGCAGGCCAAGAAACTCGCCGCCGCGGAGGACGCCAAGAAGAAGGCTGCCGCCGACGCCGCGAAGAAGAAGGCCGCTGCCCAGGCTGCGGCGAAGAAGGCTCAGGAAGACAAGAAGGCCCAGGCCCTGGCCGAACTGCTGTCCGACGACACGCAGCGCCAGCAGGCCCTGGCCGACGAACAGGGCAACGAGGTGGCAGGCAACTTCGACGACCTGATCCGCTCCCGGGTATCCGAGGGCTGGTCGCGTCCGCCATCGGCCCGCAACGGCATGAGTGTTACCGTGCAGATCAGCATGCTGCCCGATGGCACCATCACCAATGCGACCGTCGTCCGCTCCAGCGGCGACAAGGCGTTCGACAATTCCGCGGTGAACGCCGTGAGGAACGTCGGTCGCATTACTGAAATGCAGGGCCTGAGTCCCAAGGACTTCAATCCCTACCGTTCCTTCAAGATGACCTTCACGCCTGAGGACCTCACGCTGTGATCAAGATTTTCAGAGGATTGCTCGTCGCCCTGCTCTGCGTGGCAGGCGTAGCGATGGCAGATGAGAAGAACATTCTGGTGACCAGCGGGGCCGACCGGGCCGTGCCGATCGCCGTGGTGCCCTTCGGCTGGCAGGGTGGCAACGTCCTGCCCGACGACATGGCCAACATCATCGGCAACGACCTGCGTAACTCCGGCTACTTCGAGCCGATCCCGCGGCAGAATATGATCAGCCTGCCGGCCCAGGCCAGCGAGGTGATCTACCGCGACTGGCAGGCCCTCGGCGCGCAATACGTGCTGATCGGCAACATCACCCCGGCCGGCGGCCGCCTGCAGGTGCAGTACGGCCTGTTCAACGTCGCCACCCAGCAGCAGATCGTCACCGGCAGCGTCGGCGGCAGCGTCGAGCAGCTGCGCGACATGTCGCACTTCATCGCCGACCAGTCGTTCGAGAAGCTCACCGGCATCAAGGGCGCCTTCTCCACCAAGCTGCTCTACGTGACCGCCGAGCGCTTCTCCGCCGACAACACCCGCTTCACCCTGCAGCGCTCCGACTACGACGGCGCGCGCCCGGTGACCCTGCTGCAGTCGCGCGAGCCGATCCTCTCGCCGCGCTTCTCGCCGGACGGCCGCCGCATCGCCTACGTGTCCTTCGAGCAGAAGCGCCCGCGCATCTTCATGCAGTACGTCGACACCGGCCGCCGCGAGCAACTGACCAACTTCGAGGGCCTCAACGGCGCCCCGGCGTTCTCCCCGGACGGCAACCGCCTGGCCCTGGTGCTGTCGCGCGACGGCAACCCGGAGATCTACCTGATGGACCTGGGCTCGCGCCAGCTGCGCCGCCTGACCAACAACGCGGCCATCGACACCGAACCCTTCTGGGGCAAGGACGGCTCGACCCTGTACTTCACCTCGGACCGTGGCGGCAAGCCGCAGATCTACAAGATGAACGTCAACAGCGGCGCTACCGACCGCGTGACCTTCACCGGCAACTACAACGCCAACCCGAAACTCTCGGCCGACGAGAAGACCCTGGTGATGGTCCACCGCCAGGAAGGTTTCACCAACTTCCAGATCGCCGCCCAGGACCTGCAACGCGGCAATCTGCGGGTACTTTCGAACACAACCCTTAACGACTCGCCCACTGTCGCGCCAAATGGCACGATGATAATATACGCGTCCCGCCAGCAGGACCGGGGCGTGTTGATGCTGACCAGCATCAACGGACGTGTTCGGTTACCGCTACCCACCGCTCAGGGCGACGTGCGCGAGCCTTCCTGGTCCCCTTACCTGAACTGACGGTTGCCAACTGTTTCAAACTTATACACTGGGGTTCATTAGGAGTTACATGATGGAAATGCTGAAATTCGGCAAATTTGCCGTTATCGCCCTCGCCATGGCCGTAGCCGTAGGTTGCTCGTCCAAGAAAGGCGATGCTACTGGTGAAGGCGCCAATGGCGGCGTTGACCCGAACGCTGGCTACGGCGCCAACAGCGGTGCCGTTGACGGCAGCCTGAGCGACGAAGCCGCCCTGCGTGCGATCACCACCTTCTACTTCGAGTACGACAGCTCCGACCTGAAGCCGGAAGCCATGCGCGCTCTGGACGTACACGCCAAAGACCTCAAAGGCAGCGGCCAGCACGTTGTCCTGGAAGGCCACACCGACGAGCGCGGCACCCGCGAGTACAACATGGCTCTGGGCGAGCGTCGCGCCAAGGCCGTTCAGCGCTACCTGGTGCTGCAGGGTGTTTCCCCGGCTCAGCTGGAGCTGGTTTCCTACGGTAAAGAGCGTCCGGTTGCCACCGGCCACGACGAACAGTCCTGGGCTCAGAACCGTCGCGTCGAGCTGAAGAAGTAAGACCCTATGCGCCTGCGATTTCTGACCTTGATGGTCTGCGGCCTGCCGCTGATGGCGGCGGCCGCGGTTCCGGTGGTGGATGGTAACGATGGCGGCTACGCCAGCGCGCCGCCCGCGGGGTACGGCACCGCAGGCACTGATGGTGCTTATGCCGGTGGCGGGGCGGCTGCGGCCGCTCCCGTCTCCGGGCAAGCCCAGCTGTTCCTGCAACTGCAGCAGATGCAGGACGAGATCGCCCGCCTGCGCGGCACCCTCGAAGAGCAGCAGAACCAGATCCAGCAGCTGAAGCAGGAAAGCCTCGAGCGTTACCAGGACCTCGACCGTCGCCTTTCCTCCGCTCCGGCGGCACAGAACTCCTCCACCGACGGCAGCGCCGCCGGTGCGGGCGCAGCGGCCGGCGCCGCAGCCGCCCAGCAGCAACAGGCCCAGCCCGCGAGCAGCGAGCCGGGCGATCCGGCGAAAGAGAAGCTCTACTACGACGCGGCTTTCGACCTGATCAAGGCCAAGGACTTCGACAAGGCCAGCCAGGCCTTCGGCGCCTTCCTGCGCAAGTACCCCGGCAGCCAGTACGCCGGCAACGCCCAGTACTGGCTCGGCGAGGTGAACCTGGCCAAGGGCGACCTGCAGGGCGCCGGCCAGGCCTTCGCCAAGGTCAGCCAGGCCTACCCGAGCAGCCCCAAGGTGCCGGACTCGCTGTACAAGCTGGCCGACGTGGAACGCCGCCTGGGCAACAACGACAAGGCCCGCGGCATCCTCCAGCAGGTGGTCGCCCAGTACCCGGGCAGCTCCGCCGCGCAACTGGCCCAGCGTGACCTGAAGAGCCTCAAGTAAGCCTCTTGTCGCTCATCTGAAAACGCCGTTTCTTCCAGCAGGGGGAAACGGCGTTTTTCATTGCTACCGGGATGTCCGGCGTGGCCGGTAAATCCGATCGCGGACCCTACGCCGCCCCACCCACGTCATCCCCTTGTAGGAGCGCGCCCTGCTCGCGAATCGCGGGCAGGGCCCGCTCCTACGTCACCGGCCAGGAGCGAGCCTCCCTGGAACTGTAGGAGCGGACTCCGTCCGCGATTGCGTTGAACCCCACCATCGCCCGAATGAACAACATTCCGCGCCGGGCGCCGGTTTTTTCGCTAGAATCGCCGCCACCCGGAGCCGCGGAGCGGTTTCAGCTCGGCTGATGTCTGCCCGCCCGGGGTTCCCGGACGCCTGTCGCGTTCGCTCATTACACCGCAACGGAGGCGGATGGCCTGTACAGCCGTCACGCCCGTGGCTGATATGCAACAGACCCTGCGAATCACCGAGATCTTCTACTCGTTGCAGGGGGAAGCGCGCACCGTCGGACTGCCGACCGTGTTCGTGCGCCTGACCGGCTGCCCCCTGCGCTGCCAGTATTGCGACTCCGCCTACGCCTTCAGTGGCGGCGAGATCCGCAGCCTGGACAGCATCCTCGAAACCGTCGCCGGCTACCGGCCGCGCCACGTCTGCGTCACCGGCGGCGAACCGCTGGCGCAGCCCAACTGCCTGCCGCTGCTGCAGCGCCTGTGCGATGCCGGCTATGCGGTGTCGCTGGAAACCAGCGGCGCGCTGGACATCTCCGCCACCGACCGCCGCGTCAGCCGTGTGCTCGACCTGAAGACCCCGGGCTCCGGCGAGGTGCGCCGCAACCGCTACGAGAACATCGCCCAGCTCACCGGCAACGACCAGGTCAAGTTCGTCCTCTGCTCCCGCGAGGATTACGACTGGGCGGTCTCCAAGCTGATCGAGTACCGCCTCGACGAGCGTGCCGGCGAAGTGCTGTTCTCGCCGAGCCACCACCAGCTGGCGCCGCGCGAGCTGGCCGACTGGATAGTCGCCGACAACCTGCCGGTGCGCTTCCAGATGCAACTGCACAAGCTCCTCTGGAACGACGAACCGGGTCGCTGAGACGCGGACGGGAAGGGTAATCACATGACTCAGAAGAAAGCCGTCATCCTGCTCTCCGGCGGGCTCGACTCCGCCACCGTGGTGGCCATGGCCAAGGCCGAGGGCTATGCCTGCTACAGCATGAGCTTCGACTATGGCCAGCGTCACCGCGCCGAACTCCAGGCTGCCGAGCGCGTCGCCCGCCAGCTGGGTGTGGTGGAACACAAGGTCATCGGCCTCAACCTCAACGGCATCGGTGGCTCGGCGCTGACCGACAGCAGCATCGCCGTGCCCGAGGCGCCCAGCGAGGGCATCCCGGTCACCTACGTGCCGGCGCGCAACACCGTGTTCCTTTCCCTGGCCCTGGGCTGGGCCGAGGTGCTCGGTGCGCGGGACATCTTCATCGGCGTCAACGCCGTGGACTATTCCGGCTACCCGGACTGCCGCCCCGAGTTCGTCGAGGCCTTCGAGCGCATGGCCAACCTGGCCACCAAGGCCGGTGTCGAGGGCGACGGCTTCCGCATCCAGGCGCCGCTGCAGTTCCTTTCCAAGGCACAGATCATCCAGGCTGGCGTGGCCCGTGGCGTGGACTACGCGCTGACCGTTAGCTGCTACCAGGCGGACGGCGAAGGCCGCGCCTGCGGCAAGTGCGACAGCTGCCGCCTGCGTTCGGAAGGCTTCGCCTCGGCGGGGATTTCCGACCCTACGAGATATTTCTGAAAAATTTTTCGTAAGGGTGTTGTTTTTGCGTTAGAAATCAGTATTATACGCCTCGCGTTGGGTCGTTAGCTCAGTCGGTAGAGCAGTTGGCTTTTAACCAATTGGTCGTAGGTTCGAATCCTACACGACCCACCACTTTCGCAGCGGTTGTGCGGTACTAGGAAGGGGGGCTTGCCAGCCAGATTTCTAGTCTTGCAGCCGTCTGGAGCGAACCTTAGGCTCGCTCCCCTGTGATGTCAATATGAAATAGCCCGCCTTCTAAGGCGGGCTTTTTCGTTTCCGGGCCAGTGAAATCAGCTATTTGGGTGTGAGACAGCTCCGCCTGCGCGGCATTGCCGCAGGCGGTCTGATCGGGCGAAATCCGCGCAGCCAAAGGCCTGGCGCCATAATTCAAGCACCAGAATCTGCGTCAGATTTTCCTATGAGGTGGGATGCGAGTGACCGTTAGTGATGGCGATTCGCCATTCATCGGTTCACTGAGCTATGGCGAGGCTCTTGCCGCGAATCGCGTAGAGCTTCCTCCTGATCCAGTTCGAGAATAGGGCGTTGTAGCAGTGCTCGACATGATGGTGAAGAGCAAGCTGGGCGTGAACAACTCCTCGGGCGGCAAGGATGGCTCCGTCCCTGCTCGGTCGAACTGCAGCTGCAGCAGCGCGGCTGCCAACTCCTGGGTAGCTGGATCCACCGGAGCGCCTGGACCATGTTCGAGCCGTAACGGCTCTGTCGCGGCCAGCTCTTGCACCTGGTGCTTGTTAGTTCCTGGTGCGCCGGTTTCGTCCGCGCGCCTGACCAGCAGTAGGGCGCCCTGTAGAAGGCTGCGCTCATGCAGGACTTCCCGCATGTGATCGTAGTCAGCCTCGATGTACCCCATGGTGGTGGCGATATTCGAGTGGTTCAGCAGGCTCTTGGTCAGGTGAATATTTCGCTCAGGCTGCTTCATCAGGTCGGATGCTAGCGTGTGCCTGAAGCGGTGAGGCGTCATGCGTACACCAAGCTTCGCAATCAGCTTCTTGTACATGGCCTCAACCTGGTCAGAGTTCATTTCCGCTCTCCTGTAGTGATTGGAGAAGCGGTTCACATTGAATAACTGGTCCGTCGGCGCAAAGCCGCAGCGTTCTGCAGCGTCCAGAATGGCTCGAATGTGTGGCTCCAGTCCCTCCATTATGGGGACGAAGTATTCACGGTGCGTCTTTTCAGTTTCCCCGCGGATCAGAATGAGCTTTCTGTCCCAGTCCACGTCCTTCAGGCGTATGCACAGAAGGGCGTTTAGGCGGATCCCGGTGTAGTAGAAAACCTCGAAAGTGGCCAGCCAGAACCACGCTGGCGTGATCTTGCTTCGCTCACCTGTGCAGTGCTCTTCATCCACCAGGCTCATCAGCCAGCGCCGGGCTTGATGAATTGCCTCGCTGGCGACGATCTTGCTCGGCCTCCTGGGGGCGACGACTGTTGTCTTCTTGAAGGGATTGGGTAGCGTCTTGGGCAGTATCCCGTGCTCAATCGCATAACCCCAGACCGTACGGAGGTGGTTGGAATACGTGTTCCAGCTGCGCTTCGAAAGGCCGTCTGCAAGGACCAGTTTTCTCCAGGCCAGAATCTGGCGACGTTCAATCGCACCAACGTCGATTTCCTCACCAAAGTGACGCTTCAAGGCGTTCATCGCTGCCTTGTAAATCTTGGTGCTTGCGTCACGCAGGTCGTGATCGTCTGTGTATGCCTCAACCAGCTCGAGGGGCGTCATTGCTGGTCGCCCTCCTGAAGCAGAGCCAGGCTCGGATTGTCGAACGGCACCTCGTTGAAGAGAGTCTTGGGATCGCGCATGAGGTACCCGCGCAGCTGTTTGGTCTTGCGGGGGCCGGCTACGACGAACGTCCAGATATTCAGGCTCTTGGCTGTTTTCCGGTGCAACTTCTCTTTCTCAAACGCTCGCTGAACCAACTGCCAGGATTTCACGTCTTGAGAGGTGGCTTGCTTCTCAAGTTCAGGGTGCTCTTGAACGTACCGTTTGAAAATGCCGGGAGTGACCAGCATTGCGGTGCCGTCAGCCGTATGAACAAGGGCCCTGGCGTCGTTGATGATGATTCGGTGGGAGGCGATTCCTGCTTTCAGCCAGGCAACGAATCCCTGTCCCAGTGAGTGGCTACTGGTAGGCATCGTAGTCATTTCTTCTGGTGCAGGAGACCCAACTGGGGTCTCGGAAGAGTCTTGAGCCTGCTCCTGGCCCTCCACTGGCGTGGTTGGAGCGGCCGTCCGGCCGGGGCTATTGTCTAGCTCTTCTGATGGCGCGGTGATATTACCAAGAAGTGACAATAATTCGTCCACATCGGACGGTCGGATATTTGACGTTGCCGTCGGCGCCGGCTGAACTGTTCTCCGGCGGGCCGCCGCCGGATGTGACGCGTCGCCTGGACTGGCGGCTTCGCTGGGGGCGTCTACTGGTTCATCGGGGACTCTGCAGACAGTTTCCTCAGCTGGCTGGGTGACGTTGTTCTCGAGCTCGACAGAAAGGTTTCCCACATACGTATCAGGTCGCTCCTTCGCATCCGGCCAGATCAATGCCGGCGCGATCTTGAGCATGGTGAAGGTGTTCTTCCAGCCCCGACCGTTATCGACGGTAGCCTTCCAGATTGCCTTGTCCTGCGGATTGGTCTGGATGACTGCTTGGTCCTGGAGCATGTTGAAGAACGGTGCATTCGAGCTGGGGATGCCCTCGATGCCCTGGGCCAGCAGATACGCTCGGAGCTGGTCTGCTGCGGGTTTGCTGACCAACCACAAGGCGTCCTGGGCCAACCATCCATCTGCAGGGCCATCGGGATGGTTCAGCTTGAATTTCTCGCGTACCAGGAAGCGCAGTCCTTCGGCGAGCTGCCGCTGCAGCGACTGTTTGGGTGCTGCGAGCGCCCGGTCGGGGTTGCCGCCAAGTTCCTGGGCAACGGAGGCTGAGTCAGCCTTCACGACGATTTCTCCCAGGATGCCGGCGTTCTCATACTGGCCGGCGAGTAGGTAGATCAGGGACTTCCACAGTTCTGGAAACCCACTGAGCCAGTCCAGAATGTCCTTGTCGAGGATCTGCGCGTAGATGAGCGCTGAAGCAGCTCCATGCAACTGGTACTCACGCCCTCTCACATAGCGGAATCGGTAGGGCTTGGTGATCGGTCCGTGCCATGGATGCCAGGTGCCGCCACCCTGCAGCTCAACTATCACGTCGACGGCGATCTTCCCTAGGTCGTGGATCAACGCCCCATAAGCCGCGGCGGCAGACCAGGCTTCTGCCTGGGCAGACTGAGATTCCGGCGGTGCGCCGATTGGGAGCAAGTAGGTCTGCCTGATCTTCAGGGCGTACGCCACGATCTCCAGTCCATGATCCAGCAGGCCGCCAAGGTGGGCATGGTGATGGTTTTCCGAGGCAGGGAGCAGCTGGACCAGCTCGGCGAAGCGCTCGAGCGGTTGTCGGTAGAGGGCGTCGTACTGCTGGCGTGACAGCGAAGCGCGGCGCCAGATGTTCTCCAGTAGCTGCTGCCGGTGCGGCAGGCTCAAGAGGTCTGTGGCGCGCGCGGGTAGGTGGAAGCCTCGTAGAGAGGCTTCTGATGGTGGCTTAGTGGGTTTCCGACTGAGCCATGCGAGGAGGGACATGCGGAGCTCCAGGGCGAGTGCATGGAGCGGCGTTTTCCTCTAAACGGAGCAGTGCTATCTACTAAAAACCTTTAACCCGATAGGCTAGGATTTTGGAGCAAAATGACATCATTGATTTAGACCTTCAGTGCGCTCTCGCCTTCCTGTATTACTTTTAATAGAACATTAGCCAGGGTGTGAAGTTCGTTTGCAGATGTGTGATAGCCTAATTCAGAAAATACATGCGAAAGAACATCTGTTCGAACATGGATTCCGGTAATTAAGTTTATATATAGTCTTATGTTTATTTTGAAGAAGTTTAGTTTTTTTATTTTATATTTATCAATGTAATCTTGGAGCATGCCGCAGTACCTTTCGACTAATCTGTCTTCTTTGCTGATTTCGTCAGTTAAAAATTGCTCTTTGTTTGCTATATGTCTTAGCTGGAGTAGAAAGTATTCTTTGTTGTATCGGTATGGGTTGTATAAGGTGTCAGTGTTGTAAAAGTCTAAGTATCCGCTTTTCTCGACGTAGTCGGAGATTTCGCTGTCGTATTCTGGGTGCTCCATGAGGAATGTGCCGACATCCTGTATTGTTTGAATGTCAATTTTTCTTACTAGGTCGGGCTTCGTCTTTACTAGGGCTCGCACTTTGTTTAGCCATTCAAAAGTCTGGCGCAGGTTTTCTCTATTCGGGTCCGGGGTTTCGGCGAATGCAATTTCGGCGACAGTTGCCTGTCGAGTAATTCCATCAACCTTCCTAAAGGCTTTACATAGGCCGAGCTGTCTTGGAGTGCAGTATGCAGGGTTTCGTAAATTTATAAAATCGAACCCAATATGGGCATAGGAGTTGGCGACAAGGCGCGAGCAGAACTGGCGGTTGGTTTCGTCTACCCTAAGGAGTGAGCGTGCTCTTATGGTGATGGCCTCATTTAGTGCGTATAAACTTCCAACTTTTGATTGCGCAAAGGAGCAAACCATTTTAATTTGTTCTTCGCTTAAGGTAGTTCTTGATCTAAGAACTGCCGCGTCGGTTGCTCTGTCAAATAGCATTCGCTGTGGATTGAGAGAGAATACTCCCTCAAGTGTAGCTTCAATCGTGGTTCCTCCTACATAAATGGCAGCGTGAGAATATCTGCTCAATGTCGCGGCTCTTACACCTAGACTGGATACTGTTTTGTTCCCGGTTAAAATTATATCTCCTTTTTCAAGTAGGGATCTTTCTATTATGAATTTTGAGGTTGTCATTCTTTATCCTGATAGGTTGAAAGTGGTGATCTGCGGTCTAGGTTGTAATAGATAGAGCTTGTTACGCCCTTTCCGCTTGATGCGGCCCTTTCGGGTAAGACTTTTACCCTTGTGATCCATTCTATTATCCATTCCAACCCATTTCGCCATTTGGGCTATTTAGCTTGTGGGGACCTGCTGCAGGTGTCTTTCAACCTCCATGGCATCGTGAAGGATGCGGACAATCTCGATGACCTGGTCGTTGCCTAGCCTGTAGAAAACGACATGGCGGGGCCGGTCTACGCGGCCGTTTGGAGCTTCGGAGCGGCAGTAGAGCAGGTGTAGACTGCGCAGGCCAGGCTCCAATTGCTCCCGGGCGATACTCCCGATCCTTTCGGGCTCTGCTGATACCGTCACGAAGGCAGCCCGTAGCAGCCCCTGGTAACAACGGCGCGCGGCTTCTCCAAACTTCACCTGGGTGAAGCGAAGGATATCGATGAGGTCGGCCTGTGCATCAAGGGATAGGCGGAACTTGGGGGCGCTCACTGTTTGGAGCTCGCCAGCTGGCCCAACTCTTCCAGGTATTCCTCAAGTTGTGCTTCGGAGGCAATTTCAACGAACTGACCTGTCTCGAGTTGCATGATGCCGCTCGATGTTGCGTTACGGAGAGCAACGAGCTTGGCTGACTCTTCCGCCTCGCGCTCGAGGAGCAGACGTAGGCCAGCACGCACGACCTCGCTGAAATTCTGGTAGCGGCCTTCGCTCACGAGGTCATCTATCGATTTCTCCATAGGCTGTGGCAGGACGACGTTGTGGGTGGCCATGGTTTTCTCCGGGCTGGGATTGTGTATGGCATTTTATGCCATTAGGTTGGCAAAAACGCAAAAATCAGCGTATATTTAATATCAAGGTGCCTTCCCGAAGTCGAGGAGATCGACCATGACTGCAGTGACCAAAGGATTTGCCAGCCACCTTGGCTTCGGTGTTGGACGCACCCTACGGTTCTTCCTGAGCGATCGCAACGTCGTACTTCGCTGGGTGAAGCGGGGGTTGTTCGCAGCGGCTCTGTTGTTCGTGCTGGCCAACTCCTTCAGCTGGATCCTCAGCGCGTTGTTGACTGTTGGATGTCTGAGTCTTGCTCTGTATGCCCTGGTTAAGGGGGATGCTGGCGTCCTTAAAGGTGTCTTTTCGGAGGATAAAGACGCCCCTTACGGACGCGACGTCTTTGGTCGTGAGCTGGATAGCTGGGGGCACGTCGATGGCGAGTATCTGCACAGCAGTGATGAATGATATCTAGCCCTAGAGAGAAGACTCTGGCCTAGCCTCCAGGGCTGGTTACCTTCCGCCCCCTTTATTTAAAAGATTTAATCCCGTCCTGAGCAATTCCGCCCGCATTCTCTCCCGATTTCTTAACGTCCCTAGTTGCACTTGCCAAGCCGTCTAATGCCCCGCCGGCTTTCACTCCCGCCCAGCCAATTGCTGCTATCCAGAAAGCAGGGAGTATGAGAAACATCGCACCCATGACAAAGTTCAAGATGGCATCTTGAGTTGCCGTGTTTATCCCCATTACTGGGTCGAGCGAAAGATGGGGGGAACCAGAGCCATACATTGCATCAATAATGGTGCTGTCGAGCCATCTGGCAAGTTGAAACCAGAAGTCTACGAATATCATTGCAAAGAAAATTACCGTTACAGTCATGGCGACCTGTAGCTGATATGAGCCAATTACTAGAACTATAGGGATGCTAATCACCAGGGCCATCTTCAAGAAGGCCATCACCATTGGTAGCGCCTGGCGTACCATGTCCATCCCAGGAAAGTAAGCCAGCGAGCCGACTGCTATACCCAATGTTCCGCCTGCACGTGAAAGTCCATTCCAAAGTGTGCCGCCGACTTGGCCACCGTAGTCGGTATAGACGTCACCGTTGACTTGGTGGGTAGGCGACACCAGCTGTCGAATCAGCGAGTCCGTGACCTCGTCCTGTGACAGCCACTTTGCCCATCCAAGAAACTGTGTCAGCAGATCCGGATCGACCTGCGCTTTCAGGCGATCCCTTAGGCCAATGCCGCTGTCCGACCACCACTGCTTGCACTTCGGATAGCCCCCGCCGCCGGTGACTTCGGGCATTCCAGCGTCCCGCTGGGCGTCGTAAGGCCATGCGGTCCTAGGCGTCTTCGAGTAGTCGGTGTCGTAGTACCCCGAATTGTTGAGGAAGTAGTGCGAGCCGATCCAGTTGAGGTCCTGGAGTGCTTTCTTATCCTCAGCCATGGATCCGAGGTCCGGCTGCCGCATGAACAGCCTGGCACGCGAGGGACCGAAGCAGTCGTGCGTGAAATCGCTTACCTCCTGGGCGAGTAGAGGGTTGTTGATCCGTGTCGAGTCGACATCCATACGCATCTGGCGAAGGTCCGTACCGCAAGGAATGGCTGCAATAGCGCCATTAGTGAAACCCTTGGAGAGGGCATGCATGAAGGCCCACCAGATCGGTAGCTCAGCGCTCTTCCCAGCGATCGAGCTGAACGTGGTGTTCCAGCCGGTGTCGGCTGGTTTCGGCAAGGTGACCTGGCATTGCTGAGCTCGCTCCTGGTCGAACTGGATGGTGTCCAGCCCCACGGAGACCGTAGGTATCCCGCCGAGGCACACCACCACGTAACCGACGTAGATCTGAGTTTCGATGCGGGCGAGGGACAGGACACCCTTGTTACCTTCGTCGGCACCTTCCTGGCGGACTTTCAGCCATTCCCTGGCGATGATGATCAGGAAGGGGAGGGCGAACAGCCCGGTGTCCGAGATCATGTTCCAGATGCCGTTGCTGATGATCCAGCCAACCAGGGTGAGGTAATACTCGAGGTAGTCATTGGTGTAGAGGGTCATAGCAGCGCCCCCCAGTTCACCGGGGCTTTGACGAGCTCGATGACCACGGCCAGCAGCGCGACCAGGAGCTCGATGCGCAGCATGCGACTTTTGGTGGGGCCCGGCTCAAGAGGAGGCATACGGGCCTTCAGCTTCAGCCAGAAGGTGGCGAGAATAAGGTAGAGGCAGATCCTCCACACCAGCAGCCACAGGTAATTGTCCTCTCTCCAGTTCAGCCACTGTTCTAGACCGCCAAGGTGATTGATCACGATCATGCTGATCACGATGCTCACCAGGATGAGGCCCAGGGTTAAGGCCAAGCCTATGACCAGGCCCTTGAGCAGGCCGGTTTTCTTGGTGATTTGCTGGTCCATCAGGCTTACTCCTTGGTCGCCGGTTTCTGCAGCTGCTGCAGGCGATCGGTTTCCGGTGCGGCGGGCAGCACTGCCCTGGAGTTCTCGGCCCGAGATTGGCCGCGCTCGATGATGGTCATTGGCGAGTTCTTCGCGAGCTCGCGGCGCATGTCCAGTTCCATCTTCAGGTTGTTGATTTCCTTCTGCAGGACCTCTGTCTGCTTGTCGATCGCAGTCACGGCAAGGGCATTGGCGGCAACGTTCGATTCCTTGACGCCAGAGAGCAGCGTGCGCATCAGCATGAGGGATTTGCCCAGGGTGTCCGACAGGGCAACCTCCGAAGCCAGGCGCTGTGCAAGCACTGCCTGGTCGCGTTCATCGCGTAACGCCATGACTACCCCCCTGGTGATCGGCAGCGAATCGCTACTGGCAGCACGTAGCTTCTCGGCAGTAATCGTGGCACCTGGCTTGAGCAAGTCCTGCAGGGCTTGGATCTTCGTTTCGTAGGTTTCCTGGATCAGTGGGGTGAGACCGACGCCAGGCGTCGACGCGCTGGCACAACCCTCACAAGTCTGGATCTGTTGTTCACCGAGTACCCGTGTGGCGAACTCTGCTGCTTTAGCTGGAGACTCCCAGTAGCCGCAGACCAGTCCATTCGAACAGTTGTCCTTTGGAATGCTCGACGTGTCAGTCACCGCGCGATTGTTCAGCAGGTTGTAGCCGGCCTTTGCCACGTCGCTGACGACCCTGATGGGTTGCTGGCCGGACCCGCCAGCCTGGGAGCCGCCGACCCAGGTGACGCCGGCGTTTCCCGGGGCGCTCTCGGTCCTATCTACGACGGCCACGGCATCCGAGTTGCTCACCAAGGCCTGGCCCATTTTTTGGCCTTCGGCGACCTGTCCCCAGCCCATTTGCGCGCCGGCGATGTCCGCCATGCGTTCAGTGATGGCGCGGCAGGTTCCCTTAGACCGGTCGTAGTCCAGCCGCGCCTGCAGGATGCCGTTCGTGATCAGGTTGTAGAGTGCTGGGTTGGCGCGCTGCAGCATCATGGCCGGCAACGAGGCTACGGCGCTCGTGGCGTTCTGGATCACAGAGCTCATGATGTTCTTGAAGCCCTGGGTGGCACCATTCAGCTGGTTTTCCAGGGTAGTGTTCAAACTCATGTTTCCGCAGATGAGATTGTTCTGCCAGCCCAGGCCGACAGAGACACTCTCCATCTGCCCTGCACTGCCCATCGTTACCGCACTGCCCCCGCCGATGCTGTAGAGCACATCGTCACCGATGACGCTGCCTTGGGACTCGACTTTGATCGGGTCGACTGCCAGTGCCGCGGTGCTACTCAGGCTGAGTGCAAGTCCAATTGCTTGGGTGATGTGTTTCATGTGGTGCTCCAGTCACTGAGAATTATTGGAAGTCGGTGCTGCCCAAGAACTTCTGGCCACGGCGCTGGCAGCAGGAGTAGGGACGCCACAGTGCCCAGGCGTAGGCCTCGTCCTCGGCCTGGGCATGCTGTTCTCCATTGGGAAAGACCGCGCATGTTTGGCTGAGCACGGGCGTCAGTTCTTGCCACTTGCCGGTCTTGGCATCGCCCTCGAGGAGCGCGCCGGCGGGCCAGTAGCCATCTTCAGAGGAGGCGAGGATTGGTTGGTACAGATGGGGTTGACCGTCGCGTGTGGTGATGTCGCCGGCGCGCTGCGCGATGACTGCTGCGGCCTTGTAGTCGTTGGTCTGATGCAGGAATCCGTCGCGGGGGTAGACGTTGCCCCAGAGGTCACCGGCGAGCATTCCCCCGATCTCCCGCATCCCGGGCGTGAGTGATTCGGGATAGACCGATTCGGGAATTCCGTATCGCCACGCAATCGAGTCCAGCGTGCTCAGCATGTACGGGACAAAGGGGGTTGTAGCTCCTTTACAGGTGTAGCCAGAGGCGCTGGCGAAGCGGCTGAATGCCGCGGCGCCTGGATGGCCGAGTACATCCGCCTCCTTGAACCGGATGATGGTGTTCTCGTTGCTGTGGTTTGTGGTGCCGTCGTTGCCTGCCTGGGCGGTGAGATTGGGGGCCCCGAGTGGGCTAACCTCGGTCCAAGGGTTATCGCCGGTGTTGGCGTAGGCGGACACCACTGCGTCAGGGATGTAGTGCCTGACCTTGGTGGACGTCCTGACCTTGCAGCCAGCTGGAGTGCAGTACAGCCAGTAGCAGATCCCGACGATCTTGTATTCAAGGCAGTCTGGGGAGAGCGACGACGCGATGATCGCCGCCGAGTTGATCGCGGCCGAAGTGGAGAACGATGCGCATGCGGCGATGGTCATGGCCGACAAGCGAAGGTGGGTACGTTTCATGGTGTCCCCCGGGCATGCTCGATTGCACGCAGAGCTGAGGCGACATCAGGCTGGCCGTACACCACATACTGACGATCGACGACAACTGCAGGGAGTTTCGCGACACCAACGCTCCACGCATCGGTGGCACCCTGCTGCGCCTTCGCCAGGTCCTGCTGAAGACGTACTCCGTCGGGGCCATTCAGTATTCCCCGTGCTGCTGCGGCAGCCAGATCCGGATCGGCTGGGAGGGAGCGCGAGATCTGCTCCTCGAGGCGCAGTTGCTCATCCAGCTGAATGAGCCGAACACTGGCACCGACGGGGAGATTCACAGGGTGGGCTGAGTCGGTGACGACCCAGGTCTCGGCGTGCGCAGCGCCGGCGGCGATCGCTCCGCAGAGCACTGCCGTGGCGCGCCACGGGACGAAAGTGGGGAAGTTGAGCATGGTGCTGCACCTGGTAGTTAGTCAGGTGCAGGAGAACGGAACCGAGGGGGGAGACGCAGCAGGAAATGATTATCGCAGGGAAGGTTATTTTCTCCGTTACCTGGTCGAGGTACCGGGAAGCGCCTCCTGATGATTGGCCAGGCTATCCATCGCAGACAGCAGAATTGTGCTATCTGCTGGGCCTTCGAGTCTTACGGAGCGCCCAGTTCTGTTGTCGGTGATTTCCAGGGTGGGGGTAGCCTGAATTCCTTTCTGCTGAGCGTCGAAGCGCTCCTGTTCGATCAGTAGGGCTATTTCGTTGCTGTTTGCGCAGAGTTCGAGGTTGACCTTCGAATTGCCGTTATCGAGTCCCTGAACCACGAAGCCATTGGGAATCCCCTGTCCGTTGCTGCCTGTGCGCGCGAGTACCTGATCTACGGCGCTCCAGAATGCGGCCGCTCCACCGAGTGAACCCGCGCAGTGTACGAGGCGAGCTTCGTGTACTGCTGCAGCTCCATGAATCTGCAGAGGGAAGTGGTGCCACCGGAGGTTCACGTCCTGCTGATGGCTCACCCAGCGTTTCAGCTGGGGCGTATAAGTCCTGCAGTAGGGGCACTCCAGATCTGCATACTCTGTGATCGTCCACCTGGCTGTGGGGGAACCATACAACCAGGGACCGTTGGCTGGGGGGGATGACCATGGCCACCACACTCCGGTGCCGGCGATCAGCAGGAGTACCAACAGCGCGCTGAGCCGTTTGGGCGTCATAGCGGTTCGCCAAGAGCTGATGATGCTGCTCATTGCTCCGGCCTCGCTGGAGATACCGTTGGAATCAACGATTGCCGGCGGAGGGCTTCAATCAAGGCCTCCTGGGCTTTTTCCGGAAGGGGGTGTTGCTGCAGCCACTCGTCCAAGGCAGCCTGGATCTGGGGGCCTATGTCGCGACGGTCAACGGCCCTTTCCTTGATCTGCTGCAGCTCATCAATCAGTACGGGGGCACAGACCTCCAGCGTCTGCAGTGCTTCTTGTCCTGGATTTTTGAGCAGTTGTGTCAGGTTTTCGATCAGGTTCTGGGTCAGGGAATTGAGAACTCTCATGCCTGGCGCTCCACGGCCTTCGCTGTTGCAGAAAATGTAATGGGGTAGGGAGTGATGCCGCGCTTACGATCCAAGTCGGCTGACACCTCCAGGGCAGCGCCGAGCTCGTCGCAGCCAGTGGCTTTCATGATGTCGTAGCGCTGCTTCTTCTCTTCAGGCTCGGTCATGGCGAGCGCGAGGTACAGGCTGGGTGGCACCACTCGGAAGAGCAGTTCGATGCGCTTGGCCAGCACGACTCCCTCGGTGAACTTGCCGTTCTCCTTCCGGGCCGACAGCATCATTGTCTTTTGGGCGGGCGTCAGCTCGCGGAAGCGGGCGATCTTCTCGACTTCATCCGGCGGCATGTTCAGGCAGATCCACCACTCGATCATGTTGAGCAGTGCGGAGGCCTCCGGCGGTACGTCGTCGACGTTCTGGGTGGCCATCCAGAACCAAAATCCCAACTTCCTCCACATCTTGGTTATTTTCACTGCATAGGGGGACAGCAGCGGCACCTTCAGCATGATGTGCCCTTCGTCTGTAAAGAAGATGCCCGGTCGGCCTTTGAACTGGTCGCGCTCCGCAATGTTGTTAGCTGTGTTCAGCAACGAGATATATGAGATGGCCATTTGGGCCTGATAGCCCTCTCGCGCGTAGGTCGCCAGGTCGACGATAGTGATGTCCGCCTCTGGCCATGGCGTTCCTTCACGGTTGAACATTTCGCCTTCTGTACCCATGCAGAAAATCTGGATGGCTTCCGCCATTTCCATGAGCCGATTTCGGCGGCTTTCCGGCATGGACTCATCGGCGGCCATTGCTTTCAATGCTTCGCGAATGTCCTCGGTCAAAACGGGACGGTTTGCATTGGAGCACGTCGACGCGGCATCCAGGATGCATTGGCGGATGGCGCTGCGATCAGCCCGTGTCATCCTCGCGTCTTCTCCCGGCTCACCACCGGTAATCATCAGGCGGGCGGTGATTTCCAGCTCACCGAGGATGTCGCGCTGCTCGTCTTCCATGCCGTCGAGCGCGCTAGCCAGGTGCGCGTCGGATGCTTCGAGGTCCTCCGGATTCAACACCTTGGCCTTGTCGGGCCGTTCTACAAGTTGGATGGCATCGGCAAACGGAGCCAGGCTTACGCCCGAGCCAGGTGCCAGGCGGACACGGTTAACGGTCAGCCCCAACTTTTTGGCGAACTCGCCGAGTAGGCCGAACGAGTTGCCGGCCTCCACGACAAATAGGCGCGGCCGGTAGATCGCGATGATCTGAGAAAGGACGTTAATTGCGGTAGCCGACTTACCAGCACCGGTTGGACCGAACAGGAACAAGTGCGCGTTCATCTGACGGTCGAGGCGGCTCAAGGGATCGAATGTGACCGGTCCACCACCGCGGTTGAATACAGTGATGCCAGGACGCCCTGTACCTGTGGAACGGCCCCAGATAGGCGCCAGGTTCGCAACGTGCTGCACGAACATCATCTGGACGTACCAGTCCATGGCGCGTGGTACGTTCGGATCGAAACTGCAGGGCAACCAGCGCAGGTAGCTATTGAGCGGGGCTACTTCGTCCTGGGGCTGGACCGGCAGCATGCCGGATCCCAGAAGGGCGTTGTTCAACTGAGTTGTGCGCGTTTCGAGTTGTGCCCTATCGGCACCACGCAGATAGAAGGCGACACTGGCTCGATACAGCTTGTGCTTGCGCCCCAGGATCTTTCGGGCCTCGTCCACGTCGGCGCGGGTATGAGCGGAGGCCTGGGTATCGCCTACGGCCTTCTTCGACAACTGCTCCAGATGGCCTTCCAGCAGGTCCTGCGGCGTGGCCACCATGGTGATGCAGAGGATCGTGTCCTCCGGCAGTCGGTCGAAGAGGGAGTTGAGCGCGTCCGCCTTCTTGGTCTCGCCGGTCAGGTGACCGGTCTTGGGGGCATCGCGCAGGCGATCGAGCATGACCACCCGATGCGGCATGCCGTCGAATGACCAGAGCCCAGCTTCGGCCTGGGACAGAGGCTCTCGGAACAGCAAGTTCTGGGAGAAGTCAGTCCCGCTGGCCAGCGGCAACTCGTCCTCGGGAAGATCCTCTGGGCGCTGGCAGACTAGTTCGTAGAAGCGCCTGATGTCTTCGTCTCTTGTCCCGAGATGGTCGGGATGGGGGTTGAACCAGTGGATCAACCACTGGCGGATGGCATGGCCATCCATCCGCTTGGCAATCACTCCGGCGTTGGCCAAGGCTCCCTCCAGGCGGTCGCAGATTACGGACAGGTAGGGACCAGGTGCCTGGCCGCGAACGACCATGTCCTGCTTCGCGACACGACGATAGACGACCAGGCGCACCCTGCGGTTCTGGCCTCGCCAAGGCAGCTTGCTGACTGCCGTGTCCTCGAAGAGGCCCCCTGGCTTGGAAATCGCCTCCAGGTGACGTTTGAACAGCGCCATGTAGAGCTCGGTGAATTCGCTGCCTGCTGCACTGGGCTTGAGGTATGACCGTAGGGCCTCGAGGTATCCGTCCCAGCTTGTCTCGTCCTGGGCGTACAGCTGCAGCACCCAGGGCGAGCTTTCCAGCTCTTCGAAGCTATCCTGCAGCGCATTTTCTAGGGCATCTCTTGCCGATCGCAGCCAGGCCGGGTCCCGGCCCTCGGTTCCGATCGGGGTGAGTTCGAAGAAGGCTGCTTGCGAGCAACCGTCTTCAAGTAGCATCGCTTTCTCCGTCGGTAGGTATTCCACCCACGGAAGGAGGTCCACGAAGGACGGGGCGACGTCGTACATGCGAGCAACGTCAGCATCAGTTGCCGGCCGGGCCTTCGGATTGCGCCAGTCGTTGGGCAGTGGAATGCCGAGATTGGCCAGGCGCTCCAGATGACGTTCGATGGCCACCTCGATCTCGTCAGCGTCGACAACTGCTGACGTCGCCGCTTCCTGCAGGTGAACCAACTGCTCGTCGGTATCGTTGCCGAATTCGACCACAGGCTCTGTGGGTTCCGCCCGGGAGCGGCCGCGGAATCGTTCAAATAAGCCCATCAGTAGTCCTCCGTCCGCTCGCCGGGCATTGCGTATTGCACCCGTTGGTAGAGCGGGAATACGGTGGAGTAGCCCGGGATTGGTGCTGGATCAGAACCAGCAAGATGCGGGAACACATACATCACCAGGTCAGGGTTGGGCAGGCGCTTGAACTGGCTGTAGATCTCGTTTTGCGCGGTGCGCGTGAACTCTGCATTGTCGTTCATGGCCGCGGCCAGCCGTACATCGATAGGGCGGCGGAGCTCCTGGCGAGCGTCCAGGAGCAACCTGCTGCTGGAGCCGCCGATGCTGCCTGTCGTTCCTTGCTGCCACACATCCATCATGCTGGTGTCGCCATGAGGGAGCAGCTCGTCCTTGTTGGTGGAGCAGCCACTGCTGAGTACGGCCAGTACCAGCCAGGCGGCGGTCACCGCCCGGCGCTCAGTCAAGATTTGCGGATACATGCGAATCTCCAGCGGTGTAGTCGACCTTGCGGCCCTTGAGTTCGTAGTCGATCGCCAGTTGCTGATCGAGGTGAACGGACACCTTCGCCCCGGGCGGAACGTAGACGGCGGCGAAGGCCTCCCCGTACAGCTTGTTCATCCAGGACCTGATATCGCTGACGCCCCCCGACAGGATGCTGCCGATGGCTGAGTTACCTGAGGTGCCGGTGGTGCCGAAGGACGTGCCGTTGCTGCTGAACACAGCAGAGTTGCTGCTGTCGTCCGCTTTCAGCAGTTTGGCGACGCCGGCGCCGGCGGCGGTGACCAGCGACTGGTTGGTCAGGTACTCCTTGGCGTTCGAGCGGCGATCACCGGAGATACAGGGGACCCCATACTGATCGCTGATCCAGCCCAGGCCACCCTGGATGGATTGCTGGCCATTGCTGCCGCTGCTGGCCTGGTTGTTGTTCTGGTTGCCGTTTGCCTCGTCTGCGGGAGCTGGGAAGGTGCGGACGGTTCCATCGTTGAACACGAACGTCAGGCTGCGGATCTGCCCGCGAACACAGGACAAAGTCCAGTCACCCGATGCGGTGCCAGTCGCGACAGCGCCGGCGACGTCGGGCAGCTCGATGCCATTGGCGGTCAGGTTGTCCGGGCCGATCAGCACCTTGAACGGATACGGGTCGTTCACGGTGCCATCGATCGGCACCCTGCCGATCAGCGCCGACATGGCCACCGATCCCATCAGCGTCGAGTTCTGGGGGAGCGTGTACGTCTTCCTGACTTGCTTGCGGGCGTCTTGTGGCGAGATCTCGCCGCCGATGCTCTGGGCACTCGTATTCAGAATGTTCTGCCCACGATCGGCAGCCTGGCCGAAACTCGAGGGGAAGCTGAAGCTGGCTGCGGTCTGTCCAGAACCAGAGGTGACGGGCTTGCCGCTGGCATCCAGGGCTGTTGCATCCTGGGGTTCAATCCAGACCAGGTCCTGCTTGGGGTTGCGCTGGAACGCCTGGCCATCGCCTGGCTGGACGCCGAAACCGATGGGCAGGTCGCTGCCGGCGGAGCCAGTATCTTCAATCCCGGACTCGCGTTTGGAGAGCATGTCCAGTTGCTTCTGCAGCTTGTCGAGCATGCCCTGGCTCTGTTCCTGGGAGTGCTGTTGCAGTTGCTGCTGAGCGGCGTTGAGGCGCTGGTCCACGGTCTGGTTGATGTTGCCAAGCCGGGCCTGCAGTTCCTCGTTCTGCCGCTTGAGCTCACCGTTATCCTGCAAGGCCTTGGTCATCTGGTCCTTCAATTGACGACTTTCCGCGACGACGGTCCGCAGGGTGTCGCTAGGCGTGTCTCCGTCCACGCCCAGCGCCTTGGCTTGGCCGGAACCGATCTTGGGTTTTTCCTCGGTCGTGGCCACGTCGCCCTTATGCTTCATAAGGCTCGTGAGGATGACCAAGGCGAAGATGCCGAAGGGGATGGCCAGCCACTTCAGGAGCGGATTACCTTTCAGAGCTGCTGCCACGCTGGCCTCCTTTCGGGTCTACTTGACTGATGGACGCCGGCAACAACGACTCCCGGAGTCCCTTGCCTTGGGTGATCAGGTAGACCGTAGTGGTGTCCGTCGCATTGCCTCGCGCACCGAGGTAGGGATGTTGGAAGGTGGCCGCGACGAAGTTGCCCATCAGGTCGCGAGGATCCAGCTTGAGTTGCTGCGTGCTGGTGTTGCGCAGCTTGACTGCGGTCACGTAGTAGCCATCCAGCTTCCAGGCGCCGAGCGCAGTAGCTTCCAGCGGCTGTACAGGAAGCAGGGTGCTCAGATCGATTCGCCTATCGATGCGCACCTGGGCTATACCTGCAACAGGTTCAACGGTACGCAGCGGGGCATACAGCATTTGCGCCGCGTACCGGGTGAGCACCACAGGGGACGGAGTTTCATGGTGTGGTTCCGGCGGAGCATCTTCTTCCTGTTCCGCCGCCGTAGTGGCCGCAGCCGCGTTTCGGGGTTTGGCGCTGGTCGACTGGCCATAACGAGCTGGCGTTGTATCGCCCGAGACTATCTTCACAGGCTCCAGTGCAGGCTGACCCTCCTGAGCAGCTGTGGCCGCGATGTCCACCAGCATGATCTCGCCGTTGGCGACGTTCTGCAGCTGCAGCCGGGAAGGGGGGATGGGCTCGTTGGCGAGAAGGTAGATGGCTCCGCCAGTGCTCTGCACTCGAAGCTTCCCGACCAGCTCAGGTTTCATGCCCACCCGCACGTTCTGGTCGACGAACACGATCCGTTCCTGGCCGACACGCAGGGGCACCGCGAGTGGGATCCGCTCCCATTGCAGGATCTCGACCGCCTGCGCATGGACAGCAATCAAGAAAGACAGGGCGCCGCCCCAGCGAAGCAAGATCTTCATTGCTGGCCACCTGGTCCGGAAATGTCGTTGTCGACTTCAATCCGCACCGGATTGCTGGTGTAGCAGTCCCACTGCAGACCGAAGGGGTTGCGTTCGGGATCGAGGTCCGCACGAACGATATGGAGGGGATAGCGCGACAGCGCGCGCTTTACGCGTTCTCCTCCGTAATGCTCGTCGGCTGCAATGTCGAGGTTCACGGTCCAATCGTTAATGCTCTGGACAATGGTGTGCTGCTCATTTTTGTCATCGACACCGCGCCCAGGGATTTCAAAGACGCCGCGCTCCCGCTTGCGAAGTTCGCCTGCATTGCGACGTAGCTCGAAGTCTTTCTGAAGGTAGGTCTTGCAACCGGGCGTGAGGTAGGCGTCCAGCCGATCGATGTTGGCCTGGTAGTCCACTTCGCCGTCGCTCGGCCAGCGGTTCATCTGCTGGAAGATGTACAGGGCAAAGCTGTAGACGGCCTCCGGCGGCACATCCCACCACTTACGAGTGCTTCCTGAGCGCAGGTCCGGAGGGACGTGTACGGTCAGGTCCTTCGGTGCGTTCCACCACCCGTATGCCAGTGCCAGGCACACGATGGTCATGAATCCCAGGGCCAGGCGCAGGCTCAGGATGTGCGCCTGCTGGGCGTCCACCTTCTTGCGAAAACTCATGGTTACTCCGTGCGGCGACAAGTCCACGCGCCGGAGCGCGTGATCAGCCCGCTGTCGCCCCAGAGCGGGGCGTATTGGGCGATGTAGAGTTGCACCTGGCGGTAGAACCAGGTGTCGGGTCGGTTGCGCTTCATCTTCCGAAGGATGCGGCTTGCGACCGTCAGCCCCAGGACCCCGCCGGTGAGCGCGCCGGCGATGATCAGAGCCCAGTTGCCGGACAGGATCGCGACAGGGATTCCCAGGACCAAACCGACTGCACCGCTGAGAAACACGGTGCCCCACATCTCGTCGGCGGTCAGACCGCCCATGATCACCGGCTGTCTGTTGAGATTGGTTGGCAGGAACTTGAGTGTCCCGTCATTGAGGGATTGATCGTCGACCATGATCGTGTAAACCCGTTACAGGATGGTCGTCGCTTTGCTGATCATGAAAATACCGACGCCAATGATGGCGATCCCCACAACGGCAGTGGCTCCAAGGTCGCGCCACTTCTTCTTGCCATCATGAATCTCGTGGTAGACACCGTAGGCATGCCATGCCACACCAGAAATCATGGTGGCGAGGATAATCAGGCCGAGCAGCATCCCGCCGTCATAGGCAAAGTTCTGGATGGTTTGCAGCCAGTTCGAACCTTCGCCTCGGCTGGGCGCCTGGGCTTGCGGAAGAGCAGCATTCGCGAGCTGAGGCAGGGCCAGCAGGATCGTGCTGAGGGTGATGGCGCGGGTGTAGGGCAGCTTGGGCATCGGTTTGCTCCGAGAGTTAGCTGAGGACAAAGAAGGTGAGAAGCATCAGGAGCACGATCACGCGAATGGCGGACGAAACCGCAATTCTTCGGTCGAGGTTCGTGGTCGCCCATCCGCGGTACATGCTGTAGATCGCCCAAGCGCCCCACAGCATCGCCAGCGCGATCAACGTGCCCATGAAGAGGGTTGCCGTAGCTTGTGGGGTGAAACCGCTTGCGGCCTTGAATGCTGCGTTTTGCGCTGCGCTCATGCTCATGGCATGCGACCCCCGCTCAGGGTGTAGTCGCCGGTAAGCTCGGCTGGATCGCGGGGTTGTGCGCGGCTTGGTGTCAGGTAGTCCTGCAGTCCCTGGCGAATGCGTTGGATGTCGCCGGCCAGGCGTTCGTAGTCGAAGTAGTAGCGTTGACCTGGCTCGTCGGCTACATGCGAGCTTCGCCTGGCCGAATCCTCGAGGGCATTCAGTTGGCGAATCATGACCTCGATGTTGGCCTGCTCGGACGCGCTCGCGGCGTTCGCCCGCGGCGCAATGCAGATGCATCCGATGACAGCGATCAGCCCGTACTGGGCAGTTCTGCAGAGAGAGGCGGAGAAGGGGCTGCGATGGTTCACGGCTACGCTCTAGCAAGTCGTCGTTGATGCCAGCTTGCCGCCCCGACTCATCCCCCGCCGCAAGAAATACTTACTGGGCTCACGTGGATTTTTTCGAGCCCGTCACGCCTGCGTTTCGCGCTTCAGAAACAGCAAATAGCCAATGGGCATGGCGAAACCATATGCCCAGCCCTGAGCGTTCTGGTTGCCGATTTTGGTCTCGCCTCGGCATAACGGCTGGACGCTGACGAGCTCCCAGCCTTCAGCGCCCAACGACTCCAGGAGAGCCTGGAAAGTGTCGCGCTGCAGTAGCTGAACCAGGTCTGGCTCCAAAGTGGCCTCGGTGGTCTTGAGCAGCCTTCCGTGGGTTTGGGTCTTGAACGGAATAGCGACGTGTTCGGTGCGATATTCGAATCGTATTGCTGCCATGTTGGAACTCCAGGCCCACAAAACGGGCAATGAGAAATGGAGATAGAAAGGGCAGGGATTTCTAGAGGTACTTCTTGAAGCTGGCAGCGGTGATCGAGACGCTGACACCGAGCAGCGCTGCACAGGGCAGCAGGATCAGGAGCGGGCTGACGCTGATCGGGATGGCGAGATAGAGCGTCCACGGCAGGATCGCCACCGGGATCATCGTGCCCCTGGCCTTGTGGTACAGATAACTGGACTCCCGGCCCAAGCCAAACTTCCGCAGGTCTCGGCGGACCAGCCCGTCGACCAGACCGGTGAAGGCCGCCATGACAAACAGCGGGATCGTCAACGCCAGCACAACGGTCCTGACACAGAAGGTCAGCGCGGTGAACAGAGCGGCCAGGGCGTAGGTCTGCACGGTGGTCACGCCCTGGGCGGCAAGGTATCGGACGTCAAACTCCGACCTGGGGCCTGCCTGCGCAACAGCGGACATCCCTTGCATCCAGTCGAAGAGGCCGGTCTTCACGACCAGCCATTGGTAGATCAGGCTCACTATCCATTTCGCAGTGTTCCCGGGCTCCTGGACGACAACGCTATGCAGAAGCCCCTGGGACAGCCAGCCCAGCTCGTAATTGAGCATTTCTTGGGCATGCTGCCAGCCAGCCTCCGGCCAGAAGAAATAGAGGCAGAGCCACTCCACTACCACCGCTGCCAGCAACGAGCCGATCAGTACCCCAGCCAGCTGGAACGGCAATCCGATAATCGTCCGCAGGAGGGACTCCGGGCGCTCCTGCTGTGCCTGGGTGCGTTCTGCGATCTCAGCCATGGTTCATCCCTCAAGCTGCCTCGTCGCTGCCGGCCAGGTGGCGGAAGTCGTCGACCAGGTCGGCAGGGAGCGCATCGTTGATGTTCTGGTAACCGGGGGCCTCCCACCATTCGCCAGAGCTGGATGTGGAGCCTTTGCGCATTCCGGCTGCCAGCTCCTGCAGGGTCTTCGGCAAGACTTCGTCTGGATCGTTGGCGGGCAGTGGCATGCGGATCTTCCATAGGTTCCCGCCCTCGATGAGGGCGAAACACTGCCCTTTGGGGAGGGCGACCACATGAGCCGGTTCGATCATCGGCACACTGGTCATCTGCACCTGGTCGTGGGTATTCGATGTAAACGCCGTCTTGCCATTGACCGAGTCGTTCGCGCTGCTCGCCGGCGTGCTGTTGTAGATCTGCACCTTGGGGAGCTGGTTCGTCAGCAGCTCGGCCGTGGCGGTCTCCCGAACACGCAGCATGAACAGGTTGTTGAAGTTCCCGATGATCTGGCCGGCTTTCGCCCTGGAGCCGATCTTGGCCTCGATGTCGCTCATGGTCTGTGTATACGCGGTCACCTGGACGCCGGCCCCGCCGGCTTTGTTGACCATGGGGATGAACTCGTCGCCGATCAGCTCGTTGAACTCGTCGGCGTGGAGGTTGATGCGCACCTTGCCTGCGGCCAGGCCGCCAGGGAGGCCATCGTCGAGACCGTGCTTGTAGATGTGGCCAGCAACCGAGACCAGGTCGCTGAACATCGAGTTGCCGACCGCCGAGGCGACCTCCGTGTCGGACAGGGCGTCGAGGCCGATGTAGACGACGGCACGCCGCCGGATGACCTGCATCCAGTCGAAGATTGGACGTTCATCGGAGAGATCCAGGTAGTTGGGCGAGAGCAGTTCGGCAATGCGGCCGGTGGTGAGCTTCTCCAGCAGCGGCAAGAGGCTGGCGACGATTTTGTCGAAATAGGTCTTGTCGTAGCGCACTGCGGAGCGCAGACCGTCCATCACCGAGTCGGAGATACGTTGCTGCGTCAGGTACATGTCGATGGCAACCACCCGCAGTGGACGGTCCTTCATTGCATAGCTGAGGTTTTTCCGATCGATCTTGCCCTCGATGGCCACGATGGCTTCCCAGGCCTTGGGATCATGATCGGCGAAGTATTTCTGCGCGTACTCCACGAACAGCTCGTCGATGTTGATGACGTGCCGGCGGATTTGCTCATAGTCAGGTCGCCTGCCGAGGGCGACCAGGGACTGGGCGATAATATTGACGAACCGCCAGGCGAACTCCCGGAAAGCAGCGCTGTTGCCTTCTCCGGACAGCTGGCCGGCGATGCGGGTCGCCACCTCGCTGATTCGGCCGAACCGGCCAACGGCGTTGTAGCGTGCCGAGAGGTCAGGATGGCCGAGGTGGAACACATAGAACTCGTCCAGGCGGCCGGCACGCTCGCACTCGACGTACATGCGCTTCAAGAGATCAGCGTCGCCCTTCGGATCGAAGACGATGACGACTTCGTAGTCCGGCTGTTCGCTCTTTCGCCGACGTCGGTGGCCATGATGGACAGTCTGGGTGCGCCGTCCCATTCGGACGCGTCGGCGCCGACGATGGGTACGGCGAATGTCCTGGGTGATGAACAGTTCGGCCAACCTGGTTTTGCCCACCCTGGTTGTACCCAGGACGAGAGTGTGGCCCACCCGCTCACCGAGAGGCAGGCTGACATCGTGCTCGTCTGGCTCGATGCCATGCAGCCGCGGCAGGCCTCCTACCGGCGGCAGCGGGCGAGCAGGGTTCCAGGATGAGTCCCACGACGTGGCCTTGGCCAAGAAGTTGAGCGGGAAGGGAGCGAATTCCAGTCGCTCCTCGAGCCGCCGTGCGCGCTGATAGAGGGGCGAAGGCTCAACATAAGGGGCGAACTGTGGCAGGTAGGTGTCGGCCAGACGCTGCGTATGCGTCTGTGTCCAACGGAACCCCTTGCCGATGAACAGCCTCTCGTTGCTGACGGGCATTTCGGCGCTGGTCATTGTGTAGTGCGGCAGCCGCCGGATGTTGGCCTGGTAACGAAGTACCCGGAGGGCCTGCACCAGTCGAACAGTACCCAGATAGGTGAAACCAACGGCCGCGATCAGCCCGAAGAGCGGGGTGAGCGCGAGTGACCAGGGGGCGAGGACACACAGCGCTGCGGCTGTATAGCTGATAGCGGTTGTGTACAACTCCACGGGAGGGCGCAGCAGCGCATCCAGGGTGTACGTGGCCATGGAGGTCAGCTCCCTTGGGGCGTGATGCTTTGTTGAGGATCCAGCTGGCTTTGTGCTTCGAGCCTGTCACGTAGACGTTGGAGTATGGCCAGGAGGTCGTCCTCGGTTCTCCAGGCCACGCGACCGCCGAAGAGAGTGATGACGTGCTGTACCTGGTCGAGCATGAGGTCCTGGCGCCGCACGTCCTTTGGCAATTCGATCATCAGGGTCATGCATGGAGAGTTGAGCGATGACAAGAACGCCTCCTACCTACTGCTGGACGGTGGTCGATGTGATGAGAACTGGGTAGTGCCGCAGGCCGAGGCGGCCCGCGATGTCGGTGCCCGGCGTGGGAAGCATCTGCAGGCCCGGCGCCCATTTCCGTACTTCCGCCAATCGACCTGGGCCGCTGACGTTTACCACCAGGCCGACCGCCTGCAGTTGCAGGAGCTGCTGCAGGTGTTGCTGCAGCCAGGACCTGGAGCTGTCGTCGTCCCCGAGAAGAAACAGCGGCTGAAGGCCTGGAGCGTTGATCACCCGTCCCTGAACAGGACCGGGAGACAGCTCCGGCGTGACGACGGGGAACGCGCCGCCCATTCGAACGCCCCCTACAGGGGGGCGCTGTGCATCAGTCGAGTCAGGAACCAGGTCCTGGTAATAGGGGAGGGCGGAAACACCGCCGTGATCTTCGACGACGACCAGCTGGTCAGCGGAGGCCTGTGCAAAAGGCAAGAGGAGGCTGAGTGTGGCGTTACGGATAAGCAGGGCCAGACAGCGATTTAGCGGATGCGTCATGGGTTGGTCGCCAGGAGGTTGATGCCGGTCACCCGGCTGAGGTGTCGGGCGAACGACTCGCGGTAGCGCGCAGCAGGTGCGCCGCCGGCGGGCCGGTGGTAGCGGCCGGCGGCATCAATCCAACTGCCGCCCTTCGCTTTTTGCTCGCTGAGAATTTCGGCTGTAACAGCCAGGTTTTTGTAGGGGTCGAGGCCTTCGCAGGGGGAGCTGTAGCGGTGGCCATTTGCGGCGATATTGGTCTGCCCGAGACCGACGTCGACGCGAGCTGGTCCTGCCGTGGCGAGGGCAATCATCAGTGCCTTGCAAGCATCCTTCCGGGTTGCAAACCGGTAGCCAGCGCCGGCGACGTTCAACGTCCAGGGCCATGGCACCAGCTGGCCGCGGATCCGCGCACCGCTTTCCTGCAGCGCGACCGAGTAGAGGACTACCGATGGAATGCCATGAGCGATCGCAATCATCTGGTAGGCCGGCGGCGGCTCCTCGGCGGCGCTGGCGAATCCACAGAGCAGCGCGGTAAGGAGGGCAAGGGCGCGAATTACTGGCGTTGCCACTGCCCATTCACCTTCATGACCGCGGCGGGCAGTTCGCCGCCTAGGCCCAAGCCAAGCCAACGGCCTTGGTCGTGGTTGAGTGTGATCTGCCGGCTCTTCACATTCGCGGGCTCTATGCCGGCAAGGATCGCCCACCGCCGGATTCGATCGTCATCACCTTGGCTACCCACGAAGTACAGGTCGAAGGAGCGCTTCGCCGCTTGGAGCGCTCGCACCTGATCGATGCACGGAGCGCAATCATCCTTCACGAAGATCGCCAGGCGCCCATCGCCTTCTAGGATGGCCTTGCCACCGGCGCCGGTGTTGCCGGGGTTCGAGGAAATCTGAATGACTTTCTCACCTGGGTACATTCGTGCGTTCGCTTCATCGTAGGCACGCTGGAATGCAAGCTCTTTCTCGACGCGCTGCCGCTCCGCTTTCACCTGCAGTTCGGCGTAACGCTGTCGTTCATCGTTCGAGCGCGCCTCGATTCCGAGTGCCGTCAGCGGATCGAGGCCGGGGGAGTAGATCCCACGGGGACCTTGCATCAGCAGCTGGTATCGCTCGTATTCCTGCGCCGTGAGCCCCCATTCGCGGGCCAGCTGGTCCTGTTGGCCCTTCTGATCGAGGCCCTGCTCTGCGGTGCGTTGCCACTGCGAGGACGCGGACTGGGAATTTTGCTCGGCGCCTGGCGTGCTGATACTTGTCAGCATCAGGTATGCCGTGGCAGCTGCCATTACGAAGTGATTGAGAGTTCGTTTATGCATGGTCGGGCCTATGGCTGCAGGCTGATGGTCTTGGTCGTGCCGGCGGCGTCGAACCGCGCAGTTCGGTCGTCGAGCGCGCTGAGTCGCCATGTAGTGCCGGCGACCGAGTCGCCGGGGCGAATCAGGTAGATCTGGCTCAGTCGCGTACTGCCTGGAGGGGCGATCGAGAGGAAGCGTTCGCCGCCCCGGTACTCGACGCCGATGATGTGGAACGGCGGCGGTTCCGGTGGAGCCGGCTTGGGTTTAGGGGGGGAGGGCTTTGTCTTCGTGACGTTCGTGACGGTGGCTTTCTTGGCCACCGGAGCTGGTTGTTGTGCTTGCGGCTTCTTCAGGTCCTGAAGCGAGGTATTGAGGGTTTCGAGATTGGCTTTCAGTACCAGGAGCTCGCCGGTTGAGGCCACGGACTGGGAGAGCTGGCTGACACTGTCGTTGGCTTGTTTGGCATACGCCTGCGCTGCATCTATGCGATTTGATAATGCCTGCTGGGCCGCCCTGAAGTCCTCGTCCTTGACCAGGTGCTGACCTGCAACGGCGTCGACGCGCTCGTCGAGCTTGCCCACTCGGTTGAGCAGCGCGTTGATGGAGGTCTTCTCCGCAGCACCTTCGAGCGAGCCGCGCATGGCTACCAACTGGTACTGCTGGTAAGCCGCAAGGCCTCCGAGGGCTAGAAATCCTATCGTGATGAGCAGCGATGATCGGGTAAGGCGGCGCAGGTTCATGGGTGTCCTCTCGAAGCCGGAGACACCCTCGCGTATGTGAGCTTTTGAAGCACTAATAAATGCTTAATGAACCTGTTGGGATTTTTTGGGGTATGGATTCTTTGCGAAGCCTGCCCCCATTGATCCGCAAGTGATCACGTGGAATAGCGCCCTGATTTGTATAGGTGAATTTTCTGTAGGGATATCAGCGTTTGATTTTCCGTGAACACCAGCAGCAGGCAGAGGCCGGGCATTCCCCACGGCCTTTTCTTTGTCGTACTATGTCAGGATTGATAGCCATATTGCGCTTAGGGTGATAGATGCCGAAGGCCATCGTTGTCGAGGATGACCAATTGGAGCACGCGGTAAAGGTCGCCAGGATCAGCAGTGCTGAGAACGGCGTCAGGGACGCAGCGCTGCTGCTTTCCTGCTTTGGTACGGGCATGACCGTCACCGAGCTGTGCCTGCTGCGCGTGAGCGACTATCTGGCCGAGGACGGGAGCGTTCTGCGCGACTCCTTGGTGAGAGCCGAGATTGCCTACAACCACAAGCCCCGTCCGCTGTGTTGGACGAACAAGAAGCTGACGAACGCCATAGACGCCCATCTGGCCGAGCGCTTGGAGCGCGGGCATGGGGTGTCGAGCAGGAAGGCTGCATATCGCGGCCTTGATCCGGCCTCGCCGCTGTTCGTGTCTGGCCGCACTGGTGAAGGGCTCAAGCTCAGTGCCAAGCAGCGGGACGGCAAGACTTACTACAGCGCGACCCAACTCAGCCGGTTGTTCACCCGGCTTTTCGAGCAGGCGGGCATCGAGGGTGCGAGCGCGCAGTCTGGCCGGCGCACGCTGGCGGTGAAGCTCAAGCGCCGTGGGATCGACCTGCGGCATATCAGCGAAATCCTTGGGATCGAGTCGCTGGAAGCGGTGAAGAAGCTCTGTGCGGGCGATCCGGCCCGGCTGGGTGACATAGTGCGGAGAATCTTGTGAGCAGAAACGAAAAAGGCCCACCTTGCGGTGAGCCCTTCTTTTCGCATGTCCCCAGGGGGAGGCTTTCGCCAACAAGTCCCGGAGCTAGTGAGGTAATGGTATTGCTCAAATTTGATCACGTCAAGGAGATAGACCTTGCTGGCAACTGCTGCTGACATTCGAGCCCTTGAGGACGTCATTTCACCGCAAAGGCTTAGCACCTACGCGGCGGCTCAGGGCATGCAGAACTCAAGGCGGGTGCTTGAGCTGTACGCGTGGAACGCCGAGGTTTCAGGGGCGTTCATGCTTCCACAGCAAATCTGCGAGGTTGCAGTGCGCAACGCAGCGTCAGAGGTGCTTGAGGCGGTGTACGGCCCCCAATGGCCGTGGTCGATTGGCTTTGAGAGAAGCCTTTCAGACCCAAAGTTTGGCTTTAGCCTGCGAAAGGAGCTTGCTTCTGGAAGGGCAAAAGCTCCAGCTGGAAACACGAACAAGGTCATCCCTGAATTGAAGTTCGCTTTCTGGATTCGGTTGTTCACCCAGCGCTTCGACAAACGCCTGTGGATTCCGCACTTACACGCTTCGTTTCGAGGGTTACCGCCAGGGGTCACAGTTCAGCAGTGCCGGCGAATGATCTATGACGAACTGGACAAGGTAAGGGGCATCCGCAACCGAATTGCACATCACGAGCCCATTTTTCAGAGAAACCTGGCAGCAGATTATTCGCGGATGATGAGGCTGGTTAAGTGGCGTTGCCCTCGCACTGCCGCTTGGCTCAACGAAGTAGAGAGCGTCCGGGCGATCATCAAGAAACGTCCATGACTTTGGAGTTGCAATGGCAATGACTGGCGAGCAGTACGACGCCCTGGTGAAGTTGATGCGCGGCAAGCCGGAAAGTCCAGCGTGCCGGGCCGCACGGCGCGTACTTGTCGATGGTATATCCCAAGCTGAGGCCGTGCGGGAAGCAGGCATTACGCGAGGCACTGTAAGCAAAGCAGTTCGAACCTACGCCGAGGCGGATCAGCTTATGTGCGCCGTGTACGGGGTAGAGAAAGGATAACTTGTAGCGCTTGCGCGTATGCCTCTAGGGGCATACGGTGGCCCATGTCAACGATCCACCGAGGACATCACATGACAATCATCGACGCTACACCATCGGCAGACTTTCCGGCTCAGGTCGTCATCATGGACAAGGAGCTTGGCCAGAGACACCCGGACAAGGCCTTCTACCTGCGAGTGCAGGTCGAGAACGGAGTTGATCACGTCGATCTGGATGGTGCTGTCACCCCGCTGGATGCTCGCAGGATCGCTCGGAGCAAAGGGTATAGCCCGACGCACTGGATGCCGGTCGGCGATGCTCGCCCGATGCTCTACTACTGACCGTCACAACATCCAAACCGGTCTGTTTGAGGAAAACCCGAAAGAGGCCGCCCCCGGTAGTCCGAGGGGTGCCCACCCAAGCGCCGGCGTCGCCGGCTGGAGCTGAATTGATGACCGCCCGCGACACCCTGACTCTCACCCTCGACGCCGAAGCGGTTGCCGCGTTGTTGCATTACCGGCAGGCGCAGGCGGCCTTCGACGTCCTGGGGCATGCGAACCCTGACGAAGAACTCGGGGCTGAGCTGTTCGTCAATGCGGTATCGGCCGCCGAAAGGCTCGGGAAGCAGGTCGCCGCCTTGGCCCCG
>NZ_QGSL01000106.1:1351645-1374151 GCF_003176655.1 Pseudomonas sp. RW407 | reverse complement strand
TCCCTGTGCTGATCGGGGCTCTCGCGACATCCATGTCGCATGACCTCCTGAGCGCCGGTTTCGCTCGGCCTTCTGAAGGGGCGTTCCGGTGCGCGCGGAGGTATCTCTGGAAATCCCAAACGCCAGAGCAAGAGCCGCTTTTGCTTTTCGTAGGAGCGAGCTTGCTCGCGAACCCTGGTTCCCCGTGTTCGCGATAGTTCGTAGGGCGCATAACGCCTACGGCGTTATCCGCCAAATCGCGGACAGAGTCCGCTCCTACGGAGAGCCCGTGCTTCACGGCAAATTGTAGGACTCTGTCCGCGATTACCCTCGTTCGCGGGAATGACTAGACCTCCGGGTGCCGGTCGATCTCCAGGCCGCCACCCTGCTGGCAGGCGAAGCTGCGCCGGCCCTCGACCTTGGCCCGGTACATGGCGCCGTCGGCGCGCAGCAGCAGTTCCTCGGCGCTGTTGCCGTCGTCGGGATAGAGGGCGATGCCGATGCTGGCCCCCACCTGCACCACCGCGCCCTGCAGCAGCAGCTTCTCGCCGAGGGTGGCGAGAATCTTGCGCGCCACGGCCGAGGCGGTGCCGGCGATGCCCGGCCCGCGCAGCAGCACCACGAACTCGTCGCCGCCCAGGCGCGCCACCAGGTCGTGGTCGCGCACCGCGTGGCGCAGGCGGCGGGCGATGATGGTCAGCACCTCGTCGCCGGCGGCGTGGCCCATCTCGTCGTTGATGCGCTTGAAGTAGTCCAGGTCGATGAACAGCAGTGCCAGCTGCTCGTGGCTGGCGGCCACCTGGGCGATGGCCTGTTCCAGCTGCGCGAAGAACTGCATGCGGTTGGGCAGGCCGGTCAGCGAATCGTGGTTGGCCAGGTGCTGCAGCTCCTGCTGGCTGCGGCTCATCGCCTCCATGCGCGCCTTGAGCTCCTTGCGCAGCTGGTCGAAGCCGCGTGCCAGCAGGCCGATCTCGTCCTGGCGCTGCAGCGGCAGCTCGGCGGCCAGGCTGTGCTCGGCCTGGAAGCGCACCGCGGCATGGATCAGCATCTGCAGCGGGCGCGTCAGCGCACGGGCGAAGAGCACCGCCAGGGCGGTGGCCAGCAGGCTGAACACCAGCACCATCTGGATGATGCTCAGGCCCAGCGGCCGGCCGCTGGCCAGCACCTCGTCCAGCGGCCGGGCCAGGCCGAGCACCACGAAATGCCCCTGGCCGGGCAGCCCGAAGGGCTTGCGCACGAAGGCCATGATCCGCCCGTGCTCGCGGTGCGCGCCCTGCAGGTCGTTGACCAGCACGCTGCCGGCGCCCTCGAACAGCCCGCGGGTCTCGACGAAGCTGTCCTGCACCAGGATGCGCCGGCCCTTGTCGAAGCCGAAGGTCATGGCCGGGTCCGGGTGCACCAGGAAGTCGCCCCACTCGTTGGTCAGGTACAGCTCCAGGCCCTGCGGCAGGTCGGCCACCAACTGGTCGAGGAATTTCTTCAGGTCGACGTTGATCACCACCACGCCTTCGTTGCCACCTGCGCCACCGGGCACCGGGGTGGCCACGCGCAGCGTCGGTGCGCCGTCGGCGGCGTGGGCGCCCTGCTCGTGGTTGACCGTGATCGGCGAGACGAACACCTGCCCCGGCGCCAGCGCCAGGCTCTCGAAGACGTAGGGGAAGTGCCCCTTCTCCTGCAACTGCTCGCCGTCCACGCGCAGCACGCGCTGGCCGTCGCGGTCGTAGCGCAGCACTTCCAGGCCATGCTCCTGGCGGCCGATCAGGCGTACCTGGGAATACTGCGGGTGCAGGCGCATGAAGGTAGCGAACACGCCGGCCAGGCGCTCCTGCGCCACCAGGTCCACCACGTTGCCGGGCGGCGCGGCCACCTTGGGCGCCGAGGGCATGTTGGCCAGGGTCAGGGCGTCGGCGCCGATGTCGTCCAGCAGCGAGCTGAAGCGCTGGGCGAGCAGTTGGGTGGACGTCAGCAGGTTGCGCTCGGCCTCGTTGGTCAGCAACTGGCGGTTGGCCGTGTAGGCGTAGTAGCCGGTGACGCCGGAGGACAGGATACCGATGCAGGCCAGGAGGATGCTGAGCTTGGCGATGATCCCCAGGCGCATCAGAAGCGCTCCGCCCGGTCGCCGGAGACGATGCGGCTCCACAGCGCCTCGCGGCGGCCCACGTCCTCCACCGGCTGCAGCCAGTACAGGCGTGCCCCGGTATCCGGCGCGGCCGCTGCGCCCAGGGTGTTGTCCAGGCCCTGGCGCTGGGTCAGCAGCGCGCTGACCGAGGGTTCCAGCATGTAGTCGATCCACGCCTGGGCCAGGGCCCGGTCGCCGGCGCTACGGGTCACCGCCCAACAGTCCAGCCAGGCCAACGCTCCCTCCTCGGGGATGGCGTAGCCGACGTCGGCGCCGGCCTGGCGCAGCTGCGTCAGTTGCTGGGCGCCATAGTTGGCGAACATCAGCGCCGCACGGTGCTGCACGAACAGGGCGGTGGCCTCCTCGGGCAGGCTGTAGTAGGCCAGCAGGTTGCGTCGCAGCTCCACCAGGCGCAGGGCTACGCGCCGCGTCTGCCGGGCGTCGAGGTGGAAGGGGTCGGGCAGGCCCAGGCTCAGCGCGGTGAAGGAGAAGTTGTGCTGGGCGCTGTTGAAGGCCAGCACCTTGCCCTGGTAGCGCGGGTTCCACAGCTCGGCCATGCTGCGGGGCGGCTGCGGCACCTGGCGGCGGTCGTAGATCAGCCCGATGGCGGCGTAGGTGTAGGGAATGGCGTAGACCTGCCCCTCGGCGACCAGCCCGCCGATGCCGGCCAGGTCACGGAAGCGCGGCTGCTGCCGGCGGGTGTTGGGAATGGCCGCCAGGTCCAGCGGCTGCAGCAGCCCGGCGCGCTGGTAGCGCTGGATTTCCGCGGTATTGGCGGCGACCACGTCGAACAGCCGTCCGCCCTGGGCATGCAGGCGATCCCACAGGGCCTCGTCGGAATCCACGAAGGTCACCGCCACCCGGGCCCCTTCGCGCCGCTCGAAGGCCTTCACCACGTCGGCGTCGGCATAGCCGGGCCAGGCGAGCACGTGCAAGGTCCGCTCGTCCTGAGCCAGCGCCTGGGCCGTCAGCCCCGCCAGAATCACTGCCAACAGCCAACTGCCGATGTCGCGCATAGCCCCGCCCTGGTAGACACCACCACCGCCCGGCGACGAGGCGGGTGTGGCGCCGTCATTATGCTCGCTTCCCCGAAAGGCACGGCGGCCGGGGCCGCCGAAGCCAATGATGACAGCATGACAGTATTGCCGCGCCACGCAAGGGAGGCGGCGCGGATTCGGCTCGCTGTTTGTCGGGCGGAGGGGCGTGAGGGGTAGCTGGCGTCTCCGGATGACTCCGGACTCGCCACTCGCTCCCTGACCCTCCCCAACCGTTCGGCGCGACGCGCGACCGCGAAGCTCCCGGGTTCCCCGTAGGGCGCATAACGCCTACGGCGTTATCCGCCAATGGCCCCGGACACCGCTGTTCGGGCCGGCGGCGGATAACCGCGAACGGTTATTCGCCCTACGGTTGGCCAACGACACCCTGCACGCTCCGCTCCGCCTTTCCCCCACGCCCCAACCATGGCAGCATATCGGCCCCAATCCGGCCCACCGATCGGGACGCTGCCGCTTGCGCCGTCATTCAGCACAGTACCGCCTCGCCTCCTGGCTGGCCGTCATGGCCCTCGGGCTGCTGCTGTTCGCCCCGACCTTCTCGCGCACCCTCGAGGCCGTCGAGCACGCCTCGCCGCCGCAGGGCGCCTGGTGCTCCGCCCATGACATGGGGCAGATGCCCATGGACCATGGGGCCATGCAGCAGGCCCCGGCCGACGACCACGGCGGCATGGTCCACAACAGCCTCGACCCGGCCTGCGGCTACTGCACCCTGCTGCACGACAGCCCGGCGCTGCTCTGGGCCATTGCCATGGCCCCGGCGTTGGGGCCGGTCAACGCCCAGGCGCCGCCGCCGGCGCTGCCCCTCCCGCCCTTCCTGCACCTGCTGGACGTCCGTCCGCGCGGCCCGCCCCTGGCCTGATCCCGTTCCACGACACCCCGAACCCGCGCCCCGCGCGTGCGTGCCCCTGCGCGCACGCCTGGCCGCGCTCCCGTCGTCCTGAACAAGGATCATCCGGATGTCCACATCCCTGCGCCGGTGCGTTGCCTACGCACTGAAGCCCCCGGCCGCCCGCACCCTGCTCTGCGGCCTGGCCGGCAGCCTGCTGCTGCCGGCCCACGCCGAAACCGCCGCCGACGGCGACGCCCCCACCCGCCTGGCCGACGTGGTGGTCAGCGCCGAAGGCCAGCAGCCGCTGCCCACCGCCCTGGCCAGCGCCCCCGCCGTGGTCGAGAGCCGCACGGCCGAACAACTGCGCGAGAGCACCAACCTGGTGACCTCCGCCCAGGCCCTGAAATACCTGCCCAGCCTCGAGGTGCGCGAGCGCTACATCGGCGACCGCAACGGCATCCTCGCCACCCGCACCACCGGCACCATCTCCAGCGCGCAGTCGCTGGTCTACGCCGACGACCTGCTGCTCTCCAACCTGCTCGGCAACAGCTACGGCTTCCCGCCGCGCTGGGGCCTGGTGGCGCCCGCCGAGATTTCCCGGGTGGACGTGCTCTACGGCCCGTTCAGCGCGCTCTACCCGGGCAACTCCCTGGGCGGCGTGGTGACCCTGGAGACGCGCATGCCCACGCGCCCGGAATTCCACGCCTCGGTCACCGGCTCGCGGCAGGACTTCGACCTCTACGGCAGCCATGACGACTATGGCACCGGCGACATCAGCCTGGCCGCCGGCGACCGCCGCGGGCCGCTGTCGGTATGGGTGTCCTACGACCACCTGGACAGCCAGGGCCAGCCGATGAGCTATTCCACCGCCGGCCTGTCGAGCAAGGCCCCGGTAGCCGGCGCGCCCAGCGCCAGCGGCGCGCACTCGGACAGCGACCAGAACGGCAAACAGCGCCTGGTGTTCGGCGGCTACTCCATCGACCACAGCCTGCAGGACCAGGGCAAGCTCAAGCTGGGCTGGGACTTCGATTCGGACGTGACCGCGATCTACACCCTGGGCCTGTGGTCCAACGACTCCCACACCGGCGTCGACAGCTACCTCAAGGACGCCAGCGGGCGCACCCTGTACAACGGCACGGTCAACATCGACGGGCAGTCGTACAAGGTCTCCGGCCTCAACCCCAGCCGCACCGACGAGCTGCACCTGCTCAACGGCCTGTCGCTGGCCAGCCACAGCGGCGGGCCCTTCGACTGGCAGGCCTCGGTCAGCGACTACCGCTACCTGGATTCGGCCACCCGCACCGCCTCCAACTACGGCCAGAGCCTGGCCGGCACCCGCCAGGTGCAGGACGGCACCGGCTGGCAGACCGGCGAGCTGCGCGGCACCTGGCGCCCCGATGCGCACGAGCTGACCTTCGGCTACCACATCGACGACTACCAACTGAAGCAGCGCACCTACCAGCTGGACGACTGGAAGTCCGGCGGCGACGGCGCCAAGGTCGCGGCCTCCGGCGGCGAGACGCGCACCCAGGCGCTGTACCTGCAGGACGCCTGGAAGTTCGCCCCGCGCTGGACGCTGACCCTGGGCGCCCGCGCCGAGCACTGGGAAGCCTTCGACGGCTTCAACCGCGACGTCACCACCACGCCCCAGGTGGCCCACTACGACGACCAGCAGCGCAACGACATCTCGCCCAAGGCGGCGCTGGCCTTCGACATCACCGACGCCCTGCAGACACGCTTCTCCTACGGCCGCGCGGTGCGCTACCCAACCGTGGGCGAGCTGTTCCAGCAGATCAGCAGCGGCACCCAGCTGGTGCAGAACAACCCGGACCTGAAACCCGAGGACGTGCGTTCCTTCGACTGGACCACCCAGTACGGCTGGGACCGCTACCTGCTGCGCGTCTCGCTGTTCCAGGAAGAACGCCACGACGCGCTGTTCTCGCAGACCGACACCAGCGTCAGCCCCAACGTCACCCGCATCGCCAACATCGACCGCGCGCGCCTGCGCGGCATCGAGAGCGCGCTGGACGCCAGGGACGTCGGCCTGCCCGGCCTGGACCTGTCCGCCAGCCTGACCTGGACCCAGGCGAAAATCCTCGAGGACCAGCTGACCCCCGCCGCCGAGGGCAACGACTACCCGCGCATCCCGCGCTGGCGGGCGCGCCTGTCCGCGGTCTACCACCAGGATTCGCGCCTGACCTATGCCCTGGGCTACCGCTATTCCAGCGCCGCCTACGGCACCCTGCTGAACACCGACGACAACCACGACACCTACGGCGGCATCAGCCGCTACAGCGTGTTCGACGTCAAGGCCAGCTACCGCATCGACGAGCACCTCACCGCCTCGGCCGGCATCGACAACCTGGGCAACGAGAAGTACTACGTCAGCCACCCCTACCCGCAGCGCACGGCCTTCCTCGGCCTGAGCTACGACTACTGAGGCCCGCCATGCAACCAGCCAACCGCGCCGCGCTGTACCGCCTGATCTGGCGCTGGCACTTCTATGCAGGCCTGTTCTGCATCCCGTTCATCCTCGCCCTGTCGCTCACCGGCTCCATCTACCTGTTCCGCCCGCAGATCGACGCCCTGCTCGACAGCCCCTACAACCAGGTGGACGCCAGCGCCGCGCGGCTGCCGGTCAGCGAACAGGTGCGCGCAGCCCTGGCCGCGGTGCCCGGCGCGCGACTGAACGCCTACCAGTTGCCGGATGGCCCGCGCGATGCGGCGCAGGTGCTGGTCGGCAGCGGCGAGGGGCTGTACCGCGTCTACGTCGACCCGACCGATGCCCGGGTGCTGCACCGGGTGGCCGAGGACCAGCGCTTCAGCCGCCAGCTGTTCCACCTGCACGGCGAGTTGCTGATGGGCAGCACCGGTTCCTACCTGGTGGAGCTGGCCGCCTGCTGGACGGTGCTGTTGCTGGTGACCGGCCTGTACCTCTGGTGGCCGCGCGGCACGCGCCTGGGCGGGGTGCTCTACCCGCGCCTGGGCCAGCGCGGGCGGCTGTTCTGGCGCGACCTGCACGGGGTGACCGGGTTCTGGGTGTCGCTGTTCGCCCTGCTGCTGATCCTCAGCGGCCTGCCCTGGGCGACCTTCTGGGGCGGTGCGCTCAAGGACGTCCGCCAATGGGTGGCCAGGCAGACGGTGCAACAGGACTGGACCACCGGCCGCGCCTCGGAAATGGCCCAGCGCCGTGCGCAGAACAGCGCCCCGGCGGACGAGCACGCCAACATGCCGGGCATGATGCACCACGCCATGCCCGGCATGCCGCCGCCGGCACCGGACTACACCGCCCTGGACCGCATGCTGCCGACCGTGCAGGCGCTGGACCTGCCCTACCCCGTGCTGCTGGCGCCGCCCTCGGCCATGGCGCCGCGGTGGACGGCGCGTTCGGACGCGGCCAACCGCCCGCAGCGCGTCAACCTGGTGCTGGACGCGCAGACCGGTGAAGTGCTCGAGCGCGTGGACTTCGCCCAGCGGCCGCTGCTGGACCGCGTCATCGGCTATGGCGTGGCGGCCCACGAGGGCCAGCTGTTCGGCGTGGCCAATCAACTGCTCGGCCTGTTCACCACCCTGGGGCTGGTCTGCCTGGCGCTCAGCGCCCTGGTGCTCTGGTGGCGGCGCCGGCCCCGGGGCGTGCTGGGCGCGCCGGCGGCCATGGCGGGGGCGCGCTACCCGGCGCTGGCCCTCACCGTGCTGGTGCTGCTGGGGCTGTACCTGCCGCTGCTGGGGGCGTCGCTGCTGCTCGTCTGGCTGCTGGAGCGCTGCCTGCTGTCGCGCATCGCCCCGCTCGCCCGCTTCCTCGGCCTGGGCGGCTACAGCGCCTCGGCCAACGGGTAGAGTAGCTCTTCCTTGTAGCCGGCCCAGACCCGCAGCACGTCGGGGAAGCTCGCGTCCAGCTGCGGGTCGCCGCTGTCCACCAGCAGCGGCCGGCCCTCCAGGGTGCCGAGCTTGCGCTTGGTGGCCACCACCCGCAGGCGTTCCAGGCCGATGGCGCGCAGCACCCGCGGGCTGATCTGCTGGTTGCCGCGGCCGATCACGTGGCCCTGGCCGCCGATCACCGTCACCAGCAGCCAGCTGGGGTAGTCGTCCACCAGTTCGAACAATTGCTGCTCGGTGACGTCGCGGGCGATCACCTCGCCGTTCTCGATCACGTCCACGCCCAGCAGCGTGGTCTCCAGGCCCAGCTCGCGGGCCAGGCCGTGCAGCGTCGAGCCGGGGCCGAAGACGTAGCGCACGCCGTCCTCCCAGGTGTCGCGCAGCCAGTCGGCGATGTCGGCCAGCACCAGCTCCTCGGTCTCCACCCCGGCCTGCTTCACGTGCTGCATGAAGCGGCCTTCCTCCGGCACCGTCAGCTCGGCGTACCAGCGCGCCGCCACCCTGCCCTCGCGCAGCGCCGCCTCGTCGAGGTCGCGCACCTCGCCCTGGGCCAGGCGCACCAGGCCGCCCTCCACCAGGCGCCGGGCCAGCTCGCCGGCCGCCCGCGGGCTGACCGCGTAGACCCCGGAATGGATCTTCACCCCGGCCGGGATGCCCAGCACCGGCTGGCCCTCGCGCGCCACCGCGGCGACGTCGCGGGCGGTGCCGTCGCCGCCGGCGAAGAGGATCAGCGCCACCCCGGCGTCCTGCAGCAGGGTCACGGCACGCCGGGTGTCCTCGGCGCTGGTCTGCTCGTCCGCCAGCTCGCCAATCACCTCGAAATGAAAGCCCAGCTCGGCCAGCAGGTCGCCGCCCATCGGCCCCGGGAAGGTCAGCCAGCGCAGGCGCTCGCGCAGCGGCAGCAGCACCTCCAGGGCCTGGCGGGTACGCTCGGCCGCGCGCGGCGCGGCCCCCAGCGCCAGGGCCCGTTCGGCGACGCCATCGCTGCCCTTGAGCGCGGCGGCGCCGCCGATACCGGCCAGCGGATTGACGATCAGGCCCAGGTGAAATCCGTCCATACTCAACCTCAAAGGACTTTCCCACGGATACCAGGTCCGGGAGGGACCGGCTCATAACAAGCATTCACCGCCCCGCCGCCCGGCTTGCGCCCGCGGCCATGGCGGTCGTTTCGCCCGGCGTGCGCTGCGCTGTCACCGGGACTTCATGTGATTCTGCCTAGACTGCAGCAGCTTTCGATGAGGAGTTTGGCCATGAGCTCGCACCCGACCCACGACAACGCCCCACGTCGCGAACCCCCGCGGCCGACCCCGGACCAGCCGGTGGGCGGCTCGATCATCGACGCCCAGGGCCGCGAGATACCCATCACCGAAGACATGATCCAGCGCGCCTGCCGCGAACTGGAGGGCAGCTGCGTGCAAAAGCGCGCGCGCTGAGCCCCTCCGGCCCGCCGCGCCCGCGGCGGGCCCTCTTCCCCGTCTCGCCTACTCGCCCACCCGGTTGGCGCCCAGCGCCCGCACCAGGCGTTCCAGCGCCGGCGCCTCGCCCTGGATGTCCACCCACAGGCCGGTGATCTCGCGGCGCGGCGGGTAGTGCTTGCGCAGCGCATCGAAGGCCTCGCGGCGCGCTTCGGCGCTGCCCACCAGGCTACGCCGGAAGGCCGCGTCGTCGCCACGCGGGTCGTACACCGCGCGGCACAGCAGGCCCAGCGCCCAGTCCGGCGCGCAGTCCTCGCCCAGGCCCAGTTCCATCAGCCATTGCGCCGGCAGCAGGTCGTCCAGCTGCACGCTGGGCTCGATGCCGCGCCAGGTGCAGAAGGCCTCGTAGATCTGCGCGGTGCCGCGCAGCTTGCCGTCCAGGCTGTAGCCGGCGATGTGCGGAGTGGCGATGCGGCACAGCTGGGCCAGCTCGGGGTCGGCCTGGGGCTCGCCCTCCCACACGTCCAGCGCCACATCGAGGTTGGCGCCGCTCTCCAGGCGCTGGCGCAGCGCCAGGTTGTCCACCACCGCGCCGCGGCTGGCGTTGAGCAGCCAGGCGCCGGGGCGCAGGTGGGCCAGGCGCTCGGCGTCGATCAGGTGGCGGGTCATGTGCGCGCCCATGCTGGTCAGCGGCGTGTGCAGGCTGATCACGTCGCATTCGTGGACGATCTCCTCCAGGCTGACGAAATCGCCGCCCTCGGCGGCCTGCCGCGGCGGGTCGCACACCCGCACGTCCCAGCCCAGGCCGCGCAGCACGTCCACCAGGCGCCCGCCGACCTGGCCAGCGCCGACCACGCCGTAGCGGCGCCTGGCCAGGTCCGCGCCGTGGGCCTCGGCCAGCGCCAGCAGGCTGCCCAGCACCCAGTCCACCACGCCGCGGGCGTTGCAGCCCGGGGCGCTGGACCAGGCGATGCCGGCCTCGGCGAAGTAGGCCAGGTCCAGGTGGTCGGTGCCGATGGTGCAGGTGCCGACGAAGCGCACCGCGCTGCCTTCCAGCAGCTCGCGGTCGACCTGGGTCACCGAGCGCACCAGCAGCACCTCGGCGTCGCCCAGGGCGGCGCGGTCGATGGCGCGCCCGGGGACGCGGCGGATGTCGCCCTGGGCGCCGAAGAAAGCCTCGGCCAGGGGAATGTTCTCGTCGGCAAGGATGCGCATGGGCAAAGCTCCTGTGAGGAAAGCGCCTACGGATGATTCCCGTCACTTTACCAGCGCCACGGCCGGGGGTCGCGGCCCGCGTGCGCGGCGCTTTCCTGACCATGGCGTCAGGCGATAGACTGGCCGGCTTGCCAACGTACGCTCAGCCAAGGACAGCCGTGACTGCCATTGCCCAGCCCGTCTCGCGCGGACGGCGCATCGCCACCGAACTCAGGGAGCTGCTCACCCTCGCCGCGCCCATCATGATCGCCCAGCTGGCCACCACCGCCATGGGCTTCGTCGACGCCGTCATGGCCGGCCGCGTCGGCCCGCGCGACCTGGCCGCAGTGGCCCTGGGCAACTCCATCTGGATTCCGGTGTTCCTGCTGATGACCGGCACCCTGCTGGCCACCACCGCCAAGGTCGCCCAGCGCTTCGGCGCCGGCGACCAGCCCGGCACTGGCCCGCTGGTGCGCCAGGCGCTGTGGCTGGCGCTGCTGGTGGGGCCGCTGGCGGCGGCCGCGCTGTGGTTCCTCTCCGAGCCCATCCTGCGGGCGATGAAGGTCGAGCAGGCGCTGATCGAGCCCAGCCGCTTCTACCTGCGCGGCATCGCCTGCGGCCTGCCGGCGGTGGCCCTGTACCACGTGTTGCGCTGCTTCAGCGACGGCCTGGGGCGCACCCGGCCGAGCATGGTGCTGGGCATCTGCGGGCTGCTGCTGAACATCCCGCTGAACTACGTGCTGATCTACGGCCACCTGGGCTTCCCCGCCCTGGGCGGCGCCGGCTGCGGCTGGGCCACCGGCACGGTGATGTGGTTCATGCTGCTGGGCATGCTGGTGTGGGTGAACAGCGCCCGGGTGTACAAGCCCAGCGCCCTGTTCGCCCGCTGGGAGCGGCCCGACCGCAAGGTGATCGGCGCCCTGGTCAGCGTCGGCCTGCCCATCGGCATCGCCATCTTCGCCGAGTCGAGCATCTTCTCGGTGATCGCCCTGCTGATCGGCGAGCTGGGCGAGAAGGTCGTGGCCGGCCACCAGATCGCCCTGAACATCAGCGCCCTGGCCTTCATGATCCCCTACGCCCTGGCCATGGCGGTGACCGTGCGCGTCGGCCAGGCCCTGGGCGCCAGCCGCTCGCGCGACGCGCGCTTCTCCGCCGGCACCGGGATGGCCACGGCGCTGGCCTGGGCGGCCATCTCGGCCAGCGCCATGCTGCTGTTCCGCGAGCACATCGCCGCGCTCTACACCCGCGACCCCGAGGTGCTGGCCCTGGCCGCCGCGCTGCTGGTGTACTCGGCGCTGTTCCAGTTCTCCGACGGCCTGCAGGTCACCGCCGCCGGCGCCCTGCGCGGCTACCAGGACACCCGCGCGACCATGATCATCACCCTGTTCGCCTACTGGGGCATCGGCCTGCCGGTGGGCTACAGCCTCGGCCTCACCGACTGGTTCCAGCCACCCACCGGCCCGCGCGGGCTGTGGGAGGGGCTGATCGTCGGCCTGACCTGCGCGGCCATCCTGCTGGGCATCCGCCTGGCGCGCAGCGCGCGGCGGCATATCCGCTTGCAGCAGGTGCGGGGGGCCTGACAGCGCAGCTAGCTACCAGGCAGAATGCGAACGCTTCCTGGCCCACCTGGAAATGAGCGATGAACGCAAAGACGAAGGCCGAATCGCCCGCCGTTGCTGCACCACCAACCGAGCAGACGCGGCTCGACGAATACGACGAGTATCTGCAACAAAAGGTAGACACGGCACGCGCCTCGCTGCTGGCGGGGCTGGGCCGTCCCAACGACGAGGTAGAGGCTACTTTCAACGCACTGCGCGCCGAGGCGCTGGGCGGTTAGACTCCCAGGCCACCCATCCAGGCCAAGGAGCCTTGCCATGAGCGACGCCCCCGTCACCGCCAGCCACGCCGGCATTCCCTACCAGGTCAGCCTGTCCGACGGCCTGCACCAATGGCTGGCCGACGAGCCCGCCGAGCTGGGCGGCGGCAACCAGGGGCCGGCGCCCTTCCAACTGCTGCTGTCGTCCCTGGGCGCCTGCACCGCCATCACCCTGGCCATGTACGCGCGGCGCAAGCAGTGGCCGCTGGACGGCATCCAGGTGCAGCTCGCACTGAGCCAGGAGAAGCCCGGCAACAGCCGTATCACCCGCGACATCGGCCTGAACGGCGCGCTGGACGACGCCCAGCGCCAGCGCCTGCTGGAGATCGCCAACGCCTGCCCGGTGCACAAGCTGCTCAGCGGCGAAATCCACATCGACAGCCGGCTGCGCTGAAGCCGGCCGGCAAAATCCGCCGCCTGGGCCAGACTGAAGGGGGTTCCCCAGCCGCCCCGGAGCCGGCATGCAACCCCTGCTCGTCTACCTCCGCGCCCTGCTGCAGCCCACGGCCGACAGCCTGCTGTTCGCCCTGCGCACCGTGCTGGCCGGGCTGCTGACGCTGTACCTGGCCTTCCTGCTCGACCTCGACCAACCCAAGTGGGCGAGCATGACGGTGGTCATCATCAGCCAGCCGCTGGCCGGCATGACCCTGCAGAAGAGCTTCGCCCAGGTGCTGGGCACCACCCTCGGCGGCGCGGTGGCGGTGGGCGTCATGGCGCTGTTCCCCCAGGCGCCGCTGCCCTTCCTGCTCACCCTGGCGCTGTGGCTGGGGCTGTGCACCGCCGGCGGCACCCTGCTGCGCTACACCCATTCCCATGCCTTCGTGCTCGCCGGTTTCACCGCGGTGATAGTGGCGCTGCTGGCCCAGCCCGACCCGCAGGGCACCTACGGCCTGGCCATCACGCGGGTCACCGAGACGCTGCTGGGGGTGGCCTGCGTGACCCTGGTCAGCCTGTTCTTCGCCCGCCCCGAAGGCGTGGCGCGCGGCTACTTCGCCAAGGTCGACGTGCTGCTGCGGCTGATCGCCGTGCATGCCGCCGCGGCGGTGCGCGCGCAGGAACCGGAGGAAGACTTCCGCCGCCGGCAGATGCAGCTGCTGGGCGAGATCGGCGCCCTGGAAGGCTTGCGCCGCCACCTCTACTTCGACGCCCCGCGCCTGCGCAGCGTCGACGGCCTGGTGCAGCTGCTGGGCAACCAGCTGGTGCTGATGACCTCGCGCCTGGCCATCCTGCACCGCCAGCGCACGCTCGTCCTGCAGCGCCTGGACGGCCCGCTGCCGCCGGCCGTGCAGCGCCTGCGCGAGGACGAGCTGGCCTGCCTGGAAGAGCTGGCGCGCCACGGCAACGCCCTGCCCGCCGCCAGCCGCAAGCGCATCACCCGGCTGCGCCGGCGCTTCGACAACGCCGCCAGCGAAGTCGAGCAGCTCGCCGACGGCCTGCCCGCCGCCCTGCGTTCGCTGGCCTGGGGCCTGCGCTACGAGCAGGCGCGGCTGATGCAGCAGCTGGACGAAATGCTGGAGCTGGCCGAGGCCATCCGCGAGGGCCGCCCGGGCAGTTGCGCGGTGCACCAGGGCCGCGCCCAGGCCCTGCACCTGGACTACCGCCTGGCGCTGATGAACGGGGCGCGCGCCTTCCTGGCGCTGAGCCTGGGCGCGCTGGTGTGGATCGAGACGGCCTGGGACGGCGCCCGCGGCGGGCTGATCCTGGTGGCCATCCTCTGCTCCCTGCTGGCCACCTTCCCGCGGCCGCTGGCGGCCTGCCAGAACTACCTGCGCGGCCTGCTGCTGGCCTTCCTGGCCTCGGCGCTGCTGCTGTTCCTCGGGCTGCCGACGGTGGCCGACTTCGAGATGCTGGCGCTGCTGCTCGCGCCGCTGCTGTACCTGGTCGCCATCGGCCTGTACAGCCCGCAGACCGCCGGCATCGCCATCGGCCTGGGGCTGACCAGCTTCCTCATGGTCGGGCCGCAGAACCAGGGCGTCTGGTTCAACGACGCCATCCAGTGGTTCGAGTTCGCCGGCGGCTACGCCTTCGCCACCGGCCTGTCGCTGCTGGCCTACGCCTGCATCTTCCCCTTCGCCCCGGACGCGCGCATCCGCCGGCTGTTCCTGCAGAGCCGCGAGGAGGTACGCCAGGTGCTGCTGGCCCGGCCCGACGAGGCGCACCGCTTCAGTTTCGAGAGCCGCCTGGTGGACCGCCTGGCGAACATGCTCGGGCTGCTGCCGGCGGCGCGCGAGGCGCTGTCGGCACGGCGCTTCGAGTGCACCCTGGCGTGCATGACCCTCGGCGTGGTGCTGCACCAGCTGCGCCGCGAGGCCCTGGCCCCGGGGCTGCCGGCGGACTTCCGCGCGCCCCTGGCGCAGTGCCTGGACGACCTCGCCGAGGCGCTGGCGCAACCGCCACGCCGTGGCCTGGACGAGCTGCTGCCGCGCCTGCGCGGCCTGAGCGAGCGCCTGGACGCCTTCCACGCCGAACGCGAAACCGCCCCCGGCCTGGCCCTGCGGCCACTGTTCGCCAGCGCCGTGTCGCTACTGATCGCCGCAGCCCTGCTGGAGCGCTACCGCGACCTGCTCGGCGAACCCCCGTCCCCCCTGCAAGCCACGCGGGAGAACCTGCATGCCCACTGACTTCGAGATCGGCGGCGTCTACCTGCCCCCCGTCGCCCAGGCGCTGATCCTCGCCCTGCCCCTGTTCATCGCCCTCGACTGGCTGCTGCGGCGCATCGGCGTGATGCGCCTGGTGTGGCACGAGGCGCTGTTCGAGGGCGCCCTCTACGCCTGCCTCTGCGCCGGCCTGGTCCTGCTGATGGGAGCGCTGCACTGACATGGATTCGCTACGCAAGCTGTTGCCGCCGCTCCTCACCCTGGCCGTGGTGCTGCTGGCCGTGGTCCTGGGCAGCTACGCCTGGAGCTACTACACCCGCGCGCCCTGGACCCGCGACGCCCGTGTGCGCGCCGACGTGGTGAGCCTGGCGGCGGACGTCTCCGGGCGCATCGTCGAGCTGCGCGTGCAGGACAACCAGCACGTGAACAAGGGCGACCTGCTGCTGCGCATCGATCCCGAGCGCTACGCCCTGGCGGTGCAGCACGCCGAGCGCGCGGTGGCGGTGGCCAGGGCCGCGCTCGGCCAGTCCCAGGCCTCCATCGCCGCCAACCAGGCGCTGCTGCGCCAGCGGCAGAGCGAGGAATACCGCCGCCGCGCGCTCAAGGCGCGCTCGGCGATCTCCGCCGAGGAATGGGAGAAGGCCAACACCGACGTCTCGGTGGCGCAGGCCCAGCTGGTGCGCGAGCAGGCCAACCTGGGCCTGGCCGAGGCCCAGGTGCACCTCGCCGAGACCGCCCTGCAGCAGGCCCGGGTGGACCTGGAGCGAACCCGCGTCTACGCCCCGGTGAACGGCTACGTGACCAACCTGCTGACCCGCGCCGGCGACTTCGCCAGCGCCGGCGCGCCGCTGCTGGCGCTGGTGGACAGCGACTCCTTCTACGTCGGCGGCTACTTCGAGGAAACCAAGCTGCCGCGCATCCACGAGGGCGACCGGGTGCGCATCGAACTGATGAGCGGCGAGCGCTTCGAAGGCCGGGTGCAGAGCATCGCCTTCGCCATCACCGACCGCGAGAACGCCCCCGGCAACCGCCTGCTGGCCAACATCAACCCCAGCTACACCTGGGTCAAGCTGGCCCAGCGCATCCCGGTGCGCATCGCCGTGGACCCGGCCTACGCCGGCCGCGACCGCCTGCGCGCCGGCACCACCGCCACCGTCACCGTGGTCGAAGGCAGCACGCAACGGCAGTGAACGCGGGCCGGCACGGGGGGCTGCCGTCAGTTCTCGCTCGGGCAGCCCTGGCCCCAGACCGGGTAGCGCATCAGGTGCTTCTGCCCGTGGTGGTCGAGGTAGAGCGTCTCCACCTCGCGGATGCCGCAGAAATCCAGGTCCGCCGGGCGCAGCACCTCGGCGATGTCCGGGCGGCTGCCGTAGCGGTAGTCCTCGGCCGGCGGGTCGCCGGCCTCGCTGGCGAAGGCGGCCGGGGTGGCGGCCAGGGCCAGGGCGAGCAGGAGGGGCTTGAGGGGGCGGATGCTCATGGACGTTCTCCCGGGGCGGCGGTCGGCAAGCGACCGCCGGTCATGCTGGGCAGCACCGCGTCGCGGCGCACCAGGCCATGGAACAGGGCGGCCGCCAGGTGCAGCAGGATGGTCGCCATCAGCAGGTAGGCGATCAGGCTGTGGGCGCTGCGCAGCACGCTGTGCAGCCACACCGACGGATCGACCAGGGCCGGCAGCTCGTGGCCTTCGAACAGCACCACCGGGTAGCCGCCGGCCGACTGCATGGTCCAGCCCACCAGCGGCTGCAGGATCAGCAGCGCGTACAGCAGGTAGTGCGAGGCATGGGCCAGGCGCTGCTGCCAGTGCGGCATCGCCCGCGGCAGCGGCGGCACCCGGCCGCTCAGGCGGATGGCCAGGCGCAGCAGCACCAGCACCAGCAGGGCCGCACCCAGGGGCTTGTGGATCGCCACCAGGGTGGCGTGGGCGGGCGATGCGCTGGCGACCATGGCCAGGCCGATCAGCAGCATGGCGATCACCAGCGGCGCCATCAGCCAGTGCAGGATGCGCAACGGCAAGGGGAAGTAGCGGGGTTCGGCGTTCACGGCTGCGGCTCCTTGGCCGGCAGGGCGGCCTGTTCGCGGGTACGGCGGTTGAAGGACTCCGAATAGGCCGCCGAGCGCGCGCTCAGCAGCGGGTCGTCGGAGGCGCGGATGCCATCGGGGAGCACCAGCGGGTCGTAGTTGACGTCCTGGCAGGGCCCGCCCTGCTCGGGCAGCGCGCGTTCGATGACCAGCTCGCCGGCATCGATGCTGCGGCGCTGCGCCGGCCAGGCGCGGGTGGCGTCGGCGGTGGAGTCGCCGGGCTCGCCGAGGGTCAGCTGCAGGCGCCACTTGAGCGGCCCCTGGGCCAGGCGCTGCTGCAGCTCGGCAGCGAGGAAGTCGGCCTCGCCGCGCTGCTCGGCGCTGATCGGCTGGTACGGCGCCTCCGGCTGCACCGACCAGCGCACCGGGTGCTCGCGGCCCTGCCCGTCCACCAGGAGGAAGGCATTGAGGCCGTAGTAGGCGCTGTTGGCGTAGCTGGACGAGGGTGTGGAACTCTTCACCCATTCGCGGAAGGCGGCGGTCTCCGGGTGCGCCTGGAAGAACGCGGCCAGCTTCGCCGGGTCGGGCTTGCCGCTGCCCGGCTGCGGCTGCGAGGCCTGTTGCAGCGCGTAGAAACCCTGCACGCTGTTCACCACGAACACCGGCATGGCGTTCATGCCGGTGCGCCATTCGCCGCCGTGCCCGGGCAGGAAGCGCAGGGCCAGGCTGCGGATCGGCGCCGCGCCGTCGCTGGCGGCCGGGTTGCCGCCGGGGATGGCCAGGCGCCCCACCACCGGCACGCTGCCCGGGGCGAACACCGCGGCGCGGGAAACTTCGCCGCCGGCGCCGTTGCTGTCGAAATGGCCGACCACGCACAGGCCCTTGGCGTGGTTGCGGCGGTAGGCCGGGTAGACGCCGGCGTTGCGCTCCAGGCTGTCCACCAGGCGCGCCGGGGTCAGGCGCTGCGGGCCGATCCAGCCGGCGGCGTAGGCGAAGGCGGCGGCCAGGCCGCCCACCGCCAGGGCGATGGCCGCCAGGCGCAGGGGCAGGTTCGGCGGCGCCGAGTCGGGTTGGGTCATGGGGGCGTCCTCGTTGGGCTGCGTTCGATGAGCCCGTACGACGCCCCAGGCGCCCGGTTATTCCCGGCACGGAAAATTCACCGCAAGGCCGATCGACGGTGGAATAAACTGCCCTCAGGTTCGTCCCACGGGCTCGACGAACCACGGAGACGGCCGACGGCCGCGGTGCGATGAACGAACTGGATGACCAGCAACTGCGCGAACTGCTGCCGCGCCTGCGGCGCTTCGCGCTCTCCCTGACGCGCCACGCGGCCAGCGCCGACGACCTGGTCCAGGCCACCCTGGAAAAGGCCCTGTCGGCCTGGGGCGGCAAGCGCGGCGACGGCGACCTGCGCGCCTGGCTGTTCGCCATCCTCTACCGCCTGTTCGTCGACGGCCAGCGCCGCGCCCGCCGCTATGCGCGCATCCTCTCGCTGTTCGGCGGCACGGACGAACACAGCCCCTCCACCGAGGACATCGTCAGCGCCCAGTCCACCCTGGAGGCCTTCGAACGCCTGCCGGCCGAACAGCGCGCCCTGCTCACCCTGGTCAGCGTCGAGGGGCTGAGCTACCGCGAGGTCGGCGAAGCCCTGCAGATCCCCATCGGCACCGTGATGTCGCGCCTGTCGCGCGCACGCCAGGCCCTGCGCGCGCTCAGCGAAGGCAGTGGCGGCGCCCCTTCCCTACGGGTACTCAAATGAGCGAACTGACTCCTACCGAAAGCGACCTGCACGCCTACGTCGACGGCCAGCTGGACGCCGAGCGCCGGCAGTGGATCGAGGCCTGGCTGGCCAGCCACCCGCAGGACGCCCGCCGCGTCGAAGGCTGGAAACAGGACGCCCAGCACCTGCGCGCCGCCCTGGCCAGCCGCCCCCTGCCGCCGGCCGGCGCGGCGCTGGACCCGGCGCACATCCGCCGCCGCCTGCGCGAACGCCGCCACGCCCGCCTGGCCGTCGCCGCCGGCCTGCTGGTGGCCCTGGGCGTGGGCAGCCTGGGCGGCTGGCAGGCCCGCGAGATGAGCCTGGTCCGGCACGGCAAGCCGATGGAGGACGCGGTGCAGGCCTACCGCCTGTTCGCCGCCAACGGCAGCAGCGCGCCGCTGGACACCCGGGCCGGCGAGAACGTGCGCAACTGGCTCGGCCGCTACCTGGAGAACGCCAGCCTGCCGTCCGACCTCGACCGCCTGGGCCTGCGCACCGTCGGTGCGCGCCTGCTGGCCACCGAGCAGGGCGCGGCGGCGCTGGTGATATACGAAGACACCCAGGGCCACCGCCTGAGCTTCTTCATCCGCCCGCCGGGCCCCGGCCACCTCCTGCTGCCCCACGGCCAGCGGCAGGACGGCGAGCTGCTGACGCGCTACTGGAGCCAGGGCGACTACAACTACGCGCTGGTGAGCCGCAGCGACAACCCGCAAGGGGACCAGGTGGGGCAGTTGCTGGGGTTCTGAACCCCGCCTGCCCGCGAACTCGTAGGGCGCATAACGCCTACGGCGTTATCCGCCGCCGTTCGTGGGCCTCGGTGCATGGGCCAACGGCGGATAACCGCGAACGGTTATCCGCCCTACGGTCGGGCTCCCGATTCCCCAAAAATTATTTTTACGCGATCCCGAGGCCTCGATCGTTTCGTCAGATGCCAATGCAACTGATTCGCATTTTTAATGCGACGACACTCAGAAGAGAGCCCTCGATGATCCCTCACGCCCGACGCTCCACCCTGCATCGCCTGCGCGCACCGGCCAGCCTTTCGTTGCTGGCACTGTCCATCGCCCTGGCCGCCGTGCCCGCCGTCAGCGCCCAGGCCGCCGAACCCAGCAGCCAGGCCCAGGCCGGCTACCGCTTCGCCATCGAGCGCCAGCCGCTGGCCGGCGCGCTGAACGCCTTCAGCTCGGTCACCGGCTGGCAGGTGGCCCTGCCGGCGGAACTGGCCAGCGGCGTCACCTCCCCCGGCGTCACCGGCCGCCTGGGCGCCGAGCAGGCGCTCAAGCGCCTGCTGGCCGGCAGCGGCCTGGACTACCGCCAGGTCTCCGAACGCAACGTCGTGCTGTTCCGCACCCCGGGCGCCCGCGCCATCGAGCTGCAGCCGCAGACCGTCACCGCCACCCGCCAGGCGCAGAACGTCAACGAGGTGCCGAACAGCGTCAGCGTGCGCAGCCGCACCGACCTGGACCGCAACAACGTCAACAGCATCAAGGACCTGGTGCACGACGAACCGGGCGTCAGCGTCGGCGGCACCGGCCAGCGCTCCGGCATCACCGGCTATAACATCCGCGGCATCGACGGCGACCGCGTGCTGACGCAGGTCGACGGCGTCGAGATCCCCGGCTCCTTCTTCAACGGCCCCTATGCCCAGACCGAGCGCAACTACGTCGACCCGGAGATCGTCAAGCGCGTGGAAATCCTCCGCGGCCCGGCCTCGGCGCTGTACGGCAGCAACGCCATCGGCGGCGCGGTGAGCTACTTCACCCTCGACCCGGACGACATCATCAAGGACGGCAAGGACGTCGGCGCGCGCCTGAAGGCCGGCTACAGCTCGGCCGACGACAGCTGGCTGACCTCCGCCACCGTCGCCGGCCGCCACGACGACTTCGACGCCCTGCTCCACGTCAGCCAGCGCAACGGCCACGAGACCGAGTCCTACGGCAGCCACGGCGGCACCGGCCTCTCCCGCACCGAGGCCAACCCCGAGGACGTGCGCACCACCAACGTGCTGGCCAAGCTGGGCTGGAACTACGCCGAGGGCTCGCGCTTCGGCCTGACCTACGAGCACTACAAGGACGACGTCGACTCCGACCAGAAGAGCGCCTATGGCGGCCCCTACTTCAACGGCGCGCCGACCATCCCCGACAGCGTGCTGCCCGGCGGCATGTACCAGTGGCGCAAGGCCAACGACACCATCACCCGCGAGCGCTTCGGCCTGGACCACCAGTTCCTGCTCGACAGCGCGCTGGCCGACCACGCCAAGTGGACCTTCAACTACCAGGTGGCGAAGACCGAACAGGGCACCGAGGAGTTCTACTACCCCATCACCCGCCAGGTCCTGCGCACCCGCGACACCCTCTACAAGGAACGCCTGTGGGTGTTCGACCTGCAGCTGGACAAGAGCTTCGAGCTGGGCCAGACCGACCACCTGCTGACCTACGGCACCAACCTCAAGCGGCAGAAGGTCACCGGCTACCGCGAAGGCAACGGCACCTGCCTGGCGGTGGGCCGCGGCTGCAGCGCCGTCGGCGCCACCAGCGCCAGCGACGTGCTGGCGCGCAGCAGCGACTTCCCGGACCCGACCATCGACACCTACGGCCTGTTCGCCCAGGACGAGATCCGCTGGAACGCCTGGACCTTCCTGCCCGGCCTGCGCTACGACTACACCCGGCTGAAGCCGCACATCACCGAGGAGTTCCTCAACACCGCGGACCAGAGCGGCGACGGCGAGGTCAGCAGCGAGGACAAGACCTGGCACCAGCTCTCGCCCAAGCTCGGCGTGACCTACGCCTTCGACGACAACTACCTGTGGTACGGCCAGTACGCCCAGGGCTTCCGCACCCCGACCGCCAAGGCCCTGTACGGCCGCTTCGACAACCCCACCAGCGGCTACCGCGTCGAGCCCAACCCGGACCTCGACCCGGAGCGCAGCCAGAGCTACGAGACCGGCCTGCGCGGCACCTTCGACGTCGGCACCTTCGACGTCTCGGTGTTCTACAACAAGTACCGCGACTTCATCAACGAGGACGCCATCACCGCCGGCTACAACGAGGTCACCTTCCAGAGCAACAACATCAAGCACGCCATCATCAAGGGCGTGGAGCTCAAGGGCCGCCTGGAACTGGCCCCGTTCGGCGCGCCCCAGGGCCTCTACACCAAGGGCTCGGTGGCCTACGCCTACGGCCGCAACAAGGACACCGGCGAGCCGATCAACAGCGTCAACCCGCTGACCGGCGTGTTCGGCCTGGGCTACGACGCCCCCAGCCAGGTCTACGGCGGCCTGCTGAACTGGACCCTGGTCAAGCGCAAGGACCGCGTCGACGACACCACCTTCAACGCCCCGGACGGCACCAGCAGCCAGTTCAAGACCCCCGGCTTCGGCATCCTCGACCTGACCGCCTACTACAAGCTGACCGACGACCTGACGCTGAACGCCGGCGTGTACAACCTCACCGACAAGAAGTACTGGCTGTGGGACGACGTGCGCGGCTACGACAGCGTCGGCGAGGCCGCGGTGCTGGCCCCGGCCAACCTCGACCGCCTGACCCAGCCGGGCCGCAACTTCTCGCTCAACCTGGTGTGGGATATCTGAGGTAACCGCTCTTCGTAGGATGGGTCGAGCTTGCGAAACCCATGCGGTCATGGCGATGGGTATCGCTTCGCTCAACACCATCCTACGGGGTGTTGCGGGTACCGACGGTGTAGGAGCGGACCTTGTCCGCGATAGCCGGAACCACCGGCACGATTCGCGGATAAGATCCGCTCCTACGCCATGCCCACCTCCGGATTCA
>NZ_QGSL01000106.1:1316682-1351635 GCF_003176655.1 Pseudomonas sp. RW407 | reverse complement strand
CCACCCAACCCGACACTGGCCACCTCGATCCGGGCAACCGCACAGGTCTTCGAAGACCCGAAATCGCAGGCGCTTCTCACCCATCTGCAACAGGTCGCCCCCAGCGAGGCCAGCGTCCTGATCATCGGTGAGACCGGCACGGGGAAGGAGCTGGTCGCACGCCACATCCACAACCTCAGCGGCCGGCGCGACCGGCCCTTCGTCGCGGTGAACTGCGGCGCCTTCTCCGAATCCCTGGTGGAGGCCGAGCTGTTCGGCCACGAGAAGGGCGCCTTCACCGGCGCCCTGGGCGCCAAGGCCGGCTGGTTCGAGGCGGCCGACGGCGGCACCCTGTTCCTCGACGAGATCGGCGACCTGCCCATGGCCATCCAGGTCAAGCTGCTGCGCGTGCTGCAGGAGCGCGAAGTAGTGCGCCTGGGCTCGCGCAAGGGCATCCCCATCGACGTGCGGGTGCTGGCGGCCACCAACGTGCAGCTGGAGAAGGCGATCAACGCCGGGCACTTCCGCGAGGACCTGTACTACCGCCTGAACGTCGTCACCCTGCAGCTGCCCGCGCTGCGCGAACGGCGCGGCGACATCCTGCCGCTGGTGCGGCACTTCATCGGCACCTACGGCCGCAGGCTCGGCTTCGAGACGGTGGGCCTCTCCGACGCGGCGGCGCGCAAGCTGGCGGAATACGACTGGCCGGGCAACATCCGCGAGCTGGAGAACGTCATCCACCACACCCTGCTGGTGTGCCAGGACGAACGCATCGAGGCCGCCGACCTGCGCCTGCCGGGGCTGCGCCCGGAGCGCCTGGACGGCGGGGCCGCCGCCGACGAGCCGCTGGAGGCGCAACTGGAGCGCGCCTTCCTGCGCCTGTTCAGCGAACGTCGCAGTCATGTCCACGAGCAGGTGGAAAGCCTGCTGGTGCGCGAGGCCTACCAGTTCTGCCATGCCAACCAGGTGCACACCTCCGACCTGCTGGGGCTCAGCCGCAACATCGTCAGGGCACGGCTGATCGCCGCCGGCGAACTGGTGGTGAACAAGCGCCGCACGCCAGCGCCGTTGGCCAGCCGGATCGTGCGGCTGTCGATCTGAAGCGGGCGGGGCGGACGGGCGAGCACGGCTTTTCGTAGGAGCGAGCTTGCTCGCGAATGGGGCTTCCCGGTTGTGCCGGTGCATCGGGCTGACTCCGCCCCTCTCCCTAACCCTCTCCCTGAAGGGAGAGGGGACCGTTCGGAGTACGCTGATATTTCAGCGTTAGCCGGCTTGCACCGAGTAGCCGGCTGACACCAAATCCTTTCTCGGCACGGACTGGCCCCCTCTCCCTTCAGGGCGGGGCGCGCAGCCGAGGGCTGGGGAGAGGGTGCTCTTGGTCCTGGCACCGAGCCCCATTCGCGAGCAAGCTCGCTCCTACGAAGAGCATTTCGGCGCGGCTGGCGGGATAGTCGCTCCCGTCATGCACCGCGCGGGCGGCGCCCGGGGACGAAGTGCGTCGGGTCGTTGTAGCCCGGCGTGGAGGCGTGGCCGGGGGTGACCAGGGCGTCGACGAAGGCCTCGTCCTCGGCGTCCAGGCGCACGTCCAGCGCCTTCAGGTAGTCCTGCCACTGCTCCTCGGTGCGCGGGCCGACGATGGCCGCGCTGACCAGGGCGTTGTTCAGCACCCAGGCGATGGCGAACTGCACCACGCCGACGCCGCGCGCCTGGGCGTGGGCCTTCACCTTCTGCGCGATCTCCAGGGATTCGGCGCGCCATTCGGTCTCCAGGATGCGCTTGTCCTGGCGCCCGGCGCGGCTGTCGGCGGCCGGTTCCACCCCCGGCAGGTACTTGCCGCTGAGCACGCCGCGGGCCAGCGGGCTGTAGGGCACCACGCCCAGGCCGTGGAATTCGGCGGCAGTGAACTGCTCGGTCTCGGCCTGGCGGTTGACCAGGTTGTACAGCGGCTGGCTGGCGATGGGCCGGGGCACGCCCAGGCGCTCGGCCACATGGACCACCTCGGCGATGCGCCAGCCGCGGTAGTTGGACAGCCCCCAGTGGCGCACCTTGCCCTGGCCGATGGCGTCGCCGATGGCCGCGATGCTTTCCTCCAGGGGCGTCTGCTGGCCCTCGCGGTGCAGGTAGTACAGGTCCAGGTAGTCGGTGCCCAGGCGTTTCAGGCTGGCGTCCAGGGCCGCGGCGATGTGCTTGCGGCCCAGGCCGCGGCGGTTCGGCCAGGCGTCCGCCGGGCCCATGCCGACCTTGGAGGCCAGCACCCAGTCGTCGCGGCGCGCGGCGATGGCCTGGCCGACGATCTGTTCCGAGCGCCCGTCGTTGTATACGTCGGCGGTGTCGATGAAGTTGACCCCGCGCTCCAGCGCCTGGTCGACGATGCGCCGCGAGGTGGCGGCGTCGGTCTGGCCGCCGAACATCATGCTGCCCAGCGCCAGGGGGGAGACCTGCAGGCCGGAGCGGCCCAGGGTTCGGTAGTTCATGTCGCTCTCCGGTTGGGGAATTCAGACCGCCTCGGCCTCTTCCTGGAACAGCCCGTCGGACTGCCGGCTCCACAGGCGGTAGTACTGGCCGCGTTTCTTCAGCAGCTCCTGGTGGCTGCCGTCCTCGACCACGCGGCCCTTGTCGAAGACGATGATGCGGTCAAGGTGCGCCACCGTCGACAGGCGGTGAGCCACTACTATCACGGTCTTGCCCTGCATGATGCTGTCCAGCTGGTCCTGGATGAAGCGCTCGGTGATGGAGTCCAGGCTCGAGGTGGCCTCGTCCATCACCAGGATGGGCGCGTTCTTCAGCAGCACCCGGGCGATGGCGATGCGCTGCCGCTGGCCGCCGGAGAGCTTGACGCCGCGCTCGCCCACCAGGGAATCGTAGCCGTGCTCCATGCGCTCGATGAAGGCGCTGGCGCCGGCGCCGTGGATGGCCGCGGCCAGTTCCTCGGCGCTGGCCTCCAGGCGCCCGTAGTGGATGTTCTCGCGGATGCTGCGGTGGAACAGCCCCGGCTCCTGGGGGATCAGGCCGATCTGCCGGTGCAGCGAGTGCTGCGTCACCTCGCGGATGTCCTGGCCGTCGATCAGCACCTGGCCGCCGTCGACGTCGTACAGGCGCAGCAGCAGGTTGAGCAGGGTGGACTTGCCGGAGCCGGAGAAGCCCACCAGGCCGACGCGCTGGCCGGCCGGGATGCGCAGGTCGAGCTGCTCGAAGATCGGCTGGCCGGGGTGGTAGCCGAAGCGCACGCCGCGGAACTCGACGTTGCCCTGGCGCACCTCCAGGCGGCGGGCGTCGGGGTTGTCCACCACCTCGTGGGGGCGGATCAGGGTGCGCACGCCGTTGGCGATGTTGCCGGTGGCTTCGAACAGCTCGAGGAAGCGCCGCGACAGGCTGGCCACGTCGTTGATGATCAGCAGCGCCATGCTGGTGGCCATGACGAAGGCGGCGATGCTGATGGCGCCGCTGCGCCACAGCCACAGGGTGAGCAGCAGCATGCCGATCTTCAGGGCCATGCCGCAGCTGTTCTGGAACCAGCGGATCTTCTCCATGTAGCCGAGCGAGCGGCGGGCCGCCGCCAGCTCGCCGTCCAGGTAGCCGGACAGGTACTCCAGCTCGTGGGAATGCCGGGCGAACAGGCGCACGTTGCTCAGGTTGGTCACCGCGTCCACCACCTTGCCGGTGCTGATGCTGCGCGCCGCGGAGTACTTCTGCGCCAGCGGGTGGCTGCGCCGGGCGAGCAGGAAGGAAATGCCGATGAACAGCACCGACCAGGCCAGCATGAACACCGCCAGCAGGCCCGAGGCGCTGGCCAGCACCAGGCTCGCCAGGCTCAGGGTGACCAGCAGCGGGATCAGGTCGAAGAGCAGGATGTTCATGGTCTGGTTCACCCCCATGGCGACTTCCGAGACCTTGTGCGCCAGGGCGCCGGCGAACTCGTTGCTGACGAAGCGGTGCGAGTGCTGCTGCAGGTAGGCGTAGACGGTATAGGTGACGCGCGCCCGCTGGCGCGGCAGCACGCGGATGTTGATGGTGTTGGCGCTGCGGCTGAAGACCACCTCCAGGGCCACCAGCACGGCGAAGCCGGCCACTGGCCAGAGCAGCGCGTGGGGGGCGGAGCCGGCGTTCACCAGGCGGGTGACCTGGCCCAGGCTCCAGGGGATCAGCACGGTGCAGACCACCGCGGTGATCTGCAGCAGCAGGATCGCTAGGTAGGCCCAGCGGTACTGGCTGACGAAGTGGATGACGAAAGGTACCGGCGCCTCCGGCAGGTAGCGGATGTTCCAGGCGGGGGCCTGGCGTTCGCCGGCGGTGTCGTCCGGGGTATGGCTCATGGTGGGTCGGGTCCTTCAGGCGTGGGTCAGGGGCAGCAGGTAGCGGGTCACCGGGAAGGCCGTGCCGTCCTCCTCGAAGACCCGCGAGGCGTTGCCTTGCGGGGTGAAGCCGGCGGCGCGGTAGAAGCGTTCGGCGCGGGCGTTGCCGTCCAGCGCCCAGAGGGTGACGCGGGCGAAGCCCGCGGCCTCCAGGGCCTGGCGCGAGGCCAGCCAGAGCGCGCGGCCGATGCCGGCGGACCAGGCCGACGGCACCAGGTAGATGGAATAGAGCTCGCCGGTGCCGGGCTCGACGTCGGGGTCGCGGCTGGCGCCGAAGGAGCTCCAGCCGACCACCGCGCCGCCGCGCTCGGCCACGCGGATGTCGCGGCCGCCATTGCGGATGGCGTTGTCGAGGAAGTCGACGCGGCGCTGCAGGTTGTCGGCCAGGCCCTGCAGGTAGCTGTCCGGCAGCAACCCGCGGTAGGTCGCCTGCCAGCTCTGCACGTGGGCTTCGGCGATGGGCCGGGCATCGCCTTCGCGGGCGTGGCGGATCAGGGGTTCGGGGCGTGCGGGCTCAGCCATGGGCGGCCTCCTTGGGGCATGCGGCGTCGGTGATCGAGGGGCTGGCGCGGCCGCTGACCGAGGCGCCGGCGGCCTCGCCCAGGCGGCGGAACGGCAGCGCCGAGGCGGCGCACAGCAGCGCCCCGGCGAGCATCGCCAGGGACAGGTCGGCGACCTGTGGTTGGGCATGGCCTTGGGCGTGCATGACCAGCCCCAGCAGGCTGGCGGCCAGACCCACCGCCAGGCTCATGGCCAACTGCATGGACATCGCCGACAGGCTGCTGGCGCGGCTGGCCAGCTCGCGCGGCACCTCGCAGAAGGTCAGCGCGCCCAGGGTGCTGAACTGCAGCGAGCGCAGCAGGCCGCTGACGTACAGCAGCGCCACCAGCAGCCACCAGGGCGTGTCGGCGCGCAGCAGGGCGCAGCCGACGATGGACAGCGCGCAGAGCAGGGCGTTGCCGACCAGGGTGCGGCGGAAGCCCAGGCGCTGGACGATGCGCACCGAGAGGAACTTCACGCTCAGCGCGCCGGCGCCGCCGGCCAGGGTCAGCAGGCCGGCGTCCAGCGCCCCGTGGCCGAAGCCCAGTTGCAGCATCAGCACCATCAGGAACGGCTGCGCGGCGCTGCCCAGGCGGAACAGGTTGCCGCCCCAGATGGCCGTGGCGAAGGTGGGGATGCGCAGCAGGCCGAGGTCGATCAGCGGCGCCGCGTGGCGTCGGGCATGGCGCAGGTAGGCCAGGGCCGCCAGGGCGCCGCCGGCCAGCAGGGCGGCCACCAGCGGCAACGGCAGCAGGCGGTGGCCCAGGGCCTCGAAGCCGAACACCAGCGCCGCCAGGGCGCAGCCGCTGAGCAGGAAGCCGCGGCGGTCCAGGCGCCTTTGCCCATCGCCCGGGAAGTCCGGGACGAAGCGCAGGATCAGGGCGATGCCCAGCGCGCCTATGGGCAGGTTGACCAGGAAGATCCAGTGCCACGACAGCAGGTCCACCAGCAGCCCGCCCACGGGCGGGCCGAGCAGCGGCCCGACCAGCGCCGGGATGGCCAGCGCGGCCATGTTGCGCAGCAGGGTGTCCGGCGTCGACCAGCGCAACAGCAGCACCTGGCCCACCGGCGCCATCAGCGCCCCGGCGGCGCCCTGGAACAGGCGCGCCAGGGACAGCTGCAGCAGCGAGGTGGAGGCCGCGCAGGCCAGCGAGGCGAGCATGAACAGGCCGATGGCCGCCAGCAGCACCCGGCGCGGGCCGAAGCGGTCGGCCACCCAGCCGCTGACCGGCACGAACAGCGCCACCGCCAGCAGGTACAGCGACACCACCAGGTTCATGCGCACCGCGGCCTCGCCGAAGTCGGCGGCCATCTGCGGCAGCGCGGTGAGCACCGCGGTGCTGTCCAGCAGCTCCATGAACAGCGCGGCGCCGGTGATCATCGGCACCAGGCGGCCGCCGCGCGCCGGGGCATCGGTAACGCAGGGCAGGGGGCGCATGGCTGCGCCCATCAGAACAGCCCCGAGGTCGGCGGCTCGCTGCCCTTCAGGTGCCAGGCGCCGACCACCGCGGCCTTCCAGTGGCGCGGGTTGTGGTTGGCCAGGGTGCGGGCGTTGCGCCAGTGGCGGTCGAGGTTGTGCTGGCGGCCGGTGGTGGAGGCGCCGCCGACGTCGAACAGCAGCTCGGCGGCCTTGAGCGCCGATTCCACGGCGATGTACTGGGCCTGGGCCACTTCCACGGCGGCCAGGTTGACCGCGTCGTGGGCCAGGCCCGCCGACCAGGCCTGGTCGATGCGTTCGGCGGCGCGCAGGATCACCGCCTCGGCGGCCAGGGCGCGGGCGGAAATCTCGCCCACGGCGAATTCCACGTAGGGGTCGTCCACCGAGCGCTGCGCGCTGCTGTGCTTGATCGGCCGGGCGTGGTTACGGGCGAAGGCCACGGCGTCGCTCAGCGCGTTGCGGGCGATGCCGGCCTCCACCGCGCCGAGGAACAGCTGCAGGAAGGGCGTGACGATGGAGCGCTGGCCTTCCTCCACCACCCGCGGGCGGATCTCCCCCGGTTGCACCAGCAGGTCGTTGAGCCGCGTGGTGCCGCTGGCGGTGAGGCGCTGGCCCATGGCGTCGAAGTCGTCCAGCAGTTCCAGGCCCTCGCGGTCGCGCGGGACCACGAAGGACACCGGCCTGTCGTCCTCGTCCAGGGCCACCGCGCTGACCCAGTCCGCATATAGCGAGCCGGTGCTGTAGTACTTGCTGCCGCTGGCGCGGAAGGCTTCGCCGTCGCGGCGCAGGCGCGCGCTCACCGCGCCGTTGGCGCCGCCGACCTCCCAGCCGGCGTTGCCGAACACTTCGCCGGCGAGGAAGCGCGGGAACCAGCGCCGCTGCTCGGCCTCGTCGCCGCGGGCGAGCAGGCCCTCGATGAAGGCGAAGCTGGGGCGCAGCGACTGGGCGACGTTGGAATCCACCGCCGCCAGGTCGATGACGAACTGCACGGTGTCGCGCACGCTGGCGCCGGCGCCGCCGTGCTCGACGGGAATGCGGAAGCACAGCAGGCGGTCGGCGGCCAGGGCACGTACCTGTTCGTGGGGCAGCTGGCGCAGGCGCTCGCGTTCGGCGGCGCCCTCGGCGATGGCGGCCAGGCGCGGCACGGCGCGGCGGCGCAGTTCGGCCAGGTCGAGGGCGTTCAGCTCAGGGTTGGCAGGGGGCAGGGCGGTTGCAGCGGTAGTCGACATCTTCGGGTCCATCAGCTGAAGGGGGTCAGGCCGGCGCCTGGGCGAAGCGCAGCGGCTGGGCGGCCTGGCGCAGGGCCGCCGGGTCGCGGTAGCGGGCGCCGTGGTGGTCGGCGGGCAGGCGCGCGTGGCCGGCGCCGAACAGGCGCTCGCGCAGCGTCTCGCCGTCGTCGTAGGCCTCGCGGAAGCGGCCGCGGCGGCGCAGTTCGGGCACCACCAGTTCGATGAAGTCGCGGGCGGTATGCGGGGTGAGGAACTGGCGCAGGTTGATGCCGTCGATGCCGTCCTCGTCCAGCCACTTCTCGATCTCGTCGGCCACCACCTTCGGCGTGCCGGCGACGAAGAAGCGGCCCTCGTCGAAGCCGCCCAGGCGCTTCACCAGCTGGCCGACGGTGGCCTGCGGGTCGCTGGCCAGCAGCGCCGCCCAGGGCCCGCCGCTGGGCAGCTCGGTCAGCGGGGTGTGCGCCGGGTAGGCGGCCAGGTCCAGGCCCGACTGCATGTGCGCCAGGGCACCGTCGAGGCTCTGCAGGCGCCGGTAGTCCTCAAGCTTGGCCTGCACTTCCAGGTCGTTGCGGCCGACGATCACCGCCGCCTGGACGATGAACTTGATCCCCGCCGGGTCGCGGCCGTGGGCGCGGGCGCGTTCGCGCATGTGGGCGATGTTGCGGCGCACGGCGGCCGGGGTGGGGCCGCCGGTGAACACCACTTCGGCGTGGCGCCCGGCGAACTCGGTGCCGGCCGGCGAGCCGGTGGCCTGGAACAGCACCGGGGTGCGCTGCCGCGAGGGCTGGCAGAGGTGCGGCCCGGCGACCTTGAAGTGCTCGCCGACGTGGTCGATGTAGCGCACCTTGGCCGGGTCGGTGTAGATGCGCCGCTGTCGGTCGGCGATCACCGCGTCGTCGTCCCAGGAGCCTTCCCAGAGCTTGTAGAGCACGTCCAGGTACTCGTCGGCGATCTCGTAGCGGCGGTCGTGAGGCACCTCCTCGTCCAGGCCGAAGTTGCGCGCGGCGTTGGGCAGGTAGGAGGTGACGATGTTCCAGCCGATGCGGCCGCGGGTCAGGTGGTCGAGGGTGCTCATGCGCCGGGCGAAGGCGAAGGGCGGCTCGTAGGTGGTGGAGAAGGTGGCGCCGAAGCCGAGGTTGCGGGTCACCGCGGCCATCGCCGGGATGACCATCAGCGGGTCGTTGCTGGGCACCTGCACGGCCTCGCGCAGGGCCGTCTCGGGGCCGCCGCGGAAGCGGTCGTAGACGCCCACCACGTCGGCCAGGAAGACGCCGTCGAAGGTGCCGTGCTCCAGCAGTTGCGCCAGTTCCGTCCAGTAGTCGATGTCGTTGAAGCGGTGGCGCTGGTTTTCCGGGTGCGCCCAGAGCCCGTGGACGATGTGGCTGACGCAGTTCATCTCGAACAGGTTAACGTGCAATGGCTTCGACACGGATGCGGCGCTCCCGGGGTTGCGGCAGGTGGGGGATGGCGCCCAGCAGGGCGCGGGTGTAGGCGTGCTGCGGGCGGGCGAAGACCTCGCGCACCGGGCCGGTCTCGACGATGTGGCCGTCCTTCATCACCAGCACGCGGTCGCTGACGTGGCGCACCACGCCCAGGTCGTGGGAGATGAACAGGCAGGCCAGGCCCAGGCGCTGCTTGAGGTCGGCGAGCAGGTCGAGGATTTGCGCCTGCACCGACACGTCCAGCGCCGATACCGGCTCGTCGCACACCAGGATTTCCGGCTGCGCCGCCAGGGCGCGGGCGATGGCGATGCGTTGCCGTTGGCCGCCGGACAGCTCGATGGGCCGGCGCGCCAGCATGCCCGCCGGCAGGCGCACCAGCTCCAGCAGCTCGCGTGCCCGCTGCTGGCGCTCGGCGCGGCTGCCGCCGGCCTGGGCCAGGGCCTCGTCGAGGACGCGGGCCACGGTGTAGCGCGGGTCGAAGGAGGCCAGCGGGTCCTGGAACACCACCTGCACGCGGCGCCGTTCGCGGCGTTGGGCGAGGGCGTCGAGGGCGCTCCAGGCCTGGCCGCGCAGGTATACCTCGCCGCTGTCGGGGCGCTCCAGGCCGAGCACCATGCGCGTGAGGGTGGTCTTGCCCGAGCCGGATTCGCCGACGATGCCCAGGGTCTCGCCGGCGCGCAGGGTGAAGGAGGCCGCGGCCACCGCCTGGCGCGGCGCGCCGTCGGGGCCGGCGAAGCTCTTGGCCAGCTGGCGCGCCTCCAGCACCACCGGCTGGGCGCCGAGGCTGGCCGGCGGCGGCTCGCTGGCGGCGGGCTGCGGCGCATGGCTGATGTGCACCGCGGAGGCGGCGCGCAGCAGCGAGCGGGTGTAGGGGTGGCGCGGGTCTTCCAGCACCTGGTCGACCGGGCCTTCCTCGACTATCACGCCGTGCTGCATCACCGCCACGCGGTGGGCCAGGCGCGCCACCACCGCCAGGTCGTGGCTCACCACCAGCATGGCGCGGTCGCGCTGGCGCAGGCTCTGCAGCAGGTCGAGCACCTGCGCCTGGACGGTGGCGTCCAGCGCCGTGGTGGGCTCGTCGGCGATCAGCAGGTCGGGGTCGCAGGCGATGGCCGAGGCGATCAGCGCGCGCTGGCGCAGGCCGCCGGAGAGCTGGTGCGGGTACTGGCGGGCACGCAGCTCGGCCTCGGGCACGCCCACCGCGCGCAGCAGGTCGAGGACCTTCTGCTGGCGCTGCTCGCGCGCCAGGGCCGTGTGCAGGCGCAACGGCTCGTCGATCTCGCGGCCCACCGGGCGCAGCGGGTCGAGCGAGCCGAGGGCGTCCTGCATCACGAAGCCGATGCGCGAGCCGCGCAGCTCGCGCCACTGGCGCGTGCCCAGGCCCAGCAGGTCGAGGCCGTCGAAGGCCAGGCGCCGCGCGCGGACCTGGGCGCCGGCGCCGGTGAGCCCGGCCAGGGTGCGCGAGGTGACGCTCTTGCCCGAGCCGGACTCGCCGACCAGGGCCAGGCATTCGCCGGGGTAGAGGCTGAAGGAGACCTGCTGCAGCACCGGCTGGGCACGGCCGAAGGCGACGTCCAGGTCGGCCACTTCCAGCAGCGGGCGGAACGGGTTGATCAGGGTGGTCATGGGCGTTTGCCCTCGCTGTAGCGCAGCAGGGCGCGGCCGAGCACGGTGACGGCGACCACGGTGAGGGTCACCGCCGTGCCCGGGGCCGCGACCAGCCACCAGGCGTTGGAAAGGAAGTTGCGGCCGACCGAGAGCATTGCGCCCCACTCGGGCGCCGGCGGCGGCGCGCCGAAGCCGAGGAAGCTCAGCGAGGCGCCGGCGGCGATGTTCGCGCCTATGCCCAGGGTGGCCAGGATCAGCACCGGGCGGATGGCGTTGGGCAGCAAGTGGCGCCAGATCACCGCTGGCCGCGACAGGCCCAGGGTGACTGCCGCCTCGACGTAGGCGGCGCCGCGCACCACCTTCGCCTGGGCCCGCACCAGGCGGGCGTAGCGCGGGATGCCGGCGATGCCCACGGCGAGCATGGCGTTGACCAGGCCCTGGCCCCAGAAGGTGATGATCACCAGGGCCAGCAGCAGCTCGGGGAAGGCCAGCAGCACGTCGATGCAGCGCATGGCGGCGGCGTCCAGCCAGCGCGGCCCGAGGCCCGCCAGCAGGCCCACGGCGATGCCGCCGAGCAGGCCGATGGCGGTGGCCGCCAGGCCCATCAGCAGCGACGGCCGGGCGCCATGGACCAGCCGCGCGAGCACGTCGCGGCCGTTCTCGTCGGTGCCCAGCCAGTGCGCCGCGCCGGGTGCCTGGAAGGCGTGGCGGGCGCTGGCCGCCAGTGGGTCGGTGGCCACCAGCCAGGTCGGCACCAGGCTGGCGAGCACCAGCAGCACCAGGAACACCCCGGCCAGCGTCAGCCCCGGGCGGGCCAGGGCCGCGCCGAGGAAGGCGGGCAGCCGGCGGCGCCGCGAGGTCGCGGGCAACAGGCGGGGCAGTGCGGTCGACGGACTGGCCATGGGCGTTCTCCTGTCAGGGCGCCGGGTTCGGCAGGCGCGCGTGGATGGCGTCGATGGCGGCGAGGGCCTCCGGCGTCAGCTGCAGCTCGGCGGCGTCGAGGTTCTGCGCCAGCTGTTCGAGGCTGGTGGCGCCGTTCAGCGCGCTGGCCACGAAGGGCTTGCCGATGACGAAGGCCAGGGCCAGTTGCGCCGGCGCCAGGCCCAGCTCGCGGGCCAGTTCCACGTAGGCGCGGGTGGCCTGCTGCGCCTCGGCGCTGGCGTAGCGGGCGAAGCGGCCGTAGGCGGAACCGGCGCTCAGGCGCGCGCCGGCCGGCTGGGCGCCGTCCAGGTACTTGCCGGTGAGCACGCCGAAGGCCAGCGGCGAGTAGGCCAGCAGGCCGATGCGCTCGCGGTGGCTGAATTCCGCCAGGCCCGTCTCGTACTGGCGGTTGAGCAGGCTGTAGGGGTTCTGCACGCTGAGGATGCGCGGCAGGCCCAGGCGCTCGGACTGCCTGAGGAACTCCGCCACGCCCCAGGGCGTTTCGTTGGACAGGCCGATATGGCGCACCCGCCCGGACTTCACCAGCTCGGCCAGGGCGGCGAGGGTTTCGCCGATGTCGTCGCTTTCCTCGTCGTCCACCCAGGGGTAGTCGCGGGTGCCGAAGAAGTTGCTGCTGCGGCTGGGCCAGTGCAGCTGGTAGAGGTCCAGGTAGTCGGTCTGCAGGCGGTCGAGGCTGCCGTCCAGGGCGCTGCGCAGGGTGGCCAGGTCGAAGCGCGTGGCGCCGTCGCGGATGTGCTGCATGTGCCCGCTCTGGCGCGGCGGGCCGACGATCTTGCTGGCCAGGACGATGTCCTGGCGGCGCTTGCTGCGCGCCAGCCAAGTGCCGATGAAGCGTTCGGTGTCGCCCCAGGTGTCGGCCCGGGACGGGGTGGGGTACATCTCGGCCGCGTCCACCAGGTTGACCCCGCGCGAAAGCGCGTAGTCGAGCTGGGCGTGGGCGTCGGCCTCGCTGTTCTGGTGGCCCCAGGTCATGCTGCCGAGGCCGATGACGCTGACCTTCAGGTCGCTGTTGCCGAGTGGGCGGTATTTCATGCTGGTGGTCTCTCGCAAGGGCTCAGGCCGAGGCGGCCGCGGGGTGTTCGTACTGGCTGGCCGGGTAGGGCAGGCCGAGGTGTTCGCGCAGGGTGCTGCCCTGGTACTCATGGCGGAACAGCCCGCGCTTGCGCAGGCGCGGCACCACTTCGTCGACGAAGATCTCCACGCCCGAGGGGAAGCTGTCGGGCATGATGTTGAAGCCGTCGGCGGCGCCGGCCAGGAACCATTCCTCCAGGCTGGCGGCGACCTGCTCGGGGGTGCCCACCAGCAGCCGGTGGCCGACCAGGATGCGCCGCGACAGCTGGCGCACGCTGAGGTTCTCGGCGCGGGCCAGGTTCAGCTGGGCCTCGAGGAAGCCGTGGGAGCCCTTCTCGAACTCGTTGACCGGGCCGATGCGCTGCCAGGGCAGCGGCGCGTCCGGGTCCAGCTCGCTGGCGTCGACGCCGATGCGCTGGGCGATCTGGCGCAGCAGGCCGCCTTCGCCGAGGTAGCTGTTCAGCCGCTCGAAGCGCTCCAGCGCCTCGGCCTCGGTGCTGCCGAGCACCGTCGACAGGCCGGGCATGATCTTCAGGTGCTCGGGGTTGCGCCCCCACTGGCGGGCGCGTTGCTTCATCTCGCGGTAGAAGGCCTGGCCGTCGGCGAGGGTGGTCTGGGTGGTGAAGATGGCGTCGGCGAAGCGCGAGCCCAGGGCCTTGCCGCCCTCCGAGGAGCCGGCCTGGACCAGCACCGGGCGGCCCTGGGGCGAGCGCGGCACGTTGAGCGGCCCCTTGACCGAGAAGTGCTTGCCGACGTGGTCGATGGCATGCACCCGGGCCGGGTCGGCGAAGCGCCCGGAGGCGGCGTCGCCGATGATGGCGCCGTCTTCCCAGCTGTCCCACAGCTTGAGGGTGACGTCGACGAACTCCTCGGCGCGGGCATAGCGGTCCACGTGCAGCGGCGCGCCGGCCAGGCCGAAGTTCTGCGCGGCGGCGTCGCCGGCGTTGGTCACCACGTTCCAGGCCGCGCGGCCGCCGCTGATGTGGTCGAGGGAGGCGATGCGCCGGGCCAGGTTGAACGGCTCGTTGTAGGAGCTGGAGGCGGTGGCGATCACGCCGATGCGCTGGGTGGCCGCGGCCACCGCGGTGAGCAGCACGGTGGGCTCCAGGCGCCCGGCCGGCTGGCGGCCGACGTCGCCGGCCAGGGCCGGGCCGTCGGCGAGGAAGATGGCGTCGAGGGTGCCGCGCTCGGAAATGCGCGCGATGTTCTGGTAGTAGCCGACGTCCAGGTAGGCGGTGGGCGGGACCTCGCCGGTGCGCCAGGCCGCGGCGTGGGCGCCGAAGCCGAGGATGTTCATGCCGATGCTCATTTGCCGCTGTGCGTTGCTCATGCCGGGGTCTCCTCGGTGCTGGGGGCTTGCTGTTGCGTGGCCTTGGCGGCGGCGAAGCGCTCGCTCCAGGCCTCGCTGGGAAGGGTGCCGTTGAGGTGGTAGTCGCCCAGGTAGGCCTCGCGCAGGATCGCCGGGTTGTGCGAGGCCAGGGTGCGGGCGTTGCGCCAGTGCCGGTCCAGGCGCCGGCCGCTGCTGGTGGCCGAGGCGCCGCCGACCTCGAAGAGCAGGGTGGCGGCCTCCAGCACCTGGGGCAGGACGACCTGCTGCGCCTGGTAGGCGCGGATGTCCGCCTCGGCGTACAGCTCGCGGCTGGCGGTGCCCGCGCGGTGCGCCTGCCAGGTGCGTTCGAGGGTGGCCGAGACGGCTTCCACCAGCGCCTCGGCGGAGAACGCCAGGCTGCCCAGGCGGCCCACCACGCGCTGCACCAGCGGGTCCTGGCGCGGGCTGGAGCGGCCGGGGATGCCGAAGGCGCGGGTGCGGCCCTGGACGAACTCGATGGCGTCGCGCAGCACCGCCTGGGCGATGCCGGCCAGGGTGGCCAGGTGCACCTGCTGGTAGAAGGCGGTGATGTAGCTGTCGCTGCGGCCTTCGCCGACCTTGAAGCGGCGGAACAGCTGGTGCTCCTCCACGCGCACGCCTTCGAAGCGGGTGGTGCCGCTGCCGGTCAGGCGCTGGCCGAAGCCGTCCCAGTCGTCCAGGCGGGTGACGCCGGGCGCGGCGGTGGACACGGCCACGGCGACGTGCTCGTCGCCATCGCTGGCCGACACGGCGATCCAGTCGGCATAGAGGGTGCCGGTGCAGTAGTACTTCTCGCCGTCCAGCAGCCAGTGGCCGTCCTGGCGGGTGAGGGTGACGCTGTTGCCGGTGACTTCGCTGCGCTCGGCCATGGCCGCGCCGAACAGCTCGCCGCCGACGATGCGCGGGAACCAGTGCTGGCGGCTGGCCTCGTCGTCGTCGTTGAGGCGGCCTTCGACGAAGCCGAAGTGCGCGCGGAAGATCTGCGGCAGGTTGGAGTCGGCGGCGCCGAGCCGGCGGACCAGGCGGAACAGCTGCGGCAGGCTGGCGCCCAGGCCGCCGTAGGCCAGCGGCACGCGCAGCGCGCCGAAGCCGGCCTCGCGCAGCCAGGCCACCGGCTCGTAGGCCAGCTCGCGCTGCTGTTCGCGGTCGATGGCGCCGGCGGCTATGCGCTCGAACACCGGTTCGAAGCGCTGCAGCAGGGCGGTGTCGTCGGGGTGCGCCGGCGCGCCGGCGGCGGCGGGAAGGTCGTCGGGGAAGATCATCGCGGTGTCCTCGGGGCGGGCGATGGAAGGAAGCGGCGCCTCGCGGGCGTCGAACAGTTGGCGCAGGTTGGCCAGGGCGATGCTCGCGGTCATGCTCATGCCTCGCTCACCCGCGGGTCGACCAGGGCGTTGAGCAGGTCCACGGCCAGGTTCACCAGCACGTAGATCAGCGCCGCCAGCAGGGTGATGCCGAGCACCACGGGCACGTCCTTGTCGTTCACCGCGTTGAGCATCAGGCGGCCGATGCCCTGGCGGGCGAACAGGTTCTCGGTGATCACCGCGCCGCCCAGCAACGCGGCGAAGACGAAGCCGGACAGGGTGATCAGCGGCGTCAGCGCATGGCGCAGGGCGTGGCCCAGGCGCACGCCGGCCTCGGACAGGCCGCGGGCGCGGGCCATGGCGATGAAGGGCTGCTCGAGGATTTCCTCCAGCTCCTGGCGCAGCACCTGGGCCAGCACCGCGGCCACCGGCAGGGCCAGGGTGAGGATCGGCAGCACCAGGCTCTTCCAGCCCCGCGAGCCGGTGGGCGGCAGCCAGTGCAGCTGGAAGGAGAACACCAGCAGCAGGAGGATGCCGAGCACGAAGCTGGGCATGGACGACAGCAGCAGCTCGCCGCCGGAGGCCAGGCCGCGGGCCCAGGGCGCGCGGTTGGCGGTCAGCACCGCCGCGGCCACCGCCAGCAGCACCGCCGCCAGCGCCGCCCACAGGGCCAGCTGGGCGGTGGCGCCGATCTGCCCGGCGATGGCCTGGGCCACCGGGATGCGCAGGCGGTAGGACTCGCCCAGGTCGCCCTGGACCAGGCGCCCCAGGTAGTGGGCGTACTGCACCGGCAGCGGCTGGTCCAGGCCGTAGTCGCGGCGCACCTGGGCGATGGCCTCGGCGGTGGGCATGGCGTCGGGCCCGCCGAGGATCGCCAGGGCCGGGTCGCCGCCGCTGACGTTGAGGGCGACGAAGGTCAGGCTGGCGGCGCCCCAGAGCACCGCCAGGCCGCCGAGGAAACGCCAGAGCACGCGGCGCAGGGCTTTCATGGTTGCGGCTCCCGGTCCAGCCAGACGCTGGTGAAGAAGGGCACGTTGTGCGAGCTGTCGAACACCACGCCCTTGACGTTGCGGCGGTAGGCGATGGTCAGCTGGCTTTCGTACACCGGCACCGCCGGCACCACCTCGGTGAGGCGCTGCTGGGCGGCGCTGTACAGGCGCTGCTGCTCGGCGGCGTCGGTGCTGCGGCGGGCGCGGGCGAGCAGGTCGTCGAGCTGGGCGTCGCGCAGGCGCGCGCTGTTCTGCCCGATCAGCTTCGGCGTGGCGATGGAGTTGCTGTGGTAGAGGATGTACAGCCCGTCCGGGGTGTTGGTGTGCCAGTAGCCGCCCACCAGCGCCTGGTAGTCGCCGGCGTAGCGCAGGTCGTTGACCTGGGCCTGGGGCAGCACGCGCAGGCCCAGGTCGATGCCGACCTTCTTCGCGTCGGCCTGCATGGCCACCGCCACGCTCGCCGGCAGCGCCGGGCTGTCGATCATCAGCAGGGTGGCGGCCAGGCGCTGGCCGTCGCGGGTGCGGTAGCCCCCGGCATCGCGCCCGGTCCAGCCGGCCTCGTCGAGCAGGGCGTTGGCCGCGGCCACGTCGTAGCTCAGCGCGTCGCGGTAGGCCGGGTCGTAGAAGCGGGTGTTGGCGGCGAGGAAGTCGGCCTTGACCTGGAACTCGCCGAAGCCGGTGATCCAGGCCAGGCCGTCGCGGTCGATGGCGCGGGCCAGGGCCTTGCGCACGCGCACGTCGTCGAAGGGGAAGCGCTCGACGTTGAAGGTCAGGCTGCGCACCGGGTTGCCCTTGCGGATGCGGCTGCGCAGCACCAGTTGCGGGTCCTTGCGGATGGCCTGGGCGTTCTGCGTCGGCGCGTCCAGGGTGAAGTCGTACTGCCCGGAGACCAGCGAGCTGTAGCGGATCAGCGCCTCGGGCACGAAGCTCAGCTCCAGGCGCTCCAGGTAGGCCGGGCCCTGGTGCCGCAGCACCGGCGGCGCCCAGTGGTAGCCGGCGCGGCGGACGAAGCTGGCGCCCTGGTCGCGGGTGTAGCTTTCCAGCACGAAGGGGCCGGAGCCCACCGGGTGGGCGGCGATGGATTTCGGGTCTTCGAGGATCTGCTTCGGCGAGATCATCCCCAGCCAGGACTGCGCCAGCACGTCGAGGAAGGGCGAGTAGGGTTCGCGCAGGGTGGCCTGGAAGGTGTACTCATCGAGCACCTTGCCCGACTGGTAGGGCGCGATGTAGGCCGCGGCCAGCGGCGACTTGGTTGCCGGGTCGCGCATGTGTTCGAGGTTGATGCGCACGGCCTCGGCGTTGAATTTCGTGCCGTCGCTGAAGCTGACGTCGTCGCGCAGGTGGAAGGTGTAGGTCAGGCCGTCGGGGGAAATCTCCCAGGACCTGGCCAGCCAGGGCGACACCTTGCCCTGTTCGTCCTGGTACACCAGGCAGTCGTAGAGGATGCGCCCCAGCCACTGCACGTTGCCGTGGGACAGCGCGTGGATGTCGAAGGAGTAGGTGTCCAGCGCCGCGGTGGCGCGCAGGGTGCCGCCGGGCTTGCCGGGGGCCTGCTCGTGGAAGTCCTCGGCCGGGTAGCTGAGCTGGCCGTCCTTGAGGGTGCCGGTGTCGAGGGCGGCGCCGCTGGCGCCGGGTGTGTCGTCGGCGGCCGGCGAGCAGCCGGCCAGAACGGCGGCCAGCAGGGCGCCGGCCGCCAGGGGCAGGAGTCTGTCGATCATGCCGGCCTCCGCGAGGCGGCCGGTGGGGCTTGCAGTGTCGATGGCATCTACGGGGTCCTGTTGCCAGGCGGGCGGCGGATCGCACCGCCCGCGTCAGTGCGCGCCGCCCCGGTCGGGCGGCGCGGCCGGTCAGTAGCGCAGTTCGAGGCCGACGTAGGCGCCGATGCCGTCGCCCGGGTAGAGGGCGGCGACGTCCTTGCCCTTGGCGTCGTACTGCGGCGACACGGCGGTCACGTACTTCTCGTTGGCGAGGTTCTTGAGGTCGAGGGAGACCTTCCAGTCCTTCTTCGGTGCCTCGTAGCCGACCCCCGCACCGAAGATGGTGTAGGAGGGGGCGTAGAAGCTGTTGGCGTAGTCCACCGCGGTGCGCGAGGCGGAGGTCACGTTGACGCCGCCATAGAAGCCGCTGGGGTGCTGGTACTGCAGCTCGCCCTGGTAGACGTGCTTGGGAATGCCCGGCAGTTGGTTGTCGCCGAAGGTGTCGTCGTGGCGGTAGTAGAAGTCGTTGTAGGTGTACGCCTGGCGCCAGCTGATCTTCTCGCCGACGCTGTTCTCCCAGAGCAGGGTGTTCAGCCCGGCCTCGACGCCCTGGTGGATGGTCGGGCTCTCGGCGTTGAAGGCCGAGGTGACCGCGGCGGTGGTGGCGGTGGCGGGAATGATCTGCACGTTCAGCAGCTCGTCGCGGATCCACGAGCGGTACAGCGCCAGGCTGCCGTCGAAGATGCCGTGGGAGCCCTTGATGCCGACTTCCAGGGTGTTGGCCTTCTGTTCCACCAGCGGCTTGACGAAAGGCGTGGCGGCCGCCGAGTTGGAGTACTGCCAGGACGCCGGCGGGTCGATGGAACGGCTGAAGTTGCCGAACAGCTGCAGGTCCGGGGTCAACTGGTAGCGCAGGCCGATGCGCGGCGCGGCGCTCCAGTTCTCGTAGGTGTCCTTGCTCGGGTAGCCGCTGGTGTTGGCGGTGTTCACGTACTTGATGTCGGTGCTGCGGCGCACGTTGATGAAGGACAGGCCGGTGGTCAGCCAGAGGTCCTCGGTCAGCTCGAGGTCGTTGCCGAAGGAGAAGACATGGTCGAAGGACGAGCCGTAGTCCACTACCTTCACCGGCTGCTTGTTGGCCCGTGTCGAGTCGACTCCGCCCTTGAGGTGTTCGGTGGAGGTGAAGGCCGCGCTGGAGCGGCTTTCATGGCCGAACCACTGGTCGGTGCGCGAGTAGTTGAGGACGAAGCTCAGGTCGTGCCAGTCCCAGTAGCTGGGGTTGGTCGGGCTGTCCGGGCTGTTGTTGTGCGGGTAGTCGTAGTAGACCAGGCCGACGTCCAGCTTGGCGTCGTCGTCGAAGGTATAGGTGGTCTTGCTGCCGACCCAGGTGCTGCCCGGCCGGCGGCTGCCGGCGCCGCTGCTGGCGGCGGTGGGGCTGGCCTTGTCCGGGTCGTGCTTGAGCTGCTTGAGGGTGATGGCGCTGGGGTCGTTGTGGTACTCGTCGCGGTAGCGCACCAGCAGGCGCGTCTGCAGCTTCGGGTTGAAGCTGTAGCCGAGGTTGAGCACCACGCCCTGGCTCTTCGACAGGCTGTAGTCGCGGTAGCCGTCGTTGCGGTAGTTGTCGACGTTGGCGTAGTAGTCGAAGCCGCCGGCCACGCCGCCGGCGCTCAGCACTTCCTTCTGGTAGCCATAGCTGCCGGCCTCCACCCGCAGGCGGGTGCCGGGCGCGGTGTAGCCGGTCTGGTTGACGAAGTTCACCGCGCCGCCGAGCGTCAGTGCGCCGTACTGGAAGGCGTTGGCGCCGCGCAGGATCTCGGTGTAGTTCACCCCCGAGCCGTTGAGGAACTCGTAGGGCGTGCCCCCCGGGCCGGTCAGCGGCAGGCCGTCGAAGAGGAACTTGATGCCCTCGCGGAAGTAGCCCGGCGAGGTGTTGGCGCCCGAACCGCGGATGGAAATCTTCGCCGCGTCGTTGCCGCCGGTGGACTGCACGAACACGCCGGGCTGGTAGGCCAGGGTGTCCTGCAGGTTGGCGGTGCGGCCCTTGGAGAGCTGCTCGCTGTCCACCACGCTGACGCCGCCGGGGACGTCGGCGAGCTGGCTGCGCGCCGCCTCCACCGGGCTTTCCTTCTGCGCCTGCACCACCACCGTCTGCAGGCGGGTGCCGCTGCTTTGCTTGTTGTCGTCGCTGGCGTCGCCGCCCGACGTTTCGGCCATTGCCTGGCTCCCCACCAGCAATACCGCCGAACCTATGCTCGCCGACCAGAACGTTGCCCGACGGATCGCCAAGGCAAGTTTCCCCCATTCACCCCCAACATAATTAACAGCCAACTTCAAAGTCCTCGTGGGATAGACAAGATGTTCAGCTTTCTATTCGTATAGTCATGCTCCGTTTCTACTTGAGCAGAAGTCGTGCCAATTCAATAATTTGTTTAAATTCAATGAGTTGTAGTTTGTTTGAATTTTCTGTCTGCTTGCGCTGGATCAACAGGTGCTGATGTTCTGTTGGTTTGTGCGCAGTGCTTGGGTTATATGCAAATAACGTGATGTTGGATGGCGGAAAGTTGTATTGCGCCGGGCGGGGAAAGTTGGGGTGTTTTTTCGTAGGAGCGAGCTTGCTCGCGAACGGCTTCAGCCGGTGGGGCTGGCGTGGGAGGTTGACGCCGTACCCTCTCCCCAGCCCTCTCCCGCAAGCGGGAGAGGGGGCCGTTCGGCATGGCTGAGAAGTCAGGCGTTAGCCGGAAGCTACAGGATTACGCGGAGGCCTCGGCAGGCAGAGGACAGTCCCCTCTCCCTTCAGGGAGAGGGCGCTCTTCAGGACAGGCACCGCCTCCGACCGGCAAACCCCGTTCGCGAGCAAGCTCGCTCCTACAACAGCAGTGCCCGCCCCCGCGCGCCCTTCAGACCGCCAGCCCCCACAGCCAGCGCTCCTCGAACGGCGGCGCCAGGTCGACGCTGGCGGGCGCCAGGCGTGGCGGCAGCGGGCGGCCCTCGGCCGGCAGCTGCGGCACCGAGGCCAGCAGGCGCCGGGTGTAGGGGTGTTGCGGGGCCTGCAGCAGCGCTTCGGTGGGGCCGGATTCGACGACCTTGCCCTGCAGCATCACCAGCACCTCGTCGCTGAGGTGGCGGATTACCCCCAGGTCGTGGGAGATGAACAGGTAGGCCAGGCCCAGCTCGTCCTGCAGGTCGGCCAGCAGGTCGAGCACCTGGGCCTGTACCGAGACGTCCAGCGCCGACACCGGCTCGTCGCAGATGATCACCTTCGGCTGGCTGGCCAGGGCGCGGGCGATGGCCACCCGTTGCCGCTGCCCGCCGGAGAGCTGCAACGGGCGGCGCTGCGCCAGTTCCGCCGGCAGGCGCACCTGGCGCAGCAGTTCGGCGATGCGCGCCGGGCGCAGGGCGGCATCCAGGCCGCCGGCCTGGAGTGCGTCGTCGAGCACCTGGCCGACGCTCCAGCGGGGGTCGAAGGAGCTCAGCGGGTCCTGGTAGATCACGCTGATGTCGCGCCGCCGCGGGCGCCGTTCGCGCTCGCTCACGCGTTGCGCGGGCGCGGCGTTCCAGGGCTGGCCGGCGAATTCGACGCTGCCGGCGTCCGGCTCCAGCAGGCCGAGGGCGATGCGCGCGGCGGTGCTCTTGCCCGAGCCGGATTCGCCGACGATGCCCAGGGTGCGCCCGGCGTGCAGGCGGAAGCTGACGTCGTCGAGCACCTGTCGCCACTGCTGGTCGGGGCCGCGATAGCGCTTGCCCAGGCCGCGGGCCTCCAGCAGCACCTCGGGTTGCGCGGCAGCCTCGCGGCGTGCGGCCGGCGCCGCGCCAGGCGTCAGCCGGGTGCCGCGCGGGCGGTTGGCGGGGATCGCCTCCAGCAGGCTGCGGGTGTACGGGTGGCGCGGGGCGTGGAGGATCTGCTCGATCGGGCCCTGTTCCACCACCTCGCCGTGGCGCAGCACCAGCACCTCGTCGGCGAGCTGGGCGACCACCGCCAGGTCGTGGCTGATCAGCAGCAGCGAGTCGCCGCGCTCCTTGACCTGCTGCAGCACGCCGAGGATCTGCGCCTGCACGGTGGCGTCCAGGGCGGTGGTCGGTTCGTCGGCGATCACCAGGCCCGGGTCCAGGGCCAGGGCGCTGGCGATCAGCGCGCGTTGGCGCAGGCCGCCGGAGAGTTGCTCGGAACGCTGCCGGGCGCGCAGCGCCGGTTCCGGCACGCCGACCTTCTCCAGCAGCTCCAGCACCCGCTGCTGGCGGCTGTGGCGGTCGCCCCAGCGGTGGGTGGCCAGCACTTCGAGGATTTCCTGGCCCACCGGGCGCAGCGGGTCCAGCGACACCAGGGCATCCTGCAGCACGAAACCGATCTCGCGGCCGCGCAGCTCGCGCCAGCGCCGCTCGTCCAGGGCCAGCAGGTCGCGCCCGGCGTATTCCAGGCGCCGCGCCTGGACGCGCGCGCCAACCCCGGCCAGGCCGACCAGGCTGCGCGCCAGCACGCTCTTGCCCGAGCCGGACTCGCCGACCAGGGCCAGCGCGCGGCCCGGCTGCAGGGTGAAGGACAGGCGGTCGAGCACGCGGTGCTCGCCGAAATGCACGGAAAGGTCTTCGACTATCAGCGGTTGGCGCGGCATCAGTGGCGGCCCTCCAGGCGTCGTTGCAGGTAGCGCCCGGCGACCGTGGTCGACAGGGTGGTGAGGACGATGAACAGGCCGGGGAAGAAGGTCAGCCACCAGGCGTTGACGATGAAGTCGCGGCCCATGGACAGCATGGTCCCCCATTCCGGCGCCGGCGGCCGCGCGCCCAGGCCGAGGAAGCTCAGCGCCGAGGCCCAGACGATGGCGTGGCCCACGCCCATGGTCAGGGTGACGATCAGCGGGCGCATGGCGTTGGGCAGTATCTGCCGGACGATGGTGCGCCAGGGGCCGTGGCCCAGCGCCCGGGCCGCCTCGATGTAGCCGGCGCCGCGCACCGCCAGCACCTGGCCGCGTACCATGCGCGCGTAGCCCGGCGCGCTGCCGATGCCGGTGGCGACGATCAGCGGGCCGATGCCGCTGCCGAAGATGGCGACGAAGAGCAGGGCGAGGATCAGGCTGGGGAAGGCGAACAGCACTTCCAGCAGCCAGCCGATGCCGCGGTCCACGGCGCCGCCGGCCAACCCCGCCGCCAGCCCCAGGCCGATGGCGATGCTCATCGCCAGGGCGGTGGCGGCCAGGCCGATGGTCAGCGACTGGCGCGCGCCGTGGATGACCCGCGCGTAGATGTCGCGGCCGGACTGGTCGGTGCCGAACCAGTGGGCCCAGCCCGGCGCGCTGAACGCCTCGCGCGGCTGGATGGCCAGCGGGTCGCCGTGGGCGAACAGCTGCGGGAACAGCGCCGCGGCCACCAGCAGCGCCAGGAAGGTCGTGGCCAGCAGCGCCGGCCAGGGTAGCGGGCGGGCCTGGCGGCGTGGCGCCAGGGGCAGCTCGAGGGTCGGGGCCAGTTCGCTCATGGCGCACTCCTTTGCAGGCGGGGGTCGACCAGCTCGTACAGCAGGTCGACCAGGATGTTGGCCAGCACGTAGCCGGCGGCGACCACCAGGGTGATGCCCAGCACCAGCGGCAGGTCCTGGCTCTGCACGGCCTGGAACAGCTGGCGGCCCAGGCCCTTGCGGGAAAAGATCACTTCCACCACCACCGAGCCGCTGAGCAGCGCGCCCAGCGCCCAGCCCGACAGCGAGATGGCCGGTAGCACCGAATGGCGCAGGGCGTGGCGGTAGCGCACGGCGCGGTCGCTCAGGCCGCGGGTGCGCGCGGAAAGGATGAAGGGCTGCTCCAGGGTGATCTCCAGGGCCTCGCGGGTGACCTGGCCGATGAACCCGGCCAGCGGCACTGCCAGCGCCAGGGCCGGCAGCACCAGGCTGCGCAGGCCGTCGCTGCCGGCCGGTGGGAACAGCCGCAGGCCGAAGGCGAAGGCGGCCAGCAGCAGGATCGCCAGCCAGAACTGCGGCAGCGCCGCGGCCAGGGTCTCCAGCAGCGAGGCCAGGCCGCCGAACCAGTGGCGGCGGCCGGCGCTGAGCAGCGTCCAGCCCAGCACCATCAGCCAGGCCAGGGCCAGGGCGGCGAAGGTCAGCTGCAGGGTGGCGCCGGTCTGCTCGGCGAGGATGCGCGTCACTGGCAGGTGCTGCGAGTAGGAGGTGCCGAGGTCGCCGCGCAGCAGGTGGCCCAGGTGGATCGCATACTGCACCGCCAGCGGCCGGTCCAGGCCGTACTCGCGGGTGGCCTCGGCGATGGTTTCGGGCGTGGGGTTGCCGCTGGGGCCGCCGAGGATCGCCAGCACCGGGTCGCCGGGCATCAGGCGCAGGGCGAAGAAGGTCAGGCTGGCGGCGGCCCACAGCACCAGCAGGCCGCCGAGCAGGCGCCAGGCGGCGTGGCGGGCCAGGCGCAGCAGGCGTTCGCGGCGTGGATCGGGTGCGGAAAGTGTCATGGGTTCACCCAGGCGTCATAGAGGGAAGTGACCGCCAGCGACGGCTCCAGGCGCACCCCGTGGGCGCGCTTGTAGATGCCCAGGCGGGTGCTCTGCGGGTAGGTGGTCAGCTGCAGGTACTGGCTGGAGGCGAGGGCCTGGGCCTGGTGGTACAGCTCGCGGCGGCGCGCCGCGTCCTGGGTGGCCAGGGCCTGCTCCATCAGGGCGTCGAAGCGCGGGTCGTCGAAGCCGGCGGTGTTCTGGTGGTAGCCGCGCACGCCGGCCGGGCGCAGGAAGGCCGAGCCGAAGATGATCCGCAGCACGTCCGGGGTGTTGGTGTTCCAGTAGCCGATGCGGATGTCGTAGTCCCAGTCGGCCTGGCGCTGCTGGGCGAGCACGTCGCTCATCTGCTCGATGATCACCTCGAAGCCGGCGCTGCGGGCGGTGGCCTGCACCTGCTCCCACAGGCTGAACTCCGAGGGCGGCGTGCGGTTGCCCATGATCACGTGGACCTGCAGGCGCCTGCCGTCGCGGGTGCGGTAGCCCTCGGCGTCGTGGCCGGTCCAGCCGGCGGCGTCGAGCAGCTGCTCGGCGCGCAGCGGGTCGTAGTCCTGGGCGTGCTCGAAGTCCGCGCTGTAGAAGGGCGTGGCCGGGCTGAGCGGGCCGCCGGCGCGGGGGAACTCGCCGAAGTACACGCTCCTGAGCGCCGCGTCTATGTCGGCCGAGCGGATGAAGGCCTCGCGCACGCGGATATCGTCGAAGGGCGCGCGGGTCATGTTGAGGGTGCCGTTGGTGGGGTTGCCGGGGCGCTGGGCGACCAGCAGCGACACCTCCGGGTTGGCCCGCGCGGCGGCGTGGGATTCCGGCGGCACGCTCTCGATCACGTCCACCTCGCCGGCCTGCAGCGAGGCGAAGCGCACCGAGGGCTCCTGGATGAACTTCCAGACGATGCGCTCGAGGTACGCCGGGCCCTGGTGCGCCGCGGTGGGCGGTGCCCAGTGGTAGTCGGGGTTGCGCTCGAGCAGCACCTGGTTCTGCCGGTCCCAGCGCACCACCTTGAACGGGCCGCTGCCCACCGGGCTCTCGCAGTTCTCGTCGCGCGGGCGGCGCAGCGCGGTGGGCGACTGGATGCCGAGGAAGCCCTGGGCCAGCACTTCGAGGAAGGCCGCGTAGGGCGTGGCCAGGTGCACCACCGCGATGTGCGCGTCCACCACGTCGGTGCCGCGGTACTGGCGCACGTAGCCGCCGGCGGTACTGGACTGGGTGCGCGGGTCGACCATGTGGTCGAGGTTGGCCTTCACCGCGCTGGCGTCGAACGGGGTGCCGTCGCTGAAGCGCACGTCGTCGCGCAGGTGGAAGGTGTAGCTCAGGCCGTCGGCGGAGACTTCCCAGCTTTTCGCCAGCCAGGGGCCGATGCGGCCGTTGGCGTCCATGGACACCAGCGAGTCGAGGAACTGCCGGGCGAGGAACACCTGGGGCATGTCGCCGGCGACGTGGGGGTCGAGGCAGATGGGTTCGCGGTCGGTGGCGTAGGTCAGGGTGCCGCCGCTGACCGGGGTGTCGCCGTGGGCCTGGTGCTCCTGCGCCTCGCGGCAGCCGCCGAGCAGCGCGGCCAGCAGCAGGGGCAGGGCGAGGGCCAGGGAATGTGGGGTAGGGCGTCTGGGCTTCAAGCGTGGGCAGCCTTCTGCAGGTGGAAGACGGGGCGGCCTGCGCTCGCCGAGCGCGGCCGCCCAGGCTGCGTTGCACAAGCCATGCCCGGCCTGGAAGGCGCATTCCAGCGGGGTTTCGCCCGGGTTTCGCGCTGCTGCGCGGGCAGTTTGTCGATTCGCTGTTGCTGGCTGAGCAGTTGGCGGCCGGGGCGGTTGTGGAGCGATCAACAGCGCGGCAACAGATGTTCGTTCGAGTACACCGCTGTCATTCCGCAACTTGCTGATTCACAAGGAGTTACCGCTTGGCATGGATTCTGCGCGGGCGCTGTGGAGCACGACTATGCGCATAGAGGCTCATCCACTCATCGGAGGACCATAGGAGCCTTGCCGTGCATTCGAAAAAAACCAGAACCCATGTCACCCCCGCCGGCCTGGGGGGCCGGCTGCTGAGCCTCGGCGCCGGCCTGTGCCTGGCCGGCGGCCCGTTGTGGGCCGCCCAGGCGGAGGACGGGGCGGCCGACACCCGCCTGGCCACCGTGGTGGTCGAGGGCGCCGCGCGCAGCGAGGCGCAGAAGGCCGCGGAGCAATTGAAGAAGGTGCCCGGCGCAGCCGTGGTGGTGGACAACAAGGAGGTGGAGAAGGGCCGCGCGACCAACGCCGAGGACGTCTTCGCGCTGCAGCCGGGGATTTTCGCCCAGGCCACCAGCGGCAGCGGGGCGAACAAGATTTCCATCCGCGGCTCGGGCCTGAACACCTTCTACCAGGGCTACGCGCTGGGCATCAAATACCTGTTCGACGGCCTGCCCATCACCGGCCCGGGCGGCACCCAGGAAGACTACCTGAGCATGAACGGCATCGATCACACCGAGGTGCTCTACGGTGCCAACGCCTTCGACTACGCGGCCACCAGCCTGGGCGGCGCCATCAACTTCGTCACCCACAGCGGCTACACCGCGCCGGGCAACTACCTGCGCCTGGAGGCCGGCAGCTTCGGCTACCGCAAGCAGCAGCTGAGCACCGGCGGGGTGGTGGACGACAGCGACTACTACGTGTCGATCTTCCACAACGAGCGCGACGGCTACCAGCACGACACCCCGAACAAGGGCCAGGAGCTGGTGGCCAACCTCGGCCACCGCTTCAACGACAGGCTGGATACCCGGCTGATCGTGCGCTACCGCGAGGAGACGCTGACCCAGGGCAACACCCTGACCCGCGAGCAGATCAAGCACGACTCCGACTCCAACAAGGTGCCCACCGGGCGCAAGAAGGACGGTTCCACCTGGGTGGGCAGCACCACCACCTACCGCTTCGACGACGACTCGCGGCTGCAGGTGGGCCTGAGCGTCAACGACTACCCGCTGCTCAATGGCTGGCGCTACTCGGCCACGCCGCAGGACTGGCGCTCCACCGACACCAACCTGACGCTGCGCTACCTGCGCCGCCAGGACCGCCTGTTCGGCCTGCCCAGCGACACCACCCTGACCTTCAGCAGCACCCGCTCGCAGTTCGCCGACGTGAAGTCCCACAGCCGGGCCACCGGCCAGCAGCTGCAGCACACCGACTACACCGGCTCGCGGGATAGCGTGTTCGCCTTCGGCAACGAGCTGCAGCTGGACGAGCGGCTGTGGCTGGTGAGCGGGCTCTCGGCGATCAACATCGACCGCGACGTGAGCATCGAGTACAGCACCAGCGCCAACACCAGCGAGTTCCCCGGCGAGGTCAGCTACAACAAGTGGTACGCGGCGCCACGCCTGGGCCTGCGCTACCAGCTGACGCCGGACGTCCAGCTGTTCGGCAACGCCAGCCGCTCCATCGATCCGCCGGTGACCTGGCAACTGGGCAGCACCGGCGTGCCCTACGTCCGCCCGCTCACCCCGCAGAAGGCCGACACCCTGGAGGTGGGCATCCGCGGCAGCGTCGGCGTGGTGGACGGCAGCCTGGCGCTGTACCGCTCCTGGGTGAAGGACGAGCTGCTCTCGGTGGTGGTGCGCCAGGCCACCGCCACGGCGGACGCGCTGGTGGCCAACTCCAACGCCAGCCCGACCATCCACCAGGGCATCGAGGCGGGGCTGGGCATCCAGCTCTGGGAAGGCGCCAACGGCGACCGCCTGGACCTGCGCCAGGCCTGGACGCTGAACGACTTCCACTACCGCGGCGACAGCACCTTCGGCGACAACGAGCTGCCCAGCCTGCCGCGCCAGGTGTACCAGGCGCAGCTGAACTACCAGCGGCACGACGGCTACTACGCCGAGCTCAACGCGCGGGCGGCCTCCAGCTACTACGTGGACTACGCCAACACCCTGGGCGCGCCGTCGTACACGCTGTGGGGCGCCAAGCTGGGCTACCAGGCGCCGGGCCGGCGCTGGGAAGTCTTCCTCGACCTGCGCAACCTGACCAACGAGCACTACGCCACCGCGGCCAACACCGCCTACGACGCCAAGGGCCGGGACTCGGCCAACTTCTACCCGGGCGACCCGTTCAACGTCACCGCCGGGGTGGCCGTGCGCTTCTGATGCGCTTCTGAGCCGCCGAGGGGCCGGCACCCTGCCGGCCCCGAGGCTTCAACCGGCAGGCGCCAGCGCGGCGGTCAGCGAGCGCAGCAGGGTGGCGCAGCGCTGCTCGCGGTCCTGCGGGTAGCGGGCGAGCCACAGGGGAAGGTGCTCGAACAGCTCCAGGGTGGGCTGGCAGGCCTGGCCGGGGCTGGCGTAGCCGGCCGCGCCCAGCAGCGCATCGAGCTTCTGGCCGAGCTGCCGGCGCAGCCGCTCGACGCACTGGCGCTGTTCGTCGGTGAGGCAGCCGGCGTCGCGGGTCGCCAGCTGGAAGTGCAGGGGGTTGCTCTCGTACAACGCCAGCAGCCCTTCGACCACCCGTTGCAGGGCGGCCCTGGGGCAGCCGCGCAGCTGGCGCCGGTCGAACAGCGAAAGCAGCGCCAGGTAGTGTTCCTCGATGAACTCCAGCAGCAGCTCTTCCTTGCTCGCGCAATGGCTGTAGAGCGAGCCCGCGGTCAGCTCCAGGTGGCGCGCCAGTTCGCGCAGGCTGACCTGGGCGAAGCCGCGCCGGGCGAAGAGTTCCAGGGCCTTGGGGCGGTTGCGCGCGAAACGCGAGCCGGAAGTGGCGGTCATCTGGGCACCTGTACGTCGTGGCTGGCGGGCGGCGCGGCGGCCGCTCGCCGGGAAGGCGCGCCGAAAGGGCGGCCGGCCGGCGCGGGGCCCGCTTCGTGGGTTGGGCCCCGCCCCTGGCCGGCCGGCCCGATCAGACGCGTTCGAAGATCACGGCGATGCCCTGGCCGCCGCCGATGCACATGGTGGCCAGCGCGTAGCGGCCCTTGATGCGCTGCAGCTCGTGGATGGCCTTGGTGGCGATGATGGCGCCGGAGGCGCCGATGGGGTGGCCCAGGGAGATGCCGGAACCGTTGGGGTTCACCTTCTGCGGGTCGAAGCCCAGCTCGCGGCTGACCGCGCAGGCCTGGGCGGCGAAGGCCTCGTTGGACTCGATCACGTCCAGGTCGGCCACGCTCAGGCCGGCGCGCTGCAGGGCCAGGCGGGTGGCCGGGATGGGGCCCAGGCCCATCAGGGTGGGCTCGACGCCGGCATGGGCATAGGCCACCACCCGCGCCATGGGCTGCAGGTTCTCGCTCTTCACGGCCTCGGCGGTGGCCAGCAGCAGGGCGCCGGCGCCGTCGTTCAGGCCGGAGGCGTTGCCGGCGGTGACGCTGCCGTCCTCGATGAAAGCCGGCTTCATCTTCGCCAGTTGCTCCAGGCTGGCCTCGGCGCGCACGTGCTCGTCCACCTCGAACAGGCTGGAGCCCTTGCGGCTGCGGATCTCCACCGGCACGATCTGCCCGGCGAAGCGGCCTTCGGCGATGGCGCGGGCGGCTCGCTGCTGGCTCTGCAGGGCCAGGGCGTCCTGGTCCTCGCGGGTGATGCCGTGCTGCTTGGCGATGTTCTCGGCGGTGATGCCCATGTGGATGCCGTGCAGCGGGTCCTGCAGGGCGCCGAGCATGTAGTCGAGCATCTTCACGTCGCCCATGCGCGCGCCCCAGCGGGCGCTGGGCACCAGGTAGCCGGACTGGCTCATGCACTCGGCGCCGCCGGCGAGGGCGATGCGCGAGTCGCCCAGCATCAGGCCCTGGGCGGCGCTGACGATGGCCTGCAGGCCCGAGCCGCACAGGCGGTTGACGGTGAAGGCCGGGGCCTCCTTGGGAATGCCGGCCTGCAGCGCCGCCACGCGGCTGATGTAGGCGTCCTTGGGCGTGGTGGGGATGACGTGGCCGAACACCACGTGCTCGACCCGCTGCGCGTCGCAGTTGGCGCGCGCCAGCGCGGCCTGGGCGACCAGGGTGGCGAGCTGGGCGGGCGGAGTGTCCTTGAGGGTGCCGCCGAAGGTACCGATGGCGGTACGCACCGCGCTGACGACGAAGACTTCAGGTCTGTTCATGGGAAGGGCTCCTGGCAGAATGGCGAGCAGTCTAGAAGGCGATGCCACGGCGTCCTATGCCAGAATTGCGCAGTCCCGGCTGACGGATTTGGACATATCGGATGATGAAAACCGCCCAGGGCCCTGCGGAAGAGACCGGCACCCGGCGCCGGCGCGACTCGGTGGCGGCCTACTTCGTGAAGGCCGCGCTGCACCGCCTGGCCGACCGCCCGCAACGCGCCGGCGAACTGCTGGCGCAGGCCGGCATCGAGCCGCACTGGCTGGACGACCCGCTGCACCGCGTGCCGGCGGACGCGGTGACGCGCCTGTGGCTGCTGCTCACCGAGGAGCTGGGCGACGAGTTCTTCGCCTTCGATTCCGCCGGCCTGCCGCGCGGCGCCTTCGCCCTGGTCTGCCGCAGCGTGCTCCACGAGCCGGACCTGGGCCACGCCCTGCGCCAGTGCCTGGCCGGCTTCAACCTGTTCCTGCGCGATATCCGCGCGCACCTGGAGCTGCGCGGCAACCGCGCGGCCATCGTGCTGCAGACGCGCATCGACGACGCCACCTTGCGCGGCGTCGCCGAGGAAATCTACCTGAGCATGGTCATCGGCGTGGCCTGCTGGCTGGTGGGGCGGCGCATCAACCCCGACCGCGCCCGCTTCGGCCACCCGCAACCGCCCCACGGCGCCGAGCCGCTGCTGTGGGGGCCGTGGATCCGCTTCGACGCCGAGCGCACCGAACTGGAGTTCAACGCCCAGCAGCTGGCGCTGCCGGTGATCCGCAACTTCGCCAGCCTCAAGCAGTTCCTGCGCCAGGCCCCGGAGGGCGTGGTGGTGCGCTTCCGCAACCGCTCCGGGCTGTCGGCCAAGGTCTACCGCCGGCTGAAGGCCTGCAGCGACCTGGACTGGCCATCCCAGGCGCAGATGGCCGCGCAGCTGACGCTGAGCGAGTCGGCCTTCCGCCGCCAGCTGGAGCGCGAAGGCTTCTCCTACCAGACCATCAAGCACGAGGTGCGCCGGGCGCTGGCCTTCGAGTGCCTCGACGACGCGCGCCTGAGCATCGCCGAGATCGCCGCGCGCTGCGGCTTCCAGGAGCCCAGCGCGTTCCACCGGGCGTTCCGCCAATGGACGGGCATGAGCCCCGGGCGCTACCGCGCGGCCCGCGCCAAGGATGGGGGCTGAGCGGCACCCGGCGGCGCTGAACCTTGGCCGGCGGCGGCAGTCTGAGGCTGGCCGCGGTGCCCCAGTGGGCGCCGCCCGTGTCGTCCACCCAGCCCGAGTCCAGCGTTGCTCATGCGCCCCATCGCCCGTCGTCTGCCGTCGTGCCTGTCGTTCCTGCTCTGCCTTTCGCCCCTGCTGGCCCACGCCGGCGAGGAAAGCCGCCTGCTGGCGGCCATCAACGCCTACCGCGCCCACCCCTCGGGGTGCGCCGGGAGCACGCCGCGGCGCCTGCCGCCGCTGAGGGCGCAGGCCAGCCTGGCGCTGCCGGTGGGCTTCGGCGGTGGCCTGCGCGAAGCAGTGCGGGCAGCCGGCTACCAGGCGCAGGTGGTGCGCAGCGTCCGCCTGGTGGGCGCGGCCGATGCCGATGAAGCCTTCGGCATGCTGCGCGAGCGCTATTGCTCGGCGCTGCTGGACCCGCAGTTCGCCGACGCCGGCGTGAGCCGCGCCCGCGGCGAGTGGCGCCTGGTGCTGGCGCGCTCGACGGGCGGCGGCACCCTGGAGGACCCGCGCGCGGCAGGCCGGGCGCTGCTGGCCGAGGTCAACGCGGCGCGCTCGCGGGCAAGGCTGTGCGGCGGCCGGCGCTTCGCCGCGGCCCGCCCGCTGAGCTGGAGCCCGGCGCTGGGCGCGGCGGCGCAGGCGCACAGCCGGGCCATGGCGCGCGGCAACTACTTCGCCCACCGCGACCCCGACGGCGACACCCCGGCCGACCGCGCCCGCGCCGCCGGCTATCGCGGCCGCCAGATCGGCGAGAACATCGCCGCCGGGCAGGGCTCGACGAGCCAGGCCATGGCGAGCTGGCTGGCCAGCCCCGGGCATTGCGCCAACCTGATGAACCCGATGTTCACCCAGGTCGGCGCGGCCTACGCCAGCGAGGCGCGCAGCGACCAGGGGGTGTACTGGACCATGCTGTTCGGCGCGCCTTGAGAGAGTGGGCGGTAGGGCGCGCTTGCTACTGCGCGGCCCACCGCTGCATTCCCCTGTAGGAGCGCGCCCTGCGCGCGAAATCGCGGGCAGGGCCCGCTCCTACGGGAGATACCGTGCCTCGCGGTGGGCTGTAGGCGCCGGCCTCCAATTGCACGGAACTGCGCCGTTCGTAGGGCGGATAACGCCTACGGCGTTATCCGCCATCGTTCGTGGGCATGGGTGCATTGGTCAACGGCGGATAACCGCGAACGGTTATTCGCCCTACGGTTCCAGGAAGCACGGACGCAGGAGCGGACTCCGTCCGCGATGAGCCCCGCCTCGGCGGTGACGCCTATTGGCTGAAACTGACGCTGCCGTTCCGGGGGAGGGGCCCGCCGCGTCACTGCGGCGGGCGCTGGCAGTCCTTGAGCAGGCGCTTGATGGCCTTGTTGACGTTGCGCTTGGCCAGTTCGTCCAGGGAGAACCAGCGGCAATCGGCGATCTCGTTCTGCGGGCGGGGGTTCTGCGGCTCGGGCAGGGCGGCCTCGAACACGTAGTGGAGGGTCTGGTACAGCTCCAGCGGGGCGAGGTAGGCCATGGCCTCCACCTGCAGGCCGGTCTCTTCGGCCAGTTCGCGCTGCGCTGCCTGGCTCGGTGCCTCGTCGGCCTCGATGCGGCCGCCGGGCAGGTTCCATTTGCGCCGGGCCTTGCGCACGAAAAGGATCTTGTCGTCCTGGCGGCAGATGATTGTCGCCCGTTCCTTGATCGCACTACCCATGGGCACCCCCTGATACTGCTTGCCGCATATACCTGTAATAGCAGACAACGCTTGTCATGAATTTGTCACAAAAAAGATGAAGCAAGAACGACGCCAGTTGCAGCCGGGCCCCGCGGGCACCGGTGCCGACCGCTGCGGGCGCGCAGGATACGTGGCCGGGTACGCACCGCTCCAGTTGGAACTATTGAATCCGGCAATGGAAATTTCTGATTGATCGGTAGGAAAGATGAGTGGTTTTGGGCGCGCATCGCGTAGGGCGGATAACCGTTCGCGGTTATCCGCCGCCGGCCGGCACGCCGGTGCCCGGGGGCGACGGCGTGGGAGCTCTTCGTAGGATGGAGGGGGCGCCTGGCTCTTGCGCGTGAATGAGCCACGCTGCGGAATCCGTTCGCGAGCAAGCTCGCTCCTACGAAAAGCCGTCCTTCTGCGAGGCGGGGCCCGCAGCCGCGGGGCTCAGCGGAATTTCTCCAGCATCTGGTAGTACCACATGCCGGCCGCCAGCATCGGGTTGCCGAAGACGTCGCCCAGGGGCACCTTCACGTGCTTGCACTGGGCGAAGGTGTCGAATTTCTCCAGGTCGCCGCTCATGGCCGTGGCCATGATCTCGCCCATGATGTGGGTGGTGGCCACGCCGTGGCCGGAGTAGCCCTGGCAGTACCAGACGTTGTCCGAGAGCTTGCCCAGCTGCGGGATGCGGTTCATCACGATGCCCATGGCGCAGCTCCACTGGAACTCGATTTCCACGCCCTTGAGCACCGGGAAGGTGCGCTCGATGCACGGGCGCAGTTCGCCGGCGATGTCCCGCGAGTCGCGCCCGGAGTAGTTGGCGCCACCGCCGAACAGCAGGCGGCCGTCGGCGGTCAGGCGGTAGTAGTCGAGCACGAAGCGGCAGTCGTACACCGCCAGGTCCTGCGGGTTGATGCGCCTGGCCAGCTCGCCCAGCGGCTTCGTGGTGACGATGCCGCCCATGGCCGGGAAGATCATGCCCTTGAGCCGCTTGCGCTCCAGCTTGTGGTAGACGTCGCCGGCCAGCAGCACCTGGGCGGCGTTGATCCGCCCGCCGTTGGTGACCACGGCCGGGCGCGGGCCGTGGACGATGTCCAGCACCTCTGAATGCTCGAAGATCAGCCCGCCCAGGCTTTCCAGGGCCTTGGCCTCGCCGATGCACAGGTTCAGCGGGTGCAGGTGCATGTTGCGCAGGTTCTTGATGGCGCCGCAGTAGAGGTCGCTCTCCAGGTGCTGGCGCACATCGTTGGCGTCGAGCAGGCTGACCTCGTCGCCCATGCCGCGGCGAATGGCCTCCTCATAGGAGGTCTCCAGCTCGGCCATGTGCGAGGGCTTCATCGCCGCGTGCAGGTGGCCGAACTTCAGGTCGCAGGCGATGCCGTATTTTTCCACACGGTTGCGGATGATCTCGTGGCCGCGCCAGCGCAGGTGCCAGATGAAGTCGTCGACGTCCTGGCCCAGCCACTGCTGCATCTGCTTGCGCATGGCGGCGTCGCCGGACAGGCTGCCGGTGACCTGGCCGCCGTTGCGCCCGCTGGCGCCCCAGCCGACCTTGTTGGTCTCGACGATGGCCACCTTGTAGCCGCGCTCGGCCAGCTCCACGGCGGTGGTCACGCCGGTGAAGC
>NZ_QGSL01000106.1:1297189-1316672 GCF_003176655.1 Pseudomonas sp. RW407 | reverse complement strand
TGGCATTTCCCTGTAGGAGCGGACTTTGTCCGCGATTGGATTCACCCGCCACGCCGGACACCCCGATGGCACGGCCAACGGCGGATAACCGCGAACGGTTATTCGCCCTACGGTCGATTGCCTCCGCCACGCGGAACCATCCGGTGGCACGGTCGTAGGAGCGGACTCCGTCCGCGATCGGGCTTTCAGGATGACACCGGACTTCCCGACAACGCCGGACGGCGCCCTCTCCCGCTTGCGGGAGAGGGCTGGGGAGAGGGCGCAGGGTCAACCCGAGGCACAGTTACTGCCGGGGAATGCCATTCGGGGCCATGGCGGTGGGTATCGCTCCATGTCCACCCATCCATCCTACAGGCGCCACGTCAGCCTCAGACCTGCTTCACGCGGCGGGCTGTAGACGGTGACGAAGCCGTTCTGGTAGCCCACCGCGTCGTAGCGCTGATCGGTGGCGTTGTCGGTATAGGCCGCGACTTCCCAGTTGCCGCGCTGGTATCCGGCCACCAGGTTCACCAGGGCATAACCATTGCGTTCATACTGGTTGGCCGCATCCAGGTAGACCTTGCTGCTGCCTGTCACGCTGGCTTGTGCGTACCAACCCTGCGGCGCGTCGTAGCGGATGCCGATGTGCCCGGTCAGATCCGGCGCGAACGGGTTGTGCTTGCCGTCGTAATCGGCAGTACCATCCTGGAAGCGGTCGAAGCGCGTACGATTCCAGGCCAGCCCGCTCTTGAGCTGCCAGCCATCGCCGAGCAGGTAGTCCATATCCAGCTCGACGCCCTTGGACGTCGCCGTTGCGGCGCTGGTGATGTACATCATGCCGACGGTGGGCATCTGCATGACCTGCATGTCATCGATGTCCATGACATAGGCGGCCAGCGAATAACGAATGCGCTTGTCGAGAAGCCAGCCCTTGAGGCCGGTTTCATAGGACCAGTTCTTCTCCGGGTCGTAGGGCAGATAACCCATGGCGGGGGCCAGCACATTGAAGCCGCCTGTGCGCACGCCCCGGCTGGCACTCACATACCATTGGTGATTGGCGGTTATCTGGTATTGCAGTGCGAGTTTGGGCGATACGTGTGTCCAGCCTTTTTCCTGGCTTGTAGCCCCTCGCGGATGCAGTTCCACTTCATTGCGCTCGATACGTGCTCCGGTATCCAGGGACCAGTTGGCTGACAAGGGGAGATTCCAGTGGGTGAACAGGGCGGCGGTATCGCTCTCTTGATCTGCGCGGATGTCCGACAGTCCCATCATGGTCTTGCTGGTGCTGTGCAGATCGTTGTCGCTGTGATCGCCATAGACGCCAACCAGCCAACTGGACTCCCCAAGTTTTCCCTCCAGGCGGAACTCCTGGGATAGCGTGCGCAGATGATGATCGCGCCCGACGTGCAAGACGTCGGGCGGCATGAAGTCCGTGTCCTGCTGAATCCGGTCCTTGAAGTCGTTCCACGCCGTCACCGAATGCAAGCGCAGGCCCGAGGCGAATTCATGCTGGACATTGAAGGACAATGCCTGCCCCTCGGAGCGATTCCAGCTCGGCGTTCCGGAAGCGACCTGCGCTCTTGGCGCGCTGGGTGAGCCCCAGAGGGATGCGCCATCGTCATACGCCTGACGCGTATAGCGCATGACCACATCCGTCGAGGCCCCTGGCGTCCAGCGCAGCCCCATATTGAGGTTGTTCTGCTCGCGATCGTCCTCTTCGTGCCCCGTGTGGGTGTTGTCGATGAAGCCGTCCTGGCTCGACCAGTTGCCCGATACGCTGGCATATAACAGGTCGTCCACCAGCGGCTGGCTGAGCGCGAAGCGCATGACCCGCTTATCCCGGCTGCCTGCTTGCGCTGATACGCTGGCTCTGGGCGTGGCGTCCATCGGCAGGCTGTGGATGGCAATCACGCCGGCCTCGGCGTTGCGGCCATACAGGGTGGATTGCGGACCGCGAATGACCTCGATGCGATCCAGATCCAGCATGCCGTTCTCGAACCCCTGCGCCGTCAGCGTGGGAACGCCATCGACCAGCAGCAGAGTGGAGGTGGAGAAGCTGTTGAAGTTGGCCGTCAGCCCGCGCATGACAGGCGAGTTCATACCCGCTTGCCCGAACGGCTGGAATGACAGGCCGGGAATACGTCCTTCCAGTTGCTCGAGGCTGGTAATGCCGGACTGCTCCACATCCCGGCCATCGATCACCGCCACGCTGGCGGGCACTTCTTCCAGCGGTCGTTCCATTTTCTCCGCGGTGACGGTAATTGCCGGTAGGGCCTGGGGTTCTTCCTTGGCGTTGGTGGCATCCGCTGCGAATGCCGCCTGGGTATCAGGCGCAAAGGCGGAGATCAGAACGGAGGCCATCATGGCCCGCCGGCCAAGCGCCCTTGCACCTTTGCCCCTGCGAGGGATGGGGCCTCGTGGTCCCTTCATATGTGCTCCTTCGAGTTTTGCTTCAGTTCCGCTGTCGGTTGCCCGGTCACGTAGGGCTCAACGCCTGGTTCGTGGGCCTCTTCGGCCAATATCGACTGTGCCGAGCGCTCCACTTTTCCGCGTACCTGCCAGGCCAGGACGAAGGAGAACAGCACCCCCAGGGTCAACATGAGGAGCATGCCGGTGTAGCCCAGGCAGTCGAGCAGCACTCCCGCCGCGATCGGCACAGCCAGGCGCGAGACGGTGAATACCGTGGTTTGCAGGCCATAGTCCGAGGCGTTGCGCTGGCGCCGGGTGAAGAACATCGTCAGCCCGAACATCAGTGCCGAGACGGCTCCCATGCTGGCCGCCACGCCGATGGCGCTGGCGATCAGCCAGGTCGCCCCCAGTCCGGCCCAGACCGTGAGCGTCAATAGCGCAAGCGCGCACAGGGCCGCCAATAGGTACAGCGCGATGGCCCGTGCAGCGCCCAGTCTCGGCACCAGTTGCCCGCCGAGCAGACTGGACAGCGCGCCGGTCATGCTGCCGACGACACCGACGATGAGGGCCACGCGCTCCAGCGGCATGCCCATGTCGAGCATCAGCGGTTTGAGGTAGAGCCACACCGCGCCTATGCAGGGGAAACTGGTCAGCAGCAACAGCGTCCATTGCCGTGCTCCCGGCTGGCTGAAAAAGCCGGCCCAGTCCGCCTTCACGCTCGGGGCTGGCGCAACGCCAGAGGTTGTCTGCGCGGGCAATGCCGCCTTTACGCGCAGCGACAGGAAGGGCAAGGCACCGATCAGCAGACCTGCGCCCATCAGCCAGAAGGGTGCCCGCCAGCCCAGACGCGACTGCACCATGATCAGGATGCCGCCGCCGAGGATGGCAGCCAGGAACAGCGCGGCAGAACGGATGCTGCCGGCGCGCAACTGCTCACTGCGTGGCAGGCACTGCACCGCCAGCGCATTCAGTGGGATATCGGCCCAGGTGGCGGCAATGCTGATGGCGAAGGTCAGTGCAAACAGCATTACGCGATCGCCGATCAGGTCGTGCCGACCGATCAGCCAATACAGCGCCAACAGCAGCGCACAGAGCAGCAACAGCCAGTGCACGAAATGCCCGCGCCCCAGGCGTATGCGCTGTACAGGTAAGGCAAGCAGGAATTTGAAGATCGCCGGCAGCGCGGCAAGCTGGAACAATCCGATCTCGGTGCCGGTCCAGCCGTGCTGACGCATCACCAGCGGCATGCCGAACATCAGATAGATGCCGGGCACCGCCAACGCCAGGTTCATCCAGCCGAACAACAGCTGCAGGCCGAACAGCCCGGACCTGCTCATGGGCGGTCCTTCCCTTTGCGGGCAAGCAGAACGGCAACGGGGGCTACCGGAAAGCGGACGTCGTCCAGTTGCTCGACCCGGTCGAACCCTACCCGCTGCAGCTGTGTTGCCAACTGCCCAGCGTGCCACACGTGGCGCCCCTGCATGCGCATGTGCAGGTAATACTGCAGAACCGGCCTGGCCTGGCGCGCGGCGTCCGCGATCTCGGCATGGCAACAGACAAGCAGCCCGCCTGGACGCAGCGCCGTATACAGGCGGTTCAGGGTGGCCGGGACATCCGGCACGAAATGCAGCACCGACGAGCACCAGATCAGGTCGTAGCCGCTGCCGAAATCGTCCTGCGCCAGGTCACCGCCACATGCGGTCAAACGGCCGGAAAGGGCGGCATGCTCGATGTTCTGCTGCGCCACCGCCGCGACAGCCGGGTACTCGAACACCGCGCCGGACAGTTCCGGCTGCAGCTTCGCCAGCGCGATCGCCACCAGGCCGGGGCCGCCGCCCAGGTCCAGCATCCGCCGCGCCGTGGCGAATTCCGGCTGCTGGCCGAGGACCGCGCAGGCCACTTCGACCGTGATCGCCTGCTGCTCCTGGGCAATCTGCACCCGGGCCGCCTCGGCCCAGCCTTGTTGCTGCGCAACCGGGGCGGGCAAGGGTGGCGTGCGCTCGCACAGTTGATCGGGCAACTGCATGCCTGCCTGCCGTAGCACACGATGGCGATAGAGCAAGGCATCTCCGCAGTAACGGGGCGAGCCCGCATGCAGGTAGGGTTGCAGTTCAGTACGCGTGCGGTAGGTGGCCTCGCCGTTGGCCGTGTACTTGCGCTCGAGCACATCCAGGCTCCATAACAGCTCAAGGAAATAGCCGGCGTTGGCGGGCAACAGCGACAGGCGTTCGGCGAGTTGTTGCGTGCTGACGTAGTCGTCCAACTGCACGAACATTTTCGCCTCCAGGGCTGCCCGCAAGGCGTCGGCACCCAGGCCGGCCAGTTGCATGTCCCAGCAGGATTGCAGGACGTGGGGTCGGGCGAGAGGAGGAGGGGGCGTCAGGTTCTCGATGGGTTCAGGCGCCATGGCTAGCCCCTCTGCTCTGTGAATCGAAGGCATCGGTTTTCCTTTTCGGCTTTGTTCATGGGGAGGCAATGCTGGTCCCCGATGGAGCGATGCCTTAAATTAATGAGAATCATTGCTTTTTAGGTATGCGAGAGGCACGGATTTCTATGCGGAAGATCTGGAGGGGCGGAAGGAAGAGATGAGCGCACGCAAAAGCCGCTGTCGGCTGACACTGGAAGCCCCCCGCATCCGCAGCGTCCTGGCGGACGGCAAGACACGCCTGCAACTACCCGACGAAATCGGTAATTGCTTCCATGATTTTGTCGAACTGGAGCCAGGGCTGGGCCTGGGCAGGCTGCACTACCGCCCCGGCATTGCATTGACCGAGGAAACCCACGGGCCGCACGAGGGGCGGGTCATGGTCATTACCCTCGGCATGAAAGGTCGCTCCCGCTACGAAGGGCAAGACGCCACCCGCCTGGAATTTCAGAAGGGCTATACCACCGTCTCTTCATTCCAGGGCATAGCCGGCGAGAGGCGCTACGAGGCGGATGAAACCGTGTCGCAGCTGCGCGTGGTGGCGCATGAGTCCCTGGTCGGCAAGTACCTGGGGCCGCAGCGGGCCGCGGACATCCTCGGCAGCCGGCAGCTCAGCCGCCTGGCCTTCCGGGCCAGCACGCCGGCGGCGATGGCCCATGCCAATGCGCTGATCAGCCACCTGCTACCTTGCCGGAGTCAGCTCTCGCGGCTGGACCTGCACATCCACGCCCTCAGCCTGCTCAACGAACAGTTCAGCCTTCTGTTGCCGGAACATGGCGCCGCTTCGTCCCCGTTCTCACCGGCGGATATCGAGTGCATCGAGCGAGCGCGGCAGATGATGGACGAGCACCTCGACAAGCCCCTGACGCTCGATTACCTGGCCACCTCCGTGGGCATCAACAGGAACAAGCTCAAGGACGGCATGCTCTACCTGTACGATGCCACGCCGGCGGCGCTGCTGCTGAAGCTGCGCATGACCAAGGCTCTCAGCTTGCTGGAGACCGGCGAGCGGGTCTCCCAGGTCGCCTGGCAGGTGGGCTACGGATACGCCAACAATTTCACCGTCGCCTTCACCCGTTACTACGGCAAATCACCCAGGGCCCTGTTCGGTCGTCGGGTTGCAGACACCTGAGGCGGCCTTTGCGCGGTCCCGATCTGCAACCGGCAGGCATGGCCCGCCTTATGACTTCAGCGCTTCGAGGTCCCGGTACAGCTCCAGCGCCTGCGGGTTGGTCAGGGCGTCGGTGTTCTTCACCGGCCGGCCGTGCACCACGTTGCGCACCGCCAGCTCCACTATCTTGCCGCTGAGGGTGCGGGGGATGTCGGCTACCGCGATGATCTTCGCCGGCACGTGGCGTGGCGTGGTGTTGGCGCGGATGGTCCGGCGAATCTTCTCCTGCAGCGCTTCGTCCAGTTGCACGCCTTCGCGCAGGCGCACGAACAGCACCACGCGCACGTCGCCTTGCCAGTCCTGGCCGATGGCGATGGATTCCAGCACTTCGTCGACCTTTTCCACCTGGCGGTAGATTTCCGCTGTGCCGATGCGCACGCCGCCAGGGTTGAGCACGGCATCGGAGCGGCCGTGGATCACCAGGCCGCCGTGGGCGGTTTCCTCGGCGTAGTCGCCGTGGGCCCAGATGCCGGGGAAGGTGGCGAAGTAGGCGTCGTGGAGCTTCTCGCCCCGCGGGTCGTTCCGGAAGCCCACCGGGATCGACGGGAAATGCCGGGTGCAGACCAGTTCGCCCTTGCCGCTGCGCAGGCGCTTGCCGTCGTCGTCCCAGACTTCCACCGCCATGCCCAGCCCCTTGCACTGCAGTTCGCCGCGCCACACCGGGGCCGTGGGGTTGCCCAGGGCGAAGCAGGAGACGATGTCGGTGCCGCCGGAGATGGACGACAGGCACAGGTCGGCCTTGATGTCGCGGTAGACGTAGTCGAAGCTCTCGTGGGCCAGCGGCGAGCCGGTGGAGAGCATAGTGCGCAGGCTATCCAGGTGGTGCGTCTGCGCCGGGCGCACGCCGGCCTTCTCCAGCGCCGCGATGTACTTGGCGCTGGTGCCGAAGACGTTGATGCCCTCGGCGTCGATCAGGTCGACCAGCCGCTCGGGGCCGGGGTGGAAGGGCGAGCCGTCGTAGAGCACCAGGCGGGCGCCCACCGCCAGGCCGGAGGCCAGCCAGTTCCACATCATCCAGCCGCAGGTGGTGTAGTAGAAGAGCACGTCGCCCGGGTGCAGGTCGGTGTGCAGCGCGTGCTCCTTCAGGTGCTGCAGCAGCACGCCGCCGGTGCCGTGGACGATGCACTTGGGCACGCCGGTGGTGCCGCTGGAGTAGAGGATGTACAGCGGGTGGGCGAAGGGCACCGGGGTGAACCAGGGTTCGCCGCCGCCCTGGTAGAAGTCGTCCCACAGGGTGACGCGTGCAGCGGATTTGCAATCCGTTGCACGCGCCTCTGGCCGGGCATAAGGCACCAGCACCAACTCTTGCAGCGACGGCAACTGCGCCAGTATCTCGTTGAGCTTGCCGGTCAGGTCCAGCACCTTGCCGGCGTAGCGGTAGCCGGCGCAGGCGATCAGCACCCTGGGCTCGATCTGGCCGAAGCGGTCGATCACCCCCTGGGTGCCGAAGTCCGGCGAACAGCTGGACCAGGTGGCGCCCAGGCTGGTGGCGGCGAGCATGCCGACGAGGGTCTGCCAGGTGTTGGGCATGAAGGCCGCCACGCGGTCGCCCATGCCCACCCCGGCGTCGCGCAGGGCGCGCTGCAGGCCGGCGACCTGGGCGGCCAGCTCGGCGTGGCTGAGGCTTTCGCGGCTGCCGTCTTCGCCGATGGCCACCACCGCCGTGGCCCCGTCGCGGCGGCGCAGCAGGTGTTCGGCGAAGTTCAGGGTGGCGCCGGGGAACCAGCGCGCGTCGGGCATTTGCGGGCCTTCTTCGAGCACCGTGCGCGGCGGGCTGTGGAAGCGCACGTCGAAGCCGTCGACGATGGCCTGCCAGAAGGCTTCGCGGTGTTCGACGCTCCAGGCGTGCAGGGCAGGGTAGTCGGCCAGTTCCAGGCCATGGCGCTGGTTGACCTGGCGGCGGAAGGCATCCAGCCGGGTGGCGGCGATGCGTTCGGCGGAGGGGGTCCACAAGGGCTTCATCGGGGCGTCCGTCCATCCACTTCTTGTCCTGCCAGTGTGGCACGGGATTCCGGCGGCTTCAGCCCATCGATGAATGGGCGGGGGACGGGCCCCCGCCTGGCGCGGCGCTACTGCGCGACCCAGCCGCCGTCCATGTTCCAGGCGGCGCCCCGCACCTGGGCGGCGGCCTCGCTGCACAGGAACAGGGCCAGCTCGCCCAGCTGGGCGGGGGTGACGAATTCCAGCGACGGCTGCTTTTCCGCCAGCAGGTCGTGGCGCGCCTGCTCGGGGCTGGCGCCGGCGGCCACGCGGGCGTCGATCTGCTGCTGCACCAGCGGCGTCAGTACCCAGCCCGGGCAGATGGCGTTGCAGGTGATGGGCGTGGTGGCGGTCTCCAGGGCGACGCTCTTGGTCAGGCCGACCACCCCGTGCTTGGCGGCGACGTAGGCGCTCTTGCCGGCGGAGGCCACCAGGCCGTGGGTGGAGGCGATGTTGAGGATGCGCCCCCAGCCGCGCCGGCGCATGCCCGGCAGCGCCAGGCGGGTGGTGTGGAACACCGCTGACAGGTTGATGGCGATGATGGCGTTCCAGCGTTCCACCGGGAAGTCTTCCACGGCCTCCACGTGCTGGATGCCGGCGTTGTTCACCAGGATGTCCAGGGCGCCGAACTCGCGTTCGACGTAGGCGATCATCTCGGCGATCTGCGCCGGGTCGGCCATGTCCGCCGGGTGGTGGCCGACGCGGGTGCCGTGGCGGCCCAGTTCGGCCAGTGCGCCGGCGATGTCGCCGAAGCCGTTGATCACCACCTGGGCGCCGGCCGCGGCCAGGCGCTCGGCGATGCCCAGGCCGATGCCGCTGGTGGCGCCGGTGACCAGTGCGATCTTGCCTTTGAGGTTCATGGGGTGTTTCTCCTGCCGGTGGCGGCCCGGAAAGGGCCGCCGGGTGATGCGTGGCGTCAGACGATGCCGGTTGCGTAGAAGGTAGCGATCACCACGAATACCGCCAGGGTCTTGATCAGGGTGATGGCGAAGATGTCCTTGTAGGCCTCGCGGTGGGTCAGCCCGGTGACCGCCAGCAGGGTGATGACCGCGCCGTTGTGCGGCAGCGTGTCCATCCCGCCGCTGGCCATGGCGGCGACGCGGTGCAGGACCTCCAGGGGGATGTTGGCGGCGTGGGCGGCGGCGATGAACTGCTCGGACATGGCCGCCAGGGCGATGCTCATGCCGCCGGAGGCCGAGCCGGTGATGCCGGCCAGCGCGGTGACGGTGATGGCCTCGTTGACCAGCGGGTCGGGGATGCGCTTGAGCGCGTCGGCCAGCACCAGGAAGCCCGGCAGCGAGGCGATGACCGCGCCAAAGCCGTATTCCGAGGCGGTGTTCATCGCCGCCAGCAGGGCGCCGGAGACCGCGGTCTTGCTGCCCTCGGCCAGGCGGCTGCGGATCACCCGGTAGCTGCTGGCCAGCACCAGCAGGATGCCCAGCAGCAGCGCCGCCTGCACCGCCCAGATGCCGGTGAGCTTGCTCACGTCGCTGGCCACCGGCGCGGCCATGCCGGCCAGCTGCAGGCTGTGGGTCTTGCCGTAGAGTTGCGGAATCCAGTGGGTGAACAGCAGGTTGGCCACGCCCACCAGCACCAGCGGCGACAGCGCCAGCAGCGGGTTGGGCAGGGTGATGTCGCTGGCGGTCTCCGGCTCGTTGCGCAGCTCGCGGCCATAGCCTTCGCCGGCGGCGTGGGCGCGGTTGGCCTGGCGGCGCAGGAACAGCATGCCCACGGCGAACACGAACAGGCTGCCGATCAGCCCCAGCCAGGGCGCCGCCCAGCCGTTGGTGCCGAAGAAGGCGGTGGGGATGATGTTCTGGATCTGCGGGGTGCCGGGCAGGGCGTCCATGGTGAAGCTGAAGGCGCCCAGGGCGATGGTCGCAGGGATCAGCCGCTTGGGGATGTCGCTCTGGCGGAACATCTCGGCGGCGAAGGGGTAGACCGCGAACACCACCACGAACAGCGACACGCCGCCGTAGGTGAGCAGCGCGCACACCAGCACGATGACCAGCATGGCCTGGCGGGTGCCGAGCAGGCGGATGGCGGCCGCGACTATGGAGCGCGAGAAGCCCGACAGCTCGATGAGCTTGCCGAACACGGCGCCGAGCAGGAACACCGGGAAGTAGAGTTTGACGAAGCCGACCATCTTCTCCATGAACACGCCGGTGAAGGCCGGCGCCACCGCGGACGGGTCGGTGAAGAGCACGGCGAGCAGCGCCGCGATGGGGGCGAAGAGGATGACGCTGTAGCCGCGGTAGGCGGCGAGCATCAGCAGGGCTAGGGCGGCGAGGGCGATGACCACGCTCATGGGCAGTTCTCCTGGAGCCGCGCGGCGCATCGGCCGCGCTTGGTTCTTGTCGTGACGAGGGAAAGGCCGGCGCTTACCAGAGCGGCAGCACGTAGCTGAGGATCAGCCGGTTCTCGTCCAGGTCGTTGCCGAAATGGCTGGAACGCACGGTAGCGTTGCGCCATTTGACGCCGAAGTTCTTCAGCGGGCCGCTCTGCACCACGTAGCCGATGTCGGTGTTGCGCTCCCATTCCTTGCCTTCGGGCCTGCCGGCGCCCAGCTCGATGTCGTCGCCGGACAGGTAGCGCGTCATGAAGGTCAGGCCGGGCACGCCGAGGGCGGCGAAGTCGTAGTCGTAGCGTAGCTGCCAGGACTTCTCGTCGCGGTTGGCGAAGTCGCCGATCTGCACGAAGTTGACCAGGAAGGCGTCGGTGCCGCCGATGTAGGCGAAGCCGGTGTCGCCGTGCATCGCCTGGTAGCCGGCGCCGAAGGCGTGGCCGCCGAGGCTGTAGGTGAGCATGGCGCCGAACGCGCGGTTGTCGACGTTGCTGTGGCCGTCGTCCTTGGAGCGGGCGAAGCGCAGGTCGGTCTTAAGCGCCTGGCCCTCGGCGATGGGCAGCACGTGCAGCAGGTTGACGATGTGCTGGTCGTACAGGCCGTCGAGCCTGGCGTAGTTGTAGCCGGTGGTCAGCTGCGGCGTCCATTTGTAGCTCAGGCCGGCGAAGTCGAAGCGGTCGCTGCTGGCGCTGGCGGTGATGCCGCGGGCGTTGCCGGTGGTGAGGGTCATGTCCTCGCTGTCGGAGGAGTCGCGCTGGCTGACCTGGCGCAGGCGGCCGCCGTCGAAGGTCAGGCCGGCGAACTCGGTGGAATTCAGGTGCGCGCCCTGGAAGGTCTGCGGCAGCAGGCGCGAGTCGTTGGCCAGCACCGTCGGCAGCTTGGGCAGCAGGGTGCCGACCTTGAGCACACTGTGGGAGGCGCGCAGCTTGGCGGTCAGGCCCAGTTCGCTGTAGTCGTCCTGGGCGCCGTGGAGCTTCTCGCGGTCGCGCGGCAGCAGGCCGGAGCCGGCGCGCCCGGGACTGGAGTCGAGCTTGACGCCGAGCAGGCCGATGGCGTCGACGCCCACGCCGATGGTGCCCTCGGTGAAGCCGGATTCGTAGCGCAGCAGGAAGCCCTGCGCCCATTCCTCCTGTTTCGACTGGGGCGCGGCGTCCTGGCGGAAGTCACGGTTGAAGTAGAAGTTGCGCAGTTCGAGGCTGGCCTTGCTGTCGGCGAGGAAATCGGCCTGGACGGGGAGCGCGATGCCGAGGGTGGAGCCCAGGGTGGCGAGGGCGGCGGCATGCTTGAGCGGGGTGCTGCTCATGGTCGGAAGTACTCCTGGCGTGGCGCGGCGGCGAACCGGGGCGGGCCGTGGGCCCCGTGGATGGCGTTCGTGCGCGACACGTTGGTTGTTGTTATGTCGGCGTGCGGCGGGTAGCCGCGCAAGCCGGATAGCGAGAACCGTGCCAGGTAGTTAACTTGCTGATTTAAAAGGAATTTATTTGATATTTACATGCCCGCGCGATGAGTTCTGTCTCTATTCGTGGACAAAACCCTCTTCGTCATGACTGGAGACGCAGGAAAACCGCTGTTGTCTCTAAATGGAGAAAAGTCTCTGTTTCAGGACGGAAGGCCCAGGGCGGCCATCTTCTTGTACAGCGTCGAACGGCCCAGCCCCAGGCGCCGCGCGGCCGCCTCGACGTTGCCGGCATGTTCGGCCAGCACGTTGCCGATCAGCTCGCGCTCGAAGGCCGCCCGGGCCGAGTGGAAGTCCTGTCCCTCGGCCAGGCTGGCGCGGCTGCCGCCCGCCGGCGCAGGTGGGGCCTGCAACGGGCCCAGGGCCGCATGCAGGGCCTGGGCGTCCAGCTGTGTGCGGTCGTTGAGCAGCACGCTGCGCTCCAGCAGGTTGCGCAGCTCGCGCACGTTGCCGGGCCAGGCGTGGCGGCGCAGCAGGTCGAGGGCGTCGGCGCCCAGTTCGTAGAGCGCGTGCTTGTCCTCGCGCAGGTCGTCGAGGATCGCCTCGCACAGCGCCGGCAGGTCTTCCAGGCGCTCGCGCAGCGGCGGGATGACGATCGGCACCACGTTGATGCGGTAGTACAGGTCGGCGCGGAAGCGGCCCTCGCGCACGGCCTTGTCCAGGTCGATGGAGGTGGCCGCGATCAGCCGCACGTCGCTGCGCAGCACCTCGTTGGAGCCCACCGGCTCGAATTCCTTCTCCTGCAGCACGCGCAGTAGCTTGCTCTGCAGCGGCAGGGGCATGTCGCCGATCTCGTCGAGGAACAGGGTGCCGCCCTGGGCGATCTGCAGCTTGCCCGGCCGCCCCTTGCGGTCGGCGCCGGTGAAGGCGCCCGGTGCGGTGCCGAAGAACTCCGCCTCCAGCAGGGTTTCCGGGATGGCCGCGGCGTTGATGCTGACGAAGGCCTTGCCGGCCCGCGCCGAGGCGCTGTGGATGGCGTGGGCGAGCAGCTCCTTGCCGGTGCCGGTCTCGCCCAGCAGCAACACCGGCGCCTCGCTGGCCGCGGCCCGGCGGGCGCGGCGCTTGACCTCCAGGCTGGCGCTGCCGTTGCCGATGAAGTGCGCCAGGCTGTACTTGGCCTGGCGCGCCTGCAGCAGCGAGCGGGTGGAGGCCAGCTCCTGGCGCATGCGCTGGTAGCGGGTGAGCAGCGGCGACAGCGAGCGTAGCTCGTCGAACAGGGCGAAGCCGATGGCGCCGATGACCTGCCCGGCGTCGTCGCGGATCGGCATGCGCATCACCACCAGCGGGTCGCGCGGCATGTCGAGGATGTCCAGCAGCATCGGCCGGCCGCTGCTCACCACCTCGCGCATCAGGCTACCGGGGATCACGCTCTCCACCGGGCGGCCGATGGCCTGCTCGGCCCCGTCCAGGCCGAAGCGCTGGGCGTAGCGCTGGTTGATCCAGACGATGCGCGCGTCGCGGTCGACGATCACGGTGCCCTCGCTGAACTGCTCGAAGATCTCGAACAGCGAGCGGATCGCCAACTGGCGGACGCTCTGGTAGTCCGTGAGGGAGTAGTTGTCGTGCATGGGCGGCCTGGTGCTTGGGGGCTTTGAGCGGGCACTGTACCGGGATGTGCTGGGTGGGTCAGTAGGGAAGGGCGGAGTATGGGTTGGGCTCTGGTGTGGCAGGGGAGTCCGCAACCCTCTCCCCAGCCCTCTCCCTGAAGGGAGAGGGTTAGGGAGAGGGCGCTCTCAGCCTTGGCACCGAAGTGCCGGGAAACCCCGTTCGCGAGCAAGCTCGCTCCTACACCAAGCCAATCCGTGCCTGCGCTCCTCAGTGATTGCCGGCTGACTCATGGGCATCCAAGCACACCGAACAGTCCCCTCTCCCTTCAGGGAGAGGGTTAGGGAGAGGGGCTCTCAACTCCGGACACCCAAGCCCCCGGGAAACACCATCACTCCGCCGCCTGCATCCCCTGCGTCTGCTTCGCCTGCTTGTAGCGCAGCGCCACCGCCGGCACCGGCGAGGCCTTGCCGGTCTCCACCCAGCGGCGGATGCGCGCGGCGTCGGCCACGTGGGTGCGCTTGCCGAAGGCGTCGAGCAGCGCCAGGGCCACCGGGCGGCCGTTCATCACCGTGACCATCACCAGGCAGTGCCCGGCCTGGTTGGTGAAGCCGGTCTTGGTCAGGCGGATGTCCCACTTGCCGGCGCGCACCAGCGGGTTGGTGTTGAAGAAGCTCAGCGCGTAGCTGGGGTGGGTGAAGCGCGCGTCCTTGGTCGCGGTGGTGCTCAGCTCGCGGATCAGCGGGTACTGGTAGGCGGCCTTGACCAGGCGGATCAGGTCGTGGGCGGTGGAGGTGTTCTCGATCGACAGGCCGGTGGGCTCCACGTAGTGGGTGTGCAGCATGCCCAGGGACTTCGCCTTGGCGTTCATCGCCTTGACGAAGGCCACGCTGCCGCCCGGGTAGTGGTGGGCCAGGCTGGCGGCGGCGCGGTTCTCCGAGGACATCAGCGCCAGCAGCAGCATCTGCCGGCGGTCGATGCGGCTGCCCAGGTGCACGCGGGAGAACACGCCCTTCATCTCGGCGGTCTCGGAGATGTCCACGTCTATCTGCTCGTCCAGCGGCAGCTTGGCGTCGAGCACCACCATGGCGGTCATCAGCTTGGTCACCGAGGCGATCGGGCGGACCACCTCGGGGTTGCTGGAATAGACCACCTTGTCGGAATTCAGGTCCACCACCAGGGCGCTGCCGGAGGCCAGGACCAGCTGGCCGGGGGTGACTTCCGCCTTGCTGGCGGCGAGGGAGGGCAGGGCGAGGGCGGCAGTGCAGGCGAAGAGCAGGCCGAGGATCGAACGACGAGTGTTCATGGATGTGATTCGCACAAGTGGGAGGGTCTACATCCGTGTAGGCAATTTCCCAGAATTCTAATCCATGACCGGTGACCGCGCATCAGCCCGACGGCGGCCCGGGGGAAAGAATTTCAAGGGCTTGCGCGTACAAGTGCGTGTATCACTTTGAAAGCGCAACGGCGGGAATGAGAAAGTGTCTCGCCAAGTGTTGCGAAATGCGAATGCGCAGCCCGGGTGTCGGCTGTCGGAATATTCCAAGTGTCTGATTCACAAGGCGTTCGACTTCTGTGGCATGAAGCTTGACTGGCTAAGCTGTAGTGAACGGGGCGGAATGCGGACTTGCGTTTACCTTTACGTTAACGTAAAGATGGTCCGCGAGCCGTCGACCGGCCGGTCATGCCCATGCCTGTGGGCCCGGCCGCGAGCCCAGTCCCAGAACAAGCACAACAAGGGAACGCCATGAACCACCCGAGCTACACCCGTGGCCGCCAGGACAAGCCGCTGCTGGCCATGACCATAGGCGCTGCCTTCGACGACACCGCCAGCCGTTTCGCCGACCGCGAGGCGCTGGTGGTGCGGCACCAGAACCTGCGCTACACCTGGGCCGGGCTGGCCGAGGTGGTCAACGCCACGGCCCGCGCCTTCCTCGCCCTGGGCCTGCGCCAGGGCGACCGCCTGGGCATCTGGGCGCCGAACTGCGCGCAGTGGTGCATCACCCAGTTCGCCAGCGCCAAGGTCGGCGCCGTGCTGGTCAACATCAACCCGGCCTACCGCGCCAACGAGCTGGAATATGCGCTGAAGCAGTCCGGCTGCCGCTGGCTGGTGTGCGCCGACGCCTTCAAGACCTCCGACTACCACGGCATGCTCGCCGAGCTGCTGCCGGAGCTGCGCGACTGCCGCCCGGGCGAGTTGAACAGCGCGCGCCTGCCGGAGCTGAGCGGGGTGATCAGCCTGGCCGCCCAGGCCCCCGCCGGCTTCCTGCGCTGGGACCAGCTGGAGGGTATCGGCGCCGCCGTCTCCGCCGAGGAACTGGCCCAGCGCCAGGCGCTGCTGCAGTTCGACGAGCCGATCAACATCCAGTACACCTCCGGCACCACCGGCTTCCCCAAGGGCGCCACCCTCAGCCACTACAACATCCTCAACAACGGCCTGATGGTCGGCGAAAGCATCGGCCTCACCGAGCACGACCGCCTGGTGATCCCGGTGCCGCTGTACCACTGCTTCGGCATGGTGATGGGCAACCTCGGCTGCCTCACCCACGGTTCCACCATGATCTACCCGGCGCCCAGCTTCGAGCCCGAGGCCACCCTGGCCGCGGTGTCGGAGGAACGCGCCACCGCGCTCTACGGCGTGCCCACCATGTTCATCGCCGAGCTGGACCACCCGCGCCGCGCGGAATTCGACCTGTCCAGCCTGCGCACCGGGATCATGGCCGGCGCCACCTGCCCGATCGAGGTGATGCGCCGGGTCATCAGCGAAATGCACATGGCGCAGGTGCAGATCGCCTACGGCATGACCGAGACCAGCCCGGTGTCGCTGCAGACCGGCCCGGACGACGAGCTGGAAATCCGCGTGACCACCGTCGGCCGCACCCAGCCGCACCTGGAGAGCAAGATCATCGACGGCGACGGCCGCATCGTCCCGCGCGGCACCATCGGCGAGCTGTGCACCCGCGGCTACAGCGTCATGCTCGGCTACTGGAACAACCCCCAGGCCACGGCCGAGGCCATCAGCCCGGCGCGCTGGATGCTCACCGGCGACCTGGCGGTGATGGACGAGGCGGGCAACGTGCGCATCGTCGGGCGCAGCAAGGACATGATCATCCGCGGCGGCGAGAACATCTACCCGCGGGAGATCGAGGAATTCCTCTACACCCACCACGCGGTGGCCGACGCCCAGGTGATCGGCATCCCCGACGAGAAGTACGGCGAGGAACTGGTGGCCTGGGTCAAGTTCCACCCCGGCCACGGCGTCGACGAGGAGGAGCTGCGGGCCTTCTGCAAGGCGCGCATCGCCCACTTCAAGGTGCCGCGCTACTTCCGCTTCTGCGACGACTTCCCGATGACGGTGACCGGCAAGATCCAGAAGTTCCGCATGCGCGAGATCAGCATCGAGGAACTGCGCAGGGGCAATGGCTGACGAGCGCGAGGCGGCATGCCGGTAGAAAAGGGCACCATCTCCATCCGCCTGGTCAACGAGGCCCTGGCCGAACCCGTCCGCCAGGGCCTCGACGCGTCCGCGCTGCTGGCCGCGGCGGGCATCGCTGCCGAGCTGCCCGGCAAGCCCTACGCGCGGGTGCCCATCCAGGCCTACTCGCGGCTCTGGCTGCGCCTGGCGCGGCAGCTGGACGACGAGTTCTTCGCCATGAACCCCCGGCGCATGAAGTCCGGCAGCTTCAACTTCATGGCCCGCACCGCCATCCACGAGGCGAGCCTCGAGGCGGCGCTGGAACGCGCGCTGGCCTTCCTCGGCCTGGTGCTGGACGGCCTGCAGCCGCGCCTGGTCAGCCAGGACGGGGTGGCGGCGATCCAGCTCGACGAGGGTGCGGCGCCGCCGCAGCGGGCCTTCTGCTACTTCACCCTGTACCTGATGGTCCACGGCCTGGCCTGCTGGCTGGTGGGCCGGCGCATCCCCATCCTCGCCCTCGACCTGCGCTGCCCGCAGCCGGACTACATCGAGGACTACCGGGTGATGTTCAGCGACAACCTGCGCTTCGCCCGCCGCCAGACGCGCCTGCTGTTCAACGCCGAGGCGCTGGCCCTGCCGGTGCGCCGTGACGAGCGCGAGCTGCGCCGCTTCCTCGCCGGCGCCCCGGCGAACATCCTGGTGCGCTACCGCGACCCGCAGAGCCTGGCCGCGCGCATCAAGGCCTACCTGCGCAGCCAGCGCTGCGATCGCTGGCCGGACCTGGAAGCCCTGGGCAGCCACTTCTACATGGCCTCGTCCACCCTGCGCCGCAAGCTGGCCGCCGAGGGCCAGTCGTACCAGGCGCTGAAGGACCAGCTGCGCCGCGACCTGGCCATCGCCCGGCTGGACGCCGGCGAGGGCAACTTCGCCGAACTGGCCGAGGCGCTCGGCTTCGCCGACACCAGCGCCTTCTACAAGGCCTTCCGCAAGTGGACCGGCTCCACCCCCGGCCAGTACCGCGCGCTGATGCAGCAGGAAAACGACTGGCCCGACGCCTCCAGAAATTCCCCGCCAGGCCGATAGCCTGGGGCACTCCCACGTTCCAAGGACTCCCACCCATGTTCCTGACGCGCCTTTCGATCCAGTGGAAGATCACCCTGCTGGCCGGCCTCTGCCTGTTGTGCACCGTGGCGTTGCTGGTCGGCAGCTCGCTGTACCGCATGAACCACAACCTGCAGCTGGTGAAGACGGCCAACGCGCAGATGCTCGAGGACGCGGCCCAGGCGCGCATGCAGGCGCGGGCCGAGCAGCAGGCGGAGACCATCCAGCGCTTCTTCACCGACGTCTACCACTTCGGTGACCAGTTCAGTCGCCAGGTCGCCCAGTTGCGCGCGCAGAGCGCCGGGCATGGCGTGGATGCGCAGGTGCTGCGCGAGGACCTGGTGAAGCTGGTGCACGATGGGCTGAAGTCCAACCCGACGCTGCTCAGCCTCTACGTGGTGTTCGAACCCGACGCCCTGGACGGCCAGGACGCCCGTTTCGCCGGCCAGCAGGCCCTGGGCAGCAGCGAGAAGGGCCGCTTCGGCGCCTACTGGGCGCAGAAGGCCAGCGGCGACAGCAGCCTGGCGGTGACCGAGGCGATGATCGCCGACACCACCGCGATGCTCGACGGCTCGCCCTTCAACACCTGGTACCAGTGCCCGAAACAGAACCTCAGGCCCTGCGTGCTCAACCCGTATTTCGACGACGCCTCGGGCCAGCGCGTGCTGATGACCACCGTGGTGCTCCCGCTGCTGGAGAACGGCAAGCTGCTGGCGGTGGTGGGCGCCGACATCAGCCTCAGCCGCCTGCAGCAACTGGCGCTGGATGGCGACCGTGACCTCTACGCCGGCCAGGGCAGCATCCGCATCCTCAGCCCGGCCGGGCTGCTGGCCGGCGACAGCCAGGACGCCAACCAGCTCGGCCAGCCGCTGGCCAAGTCCGTGGCCAACGCCGCCGAGATCCTCGGCGTGCAGGCCGCCGGCGCGCCCCGGGCGCTGATGGGCGAGGACCGGCTGCAGGTGGTCGAGCCGCTGCAGGCCATTCCGGATTCGAAGAACTGGGGCGTGCTGCTGGAAGTGCCGCGCCAGGTGCTGCTGGAGCCGTCGCTGAAGCTGCAGGGCGAGCTGGACGCGCGCAACCTCAGCGGCGCGCTCTGGGAAACCGCCTTCGGCGTCGGCCTGGCGCTGGTGGTGCTGCTGTTGCTGTGGCTGACCGCCCGCGGCGTGACCCGCCCGATCCTCGGCGTGGCCGGCATGCTGCGCGACATCGCCAGCGGCGAGGGCGACCTGACCCAGCGCCTGAAGTACCAGGGCCAGGACGAACTGGGCGAGCTGGCCGGCTGGTTCAACCGCTTCCTCGACAAGCTGCAGCCGATCATCCGTGACGTGAAGGCCTCGGTGCAGGACGCCCGCGCCACCGCCGACCAGTCCGCCGCGCTGTCCACCCAGACCAGCGCCGGCATGCAGCAGCAGTTCCGCGAGATCGAGCAGGTCGCCACCGCCTCCCAGGAAATGAGCGCCACCGCCCACGACGTGGCCAACAGCGCCGCGCAAGCCGCCGATGCCGCCCGCGGCGCCGACGGCGCCACCCGTGACGGCCTGGCGGTGATCGACCAGACCACCCGCGCCATCGACGAACTGGCCCGCGACATGAGCCAGGCGATGACCCAGGTCGAGGGCCTGGCGGCCAGCAGCGAGCAGATCGGCTCGGTGCTGGAG
>NZ_QGSL01000106.1:1287278-1297179 GCF_003176655.1 Pseudomonas sp. RW407 | reverse complement strand
ACCACGTCCAGCGGCTTCTTCTTCGCTTTCATGATGTTCGGCAGCGACGCGTAGCGCGGCTCGTTCAGGCGCAGGTCGGTGGTGACGATCGCCGGCAGCTCCAGCGCAACGGTCTGCAGGCCGCCGTCGATCTCGCGAGTGACCTTGACCTGACCGCCAGCGACTTCGACCTTGGAGGCGAAGGTGCCCTGGGCGTAGCCGGTCAGCGCGGCCAGCATCTGGCCGGTCTGGTTGTTGTCGCTGTCGATGGCCTGCTTGCCGAGGATGACCAGCTGCGGCTGCTCTTTGTCGACCACGGCCTTCAGGGCCTTGGCGATGGCCAAGGAATTCAGTTCTTCGTTGGTCTCGACCAGGATGGCGCGGTCGGCGCCCAGGGCCAGGGCGGTACGCAGTTGTTCCTGGGCCGCGGTCGGGCCGACGGAGACGGCGACGATTTCAGTGGCGACGCCCTTTTCCTTCAGACGCACGGCCTCTTCCACGGCGATTTCGCAGAAGGGGTTCATGGACATTTTCACGTTGGCGAGATCGACGCCGGAGTTGTCCGCCTTGACGCGGACCTTGACGTTATAGTCAACCACTCGTTTGACAGCTACAAGAACCTTCATGGATTCCTCGTTTTTCTCCGGTGAATAGGAAGTCGCCAGACAGGCCTGGCCGGTAGTGCACGCTATCTGCGACTACACGCAGCAAGACCGCGACCGCAAAACCGTGGCTATCTTGACCGCATCGCCCTGTCGGGTCAATACGCGTGAATGCCCGTTCATAAGGCGCGGAAGCCGATTCTATCAGGCTTCCGCGCATTTCAAACAAACGTTTGTATTGCCCAAAACGGGGGGTATAACTATGCTGGGCCCTGTCGCTATAATTGCGCCCCGCTCTGTCCGGGGTAGCGCCCCCGGCCCCATACCAACAAATAGCCTGTAGAGCCTTGAGTTAGGAGAGATCGAGAAGTGGAACGCGAATACATGGAATTCGACGTCGTCATCGTCGGCGCCGGCCCTGCCGGTCTGTCCGCCGCATGCCGACTGAAGCAGAAGGCCGCCGACGCGGGTCAGGAGATCAGCGTCTGTGTGGTCGAGAAGGGTTCCGAAGTAGGCGCCCACATTCTTTCCGGGGCCGTGTTCGAGCCGCGCGCGCTGAACGAGCTGTTCCCCAACTGGAAGGAACTCGAAGCCCCGCTGAACACCCCGGTCAAGCGCGACGACATCTATGTCCTGAAGAACGACCAGGCCGCCACCAAGGTGCCGAACTTCTTCGTGCCCAAGACCATGCACAACGAGGGCAACTACATCATCTCCCTGGGCAACCTGTGCCGCTGGCTGGCCCAGCAGGCCGAAGGCCTGGGCGTGGAGATCTACCCGGGCTTCGCCGCCCAGGAAGCCCTGATCGACGAGAACGGCGTGGTCCGCGGCATCGTCACCGGTGACCTGGGCGTCGACCGCGAAGGCAATCCGAAAGAAGGGTACTACACCCCCGGTATGGAGCTGCGCGCCAAGTACACCCTGTTCGCCGAAGGCTGCCGTGGCCACATCGGCAAGCAACTGATCAGGAAGTACAAGCTCGACAGCGACGCCGACGCCCAGCACTACGGCATCGGCATCAAGGAAATCTGGGACATCGACCCGGCCAAGCACGAGCAGGGCCTGGTGGTGCACACCGCTGGCTGGCCGCTGAACGACGACAACCCGGGCGGCTCCTTCCTCTATCACCTGGAGAACAACCAGGTGGTCGTGGGCCTGATCATCGACCTGTCCTACAGCAACCCGCACCTGTCGCCCTTCGACGAATTCCAGCGCTACAAGCACCACCCGGTGATCAAGCAGTACCTGGAAGGCGGCAAGCGCGTGGCCTACGGCGCCCGCGCCATCTGCAAGGGCGGCTACAACTCGCTGCCGAAGATGGTCTTCCCCGGCGGCGCGCTGATCGGCTGCGACCTGGGCACCCTGAACTTCGCCAAGATCAAGGGCAGCCACACCGCCATGAAGTCCGGCATGCTGGCCGCCGAGGCCATCGCCGAGGCCCTGGCCGCCGGCCGCGAGGGCGGCGACGAGCTGACCAGCTACGTGGACGCGTTCAAGGCCAGCTGGCTGTACGACGAACTGTTCCGCAGCCGCAACTTCGGCGCGGCCATCCACAAGTTCGGTGCCATCGGTGGCGGTGCGTTCAACTTCATCGACCAGAACTTCTTCGGCGGCAAGATCCCGGTCACCCTGCGCGACACCACCCCGGACTACGCCAGCCTGAAGAAGGCCAGCGAAGCGCCGAAGATCGACTACCCGAAACCCGACGGCAAGCTGAGCTTCGACAAGCTCTCCTCGGTGTTCCTCTCCAACACCAACCACGAGGAAGACCAGCCGATCCACCTCAAGCTGGCCGACCCGAGCGTGCCCATCGCCAAGAACCTGCCGCTCTACGACGAACCGGCGCAGCGCTACTGCCCGGCCGGCGTGTACGAGGTGGTGAGCAACGACGACGGCAGCAAGCGCTTCCAGATCAACGCGCAGAACTGTGTGCACTGCAAGACCTGCGACATCAAGGACCCGGCGCAGAACATCACCTGGGTCGCCCCGGAAGGCACCGGCGGGCCGAACTACCCCAACATGTAAGGCCGGCAGGGCCCCTTCGGGGGAGAAAGAACGCCGTTTCCCTCGCAGGGGAACGGCGTTTTTTGTGCCTGTGGCGCCTTGCGGCGTCATCCGCCGTTTTCAACGACGGCTGATCGCGGACGGAGTCTGCTCCTACGACCGTGCCTCACAGGAATTGTAGGAGCGGGCCCTGCCCGCGAATCGCGCGCAGGGCGCGCTCCTACAGGGGAATGGCATGGGTGGGGCAGCGTAGGAGCGGACTCCGTCCACGATTGGATTCACTCTTCGTAGGAGCGAGCTTGCTCGCGAATGAGCCCCGCAGCGGAGTCTGTTCGCGAGCAAGCTCGCTCCTACGAGAAGCCGTGCCTCCCTTGGGGGCCCCAACCGCTGTAGCGGCACCTTTGGCGAACTACCGGCCACCTCGGGACCTGCCGGTCACGGCTGCGGGCCGATGGGGAAGAACTCGCCGCCGCTCCATACGCCCAGCCACTGCTGGCCATCGATCAGGCGCGGCACGGCCAGTTCGACCAGTTGGTAGAACACGTTGCGGTGGATCAGCGCCTCCAGGTTGCTGCGCACCAGCACGTAGGGCGCCGGCTCCTGGGTCTGCGGGTCGATGTCGACGCGGATCGGGTGGTCGGCGCCGGCGACGAACTCGTCCTCGACGTTGCTGGTGAAGCGCAGTTGCTGGGCCTCGCCCTGCCCTTCCACGCCCAGGGTCACGGCGACGAAGGGCGCGTCGTCGACGCGGATGCCGCACTTCTCCACCGGGGTGACCAGGAAGTAGTCGTCGCCATCGCGGCGGATGATGCTGGAGAACAGCTTGACCATCGGCTTGCGCCCGATGGGCGTGCCCAGGTAGTACCAGGTGCCGTCGCGGGCGATGCGCATGTCGATGTCGCCGCAGAACGGCGGGTTCCACAGGTGCACGGGCGGCAGGCCCTTGCTGGCGGGAATCTGCGCCAGCAGGTCGCCGGCCTTGCCTGTATCGGTCATTGGAACTCCTCGGTCGCCCTCACCCCCAGCAGGCTGCGGGCGTACTCTTCCAGCGGCGGCCCGATCAGGTCCTCGGGCCGGGCGTCGTAGAACGTCAGGAAACCGCCGCGGCTGCGGATGGTGGCGCTGTCCAGCAAGAAGCGGTTGCCGGTGTCGATCAGCATCACCTGGATCACGCTGCGGTCGCGTCCGACGTCGTTGTCGGTGTCTTCGTACTCTTCCCAGTTTCCCACATTGTCCTCGCCACGGGCGAAGCGCGTGTACAGCAGGTAGTCGGCGCCGGCCGCCCGCGCCTCCTGCATGGCCTCGTCCAGGCCCTCCGGAGCCTTGGCCCGGCGCACCTGCGGGAAGTATTCGACGAAGCCCTTGAAGGCCTCCTCCGCCACCACGTTGGGCCGCGCGTAGGGATGCCCCGGCGGCACGAAGTGCCCCTGGGCGATGTAGATGAAGGAGTCCGCCTGCACCCGCCAATTCCCCGTGCGGCGGGTCTGGCTGTGGTCGAGGAAGCCGGCGTCGCCCATGTAGTAGCCGGTGCGTTCGGCCATGTCGCTGGGCTTCATGCAGCCGGCCAGCGCAGCCAGGGCCAGGGTCAACAACAGGTAGCGCATTCGATCTCTCCACGGCCGGCGTCGAAAAACCGGCGTTGGCCGGACGGATGCAGCTTCCGCGCCATCATGGGCCGCACCGCCCTGCCTGGCGTAGCAATTGTCCCCGGCCAGCAGTCCTTGATCGTCCTATTCTTGTTTCCGACAGCTTCCTACTGGCTGCCTACCCCGCCCAGGGCCGGATGGTTCTACAAGGAGACAGTGTGTGAATCCGAGTCGGTTGATCATCGCATCCTGCTTGTCAGCGATATCGCTCCTGAGCATTGCAGTCGCGGCCCAGTCTCCTGAAAACTTCTTGCAAGGCCGTGTTTACGAGCTTCGCCGGAGCGCCTCTCCGCCGTCCTGCTTCGAGTGGGCATCGGGCCTGCCGAACGGCGTCTGGGGCAATGCCGGGGACTATGCAGCGGAGACTGCGGTCCTGTCCGACAACGGAGAAGTCCTGGTCGCCTCGGCGATCTACAAGCCTACGGGCGAGAAGGTCTCCCATCGTTTCTACAAAAGCAGGGCGGCCTGCCGGGAACAGCTCCCGGGAATGCCGGAAGCCACTTCCGGCAACAGGACGACCTCAGCCCCCGCAGCAGCCGAAAGCCATGTGGAAAACCCGGGTTATGTCGAACGCCTGCAGAGGGATTTCGGCGCGAGGCTGCACTACAGCTCAGCGATGGCGGAGGAGATAGTCAGGAAGATCAACATCGATTGCCGGTCCAGGGATGGGCGGTACCTGCCACTTTACAATGTGCTTCTTGCCCGGCTGGATGAAGCGAACGAAGCGGATGCCTGGATGGAGACGCGCATCGTCGACTCGGGAAACAACATCATGGTTTACGACAGCATCCACCTGAAGAGCGGAAAGCAGTTCGAGCCTCGATTGACCCTGGAAATCAATGAATGGGGCGGCGTGAAAATGCATGACGTCCGGCGCCAGGCGCTCTCAAATGCATGTTTCGGCGCCTACGGCCCTATCTGGAAGTTCTAGGTTTCGTCGAAGGCGGATGAACGCTACGGCGCCCACTCCACCCGATGGTCGACAAGATAGGCGTCCACTGCCGCTCCGACCGTGGGATGGAAGATGTCGCCGCCAATCCTGCTCAGCACTTCCAGACGCTGGAGCTTGTCCTTCACCTCGGCCAGGTGCAGCTCGATGCCGGCGGCATGGAGAATCCGCTCCAGCTCGACCAGCATGTCGGCCGACGTAACGTCCACGCTGGTGACGGGTTCGGGCGGCGACGGACCCATGGGGTGCCTTGCCTCTATTGGCTGGAGTCGAGGCGGAGTCCGCCCATCGTTCAGGTCATGAGAAGCACTATAGCTGGTCGGAAGTACCGCCACTCTTCCGCCCTGATACTGCCGTCACGCCCCATGACACGGGCAATTGCCGTTTCGCTTGGCAGGGCTAGACTCGAAGCGGGTAAACACCCCTCACTGCCGCATCGGGCTACCGAGCATTACCGAACGCTGCGTGACGCTTGACCATTCGTGCCCGGCTGCGGGGCATGAGCCGAATCGAACCGACTCTCCGCCGGGATACGAGCAATCTGTTCGATGGCGTGGGCCACTCGAGGGGTCATGCTGTTGGGTTGCGACCATTCCTTGCTGGCCGGCCATCCATTTGAGCGATGCCATTTCGGCGAGGAGCTTTCATGGTCGATTCAACCAGCGACATGGACAGGCGGCAGAGAGTCCTTGAACCCGTCGACCGGGTGACCGAGGTGATTTTCGGGCTGCTGATGGCAATGACGTTCATCGGCTCGTTGAGCGTGGCCTCCTCAGGGCGCGAAGAGGCACGAACCATGTTGATCGCCGCCCTGGGCTGCAACCTTGCCTGGGGACTGGCCGACGCCGTCATCTACCTGCTGCGCACCTGGACCGAACGAACGCGAAGCCGCACGTTACTGGCTCGCCTGCAAGGCGCCAGCGAAGCGGAGAAGGGCCGGAGCCTGATTGCCGACCTATTGCCACCGCGCATCGCCGCGGCTGCCGATGCGGAAGTGCTGGAGATGTTGCGCGCGCGCCTTCTGCGCGATGCCAGCCGCCCTGTCCGCTCGCGCCTGGACCTGGAAGACTTCAAGGGAGCGCTGGGTACGTTCCTGCTGGTCGTCCTGGCGACCTTCCCCCTTGTGGTTCCATTCCTTCTGATCGACCGGACGGCCGTAGCCATCCGCGCCTCGAACATGGTGGCACTGGCGATGCTGTTCGCCGCCGGCTGGATGCTCGCCCGGTATTCCGGCGGCAACCCCTGGGTTGGCGGTGGCGCCATGGCGGTAGTCGGGACAGTCCTGACCCTCGCGATCATCGCCCTGGGTGGATGATCGGGCGCTCACCCGCGGATCGATGCCCGAGTCAATGCGGATGCCGGGCTTCAGCCGCCGATGATCTTCATCACCGTGACGCCGCCGGAGAAGGCCACTTCCTGCTTGTCCGCCAGGGCCTTCACCAGCAGCCGCTGCAGGGCCGGCAGGGCCTGGTGGCGCGGCTTGTCGAGCAAGTCGCCGACGTAGTGGCGGTTGCTGGAGGACAGGCAGCCGTGCAGCCAGCCGGTGGAGGACAGGCGCAGCCGCGAGCAGGTGCGGCAGAAGGGTACGCTCTCGTTGGCGATCACGCCGAAGAAGCCGCGTCCCGGCACTTCGTAGCGCAGGGCGGTGGCGTCCACCGGCGCGTCGGCCTGGACGTAGGGATGGTCGCGGCCGATCAGTTCGAGCAGCTCGCGCAGGCCGACGAACTGGCTGGCGAAGGCATTGCCGTCGCGGGCCAGGTGGCCCATGCGCATCAGCTCGATGAAGCGCAGCTCGAAGCCGCGCTCCAGGCAGTAGTCCAGCAGCGGCACCACCTGGTCGAGGTTGCTCCCGCGCAGCGGCACCATGTTGACCTTGACCTTCATGCCCGCGGCGCTGGCCTCGTCCAGCCCCTTGAGCACCGTGGCCAGGTCGCCGCCACGGGCGATGCCGCGGAAGGCCGCGGAGTCCAGGGTATCCAGGGAGATGTTCAGCCGGCGGATGCCGCAATCGAGCAGCAGCGGCAGCTTGCGCGACAGCAGCTGGCCGTTGCTGGTCAGGCTGATGTCCTTGAGCCCGAGGCCGCTGACGCCATGGAGGAAGGCATCCAGCTTGGGGCTGACCAGCGGCTCGCCGCCGGTGACGCGCAGCCGTTCGATGCCGGCGGCTTCGATCAGGTAGGCCACCCCGCGCACCAGGCTCTGCGCGGAAAGCTCGTCCTGCGCGGCGACCAGCCGCTTGCCGTCCGGCACGCAGTAGGTGCAGGCGTAGTTGCAGGCGGCGGTAAGGCTGACGCGCAGGTTGCGGAAGCGCCTGCCCTGGCGGTCGACGATCATCGATCGGCTCCGGCGGAGAGTGTCCTGTCAGTATATCCCCGCCATGGCCGCGGCGGCTGCCCGAAAGCGCCGCCGGCATTGGCTCAGGCGGCGGGGGTGTCGCCGTCGCGCTTGCGCTTGTTGCCCATGCGCACGCCGATGTCCATGAGGAACTGGAAGAAGCCCTCCTGGTCCTCCAGCACCTCGCGCCAGAACGGCGAGTGGTACAGCGCCACGGCGCCGTGCACCAGGGCCCAGGCCGCGCAGTAGTGGAAGTACGCGGGCACGTCTTCCAGCTTGCCGGCGGCGATGCGCTCCTTGATCAGCTGGCTGAGGCGCTCGAAGTTGGATTCGCGGATCTTGTGCAGTTCCTCGACCATCTCCGGCACCTGGCTGTTCTTCACGACCTTCTCTTCCAGGCGGTCGAACAGGCGGTAGCGCTGCGGGTCGCGCATGCGGAACTCGAAGTAGGCGCGCGACAGGCGTTCCTTGTCGCGGGCGACGTCCTCCGAATGGAACAGCGCCGCCAGGTCGCGCTCGTAGTCGAGCATCAGGCGCAGGTAGATTTCCGCCTTCGACTTGAAGTGCTTGTAGATGGTGCCTTTGCCGATACCCACGGCATCGGCGATCATCTCGACCGTGACACTGTCCTCGCCCTGCTCCAGGAACAGCTTGAGGGCGGTGTCGAGGATCTCCTGTTCGCGACGACGGAATTCGCGAACCTTGCGTGGCTCTTTCTGCATAAAAAGACTGTTCGGTCAAAAATAGTCAAAATCCGGAGCCGCGTATTATGCCTATTCAGCGCCAAAATGCACGGAACATCCGCCATGAATCCGCTTTCTTTCGAGTTTCCCCAGGAACCCGGCCTACGTTACCTGAACCATGCGGCCGTGGCGCCCTGGCCCAGGCGTAGCGCCGATGCCGTCGCCGCCTTCGCCAGCGAGAACATCCGCCTGGGCGCGCGCGACTATCCGCAGTGGCTGCAGGTGGAGAACCGCCTGCGCCAGCGCCTTGCGCACCTGGTCGGCGCCGCCACCACGGGCGACGTCGCCCTGGTGAAGAATACGTCCGAAGCCCTTTCCTTCGTGGCTTTCGGACTCGACTGGCGCGCCGGCGACCAGGTGGTGATCAGCGACCAGGAATTCCCCTCCAACCGTGTCGTCTGGGAAGCCCTGAAGCCCCGCGGGGTGGAAGTCATCCAGGTGAGCCTGGCCGGCGCCGACCCGGAAGCCGACCTGCTGGCCGCCTGCGGGCCGCGCACCCGCCTGTTGTCGATCAGCGCCGTGCAGTACGCCAGCGGCCTGCGCATGGACCTGGAACGCCTGGGCGCCGGCTGCCGCCAGCGCGGGGTGCTGTTCTGCATCGACGCCATCCAGCAGCTCGGCGCCCTGCCCTTCGACGCCCAGGCCTACGACTGCGCCTTCGCCATGGCCGACGGCCACAAGTGGATGCTCGGCCCCGAGGGCCTGGGCGTGTTCTACTGCCGCGCCGCCGAGCGCGACCTGCTGTCCCTGCAGGAATACGGCTGGCACATGCTGGAGAACGCCGGCAACTACAACCAGGCCGACTGGCAGCCGGCGCGCAGCGCACGGCGCTTCGAGTGCGGCAGCCCGAACATGCTCGGCGCCGTGGCGCTGGACGCCAGCCTGGGGCTGCTGGAAGAAGTCGGCATGCCGGCGGTCGGCACAGCCCTGGCCGAACGGGTACAGGCCTTGCAGGATGGCCTGCAACGCATCCCCGGGGCGCGCCTGCACAGCCCGCTGCAACCCGAACGCCGGGCCGGCATCCTGACCTTCAGCCTGGACGGCTGGGACAACGCCCGCCTGCACGAGCGGCTCAAGGCCGAGCAGGTGGTGTGCATCCAGCGCGGCGCCGGGGTGCGCTTCTCTCCGCACTTCTACACGCCGGAAAACGTGATAGAGGACACACTGGCCATCATCGCCGCCCTGGCCCGGGAATAAGCCGCAACCCGCGAGCCAGGGGGCCTGGCCCCGCGGGCAAGCGGCAAATGGCGGGCCATGGGCTGTGCAGTATTCCAAATCCGTTTAAAAAACCGCCGGGCGGATGTGGAAGCTCCGCGAACTTGGCCAATACTTGAAGTTACTGGTGTGCGGCATCTCCCCCCAAGTGCCCCGCCAGTGAAGGTACCGAGGATCGCGTACCTTATTGTTACACTCCTAATGGTCTTGACCCGGATTCATCCCCCAGAACCCGGGTTTTTTTTATGCGCGTGAAAGAGTGCCGGCCTGAAGGCCCTGTAGGAGCGAGCTTGCTCGCGAACCTTGGGCCTGTGCTCCGATCTCCCCCTCGTCACACCCGTGAACGCCGGAACCCAGTGGCTTGGGCTTGGTGTAGCGCGCCGCACCGAGTGCTCGGATGTCTCTCGTTTCGCCCCCTCGGGCGAGTCC
>NZ_QGSL01000106.1:1278742-1287268 GCF_003176655.1 Pseudomonas sp. RW407 | reverse complement strand
AATCGGCGCTTGCCCCCGATCCAGGCCCCGTCGATGTCCGAGCAACCCAGCCCAGCCAACGCAGAACAAGCCTCCCCTGCCCGCCCCCGGCGCTTCCGCCGGCCCCGCTGGCTGGAATGGCGACAGCGCCTGGCGTTCTGGGTCGGCGCGCTGCTGGTGGGCCTGGTGGCGCTGGCCTTCGCCTGGCTGGCGGACCAGTCCTTCGCCCTGTTCAAGCGCATGCTCGGCGTCGCCCCCTGGCTGCCGCTGCTGGTCACCCCCGCGGGTTTCGCCCTGCTGGCCTGGGTCACCCAGCGCTGGTTCGTCGAGGCCAAGGGCAGCGGCATTCCCCAGGTAATCGCCGCGCTGGAGTCGCCTTCGCGGCGTTTCCGCGCCCAGGTGCTGGCGCTGCCGGTGGCCGCCGTGCGCATGGTCTTCACCCTGGGCGCGCTGCTGGTGGGCGGCTCGGTGGGCCGCGAAGGGCCCACGGTGCACGTCGGCGCCGCGGTCATCTACGCCTTCGGCCGGCGCCTGGGGCTGCACGGCCGGCGCACCATCGCCGGGCTGATCCTCGCCGGCGGCGCGGCCGGCATCGCCGCGGCCTTCAACACGCCGCTGGCCGGCATCGTGTTCGCCATCGAGGAGCTCAGCCGAACCTTCGAGCAGCGCTTCAGCGGCCTGGTGCTGACCGCGGTGCTGATCGGCGGTGCCGTCACTCTCGGGCTGATGGGCCACTACTCCTACTTCGGCGAGATCGGCGGCAGCCTGCCGGCGGGCTGGGGCTGGAGCGAGGTGCCGGCCTGCGCACTGCTCGGCGGCCTGCTGGGCGGGCTCTACGTCAAGTTGGTGCTGCCCACCCGGGCCGGCTGGCTGGGCCGCATGTGCCGCCTGCGCGAGCGCTTCCCGGTGCGCTTCGCCGGCGCCTGCGGGCTGCTGCTGGCGCTGCTGGGGCTGGCCTCGGGCAACCACGTGTTCGGCACCGGCTACGAGGAGACCCGCGCCCTGCTGGAGGGCCAGCCGATGACCGAGCAGAGCTTCCTGCTGTGGAAGTTCCTGGCCAACGTGGTGTCCTACCTCGCCGGCATCCCCGGCGGCCTGTTCTCGCCCTCGCTGAGCATAGGCGCGGCCTTCGCCCCGCTGCTGGCCCAGTTGCCTGACGTCAACCCGCAGACCTGCGCGCTGCTGGGCATGGGCGCCTACCTCGCCGGGGTGACGCGCTCGCCGCTGACCGCCTCGGTGATCGTCCTGGAACTCTCCCACAGCCCCGACCTGCTCATCCCCATGCTGGCGGCCACGGTCATGGCCGCCACCGTCTCCGGCTGGATCGCACCGGTCTCGCTGTACCACGCCCTGGCGCGGCAGATTCTGGACAAGTTGGCGCCGGTGTCGGGGCCTTGCTGACCCGGCTCAATGCGTGCAGGGCTGACGCCGGCCCCGCTCAATCCGCCGCGGCGAAATGCGCCATCTGGTCCGCATGCGCCTTGCGGAATGCCGGCCGGGCCATGGCGCGGGCGACGTAGGCGCTGCAGGCCGGGTAGGTCTGCAGCCCATCGAAGTGCTCGACCAGGCGCAGCACGTCGGCCATGAGGATGTCGGCGATGGAGAAGGCCCCGGCCAGCCATTCGCGGTTTTCCAGCACCCCGTCCATGTGCCGCAGCCGGGCCTGGACGAAGTCGTGCAGCAGCTTGTGCCCGGGCGTTTCGCTGGTGTCTCCGAGGAACAGGAAGAGCGCCCAGGGCAACACCGCCATTTCCACCGAGTTGAGCGCCGCGAACAGCCACTGGCTGACCTCGGCGCGGCCGCGCGGGTCGCTAGGCATCAGCGCCTCGCTGCGTTCGCCCAAGTGCAGCAGGATAGCGCCGCTCTCGAAGATCGAGAGTTCACCGTCGGTGAGCCAGGGCACCTGCCCGAAGGGCTGGTGCAGAAAATGCACCGGGCCGCGGTCGCGGAACGGCACGCCCTCCACGCGGTAGGGCAAGCCGGCCTCCTCCAGCGCCCAGCGCACGCGCAGGTCACGCACGAAGCCGCGCGGCATCTGGGGGACCCAGTCGAAGGTGGTGAGTATCAGCTCGGCCATGGGACACCTCCATGGGTAGGTCCTGCCCACTATAGCCCCTGCGCTCAGAGCGTCACCCGGACCGGCGTGTGCCCCGTGTGGGCCAGGTACCTGAGCAGGTCCGCGTAGCGGATGCACAGGGTCTGCGAATTGACCAGCGGGTGGAAGCCGACCAGGTCGTCCTGGCGGATGCCGTCGTCGAGCAGCACGGTGATGCGCTGTTCGCGGTCGTCGGCCAGGGCGAAGGGCGTGACCGAGCCGGGCGTCAGCCCCAGCATCGCCATCAGCCGCTCCTCGGAGGCGAAGGACAGTCGCGTCTCGCCGAGCTGGCTCGCCAGGGCGGCCAGGTCAGCGCTCTTGAGTTCGTCGAGGATCAGCAGGTAGTGGCGGCTGCCCTTGCGGTTGCGCAGGAACAGGCACTTGACGTTCTGCCCGGGGAATTCGATGCCCGCCGCGTGGAACTCGGCGATGGTGCCGAAGGCCGGGTGTTCGACCCGCTCGAAGGCGATCTCCAGCTTGTCCAGCAGTGCATACAGCTCGTCCTCTCGCATGTCTCCAGCTCCTGAGTGGTCGGTTTCCGTAGTGGCTAGGGCGCCTCCCAGCGCGACAGGTAGGCGACCATGGCCTGCTCCGCCTCGGCGCAGATCGCCTCGCTGATATGCCCCTCGGCCATGTAGCCGTACTTCATGCAGGCGAAGGCGATCTCCACCGCGAGGGTCGCCGCGTCCGGCTGCCGCGGCAGGTCGCCGAGCACGCCCAGGGTGTGCAGGCGCTCGCGCAGCAGATTGCCGATCATCGCATCCTTCTCTTCGTGGGCCTTGCGGTCGATCGGCGTGAAATTGCCGCGCATGAGCAGGGCGCCAGCCGCGGGATGGGCATTGTAGTAGGCGGCGACAGCGCGGATGACCTGGCCGATCGCCCCTTTCCAGTCGCCGCCGGCCGGCCAGCGCATGCCGACTATCAGCGCCCCGATGCGCGCCATCTGCAGGCTGGCCAGGTGGGCGAGCCTGCGCTTCCTCAGCTCGTACCTGGGCTACGTCCCGGCGCTGGCCCCGGAAGACTTCGACGTCTGCCCGGTGCTGCTGACGCAACCCGCCGAGGACCGCTGGACCCCGCTCGGCCTCAGCGAGCCCTTCCTCAAGCGCCTGCGGCGCATCCAGGTCACCACCCGGCTGCTGGACAACGCCGGGCACTATCCCCTGGAGGAACCGGGGCTGGGGCAGATGAACGCGGCGATCCTGGCCTTCGTCGAACAGGTCCTGGCTCGGCGGGCCGCTTGACTCCGGGCTGGCAGGCGACACCCATTTAGATCGTAAAGTTATCTAGTACGGATAAATAATTCCTTTATGACCTAGTCGAAATCCCCAATCATGCCGCCTTCGGCTCGACCGCGGGCCTTCGCGAGGTCTCGCGCCCTTCCCCGCCGAGCCCACGCCAGAGGCGCCCCTTGAGCCACTGCGGAGGGCCATGACATGCATGCCGACACCATCGCCACCTGGGCCCAGGTCATCGCCCGCGCGCTGCAGGCCAGCGGGCACGATCCGCGGCCGTTGCTGCGCAGTGCCGGGATAGACCTGGCGCAGCTGCAGGATGCCAACCTGCGCATTCCCCTGGCGCGCATGAGCGCCCTGTGGCGGGCGGTGGAGCGCACCACCGGCGATGCCAGCTTCGGCCTGCAGGTGGCGGCGCACAGCCTGCCCACCGATTTCCATGGCCTGTTGTTCGCCCTGCAGAGCAGCCCCACCGTGGGCGAGGCGCTGCAACGGGTGGTGCGTTTCTCGTCGGTGGTCAGCACCTCCGGCCAGGTCAGCCTGGAGCGTACGCCGGAGGCCTGCCGCCTGGTCTACCGGCGCATCGCCGGCGTGCAGGTCGAGCAGATGGCCACCGAGGCCCTGCTGGCTTCCGGGCTGCGCCATGCCGCGCCGATCTGGGGCTTGGGGGTGGTGCGCCGCGTACACCTGGCGCGCGCCTGCCCGGCGGATGCCCAGCGCTGGGAGCACCTGTTCGGCTTCCCGTTGCGCTTCGGCGCCGAGCACAACGCCGTGGACTATGACCCGCGCCTGCTGGAGGTGCCCCTGCGCAGCGGCAACAGCGAGCTGGCGCGCACCCTCGACGGCAGCCTCAGCGACTACCTCGAACGCCTGGCACGGCACGACCTGCCGGAGCAGGTGCGGCAGTCGATCATCCGCCAGATGCCGCGTGGCGAGGTACAGCAGGCGCTGGTGGCCGAAGAGCTGGGCATGAGCGTGCGCAACCTGCACCGCCACCTGCTGCGCCACGCCACCAGCTTCAGCGAACTGCTGGAGGACACCCGGCGGCGGCTGGCCTTCGACTACCTGCGGCAATCCCGCTGCTCGGTCAGCGAGGTCTGCTACCGCCTGGGCTTCAACGAGCCCAGCAGCTTCAACCGCGCCTTCCGCCGCTGGACCGGGCAGAGCCCGGGGCAGTGGCGCCAGCGCGAACTCGGCCAGGGCGCCGTCCCGTCGCCGGCGCCGCGGACATCGGTCCTGGCGCTGGCGGTGTGAGGCGCTGTCCGCAACGGACCATGGATTGTCCGCAAAAGCCCGTCCTTGCGCGCCCGGCGCGCCTAGCATCGGCAACCAGAGGGGCATGAGCCCCCGTCAAGCCGAAACCCGCCGTGCGTGCCACGGCTCTGCTGCAAGGACAAGCCATGAGCAAGACCCTTTCCCACGCCGCCCGGGCGGGCCTGGCGTTGCATCCGTTGGCCCTGGCGCTGCTGCTGGCCGCCGGCGCCGCCCAGGCGGCCGATGAGGACACAGCCGCCGAAACCGAGCCGCAAGCGCAGGCGGATACCCTGCAGAAGGTCACGGTCACCGCCCGGCGCCGCGAGGAAAACGCCCAGGACGTGCCCACGCCGATCACCACGGTCGCCGGCGAAAGCCTGGAGAAGCAGCGCATCTACAAGATCCAGGACCTGCAGCAGGCGCTGCCCAGCGTCAACGTCGCCTACATCCATGCACGCCAGTCCAGCCTGGCCGTGCGCGGCATCGGCAACAACCCGGCCAGCGACGGCCTGGAAGGTTCCGCCGGCATCTACCTGGACAACGTCTACCTGGGCCGCCCGGGCATGGCGGTGTTCGACCTGATGGACATCGAGCAGCTCGACCTGCTGCGCGGCCCGCAGGGCACCCTGTTCGGCAAGAACACCACCGCCGGCGTGCTCAACATCAGCACCCGCAAGCCGACTTTCACCGCGGAAAGCAGCGTCGAGGCCTCCGGGGGCGAGAACGGCTACTTCCAGGGCAAGGGCACTTTCTCCGGGCCGCTGACCGACACCCTGGCCGGACGCCTGTCGGTGTACCGCAGCCGCGACGACGGCTACCTGAACAACCTCGCCGACCACCGCACCCTGCTGGGCGGCGAGCGCGAGGGCGCGCGCGGCCAGTTGCTGTTCCAGCCAAACGACGACTTCAGCCTGCGCTGGATCAACGAGTACAACAGCGAGAATTCCAGCCAGGGCAGCGGCGTGATCTACGGCGCCTCCGACCTGTTCTGGAAACGCGCCAGCCTGGTCGGCGCGCACCCGGTGCTGGGCAAGTCCAACATCGACGGCCGGCAGAACGTCAGCGTGCACCAGAACGCCTCCTCGCTCGAGGCCAACTGGAAACTAGGCGGCGGCTACACCCTGACCTCCATCAGCGCCTACCGCTACTGGCACTTCAACCCGGCCAACGACTCCGACGAGCTGGAGGTGCCGGTGATCCGCGACCTCGGCTACGAGATCCACGACCGCCAGTTCTCCCAGGAAATCCGCCTGGCCTCGCCCACCGGCGGCGCCTTCGACTACGTGCTGGGCGCCTATGCCTTCAAGCAGGACCTGAACAACCGCTACTTCGTCGACCTGGGACCGCTGGCCGACCTCAACCTGATCGGCGCCAACCTCAATGCACTGAACAACGTCAGCAGCACCAGCAAGGGTAGGATCGAAACCGAGAGCTACGCGCTGTTCGCCCAGGGCACCTGGCACCTCACCGACAGGTTCGACTTCACCGCCGGCCTGCGCGGCACCTACGAGGAGAAGCAGGCACGGGTGCAACGCTACGCACCCGAAGGCGGCGCTGCGGTCGGCGGCCTGCCGGCGGCGGTGCGCGCAAGCCAGGCCGGCGCCTACGACTCCGGCGACCTCAGCCTGCACAACGCCGCGCCTTCGGCGCTGCTGAGCCTGAGCTACAAGTTCGACGACAACCTGCTGGGCTACGCCTCGCTGTCCCACGGCGAGAAATCCGGCGGGGTGAACCTCACGGTGGGCAGCGCCCCCAGCGCCGGGGCGGACTCTCTGCTGGTGGGCCCGGAGCGCGCCAACGACGCCGAGCTGGGCCTGAAGAGCACGCTGTTCGACCGCCGCCTGCTGCTAAACGCCAACCTGTTCTGGACCGGCATCCACGGCTACCAGGCCACCACCTACTACCAGCCGGCGGGTTCGGTCACCGGCTTCCAGGTGCTGGCCAACGCCGGCAAGCTGCGCTCGCGCGGCCTGGAGTTCGAGGCCACGGCCTTGCCGGTCCGCGGCCTGACGCTGAACTTCAACGGCTCCTACAACGACGTCAGCTACCTGTCGTTCAAGGACGCCCCCTGCCCCGCCGAGGTCAGCGCCCAGCCCGGCGCCCCGGCCACCTGCGACCTCAGCGGCGAGCGGGTGATGGGCGCCTCGAAATGGATCGCCAACCTCAACGGCGAATACAAGTGGCAGCTGGCCGACCGCTTCGAGCCCTACGTCACCGCCAGCTATGCGTACCGCTCCGAGGCCGAGGGCACCCTGGACAATTCCGACCTGTCGAAGATCCCCGGCTACGGCATCGCCAACTTCTCCGTGGGCCTGCGCCACGAGGTCGGCGACGGCCTGCTGGATGGCTCGCTGTGGGTGAAGAACGCCTTCGACAAGGAGTTCTACCAGGCGGTCATCGCCTCCTCCAACGGCCTCTACGTGGGCTACCCCGGGCAGCGCCGGATGGCCGGCGTGACCCTGCGCTACGACTTCTGAGGTGAACATGAGCCAAGCACAGATGCGCCTCGGCGCCTTCCTCATGGGCAGCGGCCACCACCTGGCCGCCTGGCGCCACCCCCGGGCCCCCGCCGGCGCGCTCGATTTCGCGCACTTCAGGCGCCTGGCGCAGACCGCCGAACGCGGCCTGTTCGACGCCATCTTCTTCGCCGACAACCTGGCCCTGCTGGGCACGCCCGAACTGGCCAGCCACACCACCCACGCCGAGGTGCTCGACCCGCTGATGCTGCTCGCCGCCCTGGCCTCGGCCACCGAGCGCATCGGCCTGATCGCCACCGTCTCCACCGCCTACAACGCACCCTACCTGCTGGCCCGCCGCTTCGCCTCCCTGGACCACCTGTCCGGCGGCCGCGCCGGCTGGAACCTGGTGACCTCGGCCACCGACCAGGAAGCGCACAACTTCGGCCGCGACCAGCACTTCGACCACGCCGAGCGCTACGCCCAGGCCGAGGAATACATCGACGTGGCCCTGGGCCTGTGGGACAGCTTCACCGACGACGCCTTCCTGCGCGACAAGGCCAGCGGCCGCTACTTCGACCCGGCGAAGCTGCACATCGCCGACCACCGGGGCGAGCACTACCGCGTGCGCGGCCCGCTGAACCAGCCGCGCCCGCCCCAGGGCCACCCGGTGCTGGTGCAGGCCGGCTCCTCCGAGCCCGGCAAGGAACTGGCCGCGCGCACCGCCGAGGTGGTGTTCACCGCGCAGCAGACGCTGCAGGACGCCCAGGCCTTCTACGCCGACCTCAAGTCCCGCCTGGCCCGCTACGGCCGCGAGCCGGACGAGCTGAAGATCATGCCCGGCCTGTCGCCGGTGCTCGGCCGCACCCAGGCCGAGGCCGAAGACCTCTACGCCGAGCTGCAGGACCTGATCGAGCCCCAGCTGGGCCTCGCCCTGCTCTCCGGCATGGCCGGCGGCCTGGACCTTTCCGCCTACCCGCTGGACGGCCCGCTGCCGGAGCTGCCGCCGAGCAACGCCATGAAGAGCCGCCAGGCGCTGTTCATCGACCTGGCCCGGCGCGAGAACCTGAGCATCCGCCAGCTCTACCTGAAGGTCGCCGGCGCCCGCGGCCACTGCACGCTGGTCGGCGGCCCCAGGCAGATCGCCGACCACCTGGAGCAATGGTTCACCAGCGGCGCCGCCGACGGCTTCAACATCATGCCGCCGCTGCTGCCGGATGGCCTGGACCATTTCGTCGAACTGGTGGTGCCGGAACTGCAGAGGCGCGGGCTGTTCCGCCGCGAGTACCAGGGCCGCACGCTGCGCGAGCACCTGGGCCTGCGTAGGCCCGGGCGCGGCATGGCGCATGCTGAGTAGGGCGAATAACCGTTCGCGGTTATCCGAGGATGACGGCGGATAACGCCGTAGGCGTTATCCGCCCTACGAACTATCGCGAACGCGGGAAGCCAGGTTCGCGAGCAAGCTCGCTCCTACGAAGAGCAAAAGCGGCTCTTGCTCTGGTTTTGGGAT
>NZ_QGSL01000106.1:1262289-1278732 GCF_003176655.1 Pseudomonas sp. RW407 | reverse complement strand
AAAAACGATGCCCATGCCGACCTTCCAGACGCCCTTCGCCGAACTCGACCTGATCCGCCAGCCGGAGCAACGCAACGACCCGCTGCAGGCCTTCGACGCCGCCGACGAATACCTGCTGCGCCAGGTGGCCGCCGACGGCCTGGCCGCAGGCTGCCGGGTGCTGGTGCTCAACGACGCCTTCGGCGCCCTGGCCGCGGGCCTGGCCGGCCATGCGCGGGTGACCAGCAGCGGCGACTCCTTCCTCGCCGCCCTGGCCCTGGGCAAGAACCTGGCGCGCAACGGCCTGGCGGAAGACGCCGTGGACTTCGTCCCGGCCAGCGAAACCCCGGCCGGGCCCTTCGACCTGGTGCTGCTGCGGGTGCCCAAGACCCTCGCCCTGCTGGAGGAACAGCTGATCCGCCTGCACGGCCGCCTGGCGCCGGGCGCCCGGGTGATCGCCGGGGCCATGGTCAAGCACCTGCCGCGCGCCGCCGGCGACCTGCTGGAGAAATACGTCGGCCCGGTGCAGGCCTCGCTGGCGGAGAAGAAGGCCCGGCTGCTGTTCGCCACGCCTGTGGACAAAGCGCCGGCCGCCTCGCCCTACCCCACCCGCTACACCCTGGACCAGCCGAAGCTGGAACTGCTCAACCACGCCAACGTGTTCTGCCGCGAAGGCCTGGACATCGGCACCCGCGCCTTCCTCCCGCACCTGCCGCGGGGCCTGGGCCGGGCACGGGTGGCGGACCTGGGCTGCGGCAACGGCGTGCTCGCCATCGCCAGCGCCCTGGCCAACCCGGAGGCCCGCTACACCCTGGTGGACGAGTCCTTCATGGCCGTGCAGTCGGCCCGCGAGAACTGGCGCGCCGCCCTGGGCGAGCGCGAAGCGGAGTTCCACGCCGCCGACGGCCTGGCCGGGCAGCCGGAAAACTCGCTGGACCTGGTGCTGTGCAACCCGCCCTTCCACCAGCAGCAGGTGGTCGGCGACTTCCTCGCCTGGCGCATGTTCCAGCAAGCCCGCCACGCCCTGGTCGCCGGCGGCCAGCTGTGGATAGTCGGCAACCGCCACCTGGGCTACCACGCCAAGCTCAAGCGCCTGTTCCGCGGCGTCGAGCAGGTGGCGGCGAACCCGAAGTTCGTGGTGCTCAAGGCCAGCAAGTGAGACGGGCGGACATTGCCTTGCAGTGACTGGCGGGCGCAAGATACACACATACCTGTACACACGTTACACAGGGAGGCCCATTGCATGTCCACATCGACGCTTCCCAGCCGCGTCTTCATGAATGGCAACAGCCAGGCGGTGCGCATCCCCCAGGAGTTCCGCCTGGATGCCAGCCGCGTGGAGATCCACCGCCAGCCCAACGGCGACCTGGTCATCCACCCGCTGCCCGAGGACCGCGGCGAGGCCCTGCTGCAGGCGCTCGCCGGCTTCGATGAGGACTTCGTCGAGGCCCTGGAGGAAGGCCAGCGCGAGCAGCCGCCGGTGCAGGAGCGTGAAGAGCTGTGAAATACCTGCTCGACACCAACATCCTCATCTACCTGCTGAAGAACCGCCCGGAATCCGTGGCCCGACGGGTCAACGCCCTGCCCGCCGACGCCGGGCTATGCATGTCCTTCATCACCTACGCCGAGCTGCTCAAGGGCGCCGAGCGCAGCACCCGGCGCGGCGAGGTCCTGCGCCAGCTGGAGCGCCTGACGCGCCAGGTGCCGGTGGTCTACGACGGCACCCCGCGCCTGTGCGAGCACTACGCGGCGCAATTCACCCGCCTCAAGCTGGCCGGCACGCCGATCGGCGCCAACGGCCTGTGGATCGCCTGCCACGCCCTGGCACTGGAGGCGACCCTGGTGACGCACAACACCCGCGAGCTCGAACGCATCGACGGGCTGCGCCTGGAGGATTGGGCAGCCGAGTAGGGCATCGCGGACGGAGTCCGCTCCTACGCGGCCCCAGCCACACTGCTCCCCTGTAGGAGCGCGCCCTGCGCGCGAATCGCGGGCAGGGCCCGCTCCTACAAGTTAGCGGGAAGCACGGTATTCCTCTCCGTAGGACCTTGTCCGCGATAGCCGGACGTATCAGCGCGATTCGCGGATGAGATCCGCTCCGCCATTCCGGTGTAGGAGCGAGCTTGCTCGCGAACGGAGCTCCCCGGCGGCGACTGTGCGTCGGGTTGATTCCGCGCCCTCTCCCCAACCCTCTCCCGCAAGCGGGAGAGGGAGCTGTTCGGCAGCGCCGGGAGGTTTGGAGCCAACCTGTAGGAGCGGACTCCGTCCGCGATAGCCGCAGGCTCCGGCGGTCCCTACGCCATGCCTACCCTGGGCGTAGGGCGAATAACCGTTCGCGGTTATCCGCCGTTGGCCAATGCGCCAAGGCCTGCCAACGACGGCGGATAACGCCTGTGGCGTTATGCGCCCTACAGTCGGGCGTCGTTCAGGGCTGCGGGGGTGTCCACGTCGCGCAGCACGCCCGGGTCGTCCACTTCCACGGGGTGCCAGGCCTCGCGGTGGGCCTGCAGCACCGTGCGGGCGCCTTCGTCGCCGTACAGGGCGCGCAGGGCTGGCCAGAAGGTTCGGCCGAAGAAGACCGGGTGGCCGCGCTGGCCTTCGTACAGGGGGAAGACGATACGTCGCTCGTCGGCCTCGGCAGCCAGGCGCCGCAAGGTCTGCGGCGCTATCCAGGGCATGTCGGCGAGCAGGATGGCGACGCTGTCGGCCGTGACCTCAGCCAGCGCGGCGACGCCGGCGGCCAGGCTGTGGCCCATGCCGGCCGCCGCTTCCGCGCAGCGCACGGTGGCGATATCCACAGGCACGCCGAGCGCGGCCGCGTCGTCTTCCGGGCGCAGCACCACCAGCACTTCGTCGAACGCCTCGCGGGCATTGGCCAGGCTCGCCGCCAGCAGGCCGCGGCCGTCGGCCAGGCGCGCCTGGCGCTTGTCGGCGCCGAAGCGGTGGCCGCAGCCGGCGGCCAGCAGCAGGGCGACGGTGCTCACAGGCTCTCGCGGGCGATGCCGCTGCGGGTGCGGAGGATGTCGGCGAGCACCGCCAGGGCGATTTCCGCCGGCGTCTTGCTGCCCAGGTTGAGGCCGATGGGCGCGTGGATGCGCGCCAGTTCGCGCTCGCCCAGGCCGCCGACGCGCTGCAGGCGCTCCCTGCGCCGGGCCGAGGTGGTGCGCGAGCCCATCACGCCGATGTAGAAGGCCTCGGTGCGCACCGCTTCGAGCATCGCCAGGTCGTCGATCTTCGGGTCGTGGGTCAGCGCCACCACCGCCGTGTCGGCGTGGCAGCCGCCGTTGGCGATGAAGATCGACGGCAGTTCGCGGCGGACCTCGATGCCGTCCAGCTCCACGCCATCCAGCGCCTCGTCGCGCGGATCGCAGAGGATCACTTCGAAGCCCAGGCCCTTGCCGAACTCGGCGCAGGCATGGGCCACGCTGGAATAGCCGGCCAGCAGCAGGCGCTGGGCGGCGCCGACGCGCAGTTGCACCGAGCCTTCGTCGCGCTCCACCCGAGGGCCATGCTCATGGTCGTCGTTCAGGCGGCGCGCGCCGCTGGCCAGGTCCACCCGGCGCAGCAGGCGGCGCTGGCCGAGCAGCGCCGCCTCCAGCTCGCGCAGGTGCGCCTGCACCTCGCAGTCCGACGCCAGGTTCTCCACCAGCACGTCGAGGATGCCGCCGCAGGGCAGGCGGATGTTGCTGCGCGCGTCGCCCTCGCCGTAGCGCACCACCTTCACCGGCTCGGCGAACTCGCCGTTGGCCACGCGTTCGAGGAAGTCATCCTCGACGCAGCCGCCGGACAGCGAGCCCACCCATTGCCCGCGCGGGTTCACCGCCAGCAGCGAGCCCGGCGCGCGGGGCGCCGAGCCGTAGGTGAAGAGCACGGTGCAGAGCCAGACGCGCTGGCCCTCGCCGGACCAGCGCAGCGCCTGGCGAACCACTTGCAGATCGAGATGTTGCACTTCACATCGCCTTGCCGGCATGGGCCGGCACGCCATCGGACTTCAGTCGCGCGACCGCCTGGGCGTCGAGGTCGCCGGGCAGGCCGCCCCAGCTCTGGCGCAGGTAGTTGAGCAGATCGGTGAGTTGCGCGTCATCCAGTTTATCCGCGAAGCCGGGCATCGGCTGCATGCGCTCGTAGCCGCCGAACTGCTGTTCGCCGATGCCGTCGACTATCACCCGCAGCAGGTTGCGCGAGTCGGCCAGGCGCAGGGTGGTGTTGCCCTGCATGGCCACGGCGATGTGCGGCTTGCCCTCGCCCTCGGTGCCGTGGCAGCCGGCGCAGACGTTCAGGTACTGCTGGCGGCCGCGCTTGGCGCTGGCGGAGAGCTGTGGATAAGCCACCGCCTGCACCACCTTGGCCGCCGGCGGCTGGTCGCCCAGCAGGTAGCTGGCCATGGCCTGCAGGTCGCCGCTGTCCAGGTGCTGGGTGCTGTGGTGCAGCACCGGGAACATCTCGTTGAACATGCTGCCCTGGGCGCTCATGCCGTGTTCGAGGAAGGCCGACAGGTCGGCGTGGTTCCAGCCGCGCGCGGCCAGGTCCCCGGGCAGCAGGCTGGGCGCCAGGTAGCCGTTGAGCAGGGCGCCGGACAGGCGCTTGTCCTGCTGCAGCGCGCCGATGGCGTTGCGCGGGGTGTGGCACTCGCCGCAGTGGCCGAGCACTTCCACCAGGTACTGGCCGCGCTGCCAGGGCTCGCTCCGGCCCTCGGCGCTCTGCAGCTGGACGCTCTTGCCGTACAGCAGGTTCCAGCCGGACAGCCCCGCGCGCACGTTGAACGGGAAGCTCAGCGCGGTCTCGGGCGCGGCGCGGTGCACGGGCTCGACGGTCATCAGGTAGGCGTGGATGGCATCGGCGTCCTCGCGCCGGATCAGGTGGTACGAGGTGTAGGGCATCGCCGGGTAGAGGTTGGCGCCGTCCTTGCGCTTGCCCTCGGTGAGGGCGGCGAAGAAGTCGTCGGCGCTGTAGTTGCCGATGCCGTATTCCTTGTCCGGGGTGATGTTGCTGCCGTAGATGGTGCCGAACGGCGAGGCGATCGGCAGGCCACCGGCGAAGGGCGCGCCGCCCGCCGCGGTGTGGCAGGCCATGCAGTCGGCGGCGCGGGCCAGGTATTCGCCGCGCTTGACCAGGTCGGCATCGGCGGCCTGGGCGCCGGCGGCCAGGCCCAGCCCGGCGGCCAGCAGCAGGCCGGTTAGCGATCGAGCCATGCTCAGCCCTCCTTGACCAGGCCGAGGTCGGCGAGGACCTCCGCGGTAGCGTTGTAGTAGCGCACGTAGCCGGTGCAGCGGCAGATGTGGTGGCCCAGGCTGGCCTCGATCACCGACTCCAGCTCGCTCTTCTTCAGCGGCTGGCGCTGGGCCTTTTCCACCAGCACGGTGGCGGCGTTGACGAAGCCCGGCGCGCAGTAGCTGCACTGGAAGGCGAAGCGCTCGACGAATTTCTGCTGGATCGGGTTGAGTTCGCTCACCTGGCCCTGCGCGTCGCGCTTGGCGTGGCCTTCGATGGTGCGCACCTGCTTGCCGTCGAACCAGTTGGCGCCGGTGATGCAGGTGCGCACTTCCTCGCTGGTGCCGTCGGGGTTGTCGACGATCACCACGCAGGCGTGGCAGATGCCCTGGCCGCAGCCCAGGCGCGAGCCGGTGAGGTTCTGGTATTCGTGCAGGTAGTCGATCATCGGCAGGTCTTCGGGGACCTCTACCGGGCCGACGCCTTGACCGTTGAGGGTCAGCTGGAGCTTAGCCATCGAGGGCCTCCTTGATGCGGGCGGGGGTGGCGGGCAGGTCGCGGACGCGCTTGCCGATGGCGTGGGCGATGGCGTTGCCCACGGCGCCGGCGATGGGGATCATCACCACTTCGGCGATGCCCTTGGACGGGTCGCTGGGCGACAGCGGCGGGAGGATTTCCGAGGTCTGCTGCCACACCGCCACGTCCTTGGCGCGCGGCAGGCGGTAGCGGTTGAAGTTCCAGTCGCCCTCGGCCGGGCCGCCCTCGTGCAGCGGCATTTCCTCCAGCAGCGCGTGGCCCAGGCCCATGGCGGTGCCGCCCTCGATCTGGCCCTTGACCAGTTCCGGCACCAGCACCCGGCCGCACTCGACCCAGGAGTGGTGGTTGAGCACCTGCACCTCGTGGCTGCCCTTGTTGACCTTCAGCTCCACCAGGGTGGCCACCGGGCTGTAGTAGGTGACCGCGGCGTTGTTCAGCTGCACCGGCGGGTAGTTCACGTTGCTGCGCTCCAGCAGGTGGAAGCCGGCGCTGGTCATCTGCGCCTTCTTCGCCTGGGGCGCGCCGTCGCCGTACTTCACCGCCAAGCCGTCCAGCGGCAGGCGCTCGCTGACGCCATCGATGCTGAACTCGCATTCGGCCCAGCTCCAGCGGTTGAAGGCGTGCACCGTGGCGCCGGTGACCAGGCCGCGCTCGTGGGCGCGCTTGGCCAGCACGGCGAAGGGCAGCGGCTGCATGCCGTTGGCGGTGAGTTCGCCGTTCACCCAGTGGGCGTCTTCGCGGCGCACCACATAGGGGTTGGCCTGGCCGCCGAACGGGCCCTGGCGCCAGATTTCCAGGGCCGCCGGCCACAGGCCGTGGTTGAACAGCACGCGCGCCGCCTCGCGGGTAGCGTGGCTGAAGTAGTAGGCCGAGTTGGTGGCCGAGGACGCCGAGGCGTACTTGCCCACCCAGCGCGGGTTACGCAGCTTCTCGTCCTGGGCGGCCTGGCTCATGGTGTAGGGGTCTTCGCCGCTGACCAGCTGCAGCTCCGGCCACTGCGTCTCGGCGGTCTTCACTTCGTCCGCCGGGCGGCCGAGGAAGTCGGCGGCGACCAGGGCCTGGGAGGTGGACATGCCGGTGCCGATCTCGATGCCGATGTGGCGCAACTGGATGCGCCCCTCGGCGTCGAACTCCAGGCTGGCCATGGGCGCCTCGGAGCCGGTGCCGAAGTCCTTCTGGCAGATGGCGAAGCCGACGCCGTACCAGTTGTCCGGGTCCTGCGCGTCGAACTGCTTCTTGCGCTCGGCGCGGTTCTTCCACACCTCGTGGGCGGCGGCCTTGTCGAGGATCTCGTGCAGGCGCAGGGCGCCGGCGGGCACTGCGCCCTGGGTGTTCTTCATGCCCGAGACCAGGGCGTTGCGCCGGCGCAGCTCGATGGGGTCGACGCCCAGGCGCCCGGCGATCTCGTCCACCATCATCTCGGTGGAGGCCATGCTCTGCAGGGTGCCATAGCCGCGCATGGAGCCGGCCTCGACGCCGCGCGAATGGTAGGCGGTGGCCTGCAGGTCGCTCTGCGGCATGTAGTAGATGGACTGCGCGGCGGTGGCGCCCACCGCGGCCACCGAGGCGCTGTAGTTGGCGCGGCCGCCGCCGTCCAGGCTCATCTCGGCGCGGAAGATGCGGAAGCCCAGGTCCTTCTTGTCCACCGCCAGTTGGTAGCGGATGTCGAAGGCGTGGCGCTTGATGCCGCTCTGGAACTGCTCGTAGCGGTCGTTGGCCAGGCGCACCGGCACGCCTTCGCCGTACAGCGCCGCCAGGGCCGCGTAGAAGACGAAGATGTTGTGGTCCTTGGAGCCGTAGCCGACGGTGTAGCCGGGGTGGATGTTCAGCGTGGCCAGGCCGAAGCGCGACGGCGCGATCATGTGCACCGTCTCGTAGGCGGCCTCGAACGGGCACTGGGTGGCGACCACGAAGTGCAGGGTCTTGCTGGCCGGGTCGTACCAGCCGTTGCCGTTGTCCGGCTCCAGGGCCGCGGGCTCGATGGACGGCGTCCTGTAGCGCTCGTCGAAGACCAGCCAGTCGGCCGGCGGGTTGTCGACCTGGTCCTTGATCTTCTGCGCGTAGAACAGGCCCTGCTCGGTGAGGTTGCCGTGCTGGCTGGGCTGCTGGTCCCACACCGGCTTGCGGTTGCGGATCAGCGGGAACAGGATCGAGGCCTTGAGGCTGGAGAACTCGTCCTCGTCGGCCGAGGTCTTCCCGCCCACCCGCACGTAGCGGAAGCTGCCGTAGGGGTCGCCCTGGTACAGCGGCGCCTGGGCGCCGTAGCGGATGGCCTTGTCGTTGAACTTCAGCTTGAGCTTGGCTCGGCGGAAGCGCTCGAAGTCGTGCCAGATGAGGATCGCCACCGGGTGGCCGATGAACATCGGCACCTTGCCGGTGGGCAGCAGCGGGTCCGGCCCGTGGGCCTCGGGGAAGGCGATGCCGTCCTTCGCCAGGTCGTCGGCGGTGACGATGCGGTCCGGCTGCAGGTCGTCGCCCAGCCAGGCGAGGTCGTAGCCTTCGTAGAGGCGGTCGGCCTTGAGCGTCTTCAGCAGCATGGCGTGGCCCTGCTGCTGCGGCCAGCCGGGCATGTCCCTGGCGCGGATGTCGCGGGCGAACACCTTGTTGCCGCAGACCTTGGAAATGGCGTCGTTGCGGAAGCGCACCTTGCCGTCGTGGCCGAGCCACTGCTCGGCCGGCACCGTCACGCTCTTCTCCATCAAGGCAGCGAAGGCCCGGCTGCCCAGCGGCGCCAGGGTGACGCTCACGCCGGCGATCAGACCGCCCTGGAGGAAGGCGCGCCGGGAGATATCACGGTTGGACATGGATCATCCTCTGGGCGGTGCACTACCCGCCCATGTCGTTATGGAGTTCTGGAACCGGCGGAACCGAGGCATGGAACGGCGCGACGACGGCATTGCGAGCCGCATCGTCCTACGGAAAATCCTGACCGATACGTCAACTTTACCCAAATCGCACGCCTCAGGCAAAAGTTAAGCAGGGCGGTCAGCGAACCGAATGCGTCGGCGCCGTCCACTCGTCTGAAGGAAAATGCCTACCGAATTTGTTACGGCGTGCTACGCTCACCGGCCTTTGCTTAGCTCCCTAACCAGTCGTCCGCGCACCATGTCCGCCGAAGCCACCTCGCTGCTCCGCCACCGTCCCTTCCTCGCCTTCTGGCTCGCCCGCGTGTGCACCGCCAGCGGTTTCCAGATGCTCACCGTGGCCATCGGCTGGCACATGTACGAGCTGACCCACAACGTGCTCGACCTCGGCCTGGTGGGCCTGGTGGAGTTCCTCCCACGGGTGCTGTTCATGCTGCACACCGGGCACGTCGCCGACCGCTACGACCGGCGCAAGGTCGCCGCGCTGCGCCAGGTGGCCCAGGGCCTGGTGGCGCTGGCCCTGGTGCTGGGCGCCAGCACCGGCAGCGTGACCCGCGAGATGATCTTCGTGCTGGCCTTCCTGCTCGGCAGCGCGCGCTCCTTCGAGATGCCGACCACCCAGGCGCTGCTGCCGAACCTAGTGCCCACCGCCCTCTTCCCCCGCGCGGTGGCCGCCTCGGCCTCGGCCATGCAGGCGGCGACCATCGCCGCGCCGGCCCTGGGCGGCCTGCTCTACGCCTTCGGCGCCTTCTGGGTGTACGCGCCGACCACGCTGCTCTACTTCATGGCCTGCGCGCTGTCGCTGAGCCTGCAGGTGCGCCGGCAGAACGGCATCCAGGGCAAGGCCAGCCTGCAGTCGCTGATGGCCGGCATCCACTTCATCCGCAGCCGCCCGGACATCTTCGGCGCCATTTCCCTGGACCTGTTCGCCGTGCTGCTGGGCGGCGCCACCGCGCTGCTGCCGGTGTTCGCCAAGGACATCCTGCTCACCGGCCCCTGGGGCCTGGGCCTGCTGCGTTCGGCACCGGCGCTGGGCGCGCTGCTGATGTCGTTCTGGCTGGCGCGCTTCCCCATCGAGCGCAACGTCGGGCGCATCATGTTCCTGGCGGTGGGCATCTTCGGCGTGGCGACCATCGCCTTCGGCCTGTCCACCTCCTTCTGGCTGTCCCTGGGCGTGCTGGTGGTGCTGGGCGCGGCGGACATGATCAGCATGGTGATCCGCGGCGCCTTCGTGCAGCTGGAAACCCCGGACGAGATGCGCGGCCGCGTCAGCGCGGTGAACGGCCTGTTCATCGGCGCCAGCAACCAGCTCGGCGAGTTCGAGTCGGGGCTGACGGCGCACTGGTTCGGCACGGTGCCGGCGGTGGTTATTGGTGGCGTGGGGACGCTGGTTGTTACTGGGGCGTGGATGAGGCTGTTTCCGACGTTGGCGCAGCGCGACAAGCTGCATTGAGGCTTCGCCGCTTCTCGTAGGAGCGAGCTTGCTCGCGAACAGCGTTTCCCGGCGACTTTGCGCTCTGGGTTGCAGAGCACCCTCTCCCCAGCCCTCTCCCTGAAGGGAGAGGGGGCTTGTCCGTGCCGAGAACGATCTGGTTTCCGCCGGGAACACCATGCCTGCCGGCTAACTCCAGAACGCCCGACTCTGCCCAACGGTCCCCTCTCCCTTCAGGGAGAGGGTTAGGGAGAGGGAGCGGAATCAGCCCCAGGCGCTGTAGCGACAGGGAAACGCCATTCGCGAGCAAGCTCGCTCCTACGAAAAACCCAAAAGCCCCCGCCAAAGCAGGGGCTACAGGCCCCCGAAGGCGCCCAGATGGGAGTCTCAGTGCGGCGTCCCCAACCCCGCCGCATTCATCAGCAGGCGCATCAGCCAGGCCGCCACGCCCAGGGCGGCGACGCTGGCCGCCCAGATCAGCACCAGCCAGCCCAGCCGCTTGCGCAGCGGCGCCTTGCCCTGTTCGTCCGGTGTCATGCCGCGGCCCTCAGTGGTAGCCATCGCCGTGCTTCACCTTGCCGCGGAACACGTAGTAGCTCCAGGCGGTGTAGCCGAGGATGAAGGGGATGATGAACAGCGCGCCCACCAGCATGAAGCCCTGGCTCTGCGGCGGCGCCGAGGCAGCCTGGATGCTCACCCCCGGCGGGATGATGTTCGGCCACAGGCTGATGCCCAGGCCGCTGTAGCCGAGGAAGATCAGCACCAGGGTGAGCACGAAGGGCAGCGCGTTGTCGTTGCGCGCCACCGAGCGCAGCAGGGCGTAGAAGCTCACCAGCACCAGCAGCGGCACCGGCAGGAACCAGAACAGGTTGGGCAGGCTGAACCAGCGCTGGGCGATGGCCGGGTGGGCCAGCGGCGTCCACAGGCTGACGATGCCGATCACCGCCAGCAGCACCAGCGCCAGCGGGCGCGCTAGGTCGTGCATGCGCTCCTGCAGCTTGCCCTCGGTCTTCATGATCAGCCAGGTGCAGCCGAGCAGGCTGTAGGCGACGATCAGCGCCAGGCCGCAGAACAGCGGGAAGGGCGCCAGCCAGTCCAGCGAGCCGCCGGCGTACTGGCCGTCGACCACCGGCAGGCCCTCGATGAAGGCGCCCAGGGCCACGCCCTGGAAGAAGGTCGCCGCCAGCGAGCCGCCGATGAAGGCCTTGTCCCAGATGTGCCGCTTGTGCGCCTTGGCCTTGAAGCGGAACTCGAAGGCCACGCCGCGGAAGATCAGCCCCACCAGCATCAGCACCAGCGGCAGGTACAGCGCCGAGAGCACCACCGAGTAGGCCATAGGGAAGGCGCCGAACAGCGCTGCGCCGCCGAGCACCAGCCAGGTCTCGTTGCCGTCCCACACTGGCGCCACCGTGTTCATCATCACGTCGCGGTCGCGCTCGTCCTTGAAGAACGGGTAGAGCATGCCGATCCCCAGGTCGAAGCCGTCCATCACTACGTACATCATCACGCCGAAGATGATGATGATCGCCCAGATCAGCGGAAGGTCGATGCCCATCGTCAGTTCCTCCCTTCCCGGTCGTCGTCATCGTCGTCGAAGCCCTCGGCGGTGGCCGACAGCGGCCGCGCCGCGGTGCGCTGGCGCCCGGCGCCGCCCTCGTTGTGCTCGCGCCCCTCGTGGGTGACCGGGCCCTTGCGCACCAGGCGCATCATGTAGCCGATGCCCACGCCGAACAGCGAGAAGTACACCAGCACGAACATCACCAGGGTCAGGCTCATCTGCAGGGTGCTGTGGTTGGACACCGCGTCCGCGGTGCGCATCAGCCCGTAGACCACCCAGGGCTGGCGGCCGACCTCGGTGGTGAACCAGCCGGCGAGGATCGCCAGCAGCCCCGAGGGGCCCATCCACAGCGCCAGGCGCAGGAAGGCGCGGTTGCTGAACAGCCCCCCACGCCAGCGCAGCCACAGGCTCCAGACGCCGACCAGGATCATCAGCATGCCCAGGCCGGCCATGATGCGGAACGACCAGAAGACCACGGTGGAATTGGGCCGGTCCTCGCGCGGGAAGTCCTTCAGCGCCGGGATCGGCTCGCTCAGGCTGTGCTTGAGGATCAGGCTGCCGAGCACCGGGATTTCCACCTTGAAGCGGGTTTCCTCGCGCTGCATGTCCGGCCAGCCGAACAGGATCAGCGGCGTCGGGCCGCCCTCGGCGTTGTCCCAGTGGCCCTCGATGGCGGCGATCTTCGCCGGCTGGTGCTCCAGGGTGTTCAGGCCGTGGGCGTCGCCGATCATGGCCTGGATGGGCGCCACCAGCAGCGCCATCCACATGGCCATGGAAAGCATCTTGCGGATCGCCGGGTTGTCGCGCCCGCGCAGCAGGTGCCAGGCCGCCGAGGCGCCGACGAAGAAGGCCGTGGCGAGGAAGGCGGCGATGCTCATGTGCAGCAGGCGGTAGGGGAAGGACGGGTTGAAGATCACCGCGAACCAGTCCACCGGGATCACCCGCCCGTCGACCACCTCGAAGCCCTGCGGGGTCTGCATCCAGCTGTTGGAGGCGAGGATCCAGAAGGTCGACATCAGGGTGCCCAGGGCCACCATCACCGTGGCGAAGAAGTGCAGCCCCGGGCCGACGCGGTTCCAGCCGAACAGCATCACGCCGAGGAAGCCGGCCTCGAGGAAGAAGGCGGTGAGCACCTCGTAGGTCAGCAAGGGTCCGGTGATGCTCCCGGCGTAGGCGGAGAAGTGGCTCCAGTTGGTGCCGAACTGGTAGGCCATCACCAGGCCGGAGACCACGCCCATGCCGAAGTTCACCGCGAATATCTTCGACCAGAAGTGGTAGAGGTCGCGGTAGACCTCCTGGCCGCTCTTCAGCCACAGCCCTTCGAGCACCGCCAGGTAACTGGCCAGGCCGATGGTGATGGCGGGGAAGATGATGTGGAAGGAGACGGTAAAGGCGAACTGGATACGCGCCAGTTCCAACGCCTCGAGACCCAACATGACGTTTCCTCTTCAGGGTGACGCCCGTCGTCGCACGCAGCGGGCAGCTCGCCGGCGCACGGACGCCGGGGTTTCAGCAGTGATCCTGGAATCGGATTCTTGTTCGGGCCGGCGGACCGGAGGTCTGCGGCGGTACGCCAAGCAAAGACTAGCAGGGCGCGCATTGATGCAGCTCAAGAAAGCGTATCGATGTTACGCCGCACGCCGCGGCTTGCCGCCGTGGTGGGTTGCCGCGCGGCAGGCTGTCGCGCGGCAGCCTGTCTCAGCGGTCATTCATTATGAAAACAAGTCATATGCAGATGAATAAATAATATTTTAATGGAATAAAAAATCCCGGTAGCTTTCGCTCCAACGGCCTCCGCAGAGGGGCCGGAGCCAACCCCCGCCGCCCTGCGCCGCCGCCACGAGCCGCGGCCTGATCGCCGGCACGCTGCCCTACAAGGACATCGCCATGAAGAAACTGCTGCTCCTGACTGCCCTCGCCGCCGCCTTCAGCGCCTCGGTCAACGCCAACGAGAAACTGGTGGTGGCCGCCACCCCGGTCCCCCATGCCGAGATCCTCGAGCTGATCAAGCCGACCCTGGCCAAGGAAGGCGTGGACCTGGAGATCAAGGTCTTCACCGACTACGTGCAGCCCAACGTGCAGGTGGCCGAGAAGCGCCTGGACGCCAACTACTTCCAGACCAAGCCGTACCTGGACAACTTCAACAAGGGCAAGGGCACCAACCTGGTCACCGTGACCGGCGTGCACGTCGAACCCTTCGGCGGCTACTCGAAGAAGTACAAGTCCCTGAGCGAGCTGCCCGACGGCGCCACCGTCGCCCTGCCCAACGAGGGCAGCAACAGCGGCCGCGCCCTGCTCCTGCTGCAGAAGGCCGGCGTGATCAAGCTGAAGGACCCGAGCAACGCCCTGGCCACCCCGAAAGACATCGCCGAGAACCCCAAGCACCTGAAGTTCAAGGAGCTGGAATCGGCCCTGCTGCCCCGCGTGCTGGACCAGGTCGACCTGGACCTGATCAACACCAACTACGCCCTGGAGGCCAAGCTCAACCCGGTGAAGGACGCCCTGATCCTCGAGGACCGCAACTCGCCCTACGTGAACTACCTGGTGGCGCGCCCGGACAACAAGGACAGCGACGCCCTGAAGAAACTCTCCGCGGCGCTGACCAGCCCGGAAGTGAAGGCCTTCATCGAGAAGAAATACGACGGCGCGGTGATCCCCGCCTTCTGATCGATGGGCGCGCCCCAGCCAAGGGGCGCGCCGTCTTCACACGCACGCGCCGGTGCCCGCCACCGGCGTTTTCATTTCGAGAGCCGTGCCGATGAAAACTCCCCAACCGCTGCTGACCTTCCCCGACGCCGACAAGAGCCCGCTGAGCATCCGCGCCAAGGCACTGGTGTTCTTCGACCCGCGTTCGCACCAGGTGCGCGACGAGGTCGAGCGCCTGGCCCCGGGCCTGCAGCCGGTGCTGATCCGCGGCGAGACCGGCACCGGCAAGGAACTGCTGGCCCGGCACATCCACCGCGCCAGCGAGCGCCCCGGGCTGTTCGTCGCGGTCAGTTGCAGCGCGCTGAGCCGCAACTTCGCCGAGGCCGAGCTGTTCGGCTACGCCCCCGGCGCGCACAACGGCCCGGTGGGCAGCCGCGCCGGCTGGCTGGGCTCGGCCAACGGCGGCACCCTGTACCTGGACGAGATCGCCGACCTGCCGCTGGGGTTGCAGGAGAAACTCCTGCGCGTGCTGCAGGAGCGCGAGGTGCTGCGCGTCGGCGCCCGCGAGCCGATCCCGGTGGACGTGCGCCTGGTGGTGGCCACCAGCATCGACCTGGGCCAGGCGGTGGCCGCCGGCAAGTTCCTCGAACCGCTGCGGCAATACCTGGTGGACGGCGACCTGGAGCTACCGCCGCTGCGCCAGCGCATCGGCGACATCCTGCCGCTGGCCGAATACTTCCTCGGCATCCACGCCCAGCGCCTGGACCTGCCGGTGCCGCACATCGGCGAAGCAGCCCAGGCGGCGCTGGAGGCCTACCCCTGGCCGGGCAACATCCGCGAGCTGGAGAACATCATCCACTTCGCCCTGCTGGTCAGCCCGGGCGAGGAAATCCAGCCGCAGCACCTCAACCTGCCGGACAGCGCGCCAGCGGACCTGCGCCGGCTGCTGCGCCAGCCCGGCGTGCGCGAGCAGTTGCTCGCGTTACTGGAAAAAGACTCCCTGCCGTAGGGACGCGCCGGGACCTGAGGCTATCGCGGACGGAGTCTCCTACGCCGCCACCGCTGTCCCACCTGTAGGAGCGCGCCCTGCGCGCGAAATCGCGGGCAGGGCCCGCTCCTACAGGGGAATGACATGGCTCGGGCAGCGCAGGAGCGGACTCCGTCCACGATCCGGCCAACAGGCCGTCACCGTCTCAGTTGGAATGGGCGACCACCGGCGTGCAGGAAGGGGTGGACAGCGTCGCCGGGCTGATCAGCAGGCCGGGCATCATCCGCGAGGTGCAGTTGAAGACGCGCCCCTTGGTGGTCCTGGCGGTATAGGAAAGCTCCTGGGTGCCCAGGGGATCGGGTTGCCCCGCCTTGACGTCGCGGATGACGAGTTCGTCGGAAGAGGCGAGGCCGATCATCTGGGCGGTGGCTGCCTGCAGGGGGACTATCGCCTGGTTGGGCGTCATGGTGGTGCAGGCGGCCAGGGGAGCCACCAGGGCGAAAACGAGGCAGATGCGGGTGAGGTTCATGCGACGGGTGTCCTGATCAAGGGTTGGAGTGTTGCCGGCGACGACACTAACCAAACACCCGACGACCCGAAGTCGGATCTTTCCGAGTAAACCCCAAGCCATGTATGAAACCGCCCTGGCCTGCCTACAGACCATGGCGGAGGACATCCGCCGGCAGGGCCGGCGGTCAATCGCGGACGGAGTCCGCTCCTACAGGGATGCCGTACCTTCACCGGACCGTAGGAGCGGACTCCGTCCGCGATCAGCGGCATACGCCGCCCTCCCAGGCGCATCGCGCACCTACGAAAACGCGACTCCCAGGCTTCGAACGTCCACGAAAAGCGACGAATGGTCGCAGTGAAACGATTCGCCTACCCCCATGCCCGGCAGCAGGGAATCCTGATGAAAAGGTCAAAAACAGGTATTTCTCTGACGCCAACGGCAAAAGGCAGTCTCATCGACCACATCAATACCGATCATCAGGCACATCAACTTCAATTTGTCATGTGAATCAGGGAAAATGGCTACCAGGCAGTCGGGACCCAATTTCCCCGGCGCCCTTGGAGACTATCGTGACCAGCTTTGCCGCTCTTGCCAGCTTTTTCGCCGCCACCGCTTTCCTGAACGTACCGCAGCAGGTCGATCCGGAACGCCGTGAAGTCCGCCGCGCGAAGCCCCGCCGCAAGTAAAGCAGTACCCGCTCCGCTCGGCCCCCGCACG
>NZ_QGSL01000106.1:1228384-1262279 GCF_003176655.1 Pseudomonas sp. RW407 | reverse complement strand
GAGCGAGCTTGCTCGCGAACAGCGGTGCCAAGCCTGGCTCCGGAGCAGGGCCGAAGTCCGTAACCCTCTCCCCAGCCCTCTCCCTGAAGGGAGAGGGGACTGGGTCGGCGTGCTCGACAAGGTCGAAGTCAGCCGGAGGTTCCGGCTGGATCCATATCCCACCATCGGTACGGACTGCCCCCTCTCCCTTCAGGGAGAGGGCTGGGGAGAGGGTTACGGACTTCGGCCCTGCTCCGGAGCCAGGCTTGGCACCGCTGTTCGCGAGCAAGCTCGCTCCTACAGTTTCGAAGCACACCTTAAGGTTTCCCGCCTCCCGGTCGCTTTGGGTTTCAAATCCCCCGCACGACGAGGTCGGGCATGCGCCAGCACAACCGTATCGTATTCCGCTCCATGTTCCGCATCCGCGTGCTCGACGCCGGCGGCAAGCTGCTCGGCTATGTCGCCGACCTCTCCGAAAGCGGCCTGAAGATTCGCTGCGACCTGCTGCTGGCGCCGGACAGCCTGCATGACCTGCGCCTGCGCATGCGTGACCGCGAGGACCGCCTGCGCGAGGCCGAGGTGAAGGTGCGTTGCGTGTGGTCTGGGGAGAATGCCCAGACCGGCCAGTACGAGGCCGGCCTGGCGCTGGAGCAGCCGTCGGTTTCCTTCCACGCGCTGATGGCCGAGCTGCGCGCCGGGCGCCGCAGCGCGACGCCCGGCTGATCAGCCGAGGGTGCCCAGGACGTTCACCGCCACCCGCTCGGGTATCTCGTTCTGCGACAGTACGTGCAGCCCCGGGCTGAAGACTCTTGCATAACGCGCGAGCAGCGGGCGCAGCTGCGGCATCACGGTGAGGATCGGCGGGTGGCCTTCCTTGCGCAGCTTTTCCTTCACCACCGGCATGGTGTTCTGCAGCTGGTTGAGCAGGTTGGGCTCCACCGGGATGTTGTCCAGGCTCACCGGGCCGGCCTGCTGGGCGATGGCCAGGGCGCTGAGCAGGGTGTTCTCCAGGTTGTTGTCGAGGATGAACACCGACAGCTCGCCGCGCTCCCCGGCGATGCCCGAGACGATGCTGCGGCGCAGCGCGTAGCGCACGTCCGAGGCCAGCAGCAGCGGGTCCTTGGTGGTCTCGGCGGCTTCCACCAGGGTGGTGGCGATGCTCACCATGTCGCGCAGCGGCACCTGTTCCTGCAGCAATTGGCGGTATACGCGGTGCTGCAGGCTGAAGCTCAGCTGCGCGCGCAGGTGCTCGGCGAGCTTGGGCGCCTGGGCCGCCAGGCGTTGCATCAGGTGCTCGACGTCGTCGTGCTTGAAGATGTCCGGCAGGTGCTCGCGGATCACCTTGTTCAGGTGGGTGGCGATGACGCTGGCGCAGTCGATCACCTGGTAGCCGAGGTTGAGCGCGCGCGGCTTGTCCTCCGGGCGGATCCACACCACCGGCATCTGGTAGGCCGGGTCGTGGCCGAGGATGCCGTCGACCTCGCCGTAGGTTTCCGCCGAGGGAATGGCCATCAGGCGGTCGGCGTGCAGTTCGGCGCCGTCGATGCGTTCGCCGCTGATGTGGATGGCGTACTGCGAGGCCTTCAGCCGCAGGCTGTCGCGGATGTGGATTTCCGGCAGCAGGAAGCCCAGGCTCTCCGACAGCGTCTGGCGCACCCCGCGCACCCGCTGCACCAGGGGCGCGCCGCCGGCCTCGTTGACCAGCCCGACCAGCTTGTAGCCCAGGGAGATGGACAGCCGCTCCACCAGCGGGATGTCTTCCCAGCCCAGCTGCTGGGCGCGTTCCTGGTCCATGGCCTTGCCGATGGCCTCGGCCTGCTCCAGGCCCTGCGCCTCGCCTGGCGGCTCGGCCAGGGACACGCGCCAGGCGACGAAGGCGATCAGTGCGGCGAAGCCGAAGAAGGCCAGGTGCGGCATGCCGGGGACGATCGCCAGTACCGTGACGATGCCCGCCACCGTGTACAGCAGCGAGGGCGAGGCGAGCATCTGCCGGCGCACCAGCGCGGTGATCTCCGCCGACTCGTTGACCCGCGTGATGATGATGGCCGCGGCGGTGGACAGCAGCAGCGCCGGGATCTGCGCCGCCAGGCCGTCGCCGATGGTCAGCAGGGCGTACTGGCGGAAGGCGTCGGCGCCGGCCATGGCGTAGACGAACACGCCGATGGCCACGCCGCCGAACAGGTTGATCAGCAGGATCAGGATGCCGGCGATGGCGTCGCCGCGGACGAACTTGCTGGCGCCGTCCATGGCCCCGTAGAAGTCGGCCTCCTTGGACACCTCGGCGCGGCGCTTCTTGGCCTCGGCCTGGTCGATCAGGCCGGCGTTGAGGTCGGCGTCGATGGACATCTGCTTGCCCGGCAGGGCGTCCAGGGTGAAGCGCGCGGTGACCTCGGAGATGCGCTCGCCGCCCTTGGTGATGACCATGAAGTTGATGATGGTGAGGATCACGAAGACGATCAGGCCGACGATGAAGTTGCCGCCGATGACCACGTGGCCGAAGGCCTCGATCACCTTGCCGGCCGCCGCCGAGCCGGTGTGGCCGTCGAGCAGCACCACCCGCGAGGAGGCGACGTTCAGCGACAGCCGCAGCAGGGTAGTGACCAGCACCACCGTGGGCAGCAGCGAGAAGTCCAGCGGGCTGCGCGAGGACACGCTGACCATCAGCACCAGCAGGGCGATGCCGATGTTGAAGGTGAAGAGCACGTCCAGCAGCAGCGGCGGCAGCGGCAGGATGATCATCGCGAGGATGGAGAGGATGACCAGCGGGATGCCGATCCGCCCGCTGCGCAGTGTCGGCAGGAGCTGCTCGAGGAAGTTCATGGTTGGCCTCTGCTTGCCAGGCTGTCGGGGATGGGGAGGTTCTTGGCCAGTTCCGGCTTGCGCAGCCGGCGCCCCTGGCGGTAGGCGCGCAGCTGCAGGATGTAGGTGAGGACGTGGGCCACGGCGGTGTAGAGCCCGGCCGGGATCTGCTGGTTGACCTGGGTGCTGAAGTAGATGGCGCGGGTCAGCGGCGGCACCTCCAGCACTTCCAGGTCGTGTTTGGCGGCCATCTGGCGGATGTACAGGGCCATCTCGTCCATGCCGCGGGCCAGCACGTAGGGGGCCTGGGCCTTCTTCGGGTCGTACTTGAGGGCCACGGCGAAGTGCGTCGGGTTGGTCAGCACCACGTCGGCCCTGGGCAGCACGCGGTTGATCTGGCGCTGCAGCATCTGCCGCTGCACCTGGCGGATGCGTGCCTTCACTTCCGGGCGGCCTTCCTGGTTCTTGTGCTCCTCGCGGCGCTCCTGCTTGGTCATGCGCATGCGCTTGCGGAACAGGAAACGCTGCAGCGGGATGTCCAGCAGCGAGAAGAACACGAATACCGCCAGCAGGCCGATCAGGGTGTCGAACAGCAGGCCCAGGGCGCCGCCGATGGCGCTGCGGATGTCGCTGCGCTGCAGCGCGATCAGCTGCGGCAGGGCGTCCAGCAGCAGGTACCAGGCCACGATCAGCAGCACCGCCATCTTCAGCAGCGACTTGAGCAGCTCGGTGAGGTTCTGCATCGAGAACATCCGCGCAAGGCCGGTGATGGGGTTGAGCTTGCCGGCCTTGAAGGCCAGGTTGGCCGAGGCGAAGATCCAGCCGCCGGGCACCATGCCGAAGGCCACCACCAGCAGCGGGGTGAGCAGCAGCGGCAGCAGCAGCTGGACCATCAGCCAGATGTGCTGGCCGAGGATCAGCGCCAGGTCGTCCAGGCCCACTTCGCTGCGGTTCAGGTCCAGGTAGGCGAAGCGGAAGCTCTCGGCCAGGCCGTCGAAGAAGCGCCCGACGCAGGCCTTGAGCACCAGCAGGGTGCACAGCAGCGCCACGGTGCCGGCCAGGTCCCTGGAGCGTGGCACCTGGCCCTTCTGCCGGCTCTGGCGCAGCTTGTGCTCGCTGGCCTCTTCGGTCTTTTCCTGGGAGCCGCCCTGTTCAGCCATGGCTGGCGCCTCGCAGCAGCTGGCCGAGGTTGTCCAGCAGCGCGCGGGTGAGCTGCAGGTAGGTGTCGGGCAGGTCCGGCAGGGTCAGGCGGATGCACGCGAGGCCGGCGAGGATGGCCATGGGGAAGCCCAGGGAGAACAGGTTCATCGCCGCCGAGATGCGGTTGAGCAGGCCGAAGCAGAACTGCACGAGGAACATGCAGAAGGCCAGCGGCAGGCTGATCAGGGTGGCGGCGGAGAACACCCAGGCCAGGGCGTAGGCCAGGGTGGCGAAGCCGGCGTAGGCCAGGCCGCCGCCCACCGGCCAGTAGTGGAAGCTCTGGTAGAGCACGCTGATCACCAGCAGGTGGCCGTCGCTGGCGAGGAACAGCAGGGCCAGCAGCAGGAAGTACAGCTGGCCGACCACCGAGGACGAGGACACGCCGTTCACCGGGTCGTTGTAGCGCGCCATGGCCATGCCCATCTGGGTGGACACCACTTCGCCCACCAGGCTGAAGATCACGAATACCAGCTGCAGCGCAAGACCCAGCACGGCGCCCACGGCGATCTGCTCCAGCGCCGCCAGCAGGCCCTCGGCGGATAGCGCCTGGATGGCCGGCGGGCGGGGCAGGGCGCCGGCCAGCGCGAGGGTCAGGCCCATGGCCAGGAGGATGCGTACCTGGCGCGGCAGCGAACGGTGGTTGAGCAGCGGCGCCATGGCGAGCATGGCCATGATCCGGCAGAACGGCCACCAGTAGCGCTGCAGTTCCTGCAGGTACTGGCTGGCCTGCAGCAGGGACTCGTTGGCGTGCATCGCTGCGGGCCTAGCCGACCAGGTGCCCGGCCTGGCGGAAGGTCTCGATGAACAGGTCGCTGAGCGTGCGCAGTATCCAGTGCCCGGCGAACACCAGCATGCCCAGGGTGATGAGCAGCCGCGGCAGGAAGCTGAGCATCTGTTCGTTGATCTGCGTGGCGGCCTGGAAGATGCTCACCAGCAGGCCGCCGAGCAGGCTCGGCACGACCAGCACGCAGACCACGATGGCGGTGATGTGCACGGCGTTGGCGATGATCTCGACGGCGTATTCCGGGGTGAGCATGGCGGCCTCAGAACGGCTGGATGCTGGAGGTGAGGGTGCCCATCAGCAGCGCCCAGCCATCGACCAGGACGAACACCATGAGCTTGAACGGCAGCGAGATCATCATCGGCGAGAGCATCATCATGCCCATGGCCATGAGCACGCTGGCCACCACCAGGTCGATGACCAGGAAGGGCACGAAGATCATGAAGCCGAGCTGGAAGGCGGTCTTCAGCTCGCTGAGCACGTAGGCCGGCAGCAGCAGGGAGAAGTCCAGCTCGGCCTTGTCCGCCGGCATCTTCTCGCCGGCCAGGGCCAGCAGGGTGTCCAGGGAGGTCTTGCCGGTCTGCGCGAGCATGAAGCGGCTCAAGGTGCCCTTGGCCCGGCCCAGGCCTTCCTCCAGGGTGATGGCGTCGCTCTGGAAGGGTTCGTAGGCCTCGGTGTAGACCTCCTTCCACACCGGGCGCATGACCAGCAGCGTCATGCACAGGGCGATGCCCACCAGCACGTTGTTCGGCGGGCTCTGCTGCAGGCCCATGGCCTGGCGCAGGATGGCCAGCACGATGATGAAGCGGGTGAAGCTGGTCATCATCAGCAGCATGGCCGGCAGCAGCCCGAGCAGGGTCATCACCACCAGGATCTGCAGCTTCACGCTCAGTTCCTGGCCGTGGCCGGTGTCGTTCAGGCTCAGCAGCGAAATCTCGCCGCCGGCGGCCAGCACCACGCCGGGCAGCATGCCGGCCAGCGCCAGGCCCAGGGCCAGCCAGTGCCGCGCGCGTTTCATCGGGCCAGGTCGTCCAGCCCGGCGCCGCACAGTTCCAGCACGCGCAGGCCGTAGTTGCCGTTCATCACCACCACCTCGGCCTTGGCGAACAGGGCGCCGTTGACCTTCAGGTCCAGCGGCTCGCCGGCCAGCTTGTCGAGGACGATGACGCTGGAGGTATCGACTTCCATCAGCTCCTTCAGGGAAATCTCGGTGGAGGCCACCTCCAGGGTGAGGTTCACCGGGATCTTGCCGAAGAAGCTCAGGTCCTGGCGCGGCGCCGGGCTGTCCTGGGCGGCGGCCGGGGCGGCCTCGTCGAGGGCCAGGCCGGCGTCGTTGAGGAGGGTGTCCAGTTCGCTGTCGGTGACTTGGCTCATGGGCTTTTCACGCTCTCGAGGGAGGTCAGGAAGAGGCCGCCGTCTTCTTCGAAGAGGGTGCCGCGGAAGAGTTTCTGCTGGTTCACCTGCACCTCGCAGCGCTCCAGCAGGCGCACCGGCAGGATGTCGCCGGGGCGCAGATCCAGCACCTGGGCCAGCGGCAGCTGCAGGGCGGCGATGACGCAGTCCAGGCGCACCGGCAGGTGCACGAGGTGCTGCGCCGGGCTGCCGTTCAGGCGCGCCGGCGGCGGGCCGGCCAGGCGGGTGGTGAGGGCGTCGGCCAGTTCGGCGTCCAGGTAGATGAACAGCGAGGCCTGGCTGCCGGTGATGTGGCTGAGGAAGTGGAACTCGGCCACGTACTCCCAGCTCACCAGCTCGTAGTCGTTGTCGTGGGGGGTCAGCTCGCCGAAGGTGTCGCCCAGCAGCAGCGAGCGGGCGAACAGCTGGGTCACGTCCACCCCCAGGCGCTTGCGCATGCGCTGCTCGGAGGTGCTGATCGGCGGGGTGTCGTGGCTGGGTAGCGAGGTGCCGCCGTAGTAGCACTCCAGGGCCTCGGTCAGCAGCGGGCGGTCGATGGCGAAACCGACCTTGCCGAAGGGGCAGCGGAAGATGCATTCGGCCGGCCGCGGCGCACTTTCCTGGACCTCGACTTTCTGCAGTTCCAGGTTGATGCGGTAACTGCGCAGGAAATAATCGCTGATGATGCGCGGATGCTTGTGGGCGATCTCGCGAATATATTGCGGAACCCTGTGGTAATGCCGGCCCAACTTGTGCGGCTGCAGGCGCACGAGTCTTTCCGAGGGCACGCCGTGGTGGACTTTGGATTGGCCAGTCATGGGTTGGGTCGACTTCCGGAAGTTGGGCTGCGAAGGCGTTCGCCGGGGCGCGGCCGGGGCGGCGCGGGGCGAACCTGGGGCGCTCGCCGCTGGCGCGGGTTTTACGCGCAGCAGAGCCTGCAGATGGGGCGGGAGTCTAGGGAGGCGGGGGCTTGCGGTTAAATCAATAGATATCAAATGACGTTTTTGATCGTCATTTCCGGGCGCCTGAGCGGATTTGACGAAAACTGACTCGGCAGTCTCCCTGTGATCTGGTTAACGTTGCGCCTGTGACGGGGTTCTGCTGAAAAAGTTCCCCGGCAAGATTGAAGGGCGACAGGAAAAAGCCATTCCTTAAGGCCCTCTTCGGATAAAGGGGAAGGTATTCGGTCATTCCTTCCTATAGAGGCTGGAAGTTCGTTCGGCCACTGCCTGCCGGCAAATGAAAGTTCATCGCCGCCGTGGCTTGGATGGAATAACCGAGTGCTGTCCCGTGGGCGGCCCAGACGCAGGAAAGTTGCATTGAAACAGTTCAGTCAATTGGCCAGTTGCAGTGAAGAAGCAAGCCTGGCGGATCAGCAGGTGGTGATCGTCGGCGGCGCCGGCGAGATCGGCCTGGACCTGCTCAATGACGGCCTGGCGCGCCTGGGCCGGCGCGTGCTGCGGGTGAAGAACGCGGCCGAGCTGGACGGCGTCGACCTAGCGGCCTGCGGCCCGGTCTTCGTCTTCGCCGAGCGCCGCCCGCAGCGCAGCTTCCCGCAGATCGGCGAACTGCTGCAGCGCGTGCCGCAGCTGAGCCTGGTGCCGGTGGTGGAATACGCCGACCAGGAAATGGCCGCCCAGCTGCTGGAAATGGGCTGCATCGACTACCTGCTGGCGCCCTTCAGCGAGAGCCAGCTGGCCGCGCTGCTGCACCGCCAGGAGCAGGCGGCGGTGGCCGGCGAGGGCTTCGTCTCGCAGTCGCGCGCCGGGCGCCGCCTGCTGGCCCTGGCCCAGCGCGTGGCGCAGACCCGCGCGCCCATCCTCATCAGCGGCGAGACCGGCACCGGCAAGGAGCTGATGGCGCGCTACATCCACCGCTTCTCCGCCGAGCCGCAGGCGCCCTTCGTGGCGGTGAACTGCGCCGCCATCCCCGAGCAGATGCTCGAGTCCATCCTCTTCGGCCACGAGCGCGGCGCCTTCACCGGCGCGGTCAGCGCCCAGCCGGGCAAGTTCGAGCAGGCCAACGGCGGCACCCTGCTGCTGGACGAGATCGGCGAACTGCCCCTGGGCCTGCAGGCCAAGCTGCTGCGCGTGCTGCAGGAACAGCGCGTGGAGCGCCTGGGCGGGCAACGCGAGATCCGCCTTAACGTGCGCATCATCGCCGCCACCAACCGCGACCTGCAGGAGGAAGTCAGCGCCGGCCGCTTCCGCGCCGACCTGATGTTCCGCCTCGACGTGCTGCCGCTGCACATCAGCCCGCTGCGCGAGCGCAAGGACGACATCCTGCCCCTGGCGCAGCGCTTCATCGGCCAGTACGCGCCCCAGGAGCGCCATGCCGAGCTGCTCACCGAGGCGGCCCGGCAGGCCCTGCTGGCCCACGACTGGCCGGGCAACGTGCGCGAGCTGGAGAACGTCATCCAGCGCGCCCTGGTGCTGCGCGCCGGGCTGTTCATCCAGCCGCGCGACCTGGGCCTGGCACCGCCGGCCGAGCAGCTGGCGAGCGTGCCGGCGACCCCGCCGCTGCCGGGCGAGGGCGGCAAGGCGGCCCTGCGCGCCAGCGGCAAGTGGGCCGAGTACCAGCACGTGATCGACACCATCCGCCGCTTCGGCGGGCACAAGACCAAGGCCGCGGAAAGCCTCGGCATGACCCCCCGCGCCCTGCGCTACCGCCTCAACGCCATGCGCGAACAGGGCGTGAACCTGTCCTTCTGACGCGAGAGTCGCCATGAACCCCATCGAGCAGGCCCGCAGCGAGATGCTCGGGCAGATGCAGCAGTTGCGCGAGCTGTCGGCCGCGCCCATCCGCCCGGCCAGCCAGGCCCCCGGCGGCGCCGCCGAGCCCGGCTTCGGCAACGCCTTCGAGGACGCCCTGCGCGCCGTCGACGCCCAGCAGCACCAGGCCAGCCAGGCCATGGCCGCAGTGGACAGCGGGCGCAGCGACGACCTGGCCGGCGCCATGGTCCAGAGCCAGCAGGCCAGCGTGTCCTTCAGCGCCTTACTGCAGGTGCGCAACAAGCTCGCCACCGCCTTCGACCAAGTCATGAACATGCCGCTGTGACGGCGCACAAGGGCTGAACCGTGCTGCACAAGATCAAGAACCGCCTGCCCCTGGACAAGCTGCGCCTGGACCCGCGCCTGAGCCTGCTGGGCCTGGCCGGCGCCGCCGCGCTGCTGGCCCTGGGCAGCACCTGGTACCTGTGGCGCGACCAGGGCGCCTTCCACCCGCTGTACGGCGCCGGCGAGGCCTACCCGGCGGCCGAGGTGATGCAGGTGCTGGACGCCGACAGCATCGCCTACCGCCTGCACCCGCAGAGCGGCCAGGTGCTGGTGCGCGACGACCAGCTGGCGCGGGCGCGCATGCTGCTGGCGGCCAAGGGCGTGAAGGTCGCGGTGCCGGCCGGCTACGAGCTGTTCGACAAGGACGAGCCGCTGGGCACCAGCCAGTTCGTCCAGGACGTGCGCCTGAAGCGCAGCCTGGAAGGCGAGCTGGCGCGCACCGTGATGGCCATGGAAGGGGTGCAGCAGGCCCGCGTACACCTGGCCATCGACCAGCAGAGCTCCTTCGTGGTCAGCCAGCGCGAGCCGGCCAAGGCCTCGGTGATGCTGCAGCTGGCCCCCGGCAGCCGGCTCAAGCCCGAGCAGGTGGCGGCGGTGGTCAACCTGGTGGCCAACAGCGTGCCGCAGCTGCAGCCGGAGAACGTCAGCGTGGTCGACCAGCACGGCGTGCTGCTCTCCCGCGGGCTCGCCGCCTGGGGCGGGGCGCAGCAGAACGGCCAGCTGGTGGACGACTTCCAGCAGAAGGCGGTGGCCAACGTCGAGCAGGTGCTGGCGCCCATCGTCGGGCCGGGCAACTACCGCGTCAGCGTGGCCGCCGACATCGACTTCAGCCAGAAGGAAGAGACCCTGCAGCGCTACGGCGATACGCCGCGCCTGCGCCGCGAGACCCTGCGCGACGACAACACCGTGGACGAACTGGCCCTGGGCGTGCCCGGCTCGCTGAGCAACCGCGCCCCGGCCAAGCCGCCGGAGCCGCAGCCGGGTGCGAACAACGCCCAGGCCCAGCAGGCCCAGGGCAGCCAGGACAAGGCGGCCACCTCGCAGCGCAAGGAATCCAACCGCCAGCTCGACTACGACCAGGACATCACCCACGTCAGGCACGCGCCCTTCAACCTGCGCCAGCAGAGCGTGGCGGTGATGATCAACGCCGCCGCCGCCCCCGAGGGTGGCTGGAGCGAGGAAACCCGCAAGCAGCTGGAGCTGGCGGTGAAGAACGCCGTGGGCTTCAACGCCGCGCGCGGCGACAGCCTGTCGCTCAGCGTGCTGCCCTTCGTCGCCGCCGCGCCGCTGGACGAGCCGGTGCGCTGGTGGGACGACGCCCAGCTGCAGGGCTGGGTGCGCCTGGGCGTGTTCACCCTGGTCAGCCTGCTGTTGCTGCTGCTGGTGGTGCGCCCCGCGGTGCGCAGCCTGACCCAGCGCAAGCCGGCGCCGGCCGCGGGCGAGGAGGGCGCGGGCACCCTGCTGGCCAACGAGCACGGCGAACGCCTGCTGGCGCGGGTCGGCGATGCGCCGCGCGCCCTGGGCCTGTTCAGTGAACTCAACCCGCTCTCGGAAATCCGCCTGCCGGCGCCGGGCTCGGGCCTGGAGCACCAGATCGAGCACCTGCAGATGCTGGCCAAGAACGATCCCGAGCGGGTCTCCGAAGTGATCAAGCAATGGATAGGGCGCAATGAGCGAGACCTCAACCCCGTCGGCTGACGAAGCGCGCGTGCCGGTGCGCCGGCGCGCCATGAGCTCCATGGAGCAGGCGGCGATCCTCATGCTGAGCATGGGCGACGAGACCTCGGCCGGGGTGCTGCGGCACTTCTCCCGCGAGGAGATCATCAGCATCAGCCAGGCCATGGCGCGGCTGAACAACGTCAAGCTGCCGATGGTTTCCGACGTGATCGGCCGCTTCTTCGAGGACTACAAGGAGCAGAGCAGCATCAAGGGCGCCTCCCGCGGCTACCTCGCCGGCATGCTCGGCAAGGCCCTGGGCAGCGACATCACCCGCAGCCTGCTGGACAGCATCTACGGCGAGGAAATCCGCGCCAAGATGGCCCGCCTGGAATGGCTGGACCCCAAGCAGTTCGCCGCGCTCATCGCCAACGAGCACGCGCAGATGCAGGCGGTGTTCCTCGCCTTCCTGCCGCCGTCCATGGCCAGCCAGGTGCTGGAGTGCCTGCCGGCCGAGCGCCAGGACGAGCTGCTGTACCGCATCGCCAACCTCAGCGAGGTCAGCAGCGAGGTCATCGCCGAGCTGGAACAGCTGATCGACCGCAGCCTGGCGGTGCTCTCCACCCAGGGCTCGCAGGTGCGCGGCATCAAGCAGGCGGCGGACATCATGAACCGCTTCAAGGGCGACCGGAACCAGATGTTCGAGCTGCTGCGCGGCCACGACTCCGGCCTGGTGGAGCGCATCGAGGAAGAGATGTACGACTTCTTCATCCTCTCCCGGCAGAGCCAGGACACCCTGCAGGCGCTGCTCGAGGCCATCCCCCTGGAAGAGTGGGTGGTGGCGCTCAAGGGCGCGGAACCGGCGCTGGTCAAGGCCATCCAGGGCGCCATGCCCAAGCGCCAGGCGCAGCAGATGGACGCCATCAAGCGCCGCCAGGGCCCGGTGCCGCTGAGCCGCGTCGAGCAGGTGCGCCGCGACATCATGGCGATGGTCCGCGAGCTGGCCGCCGAAGGCGAGATCCAGCTGCAGCTGTTCCGCGAACAGACGGTGGAGTGAGGCAGCCATGACGGTCAAGGTGATCCGCGGCGGCGCCCGCGACTGGCGGCCGTACCGCTTCCCGCCGCGCTGCAGCGGGGCGTTGCAGGAGCAATGGCACGGCGGCGATCCCGCCGAGCTGCAGAAGGCCGTGGCCGAGGGCTACCAGCAGGGCAGCGACAAGGGCTACCGCGAGGGCTTGGAGCAGGGCCGCGAGGCCGGCCACGACGAGGGCCTGCGCCAGGGCCGCCAGGAGGGCCTGCGCCTGGGGCGCGAGGAAGGCCGCGAGGAGGGGCGCCGCGTCTTCGAGACCGCCGCCCAGCCGCTGGACCGGCTGTGCGGGGAGTTCCGCCGCTTCGCCGAAACCTTCGAGGCGCAGCGCCGCGAGCAATTGCTGGAACTGGTGCAGAAGGTGGCCCGGCAGGTCATCCGCTGCGAGCTGACGCTGCACCCCACGCAGCTGCTGAGCCTGGCCGACGAGGCCCTGGCGGCCATGCCGGAACAGCCGGACAGCGTGCAGCTGCAGCTCAACCCCGAGGAATGCGCGCGCATCCGCGAACTGGCCCCCGAGCGCGCCGCCGCCTGGCGCCTGGTGCCCGACGAACGCCTGGCCCTGGGCGAATGCCGCCTGCTCACCGCCGAGGAAGAAACCGACATCGGCTGCCAGCAGCGCCTGGACAGCTGCATGCAGGTGCTCGGCGAACACCTGCTGGGCGACGACTGACGATGGCCCTGGGCGAAAGCTTCAGCCTGGATTTCGACCAGGCCCTGCGCTCGCTGGATTCGGTGCAGCTGGCCAAGGTCAGCGGGCGCCTGGTGCGGGTTTCCGGAATGCTCCTGGAAAGCCTCGGCTGCCGCCGCGCCACCGGCCAGCGCTGCCTGGTCGAACAGGCCGACGGCAGCCTGCTGGATGCCCAGGTGGTCGGCTTCAACCGCGACACCACCTACCTGATGCCGTTCAAGAAACCGGTGGGCCTGGCCGCCGGCTCTCGGGTGTTCCCGGCCGAGGAACAGGCCGCCCTGCGCATCGACGAATCCTGGCTGGGGCGGGTGGTCAACGGCCTCGGCGAGCCGCTGGACGAGCGCGGCCGCCTGGGCGGGCGCGATGCGCTCTCGGCGCAGCTGCCCAGCGTCAACCCGCTCAAGCGCCGCCCGGTGACCGAGGCGCTGGACGTCGGCGTGCGCGCCATCAACGCCCTGCTGACCCTCGGCAAGGGCCAGCGCGTCGGCCTGTTCGCCGGCAGCGGGGTGGGCAAGAGCGTGCTGCTGGGCATGATCACCCGGCAGACCAAGGCCGAGGTGGTAGTGGTCGGGCTGATCGGCGAGCGCGGCCGCGAGGTGCAGGAGTTCATCCAGCACTCCCTCGGCGAGGAAGGCCGGCGCAAGGCCGTGGTGGTGGTGGCGCCGGCCAACGAGTCGCCGCTGATGCGCCTGAAGGCCACCGAGCTGTGCCACAGCATCGCCGCCTACTTCCGCGACCAGGGCCGCGACGTGCTGCTGCTGGTGGACTCGCTGACGCGCTATGCCATGGCCCAGCGCGAGATCGCCCTGGCCCTGGGCGAGCCGCCGGCGACCAAGGGCTACCCGCCGTCGGTGTTCGGCATGCTCCCGGAGCTGGTGGAAAGCGCCGGCAACGGCGTGGCCGGCAGCGGCAGCCTGAGCGCCCTGTACACGGTGCTGGCCGAAGGCGACGACCAGCAGGACCCGATCGCCGACAGCGCCCGCGCCATCCTCGACGGCCACATCGTGCTGTCGCGCCGGCTGGCCGACGTCGGCCACTACCCGGCCATCGACATCGGCGCCTCGGTGAGCCGCTGCATGGCCCAGGTGGGCGAGCCGGCGCACCTGCGCGCGGCGCGGCAGTTCAAGGAACTGCACGGCAGCTACGAGAAGATTCGCGAACTCATCCCCCTGGGCGGCTACACCGCCGGCCTGGACGCCCGCACCGACCGCGCGGTGCAACTGGCCCCGGCGCTGGAGCGCTTCCTGCGCCAGGAAGTCAACGAAGGCGCGGACCTGGCGGCCAGCCTGGAAACCCTGCAACAGGTGCTGCGGCAATGAAGGAACAGATCGACACCCTGCGCCGCCTGGCCAGCGTGCGGCACAACCGCGTGCGCGAGATGCTCGGCCGGGTGAACTACCAGCGCGGCCTGTGCCAGCGCTACCGCAACAACATCACCGGCCTGACGCGCCTGTGCGGCTTCGTGGTGCCCACCAGCACGTCGCTGCAGCGCGGCAACCAGCAGCAGTACAAGGCCACGCTGTTCAGGATGCTGGCGCTGCAGAAGCGCGAGCTGGAGGTGGCCGAGCAGGCGCTGGAGCGCATCCAGGGCGAGCTGCTGCAGGCCATGCGCGGCGAGAAGGTGCTGGAGCACGTCATCGAATCGCGCCTGGAACAATGGCAGGCGCAACTGGCGCGCCAGGAGCAGAAGATCCAGGACGGCCTGGCGGCGCAGACCTGGTGGCGGAGCCAGGGCGCATGAGGCAGGATTTAAGTTCTTCGCCGAGCCGGTCGCCTGAGGCTCGGTAGACACCTTTTTTCTGGACGCGAACATGGAAATCACCCGGCAACTCAAGCCCGTCATCGGCGCCCCCGTGCAGAGCGCCGCGCCCCAGCGCAGCCCGCGCGAGGAAGCGGCCCGCCCCGCCGCCCAGGCGCCGGCCGCCAGCGGCGCGCTGCCGCTGGAGCAGGTCCAGGAAGCCCTGGGCGCGCTGCCGGAAGTGGACCTGGACAAGGTCGCCGCGATCCGCGACGCCCTGGCCCGCGGCGAGGTCTCCCTCGACCCCGAGGCGCTGTCGCGCAGCATGCTCGACTTCCACGGCGGCGGTGCATGAGCGAAAGACGCGCCCGCCTGCTGCAACTGATCGAGGTCGACATCCGCCTCGACCGCGCGGACTACCTGTACCTGCGCACCGCGCTGCTGGACCTGCACGACCAACTGATGGCCCGCGACAGCGAGGCCATCGCCCGCTGCAACACCCGCATCGGCGAACTGGTGGAATCCGTCCGCCAACGCGCCGAACGCCGCGCCAGGGTGCTCCAGGCCTTCGGCCTGGACATCGGCCGCGCCGACATGCAGCGCCTGCTCGAACACTTCCCCGGCGCCGGCCGCCAGATCCTGCAGCGCGACTGGCAGGCACTGGCCGAACAGGTCGAGGAATGCCGCCTGCTCAACGAGCGCAACGGCCGCCTGCTGGCCATGCACAACGAGATCATCGGCCAGCTGCTGGCGGGGCAGGGCGAGCACGGGGTGTATTCGCCGGAGTATTGAAGTTTGCCTTTCACGGCGCCTTCGGGCGCCGTTTTTGTCTGGGCGCAGGGCGGTGATGGTGTGCCGGATCGGCTCCGCTCCCTACAGCCAACCCGCCAACCCGCCGTGCGCTCCTGCGGTCGTGCTTTCCTGGCCCGTAGGGCGGGCGCATAGCCGTTCGCGATTATCCGCTAAGGACGGTTTCGGCGGATAACACCGTAGGCGTCATGCGCCCTACGAAGAAACGTCCGCGCGCCGAACGCCCCTTCAGCGGGCCGAGGGAACCCCTTGCTCAGGAGGCCGGGCCGAAAGGGATGTCGCGAAGGTCCCGGTCAACATAGGGACGCGTTGTCGGAATGTGCTTCCACTGCGGGGGGATTCGTGAGGAAAACCCGGTTCCGCCGGGCCCGTATGCTGGTGCGGAGACCTTTGGTTACTTTGGGCAGGGGACGCCTGCCACCATCTGCCAAAGTGGCACATCCCAGGGGGAGGAACAAACATCTACGCCCTCGGAGCGGAGCACTACACCTAGGCGAGAAGCCGCCGGGTTTCCGCGCTCGCGGGGATGGCGAGAAGGGAATTGGCTGGGACGATGCGATGTCGCCGCGGCAGGGCCTTGTAGTCGTATATGCAGTATTGGCTGCCACGATCCGAGTGCAGCAGCACTTCTTCTCGTGGCTTTCGCCGTGGTACAGCCATCTCCAGCGCGGCATGTACCAAAGCCTGATGCATGCGGCGGTGCATCGCTAAATCGATCACCTCGTGGTGAATGGTGTAGGTCTCCCTTGCCCTTCCATGGGTGGCAGCGTCTGAGGGAGCGATCGACTTGAAGGGGCGGCGTATCGTCGCTCTGGATCTACCGACCTCGCAATGGCAATCAAGGCATCAGCCAGCGACGAATTCGCCAGCCGATGCAGGGGGTGATCAACTCGATGATGATCGAGATGGCGGCGGCCATTGCTCGGAAGGACTACGAGCAACTGCATGAACGCCAGGCCTAGGGCGTCATGAAAGCGAAGAGCGAGAGGAAGTACCGCGGGTATCCCGTCAACGATGATCTTCACAGTAACTCGTTGCCGAACTGTTGCATTTGCTCTGTCCTTGATGTTTGGAAGCGTAGAATGGTAGACGCGGTGGGTATCTGTTTTCAGGGGCGCGCATGTGTCATTCCGTGCCTATGACAGCGCTGATCCTCCCGCTGCGATAAGCCTCGAAGATCTGTCCCAGGCTTGAGCGGGCATCACCCTTGGCAGTGAAAATACCACCACAACCATGGTTGGCTTCGGCATACTTAGGATCATCCATCAGGATCAGGTGCGCTTTTCTCAGGTTCCAGTAGGGTATACCGGCATACAGATGATGTGTTAGATGGTAATTGTCGCCGTGCATACCGATAAACAGGCGTTCAATGAGGCTAGGGAAGCGGTTACGGGTGAGCTTTACCTCATCTTGGTACACCCCGAACATGCCGAAGTGCTCGGAAATCTCGGAAAACCAGCCGATCACTTGGAAGGATGTGAAGTACGGCACGAGCCAGAATAGTAAATACCCCAGGGGGCCCACCGAGAACCAGAACACCGCTAGGATCGCCAGGTGCACGAGCAGTAGTTTGAAGCCTTGCCAAGGCTTGGTAATGATGTCTCCCGCCCGATTTTTTACCAAGTAGATGAAGTAGTGCGAGGTATTGGCTAGCGTGATGCTCTTGAGCAAATGGCGCAAGAGAAAATCAAGCCGATCGCTAGCCGCATATAACCCCGACTCGATATAATAACGGTGATCGGGATCGGTAAGCTGGTCGCCGAGATGATGGTGATGCATCTTCACATGGGAATGCCGGTAGGCCTCGTAGTTCTGGAAGATCGGATAGGCAAGCAAGTACTCACCAATCACTCGGCAGAGCACCTTGTTGCTCATTAAGGTCATGTGCGCGGCCTCGTGCAGCAACGAGGCTATTGCCCGCTGTCGCGAGCCGACCAGTAGCACCGTCAACAGATAAAGGTACGGGCTTTGCAGGCTCAGGATAACCGCTAGCGTAATGACTCCCAGATCGAGCGAGAGTCCGACTACCCAATGCCAGTTGTCCTTTTCATACAAAGGGCGCAGACGGTTCTTTATCTCGACTGTCGGTTTGAATTTGTTCACGTCGTTCATCGAGAGTCCCTATTCGTTAAGTCGAGGTGATAGAGGCTCTGGCGCTGGCGCAGCTATAACGATCAGCCAAAAAGCCGCTTTAACACGACGAGTATGTCGAGCGCCGGTATACAGGCCACTGCATTCAACGACTCATGCTTTGAAGTAAACGCAGAAACTGCTCAGCCTGCGCAATGGTATTGGTGCACCCCAACGAGACACGTACGAAGCGCGCTGGGACCCGGCCAGTCATGTAGCCAGGCGTATGGGAGGCATACCCTGGCCAACAGTTGATTCCTCGGCTGCGGAAGAAACCGACGGTTTCTGGTGCCGATATGCTTTCGTGGAAAAATGAAATTATCCCGCGTTGGTATGCGCCCGGTATGATGAGCTGCAGGTTTTCATATCCCTTGAGCGATTCCACGAGAAAGCGATAAGCCTCGCAATCATCAACATATCCGCCCTGCAGCCGCTCCAGAACCGCAACGTTCAGCCCCATCAGCGTGGCGCCGTTTCGCTCCGCGTATTCAAAGTAACGGGCGTCCTGCACATCCAGGGTCACCCCGCTATCGAGACTGAAGGTTGCCCTGTGCAGGTCGGTAAAACGTGGCCTAGCACGGGCACGAAATGCTGCGGACAAACAGGCGAAACCGGTGCCCCTGGGGCCGCAGAGAAACTTGCGCCCGGCGGCCGTCAGGACATCGCAACCGATCTCCTGGACATTGATCGGCAACATGCCCACCGACTGACAGGCGTCGACGAAGTAGGTGCAGGGATAGCCACGCAGTAGTCTGCCGATAGCCGCCACGTTATTGACGATCCCGCAGCACGATGGCACGTGCACCACCGAGACCAGTTTTACGTTATCGCGCATGTATCTTGCGAGCCAAGCCAGGTCAAGATCGCCGTTATCCAGTAAGGGGATAGTCTCGATCATCAATCCATGACGTTGGCGCAGGTTATCCAGTGCGATCAGGTTGCCTGCATACTCGTAGGGCGTTATCAGAATGCGGTCACCGCAATGCCAGTCCAGTGCATCCAGCGCAGTTACCCAGGCTTTCGTTGCACTGTCGAACAGAGCAATGTCAGCTGGCTGCGCCCCAAGGAGGCGGGCAATGTTCTGATAGACCGCGTGATCCAGCACCTCGGCGCTGGCCAGTTCGGTCTCGTAGGCTCCCTGCTCGCTCTCGGCCTGCAGGAAGGTTTGCATCGCTTGCAAAGCCTGCGCTGACAGCAGGCCCGCTCCAGCCGTATTAAAGTGAATCATGCGCGCCTTCCTTGGACTTGTAGCCCATGTAATAGAAACCTAGCGCCAGTAGTACGCACAGGCACAGCAGATAGAACATGACCTGCGGCTGGTATAGCGAAAGCGCCACCCCGCAAAGCATCGGCCCGAGGGCCCCGCCCAAATTCGACAGGTTCTGGGTGCCGTAATAAGCGCCACGCAGGTTTTCAGGGGCGATGAAGTCGATGAACAGGTATTCGGTAGGAATGATGATGATCTCGCCGATCGTGAACACGGCCATGGCGATAACCCACACGAGCACTCCGTCTGCCTGACTGAAGCCGATCAGGCCTAGTAGGAAGAACAGCATCCCGAGACACAGCATAAGGAACAAATTGGCCTGGTTAATACGCGAGCCCACCAGGTATTGCAGGCCGATCACCACGCAGGCATTGGTGGTGACCAAGTAGTTGATGATCTGGTAAGTCTGTTCCGGGCTACTGGTCACCAGCAGGTATTGCGACAGGTATGCCGAGAACTGGCCAAAGATGATCGCACTGAGTAATCCACCCAAGGTGAAACACACTAGCCGATAGTCCCTGCCCAGGTAATTCAACACATTGAGAAAGCCGTTGTGTTGCGAAGGGGGGGCAACGGTCGCGGAGCTCTTCTCGCCCAGCAACCCGTAGATCGCAACGAACAGCGTCCCCACCAATCCTGCTACCGCGAAAGGCAAGCCAGGGCTCAATTGAGCCAGTAGCACACCCAGAAAGGGCCCCACGGCAAAACCGATATTGGTGAGCGTGTACTTTACCGAGAACACTGCCCCGCGTTTTTGCGCGACCACTAGGGCGGCGATGCCGGATTTTATGGCGATGTCGATGACCGCGTAGGCAAGGTTCACCATCACAATCGCCGCGAAGAACGCGACCAGCGAATCGGTACAATAGGCAGTGCCAAACGCCAAGGCGAACAGCCCTCCCGCAGTCAGCAGGATTTGGTAGTTGGAGAACCGGTCGACCAGAAATCCACCATACAGGCTGAAGAGGGAACTCGCCATGAGAGCCGCCCCCAGCGCTAATCCGACGTCGGCGACGCCCAGACCGAATCGTTCTGCACAATAGACCACGACATAGGGCAGCGTCATTGCGCGTGCCAGGGTAAGGATGAAGGTCGCAGACAGGAACAGATTCACTGGTGCTGTGTATACCCCGCCCTCGGCCAGCCCTAGTTCGGAGCTACTGTTCTTCATTTCAGCATGCCCTGATAGATGGCCGGCTCGGCCTCGCGTAAAAGTCGAATGCTGTCATGAATAACTAAGCGGTCCTTGTCCAGGATGAACACATGGCCTGGCGAGTTTTCCAGGGAGTTGGTCTCGTTGAGCACACCTTCATGCTGAATCTTGATGCTGTGCAGCCCGTGGATGTGTTGCCACACCGTGATATCGGGAAGCTGCCTGATTTCGCCGCTTGTGCGGGCAATTAGAAAAACGCAGCTGGAATGGAAGAGCAGCTTCTTCCTAGGTTTGGCTCGGTATTCCAGGAAACCCTGCGGATTGAGCAGCGACTCCACCCAAAGGTTGAGCTGGTTATGCCCTAGCGCCTGTGTATAAGCCGACAGATCGATCCCCCCTGGCAAGCGCGCGGCTGTCTCAAGTAGCACGGGCTGATCGTTGACGATCATCAGTTCGCTGTGCCCGACCCCCTGCCTGATACCCAAGGCATCCAGCACGGAGAAGATGTACTCGGAGAGCCGGCTGTAGATGTCGTGGTTGTCGATCGGGCACATAAGTTGGTTATAGTCGTGAACCGGTGCCGAGCCGATACGGGTGCGATACACACGTATGATCTCACTGACGAAGTGTTGGCTGTCCACGCTGACCGTATTGACGCAATATTCGATATCGATATTGGGACTTTTTTCCGGCTTCAGTTCTGATAGGAAATCGGAATTTTCCAGATACTGCTGAACGAGCACTTCTTCGTTCTGTGTCAGGAAAATGGTACGGCTAGCCTTGATGGTCTCGAACGCCTGGGTGACCTCGTCTGCTCGAGTGCAGATGTGAATATTGTCGGAACCCGCGCTATTGAGAGGTTTTAGCACGACTGGGAAGAGATCGTGCTGATCGATCCACTCCTGGATCTGCTGTAGGTCTGTCGATTTAAAATGCTGGATGGAGCGAACGCCGGCATTCTTCAGTGCTTCATGCATTTCATACTTATTTCTCCAGCGAATCGCGTGCGCCGGGTCGTTGCGGCGTGCCACCTTAAAACAATCTGCTAGATGCGCGGCTAATTCGACGCCAAACTCGCAACCCGCCAGAACGAACTGCACGTTGTATTGAGTCAGAGCCTCTTTCAGCGCAGTATCGGACTGATAGAGGAAATCGCTGATGAAGTCATTTTCGCGAAACCAGGACTCATAGAATGCGTTGACGTTATCCGTCGAGCGTACATGGATGCACTCATAGCCACGGGACATGAACGCTGGGGCAATCAGGCTGCCGATCGAATAGGCATCTACGACTAACACCACATTCTTCTTGAAGATCATTTCACGCCCTCCACCGCATGGGCGAGTTCGCTCACCTGTGTCTTGATCAGCTCAGCGGCCTTGAGGATGCGCGCGCGGTCGATATTGATATGAGGGACCAGACGGATTTCCCTGTCATTGTAGGGAAGAACTCCCACGCACTTTTCTCTAAGCAGTTCGGCAAAACGCAGCGGCGTCACTCCCAAGGCAGAGATGTCTAAGGTGACCATATTGGTGCCCTTGTAGCCCGAGCGTGCCTCCTCCACGCTGCTGAGTTCTTTGTGCAGTAGTGCCGCATGTTCATGGTCCTCGGCGAGCCGTTCGATGTGGTTGCGCATGGCATACAAGCCCGCGGCGGCCATCATTCCGCTCTGGTGCTGATCACCACCGAACCACTTTCGGTACTTTCTGGCCTGCTGGATAAGCTCGTGCGGGCCCATCATGATTGAGCCGACTGGCGCTCCTAGCCCTTTGGAAAGGCACATGGACATCAGATCGGCATTGTCGGTAAAGGAGGTGACATCCATACCGGTGGCGATTGAGGCGTGGAGAATCCGTGCACCATCCAGGTAACGGTATGCGCCGATGTTCTTGGCATAGGTAAAAACTTGGTTCATCTGTTCCAGAGGGAACACACCGCCGCCTTTACAACCCAGTGTATTTTCTACGACGACCACCCGTGGCACCGCGTAGTTCTGGTTCCAGCGACACTTCGACGCGTACAATTTTTGTAAATCCGCGACATCGAATAAACCATCGTCATGGCAGGTCAGGGAAAAGTTCACCCCAGAAAAGGCAGAAGTCGATGCTGCCTCGTAGAAGTTAATGTGGTAGGAGGCGTCCATGAATATCTCATCGCCGGGGCGCGTCATGGTCTTAATTGCCAGCTGATTGCTCAGGGTTCCTCCGGTCGTAAATAAGGCCGCTTCCTTTTTGAAATAATTTGCGCAATATTCTTCCAGATTCTTGACGCTAGGATCCTCGCCGAAACAGTCATCACCAACCTCGGCTAGGTAAATTGCCTTGCGCATGCCATTGGTGGGTTTAGTCACCGTATCACTTCTAAGGTCAATGAACATGTGTACATCCTTTCTGTAATGTGAGCGGCATACTTTTTTTGTGCGGTAGCACGCGCGATGTGTTCACGTTATGGTCGGCTCATCCCCATCTGCCGACGCACGCAGTAATTCTGGAGGGATAGATGCCATCCGTTCTATTTAAAATAACAAGGAATGCAAACATCAGATCGGGCTCTGTTTACAGTCCGTGGGCAAACACAGCAGGTTCAGTAACCGGCCGCGAATACCACGCGGGAGGGATCGCTGAAGTCAGCCAGCGCACCTAGAATCTCTTCCGGGGACTCGGCCAAGCGATGCAGAAAGTGTAGGTACCAGCTTTCGCCATAGACTCCATAGATACGGCAGGGCAACCCTGCCTCCCTGGCTTGGCGCAGCAAGGTGGGTTGCACGCCGTGGAGCATCTCCAGTTCAATATTTGCTGAATGACGCGACTTGGCCAGGATATGGGGGATCAGGGCGGGATCCTGGGTCGCGCAGCTGACGGGCACACCTGCCCCCAAGGCCATATCCAGCAACCCCAAGTAGCGTTGATCCAGGGCTTCGCCGCGAGGCAGCGCGACCGCCTCAGGCTCGTTGTAGACTCCCTTGACCAACCTGACTTTGCGTCCGTAGTGAAGGATTTTCGGCAGATCGTCGAGGGTGCGGTGTAGATATGCTTGGATGGTCACGCCAACGTTTGCGTGGACAGGCGCCAATTCGCCATACACTTCCAGAATCCGGTCTACTGAGGCGGCACGTTCCATGCTGATCATGACAGGCATATCGTGCGCCGCAGCTGCTGAGATGATGGCTGCCGCATTTTTGTAGGCGGTGTTCTGGGATAGGGCGAGGCCAACGGCGCTAAGGTCGAAGCTCAACTGAGGTTTAAGCCCTGCATCGGCGAATGGCTGGATCGACGTCAGGTACTCATTGATGAAGCGTTGTACTACTGCCGAGTCGGCATTCTCTTCGCCGACGTACTCGACACTCAATGCATAGCCCTTCTCAGCCAGTACGTTCAGTTTTGGCAGCAGCGCGTCCCGGTTTGCGGCAAGAAGATAGCGTTGCGCAGCAGATGCGAACAACTTGAAGAACAAAGAGTCTTTAGAGAACGCCTCCCTGCAGGCTTGGTTCATGGCCAGCTTTTTCAGGGCCGCAGCGGCAAGGATACAAGTTTCGCGGGGAGTCATCGGTCTCTCTCCTTGAGTAAGGCGATAGTGCACTTCTCAGTACGCTTAGACGAATTCTCAACAATCGATAAAGCATCCAACAGCAACGGTCATGAGTCAGCTCAATGGTGCAATGGAATAAAAGCAGGAGTTAATTTAGCTGTCTAGTCTCTTCGGTGGTTCGAGAAATGAAGTCGTACAAGAAGGGGGATGTAGGTGTGCTGCCTTTTTATTTTGATTTTCCTGTGTGTTTCAATGGGTTGCTGTGATCGAAATCGTTATTGGCTGGGCATCTGTGCGGGGGCGAAAAGCAGAAAAAATGGAATCTTATAGATGCTCTTGGTGAAAAATCTTTATATTGAATATGAATTTTCTGTACGGCATTTCTATGTCTTGCCGCGTGCCTGCTGTTGAAGAACTTCTCACGAGTGAGATTGCCTTGGCCCAGGGTGTGAGCCAACCTCGGATGCCCATTTGTTGAACAGTAGCCATTCGATCATCAGTTGCGGGGGTGGCGATATTGCAGGGTGCACGGTTCCTATATGGCGTAGGTTACCCAGCGATTCCATAGTCAACGTCCGTTTACGGTGTTGAAGATTCGTGTCCAGTGCGAGGCGCGCTGGCAGGGTAGTGAATCCGGCTAGATTGCAGCTGCAGAAACGAGTCTGTAAAACTTGGCACTCTGCCTTCGGCATGACTGCCAAGAGTTCTAGTGTGAGCCATTCCGATCTAGGTCAGAGTACGGAGCGTACTGCTCTTCATTTCAGGTCGGTGAGGAGTCAGATGGTTTGGTTTTGATAACTTTTGCGTAGCAGTACTCACATCCTCCAAGGCGGTGGCTTCTTTAGGTTCCGGCCACCTAGCGTTCACTCCCGCACAATGACTCCGGGTTCCGGTTGCATACTTTGGTGCCCTGTGGCGAGACATGTCCCGACTCTGAGTTCTAGCAGACCTACTCTTGTCATTTCTCCTGCACTTTCTGTAGTGCTGCAGTGATGTCGTCAGATGGCAGTCAAAGAAAGGAGGCGAGCTTTTGCGAGGGACTATCAGTATTGGAAGTGTCCTATGGGGCGTATACGTTCTGTGAATAGAGTGGCGGTCCTAACGCCAGAGAAGGCGAAGGGCGGGCCACCGTGCTGCGTCTCGGGCCCTGACGGAGGACCTGTCAGGGGGGGCACCCTTTCGGGCCGTCCCTCTCATGCCTTTGGCCGACTGGCTGAGGCTTCAGAAGGTCGGGGTTTCGGTGGTTGCCAGCGCTTGAACTTGGTCCTGCATTTCCCTTTCTCGAAACGCGTCGAGGAAGGTTGTGGTCGAAGAGACCAGTTGGAGTGGAGTATTAATCAATGGTCTGAATCCTAGCCATTCGTAGCACGTGGCGGCGCGGTCGTTTTTGGCGTCCACGGTCAGAAAGGCGATGCCGACGTGTTTGGACATTTCGAAGACGCGCCAAAAGGTGTCGTTGAGCTTTCCGAGCCGCCGGCCTTGGCAGGTGAAACTCACCGCCAAACGAGGGGGCCGGAACTCGCATTCAACCCAGCCCCAAATCTCCGCTTAACTCCAACCCCCACCCGGTCGCCTTGACTGGGAAGCAGCTCCCGCGCCGGCAGGCGGAAAGGCCCTTTCCGGCTCGCCTTCCGGTTCCACGAGGCGGAAGCATCCTTTCACTTCGCTGCCGGCTGGAGTCCCCGGAATACGGGTCTTCCGGGCGTTGGCACCGAACTTGCTCCCAGGCTCGCAAAGGGGTACCCGACCATGGCAACCATAGATTCCGATTACGTCCAGCAGATGGCGACCCAGCTGGCCCAGTACGACATCCAGGCGTCGCAGACGCGGCTGAACCGCAACAAGACCAGCTACAACAGCGAGCTGTCCGCGGTCACCCAGCTGAAGTCGGCGCTGAGCAGCTTCGCCTCGGCGGTGACCGGGCTGCGCAGCAGCTCCAGCAGCGCCAGCAACATGCTGGTCAACAGCGCCACCTTCAGCGCCGAGGGCTATGCTACCGCCAGCGTCGGTTCCACCGCCGTTTCCGGCAGCTACCAGTTCTTCGTCAAGCAGCTGGCCTCCAAGGACCAGGTGGCCCTGCAGGGCCTGAGCGACGGCGACCTGGGCAGCGGCGAGCTGACCATCGGCCAGGGCAGCGACAGCTTCAAGGTCGACATGAGCGGCATCACCAGCCTCAGCGCCCTGGCCTCGGCCATCAACGGCGCCGCCGACAACACCGGCGTCAAGGCCACCCTGGTGCGCAGCGACGGCACGGTGAACCTGGTGCTGACCAGCGACAAGAGCGGCGCCGACCAGGCCATCAGCCTGTCCAGCAGCAATGCCGTGGTGCAGGGTTCCATCGACGCCCGCAAGCAGCTTTCCAGCGCCCAGGACGCCATCGTCTACCTGGGCGGGCAAGGCGGCATCGAGCTGCGCAACGCCAGCAACACCTTCGACAAGGCCATCGACGGCGTGAGCCTGACCTTCACCAAGGTCAGCGACCCGGCCGAGGCGCCGCTGAGCCTCGACATCGGCCGCGACAAGGACGCCACCACCAAGAAGTTGCAGGGCTTCCTGGATGCCTACAACACCCTGATGGGCACCATCGGCACGCTGACCGCCAGCGGCAGCGGCACCACCAGCCGCGGCGCGCTGGCCGGCGACTCGGCGGTGCAGGCGATCAGGTCGGCGGTCAACGGCCTGATCCGCACCAGCTTCGGCGGCGTCAACCTGATCGGCTACGGCGTCAGCGCCGACAGCAGCGGCAAGCTGACACTCGACAGCAGCAAGCTGGAGAAGGCCCTGGCGCAGAACGCCGACGGCTTCGAGCAACTGTTCAGCGGCAAGGGCAACCTGATCGACAGCCTGGACAGCGCGCTCAAGGCCTACACCAGCTCCACCAGCGGCCTGCTGACCTCGCGGGTGAACAGCCTGAACGACAAGCTGGCCGACATCGACGACCAGTTCGATGCCCTGCAGACGCGCTACAACAACGCCTACTCGCGCTACCTCAAGCAGTACACCAACCTCATGCAAGTCATGAATTCCATGGACCAGACCTCCAGCATGTTCACATGACCTATTCGATGAACGAAGGCTACGACAGCTACCGCACCACGGACCTGGAGGCGCGCGCCGCCGCGGCGTCGCCCTACGAGCTGGTGCTGGTGCTGTTCGACGGCCTGCTCGACGAACTGGCCCGCGCCCGCGGGCATATCGAGGCCAGGCGCTTCCAGCAGAAGGGCCGTTCCCTGGACAAGTGCATGAACATCCTCAACGGCCTGTCCAGCGCCCTCGACTACGAGGCCGGCGGGGAGGTGGTGCAGGACCTGGCGCGGCTCTACGACTACTGCATCTACCGCCTCTCGGACGTCAGCGTGAACCTGTCGCTGGAGGGCCTGGACGAGGTCGCCGGCCTGCTCGGCACCCTGCGCGAAGGCTGGGCCGGTGTCCATGCCGCCCGTGGCTGACCCGCGCGTGCACGAGCTGCGCAGCCTCCACGCGCGCCTGGGCGAGGTGCTGGCGCGCGGCGAGTGGGCGAACCTGGGCGAGGTCGACGGCGCCATCCGCGCGCTGCTCGAACGCCTGGCCGCCGGCCCCGCGCTGGACGCCGCCGGCATGGAGGCCAAGCGCCGTTTGCAGCAGTTGCACGAGCAGGCGCGGCGCGCCTGCGCGCAGGAGGTGGAGCGCCTGCGCCAGTTGCTGGCGAGCCACCTGGAGTACGCCGAAGGGCGCTCCGCCTACATGCAGATAGACCGCTTGCTGGCCGGGAGATGACAGTGTTGCAGGTGAATACCCGCCTGGCCGCGGACGCCGCGCCGGGCAAGGACGCGCCGCTGCCGGCCGTAGCCGCCATGGGCGCCGGGCAGCAGGCCGCGGGCACGGCCGCCAGGGGTGGCTCCGAGGCGGCGGGCGAGGTGCTGCCGGCCTTCGCCGCGCAACTGGCCAAGGGCGCGGAAGCGACCGAGGACGCGCCGGAGGCTCCCGCCACGCCCGCCGACCCGGTTGCGCCACAGGACCTCCCGCCGCAGCCCGACCCGAGCCTGGGCGCCCTGCCGGGCGCCGAGCAGTGGCTGGCCAGCATGCTCGGCCAGCGCGAAGTGACCTTGCAGGCCCGCGACGCCGGCCAGGCCGGGGATGCCGCGAGCGCGCCGGTATCCCGCGCTCTGCCCGGCAACCTGCCGCTGCCGCAGTTGCCCCAGGGCATGGCCGAGGCCCCGCCGCCGCCGGCCCAGGGCCAGCCCCTGCCGAGCCTGGCCCTGCCGGCCAAGGCCGAGGAAGCGCCACCGGCGAAGGCCGCAACGGCAGCCGACGAATTGCTGCACAGCCAGCTCGACAAGCTCGCCGGCCAGGTGCCGCCGCCCGCCGCGCCGGCGCCGCCCAACGCCCCGGTCGTGGCGAACGACGCCCAGCCGCTGGCGGCCAGCCACATGCCCGAGCGCCAGCTGAGCCTGCAGGCGCCGGCCGAACGCTGGGGCGAGCAACTGCTCAACGCCCTGCGCGACAACGTCGAGCTGCAGCTGCGGCACAACCAGCAGAGCGCCGCCATCCGCCTGGACCCGCCGGAGCTGGGGCGCCTGGAAATCTACCTGAGCCGGGACAATGCAGGCCTGACGGTGCAGATCCACGCGGCCCAGGGCGACGTCGCCCGCCTGCTGCAGCAGGGCGCCGAGCGCCTGCGCCAGGACATCGCCGGGGCCAGCCAGCAGCCGGTGGAGGTGCAGGTCTCCGACGGCCGCGCCGGCCAGCAGCAGGCGCAGCAGCAACAGGCCCGGCAGGGGCGCCCGGCCACCTGGCTGGACGACGCGCCGACCGGCGCGGCGGCGGAGCAGGGGGCGGCGGCGGACGCCGGCCTGCGCCCGCGCGACGTGCTGGTCACCGTCTAGCGCCGGGCAACCCATGGAAACCGAGGATCGGAAAACCATCATGACGATGCGCCGCATCATGTTGTTGTTCACTGTTCTGAATCTGCTGATCGCCGCCGGCGGCGTGGCCGGCACCTGGTACCTGGCGCGCCCGCTGCTGGCCGCCCAGGCCAGGGCCGGCGAGGCCGCCGGCACCGAGCAGGGCGCCGCGGCGGAAGAGGAAGCTCCCGGCGAATACGAGTTCTTCCCGGTCAACAAGATCATCGTCAGCCTGCCGGGCGGCGACGGCCGCGAGCACTACTTCGTGCTCGACCTGGTGCTGCAGGCCGAGCTGGGCACCCAGCAGAAGAAGCTGCAGCAGATCGACCCCATGGTGCGCAACTCGGCGGTGGCGCACCTCTCCGCGCTGACCTACGAGCAGTTGCGGGCCAAGGCCATCCCGGCGCTGCAGGGCGAGCTGGAGCAGGTGCTGCTGGCCGACTTCGCCACGCGCAAGGTGGCCGCGCCCTTCCAGCACGTGCTGGTCAGCAAGCTGATCGTGCAATAGGGGCCCGCCCATGAACGCCCACTGCGCCCTCGACTACCGCAACCCCGCCGAGGCGGGCCACCCGGCCTTCGCCCCGGGCGCCGAGCAGCAATGGCTGATGCGCTACCTGCCGCTGGTGCGGCGGGTGGTCAGCCAGCTGTCGCTGCAGGCCAACCAGGTGCTGGACCGCGAGGACATGGAGCAGATCGGCCTGATGGGCCTGCTGGAGAGCCTGCGCCGCTACGGCACGCCCGACGAGCAGTTCGCCGGCTTCGCCGTGCTGCGCATCCGCGGCGCCATCCTCGACGAGCTGCGCCGCCAGGACTGGCGCCCGCGCCAGGTGCGGCTGCAGGCGCACAAGGTGCGCGACAGCATCCGCGAGCTGGCCCGGCGCCTGGGCCGCACGCCCGGCGACAAGGAAATCCTCGCCCACACCGGGCTCGACGAGCGCGGCTACCAGGACTACCTGCAGGCCGAATCCTGCGAGGCCATCGAGAGCCTCGACGCGCTGCTGGGCGAGGGCCTGGAGAACCTGGTGGACGGCGAGTCGGCGCTGGAGGCGCGGGTGCTGCGCGAGCGCATGCTGGCCCAGGCCCTGGCGCAGCTCAGCGAGCGCGAGCGCCTGGTGCTGACGCTGTACTACCAGCACGAGCTGAGCCTGAAGGAAATCGCCCTGGTGCTCGAGGTGAGCGATGCCCGTGTCTGTCAACTGAGCAAGCAGGCGCTGAGCAAGGCCTGCCGCTACCTGAGCGAGAGAAGCTGAATCATGCAGAAGATCATAGGCGCGCTGATCATCGTCGCCTGCGTCCTGGGCGGCTACGCCATGGCCCATGGCGAGATGAGCGTGCTCTGGCAGCCGGCGGAGGTGCTCATCATCCTCGGCGCCGGCCTGGGCAGCCTGGTGGTGGCCAACCCGCGCGAGGTCCTGCTGGAAATGCTCGTGCAGATCAAGGGCGTGTTCGTCTACAAGCGCCGCGGCGAGGAGTTCCAGCGCCAGTTGCTGATGCTGCTCTACCAACTGCTGGAGATGGTCGAGGTGGGCGGCCTGAAGGTGCTCGACGAGCACATCGAGGAGCCGGAGCAGAGCGAGCTGTTCGCCCGCTACCCGCTGATCCTCCAGGAAAGGAACCTGATGGCCTTCATCGCCGACAACTTCCGCCTGATGGCCATGGGCAAGATCAGTGCCCACGAGCTGGAAGGCTTCCTGGAGCAGGAGCTGGACGCCATGGAGCAGGCCCTGCTGCAGCCGTCGAAGTCGCTGCACAAGGTCGGCGAGGCCATGCCCGGCTTCGGCATCCTGGCGGCGATCATGGGCATCATCATCACCATGGGCAGCATCGGCGGCACCATCGGTGAAGTAGGCGCCCACGTGGCCGCGGCGCTGGTCGGCACCTTCCTCGGCATCTTCTTCTGCTACTGCGTGCTCGACCCGCTGTCCAACGCCATGGCCCAGCGGGTGAAGACCGAGCTGTCGGCCCTGGAATGCGTGCGCACCACCCTGGTCGCCCATGTCGCCGGCAAGCCCACGCTGCTGGCGGTGGACGCCGGGCGCAAGCTGATCGAGCAGGACGTCAAGCCGGCCTTCCGCCAGCTCGAGACCTGGGTCAACCAGTACGAGGATGAAAGGGAAGCGGCATGAGGCGGCGCGGCGAGCAGAACCACGAGGTCATCATCAAGCGGCGTGGCAAGAAGGGCCACGCCGAGGAGCACAGCTCCGCCTGGAAGGTGGCCTTCGCCGACTTCACCCTGGCGATGATGGCGCTGTTCATGGTGCTCTGGATCGTGCAGCCGCGCAGCGTGATGCAGAACCCGGCGGTGGGAGACCTGCAGAGCAACCCGCTGGTGGACGGCGGCGCCGGGGTGTTCGATGGCTCCAGCCGCACGCCGGTGGAGCTGGATGGCCTGCCCATGCCGGTGCAGCCGCAGAACCCGCCGCGCACCCCCGAGGGCAGCCGCGCCAGCGTCGACGGCAAGCAGCCGGGCGAGGCCAGCGAGCCGCGCCACTATGACTCCAGCGTCGACCTGCAGGAACTGGCGGCGCTGATCCGCGCGGTCTCCGCGCAGACCGACGCGCTGGCCAACATCGAGGTCAAGGTGGTGCCCCAGGGCCTGCGCGTGCTGATCAAGGACGACCCGCAGCGCTTCATGTTCCCCCGCGGCAGCGCCACCCTCGACGCGCATTTCCGCACCCTGCTGGCGGCCCTGGGCGGCGTGCTGGCGAAGGTCGACAACCGCCTTATCCTCAGCGGCCACACCGACGCGGTGCCCTACCGCGGGGCCAACGGCTACAACAACTGGAATCTCTCCGGCGACCGCGCCCTGCAGGCGCGCAACGTGCTGGTGGACGCGGGCCTGCCGGCGCGCAACGTGCTCCAGGTGACCGCCCAGGCCGACGGCATGCCGCTGCTGCCGGAGGACCCGCAGAACGGCGCCAACCGCCGCATCGAGCTGCTGCTGCTGACCGATAGCGCCGAGCAGTTGTACCGCCAGCTGTTCAGCGATGATCAGGCGCGGGTGCAGGTCGGTTCCGACGGGGCGAAGTTCAGCGCAGGGCAGGGCGCTGCGGCCAAGCCTTGAGCGGTTCTCAGGGCTCTCAGGGCTCGCCGGCGAAGCGCTCGGCACAATACAGCTGGCGGGTTTCCTCGGCGAGCAGGCAGTCGCCGTGGGGCTGCAGGTTGAGCAGGCTGTCGTTCTCGCTGCCGTAGAGCAGGTTGAACAGCAGCTCGTTGTCCAGCTGCGCGGCCTGCTGCAGTTCGGCCAGCTCGCTCTTTTCCACCCGCAGGCGCAGGTGGCCGAGGAAGCCCGACTCGACGCTGCCGGAGGTTTTCTGCACGGTGTCGCCCTGGCGTGTCACGGCATAGAAGTGGCCGTCGCGCAGCAGCAGGCTGTGCTCCAGGCGCAGGCTGCGGCCGTCGGCGAGGACCAGTTGGCCGCTGCTGTGGTAGCGGCCATCGAACTCGCTGGCGGAGCGGTAGTTGAGCCAGGTGGCGGCCATGCCGGCGAGCAGGCCCAGGCTCAGCAGGGCGCTGCCGGCGAACAGGTGGCTGCGCTTCATGGCAGGCAGCTCCGCAACTGGTCGTCGGCCAGGCGCGCGAGCTGGTCCTGGTGGATCAGCAGCAGGCGGGTGGACGCGTCCTCGGTACTGCAGGCCAATTCGTAGAAGCCGGCATGGCGCGACAGGGTGAAATGCGCGGGCCGTTCGCTCAGCGCGGCCAGGCGCGCGCTCAGGGCGCCGGTGCGCTCGCGCAGCTGGGCCAGGCCCTGGGGGCGCGCGTCGAGGTAGGTGAAATGCTTGTTGCCGATGTCCAGGTCCGCGCGCAGGTCCTGGGTTCGCTGCAGGCCGTAGTGGAGCGTGGCGGCCAGGGCCACGCCGGCCAGCAGCACGGGCGCCGCCACGGCCAGCAGTTCGGGCCTGCACCAGCGGCGCTGCGGGCTGGCGGGCATGGGGGGCGTGGCCGGCACTTGCCCGGGGGTGGCCGTTTCTTCGGCCTCTACCGGTGCGCACACGGCGAAGCGCGGGTTGAGCATGTAGCCGCGGCGCGGCAGGGTCTGGATGATCTCGCGGCGCTTCTCGTCGCCGAGGATCTGGCGCAGGGTGTAGATCTGCTGGTTGAGGCTGCCCTGGCCGACCACCCGGTCGCTCCAGGCGTGGGCCAGCAACTCGTCGCGCGCCACCACCTCGCCGGGCTGGCGCAGCAGGCGCTCGAGCAGGCGGCTGCCGGAGAACCCCAGTTCGACCTTTTCCTCGAAGCCCTCGCGCTGCAGCACCAGCTGGTACAGCTCGGGCTGGAAGTGGGCGAGGCAGCCATCGGCCAGGCCGGTACGGATGATACGGACGGGAAGGGGGCGGGCGTCGGCGACGGGCGTGATCTGAATCATGTCCATGTAGGGGCCGGCAGTCCGTCCTTGTACGAATTCGTAAGGGGTTCGTTGCAGAGGGGCGACATTCTGGCGTCAATGAAATATAGAGACAAGTCCCATTCCTGTACCTTTCTTGCTTGACAGATTGCCCGCACCGTCTGAGCCACGGGATTTCCCGGCCCAACGACAAACGCCCCGAACGGGTCGGGGCGTTTGTCGGCGGTCAGCTGCGAGGGGCGGATCAGCCCAGCAGGGACATGACCATGCCCGGCATCTGGCCGGCCTGCTTGAGCATGGAGATGCCGGACTGCATCAGCATGCTGTTCTTGGTCATGGCGGCCGATTCGGAGGCGAAGTCGGCGTCCATGATGGTGCCCTTGGCCACGTCGGTGTTGTCCTTCATGTTGGCCAGGTTGTTGGCGGTGTGGTTCAGGCGGTTGATGTTGGCGCCGAACTGGGCGCGCAGGGTGCCGATGCTGTCCAGGGCGGTGCTCAGCTTGTCGATCATGCCGTTGGCGCTGGCGGCGCTGAGTTCGCTGCCGCTGGCGGCGGTGGCTGCGCCGCTGGCGGCGTAGACCGAGGAGATGTCGCTGAGCTTGGTGGCGACGTCGGTCAGGTTGGTGGAGGCGTCCACCGCCAGGGTCTCGGCGCTGCTGGCGCCGATCTGGAAGCTGATGGAGGCGGAGAACTTGCCATTGCTGCCGTCGACTTCGGTGCCGTCGCTGAACAGCTTGTCGCCGGCGTAGCTGGTGTTCTTCATGATGTTGGCCAGCTCTTTGCCCAGCTCGTCGTACTCGGCCTGCATGGAGTCCTGGTCCTTGGAGCTGTTGGTGCCGTTGGAGGACTGGGTGGCCAGGTCCTTCATGCGCTGGACGATGTCGGTCATCTCGCTGAAGGCGCCTTCGGCGGTCTGCAGCAGGGACACGGAGTCGTTGACGTTGCGGGTGGCCACGGCCATGCCGCGGGACTGGGCGTCCAGGCGGGTGGCGATCTGCAGGCCGGCGGCGTCGTCGGCGGCGCTGTTCACGCGGTAACCGGTGCCCAGGCGCTGCTGGTTGGTGGCCAGCTTGGCGTTGGTCTTGTTCAGGTTGGTCTGGGTGGTCAGGGCGGAATAGTTGGTATGGATCGACAGAGCCATGGAATGAATCCTCGGATTGGGCTTGTGTAAAGCCGGCTTTGATCGCCTGCTGAAGGGGTAGGGCGACTGGGGTGGAAAGTCGCTTAAGGGCCGGTTCGAGAAATTCTTTCGGGGGAGGTGGTGTCTGGCTCTTGATCGCTAACCTTGGGCTTGCGCACCTCTCTACCAATCGTCATTCCCGCGAACGCGGGAAACCAGTGGATTGGGGCTTGGTGTAGCGCGCCGCTCCGAGTCTGCGGAGATTTTTTGTTTCGCCCCC
>NZ_QGSL01000106.1:1213554-1228374 GCF_003176655.1 Pseudomonas sp. RW407 | reverse complement strand
CCCGACCCTGGTCGGCAAGACCCTTGCCGACGCGGTCGTGGTCATCTTCGAAGGCGAGGTCGAGATCGGCAGCGTCACCGCCGATGCCGAGGGCAACTGGAGCTTCCAGCTGCCGGCCCAGGCCGATGGCGAGCACACCTATACCGCCAGCGTCTCCAATGGCGCCAACAGCGGCAGCGCCGAGTTCAGCCTGAACGTCGACACCGCCGCGCCGGCCCCCCCGGCAGTGGTGCTCGCCACTGACGACCAGGGCCTGGTCCGCGGCCCGATCGCCGCCGGCGGCGTCACCGACGATGCCCAGCCGGTGTTCTCCGGCACGGCCGAGGCCGGTGCCGTGGTCACCCTGCTGGACGGCGCCGAGGTGCTGGGCAGCGTCACCGCCGATGCCAACGGCGACTGGAGCTTCACCCCGGCGCAGCCGCTGGCCGAGGGCAGCCACAGTATCAGCGCGCAGGTCAGCGATGCCGCCGGCAACGTCGGCCAGCCCGGCCCCGCGCTGGCGTTCAGCGTCGACACCGCGCCCATCAGCGTCAGCGTGATCAAGGCCAGCGACAACGTCGGCGCCAAGCAGGGCGACCTGGCCGACAAGGCGCTCACCGACGACAACCGCCCGACCCTGGTCGGCACCGCCAGCGCCGGCGCCATCGTCAGCATCCTCGACGGTTCGACGCTGCTCGGCTCGGTGCTCGCCGACGCTTCCGGCAACTGGAGCCTGGAGCTGCCGGAGCAGGCCGACGGCAATCATGTCTACGACATCCTGGCCACCGCCGCCAACGGCAACGAGGCCGGCACCCGCTTCGAACTGACCCTCGACACCCAGGCCCCGGACGCCCCGGCCGGCATCGTCGTGACCGACAACGTCGGTGCGCAGCAGGGCGGCCTTGAGGCCGGCGCCGCCACCGACGACAGCGCCGCGGTGATCAGCGGCAGCGGCGCCAACCCCGGCGACCTCATCACTGTCCATGACAACGGCAGCGTGATCGGCACCGCCATCGTCGACGCCGACGGCAACTGGAGCTACAAGCCGGAAACCCCGCTGGCCGAAGGCGAGCATGCGATCACGGCCTCGGCCACCGACGCCGCCGGCAATGAAAGTGCCCAGGGCCCGGCCCTGGGCTTCGTGGTCGACACCACCGCGCCGGGCGCGATCACCGGCCTGGCGCTGGTCGACGACGTGGAGGGCGGCATCCTCGGCAGCATCGGCCAGGGCGAGCTGAGCAACGACGCCACGCCGACCTACAGCGGCCATGTCGAGGGCGGCGCCGTGCTGGTGCGCATCTACGACAATGGCGAGCTGATCGGCTCGGCGAGCGTGGACGAAGCCGGCAACTGGAGTTTCGAGCCGCAGACGCCGCTGGCCGATGGCGCGCACAGCTTCCAGGCCGAGGCGCTGGACGCCGCCGGCAACCTCGGCCCGCGCAGCGAGGCCTGGGACTTCCTGGTCGATGCCGCCGTCCCCGAGACGCCGCGCATCACCCGCGTGCAGGACGACTTCGGGCCTCAACAGGGCGACCTCGACAAGGGCGCCGGCACCGACGACGCCAACCTGACCCTGAGCGGCACCGGCAGCGCCGGCGCCACCCTGTTCCTCTACGTGCGCCTGAGCGACGATGCGCAGGTGCCGAGCGAGCTGCTGGGCTCCACCGTCATCGACGCCAACGGCCAGTGGAGCCTGACCACCGACGACCTCGGCCAGTTCGGCGGCGACGGCATGAAGTACCTGTGGGCCAGCTCGCAGAGCCCCTCGGGGCAGGTGAGCGAAGCGCCCAGCGAGGACTTCCCGGTCGAGCTGCAGAGCGCGCTGCCGGAGGCGCCGCAGCTGCTGGCGCTGGAGACCGAGGCCTTCACCAGCCTGGTCTCCGGCAACCTCACCAGCGACACCACGCCGAGCATTTCCGGCAGCGGTGCGCCGGGTTCGCTGGTGGTGGTCTACGACAATGGCCAGGAACTGGGCTCGACGCAGGTGGACGAGGCCGGCCACTGGAGCTTCACCCCGCAGGCGCCGCTGGCCGATGGCTCGCACGCGCTCACCGCGACCCTCACCGATGGCGTGGGCAACGTCACCGAGCCCAGCGCGCCCTGGCTGTTCGTGGTCGATACCCTGGCGCCGAACGTCGGCCTGGACATCAACACCGCCGAGCAGTTGGCCGGGCAGACCGAGCCGGGGGCGATCGTCACCGTGGTCGACAAGGCCGGCACGGCGCACAGCGTCACCGCCGACCAGGACGGCCGCTGGAGCATGCAGCCCAACCCCCTGGGCCTGGGCGAGGACGGCAGCCTTTCGGTGCAGGACGCCGCCGGCAACCCATCGCAAGCCATCGTCATCCAGGGCGACGTGCTGGCCAGCTACGACCTGAGCCGCTACACCAACCAGGTCAACACCACCGAGGCCGGGCCCCAGGCCAACCCGAGCGTGGCGACCCTGGTGGACGGCAGGATCATCGTGGTCTGGCAGGGTGGTGATACCAGCAACGATGCCGTCGAAGTGTTCATGCAACTGTTCGAGGCCGACGGCGTCACCCGCATCGGCGGCGAGCAGCAGGTCAACCAGCGCAGTGCGTACAACCAGGACAGCCCGCAGGTGGTGGCCCTGGCCGACGGCGGCTACCTGGTGGTCTGGGAGTCCTACCTGGCCGGCCCGGACACCAGCGGCGACGGCATCATGGCACGCCGCTACGGCGCCGACGGCAGCCCGCTGACCGACGAGTTCGCGGTCAACCTGAATACCGCCGGCGGGCAGAAATCGGCCGTCGCCATCGCCCACCCGGATGGCGGCTACACCATCAGCTGGATGAGCGACCCGAACGGCAGCAGCACCGACCTGATCGTGCAGCGCAGCTTCGATGCCGACAACCAGCCGCTGACCGGCGACGTGATCGTGGGCAGCGGCGAGGCATACGGTGCCTCCGGCGCACCGGCCATGGCGGCCTTCGCCGACGGCATGTACGTGACCGTGTGGAGCGGTGCCAAGGGCCCGGGCGACACTTCCGCCAGCGGCGTCATCGGCCAGCTGTACAAGGCCGACGGCACGCCGCTGGGCGGCAACTTCCAGGTCAACGGCAGCACCGGCAACAGCCAGGACTACCCGGACGTGATCACCCTCAGGGACGGCAGCTTCGTGGTGGTCTGGGAGGGCAACCCGCCGGGCAGCAGCGGCTACGACGTCTACATGGCGCGCTACAGCGTCGACCCGGCCAGCGGCGCCGTGCAGCAGATCGGCATGGGCGATGTCCGCGTCAACAGCAACGTGGCGGGCGACCAGTACAAGCCCACCGCGGTGGCCCTGGACGACGGCGGCTACCTGGTCCTGTGGGGCTCGGCCGGCGGCGACGGCAGCGGCTCGGCGGTCTACGCCCAGCGCTACGACGCCCAGGGCCAGCCGCTGGGCCGCGAGTTCCTGGTCAACCCGACCACCGAGGGCAACCAGGGCTGGGCCGGCGACAGCGTCGACATGAAGAACCTGCTGGACGCCACCGTGATGGACGACGGCAACGTCTACGTGACCTGGCAGAGCGACAAGGCCGACAGCAATAGCTGGGGCATCGAAGGCACCGTCATCGACATCGATGCCGGCTACTACTCGGAATTCCGCGTCAACGGCACCCTGGCCGGCGACCAGGACCGCTCGGCCACGGCCAAGCTGCCCAACGGCGGCTTCGTGGTGGTCTGGGAGTCGGCCACGGGCGACGGTTCCAACGACTGCGTCATGGCCCAGTTGTTCGACGCCAGGGGCATGCCGCTGGGCGGCGAGTTCGTGGTCAACGGCAGCACCGCCAACTACCAGGGCCAGCCCGCGGTGGCAGTGCTCGCGGATGGCAGCTTCGTGGTCAGCTGGACCAGCCACGCCGGCGGCAACGACGCCATCCTGCAGCAGAAGTACGGCTACACCTACGACCTCGATGGCCAGATCATCGGCGCGGTACGCGAAGGTACCGAGCACATGGTCAATGTCAACGACGCCGGCCACCAGCGCTTCTCCAGCATCACCGCGCTGGACGACGGCGGCTACATTGTCAGCTGGAGCTCCAACCCCACCGGCACCAGCGGCAAGTGGCAGATGTTCCTGCGCCAGTACGCGGCCGATGGCTCGCCGCTGGGCGGCGACCAACTGGTCGGCGACGCCACCTACCACACCTCGGCGGGGCCGGACGCGCCGTCCCTGGCGACCCTGCCGGACGGCACCGTGGTGATCGCCTACAACCGCGACGCCGGCGGCGCCGCCGGGGTGGAGTCGTACTTCCGCCTCTACGACCCGGCGACCCAGAGCCTGGGCGGCGAAGTACTGGTCAACCAGACCTCGGCCAACAAGCAGTCCTCGCCGTCGGTCTCGATGCTGTCCAACGGCAATTTCATCGTCACCTGGGACTCCAACGACAACAGCGGGCCCGACCAGTCCGGCGCCAGCATCTGGGGGCGGATCTTCGATGCCGCCGGCCAGCCGCTGGGCAACGAGTTCCTGGTGTCCAACAGCACCCTGGGCGACCAGGCGGAACCGCTGGTGGTGGCGCGCGAGGATGGCGGCTTCGTGGTCATCTACGTGTCCCGCAGCGAGGCGGCGCCGGGCGCCGGAACCTACGGCGTCTACGCCCAGTACTTCGACGATGCCGGGCACAAGGTCGGCCAGCAGCTGCACATCAACCAACTGGTGAGCGGCGACCAGGTCGAGGTCGACGCCACTTTCCTGGACAGCGGCAAGCTGTTCGTCAGCTGGACCGACAAGGGCGTCAGCGACGGCAGCGGCAGCGCCATCAAGGGCAGCCTGGTGGACCTGGACGAGAGCCTCGGCCTCATCGCGCCGCCGCCCGTGGGCGAAGGCGTGACCGGCATCGACTACGTGCCGGCCGACCCGCCGGCCATCAGCGTGCTCAGCGTCGGCCTGGACAGCAACAGCGCCGAGCAGCTGGGCGGCCGCACCGAGCCGGGCGCCATCGTCACCGTGGTGGATGCCAAGGGCGTCACCCACACCGCCACCGCCGACGAGCACGGCCGCTGGGCCATCTACCCCAACCCGCTGGCGGAGGGCGAGCAGGGCAGCCTGTCGGCCCGCGACGCGGCCGGCCACGAGGCGCCGCCGGTGGCCATCCAGGGCGCGGCCCTGGCCGACTACCAGCTGGTCCGCCACACCGTGGAGGTCAACACCACCGAGGCCGGCCCCCAGGCCAACCCGAGCGTGGCGACCCTGGCGGACGGCAGGATCATCGTGGTCTGGCAGAGTGGCGATGCCAGCGCCGGCAATGCCGAGGTGTTCATGCAACTGTTCGCGGCCGACGGCGTCACCCGCATCGGCGGCGAACAGCAGGTCAACCAGCGCAACGCCAGCAACCAGGACAGCCCGCAGGTGGTGGCCCTGGCCGACGGTGGCTACCTGGTGGTCTGGGAGTCCTACCAGGCCGGCCCGGACACCAGTGGCGATGGCGTCATGGCGCGCCGCTACGGCGCCGACGGCACCCCGCTGACCGACGAGTTCGCGGTCAACGTCGCCACTGCGGGCGGCCAGCGGTCGCCCATCGCCATCGCCCACCCGGACGGCGGCTACACCATCAGCTGGCAGAGCGACCCGGATGCCGGCACCACCAACCACATCGTGCAGCGCAGCTTCGACGCCGACAACCAGCCGCTCACCGGCGACGTCATCGTCGGCAGCGGGAACCTCTACGGCAACGAAGGCGCGCCGGCCATGGCGGTCTTCGCCGACGGCATGTACGTGACCGTGTGGACCGGCCACGGCGGCCCCGGGGACAACTCCGCCAGCGGCGTCATCGGCCAGCTGTACAAGGCCGACGGCACGCCGTTGGGCGGCAACTTCCAGGTCAACACCGGCACCGGCAACAGCCAGAACTACCCGGACGTGATCACCCTCAAGGACGGCAGCTTCGTGGTGGTGTGGGACAGCAACCTGCCCGGCTCGGTCGGCTCGGACGTCTATGCCGCGCATTACCGCGTCGACCTGGCCAGCGGCGAGCTGTCGCTGGTGGGCGCGGGCGACTTCCGCGTCAACAGCGGCCTGGCCGGCAAGCAGTACAAGCCCACCGCGGTGGCCCTGGAGGACGGCGGCTACCTGGTGGTGTGGGGCTCGGACGGTGGCGACGGCAGCGGCTCGGCAGTCTACGCCCAGCGCTACGACGCCCAGGGCCAGCCACTGGGCCGCGAGTTCCTGGTCAACCCCACCACCGAGGGCAACCAGGGCTGGGGCGGCGACAGCGGCGACATGAACAACCTGCTGGACGCCACGCTCATGGCCGACGGCAACGTCTACGTGACCTGGCAGAGCGACAAGGCCGACAGCAACAGCTGGGGCATCGAGGGCACCGTCATCGACATCGACGCCGGCTACTACTCGGAGTTCCGCGTCAACGGCACGCTCTCCGGCAACCAGGACTTCTCGGCCAGCGCGCGCCTGCCCAACGGCGGCTTCGTGGTGGTCTGGGAATCGGCCACGGGCGACGGCTCCAACGACTGCGTCATGGCCCAGCTGTTCGATGCCAGGGGCATGCCGCTGGGCGGCGAGTTCGTGGTCAACGGCACCACCGCCAACTACCAGGGGCGGCCGTCGGTAGCGGTGCTCGAGGACGGCGGCTTCGTGGTCAGCTGGACCAGCTACGCCGGCGGCAACGATGCCATCCTGCAGCAGAAGTACGGCTACACCTACGACCTCGACGGCCAGATCACCGGGGCGGCGCGCGAGGGCGGCGAGCACATGGTCAACATCAACGACGCCGGCAGCCAGCGCTACTCCAGCATCACCGCGCTGGACGACGGCGGCTACATGGTGACCTGGAAGTCGTCGGTGGGTGGCGAGTGGCACCTCTACACCCGCCAGTACAAGGCCGACGGCTCGCCGGTGGGCGGCGAACAGCTGGTCAGCGATACCAACTATGCCGACAGCCTCGACACCCGCGCACCGTCGCTCAGCACCCTGGAGGATGGCCGCGTGGTGTTCGCCTACGGCCGCAACCTGGGCGGCGGCGCCGGTGGCGAGGTGTTCTTCCGTGTCTACGACCCAGCGACCGGGAGTTTCGGGCCGGAGATCCTGGCCAACCAGACCAGCGCCAACAGCCAGGCCTCGCCCAGCGTGTCGCAACTGGCCAACGGCAACTTCGTGGTGACCTGGGATTCCAACGACCACGGCGGCCTGGACCAGTCCGGCTACGGCGCCTGGGGGCGGGTCTTCAATGCCGCCGGCGAGCCGCTGGGCGACGAGTTCCTGCTCAACACCCGCACGGCCGGCAACCAGGTCGTGCCGCTGGTGGTGGCCCGCGAGGGCGGTGGCTTCGTGGTGGTGTACCAGTCCGCCAGCGATGGCGCGCCGGGGGCGGGCAGCTACGGCATCTACGCCCAGTTCTTCGACGACACCGGGCGCAAGGTCGGCCAGGAGCTGCACATCAACCAACTGCTCAGCGGCGACCAGACGCAGGTTTCCGCGACCTTCCTGGACAGCGGCAAGCTGTTCGTCAGCTGGACCGACAACGGCGTCAGCGACGGTAGCGGCAGCGCGGTCAAGGGGCGCCTGGTGGACCTGGAGGAAACCCTCGGCCTGCCAGCACCCGCCGTGGAAGGCGGCGCCACCCACGTCGACTACCACCCGGTATCGGACATCCTCGGCACCGCCGGCGACGACATGCTCGACGCCCGTGGCTATACCACCGCCAGTGGCGGCGAGGGCAACGACGCCATCCTCATCGACGGTACGGGCTTCGCCCACATCGACGGCGGCGCCGGCTACGACATCCTGGTCTGGGCCTCGCGCAATTCGCTGGACCTGGGCACGATCGCCGACAGGGTGGAGAACATCGAGGCCATCCACCTGGGCGAGGCGCTGGGCCAGACGCTGAGCCTGAGCCTGGCCGACCTGCTGAAGATAGTCCCGCAGGAGGGGGACGCGCAGCGGCTGAGGATCACCGGCGACACCGGCCAGAACGGCGTGACGGATAGCGTCGACATCGATCTCTCGGCATGGGCCCTGGACGCCGGGCAGGCCAAGGTCAGCGAGGGGGCGGTCACCTATGACGTCTACACCTCGGCCAGCGCTTCCCATGTGCAACTGCTGATCCAGGAGGGGCTGTACGTGGTCTGAGTGACACTCGCGGCGAGGGACCGCCGCGTGGCAATGGAAAAGGCACGAACCTCGGTTCGTGCCTTTTTTCGTTTTCGCCCCGGCAGGGCGACGGGCGTGCTTGAGGAAATCCCTAAAGCCCGGCCGGGGTGGGGTGGCTTTAGGGGAATTCCTAATGGTTAGGAGCCCGCGGCGCTGTAGCCTTCCCGGCGCCCTCGGCCATTGTCCGTGGTCCAGGGGGCGCCGGGCCCTTCGTGCCCACCTGGAAGCTGGCTGTCGGGCAGACCGCGCTTCGTATCTTCATTGGCTGCCCTAGCCGGGGCGACGCTTCACTGTTTCGGGAGGAATTGAAAATGGACGCAATTGAACTGATTGCGAAAAGCTCGGGAGAGGTGACGGGCCTGACCGGCAACAGCCTGTTGTCCTTGTCGCACCCGAGCGTGGTGAAGATCGCCGCCGCGCCGGAAGACGTCAGGTCCATCAGCCGCGACGGCAACCACCTGGTGGTGCGCCTGAAGAGCGGCAAGGTCATCACGGTCGACAACTTCTTCCAGAACTTCGACGGCGTGCGCAACGACCTCGTTCTGGAAGCCCCCGACGGCAAGCTGTGGCTGGCCGGCTACGAGGAACCCTGGCAGGGCGCGGAGCTGACCGAGCTGGGCTCGGTCGAGGAACTGCTGGCGCTGCAGTCGGACGACCATAACGTCGCCTTCGGCCTGCTGGTGCCGGCCGCCGGGCTCGGCGCCATCGGCGTGGGCAACATGCTGACCCAGCGCGGCGGCGGCGGTGGCGCCTCGCCGCGCAATGGGGACCCCCTGCCGGGAGAGGCGCCGGCCGCGCCGAAGGTCCTCTTCAACAACCAGCAGGGCCTGACCGGCACCTCCGAGCCCGGCAACCTGATCACCCTGACCCGCCCGGATGGCAGCACCGTCACCACCATCGCCAGCACCGACGGCACCTGGGCCTTCCTGCCCAACCCGCTGGAGGATGGCAAGGGCGGCAGTGTCACCGCCAGCAACGGCAACGGCACCAGCCCCGCGGTCGATACCGGCCTGGCCGACCTGACCCCGCCGAAGGACCCGGTCGTCACCGAGAACAACGCCAACGGCCTGTCCGGCACCGGCGAGGCGGGCGACACCATCATCCTCACCAAGCAGGATGGCAGCACCGTCACCACCACTGTGGACGAGAACGGCAACTGGACCTTCCCGGAGAACCCGCTGGGCAATGGCGAGTCCGGTTCGCTGGTGGAGGTGGACCCCGCCGGCAACCACAGCGGCAGCGTGGACACCGGCCCGTCCGACACCGAGGTGCCGGAGGCGCCGGTGGTCACCGAGAACAACGGCAACGGCCTGGGTGGCACCGGTGAGCCGGAAGGCATCGTCACCGTGGAGCTGCCGGACGGCAGCACCGTGACCGCCGTCGTCGATGAAAACGGCAACTGGGAATTCCCGGAGAATCCGCTGGAAAACGGCGAGAGCGGCATTGTCACCATCACCGATCCCTCGGGCAACGTCAGTCCGCCCACCGTCACCGAGCCGGCCGACCTGGTTCCCCCGGAGCCGCCGGTGATCACCGACAACAATGGCAACGGCCTGGGTGGCACCGGCGAGCCGGAAGGCATCGTCACCGTGGAACTGCCGGACGGCAGCACCGTCACCGCCGTCGTCGATGAAAACGGCAACTGGGAATTCCCGGAGAACCCGCTGGAAAACGGCGAGAGCGGCACCGTCACCATCACCGACCCGTCGGGCAACGTCAGCCCGCCGACCGTGACCGAGCCGGCCGACACCATTGCGCCGGAACCGCCGGTCGTCACCGAGAATGGCGATGGCCTGGCCGGCACCGGTGAGTCGGGTGGCACCGTCACCGTCGAACTGCCCGATGGCAGCACCGTCACCACCGTCGTGGATGGAAATGGCAACTGGGAATTCCCGGAGAACCCGCTGGAAGGCGGCGAGGAAGGCACGGTCACGGTGACCGACCCCGCCGGCAATATCAGTGGGGAAACGCCGACCGGTCCGGCCCCGACCGATCCGGAAGAGCCGGGCGATCCGCTGGCGGCCCCCGTCATCGACTGGATTCGCGATGACCAGGAAGCGCAGGTCGGCGAAGTCGCGCCCGGCGAAAGCACCAACGACCGCAGCCCCACCGTGGGCGGCAGCGGTGTGCCCGGCAGCCTGCTGACCCTGTACCTCGATGACCAGGTCGTGGGCAGTACCACCGTGGGCCAGGATGGCAAGTGGGAGATCGCTGTCGCCGACCTGGGCGAGGACGGGGCCAAGCGCTTCAGTGCCGAGCAGTCCATCGATGGGAAGGACAGCCCGAAGAGCGAGGTGGTGGAGATTGTGCTGGATACCCAGGCGCCCGGACGGCCGCTGATCGAGGATGTGTACGACAACTTCGGTCCTGACCAGGGCTCGATCGCCAATGGCGGGCAGACCGACGATTTCTGGCCGACCGTCAGCGGCCGCATCGAAGGTGGCGATATCGCCTACGTTAAGCTCTTCGACAAGGGCATGCTGGTCGGCTCGGCCGTGGTCGACGCATCCGGTGCCTGGGTATTCGAGAGCCCCCTGCTTGGCGCTGGCAACCATGGCCTGCAGGTATCGGCGGTGGACAAGGCCGGGAACGAGGGGCCGCTTAGCGCATCCTGGAGCTTCTCCGTTCCCCAGACGGTTCCCCCCTATCCGGTCATCAGCATGGTTGTCGACGACTTCGGCGGCCAGCTCGGTCCGCTGGAAAAAGGCGATTTCACCGATGACCGGACGCCCACGGTGAAAGGCACCGGTACGCCGGGGCACACCATGGAGCTGTACCTGCAGCTGCAGGACGATGGCAGCGGGGTGGACCTCGACACGGCCATCCTCCTGGGTTCGGCAACGGTCGGTGCCGATGGCAGTTGGACGATCGATTGCCCGGACCTGTTCGAGTACGGCGGCTACGGCGAGAAGTTCCTCTATGCATCGTCCTACGATGCCCAAGGTGACCGCACGCCGGCCACCGGTGCCTACGACATCATCCTCGAACCGGTGGAAGAGGCCGGGTTGCGCGCGTTGTCCGGCGAGGCGACACCGGAGCCGGCCTACGCGCTGGATGAGGGTGGCAGCCTGGTCCTCCAGTTGTTGACCCATGGCGCTGCGCTGGAGGACGTCCAGCCGCGCGGACAGTCCGCCTGGGAGCAGGAAGGACGCATCGACCTGGCCGGATTGCTGGAAGGGCTGGGGCAGCCGGGAGAAGGGTTGCTGGCGGCCCTCGCCAGCGCGGGTGACGATAGCGCCACCGGCGCTGTGTCCACCGTCGACGCCGCGGTGCCGATGGCGGCGTTGGAGCGCGTCGACCTGCTCGAACTGCTGCAGGGCCAGCAACTGGTCCTCTAAGACCGAGCGGCCGGCCGCCGTTGAGGGCGGTCGGTCTCTTTCCCCATCAAGGGCGCGAACCATGTTCGCGCCCTTTTTTCATCCGCGCCCGAAGTGCCCCGAGAGGCGCTTTACGCCCGCCGGCCGCGTGCTTTAGGGGGTTCCCTAGATACCTTCCCGGGCAACTTTCCTAGCATCGCCGGTGGGACTTCAGCACACAACCAACACTGCCAGAAGTGAGTGCGCCCACGCTGGTGGCGATCTGCCCAATGCAATCGGCCGCCCATCCATGGGCGCTATTTCATCATTGAACAATCAAGGAGTTTTCGGCCCATGACCGAAAAGAACTGGAGCGACGATCAGGACAGCATGCAGGCCAACACATCGGCTGCCCAAGAGGCATCGGCGGGGCGAGTCGCGCCCGCTCCGCAGGCCGAGGAGACCACCCAGGCCAAGCCCACATTCCAGATATGGGATGACTATGGTTACCTCAAGGGAGAGGTGACAGAGGGGACGCGTACCGACGATCCCGCCCTGTCCTTCAAGGGGCAGGGGCTGACCGAAGGGCAGGAGGTGACCGTCAAGGCCGTGCTCGAGTCCGGCGAAGTGATGGCGCTGGGCGTCGCAACGGTGCGTAAGAATGGTCACTGGTCCATAAGCCCGAACCTCTCCTTCGTGCAGGAAGGCATGGAAGGCGTGGTGGACTTCTTCATCACCGTCGAGGGTGTCGATTCCGACCCGGTCAAGGGGGTGGTCATCGATCGCATCAGGCCGGAAGAGATTGCGCTGGAGTCGATGCAGGTGCTGGGTGGCGTCCTGCCGGTGACCATCGAGGGTGCCCAGAGCCAGGTCCAGATCAATGCCCAGCGTCCGGTCTTCGACGGAAAATTCAGCCAGGCGGCCAGCCCGGAGGACCTGCAGCACGTGAGGATCGTCATCAAGAAGGATGGCAAGACGATTCTTGGCGACCTGCCGATCGTGGTGAGTGTCGCGGCCGATGGCTCCTGGCATTACGATTGGCCCGAGGAACTGGTTGGGCAGGGCGGCGACTACACGCTCGCCTTCTACATGATGGACGATGCCGGCAACTCCCCCGAGGCGGCTCCGGGCTCCCAGGTTGACAAGCCCTTCCTGCAACTCGAACTGCAACTGGACTTCGTCGCACCCGATGAGGCCGAGCTCAGCCTCACCCTGCACGACGACTTCGGGCCCGTCACCGGTATTATCGCCGCGGGCGGGAAGACCGACGACGCCACCCCGGCGTTGAAAGGGAAGGTGGAGAATTTCGACGCCACCGACGTCAAGTGGGTGGAAATATTCCTCGATGGCACCTCGCTGGGCACGGTGCTGGTGGATGACCAGGGCAACTGGGAATTCACCCCGGAGGAGGGGACGGTGCTCCTTGGCGAGCACAGCTTCGAGGCATACCCGGTGGATGCAGCCGGCAATCGGGGCGCCAATGGGGCAGCCATCGACTTCGAGGTGGTGGACCCCGCAGTGTTGCCGAACGCGCCGGTCATCAATCAGATCGAGGATGGCCATGGTTCTGTCACCGGCCTGCTGAACGATGGCGACGTCACCGACGACACCAGCCTGAGCGTCAGCGGTACCGCCGAAGCCGGTAATCTCGTGCTGCTGTACGTCGACGGCGAACTGGTCGCCAGCGCCACCGCCGACGAACAGGGCAACTGGACGACGGAGCTGCCGCTGAACGGTGAGGATGGCGAACAGGTCATCACCGCCAAGGCGCAGGACGAGGCTGGCCGCCACAGCGACGAGACCGCTCCGGTTTCCATCGTCCTCGACACCACTGCGCCGGACAAGCCGGGGCAGGCTGGCGCCGAGGACAACGAAGGCGTGGTGCAGGGGCCGATCGGCCAGTATGGAACCACCAATGACAATACTCCGGAATTCAGCGGCCAGGCCGAGCCGGACGCCGTGGTCATCATCAGCGACAACGGCAAACCCCTGGGCAGCGTGGTGGCCGACGCCGAAGGCAACTGGAGCTATACGCCCGAGCCGCCGCTGGACGATGGCTCGCACAGCATCACCGTGCAGGCCCAGGACGCCGCCGGCAACCTCAGCGAGCCCAGCGACGCGCTGGAGTTCAGCGTCTGGAGCGAAGCGCCGCAAGTGCAGATCCTGCATGCGCTGGACGCTGTCGACCCGACCACCGGGCCGGTGGCGGACAATGGCAGCACCAACGACAACCGTCCGACCCTGGTGGGGACCGCGACGGCGGGCGCGCTGGTGATCATCTCCGAAGCCGGGATCGTCCTCGGTAGCGTACAGGCGGACGCCGGGGGCAACTGGAGCCTGCAGCTGCCCCTGTTCCAGGGCGACGGCCCGCACACCTACAGCGCCGAGGTCCAGAGCGCCACCGGCGAATTCGGCCGGGACGACTTCACCCTGACGATTGATACCCGGGTTCCGGACCGTCCGCTCATCGACAGCGTGCTGGACAATGTTGGTGCGGTCACGGGCGCCCTGCAGTCCGGCGATACCACCGACGATGCCAACCCGATCCTGGAGGGCAGCGATGCCGAGCCCAACGGGCTGGTCAAGGTCTATGACAACAATGGCCCTGATCCGATCGCCAGCATCACGGCCGACGAAAATGGCAACTGGAGCCTGGAACTGCCGGAGCTGGCTGACGGCGAGCACCGCCTGACCGTCACCGTTTCCGACACCGCGGGCAACGAAAGCAAGCCGAGTCGTCCGTTCGAGCTGACCGTGGACACCGCTGTGCCGACCGACCTGCGTATCGACCGCATCGAGTTGGTCGACGACTTCGGTCCGGTCACCGGGGTGATCGCCAATGGCGGCTCCACCGACGACGCCGCGCCGCTCGTGCAGGGCCATGTCGAAGGCGAGGCCCAGTACGTGGAAATCTACGACGGCGCGACCCTGCTGGGTACCGCCCTGGTGGACAGCGAAGGCAACTGGAGCTTCCAGGCGCCTGACCTGGCTGCCGGCGAGCACAACATCTCCGCCCGTCCGGTGAATGCCATCGGCCAGGTGGGCGAGGCCAGCGAAAGCATCGGCTTCACCGTGGTGGGCGAGGAAACCCCGCTGCCGCAGCTGCCGGTCATCAGCGAAATCATCGATGGCGAGGGCTCGGTCACCGGCCTGCTGAACGACGGCGACGTCACCGACGACGCCAGCCTGAGCCTCAGCGGTACCGCTGAAGCGGGTGACACCGTGCTGCTGTACGTCAACGGTGAACTGGCCGCCAGCGTCGTCGCCGACGAACAGGGCAACTGGAGCACCGACCTGCCGCTGGCCGGCGATGGCGAGAAGGCCATCACCGCCAAGGCGCAGGACGAGGCCGGCCGTCACAGTGAAGAGACCGCTCCGGTCTCCGTCATCCTCGACACCACAGCGCCGGAACAACCGGATGTGGTCGGT
>NZ_QGSL01000106.1:1208504-1213544 GCF_003176655.1 Pseudomonas sp. RW407 | reverse complement strand
TCAGCCAGAACACCCGCTGGCCGAGCCTGGACGACGACCGCGAGAACGGCTGCATCCGCAGCGTCGAGCACGCCTACTCCGCCGAGGGCGGCCTGGCCATGCTGTACGGCAACATCGCCCTGGACGGCTGCGTGGTGAAGACCGCCGGCGTGGACGAATCCCTCTACGTGTTCGAAGGCAGCTCGAGGATATTCGAAAGCCAGGACGCGGCGGTGAAGGGCATCCTCGCCGACGAAGTGAAGCCGGGCGACATCGTGATCATCCGCTACGAAGGCCCGAAAGGCGGCCCGGGCATGCAGGAGATGCTCTACCCCACCAGCTACCTGAAGTCCAAGGGCCTGGGCAAGCAGTGCGCCCTGCTCACCGACGGTCGCTTCTCCGGCGGCACCTCGGGCCTGTCCATCGGCCACGTTTCCCCGGAGGCCGCCGCCGGCGGCGCCATCGGCCTGGTGCGGGATGGCGACCGCATCCTCATCGACATCCCCAACCGCAGCATCGACCTGCTGGTCGGCGACGAAGAACTGGCCGCCCGCCGCGTCGAGCAGGACGGCAAGGGCTGGAAGCCGGCGCAGCCCCGCGCGCGCAAGGTCAGCAGCGCGCTAAAGGCCTACGCGCTGCTGGCAACCAGTGCCGACAAGGGCGCAGTACGCAACAGGGCGCTACTGGAGGACTGAACATCCACCCCGGCACCTTGCAAGCCTGGAAGCCGGTGATAGAGTTCTCTCAGGAGATGGCATTCTCCGTTAACCGCTGACACGTTCAGCTGATGATGCCTACCGAACCCGCGAAGGCGGGGGCGGTAGGCATTTTCGTATCTACCGCCCCACCTCGCTCAGGTCGTTCCCCCGCCAGCCTCGCTTCGCCGTACGGCACCGGCTGGCTCCGTCACCTGGAGGTACAAGTGGGCACTCCCATGCATGAAGACGCAGCGTGGTCATCGTCGGTGACCAGCCTGGTTTCCGATGACCTGGACGCATTTCTCCAGGCGCTTCCGGCGCACCACGTACTGCTGAAGATCACCTACCCCGCCGCAGCGCAGATCGCCCGCGAGCAACAAGAGCACGTGGCACGGCTGCTGTTCACCCAGGGGCTGAAGCGCTCCGCCCTGCTGGTCGAAAGCGGCGCGCAATGCCTGGTTTTCTCCGAGCCCCGCGAAGCCTGGGATACCTACTGCTGCCTGCGCTTCGCCAGCCTGGCCCTGGAGGTGCGCATCTATCGTGTCGGCTTCTATCGGGAGGCATTGGCCGAGCGACGTGCCCGGGATACGGCACTGTCCTCGCCCGCGCCCTACCGCCTGCCCGCATCGATCGTCGACGGCACGGGGAGCCCGACATGAGCGAGACACTGGGAACCCCGTCGACGGATTCGCAGCCCAGCCCGGACCCGGAGCTGCAGCGGCTCGCCGCCGGCCTGCTGCACAAGGCCGGCATCCAGATCAACGGCCAGCGCCCCTGGGACATGCAGGTGCTGCGCCCGCGCGTGTTCGAGCGCGCGCTGGCCCAGGGCAGCCTGGGCCTGGGCGAAAGCTACATGGACGGCGACTGGGACGCGCAGCACCTGGACGAGTTCTTCCACCGCCTGCTGCGCGCACGCCTGGACCAGGAGGTCCGGCCCTGGCGCCTGCTCGCCCACGTCCTGCGCTACCGCCTGCTGAACCTGCAGAGCAGCCGCCGCGCCTGGCAGGTGGGCCGGCGCCACTACGACCTGGGCAACGAACTCTACCGGGCCATGCTCGACTCGCGCATGACCTACAGCTGCGGCTACTGGGAAACCGCCAGCACCCTGGAGCAGGCCCAGGAAGCCAAGCTGGAGCTGATCTGCCGCAAGCTGCGGCTGGAGCCGGGCATGCGCCTGCTGGACATCGGCTGCGGCTGGGGCAGCCTGATGGCCTATGCCGCCCAGCACCACGGCGTGGAATGCGTGGGCGTGACCGTGTCCCAGGAGCAGGCGAACTGGGCCAGCGACCGCTACCGCGACCTGCCGGTGGAGTTCCGCCTGCAGGACTACCGCACCCTGACCGGCAGGTTCGACCGCATCGCCAGCGTCGGCATGTTCGAGCACGTCGGCCACAAGAACCACCGCGCCTTCATGCAGGTGGCCCAGCGCTGCCTGGCCGACGACGGCCTGTTCCTGCTGCACACCATCGGCAAGAACACCCGCCACGGGCGGCCCGACCCGTGGATCGACCGCTACATCTTCCCCAACGGCGACCTGCCCTCCATCGGCCAGCTCGGCGACGCCGCCGACGGCCTCTTCGTGGTCGAGGACCTGCACAACTTCGGCGCCTGCTACGACCGCACGCTGATGGCCTGGCACGCCAACTTCGAAGCGGCCTGGCCGCGCTTCTCGGCGCTGGGCGAGCGCTTCCGGCGCATGTGGCGCTACTACCTGCTGTCCTGCGCCGGCGCCTTCCGCGCCCGCGACATCCAGCTGTGGCAGTGGGTGCTGTCCAGGCGCGGGGTGGCCGGCGGCTACCTGCGCCCGCAGTTGTGAGGGGCCCCCTCATGCATTCGAACGAACCAAGGAGAGCGGCATGGCCATCCTGATCCAGCAGATAGACGCCCGGGAAATCCTCGACTCCCGCGGCAACCCCACGGTGGAGGTCGACGTGACCCTGGAGGACGGCGCCCGCGGGCGCGCCTCGGTGCCCTCGGGGGCCTCCACCGGCAAGCACGAGGCGGCGGAACTGCGCGACTGCGACCCGGCGCGCTACGCCGGCAAGGGCGTGCTGCGCGCGGTACACAACATCCGCAGCGAAATCGCCCCGCTGCTGCGCGGCCACGACGCCAGCGAGCAGACGGCGGTCGACCTGGCGATGCTGCAGTGCGACGGCACGCCGAACAAGGCGCGCCTGGGCAGCAACGCCATCCTCGGCGTCAGCCTGGCGGTGGCCCGCGCCGCGGCGGCGGCTGCCGGCATGCCGCTGTTCCGCTACCTCGGCGGCGACCAGGCCAGGCGCATGCCGGTGCCCATGTTCAACGTGCTCAACGGCGGCGTGCACGCCCACTGGCAGGGCACCGACTTCCAGGAATTCATGATCGTCCCCTCCGGCGCCGGCAGCTTCCGCGAGGCACTGCGCTGGGGCGCGGAAATCTACCGGCAGCTGCGCACCCTGCTGGAGGCCAGGGGCTTCTCCACCTCGGTGGGCGACGAAGGCGGCTTCGCCCCGCCGCTGAAGTACAACGCCGAGGCCCTCGACCTGCTGATGAAAGCCATCGAGGCCGCCGGCTACCGCCCCGGCGAGCAGGTCCAGCTGGCCATCGACCCGGCGCCCAGCGCCCTCTACGAGAACGGCTTCTACCGCCTGCACAGCGAAGGCCGCCTGCTGGACGCCGACGAGATGATCGGGCTGTACGCCGACTGGGTGGAACGCTACCCCATCGTGGTGCTGGAAGACGGCCTGGCCGAGGACGACTGGGAAGGCTGGAAGCGCCTGACCGAGGCGCTGGGCCAGCGCATCGAGCTGGTCGGCGACGACCTCTTCGTGACCAGCGCCGAACGCATCCGCCGCGGCATCCGCGAACGCACCGCCAATGCCGTGCTGATCAAGCCCAACCAGATCGGCACCCTCAGCGAAACCCGCACCACCGTGCTGCTGGCCCACAACAACGGCTGGGGCGCGATGGTCTCGCACCGCAGCGGCGAGACCGTCGACAGCTTCATCGCCGACCTCACCGTGGCCTTCGGCACCGGCCACCTGAAGGCCGGCGCGCCCTGCCGCGGCGAGCGGGTGGAGAAGTACAACCAGTTGCTGCGCATCGAGGAGATGCTCGGCGGCACGGCCCACTATGCCGGCCGCCAGGCCTTCGTCCACTAAAAGGGGCAAAGGGGCGCCTCGCGCCCCCGCGCCACCCGAGCAGAGGTGAAGCATGAGCGCCGCCGACCGTCTGGCCGCCCCGGAATCGATCGCCGAACGCATCCTCCGGCATTTCCGGGTGGCCCTGGAGGAGCGCGGCTACCGCGCCGACCCTCAGCAGCAACACGCCATCGAGCACCTGGCCAACTGGCTGGAACACTTCCTCCAGGCCCGCCACGCCTGGTTCCACAAACCCACCGCCGGCGTCTACCTGTGGGGCGACGTGGGCCGCGGCAAGAGCTTCGTGATGGACGCCTTCTTCGCCGCGGCCCCGCTGCAGGCCAAGCGGCGCGTGCACTTCCACGCCTTCCTGGACGAAATGCAGGCGCGCCTGCAGGCCTTCGCCGGCCAGGCCGAACCGCTGGCGAAGAGCGCCCGCTGCATCGCCGGGGAAACCCGCCTGCTGTGCTTCGACGAATTCCACGTGCACGACATCGGTGACGCCATGCTGCTGGGGCCGATGCTGCAACAGTTGGTGGACCGCGGCGTCGGCCTGGTGTGCACCTCCAACTACCCGCCGGCCGGGCTGTGCGCGGACCCACTGTACGGCGAGCGCCTGCGCCCCGTGGTCGGCTTGATCGAAAGCCGCTTCGAGGTGCTGGCGCTGGACAACGGCGAGGACTACCGGCGCCGGCTGACGCCGCTGGACGCCTGGGGCAGCTACCTGTGGCCCGCCACCGCCGACGACCCGGCGCCGCTGCGCGAGCGCTTCGGCCTGGGCCCGCAGGCCCGCTTCGACCAGGTGCTGCAGGTCAACCACCACCCGCTGTGCGTGCGCGCCCACGACGACGACCACGCCTGGCTCGACTTCGCCGAACTGTTCGAACGCCCGCACTCGGCGGCCGACTACCTGTGGCTGATCGAACGCTTCCCGTACCTGGCGGTCAGCGGCCTGGAACCGCTGCAGGACTACCCCGACGACGTCGCCAGGCGCTTCCTGAACTTCATCGACATCGCCTACGACAAGCGCCTGAAGCTGCAGCTCTACGCCACGCTGCCGCTGGAACGGCTGGCCGGCGGCAGCACCACCCTGGACTTCGAGCGCACCCTCAGCCGCCTGCGGCAGATGACGCCGGTGCCGCTGGTGGCGGCGGATGCACCGTAGGGCGAATAACCGTTCGCGGTTATCCGCCGTTGGCCGTGCCACCGGGGCGTCCGGCGTGGTCGGTGCCTATCGCGGACGC
>NZ_QGSL01000106.1:1188934-1208494 GCF_003176655.1 Pseudomonas sp. RW407 | reverse complement strand
GTAGCCCGGCTCCATCGGGCCCGTATGTCGGGGCAAGCCTTTTTGGTTCCTTTTGTGGCGACTGACAAAAGGGACTCGCCCGAGGGGGCGAAACAAGAGACATCCGAACACTCGGAGCGGCGCGCTACACCCAAACCCAACGTCTTTTTTGGGTTCCGGCGTTCGCGGGAATGACGAGGGGGAGATCGGAGCGCGGAACCAAGCCCCGCAAGCAAAGCCATACCCCATCCCAAACGAAAATGCCGTTTCTCCCCAGGGGAAGAAACGGCATTCTCTTCAAAGCCCCACCGTACCGGCCAGGGCTTTCCTCACGCCGAAAGGCTTAGGCTTGAACGACCGGAATCTTGGCGTTCGCAGCGGCTTCCTTGAACTCGGCGATCTGGTCGAAGCTCAGGTAGCGGTAGATATCGGCAGACATGCTGTCGATGTCCTTCGCGTAGGCCATGTATTCCTCGACGGTCGGCAGCTTGCCGATGATCGAAGCCACAGCGGCCAGCTCCGCCGACGCCAGGAACACGTCGGTGGAATCGCCCAGGCGGTTCGGGAAGTTACGAGTCGAGGTCGAGACCACGGTGGAACCGGTCTGTACGCGAGCCTGGTTACCCATGCACAGCGAGCAGCCCGGCATTTCCATGCGCGCACCGGCCTTGCCGTAGATGCCGTAGTAGCCTTCCTCGGTCAGCTGGTGGGCGTCCATCTTGGTCGGCGGGGCCAGCCACAGACGGGTCGGAATGCCACCCTTGACCTTGTCCAGCAGTTTGCCGGCGGCGCGGAAGTGACCGATGTTGGTCATGCAGGAACCGATGAACACCTCGTCGATCTTGCGGCCTTGCACGCTGGACAGCAGGCGGGCGTCGTCCGGGTCGTTCGGGGCGCAGAGGACCGGCTCCTTGACGTCGGCCAGGTCGATCTCGATGACCGCGGCGTATTCGGCGTCCTTGTCGGCTTCCAGCAGTTGCGGGTTGGCCAGCCAGGCTTCCATCGCCTTGGCGCGGCGCTCCAGGGTGCGGGCGTCGCCGTAGCCTTCGCCGATCATCCAGCGCAGCAGGGTGATGTTGGACTTCAGGTATTCGGCGATGGCCTCTTCCGGCAGCTTGATGGTGCAACCGGCGGCGGAACGTTCGGCCGAGGCGTCGGACAGCTCGAAGGCTTGCTCGACGGTCAGGTCGTTCAGGCCTTCGATCTCGAGGATGCGGCCGGAGAAGATGTTCTTCTTGCCTTTCTTCTCGACGGTCAGCAGGCCGGCCTGGATGGCGTAGTAGGGGATCGCATGGACCAGGTCACGCAGGGTGATGCCCGGTTGCAGCTTGCCCTTGAAACGCACCAGTACCGATTCGGGCATGTCCAGCGGCATCACGCCGGTGGCAGCGGCGAAGGCCACCAGGCCCGAGCCGGCCGGGAAGCTGATGCCGATCGGGAAGCGGGTGTGCGAGTCGCCGCCGGTGCCGACGGTGTCGGGCAGCAGCATGCGGTTCAGCCAGCTGTGGATGATGCCGTCGCCCGGACGCAGGGACACGCCGCCACGGGTCATGATGAAGTCGGGCAGGGTGTGGTGGGTCTTGACGTCGATGGGCTTGGGATAGGCCGCGGTGTGGCAGAAGGACTGCATCACCAGGTCGGCGGAGAAGCCCAGGCAGGCCAGGTCCTTCAGCTCGTCGCGGGTCATCGGGCCGGTGGTGTCCTGGGAACCGACGGTGGTCATCTTCGGTTCGCAGTAGGTGCCCGGACGCACGCCCTTGCCTTCCGGCAGGCCGCAGGCGCGACCGACCATCTTCTGCGCCAGGGTGTAGCCCTTGCCGCTGTCGGCGGGGGCTTCGGGCTTCTTGAACAGGGTGGACGGGGCCAGGCCCAGTTCGGCGCGGGCCTTCTCGGTCAGGCCACGGCCGACGATCAGCGGGATGCGGCCGCCGGCGCGGACTTCGTCCAGCAGCACGGGGGTCTTCAGCTCGAAGGTGGTGACCACTTCGCCGCTGTCATGGCGCACGACCTTGCCTTCGTATGGGTACACGTCGATGACGTCGCCCATGGCCAGGTTGGTGCAGTCGAACTCGATCGGCAGGGCGCCGGCGTCTTCCATGGTGTTGTAGAAGATCGGGGCGATCTTGGTGCCGAAGCAGAAACCGCCTGCGCGCTTGTTCGGCACGTAGGGGATGTCGTCGCCGAAGAACCACAGCACCGAGTTGGTGGCGGACTTGCGGGAGGAACCGGTGCCGACCACGTCGCCGACGTAGGCGACCGGGAAGCCCTTGGCCTTGACCGCTTCGATCTGCTTCAGCGGGCCGATGGCGCCGGGCTGTACCGGCTCGATGCCGTCGCGGGCCATCTTCAGCATGGCCAGGGCGTGCAGCGGGATGTCCGGGCGCGACCAGGCGTCGGGCGCCGGGGACAGGTCGTCGGTGTTGGTTTCGCCGGGCACCTTGAACACGGTCAGGGTGATCTTCTCGGCGACCGCCGGGCGGGCCTGGAACCACTCGCCGTCGGCCCAGGACTGCAGCACGGCCTTGGCCGCGGCGTTGCCCTTCTTGGCGCGCTCGGAAACGTCGTGGAAGGCGTCGAACATCAGCAGGGTGTGCTTGAGCTGCTCGGCGGCGACCTCGGCCAGCTCGGCGCTGTCCAGCAGTTCCACCAGGGTGGCGATGTTGTAGCCGCCCTGCATGGTGCCCAGCAGCTCGACGGCGCGGGCCTTGCTGATCAGCGGGGAAGTGGCTTCGCCCTTGGCGACGGCGGAGAGGAAGCCGGCCTTGACGTAGGCGGCCTCGTCCACGCCCGGCGGGACGCGGTTGGTGATCAGGTCGAGGAGGAATTCTTCTTCGCCGGCCGGCGGGTTCTTCAGGAGTTCGACCAGACCAGCGGTCTGTTCGGCGTTCAGCGGCTGGGGCACGACACCCTGGGCGGCACGCTCTTCTACGTGTTTGCGGTAGGCTTCAAGCACAGTATTTCCCTCATCAGTGGTCCCGTGGGACGCGTATCCAGGAGACCTCGCCGATCCATTCGTCAGGCATGGTGGACGGTAATCCACGGACCTACGACGGCACCGGCAGCCTCCAGACAGAAGCTGTTTTCAAAGTTTTACGCCGGAGGGCCTGGGACGTGAGGGACTGGGCGCCTGAGGGGGGGCGCCCGGTCCGCGCGGCTGCCGGAATCTGTGCTTCGTGACGCTTTGAAAACAGCTTCGAACGGGCATTGCGCCTTGTGAAAGGCGGGCCGATTCTACTGGAAATCATTGCTGAAAGTAAGCGCCATTGCGCCGATGCGGAGGGTGATCTTGCCTAGACAAAGGGCTAAGATGACGCCCGTCCCCCGTTGTCCCGAAGCCGTTCCGCCATGTCCTCCCAGCGCATCAAGACCCCCTGTGTCGGCCTTTGCTCCACCGTCTACGGCGACCTCGTGTGCCGCGGTTGCAAGCGCTTCCACCACGAGGTGGTGAACTGGAACCTGTACGGCGAGGAGGAGAAGCGCGCGGTGTGGAAGCGCCTGGAGGTGCTGCTGGTGCAGGTGATGGTGGCCAAGCTCGAGGTGTTCGATGCGCCGCGCCTGCGCGCCCAGCTGGAGCAGCGGCAGATCCGCTTCGTCCCCGAGCAGTCGCCGTACTGCTGGGCCTACCAACTGATCGCCCGCGGCTCGCGGCTGATCCAGAGCATCGAGGCCTACGGCGTGGCGCTGCTGCCGGAGTTCCGCGAGCGGCCGCTGCCGGAGCTGCGCGACGCCATCGACCGCGAGTTCTTCCTGCTTTCCGAGGCCCACTACGACCGCTACATAGCCCCGCGCTTCCTCAGCGAGGGCATGGACCTGCGCGTCTGAGCCCAGCCCCGCCGTTCGTCGGTTTCAGCGCCGCGCCTGCTTCAGCGTCTCGGCGATGAGGAAGGCCAGCTCCAGCGACTGGTCGGCGTTGAGCCGCGGGTCGCAGTGGGTGTGGTAGCGGTCGCTGAGCCCGGCCTCGGTGATCGGCCGCGCACCGCCGATGCACTCGGTGACGTTCTGCCCGGTCATCTCGATGTGGATGCCGCCGGGGTGGGTGCCCTCGGCCCTGTGCACCTCGAAGAACTGCCGCACCTCGGCGAGGATGCGCGCGAAGTCGCGGGTCTTGTAGCCGCTGGAGGCCTTGATGGTGTTGCCGTGCATCGGGTCGCAGCTCCACAGCACCTGGCGACCTTCGCGCTGCACGGTGCGCAGCAGCCGCGGCAGGCCGTCGCCGACCTTGTCGGCGCCCATGCGCACGATCAGGTTGAGGCGGCCGGGGTCGTTGTCCGGGTTGAGGATGTCGATCAGCCGCAGCAGTTCCTCGTCGCCCATGCTCGGCCCGACCTTCACGCCGATGGGGTTGCCCACCCCGCGCAGCAGTTCGACGTGGGCGCCGTCCAACTGGCGGGTGCGGTCGCCGATCCAGAGCATGTGCGCCGAGCAGTCGTACCAGCCGCCGGTGAGGCTGTCGCGGCGGATGAAGGCTTCCTCGTAGTTCAGCAGCAGCGCCTCGTGGGCGGTGAAGAAGCTCACCTCGCGCAGCTGCGGCGCGCCGTCCAGGCCGCAGGCGCGCATGAAGGCGAGGGTTTCGTCGATGCGCCCGGCGAGCTGGCTGTACTTCTCCGCCAGGGCCGAGTTGGCGATGAAGTCGAGGTTCCACTGGTGCACCTCGTGCAGGTCGGCGAAGCCGCCCTGGGCGAAGGCGCGCAGCAGGTTGAGGGTGGCGGTGGACTGGTGGTAGGCCTGCAGCAGGCGCTGCGGGTCCGGCACGCGGTTGGCCTCGTCGAAGCCGATGCCGTTGACGATGTCGCCGCGGTAGGCCGGCAGGGTCATCTCGCCCACGGTTTCCTCGCCGGAGGAGCGCGGCTTGGCGAACTGCCCGGCCATGCGCCCGACCTTCACCACCGGGCAGCCGGCGGCGAAGGTCATGACCACCGCCATCTGCAGCAGCACCTTGAAGGTGTCGCGGATCTTCGCCGCGGAGAACTCGGCGAAGCTCTCGGCGCAGTCGCCGCCCTGCAGCAGGAAGGCGCGCCCGGCGGTGACCTCGGCGAACTGCCGGCGCAACTCGCGGGCCTCGCCGGCGAACACCAGCGGCGGGTAGCTGGCCAGGGTCTGCTCGACCTGCTGCAGGCGCGCGGCGTCGGGGTAGGCGGGTTGCTGCTGGATGAGGCGGCTTCTCCAGCTGTCGGGGCTCCAGGTCTGGCTCATCGGGGGCTCGCGGGGCAATGGCGGGTATCGGCCCATGGTAACACCGGGCGGGGCCTCCTTCAGCGGGGCCGGGCTGGTATCCTTCGCTTTCCATGAGCCCGCGGCCGTCGCCGTCCTTGCCCTGCGGAGAACCCCGCGTGTACCAGAGCCCGACTTCGAATCCCCGTCCGTATCGCCGGCCCAGCGCCAGCGCCCGTGGCCATGGCCGGGGGCGCCGGGCATGAGCGAGGACCTGCTGATAGCCGAGGAGCGCGATGCCTACGGGGTGATCCGCGTGGTGGAGCAGGGCGGCTACCGCTACCTGGAGTTCGGCGAGGAGGTGGAGCAGAGCTGCGTGCGCATCGGCGACCCGGCCTGGCTGGAGTACGACTATTCCCGCGCCATGCTGCTGGGCGCGCTGTGCCACCCGGCGCCGCGCCGCGCGCTGTTCCTCGGCTTCGGCGCCGGCAGCCTGACCCAGGCCTGCCTGAAGCACCTGGCGCTGGACGAGGCGGAGGCCGTCGAGCTGCGCCCGGCGATCCCGCGCCTGGCCCGCGAGCACCTGGGCCTGGTGGACGAGCCGCGCCTGCGGCTGCGCATCGGCGACGCGGTGGAGGAGCTGGGCGACTGCGAGCCGGCCGACCTGATCTTCCTCGACCTCTACACCGACACCGGCCCCGCCCCGGCGCACCTGGGCTGGGACTTCCTCGGCGCCTGCCGCGACAAGCTGCGCCCCGGTGGCTGGCTGATCATCAACCAGTGGAGCACCGACGACGGCCGGCCCCTGGGCGCGGCCCTGCTGCGCGGGCGCTTCCACCGCCACTACCTGGAATGCCCGGTGCCGGAAGGCAACGTGATCGTCTTCGTTCCCGCCGACATCGAGCAGAGCCTCGAACCGCGCGGGCTGAAGAAACGCGCCAAGGCCCTGCAGGGCGACCTGGGCTACGACCTGGGCACCTACATCGACGCGCTGCGCCCCGCGCAGTAGCGGCGGGGCGCCGGCTCAGGGAATCTGGTAGCTGAGCGTCAGGTTGAGCCGCGGGCTGCGCTCGTCGTTGTCGATGGCGCGGTCGGCGAACGGCTTGGCCACTTCCACCCCCAGCACGTACTGCTTGCGGTTGGAGAAGCGCACCCCGACGGCGCCGGAGCCGAGCCTGGCGCCGGGCTGGCCGTCGGCGTTGTACCAGGTGCGCGCGCCGTCCACCACCAGATAGGGCTGCAACTGGTTCATCCAGCGGTTTTGCCAGAGGAAGGCGTAGTTCACCTCGTAGGAGGCGCCCCAGCCCTTGTCGCCGGTGGCCTGGTCGTCCGGGTAGCCGCGGCCGAAGTTGGCGCCGCCGTAGGTGACCTGCTCGGAGTCCGGCAGGCTGTCGTGGGCCCACTGGAAGCTGGCGTTGGCCACGCCCTGCACCCGCTCGCCGAACTGGTTCTGCTGGGCGCCGAAGCCGAGCACGCGGGTGAAGTCCTTGCGCGCCGGCGCCGTGCTCTGCGCGTCGAAGGCGTTCAGGCCCTTGTAGAGGGCCAGGCTGCCGGCGCGCACCTGCTTCTCGCCGAACTGCTGGACCAGGGTGTCGACGCCCACCACGCGCAATTTGTTGCGCAGCTTCACGCTATAGGGGGTAGCCGGCGCCACCAGGTCGTAGCGGCTGCTGTCGTCCACCGTGTAGGCGCGCAGGTTGACGTCCCAGGTCAGGTCGCGGCGCAGCAGCACGGGGATGCCCAGGCCGGCGCTGAGCCGTTCGTTCTCGCGCTTGCGCGCGTATTGCAGCGGGCCGATCACCACGCGGTCCTCGAGGCTGGCGTTGTAGTGGCTGTAGCCGGCCATCAGCTGCAGGCCGTTGTCGCCCAGCAACTGGCTGTAGTTCCAGGCGCGGTAGTACTCCTTGTCGTCGCCGGGCGGGTAGAGGTAGCTGAACTGCAGCTGCTCGCCCCGGCCCAGCAGCGAGGCCAGCGTGGCGTTGAACAGCCCGCGCGGGTTGCCGTGGCGCGAGTCGAAGTCGGCGCCGGTGGTGACGACCTCGTGCTTGCCGAGCATCTCCAGCACGGCGCCGCCGTCGGTGGTGGTCGGCGGGTTGAGGACCATGTTCATCTGCAGGCCGGGCACCCGGCTCATCAGTACGCTGAAGCGCTCGAAGCTGGCGCGGGTCAGCGGCCGCTCCGCCTTCAGGCGCTCGATCCAGCGCGCCACGCGGGCCTGGTGCACGCCGAGGTCGCCGGCGCTGCGCACCTCGCTCAGGTGGCCCTCGATCAGCATGATGCGCCCGACGCCGCCGCTGAAGTCCTGGTTGGGTACGTAGGCGAAGGAAATGACGAAGCCGTCGTCCTGGTAGCGCCGGGTGATGGCCTTGGCCGCCGCCACCAGCTCGCCGATCCTGATGTCGCGACGGGTCAGCGGTTCCAGCAGGGGCTTCCAGGTGGCGATCGGGTAGTGGCCGCCGCCGGCGACCTCGATGCGCCGCAGGCGGATGCGCCGTTCGAGCAGTTGCTGCGGCTGCGCGGCCGCCGGGGTGCTGACCCGCGGCGCCTGCGGGCGCACGTCGCCGCCGGGCAGGTTGGGCCTGGGCAGGCCCTGTTCGATGTCGGAGCCGGGCAGTTGGATGGGGCGGTCGGCCCAGGCTAGGGGGCTGGCTAACAACAGCGTTACTACGGCTAGCTTGCGCATGGCTTCTCCCTGAAGCCGTTAAATGAAAGGGCGAAGGGCCGTTGCCGACCCTTCGCCGTTCGCTTTGGCGGGCTTGCCGTCAGTTTCCGGACTTGCCGCCCAGGCTGCCGGTCACGCCGCCGAGCAGGCCACCCACGGTGCCCAGGGTGCCGCCGAGCAGGCCGTTGTTGCTGGCCAGGCCGTTGCTGCCGACGCCTGTCGCGACTCCGCTGGTGAGGCCACTGGTGACGCCGCCCAGGGTGCCGGTGACGCCGGAGAGCAGGCCGCCGACCGGGTTGCTGCCGCCGGTGGCGCCGCCCAGGGTGCCGGTGACGCCGGAGAGCAGGCCGCCAACCGGGTTGCTGCTGCCGGTGGCGCCGCCCAGGGTGCCGGTGAGGCCGGAGAGCAGGCCGCCGACCGGGTTGCTGCTACCGGTGGCGCCGCCCAGGGTGCCGGTGACGCCGGAGAGCAGCCCGCCGACCGGGTTGCTGCCGCCGGTGGCACCGCCCAGTACGCCGGTGACGCCGGAGAGCAGCCCGCCGATCGGGTTGCTGGCGCTGCTGCCGGCCGGTGCGTTGACCAGCCCACCCGTCGCGCTCACGGCCTCGCCGACGTTGGTCACGACGCTGCCGACCGGCGCGAGGACCGGCGTGGTACTGCCGAGCTGGGTGCCGACCTGGCCCACCAGGCCGCCGACCGTGGTCACCAGGTTGTTCACCGGGGCGCCCAGGCCGGTGGCCGCGCCGACCTGCTGGGTCACGCCCTCGACCTGGCCGACCAGGCCCGCGGTAGTGCCGCTGAGCTGCTTGGTCAGCGGGCTGAGCGGGCCGGTGGTGACGGCGCCGCTGAGGGAGTCGCCGAGCATGCTGATCTGCCCGCCGACGCCGTCGACCACGCCGCCCAGGGCAGTGGTCACCGGTTTCAGCGGAGTGTTGGCGCCTACCGCGGCGACGGTGCCGCCCAGGTCGCTGACCGCATTGCCGACGCTGCTCACCGTGCCGGTGGCGCCGGCCACCGTGGTGCCCAGGGCGTTGGGGTTGCTGCCGAGCTGGCCGACGCCGTTGGTGATGCCGCTGCCCAGGCTGTTCACGCCCTGGCCGACGTCCTGGATGACGTTGCCGGCGCCTTCGGTCACGCCGCTGCCGACCACCGGCAGGCCCACGCCCTTGACCACGCTGCCGACGCCGTTGACGGTGTCGCCCAGCGAGCTGACCGCTTCGCCGGTGTTGCTGAGGATGGTGCTGGTGGTGCTGGGGTTGGTGCCGCCGGTGCTTCCGCCGTTGTTACCGCCGTCGCCACCGTTGTTGCCACCGTTGTTGCCGCCGGTTCCACCATTACCGCCGGTGCCGCCGTCGCCACCGCTGCCGGTACCGCCGGAACCGTTGCCGTCGCCGCCGCTACCCGAGCCGCCGTTGCCGGCGCCCTGGTCGGAGCCGCTTCCGGAACTGGCGACACTGCTGTGATGGCCGCCCTTGCTGCTGCAACCCTGCAGCGACATGGCAACGACCAGGAGAGACAACGCGAATACACGAATGGGACCAGACATCTGGGGCTCCTCCCTGAAGGGCTCTGGTGTTCAGGAGAAGCCTCGGTCCGCCGTCGGCAAGAGTACTTCCACTGATTGCCGGCACAGTTTCAGTACTTGCGGGAGGGGGCGAAATTGCATCTTGTATATAGTCGTTTGTTATAGGCATCCCGTTGATTCGAATGAAATTTCAGCAGAATTGCTGGCCTTTTGATTGCAATCTAATACTTTCGATATAGCGCTTTCCCGGGGCGTTTCGAAGGCGTGCCCGGACGGCGTCGCGAAGTGGCGTGACGGGGGCGCCACGACTAGTTGCCGGAGAAGTGGCCTTCGCGCTTTTCCAGCAGCGACTGCAGGCCTTCCCGGGCGTCCTCGCTGGCGAGCAGGGCCTTGAGCTGTTGCGGCAGCTCGCGGATGGCCTCCGCCGGGCCCTGTTCCTGGGCGCGGCGCGCCGAGGCCAGGGTGGCGCGCACGGCCAGCGGGGCGCGGCGGGCGATGCGCGCGGCCAGCTTCAGGGCCTCGGGCAGCAGCTCCTCGGGCGGGTGGATTTCCTGGACCAGGCCCAGGCGGCAGGCCTCGTGGGCGTCGAACTCGTCGCCGCTGAGCAGCCAGCGCATGGCGTTGCCCCAGCCGGCGACCTGCGGCAGGCGCAGGGTGGCGCCGCCCAGCGGCAGCAGGCCACGGCGCACCTCCATCTGGGCGAAGCGGGCGTTGCTGGCGCACAGGCAGATGTCCGCCGCCAGCATCAGTTCGATGCCGATGGTGTAGCAGTAGCCCTGCACGGCGACCAGCAGCGGCTTGCTCAGCCGCGGCCCGCCGAGGGTGCCCCAGGGGTCGACCGCGCCGGCCGGCAGTTGCCAGCCGTCGTGCAGGCGCCGGCTGACGTCGGCCAGGTCGAGGCCGGCGCTGAAGTGCTCGCCGTGGGCGACGATCAGCGCGCAGCGCAGGTCGTCGTCGCGTTCGTACCCGCCCAGGGCCAGCATCAGCTCGTCGAGCATGCGCTGGTCGAAGGCGTTGCGCTTTTCCGGCCGGTTCAGGCCCAGCAGCAGGAGATGACCACGGCGCGTGACGGTGACGCGGGGTTCGCTGGTAGGGTTCACGGCGCGTGCTCCTGGCAGGTGGGCCCTGCTCGGTATAGACGGCGGGTGGCCGATTGTGCAAGTCTTGACCGTTCGGCCAGCGGCGGCGGAAAAGCCACACATCGACGGCGTTTTTCCGGTATGATGCGCGCCGGCCTGTTACGGCCCCGTTCGGGACCGCATCTTTCAGAGCCTGCACGCTCTGGCTGTGCGTCCGCTTCCGCGGACTTCCTTGACGTATTCTTCCAACAGTTCAGTTCGCAAATCCCCGCTTCCAGCTGCCTGGGTGACTTCTACTGTCGTACAGGGCATGCGCAGCTCGGCCATTGGGTCTTTGCGGATGTATTTAGAGGCAAAACCCATGACCCAGGAAACCGGCGGCTTCGCCGCGCTCGGCATTCATCCCAATATTCTGGCGGCCATCGCCGCGGTCGGCTACGAAGAGCCTTCGCCCATCCAGGCCCAGTCGATCCCGGTGATCCTCGAAGGCCACGACATGATCGGCCAGGCCCAGACCGGCACCGGCAAGACCGCCGCCTTCGCCCTGCCGCTGCTGTCGCAGATCGAGCCGGCCCGCCGCGAGCCCCAGGTGCTGATCCTGGTGCCGACCCGCGAACTGGCCCTGCAGGTGGCCACCGCCTGCGAAACCTACTCCAAGCAGATGCCCGGCGTCGGCGTGGTAGCCGTCTACGGTGGCGCGCCCATGGGCCCGCAGCTCAAGGCCCTGCGCCAGGGCGCCCAGGTCCTGGTGGCCACCCCCGGCCGCCTGTGCGACCACCTGCGCCGCGACGAGAACCTGCTGGCCACCGTCGAGCGCCTGGTGCTGGACGAGGCCGACGAGATGCTCAAGCTCGGTTTCATGGACGACCTGGAAGTGATCTTCGAGGCCATGCCGGCCAGCCGCCAGACCGTGCTGTTCTCCGCGACCCTGCCGGCCTCGATCCGCAGCATCGCCGAGCGCCACCTGAAGGAACCCAAGCACGTCCGCATCGCCGCCAAGACCCAGACCGTGGCGCGCATCGAGCAGGCGCACCTGATGGTCCATGCCGACCAGAAGCCCGCCTCCATCCTGCGCCTGCTGGAAGTCGAGCAGTTCGACGCGCTGATCGGCTTCGTGCGCACCAAGCAGGCCACCCTGGACATCGCCGAGCTGCTCGAGCGCCAGGGCTACCGCGCCGCCGCGCTCAACGGCGACATGCCGCAGGCCCAGCGCGAGCGCGTCATCGAGTCGCTGAAAGACGGCTCGCTGGACATCGTCATCGCCACCGACGTGGCCGCCCGCGGCCTGGACGTGTCGCGCATCACCCACGTGCTGAACATCGACATGCCGTACGACCCCGAGTCCTACGTGCACCGCATCGGCCGTACCGGCCGCGCCGGCCGCGAAGGCCGCGCGCTGCTGCTGGTGACCCCGCGCGAGCGCCGCATGCTGCAGGTGATCGAGCGCGTCACCGGGCAGAAGGTCGGCGAAGTGCGCCTGCCCGACGCCGACACCGTGTTGGAAGCGCGCCTGGCGCGCCTGGCCTCCAGCCTGCAGCCGCTGCTGGAAACCGCGGTCGCCAACCGTGGCGCCGTGCGCGACGAGCTGTGCCGCCGCCTGGGCACCGACGTCGAGACCCTCGCCGCGGTGCTGCTGGCCAAGCTCACCGAAGGCAAGGCCCTGGACCTGGAGTCGGTGCGCCGCGAGCAGCCGCTGACCCCGGCCGCCCCGCGCGAGCGCAGCGACCGTTACGAACGTAGCGAGCGCGGTGAGCGCAGCGATCGTGGCGAACGCTCCGGCGAGCGCCGCCCGATGGCCGCCCCGGCCGAAGGCAAGGCCCGCTGCCGCACCGCCCTGGGCGCGCGCGACGGCGTGGCGGCGAAGAACCTGCTGGGCGCCATCCTCAACGAGGGCGGCCTGTCCCGCGAGGCCATCGGCCGCATCCAGATCCGCGAGACCTTCAGCCTGATCGAGCTGCCGGAAGACGGCCTGGAGCGCCTGCTGGGCAAGCTCAAGGACACCCGCGTCGCCGGCAAGGCCCTGCGCCTGCGCCGCTACCGCGAGGATTGATCCGCGCGCCACGCGCCGCGATCCGATGAAAACGCCGCAGCCGGGTGACCGGGTGCGGCGTTTTTCTTTGCGTGATGGTGGGGGCGGATGACTGCGCGACTACCATGCGAGCGGGCACGGCTTCCCGTAGGAGCGAGCTTGCTCGCGAACAGATTCCGCTGCGGGGTTCATTCGCGAGCAAGCTCGCTCCTACGAAGAGCACTCGGTGCAACCTGCGAGACAGTTGCCGCTGATAGGCACCGTATTCCCCGTAGGAGCGGACCTTGTCCGCGATGGCTGGAGGTTCCGGCACGATTCGCGGATGAGATCCGCTCCTACGCCACCCACCCGTGCCATTCCCCTGTAGGAGCGCGCCCTGCGCGCGAATCGCGGGCAGGGCCCGCTCCTACAGGTTGCAGGGAAATACGGTATTCCTCCCTTGTAGGAGCGGACCTTGTCCGCGATAGCCGGACGTCCCGGCGCGATTCGCGGATAAGATCCGCTCCTACGCCGTCCGGCAAACGCAGCGCCCCGTAGGATGGGTTGAGCGAAGCGATACCCATCGCCCCGCCCGTCTGCTCAGCTATCTTCCAGCGGCCCCATCGCCGTGGTGTTGAAGCCGCCGTCGACGTAGAGGATCTCGCCGCTGATGCCGCTGGCCAGGTCGGAGCAGAGGAAGGCTGCGGCGTTGCCGACTTCCTCGATGGTCACGTTGCGCCGCAGCGGCGTCTGCCGTTCGCTGGCGGCGAGCATGCGGCGGAAGCTCCTGATGCCGGAGGCCGCCAGGGTGCGGATCGGCCCGGCGGATACCGCGTTGACCCGCGTGCCTTCCGGGCCGAGGCTGGCGGCCAGGTAGCGCACGCCGGCTTCCAGGCTGGCCTTGGCCATGCCCATCACGTTGTAGTTGGGCAGGGTGCGCTCGGCGCCCAGGTAGGAGAGGGTGAGCAGGGCGCCGTTGCGGCCCGCATCATCCCGCGGCCGGCCTTGGCCAGGGCCACGAAGCTGTAGGCGCTGATGTCGTGGGCGATGCGGAAGCCGTCGCGGCTGGTGACGGCGGTGAAGTCGCCGTCGAGCTGGTCGCCGGGGGCGAAGCCCACCGAGTGGACGATGATGTCCAGGCCGTCCCAGTGCCTGCCCAGCTCGCGGAACACCGCCTCGATGTCGGCGTCGCTGGCCAGGTCGCAGGGGAAGCACAGCCCGGGGCCGGAGCCCCAGCCGGCGGCGAATTCCTCGACGCGGCCCCTGAGCTTGTCGTTCTGGTAGGTGAAGGCCAGCTCGGCGCCTTCGCGGTGCATCGCCGCGGCGATGCCCGAGGCGATGGAGAGTTTGCTGGCGACGCCGACGATCAGCGCGCGCTTGCCGGTGAGAAAGCCCATGGTGCTCCGCCTCCCGTGCGGGTCATGCCTGGCTGGTGGCCGCCGGGACCATGAACGCGGCTTCCAGCAGCTGTTGGGTGTAGGGGTGCTTCGGCGCGGCGAAGATCGCCTCGGCCGGGCCCTGTTCCACCACCTTGCCCTGGCGGATGACCATCAACTGGTGGCTGAGCGCCTTGACCACCGCCAGGTCGTGGCTGATGAACAGGTAGCTGAGGTTGTACTTGGCCTGCAGCTGGCGCAGCAGGTCGACCACCTGGCGCTGCACCGAGCGGTCCAGCGCCGAGGTCGGCTCGTCCAGCAGGATCAGCGCCGGCTTGAGCACCAGGGCGCGGGCGATGGCGATGCGCTGGCGCTGGCCGCCGGAGAATTCGTGGGGGTAGCGGTGGCGCGTCTCCGGGTCCAGGCCGACTTCCAGCAGCGCGTCGATGATCCGCTGCTGCTGCTCGCGTTCGTCGCAGATGCCGTGGATCTCCAGGCCCTCGCCGACGATCTGGCCCACCGACAGGCGCGGGCTGAGGCTGCCGTACGGGTCCTGGAAGACCACCTGCATCTCGCGGCGCAGCGGGCGTACCTCGGCCTGGTTCAGGGTGTCCAGGGCGTTGCCCTCGAAGCGGATGGCGCCGCGGCTGTCGATCAGCCGCAGGATGGCCAGGCCCAGGGTGGACTTGCCCGAGCCGCTTTCGCCGACGATGCCCAGGGTGTGCCCGCGCGGCAGGCTGAAGTCGATGCCGTCCACCGCCTTGATGTGGTCCACGGTGCGGCGGAACACGCCCTTCTTGATCGGGAACCACACGCGCAGGTCCTGCACGCTCAGCAGCTCCGCGCCCGGCGGGTTGGCCGCCGGCGCGCCGCTGGGCTCGGCGCCGAGCAGCTCGCGGGTGTAGGGGTGCTGCGGGGCCTGGAACAACTGTTCGCAGTCGGCCTGCTCGACGATCCTGCCCTGCTGCATCACGCACACGCGGTGGGCGATGCGCCGCACCAGGTTGAGGTCGTGGGTGATCAGCAGCAGCGCCATGCCCAGGCGCGCCTGCAGTTCGCCCAGCAGGTCGAGGATCTTCAGCTGCACGGTGACGTCCAGCGCCGTGGTCGGCTCGTCGGCGATCAGCAGCTCCGGCTCGTTGGCCAGGGCCATGGCGATCATCACCCGCTGCCGCTGGCCGCCGGAAAGCTCGTGGGGGTAGGCCTTCAGGCGCGTGGCCGGGTCGGGGATGCCGACCAGGTCGAGCAGCTCGATGATGCGCGTGCGCGCCGCCTGGCCCTGCAGGCCCTTGTGCAGGGTGAGCACCTCGCCGATCTGCTTCTCCACGGTGTGCAGCGGGTTGAGCGAGGTCATGGGCTCCTGGAAGACCATGGCGATGCGGTTGCCGCGGATGCCGCGCAGCTTGCGTTCCGGCGCCTTGAGCAGGTCCAGCCCGGCGTAGCGCACGCTGCCGCTGGGGTGGCTGGCGGTGGGGTAGGGCAGCAGGCGCAGGATGGAGTTGGCGGTCACCGACTTGCCCGAGCCGCTTTCGCCGACCAGGGCGAGGGTCTCGCCGCGGCGGATGTCGAAGCTGACCTTGTCCACGGCATGGACGCATTCCTCGCCGCAGGCGAAGTCGACGGAAAGGTCGCGGACTTCGACCAGGTTGTCGTGGCTCATCTCACTTCCTCGGGTCGAAGGCATCGCGGGCGGCCTCGCCGATGAACACCAGCAGGCTGAGCATCAGCGCCAGCACCACGAAGGCGCTGATGCCCAGCCACGGCGCCTGCAGGTTGGACTTGCCCTGGGCGACCAGCTCGCCGAGCGACGGCGAGCCGGCGGGCAGGCCGAAGCCGAGGAAGTCCAGGGAGGTCAGGGTGGCGATGGCGCCGGTCAGGATGAACGGCATGAAGGTCAGGGTGGAGATCATCGCGTTGGGCAGGATGTGGCGGAACATGATCTTGCCGTTCTTCATGCCCAGGGCGCGGGCCGCGCGCACGTACTCCAGGTTGCGGCCGCGGAGGAACTCGGCGCGCACCACGTCCACCAGGCTCATCCAGGAGAACAGCAGCATGATGCCCAGCAGCCACCAGAAGTTCGGCTGCACGAAGCTGGCGAGGATGATCAGCAGGTAGAGCACCGGCAGGCCCGACCAGATTTCCAGGAAGCGCTGGCCGAGCAGGTCGACCCAGCCGCCATAGAAGCCCTGCAGGGCGCCCACCAGCACGCCGATCAGCGAGCTGAGCAGGGTCAGCACCAGGGCGAACAGCACCGAGACGCGGAAGCCGTAGATCACCCGGGCGAGCACGTCGCGGGCCTGGTCGTCGGTGCCCAGCAGGTTCTCCCGGCTCGGCGCCGAGGGCACCGGCACGCGCAGGTCGTAGTTGATGGAGTCGTAGCTGTAGGTGATCGGCGGCCAGAGCACCCAGGCGTCCTTCTCGGCCAGCTGCTGGCGCATGTAGGGCGCCTTGTAGTTGCCTTCCAGGGGGAACTCGCCGCCGAACACGGTTTCCGGGTAGCGCTTGAGCACCGGGAAGTACCACTGGCCGTCGTAGTGCACCGCCAGCGGCTTGTCGTTGGCGATCAGCTCGGCGCCCAGGCTCAGCACGAACAGCGCGAGGAACAGCCACAGCGACCACCAACCGCGCTTGTTGGCCTTGAAGCGCGCCCAGCGGCGCTGGTTCATCGGGGACAGGCGCATCGCTTACTCCCGGTTCTCGAAGTCGATGCGCGGATCGACGAGGGTGTAGAGGACGTCGCTGACCAGCTTCATGATCAGGCCGAACAGCGTGAAGATGAACAGGGTGCCGAACACCACCGGGTAGTCGCGGTTGAGCGCCGACTCGAAGCTGAGCAGGCCCAGGCCGTCGAGGGAGAAGATCACCTCGATCAGCAGCGAACCGGTGAAGAACACCCCCAGCAGCGCCGAGGGCAGGCCGGCGATGATCAGCAGCATGGCGTTGCGGAACACGTGGCCGTAGAGCACCTGGCGCTCGGTCAGGCCCTTGGCGCGGGCGGTGACCACGTACTGCTTGCCGATCTCGTCGAGGAAGCTGTTCTTGGTCAGCAGGGTGATGGTGGCGAAGTTGCCGATGACCAGGGCGGTGATCGGCAGGGCCAGGTGCCAGAAGTAGTCCTTGACCTTGCCGAAGGTGCTCAACTCGTCGAAGTCGTTGGAGGTCAGCCCGCGCAACGGGAACCAGTCCCAGTAGCTGCCGCCGGCGAACAGCACCACCAGCAGGATGGCGAAGAGGAAGGCGGGGATGGCGTAGCCGATGATGATCGCCGAGCTGGTCCAGATGTCGAACTGGCTGCCGCTGCGCACTGCCTTGGCGATGCCCAGGGGGATGGAGACCAGGTACATGATCAGGGTGCTCCACAGCCCCAGGGAGATGGACACCGGCAGCTTCTCGATGATCAGGTCGGTGACCTTGGCGTCGCGGAAGAAGCTGGTACCGAAGTCCAGGTGCACGTAGTTCTTGAGCATGATCCAGAAGCGCTCGGGCGCCGGCTTGTCGAAGCCGTACATGCGCTCGATCTCCTTGACCAGCTCCGGGTCCAGGCCCTGGCCGCCGCGGTAGTGCGAGCCGCCGGAGGAGGCCAGTTCGCCGCCGGAGCCGGCGATGCGCCCGGTGGCCCCGCCGGCGGCGGCGTTGACGCCTTCGAGCTTGGCGATCATCTGGTCCACCGGCCCGCCGGGGGCGGCCTGGATGATGATGAAGTTGATCAGCAGGATGCCGAACAGCGTCGGCACGATCAGCAGCAGGCGGCGCAGGATGTAGGCGAGCATCAGGGGGTCTCCGGCGCCTGGGTCACGGCCTGGGTCGGCTCGGCCTTGCCGCGGGCCTGCCACCAGGTCATCAGCGCGTAGCTGTAGGGCGGCAGCTTCGCGGGGTGGGCGATGCGGTTCCAGTAGGCCAGGCGCCAGGTGTCCAGGTACCAGTTGGGCACCACGTAGTGGCCCCATTGCAGGGCGCGGTCCAGGGCGCGGGCGTGGCGCACCAGGGCTTCGCGGGAATCGGCCTTGATCAGGCCGTCCACCAGGGCGTCGATGGCCGGGTCGCGCAGGCCGATGAAGTTGCGGCTGCCGGGGTTGTCGGCGCTGGCCGAATGCCAGAACTCGCGCTGTTCGTTGCCCGGCGAGTTGGACTGCGGCCAGCTGGCGACCATCATGTCGAAGTCCCGCGAGCGCAGGCGGTTGATGTACTGGGAGATGTCCACCACGCGGATCTGCATGTCGATGCCCAGCTCGGCGAGGTTGCGCTTGTAGGGCAGCAGCACGCGCAGGAAGTCGGCCTGGACCAGCATGAATTCGAAGCTCAGCGGCTTGCCGTCGGGGCCGACCATGCGGTCGTCGACGATCCTGTAGCCGGCCTCCAGCAGCAGCTTGTAGGCCTTGCGCTTCTGCTCGCGGATGATGCCGCTGCCGTCGCTGACCGGCGGCTCGTAGACGCGCTCGAAGACCTGCGGCGGCAACTGGCCGCGCAGCGGTTCGAGGATCGCCAGCTCCTGGGCGTCGGGCAGTTCGTGGGCGGCCATCTCGGAGTTCTCGAAGAAGCTGCGGTCACGCTTGTAGGAGCCGAAGAACAGCTGCTTGTTGGTCCACTCGAAGTCGAACAGCAGGCTGATGGCCTCGCGCACCCGCGCGTCCTGGAACACCGGGCGGCGGATGTTGAAGGCGAAGCCCTGCATGCCCCAGGGGTTGTCGTTGTGCAACTCCTGGCGGACGATGCGGCCGTCGCGCACCGCCGGCGAGTCGTAGGCGGTGGCCCAGTTCTTCGCGATGCGCTCCTCGTTGAAGTCGAACTGCCCGGCCTTGAAGGCCTCCAGGGCCACGGTCAGGTCGCGGTAGGAGTCCACCACCACGGCGTCGAAGTTGTTGAAGCCGCGGTTCACCGGCAGGTCCCTGGCCCAGTAGTCCTTGACCCGCTCGTAGCGGATCGAGCGGCCCGGGTCGACCTTGGCGACGCGGTAGGGGCCGCTGCCCAGCGGCGGCTCCAGGCTGGTCTTGGCGAAGTCGCGGCTGGCCCACCAGTGCTTGGGCAGGATCTGCAGCTGGCCGAGGATCAGTGGCAGCTCGCGGTTGCCCGGGCGCTTGAAGTCGAAGCGCACGCGCAGCTTGTCCTCGGCCACCACCTTGTCGACGTCCGCGTAGTAGTTGCGGTACATCGGGTCGCCCTGCTTGACCAGGGTCTGGAAGGTGAACACCACGTCCTCGGCGGTGACCGGCGTGCCGTCCTGGAAGCGTGCCTGCGGGCGCAGGTAGAAGCGCACGAAGCGCTGCTCGGGGTCCTTCTCGATCTTCTCGGCGAGCAGGCCGTATTCGGTGAAGGGCTCGTCCAGGGAATGGAAGGTCAGGGTGTCGTAGACCAGGCTGATCTGCGAGGCCGGGTTGCCCTTGGGGATGAACGGGTTGAGGCTGTCGAAGCCGCCTGTGTCGGAGAGCCGCAGGGTGCCGCCCTTGGGCGCGTCGGGGTTGACGAAGTCGAAGTGGCGGTAGTCGGCCGGGTATTTCGGCGCCTCGTCGTAGAGGGTGATGGCATGTTGCGGCGCGGCCTGCAGGCCGGCGCCCAGGCCGAGCAGGCCGAGCAGGAGGAGGGCGCGCAGCTTCATCGACGGCGCTCCGCCGCCGTTCCGGTGGTGGGAGCGGGTGCGGGGCGAGGGGCGCTGGTCGACAGTCTGGGCATGGTCTGCTCGTAGGTCCGTTCGGGCTGGCATCGTTTGTACTGGTTGCGGCCCGTCCCGTGCAAGGGGGCGGGCCCCGGGAAGCCTGGCGGAGCGCCGGCGCTGCCGGCTTTTC
>NZ_QGSL01000106.1:1177742-1188924 GCF_003176655.1 Pseudomonas sp. RW407 | reverse complement strand
GGGAGAGGGCCGGGGTGAACCGCAGCGGATCCCTGGCGTGCTTCGCCCGGGACACGGAAAGCTCGTCGGGCAGCGACACGTCGTTCTTGGCGGCGAGGACCTCGGCCATGACGCTGACCGCTATTTCGGGCGGCGTCTTGCTGCCGATGTAGATACCGATCGGCCCGCGCAAGCGGCGCAGCGACGCCTCCGTCTCGCCGAAATGCTCGATCAGCCGCGCTCTCCGGCTCTGGCTGTTGCGCCGCGAGCCGATGGCGCCGATGTAGAAGGCCGGGCTCTGCAGGGCCTCCAGCAAGGCCAGGTCGTCGAGCTTGGGGTCGTGGCTGAGCGCGATGATGCAGGTGCGCAGGTCGGGCGAGAACGCCCTGACCACGTCATCGGGCATGCCCCTGGCCCGCTCCACCCCCTCCACGCTCCAGGCGTCCAGGTACTGGGCCCTGGGGTCGCAGATGGTCACCTTGAAGCCATTGAACAGCGCCATGGTGGCGACGTACTCGGCCAGCGCGCCCGCCCCGATCAGCAGCATGCGGTAGCCGGGCCCCAGGGTGTTGACCATGCGCCTGCCGTTGAAGAGGAACTGCTCCGGCGTCGAGGTGCCTTCGACGGTCACCTGCCCGCTATTCAGGTTCAGGATGCGCCGCGCCAGGCTGCCCGCGTCGAGCCGTGCGAGCAACCGCTCCAGCGCCGACAGGGACGGCATGAACTCGAGCACCAGCTCCAGCGTGCCGCCGCAAGGCAGGCCGAAGCGATGGGCTTCATCGGCGCTGATGCCGTACTGCACGAGGGCCGGCAAGGCTTCCGGCAGGCCGTCGCCACCATAGGCGGTGGTATAGCGATGGATCAGGTCATCCTCGATACAGCCGCCGGAAACGCTGCCGGCCACCCGGCCATCGTTGCGCAGCGCCATCATCGAGCCCACCGGCCGTGGCGACGAGCCCCAGGTGCGCGCCACCGTCACCAGCAGCACCCGTTCGCCGGCGGCAAGCCAGTCGCGGGCGGTACGCAGGACCAGCAGATCGATGCTTTCCATGGGGCCTCCGGGAAAAGTCAGCCGTCCAGGGTGGCGTTGTCGATCACGAAGCGGTACTTGACCTCGCCGCGGAGCATGCGCTCGTAGGCTTCGTTGACCTGCTCGACGCGCACCAGCTCGATGTCCGCGACGATGCCGTGCTCGGCGCAGAAGTCGAGCATCTCCTGGGTCTGCGGGATGCCGCCGATCATCGAGCCGGCGAGCGTGCGGCGCTTCATGATCAGGTTGAAGACGTTGGGTGAGGTATGCGGCGAGGCCGGCGCGCCGACCAGCGTCATGGCGCCGTCGCGCTTGAGCAGCACCAGGAAGGCGTCCAGGTCATGGGGCGCCGCTACCGTGTTCAGGATGAAGTCGAAGCTCTTGGCGTGGGCCGCCATCGCCTGTGCATCACGCGATACCACGACCTCGTCCGCACCGAGCTGCAGCGCCGCCTCGCGTTTGCCCTGCGAGGTGGTGAAGGCCACGACGTGGGCACCCATGGCATGGGCCAGCTTGATCCCCATGTGCCCCAGGCCGCCGATGCCGACCACGCCGACCTTCTTGCCCGGCCCGGCGCCCCAGTGGCGCAGCGGCGAGTAGGTGGTGATGCCCGCGCACAGCAGCGGCGCGACCGCCGCCAGTTGCGCCTCGGGATGGCGGATGCGCAGCACGTAGCGCTCATGCACGACTATCGCCTGGGAGTAGCCCCCCTGGGTCCAGCCGGGGGCGTCCGGCGTCGGGAAGTTGTAGGTGCCGACCATGCCGTCGCAGTAGTTCTCCAGGCCGGCGTCGCAGTCCTCGCAGTGCTTGCAGCTGTCGACGATGCAGCCCACGCCGACCAGGTCGCCGGGCCTGAAAGCGGTGACCTGCGCGCCGACCGCCGCCACCCGGCCGACGATCTCGTGGCCGGGCACGCAGGGATAATGCGTCCCTTCCCACTCGGAACGCACCTGGTGCAGGTCCGAGTGGCAGATGCCGCAGAAGGCGATGTCGATCCGGACGTCGTGGGCGCCGGGCAGGCGCCGGGTGATGCTAAGCGGCTCCAGGGGCAGGTTGCCCGCCCGGGCACCATAGGCTCTGACTTGCATTGAAGAATCCTCCTGCATTGCGTGAGGTTCATTTTCCCGGTGGAGCCGATCGAAGCTGTAGACCATTCCGCTGGTTTTCTTGCCTGATCCTCCAAGGCCTCCTCCCGGCGGCTACTTCAGGTTGTCGCGGAAGAAGCGGCCCAGCTTGTCGAAGGGGATCAGCTCCACGCGGTCGTAGAGGTCGACGTGGCCCGCGCCGGGGACGATGTACAGTTCCTTGGGTTCGCCGGCCAGGCGGTAGGCCTCTTCGCTGAACTCCCGGGAGTGCGCCTCTGCCCCGGTGATGAACAGCATGGGGCGCGGCGAGATGGTCTCGATGTCGTTGAACGGGTAGAAGTTCATGAACTTGGCGTTGCTGCTCAAGGTCGGGTGGGTGGTCAGCTCCGGCGAGGCGCCCGCCGGGGTGAACTCGCCGCGCGGGGTGCGGTAGAAGTCGTAGAACTCGCGCTGGATGGCGGGCGTGTCGGGGCTGAGTTCGTGCACGGTCCCGCTGGTGTACAGCGTCTTGCCGCCGCTGAACTCCACGTAGCGCTGCTGCGCCGCCGCGGCTATCACCTGCTTGCGCTGCTCCAGCGTCTGCCCGTGCCTGAGCCCGTTGCGGTTGGCCGCGCCCATGTCGTACATGCTGACGGTGGCGATCGCCTTCATGCGCGGGTCGATCTTCGCCGCGCTGATGACGAAGCTGCCGCTGCCGCAGATGCCCAGCGCGCCGATCCGCTCGCGGTCGACGAAGGGCCGGGTGCCCAGGAAGTCCACCGCGGCGCTGAAGTCCTCGGCGTACAGGTCGGGCAGCACGGCATTGCGTGGCTGGCCCTCGCTGCCGCCCCAGAAGGACAGGTCCAGGGACAGGGTCACGAAGCCCTGCTCGGCCAGCTTCTGCGCGTACAGGTTGGCGCTCTGCTCCTTCACCGCGCCCATGGGGTGGCCGACGACGATGGCGGGGGCCGTGGCGCCCTCCCCCAGGCCCTTGGGCAGGAAGAGGTTGCCCGCCACGTTCAGCTGGTACTGGTTCCTGAAGACGACCGGCTGCACCGTCACCTTGTCGCTCTTGTAGAAGTTGTCTGCACCCTTGGACATATCGGCTCCCATGGCGGTGAACGAAGCGAGTAGCAGTCCAAGCAACACGATGAGTCTTTTCACCGGACCCTCTCTATTCGGTTGGCGGGCGGCGCGCGCCCCTGGTTGAAGAACCCCTCTGGCGAGGGGATGGGGGCATTCTCGCGCAGGCGCGAGCCATTGATTATGTAATGAATGCTTAATGCGGTTATAAACTGGGCTAATCAGTTGATTCAGCGGAGCGCGGCATGGCCAGGCACAACTTCAACGACCTCATGGCCTTCGTGGTGGTGGCCCGGGAAGGCAGCTTCACCCGGGCGGCGGCGCACCTGGGGGTGACCCAGTCCGCCGTCAGCCAGGTCGTCTCCGGGCTGGAGGCGCGGCTGGAGATCCGCCTGCTGACGCGCACCACCCGCAGCGTCTCGCTGACCGCCGCCGGCGAGCGCCTGCTGCAGGCGATCGGCCACCGCTTCGACGAAATCGAGTCCGAGCTGGACGCCCTGACCGAGCTGCGCGACAAGCCGGGCGGCACGGTGCGCATCACCTGTGGCGACCACGTCCTGAAGACGACGCTGCTGCCCAGGCTGATGCCGCTGCTGCGGGAATACCCCGACGTCCGCCTCGAGTTCGACATCAACTACGGCTTCCGCGACATAGTCGCCGACCGCTTCGACGCGGGCGTGCGCTTCGGCGAAACCCTCGACCGGGACATGATCGCCGTGCCCATCGGCCCCGACCTGCGCATGGCCGTGGTGGCGGCGCCGTCCTACTTCGCCGACAACCCCATCCCCAGGACACCCAGCGACCTGGTGGGGCACCGCTGCATCAACATCCGCTTTCCCACCTATGGCGGCGTGGATGCCTGGGAGTTCGAGCGGCGGGGCAAGAAGCTGAAGGTGCACGTGGACAGCCAACTGGTGTTCAACACCACCGTGCACGTGGCCGACGCCGCGCTCGCCGGCGTGGGCATCGCCTACCTGCCGGAGGAGGAGTTCGCCCCCCACCTCGCCGAAGGGCGCCTGCAGCGGGTGCTGGAGGACTGGTGCCCGGCCTTCTCCGGCTACCACCTCTACTACCCGAGCCGGCGCCAGCCCTCCCCGGCCTTTTCCCTGGTGCTCGACGCGCTGCGGATGGAGCGCCGGCAAAGGCGCTAGCGCGCTTGGCGCACGGATCGAAGCATTGATTAGGTGGGCTTATAGCCGCTTTAAGCATTGATTAGCTAGTCATGGCCGCCCTTCTACGGGAGCATTCATCCACTAAAAAGTCACCCGCCGCCGGCGAAGGCCACGCCCTTCATTGCCGGCGCGCCCACAGCCCCAGAAGAAGTCCATGAAAGCCCACACCCTCGATGCCCCCGCGGGCACCGCCGCCACCCCGCAACAGACGCAACCGGCCTACTGGAGCGGCGTCTTCGCCATGTCGCTGTGCGTCTTCGCGCTGATCGCCTCCGAGTTCATGCCCGTCAGCCTGCTCACGCCCATGGCCGCCGACCTGGGCGTCAGCGAAGGCATGGCCGGGCAAGGCATCGCCATCTCCGGCGCCTTCGCGGTGCTGACCAGCCTGTCGATCTCCGCGCTGGCCGGCACCCTCAACCGCAAGACGCTGCTGCTGGCGCTGACCGGGGTGATGGCGCTGTCCGGCGCCGCGGTCGCGCTGGCGACGAACTACCTGGCCTACCTGCTCGGCCGCGCGCTCATCGGCGTGGTCATCGGCGGCTTCTGGTCGCTGTCGGCGGCCACCGCCATGCGCCTGGTGCCCGCCCGGCAGGTGCCGCGGGCGCTGGCCATCTTCAATGGCGGCAACGCCCTGGCCACCGTGGTGGCGGCGCCCCTGGGCAGCTACCTGGGCGCGGTCATCGGCTGGCGCGGCGCCTTCTTCTGCCTGGTGCCGGTGGCGGCGCTGGCCCTCACCTGGCAGTGGGCCAGCCTGCCGTCCATTCCAGCCGGGGAGCGCTCGCCGGGCGCCGGCAATCCCTTCAGGCTGCTGGGCAACCGCGCCGTGGCGCTGGGCATGGGCGCCTGCGGGGCCTTCTTCATGGGGCAGTTCGCCCTGTTCACCTACGTGCGGCCCTTCCTCGAAACGGTGACGCGGCTGGAGGTCTCCACGCTCTCGCTGATCCTGCTGGTCATCGGCGTGGCCGGCCTCATCGGCACCCTGCTGATCGGCACGCTGCTGAAGCGGAGCCTGTTCGGGCCGCTGATCGTCCTGCCGGCGCTGATGGCGGCGATCGCCCTGGCGCTGATCCCCTTCGGCGCCTGGGCCTTCGCCGTCGCGGCCCTGCTGGGCCTGTGGGGCCTGCTGGCCACCGCGGCCCCGGTCGGCTGGTGGAGCTGGATCGCCCGGGCCCTGCCCGGCAACGCCGAGGCCGGCGGCGGGCTGATGGTGGCGGTGATCCAGCTGTCCATCGCCCTGGGCTCCACCCTGGGCGGCCTGCTGTTCGATGGCAGCGGCTACCGCGCCACCTTCGTGGCGAGTGCGGCGGTGCTGCTGCTCGCCGCCCTGCTGGGCTTGCTCACCTCGCGCGCGCAAGCGCCCCGGGGCGCCTGAGCCCTGGCCGACGCGCGCGAGGCCGCGTCGGCCAGGGCCCGGATCAGGCGCTGAGGCTTCTCACCCAGCGCCGATAGCGCCAGCTGCGGACCTGGGTATCCAGCTGCTGCTCCAGCAGCGCCAGCGCCGGCGCGACATCCGGGTTGGCCAGCTTGCCGAGGCTCAGGCGGCGCAGCTGGTGCTTCACCATCGCCATGTAGCCGACCGAGGCCAGCACCTTGTTCTTCCAGGTGATGGGCCTGAGCACGGGCGCGTTGCCGAGCCCGGCCCGCCAGTCCTTCGGCAGATTGGGGTCGATGGCCAGCGCTGTGCCCATGCCCACCATGTCGATGCCGCTGTCCAGCACCTGCTCCGCCACCGGTAGCCGGCGCACGCCGCCGGTGACCATGACCGGCATCCGCGCGACGGACGAGATGTCCTTGGCGAACTCCAGGAAATAGGCTTCCCGGGCCAGGGTGCGGCCGTCGCGGGCCTGGCCGTGCATGGCCGGCGCTTCGTAGCTGCCGCCGGACAGCTCGATCAGGTCCACCCCCAGGGGGTTGAGCAGCGCGATGACCTTCTTCGCATCGTCCGTGCTGAACCCACCGCGCTGGAAGTCGGCCGAGTTGAGCTTCACCGCCACGGCGAAGCTGGCGCCCACGGCCGAGCGGATTTCCCTGACCACGTCGAGCAGCAGCCGGGCACGGTTCTCCAGCGAACCACCCCACTGGTCCGTGCGCTTGTTGGTGATCGGCGAGAGGAACTGGCTGAGCAGGTAGCCGTGCGCGGCATGGACCTGCACGCCGGTGAAGCCGAAGCGTTCGGCGAGCACGGCCGTCCTGACGAAGCGTGCCTGGACTTCGGCGATGTCCTTCTCCGTCATCGCCCGTGGCGGGATGAACTGCCTGGAGAAGTTGCCCAGGTCCATGGGCACCTCCGAGGGGGCGATGGTGTCCTGCTTCAATGCCGCGGGCATCTGGCGGCCCGGGTGGTTGATCTGCATCCACACCTGGGCACCGTGGGAGCGCGCGGCCTGCGCCCAGGCGCCGAAACGCTCGCCGAAGCGCCCGGACTCCAGTACTACCCCGCCCGGCCCGGTCATGGCGCGATGATCGACCATGACGTTGCCGGTGATCATCAGGCCCACCCCGCCCTCGGCCCAGGTACGATAGAGGCGGATCAGCGCCGCCGAGGGGGCATGGTCCCTGTCCGCCATGTTCTCTTCCATGGCGGCCTTGGCCAGGCGGTTGGGAATGACTGCCCCATTGGGCAGGGTCAACGCAGTGAAGGGGGTCATCACGGGCTCCAGGTTGGGCGACTGCGCTACCGTAACCTTGAAGTCAACTTAAAGGTCAAGAGGCTTTTCCACTGCGTCGATGGCCACCTCCTCCCCCACGCATCGCCAGGGAAAAAGCTCCAGGTTCGCCTCTTGACCTTGAAGTTCAGTTGAAGGTTAGGGTGCCTTCCGCAAGCTGCTGGACAGCGTGCCCCAAGCCTCATGCCCACCCCTGGAGACCCTCGACAGTGAAACTCGGAAGTGTTGCCGCAATAGCCGGACTTTTCGTCACAGCCTCTGCCTGGGCTGACGCTACAGCGACGAACAGCCAGCCGGAGACCACCCTCATCGACATCGCCGGCCATGCAGTCCCCGTGGTGAAGGGCGGGCTGTATGACCGCTACCGGTCCAACCCGCCCCTCTCGGTCATCGCCGCCGAGGCGCCGGATGTCGACCTGAGCTGGTTCAAGGGGCTTGCCAAGACGAAGGTGGACATAGGCTTCGAATCCTACTCGCCGAACTTCTACTACAGGAACAGCAGGGTCACCGCCGTCTATACGGCGGACCTGGCGAAGTTGAAGGAACTGATGCCGGCCAGGGTGCTGGAACAGGTGCAGCCGCTGCAGGTATGGCCCGGGCGGGGCCTGGTGGCGTTTACCGCTTATTCCTACCATTACTGCGACAACGACAGTTATAACGAAGTCGCGCTTTCCATCATCACCAACAAGCCCGGCAAGTCCAACCTCGGCCCCATCACGCTGATCGGCCAGTCGCTGTCCAGGGACTATTGGGGCTATGTGCTCAAACTTCCGGTGAATACCGAATTGGCAAGAGTCCGCGGCGTAGTGGGTTACAACTTGCCGAAATGGCTCACAGGCATCGATGTCAGGGAAGACGAGCGCAGTGTGTCCTACGACATAGTCGATAGCCGGACCGGAAAAGTGGATGTCGTGTTCAAGGCCGACAAACTGGCCGCCCTCTCGAAGGATGAAGAGTGGGTCACCAACAGTTTCACCAATACCGACCCGAAGGGTGAACTGACCTATGGCTATGCGGTTTCGCGCCAGCTCAGCCATGCAGCCAGCACTGACGGGGATTCGGCGCGGCTGATCCTCGGCGAGGGGGAACTTTCCGCCTACATCAAGGCGTTGAAGCTTGGAAAGATGATGAAGTACGAATACGTTCCGCAGTTCCAGAGCGCGCTCTATGCGCCCAGGCCGCTGAACACCCTCGTCGGCAAGAACTGACGCCGCGGCGTCAGTTGCAGGTACTCGAAGTCAGGCCCGCATGGCCTGACTTTTCTTTTCCGCCGCCACATCCATTTCCTGGCGCAGACGGTCCAGCACCCGCTGGGTGTTGTCGGCACATTGCATCCCTTCGGGCTTGTTCTCGATGCTCTCGATGGCCACGAGCAACTGCGCCTTGCTCTGCGCCAGGCGCTTCTGCAGCACCTCGATCTCGCCCACCTTGCGCTTGAGCCCCTCCAGCAACTCGTCGTGCTTCCAGCCACTGGCGTTGAGTGGCAGCAAGGGGCGAATCTCCTCCAACGAGAAGCCCGCGCTCTGGGCGCCGGTGATGATCTCCAGGATCACCAGCGTCTCCGGCGCGTAGTCGCGGTAGCCGTTGGCCTTGCGCTCGACCGAGTTGATCAGGCCGCTCGCCTCGTAGAAGCGAATGCGCGAAGGCGCCAGCCCACTGAGCTTCGCCAGTTCTCCAATTCTCATGCAGCACCCTCGGGGAAAGCGTTGACCTTGAAGCTTACTTCAATCCTACAGTGATCGGACGGCCAGGCGATGAAACGGCCCGAGCCGTTCGCGTACTCGCCTGCTCTCGGCTTTGCATGGGACGAAGAGTCCCGGATCGATGCTTCCGAAGTTGAAGAACTTAATATCCTCTGCCATTGGCAAAGAGCCGGGCATGGCTGATCGTATATATCCAACCCTTGACTCTCCTGAATCAACCTCCCGTTCACAAAACACTCTCGATGATATGTCGAAGCCGAAACTGGAAGAGTTCCTGAATAACGGAAGGACGCCAGTAACTGACATCGGCTGAACGCTTTCGGAGAAAACCGTCTTTTCCTGTCTGCAACATTGGCGTGCAAAAGGAAGTTGAACTTTACTGAACCATCTTCCTCGGGCCGATAGTTGGCCTGCGGGAAGTGTGGCTGCCTGCATGCGCGCAGGTGCCGGATGAGAGGAGGTTCCGTCCATGGCAAAGGTGTTGTGCGTTCTCTACCCCGATCCACTGGCCGGCTACCCTCCCCGCTACGCCCGCAGCGACATTCCGCACATCGGCGTCTATGCCAACGGCCAGACGGCGCCGTCGCCGCAACCGCCGCTGGGCTTCACGCCCGGTGAACTGGTGGGCTGCGTGTCCGGCGAGCTGGGCCTGCGCGCCTACCTGGAGCAGGCCGGGCACGAGCTGGTCGTGACCAGCGACAAGGACGGCCCGGACTCGGTGTTCGAGCGCCACCTGCCCGACGCCGAGGTGGTCATTTCCCAGCCGTTCTGGCCCGCCTACCTGAGCGCCGAGCGGATCGCCAAGGCACGCCGGCTGAAGCTCGCCGTCACCGCCGGCATAGGCTCCGACCACGTGGACCTGGCTGCCGCGGCGGCGGCCCACGTCACCGTCGCCGAGGTCACCGGCTCGAACTGCGTCAGCGTCGCCGAGCACGTGGTGATGATGGTGCTGTCCCTGGTGCGCAACTACCTGCCCGCCCACCAGGTCGCCCACGACGGCGGCTGGAACATCGCCGACTGCGTGGCCCGCAGCTACGACGTGGAGGGCATGCATTTCGGCGCCATAGGCGCGGGGCGCATCGGCCTGGCCGTGCTGCGCCGGCTGAAGCCCTTCGACCTGCACCTGCACTACACCCAGCGCCACCGGCTGGCCCCGGCCATCGAGCAGGAGCTGGGGCTGACCTACCACGGCGACGTCGCCTCGCTGGTGGCGGCGGTCGACATCGTCAACCTGCAGGTGCCGCTCTACCCTTCCACCGAGGGGCTGCTGGACGACGCCATGCTCGCCCGGATGAAGCGCGGTTCCTACCTGATCGACTGCGCGCGCGGCAAGCTGGTGGAGCGCGACGCCGTGGTGCGGGCGCTGGCCTCCGGGCAGCTCGCCGGCTATGCCGGCGACGTCTGGTTCCCCCAGCCCGCGCCGGCGGACCACCCCTGGCGCAGCATGCCGTTCAACGGCATGACGCCGCACATGTCCGGCACCTCGCTTTCCGCCCAGGCCCGCTATGCCGCGGGGACCCTGGAAATCCTCCAGAGCCACTTCGCCGGCAGGCCCATCCGCGAGGAATACCTGATCGTCGACGGCGGCGCGCTCGCCGGCACCGGCGCCCAATCCTACCAGTTGAAATGAGCCTGCAAGAGGAACCACGCGTGTCCAGAGCCGTTCCCCAGTCGGTCACCGCCCCGCTCAGCCGGGCCGCCATCTTCCTGGTGCTGACGATCGACCCCGGCCAGGCCGGCGAAACCGCGGTGCGCGCCCTGTGCGCCGACCTGGCGGGCCTGCTGCGGGCCATCGGCTTCCGCGCCCCGCAGGGGCAACTGTCCTGCAACCTGGGCTTCGGCTCGGCGGCCTGGGACCGCCTGTTCGGCCTGCCCAGGCCGCGGGACCTGCACCCCTTCCGCGAAATCCAGGGCGCGCACCACGCGGTGTCCACCCCGGGCGACCTGCTCTTCCACATCCGCGCCGAGCGCATGGACCTGTGCTTCGAGCTGGAGACGCAGATCATGGCCCGGCTCGGCGCCGCCGTCCGCACCGCGGACGAGGTACACGGCTTCAGCTATTTCGATGCCCGCGACCTGCTGGGCTTCGTCGACGGGACGGAGAACCCGGCCGGCCAGGCCGCGACGGACGCCACCCTCGTCGCCGGCGAGGACGAGCCCTTCGTCGCCGGCAGCTATGTCATCGTGCAGAAGTACCTGCACGACCTGGCCCAGTGGAACGCGCTGCCGGTGGCCGAGCAGGAACGGATCATCGGCCGGCACAAGCTCTCCGACATCGAGCTGGACGACGCTGTCAAGCCGAGCAACGCCCACAACGCCCTGACCACCATCATCGAAGACGGCGAGCAGCTGGAGATCCTGCGCGACAACATGCCCTTCGGCGATATCGCCAAGGGCGAGTTCGGCACCTACTTCATCGGCTACGCCCGCTCGCCCCGGCGCATCGAACGGATGCTCGAGAACATGTTCATCGGCCAGCCCCCGG
>NZ_QGSL01000106.1:1167826-1177732 GCF_003176655.1 Pseudomonas sp. RW407 | reverse complement strand
CCCACCATGCTCGATGCCTACCTCTACGCCGGGCTGCGCAGCCCCTTCGGCCGCCACGCCGGCGCCCTGTCGCGGCTGCGCCCGGACGACCTGGCCGCCACGCTGCTGGCCCGGGTGATGCAGACCTCCGGCTTTTCCAGCGACGACCTGGAAGATGTCATCCTCGGCTGCACCAACCAGGCCGGCGAGGACAGCCGCAACCTGGCGCGCCACGCGCTGCTGGCCGCCGGCCTGCCCTGGCAGGTGCCGGGGCAGACGCTCAACCGCCTGTGCGCCAGCGGCCTGTCGGCGGTGATCGACGCCGCGCGGGCGATCACCTGCGGCGAGGGCGAGCTGTACCTGGCCGGCGGCGCCGAAAGCATGTCCCGCGCGCCTTTCGTCATGGGCAAGGCGGACAGCGCCTTCAGCCGCGCGCTGAACGTCTTCGACAGCACCATAGGCGCGCGCTTCGCCAACCCCCGCATCGTCGAACGCTACGGCAACGACAGCATGCCGGAGACCGCCGACAACCTGGCCCGCGAGATGGGCATCGGGCGCGAGGCGGCCGACCGTTTCGCCGCCGCGTCCCAGGCCCGCTACCAGGCGGCGCTGGAGGCGGGCTTCTTCGCCGGGGAAATCCTCCCGGTGGAGGTACCGGGCGGGCGCAAGGGCGAAACCCTGACGGTGGCGCACGACGAGCACCCGCGGCCGCAGGCCGACCTGGCGGCGTTGGCCCGGCTGCCGGCGCTGTTCCCCGGCGGCCTGGTCAGCGCCGGCAACGCCTCGGGCATCAACGATGGCGCGGCGGTGCTGCTGCTGGGCAACCGCGCCATCGGCGAGCGCCACGGCATCCGTCCGCTGGCGCGCATCCTGGCTTCCGCCAGCGTCGGCGTGGAGCCGCGGATCATGGGCATCGGCCCGCACCAGGCGATCCTCCGCGCCCTGCAGCGCGCCGGGCTGGGCCTGGAAGAGGTCGACCTGATCGAGATCAACGAGGCCTTCGCCGCCCAGGTGCTGGCCTGCCTGAAGGCGCTGGGCCTGGCTTTCGACGACCCGCGTGTCAACCCCCACGGCGGCGCCATCGCCGTGGGCCACCCCCTCGGCGCCTCCGGCGCACGCCTGGCGCTGACCGCCGCCCGCACCCTGCAGCAACGTGGCCAGCGCTACGCGGTGGTCAGCCTGTGCGTAGGCCTCGGCCAGGGCGTGGCCATGGTGCTGGAGCGCTGCTGAGGTCCTGAAGAAGGGGCGCCGCGGCGCCCCGCCAACCGCTCGGAGAACGCATGAACAAGAACAACAAAGGCACTGTTTTCCTTCTCACCACACTGGCCGCCAGTGGCCCGGCCCTGGCCGACGGCTTCCTGGAGGACGGCAAGGCCAGCCTGGGGCTGCGCAACTTCTACATGAACCGCGACTTCCGCGACGGCGCCGGGCGTTCGAAGGGCGAGGAGTGGGCCCAGGGCTTCCTCCTCGACTATCGCTCGGGCTACACCGCCGGCACCCTGGGCGTGGGTGTGGATGTGCTCGGCAAGCTCGGCGTCAAGCTCGACTCCAGCCCCGAGCGCAGCGGCACCGGCCTGCTGCCGGTGCAGGGCGACGGCCGCGCGGCGGACGACTACGCGCGGCTCGATCCCACCGCCAAGCTGCGCCTGTCGCGCACGGAGCTGAAGCTCGGCGCCCTGGTGCCCAAGCTGCCCACGGTGCAGCCCAACTACGGGCGGCTGTTCCCCCAGGTGTTCCAGGGCGGCCTGCTGACCTCCAGCGAATTCGACGGCCTGACCCTCAACCTGGGCCGGCTGGACGAAGTGAGCCAGCGCAACGAGGCCGGCACCAGCGACCTGGCGCTGTACAACCGCAACGGCCGCTTCGCCGCGGCGGCGCGGGCCGACCACTTCTACCTGGGCGGGCTGGACTACCGCTTCACCGCGAACTGGACCGGCAGCTACCACTACGGCCAGCTGGAGGACGTCTACGACCAGCACTTCCTCGGCCTCAAGGGCCGCACGCCGATCGGCGCCGACAGCCTGGAGGCCGACCTGCGCCTGGCCATCAGCCGCGACGCCGGCGCCGGGCGCGGCGGGCGCATCGACAACCGCGCCTTCAACGGCCTGTTCACCTACCGCCTGCACAACGGCCACGCCTTCGGCCTGGGCTTCCAGGCGATGGACGGCGCCAGCGCCTACCCCTACCTGGACGGCACCGACCCCTACCTGATCGACTTTGGCCAGTACGGCGACTTCGCCGAGGCCGGGGAAACCTCCTGGCAGCTGCGCTACGACTACGACTTCGCGCCCCTGGGCCTGCCCGGCCTGAGCTTCATGACGCGCTACTTCAGCGGCCACGGCGCCGAGCCGACGGCCGGCGGCGGCAGCCGCGAATGGGAGCGCAACAGCGACATCCGCTACGTGCTGCAGGGCGGCCCGCTGAAGGGCCTGGGCCTGACCTGGCGCAACGCGACCTACCGCTCCGGCTTCAGCCGCGACGTGGACGAGAACCGGGTGTACCTGAGCTACGAGGTGGCGTTGTTCTGACGGTGGAAGAGGGCGGGGCGCGGTCTATGCTTTCGGGCCGGCCCGTCATCGGCAAAGGAGAACAGCATGAGCGACCGCCGCGTCACCTTCTACCATTCCCCGCAGACCCGTTCCTCCGGCACCCTGGCGCTGCTGGAGGAGCTGGGCGCCGACTATGACCTGCAGTTGATCAACATGCAGGCCGGCGAGCAGCGCCAGCCGGCGTACCTGGCGATCAACCCGATGGGCAAGGTCCCGGCCATCCGCCATGGCGAGGCGCTGGTGACCGAGCAGGGCGCCGTCTACATCTACCTCGCCGACCTCTACCCGGAAGCCGGGCTGGCGCCGGCCATCGGCGACCCGCTGCGCGGGCCCTACCTGCGCTGGCTGGTGTTCTATGGCTCCAGCTTCGAGCCGGCGGTGACCGACCGCTCTCTCGGCCGCGAGCCGGCGCCCCCGGCGCGCAGCCCCTACGGCGATTTCGAGACGGTGATGAAGGTCATCGACGCCCAGCTGGAGAAAGGCCCCTACCTGCTCGGCGAACGCTTCACCGCGGCGGACGTGCTCTGGGGCTCGGCGCTGGCCTGGACCACGCATTTCGGCATAGTGCCGAAGACCCCGGCCATCGAGCGCTACATCGCGAAAGTCACCGCGCGCCCGTCCTTCGCCAAGGTCGCCGAGCGGGATGCGCAGTGGCATGCGGAACACGCCAAGGCAACAGGCAAGCCGTAGGAGCGGATCTCATCCGCGAATCGCGCCGGAACGTCCGGCTATCGCGGACAAAGTCCGCTCCTACGGGAAGGAATACCGTGCCTCCCGGCAACCTGTAGGAGCGGGCCCTGCCCGCGATTCGCGCGCAGGGCGCGCTCCTACAAGGGCACGGCGCATGGGCAACCCGAGCGGATCTCATCCGCGATCCGCGCCGATACGTCCGGCTATCGCGGACAAGGTCCGCTCCTACGGGGTGCCATGCCTTTGGGTAGGGCGTATAACCGTTCGCGGTCATACGCCGCCGTTCCGAGCGCCGTGGCCGAATCCGTGCATTTCGATCGGCGGATAACGCTTCGCGTTATTCGCCCTACGCAATGTCTCAACCCTTCGCCGCGCTGACCCCTTCCAGGGTGGCGAAGGAGGTGTCCTTGGCCGTCAGCAGGAAGTCGCGCATGAAGGGGGCGTCCAGCATGTCCGCGCGGATGGCCGCGTACAGGGTGCAGTACAGGCCCTTCTCGCCCAGGCGCCGGGCGGTGACGTAGCCGCGCGAGCTGTATTCGTGCAGCGCCCAGTTGGGCAGGCTGCACACGCCGCGGCCGGAGGCCACCAGCTGCATCATCATCACCGTCAGCTCCGAGGTGCGCACCTGGGCCGGCTCGACGTCGGCCGGTTCGAGGAAGCGGGTGAAGATGTCCAGGCGGTCGCGCTCGATGGGGTAGGTGATCAGCGTCTGGTTGGCCAGGTCTTCCGGCACTATGTAGGGCTTGCTGGCCAGCGGGTGCTGGTTGTCCACCGCCAGCAGCGCCTCGTAGGTGAACAGCGGCACGTAGGTGATGCCGGCGATGTCCACCGGGTCGGAGGTCACCACCAGGTCGAGGTCGCCGCGGGCCAGGGCCGGCAGCGGGGCGAAGGAGAAGCCCGAGGCCAGGTCCAGCTCCACTTCCGGCCAAGCGTCGCGGAACTGGTCGATGGTCGGCATCAGCCACTGGAAGCAGCTGTGGCACTCGATGGCCATGTGCAGGCGCCCGGCGGTGCCGCCGGCCAGGCGCGCCAGGTCGCGCTCGGCGGTGCGCATCTGCGGCAGCAGGGCGTCGGCCAGCTGCAGCAGGCGCAGGCCGGCGCTGGTGAAGCGCACCGGCTTGGTCTTGCGGATGAACAGCGACAGGCCCAGGCGGTCCTCCAGTTCCTTGAACTGGTGGGACAGGGCGGACTGGGTCAGGTGCAGGCGTTCGGCGGCTTCCACCAGGCTGTCGGCTTCACGCAGGGCGTGGAGGGTTTTCAGATGACGAATCTCGAGCATGGCGCCGCACCCAACATGAGGAAAACTTGATTTCAACGCGAGTGGGTTGAGTCTGTCTCATACGCGGCCCGCTGTCGACCTGTCCGTACCTCACCCGGCCTACCAGCTCAGGTAGAACATGCCCTTGGCCAGCAGCACTATGCCCAGGACGTGGGCGAAGACGCTGTAGTGGATGGCCCGCGATCGCCGTCCGGTCATGCCGCCGCTGTGCATCAGGTACATCGCGCAGAGGAAGTGGCAGAGCACGCTGGCGGCCAGCAGCAGCTTCAGGCTCAGCAGGGTGGCGAAGGGCGAGTCCAGTGGATGGGCCAGCAGCGGCAGGTAGCGCAGCTTGAGCATGCCCAGGCCGCTGCCGAAGAGGGTCAGGATCACCCAGGGCATCACCCGCCGCAGGCGCTGGCCGAGAGCGCGCTCCACCGTGCGCAGGGCGGCCTCCGGCACGTGGCGGCGCACCCGCTCGAGGATCAGCACCTCGAAGAACACGGTGCCGACGAAGGCGATGGCGGCCAGCAGGTGCAGGACCAGCAGGATCGGATAGCTCATGGGCACCCCTCGGGTGAATGGCGGCGGCCCTGGAACCATGCCGGGCCGGCCGCGCCCGTGCCATGACGCCGGTCAGCCCGGTGGCGACCGCTCGGCGCCTTTCATCAAAGTGTCACGGTTGTGTGGCAGAGCGCTCCACGGAAATTCATCAGAATCGGGTTCCACTGGGGTTCTGCATTCCGGATTTTCACATGCGTGCGTTTCTGCTGGCGCTGGCCCTGTCGTGCCTGGCGCCCCTCACTGCCTTTGCCGGCGATCGTTGCGATCCACGGGTACCCACCGACACCCTGGACGTGGGCGACGTGCGCCTGGCCTACCAGAGCATAGGCTCGCCGAAGGACCCGACCCTGCTGCTGATCATGGGCCTGGGCGGCCAGCTCATCCATTGGCCCGACGAAGTGGTGCAGACCCTCTGCCAGCAGGGCTTCCGCGTCATCCGCTACGACAACCGCGACGTCGGCCTGAGCGCCTGGCGCGTGCCCACGCCCGGCGCCAACCTCACCTACGAGGTGATCCGCTACCGCCTCGGCCTGCCGGTCAGCGCGCCCTACAGCCTCACCGACATGGCCTGGGACGCCCTGCGCCTGCTGGACGCGCTGCACATCGAGCAGGCCCACGTGCTGGGCGCGAGCATGGGCGGGATGATCGCCCAGCACGTCGCCGACCTTGCACCGCAGCGGGTGCTCAGCCTGACCCTGGTGATGACCAGCTCCGGCGCCGAGGGCCTGCCGGCGCCCAGCGACAGCCTGCTGAAACTGCTGGCCCGGCGCGAGGCGGGCAGCCGCGAGCAGGCCATCGAGCAGCAGGCCGACCTGCTGGCCGCGCTCGGCAGCCCGGAGGTGAAGGACGACCGCCAGCAACTGCTGCGCCAGGCGGCGCAGTCCTACGACCGGGCCTTCAACCCCGAGGGCGTGCAAAGGCAGATGCTGGCGATCCTCGCCGAGCCCAGCCGCGTCGACCTGCTCAACCGTTTGAATGTGCCCACGTTGGTGATCCATGGCACTGCCGATCCGTTGTTGCCGGTGATGCATGGGGTGCATGTGGCGGCGCATATCCGCGGCGCCGAGCTGAAGCTCATTCCGGGCATGGCCCATCGTTTCCAGGAAGCCTTCAAGGCGCCGCTGCTGGCGGCGGTGTTGCCCTACCTGCGGGCGCACCAGACGGCGGGGCACGTGGCGCAGCTTTAACGTTGCGCTGAGGTGTTTTCGTAGGAGCGAGCTTGCTCGCGAATTGGTGTTTGCCGGTGGCGTAGGTGCTGGGTTCAAGAGCGCCCTCTCCCCAGCCCTCTCCCTGAAGGGAGAGGGGGCTTGTCCGTGCCGAGAGAAGGAATGGTTTCAGCCGGAAACCCTAGGTGTTGCCGGCTGACTCAGGAATACCAAAGCGCTCCGAACGGTTCCCTCTCCCTTCAGGGAGAGGGTTAGGGAGAGGGAGCGGAGTTGGCCCCAAAAACAGTGGCCAAAGGGATATGCCCATTCGCGAGCAAGCTCGCTCCTACAGGCAGCCCAGTTCGTAGGGCGCATAACGCGCCAAATCGCGGTCAGAGTCCGCTCCTACGGTTCCAGGAAGCACGGACGTAGGAGGACTCCGTCCGCGATTGGACTCACCGGCCACGCCGGACGCCCCGGTACCTCAAACCGCCTTCGGCAAGGGCGCGAACAGCGCGTCGATATCGGCATCATCCAACTGCCAATCCGTTCCGGCGCCTTCGAGGATGCCGGCGGCCAGCGCGGCTTTTTCCCGTTGCAGCAGCTGGATCTTCTCTTCCACCGTGCCGCGGGCGATCAGTTTGTAGACGAACACCGGCTTGTCCTGGCCGATGCGGTAGGCGCGGTCGCTGGCCTGGTTCTCGGCGGCCGGGTTCCACCAGGGGTCGTAGTGGATCACCGTGTCCGCCGCGGTCAGGTTCAGGCCCACGCCGCCGGCTTTCAGGCTGATCAGGAACAGCGGCACGCGGCCCTGCTGGAAGTCCTCCACCGGCTGGCGGCGGTCGCGGCTGTCGCCGGTCAGCAGGGCGTAGTCGATGCCGCGCTGCTGCAGGGCCTCGCCGACCAGCGCGAGCATCGAGGTGAACTGCGAGAACAGCAACACGCGGCGGCCTTCGGCGAGCAGTTCCTCGAGCATGTCCAGCAGGTATTCCAGCTTGCCCGAGGTCACCGCCTTGGCGCGGCCGGTGGCCGGTGGGGCGTCCTTCTGCACCAGGCGGATGTCGCAGCACACCTGGCGCAGCTTGAGCAGCGCCTCGAGGATGATGATGCGGCTGCGCGCCAGGCCGCGGCGGGCGATCTCGTCGCGGACCTTGCGGTCCAGGGCCAGGCGCACCGTCTCGTAGAGGTCGCGCTGGGCCTCGCTGAGTTCGATGTGCTGGATGAATTCGCTCTTGGGCGGCAGCTCCGAGGCCACCTGTTCCTTGGTACGGCGCAGCAGGAAGGGGCGGATGCGCGCCGCCAGGTGGGCCAGGCGCGCCTGGTCGCCGTGGCGCTCGATGGGCGTGCGGTAGTGCTGGGTGAACTGCTTGGCGTCGCCCAGCCAGCCGGGCAGCAGGAAGTGGAACAGCGACCAGAGCTCGCCCAGGTGGTTCTCCAGCGGCGTGCCGGTCAGGCACAGGCGGTGCCGCGCGTTCAGCTGGCGCGCGGCCTGGGCCGCCTTGGTGCCGGCGTTCTTGATGTTCTGCGCCTCGTCGAGGATCAGCAGGTGGTAGGCGTGCTTGCCGAGCTTCTCCGCGTCGCGAGGGAGCAGGGCGTAGGTGGTGAGGATGAGGTCGTGTTCCTCGATCTTCGCGAAGTCGCGGCGCCGGCCGGCGCCGTGCAGGGCCAGCACGCGCAGGTCGGGGGTGAAGCGCTCGGCCTCGTCCAGCCAGTTGGGGATCAGGCTGGTGGGCATCACCACCAGGGCCGGCGCGGTGAGGCGCCCGGCCTGTTTTTCCAGCAGCACGTGGGCCAGGGACTGCAGCGTCTTGCCCAGGCCCATGTCGTCGGCCAGGATGCCGCTGGCGCCCACCGCGCGCAGCGTCTGCATCCAGCTCAGGCCCTCGTGCTGGTAGGCCCGCAGCTCGGCGCGCAGGCCCGTGGGCAGCGGCGCCGGCTGGGCGCGGTAGTCGCGCAGGCGCAGGGCGATCTCGCGCAGCTCGTCGCCGCCCTGCCAGCGCAGCGGCAGCTCTTCCAGCTCGGAGAGCCGCGCGGCGTCCGGCGCGCCCATGCGCAGGCGGCGCACCGGCGCCTGGTCGCCCAGGTAGAACTCGGACAGGGTGCCCAGCAGCGGCTTCAGCTTGCCGAACGGCAGGGCCACCCGCAGCGGCCGCTCCGAGGCGGTCTGCCAGCTGTGCACCGGGTTGCGCCCGGCGTCCAGGCGTAGCACCAGTTGCTCGTCGTCGGCGTGGCGGGCCAGGGAGACCGGGTCGAGCAGCGCCGGCATGCGCCGGATCAGCTCGATCAGCGCCGGCAGCAGGCTGATGCGCCGGCCGTCGACCTCGATGCCCAGCTCCAGGTCGAACCACTGGCGGTCGTCGGTCTCCTCGATCTCGGCGTACCAGTTCTCGATGGGCGTCAGGTCGAAGACGAACTCCGGGCGCACGTCCACGTCCCAGCCGCGCTCGCGCAGCTGCGGCAGGCCCTCGCGCATGAACTGCTGCCAGGTGGCGTCGTCGGGCAGCTCGAACATCTCCCCGGCGCTTTCCTCCAGGGCGTCGCTGCGCCGCATCGCCGGCTTGAAGCCGAACTGGCGCAACTGCTGGCGCAACTGCTGCTCGCACTCGGGCTGGCGGCTGAGGCGGACGATGCGGTCGTCGCGGAATACCCGCAGCTCGCTGCCGGTGCGCGGGTTGATCGGCCCCGAGACGGGCATGCCGGCATACAGGAAGGCCAGCGCGGCGCGGTGCCGGGCGATGTTCTGCATGCGCCCGCTGCGCAGGTCGAAGCCGCTGTGCACGTGGCTGCCCAGGGTCAGGCGCGGGCGCGGCGCCAGGTCGTCGGGCGCCGCCGGCGGCTCGGCGGGTGGGGTCATCGGAGGTTCCTTCCGGCAAGCCCGGGGAAGTACACAAACGCCCGATGATACCGCTATTTCCCGAGGTGCGCTGCCACCGGCGGCTCAGCGGGCGAAGCGCCGTGCCCCCGCCACGCAGGCCACCACCACCAGGGTCGAGGCGGCCATCAGCGGGCTGACCTGCTCGTGCAGCAGCAGGCCGGCCAGGGCCAGGCCGAAGAAGGGTTGCAGCAGCTGCAGTTGGCCGACCGCGGCGATGCCGCCGCGGGCCAGGCCGTGGTACCAGAAGAAGAAACCGATGAGCATGCTGAACAGCGACACGTAGCCCAGGCTCAGCCAGGCCGGCAGGCTGGCCGCGGCGAGGTCGGCCGGCCAGGTCCAGAGGGTCAGCGGCAGCATCAGCGGCAACGACAGCACCAGCACCCAGCAGATCACCTGCCAGCTGCCCAGGTGCCGCGACAGCCGCGCGCCCTCGGCGTAGCCCAGGCCGCAGGCGAGGATGGCCGCCAGCATCAGCAGGTCGCCCGGCAGGCTGCCGGCGCCGCCCTGGCTCAGGGCGTAGCCGGCCACCACCGCGCTGCCGGCCAGCGAGAACGCCCAGAACGCCGGGCGCGGCCGCTCGCCGGCGCGCAGCACGGCGAAGGTGGCGGTGGCCAGCGGCAGCAGGCCGACGAAGACGATGGCGTGGGCCGAGCTGACGTGGCGCAGGGCCAGGGCGGTGAGCAGCGGGAAGCCGACCACCACGCCCAGGGCCACCACCAGCAGCGCCGGGATGTCCTGGCGTGCCGGCCGGCGCTGGCGCAGCACGAACAGGATGGCCGCGGCGAGCAGCCCGGCGATGCTGGCCCGGGCCAGGGTCAGGAAGGTCGGCTCGAAGCTGCCCACCGC
>NZ_QGSL01000106.1:1162780-1167816 GCF_003176655.1 Pseudomonas sp. RW407 | reverse complement strand
ACGCCGGTGCCTGACGGCCGCGGCGGATAACGCCGTAGGCGTTATGCGCCCTACGGGTTGGAAAGAGGCGGCGCAGCCTGCAAGACAGTTGCTCCTACAGTTCCAGGGAGGCACGGTTTGTAGGAGCGGACTCCGTCCGCGATCACCCCGCCAACCGCTCAGGGCCAACCGGCGGCACGAACCTCAGAAACTGAACTCCAGGTTCACCGTCGGCGTCGAGGTGCGGCTGCCGGTGCCGCCGTCCACGCCGAACTTGTTGTGCCAGTACTCGTAGCCCACGCCGAGCCAGAGGTTCGGCTGGCGCCTGGCGCCGGGCAGGGCCGCCACCATCAGCGAGGTGCGTACCAGCGTCTCGGGGGCGGTGTCCTTGTCGTTGTAGTCCTCGCCCTTCTCGCCGACGTGGTTGAGGAAGCCCTGGAACTTGGCCATGCGCTCGCCCAGCTGGAAGGGTTTCAGCCAGGTCAGGTTGACCATGTAGGTGCCGTCGAAGGTGTGGTCCGGGTGGCGCGCGCCGGGCACGCCGAAGTGGTTCTTCTCGCGGTAGTACATCAGGCTCAGGTCGAGCACCCCGGCGCCGTTGAATTTCACCGTGGGGCCGATCACCAGGGCGCGCTTCTTCGCCGAGGCCAGGTTGTTGTTGCGGCTGGCGTCGAAGCCGAGGGTCAGCGCGTGGTCCTTCACCAGGCCCTTGCCCAGCGGCACGTCGAACACCCGCGAGGCGTACAACTGGTGGCGGTACACCGCGTAGACCTCGCTGCCGCCGTGGTCGGTGCCCTTGCGCGGGTCGCGGCTGTCGGAGAGGAACACGTCCAGGTGGAAGAAGTTGCTGCCGTAGCGGTAGCCGTCGGCGTGGCTGAAGCTGTAGATGCGCTTGGCGAACTTGTCCGGGTTGTTCGGGTTGGTGAACTGCTGGCCGTAGCGGAAGCCCAGCGTGTTGCTGGTCCACTCGAAGAAGCGGTCATCGTCGGCGACGGCCGCGTCCAGGGGGAGGCCGGCCAGCAGCGCGGCGCTCAGGGCGATACGGCTGCCGCTGCTCAGGCGGCGGGACGTACGCGGGTGTTGGCGGACGGCGCTGGGCGCCGGCACGGATGGAACCGGGCGGAACATGCTGCACCTCGATCTTGTTGTTGTTATGGGGCCGGCTGCCGCGTGACTGCCCGCGGCCGGACAGGGACGGTTCTAAAGGTCTGTTGGATTCATTGCAAGAGATTTTTGTATACAAAAGTGTATTCAAAAATTGATCCGCGAGTCAGGAATCGGCCTTGCGCCGCGCTGGTCCGCATTCTGTGCCGGCTCGGGATTGCGCGTTATGCTGTGCGCTCAGTCCGTCCGAATCCCCCGCCATGCTCGTCATCTCCAACACCGTGCAGCTGCCCGACGCCGAAATCGAGCTGAGCGCCATCCGCGCCCAGGGCGCCGGCGGGCAGAACGTCAACAAGGTGTCCAGCGCGGTGCACCTGCGCTTCGACATCCGCGCCTCGTCGTTGCCGGATTTCTACAAGGAACGCCTGCTGGCGCTGAGCGACCAGCGCATCAGCGGCGACGGCGTGGTGGTGATCAAGGCCCAGCAGTACCGCACCCAGGAACAGAACCGCGAGGACGCGCTGGAGCGCCTGGCCGAGCTGATCCGCTCGGTGGCCAAGGTGCAGAAGAAGCGCAAGCCGACGCGCCCGACTCTCGGCTCCAAGACCCGCCGCCTGGAAGGCAAGAGCAAGCGCGGGGCGATCAAGGCCGGGCGGGGCAAGGTGGATTACTGAAGGGGCCACCGCGCTTCGTAGGCGCGAGCTTGTTCGCGAACGGACTATGGGCGGTCTAGCGCGAATCTTCCACCGCGGCGGCCCAGGCCCGCAGGGCGTCGCGGGCGGCGAGGGCGATCTGTTCGTCGCTGCGCCCGGCGAACTGGCGTTCCACCGCGTCGGCGGCGATCAGCCCGGCGACCGTCGGCGTGCCCACGGCATCGGTGAGGTCCAGCCATTCGCCCCAGCTCGCCGGGCTGTCGTACCAGCGCAGGTAGCCCGAGGGCGAACGCGGCCACCAGCGCCGTTCGAACTGCAGCACCACCTTCTCCAGGCGGCCCATGCCCAGGTGGGCCAGGGCGTCCTGCTGCGCCGCCGGCAGCGCCGGGGCGAAACGCAGCGTCTTGAGCACGCCCAGCGGCACGCTGCAGATGCAGAAGTCGCCCCGCTCGTCGTTCACCCGGACCTGCTCGCCCGACCAGTCGATGTGCGTCACCGGCTGGCCCAGGCGGATGTCCAGGCCCCGGGCCAGGTGCTCGATGAGCTGGCCGTAGCCGCCGGGCAGGAAGCGGTCGCCATTGCCCACGCCATCCTCGTCCAGGGCGTCTGCCGACAGTTGCGCCAGCGGCAGGCAGGCTTCGAGGATCAGGTTGGCGTCGATGGCGAAGCGTGTGGCACGGGCCTGCGCGCTATCCAGGCCGGCCAGGTAGCGCTCGATGCCCTCGGCCAGCGGCAGTTGCCGGTCCAGCCCGCTGCGCAGGGCCTGCCAGGCCGCGTCTATGTCCGGCAGCGGGCCATCGCTGGCGGCGGCCAGCGGCTTGGCGAAGTCGGTTTCCACCAGTCTCAGCCCCAGGCGCAGGGCTTCGCCGGCCAGGGCATTGTCGGCGAACTGCTGCAGCCAGGCGGCGCCGACGTCCAGGGTCACCGCGCCCAGGCGGAGGCTGTGGGTGCGCCCGCCGATGCGCTCGCGGGCTTCCAGCACCACGCAGTCGACGCCTTGCCCGCGCAGGCGCCGCGCGGCGGCCAGGCCGGCGCATCCGGCGCCGATGACGATCACCCGGCGGGCACCCGCGCCCAGGGCCAGTTCGGCGGCGCGCAGGCCATCGTCCCAGGCGCCGTGGGTCATGGCTGGCGCCCGCTGGTTGCAGGCTTCGCCGGCGAGCACCAGGCGCCCGCCCAGGCAGGCGCCGAGGCTGAAGGGGTCGTCGCTCCAGTGGGTGACGTGCCAGGCGGTGGGCTGGTGCATGGGGCTGTCCTTGGCCGATGGAAAGCCTCCGATCCTGAACCCCCTTCGCCATGCGCACAAGGCGCCGGGCCTCAGGCGTGGCTCAGGCGGATCACCAGGCGGGCGATGGAGACGCCGCTGAACAGCACCACGAACAGCCGCAGGGTCTGCATGGCCAGCACCAGGCCGACGTCGGAGTGGGTGTCCACCGCGATGATCGCCATGGCGTCCAGGCCGCCGGGGCTGGTGGCCAGGTAGAGGGACAGGAAGTCCATGCCGGTGATGGCCGCCAGGGCCCAGGCGAAGAGCGCGCAGCTGAGGATCAGGGCGATGGCGCTGACCAGCATGGCCGGCAGGTGGCGTCCGACGTAGGCCAGGCTGGCGCGGTCGAAGCGCAGGCCGATGTAGCAGCCGATCACCCCGTAGGCCAGCACCAGCAGCCAGTGCGGCAGGGTGATCTGCAGCAGCCCGCCCAGCTGCAGCGCCGCGCCGGCCACCAGCGGCACCAGCAGCGGGCCGGCCGGCAGGCGCGCGCCCAGGCTGACGCCGACGAAGATCAGCAGCAGGCAGTTGACCAGGCCGGGCAGGTGGCCGGCGTCGTCCAGCGGCGTGCTGTGGGCCGCCGAGGCGCCACCCTCGATGCCCAGCAGGCGGCCGACCAGGGCGCCGGCCATGACCACGCAGACCACCCGCACGTACTGCATGGTGGCCACCACCCGCGGGTCGGCGCCGTGGGACTCGGCCATCGCCACCATGGCCGCCGCGCCGCCCGGCGCGGTGCCCCAGGCGGCGGTGCTGCCGGGGATGCCGCCGAAACGCACCATGGCGTAGCTGACCACGGCGCTGAGCAGCAGGGTGAGCAGGGTGGCGCAGAGCATCAGCGGCCAGGACGCGGCCATGGCCTGCAGCACCGACCAGTTGATGGCGTGGGCCACCAGCAGGCCGATGCAGCCCTGGCTGAGGCGGAAGGCCTGGCGCGGCAGGCGGATGCCGGCGCCGCCGACGCCGAAGGCGATGGCCACCAGCATGGGGCCGAGGAAGAGCGCGGCGGGGATGCCCAGCCAGGCGAGCAGTTGCCCGGCGCCGCCGGCCGCCAGGATCAGGGCCGGCCATTGCAGGCTGGCGGGGATACGGCTGAGGCGCTGGGCTGGACGGCTGGACACGCAAGGACTCCGGACTGCGGACAACGCGGAAAATTATCGATAGCGCGATCCATCAAGTCCATTTTCTAATAGTCATGAATTCATTCCTGAAATTTATCGGATGACCGCCATGGACCTGCGCGATCTCGCCTACTTCGAAACCATCGCCGAGCTCGGCCACCTGGGCCGCGCGGCGGAGCGCCTGGGGCGCAGCCAGCCGGCGCTGACCAAGAGCATCCAGCGCCTGGAGCAGTCCCTGGGCACCAGCCTGTTCCAGCGCGAGGGCCGGCGCATCCGCCTGACCCCTGCCGGCGAGCTGATGCTGCGGCGCGCCCGCCAGCTGCGTCAGGACATCGAGGAGACGCGCCGCGAGGTGCGCGACTTCGCCAGCGGCCTGGTGGGCAACATCCGCCTGGGCTGTGCCGCGACCATGGCCGAGTACCTGCTGCCGCCGCTGGTGGAGGAACTGCTGCAGCGCGCCCCGGAGGTGACCATCAGCCTGTCCCTGGGCCAGGACGACGTGTTGCGCGAGGCCCTGCGCAGCGGGCGCCTGGACATGGCGATCTGCTCGCGCATCCTCGACGACCCGCACCTGGCCAGCGAGCCGCTGCTGCAGGACCAGGTGGTGGTGGTGGCCAGCCGCGAGCACCCGCTGTTCGACGGCCCGGTGGCCATCGCCGACCTGTGCCGCTACCGCTGGGTGCTGCCGGCGCCCGGGGTGTCGTCGCGGCGCTGGATGGACGCCACCTTCCAGGCCCACGGCCTGCCGCCGCCGCAGGTGCAGATCGAGACCAACGCCATCCCCATGCTGCCCAACCTGATCGCCCGCACCCGCCTGCTCAGCTTCGTCGCCCGCGAAACGCTGGACGGCGGCCTGCATGGGATGGGCCAGTTGCGTGAGGTGAGGCTGGCGGAAACCACCCTGACGCGCAC
>NZ_QGSL01000106.1:1152661-1162770 GCF_003176655.1 Pseudomonas sp. RW407 | reverse complement strand
GTTTGGGGGTGATGCTGTTCCCTCTCCCCGGCCCTCTCCCGCAAGCGGGAGAGGGGGTTGTTCGGCGCGAGGGGGAGTGCTGAGCCGTCCTGATGCCTTGTCGTTCTCGCGAACAGCGCTTCCGGCTTGGCACGGCGTCAGTCAGGTTCGCGAGCAAGCTCGCTCCTACGAAGAGCGTGAAGGGCGGGTGGGGTGGCTCATATTTTCGTATGAGGCGGGTGTGGTGGATTGCGTGGATTGCACGATTGTTCGCCTTCCTCGTCGGGGCGACAGTGGGGTATCGACAGTTCACCCACGGACAACGCCCCCATGAAACGCTCCCTCTGGCTTCAGGAAATCGCCGACGAACTTGCGCCCACCGCGCCGTTGCGGGAAGACATCACGGTGGACGTGGCCATCGTCGGCGGCGGCTTCGTCGGGTTGTGGACGGCGTTGCGCCTGCTGGAGCTGGAGCCGCGGTGCCGCATCGCCATTCTCGAGCGGGATATCTGCGGCGGCGGGGCTTCGGGGCGCAATGGCGGGTTCGTGATGTCCTGGTGGCCGAAGATCAGTTCCCTGGCCGCGCAGTGCGGCAGGGAGGAAGCGCTGCGCCTGGCGCGGGCTTCGGCGGCGGCCATTGGCGAAATCGGCGAGTTCTGCGAGGCCCATGGCATCGATGCGCATTTCCGCCGTGGCGGCTGGCTGTGGACCGCCACCAGCAATGCTCAGCGCGGCGCCTGGAAGGATGTGCAGCGCACCTGCGAGCGCCTGGGCGAGGCGGTGTTCGAGCCGCTGGCCGATGCCGAGGTGGCGCGCCGTGCCGGTTCGCCGCGGCACCTGGAGGGGGTGCTGGAGGCCAGCAACGCCACCGTGCAGCCGGCGCGGCTGGCCCGTGGGCTGCGCCGGGTGGCCCTGGAGAAGGGCGTGCGGATTTTCGAGAACACGCAGGTGGAGGACTTCCAGCGCAGCGCCCCTGCCCTGCTGCGCACGCCGGGCGGTACCGTGACCGCGGGCCGCGTGGTGCTGGCCACCAATGCCTGGGCCGCGCAGATTCCCGAGCTGCGCCGGACCATCCTGCCGGTGACCAGCACCGTTGTCGCCACCGCGCCCATTCCCGACCGCCTGAAGTGGATCGGCTGGACCGGCGGCGAGGCCGTCACCGATTCGCAGTTGATGGTGGACTACTACCGCACCACCCGCGACGGGCGCATCGCCTTCGGCAAGGGTACCGGGATGATCAGTTTCGCCAGCCGCATCGACGAGGGTTTCGACGACGATGCGCAGCTCAGCCGCGATACCGAGGCGGACTTCCGCCGCACCTACCCGCAGTTGCACGACGTGCCCATCACCCACAGCTGGTGCGGGCCCATCGACCGCACCTACGACAGCCTGCCGGTGTTCGGCCACCTGCAGGACGCGCCGCACATCTTCTATGGCATCGGCTGGAGTGGGAATGGGGTGGGCCCCAGCCGCCTCGGCGGGCGCATCCTCGCCAGCCTGGCGCTGGGCCGCGACGACGAGTGGAGCCGCTGCGGCCTGGTGGGCCGCCAGCCCAGGCGCTTCCCGCCCGAGCCGCTGCGCTACCTGGGCGGCCTGCTGGTGCGCGGCGCGGTGCAGCGCAAGGAGGCCCGCGAGGCCGACGACGAACAACCGGGCTGGCTGGACCGTGCGCTGAGCACCCTGGCCCCGGCTGGCCTGGAAGACAAGAGCCTCTGACCGCAGGAGTACGCCATGAACCAACCCATCCGCCTGACCGCCACCGCCAGCCTCGCCCTGCCCGCCGCCGTGCCGGCCAAGGTGCCCGTCGGCACGCCGCTGGCCGAGGCCGCCACCCACGCCGTGGAGGGCCCCGGCGGGCTGCTCGCCGGCGTCTGGGAATGCACGCCGGGGCGCTTCCGCCGCCAGGTGCTGGAACGCGAGTTCAGCCATTTCATCAGCGGGCACTGCTTCTTCGAGCCCGACGGCGGCGAGCCGATCGAGCTGCGCCCGGGCGACGCGGTGCTGTTCCCGGCGAACTGCCAGGGCACCTGGGACGTGCGCGAGACGGTGCGCAAGAGCTTCGTGATCATTCCCTGAAGCCGGCGATCTGCGCCGCGCGCAGGGCGATCCAGAGCACCGCGACGTCTTCGGTGGAATCCAGCGAGCGGCCGGTGATCTCTTCGATGCGGCGGATGCGGTAGACCAGCGTCTGCTTGTGCACGTTGAGGCGCTGGGCGGCCTTCTGCCAGGAGCGGTTCTGCTCCAGGAACACCAGCAGGGTGTGCTCCAGCTGCGCGCCCTGCTGCTGGTCGTAGTCTGCCAGCGCGCCGAGCACGCGGCGGTGCACCCGCGCCGCGTCCTCCAGGCTGGCGGGCAGCCAGGATTGTTCGCTCTGCGCCTCGGCGTAGCGCGCCAGCGGCCGCTGCGCGGAGGCGTGGGCCAGCGCCAGGCGGGCCTCACGCAATGCCTCCGGGGCGCGGCCGGCGTGGCCCAGCGGGTTGCCCAGGCCGAGCGGGCAGCCCAGCGCCTGCTGCAGCGCCTCGGCGGATTCGCCGCGGGCCAGCAGCAGGATGAGTTCCTCGCCCTGGTTGCGCAGCAGCAGGTTCACCCCGTGCCGGCGCAGGCGTTGCGCCCAGCGTTCGGGCAGCGGCCCGGCGGGCCGCGCCACGGCCAGGGTGGCCTGTTCCACCGGGCAGTCGAGGGCGGCCAGGCGTTCCTGCGCCGGGCGTTCGCTCAGGCGTTGCTGCAATAGATCGTCGAGCAGTTCAGAACCCTGCCGCAGCAGGCGCTCGTGCTCCACCTGCAGGCGCTCCAGCTCGATGCCCAGCACCGCCGTCACGTGGTGCAGCAGGCCGTAGTCGAGCAGTTCGCCGCCGCTGGCCAGCAGTTCGCAGGCGGCCAGGGACGGCAGCGCCATCACCAATGCCTCTTCCTCGCCGGCCAGGTAGCGGTTCACCGAGGCACCGCCGCCGCGCCGCTCGCCCAGGGCCTGGCGCCAGGCTTCGGGCAGCGGTTCCAGGCCTTCCTGCCAGGGCTCCAGGCTGGCCGCGTCGAACAGGTACAGGCGCGCCCGCACGTCCGCCGCCAGGCGCTTGAGCAGGGCGTCCGGGCCTAGGCCGCGCAGGCCCATGCGCGCGCTTTCGTAGATGCGCGTGACGGCGCTGCGGCGTTCGTATTCCTCCTGCTTGCCGGCGTCGAGGATGGCCCGGGTGACCGCCGAGAACGGCACCGAGTAGTGCGTCATCAGCAGGGGGAAGCCCAGGCGCTGGGCGGCCTCCTGCAGGGCGCCGAGGTCGGCCGGGGCCTGCATGTTCTCGCCGATCATCAGCCCGGCCAGGCGCGCCGCCGCCAGCCGCTCCAGGTAGGCGCGCTGGGCCTCGGGCTGGGCCGGTATGCCGATGCCGGTGGTCATCAGCAGGTCGCCCTCGCCCAGCCATTCGGTGGGGTCGGCCAGCTCGCACACGTGGGCCCAGCGCAGGCGCCGCGCGGTGTTTTCCGCGCCGGCCAGCAGGCGGGTGCGCAGGGCGCTGTCGTCGAGGATGTCTTGGATGCAGAACGGCATGGGGCGGCTTCCGGCGGCAGGTGGAGGTGGCGCGCGGGCAAGGATGACACCAATGCCGCCCGCCTGTCGCGCCAGGGCGCGGCGCCCCGTACGGAGGTACGAGCGGCCCCGGCCGAATCGTTGTTCCGTCTGATTGTCCGGCGCCGCGCGGCGCGCCGAGACTAATCGCCAATCGCCAGCCCTCACCGACTCGACGGAGAACAACAATGCACAAGTCCCTGAGCAGCGCCATCACCCTCGCCCTCGCCTGCCTCGCCGGCCAGGCCCATGCCGACATCACCGTGGTGTCCCACGGCGGCGCCAACAAGGCCGCCCAGGTCAAGGCCTTCTACGAGCCCTATGCGGCCCAGGCCGGCAGCCGGGTGATCGCCGACGAGTTCAACGGCGAAATGGCCAAGGTGAAGGTGCAGGTGGACACCGGCAGCGTGTCCTGGGACGTGGTGGAGATGGAGATGCCGGAGCTGGCCCGCGCCTGCGACGAGGGCCTGCTGGAGGAGATCGGCGAGGACCCGGCCATCGCCAAGCTCGCCCCGCAGTTGCTCGAAGGCGCGGTGCAGCCATGCGGCGTGGGCTTCTTCGTGTGGTCCACGGTGCTGGCCTACAACGCCGACAAGCTGAAGACCGCGCCCACCAGCTGGGCCGACTTCTGGGACCTGCAGAAGTACCCGGGCAAGCGCGGCCTGCGCAAGGGCGCCATGTACACCCTGGAGTTCGCGCTGATGGCCGATGGCGTGGCGCCGAAGGACGTCTATGCCGTCCTGGCCACCAAGGAAGGCCAGGACCGCGCCTTCCGCAAGCTCGACCAGATCAAGCCGAGCATCCAGTGGTGGGAGGCCGGCGCCCAGCCGCCGCAGTACCTGGTCTCGGGCGACGTGGTGATGAGCTCGGTGTACAACGGCCGGATCGCCGCCGTGCAGAACGAGAGCAACCTGCGCATCGTCTGGAACGGCGGCATCTACGACATGGACGCCTTCACCATTCCCAAGGGCGCCAGGCGCGCCGAGGAAGGCCGCCGGTTCATCGAGTTCGTGCTGCAGACCGAGCAGCAGAAGGCCTACGCCCAGCAGATCGCCTACGGCCCGGTGAACACCGCCGCGGTCGGCCAGGTGGATGAGGCCCGGCGCCGCGACATGCCCACCGACGCGGCCAACCTGGCCAACCAGGTGCAGATGAACGCCGCCTTCTGGGCCGACCACGGCGAACAGCTGGAGCAGCGCTTCAACGCCTGGGCGGCGCGCTGATCGCCGAAACCCCGTTCCCACAGTGTGGCGTGCCCGCGCCCACTTTCCGAGCCGCCTGCGGGCGGCTTCTTTTTGCCCGGCGGGCGCGTCAGCGCCAGTCGAGGATCGGCCAGCCGAAGGCTTCGGCGTGGCTGCGCAGGGCCGGATCGGGGTTGACCGCGCGGGGGTTCTCCACCAGGGAGAGCAGCGGCAGGTCGTTGCGCGAATCGGAGTAGAAGTGGGCGCCGATCAGGCTTTCGCCCTGCGCCTGCAGCCAGGTCCGCAGGCGGGCGATCTTGCCCGCGCGATAGGTCAGGGTGCCCCGGGTGTGGCCGCTGTAGGTCCCGTCGCTCTGCTCCAGGTCGATGGCCAGGACTTCGCTGACGCCCAGCCGGGCGGCGATGCTGGCGACCAGGAAGTGCGCCGAGGCGGAGATGACCAGCAGGCGGTCGCCGGCCTGGCGGTGGTGGTTCAGGCAGCCCAGGGCGTCGAAGCGGATGCGCGGGCCTATGACGTCGGTGACGAAGGGTTCCACCGCCGCGGCGACGGCTTCGGGCGTGCGCCCCGCCAGCGGTGCCAGGGTGAAGGCCATGTAGTCCTCCATCGCCAGTTCGCCCCGGGCGTAGAGGGCCATGAGCGCCTGGTCGTGGTGGACGAAGACATCGCCGTCCACCCAGCCCAGGTCGGCCATGTGCCGGCTCCACAGGCTGGCGCAGTCGCCGTCGATGAGGGTGTCGTCCAGGTCGAAGAGTGCGAGGGCCATGGGCCTGCTCCTTAGTGTGCTCGGGAATGCTGGCCGGGCCGCCCCGCGGCCCGGCGTGTCGGCGCTGGCGGCTCAGCGCGCCTGCAGGCCGCTGGCGGGTACGGTGCCGGCCTGGCCCTGCGGGACGCTGTACCAGAACGGCACCAGCAGCAGGCAGGCCGCCAGGGCGGTGCCGGTGAAGAGGACGAACACCGAGAGGGTGTCGAAGTAGCCGGGCAGCAGGCCGCCGAGGATCGCCCCCACCGAACCGCAGCCGTTGACGAAACCGGTGGCGGTGCCGGCGGCCCGGCGGGTGCCGAAGTCGATGGCGGCGGCGCCGCTGATCATCGAGTCGGGGCCGTAGAGGGTCACGCCCATCAGGAACAGCAACCCCACCACCAGGTACAGGTTGCCGCTCAGCAGCACCGGCACGAACAGCGCCAGGCACACCGCCAGCGCCAGCAGGCTGAGCACGCAGGCGGGCATGCGCCGGGCGCCGAACAGCCGGTCCGAGGCCAGGCCGATGAGGATGGGCCCGAGCAGGCCGGCCATCTCGAAGGCGGTGGGGACGATGGCCGCGGCGACCTTGCCGATCTCCGGCATGCGCTCGTAGATGATCACCGGGCCCCAGAACAGGATGGCGTAGCGGGCCGGCTTGAGCAGGAAGTAGGCCAGCCCCAGGACCAGCACGGTGCGGTTGCGCAGCACCTGGCGCAGCGCGTCCCACAGGCCGCCGTCGGCTTGCGCCGGCGGTTCGTGCCGGTCTTCCAGCGGCGGCAGGCCGACGTCTTCCGGGCGGTTGCGCTGCAGCAGCAGGAACAGGCAGCCCACCACCAGCACCACGCCGGCGGCGGAAAGGAAGGCCACCTGCCAGTCGTCGGTGAGCCGGTAGGCGCACCAGCCGACGAAGGGCGTGGCCACCAGGCCGCCGAAGGCGTAGCAGGTGCTCCAGTAGCCCATGGCGCGGCCGCGCTCGCCGGTGGAGAAGAAGCAGCCCATGTTCTTGCACAGCCCCGACCAGCCGGTGGACTGCGCCAGGCCCTGGACGACCATGCAGGTGGCGAAGATCGGCAGGGTGGCGAAGGTGCCCATGGCCAGCGCCGCCAGGGCCGAGACGAACAGCCCTACGCCCACCACCACGCGCGGGCCGTAGCGGTCGGCGAAGCTGCCCCAGACGAACTGGCCCACGGCATAGGCGGCGAGGTAGAGGGCATCCAGGTCGGCCATCGCCGCCTTGTCGAGGACGAAGCCCGGGTCTTCGCCGATACCCAGCTTGGCCACGGAGAAGGCCTTGCGGGTGAAGTAGAAGGCCGCGTAGGCCAGCCAGGTGATGGCGAAGATCTGGATGCGCCAGCGCTGCTGGGCGGTCCAGCCGCCGGTTCGAGTCTGCATGGGTGGTGCTCCCCCTTGGTGTTCTTGTGGTGGGTGCGGCCGGTGCACGGCAAGGCCTCGTCCAGCGGCACGAAGGGGCGAGCTTAGGTGTGGCGCGGCGCGCAGAACTTGACCGCTGGCTCACGCTGCGAAGCCCGGGGGTCAAGTCCCACAGTGCTCGGCGCAATTACGGAAGTCGGCTACGGCGGGGGCGATGCGGCGCTGTCGGAAAACCGCCTGCGCCCAGCCAGGAGGCAGGTATAGGCGGGTATAGGCGGGTGATCGCTGTGGGCGGTGATTCGGTCGCGGCGCTCAGGTGCCCAGGTAGCGCTCCGGCCAGCGCAGTTCCCAGGCCTCCAGCTCGGCGCCGCTGGGTGGGCAACAGCCGGCGCGCAGGGGCGCCACGGCCGCCGGCGGGCTGGGCAGGTCGCAGTGGATGGCCGGGTTGGCGCTGGCGTAGCGGTGCGCGGCCTCGGCGCAGGCGGAGGCTTCGTCTTCACTGGTGCATACGATGAAGAACGTCCCCAGGAAGACCTTCCATGTGGGCGGATCACCATCGGTCTGTTCGATCCGGATGTCCATGGGCCCAAGCATAGCCACACATTTATTACGGGAAGGCGCAGGTCGTCGCCTGGGGGGTGGGCCGTTGGTCGGGGCGCGACGGGATCGGTTGTGTCGGGGCGGCGATGCCAGGTTCGGAACCGAGCGGGCTGGCGGCCAAGGTCAGGCGGCGGATAACGCCTGGGGCGTTATGCGCCCTACGCAACGGCCGACCTTGGCGTAGGGCGAATAACCGTTCGCGGTTATCCGCCGTTGGCCGTGCCATCGGGGTGTCCGGCGTGGCGGGTGAATCCAATCGCGGACAAGGTCCGCTCCTACAGGGAAATGCCACGCCTTCCGGCAACCTGTAGGAGCGAGCTTGCTCGCGAACGGACTCCGCAGCGGGGTTTATTCGCGAGCAAGCTCGCTCCTACGAAGAGCATTTCGGCGCGGGCCGCAAGACAGTTGCTCCTACGACCGTGCTTCCTGGAACCGTAGGAGCGGACTCTGTCCGCGATTCGCGCGCAGGGCGCGCTCCTACAGGTGGGGCACGGCGCGCGGCTTCCTCAACCCCGCGACGTCTCGCGTAGCGGCGAGCTGGGGTCGAGCAGCGAGGTGCGGATGAAGTGCAGGTAGCTGCACATGCGCCGCAGTGGCGAGGTGCCGAAGTGCGGCGGGCGCGGTTCCTGGGTGGTGCGGGTGCTGTGGATGGCGTGTTCCACCGCCGCCAGGGCGCGCAGGCGGTTGTGCTCGCTGGGCTGGATGAACAGGCGGATCAGCGCCCGGCCCATGGCGCGGATGGCGCGGCGCCAGGGCAAGTGCTCGGCGTACCAGGGCTCGTCGGGCAGCCGCGCCTGCTCGCGGCGCAGTTCGATGATCGCCAGGCCCACCTCCTGCACCTGGAACATCCAGCGCAGCAGCCGGCGCTGCACGTCGGGGCGGCCGCTGGCCAGGCCGTAGGCCTGGTTGAGCAGGTCGCGGGTGCCGCTCTCGAAGCCGGCCGACAGGCCCTTCAGCGGGTCGCTGATGGTGTGCACCACGCGCATGCGCAGCTCGGCTTCCAGGCGCTCCCACAGCCAGGGGCGGTTCGGCGGCAGGATCACCATGGCCGCCACCACCGCCATGCCCATGGACAGCAGCATGGCCAGGTACTCGTTGATGAAGGTGTAGGCGTCGTAGCGCGCCAGGTTGGCCGGCAGCGAGGCGATGCAGAACCACACCAGCAGGCCCACGCCGTAGCCGCTCCACTGCGGTCGGGTGATGAGGAAGGCGCCGAGGGCGAACACCGGCGCCAGCACCATGCACAGCAGCGGGAAGCCATCCAGGTGCGGCAGCACGCGGAAGGTGAGGACGAAGCCCAGGGTGGCGCCCAGCAGGGTGCCGAGGGTCAGCTGCAGCGACAGGCGCTTGGGGTTGGGCGAGGCCGACGACAGCGCGGCGATCAGCACCGAGGTGAGGGTGAAGGTGGCGCCGCTGACCCACGAGGTCTCGATCCAGAACACCCCGCCGACGATCACCAGCAGCGCGCAGCGCAGCCCGGCGACCGCCGCGGCCACGGCGTTGGCCTTGGGCGTGAAGCGCTCCTTCCACTGCTCGCGGGCGTGCCTGTGGGCGGCCAGGGAGGCGTGGGTCTGGGCGTAGTCGTGGAGGTCGCCGGCGAAGCGGAACAGCAGCTCGGCGGCGGTCTCGAAATCCAGTTGGTCGGCCTCCCGCGGGCAGGCGTGGGCGAGCCTGGCGCGGGCCTCGCGGATCTGCGGCATCAGTTGCTGGCGGCAGTGCTCCAGCTGCGCGGCGAGGAAGGCCGCGTCGGCGTCGCGCAGCGGCCGGCCATGCCAGCCGGCGAGCAGGCCGCCGACCTCGACCAGGCACGGCATCAGCACTTCCAGCACGGCGGCGGCCTGGCGTTCGCGCAGGCGGTCGAGCAGGCGCTGCAGGGCGTGGAAGCGCGTGGTCAGCTGCATGAACTCGCTGTTCAGGCGCGCCAGGCGGCCGCTGCGCAGGCGCATGTGCGGGTCTTCGAAGGCGGTGACGTTGCGCAGGTTCTCCAGGCCCACGGCCTCGGCGGCGATGCGCGCGGCGGCCTGCTCGAAGCGGGCATGGTCGAGGGTGCCCTCAAGGCCCGCGGCGGCCAGCCCGGCGAAGTCGCCGAAGCGCGTGTCCAGGGCGTTGCGCAGCGCCGCGCTGCTGGTCTGCGGCAGCACCAGGGCACTGACCAGGCCGGTGCAGAAGATGCCCAGGGTGATCTCCAGCACCCGCCACAATGCCGCCATGAAGGCGCCCTCGGGATGCAGGGTGGCGGGAATGCCGATCATCACCGCGGTGTAGCCGGCCAGCAGGCAGGCATAGGCGCGGAAGTCGCGGTAGCGCGCGGCGCCAGCGGTGCACAGGCCGACCCAGATCGACACGCAGAGCAAAAACAGCACCCGCTCCTGGGCGAACAGGGCGATGAAGGTGACCATCACCGTGAGCCCGGCCAGGGTGCCGAGGATGCGGTAGAAGCTCTTGGCCAGGACCTGCCCGCTCTGCGGCTGCAGCACGATGAAGGCGCTGACCAGCACGGTGTTGGGCTGCGGCAGTTCCAGGCGGTAGGCCAGCCACAGGGCGAGGAAGGCGGTGAGCAGGGTCTTGCCGATGAACACCCAGGTGACGCCGTCGCTATGGGCCCAGGCGGACGCCGCCTGGCGCAGCGCGTCGGTGCCGGGCAGGCGCGCGCTGA
>NZ_QGSL01000106.1:1149346-1152651 GCF_003176655.1 Pseudomonas sp. RW407 | reverse complement strand
CCCCGCATCCCTCCTGGGGGCCCACCCGCCCAGCCAAGGATGACTCGCCCGCAGGCCGTGGCGTTTGCCGGATGCCCCCGTTCACTGGCCTACGGCCCCCAGCGCTCAGGACTTATGAGACTCAAGCCCACAGCCCTGCTGCTCCTGCTTTTCCTGGCAGCCTTCGGCGGCGCCGCCGGCGCCGCCGGCAAGACCGTCTACGGGCTCATCGAATACGCCCACGTCGGCCAGCTCGACCAGGTGCTGGCGGCCAAGCTCGACACCGGCGCCAAGACCGCCTCCCTGAGCGCCCGCGACATCAAGCGCTTCAAGCGCGACGGCGAGACCTGGGTGCGCTTCTACCTGGCCACCGACACCGCCGACAGCCAGCCGCTGGAGCGGCCGCTGGCGCGCATCAGCAAGATCAAGCGCCGCCACGGCGACTTCGACCCCGACGAGGACAAGGCCTACACCGCCCGCCCGGTCATCGAGCTGGACGTCTGCCTGGGCAGGCTGCGCCGCACCATCGAAGTGAACCTTACCGACCGCAGCGCATTCCAATACCCCCTGCTGATCGGTTCCGACGCGCTCAAGCGCTTCGGCGCCCTGGTCGACCCCAGCCTGAAATACGCCGCCGGCCAGCCCGGCTGCCCCGTTGCGAAACCTGCCGAGTAAAGCCCATGCGCTCCATCAACCTGCACCTGAAGATCCTGATCGCCATCCTGGTGGTCCTGGGCGTTTCCATCACCGCCTACCAGATCTTCATCCTCGGCATACCCATGACCGAGGCGGAAACCGACGACCTGTGGAACATCGACGCCAAGGTCGAGTTCGTCGCCACGCCGAAGACCCCGGTCAAGGTGCAGATGTTCGTGCCGCCGCTGACCCAGGGCTACGTCAGCCTCAACGAGAGCTTCGTCTCGAACAACTACGGGGTGAGCATCAACCGCGCCGACGGCAACCGCAAGGTGACCTGGTCCTCGCGCCGCGCCAACGGCAAGCAGACGCTCTACTACCGCCTGGTGCTGACCAAGCGCTTCAGCGGCGAGCAGCCCAAGGAGAAAGGCCCGATCTTCCGTGACAGCCCGCCCCTGGAAGGCCCGGAGAAGATCGCCGCCGAGGCGCTGATCGCGCCCATCCGCCAGCATTCGGCGGACATCGAGACCTTCGTCAGCGAAACCATCAAGCGCGCCAACAACCTGGCCGACGACAACGTCAAACTGCTGCTGGCCGGCGACACCAGCCTGGAGAAGCGCTCCTACATCGTCGAGACCCTGCTGGCCCAGGCCCACGTGCCCATGGAGCGCGTGCACACCCTGCGCCTGCTGGCCAACCAGGCGCAGAGCCCGGAACTGTGGCTGCGCAGCTACAACGGCAAGGACTGGCTGTACTTCAACCCGGAAACCGGCGAACGCGGCCTGCCCGCCGACCGCCTGATCTGGTGGCTGGGCGACGAGCCGCTGCTGGCGGTGGAAGGCGGCAAGAAGGCGCTGATCAGCTTCAGCCTGAACAACAGCGAGATGAACGCCATCCGCCTGGCCAAGCTGACCAACGAGAACACCGACGCCTCCTTCCTCGACTACTCGCTGTACGGCCTGCCGCTGTCCACCCAGCAGACCTTCCAGATCATGATCATGATCCCCTTCGGCGTGCTGGTGATTCTGGTCCTGCGCAACCTGATCGGCATCCAGACCCTCGGCACCTTCACCCCGGTGCTGATCGCCCTCGCCTTCCGCGAGACCGGCCTGCAGTGGGGCATCGGCCTGTTCACCGTGATCACCGCCCTGGGCCTGTCGCTGCGCTCATACCTGGAGCACCTGAAGCTGCAGATGCTGCCGCGCCTGTCGGTGGTGCTGACCTTCGTGGTGGTGATGATCGCCGCCATCAGCCTGCTCAGCCACCGCCTGGGCTTCGAGAGCGGCCTGTCGGTGGCGCTGTTCCCCATGGTGATCCTGACCATGAGCATCGAGCGCCTGTCGATCACCTGGGAAGAACGCGGCGCCGCCCACGCCATGAAGGCCGCCATCGGCACCCTGTTCGCCGCGGCCCTGGCGCACATCCTGATGCGCGTGCCGGAGCTGGTGTACTTCGTGTTCACCTTCCCCGCGGTGCTGCTGCTCCTGGTGGCCTTCATGCTGGCGATGGGCCGTTACCGCGGCTACCGCCTGACCGAGCTGTTCCGCTTCAAAGCCTTCCTGAAGGACTGAGCCATGTTCGGCCTGATCAAGCGGTGGAAAGCCCTGGAAGCCAAGGGCATCATGGGCATCAACCGGCGCAACGCGGACTTCGTGCTGAAGTACAACAAGCGCCACCTGTACCCGATCGTCGACGACAAGATCATCACCAAGGAGCGCGCCATAGCGGCGGGCATCCACGTGCCGGAGATGTACGGGATCATCTCCACCGAGAAGGAGATCGAGAAGCTCGACAGCATCATCGGCGAGCGCAACGACTTCGTCATCAAGCCGGCGCAGGGCGCGGGCGGCGACGGCATCCTGGTGATCGCCGACCGCTTCGAGGGCAACTTCAAGACCGTCTCCGGGCGCATCATCAGCCGCGAGGAGATCGAGTACCAGCTCTCCAGCATCCTCACCGGCCTGTACTCCCTGGGCGGCCACCGCGACCGCGCGCTGATCGAGTACCGCGTCACCCCCGACCAGATCTTCCGCAGCATCAGCTACGAGGGCGTGCCGGACATCCGCATCATCGTCCTCATGGGCTACCCGGTGATGGCCATGCTGCGCCTGCCGACGCGCCAGTCCAACGGCAAGGCCAACCTGCACCAGGGCGCCATCGGCGTGGGCGTGGACCTGGCCACCGGCATCACCCTGCAAGGCACCTGGCTGAACCGCAAGATCGCCAAGCACCCGGACACCACCAACGCGGTGGACGGCGTGCAGCTGCCGCACTGGGACGGCTTCATGAAGCTGGCCGCCGGCTGCTACGAGCTGTGCGGCCTGGGCTACATCGGCGTGGACATGGTGCTGGACCAGGACAAGGGCCCGCTGATCCTCGAACTCAACGCCCGCCCCGGCCTGAACATCCAGATCGCCAACGACTGCGGCCTGACCGGCCGCGCCCAGGCGGTGGAAGCCCACCTGGTGGAGCTGCAGGCCAAGGGCGTGCAGGAAACCCCGGAAGAGCGCGTGCGCTTCTCCCAGAAGCTGTTCGGGCACGTGCCGACGCGGGAGATCTGACGTAGGGCGAATAACCGTTCGCGGTTATTCGCCGCCATCCGTGCCACCGGGGCGTCCGGCGTGGTCGGTGAATCCGATCGCGGACGGAGTCCGCTCCTACGGGGGAAAAATACCGTGTTTCCCGGCAAC
>NZ_QGSL01000106.1:1145827-1149336 GCF_003176655.1 Pseudomonas sp. RW407 | reverse complement strand
TGTCCCCGCCTACTCCCTTCGTACTAGGGCGCAGGGCTGCCGCGCCAGCGCCTTCGGCAGCAAGCCCAAGTCATGCCCCGGCCGGGAACTTGTCCCGGCCGATGCGGGAGCTTTTCCGTTTCCGCCACCGCCGCCGGCTCCCACCATGGAACCGCCGCGGCCCGAGCAGCGGCCCGCCGTTTCTCGACCCAACACAAAAAACGGGAACCCGAAGATGACAACAAGAACCTCACCCGCCTCTTCACCCAGCTCTGCCGGCCCCCTGCGCCTCGCCCTGCACAGCCTGACCCTCGCCATCGCCCTGGGCACCGGCGGCGCCGCGCTGGCCAAGGACGTCAGCTGGGACGACATCGCCAACGACCACAAGACCACCGGCGACGTGCTGCAGTACGGCATGGGCACCAACGCCCAGCGCTGGAGCCCGCTCAAGCAGGTCAACGCCGACAACGTGTTCAAGCTGACCCCGGCCTGGTCCTACTCCTTCGGCGACGAGAAGCAGCGCGGCCAGGAATCCCAGGCCATCGTCAGCGACGGGGTGATCTACGTCACCGCCTCCTACTCGCGGCTGTTCGCCCTCGACGCCAGGACCGGCAAGCGCCTGTGGACCTACAACCACCGCCTGCCCGACGACATCCGCCCGTGCTGCGACGTGGTCAACCGCGGCGCCGCCATCTACGGCGACAAGATCTTCTTCGGCACCCTCGACGCCTCCGTCGTGGCACTGAACAAGAACACCGGCAAGGTGGTGTGGAAGAAGAAGTTCGGCGAACACGGCGCCGGCTACACCATGACCGGCGCACCGACCCTCGTGAAGGACGGCAAGACCGGCAAGGTGCTGCTCATCCACGGCAGCTCGGGCGACGAGTTCGGCGTGGTCGGCCGCCTGTTCGCCCGCGACCCGGACACCGGCGAGGAAATCTGGATGCGGCCCTTCGTCGAAGGCCACATGGGCCGCCTGAACGGCAAGGACAGCAGCGTCACCGGCAACGTCAAGGCGCCGTCCTGGCCGGACGACCCCAATTCCCCCACCGGCAAGGTCGAGTCCTGGAACCACGGCGGCGGCGCGCCCTGGCAGAGCGCCAGCTTCGACGCCGAGACCAACACCATCATCGTCGGCGCCGGCAACCCCGGCCCGTGGAACACCTGGGCGCGCACCGCCAAGGGCGGCAACCCGCACGACTACGACAGCCTGTACACCTCCGGCCAGGTCGGCGTGGACCCGAGCACCGGCGAGGTGAAATGGTTCTACCAGCACACCCCGAACGACGCCTGGGACTTCTCCGGCAACAACGAGCTGGTGCTGTTCGACTACAAGGCCAAGGACGGCAAGATCGTCAAGGCCACCGCCCACGCCGACCGCAACGGCTTCTTCTACGTGGTCGACCGCAGCAACGGCAAGCTGCAGAACGCCTTCCCCTTCGTCGACAACATCACCTGGGCCAGCCACATCGACCTGAAGACCGGCCGCCCGGTGGAACGCGAAGGCCAGCGCCCGCCGCTGCCGGAACCGGGGCAGAAGCACGGCAAGCCGGTGGAAGTCTCGCCGCCCTTCCTCGGCGGCAAGAACTGGAACCCCATGGCCTACAGCCAGGACACCGGCCTGTTCTACGTGCCGGCCAACCACTGGAAGGAGGACTACTGGACCGAAGAAGTCAACTACACCAAGGGCAGCGCCTACCTGGGCATGGGCTTCCGCATCAAGCGCATGTACGACGACCACGTCGGCAGCCTGCGCGCCATGGACCCCACCAGCGGCAAGGTGGTGTGGGAGCACAAGGAGCACCTGCCGCTGTGGGCCGGCGTGCTGGCCACCGCCGGCAACCTGGTGTTCACCGGCACCGGCGACGGCTTCCTCAAGGCCTTCGACGCGAAGAACGGCAAGGAGCTGTGGAAGTTCCAGACCGGCAGCGGCATCGTCTCCCCGCCCATCACCTGGGAACAGGACGGCGAGCAGTACATCGGCGTGACCGTCGGCTACGGCGGCGCCGTACCCCTGTGGGGCGGCGACATGGCCGAACTGACGCGCCCGGTGGCCCAGGGCGGCTCCTTCTGGGTGTTCAAGCTGCCCAGCTGGGACAACAAGACCGCCAGCCGCTGAGCCCACCGACCGCGCCCCCTGGGGCGCGGTTTTCCATGCCCCGGGAGAACGCCATGAAAACCACCACCCTGCTCGCCGCCCTGCTGCTGGCCGGCCTGGCCCACGCCAACGACGAATCCGCCGACACCGACGACGCCACCGTCATCGCCCACTGCCGCATAGAGCCCGGCAGCCAATGCCCCGGCGCCGACCTGCGTGGCGCCGACCTGAAAGGCCAGGACCTCACCCGCATGAACCTCGCCGGCGCGGACCTGTCGGGCGCCGACCTGCGCCACGCCACCCTGGACCTGGCCAACCTGGAAAAAGCCAACCTGCGCGGCGCCAACCTCACCCGCGCCAGCCTGCAGCAAACCAACCTGCGCGCCGCCGACCTCTCCGGCGCCAGCCTGGTGGCCATCCAGGCCTGGGGCCTGTTCGCCCAGAGCGCCCAATGGCAAGGCGCCGACCTCACCGCCGCCTACCTCGAATTCGCCCGCCTGAGCGGCGGCAAACTGCACCAGGCCAACCTGCGCGCGGCGGACCTGGAAATGACCTGGTTGTCCCGTGCGGACCTGAAGGGCGCGGATTTGCGGGATGCGAACCTGCAGGAGGTGAAGCTGGCGGAGGCGAACCTGGAGGATGCGGACCTGCGCGGCAGCAAGCCGAGGTTCGGGAATTTCCAGGGGACGAATATGCAGGGGTGCAAGGGCTGTCCCGGTGGCTGGGACTGAACGCTACGCTCGAACTCGCGAATGGGGTTTCCCGTAGGGCGCATAACGCCCCAGGCGTTATCCGCCGTCGGCCCCTGTGCCAAGGCCACCGGCGGATAACCGCGAACGGTTATGCGCCCTACGAGCCTGACCGCATAGGCAGCTTTAGAGCAGAAAAATAAATGCGTCCCCTTTTAGGTCCTCGCTGGAGTACCTGGCGGCCGATGCCGAGCGGTTGTATGCCGCTGCCGAGGATGGCAGCCAGGCGTAGGGGGCGTGATGCGAAGCGTTAGTCGCTGGTGGCGCGTGGCGCTTCGCTTCATATCGGTCCTGTAGGAGCAACTGGCTTGCAGGCAGTGCCGAGGCGCTCTTCGTAGGAGCGAGCTTGCTCGCGAATGGCGCTTCCCGGGCACCGTTAGTGTTTGGATCAACTCCGCCCCTCTCCCCAACCCTCTCCCTGAAGGGAGAGGGGGCCGTTCGGAGCGTGTGGCGAGTTCAGTGTCATCCTGATACGCCTAGCCGCGAACGCGGAAATCCAATAGACAGCCTCACACCGAGCCCCATGTAGGAGCGCGCCCTGCGCGAATCGCGGGCAGGGCCCGCTCCTACAGGTTGACGCCGAACCTCCCGGCCACGCCGGACAGCCCCCTCTCCCGCTTGCGGGAGAGGGGGCCGTTCGGAGCGTGTGGCGAGTTCAAGTGTCATCCTGATATGCCTAGCCG